>CAXPYI010000002.1:0-1171926 GCA_964221315.1 Leeuwenhoekiella palythoae | reverse complement strand
ACAGCGCAGGGCCAAAAGCACCGAACAGTACGTGATATCAAAAGGTATCGACGAGTCCCGCATCTCCGCGGAAGGCATGGGCGAAAGTGAGCTTAAGGTGAAATGTGGACAGAACTGTACCGATGAGGAGCACCAACAGAACAGAAGATCCGAGTTCCTTATTGTAACCGGTGGACCTCAAAATCAAAAATAATTCTTTTTACTTTTAATATTTAAGCAATAAACGCTCTGACATAAAACTCAGAGCGTTTATTATTTTATCGCAGCGGAAAGCCTTTAGCCGCCCACCACGGATGTACTTCTATAACCAATCGGCCAGCTTTTACCATTGGGTCTGCATTTGCCAAGCTATCAGCCATCTCTATATTTGGTACATTATAGATGGTAATACCTCTAATTTCTCCATCATCACCAAAAGGACCAGAAATGTCTGCATAACCCAATTCGTACATTTTTCCTAAATGGGCCAAATGTGCTTTTTGTAATCTCGCTGTTTCTTCCTTATCTTGACTTCTAGCAGGTCCTCGTTTTAAAAATGCGATAAAATACTGCTGCATCAAGACTGTGTCTTGAGTTTTTTCATCAACATAATCAAAAATTTGAAAGCCCTTGGCTGTTAATTTAGCTTTCATTTCTGCAACAGATAGCTTCTTATCGCTAACTTGTTTCTCGTTGTGAGTTTTAGTGCTTTTACAAGCCAGCACAAAAGTTAAGATCATCATTATGAACAATAAATTTCTCATTATTTCCAAGTTTTATAGGGTTGTTTACTTAATTGCGAATTATAGTATTTTATATCACCTGTAACTTCCTGGCCCAACCAATTAGGCTTTTTAAAAGTTTCGTTCTTAGATTGTAATTCAATTTCGGCAACAATTAAACCGTCATTGGCACCGTAAAACTCATCTACTTCAAACATGTGATTTCCATAAATGACTTCATATCGTTTCTTGTCTATAATGGATACTTCGCATAACTCTAAAAGAGCTTCAGCCTCTTTACTGGTAATTTCTTTTTCCCATTCAAATCTAGACAATCCATCTATTGATGATTTTCCTTTGATGGTCAAATAGCCTTTATCTTCTTTAAGTCTGATACGTACGGTTCTATCTTCGTGACTATTTAAAAACCCCTGTTGAATTATATAGCTTGTTGAAGCCTCTTTTTTGAAGCCATCAGATATCACTAAAAATTTACGTTCAATTTCTACTGCCATTTAAAGGTATTTAATCCCTAAATTTACTGTATGCTAAACGATTTACCAATAAGAAAGATAATTCATGTAGATATGGATGCCTTCTATGCATCCATAGCACAGATGGATAACCCAGAACTTAGAGGTAAACCTATAGCTGTTGGTGGAGGTGGAAAACGAGGTGTAATTAGTGCAGCAAGTTATGAAGCTAGAAAATTTGGAGTAAAAAGTGCCATGTCTGGTCGTTTGGCTGAAAAGCTTTGTCCAGGTCTCATTTTTGTAAGGACAGACTTTGAGCGTTATAAAGAGATTTCTAAACGCATAAGAAAAATATTCTTTGACTACACGGATTTGGTTGAACCCTTATCCCTAGATGAAGCTTACCTAGACGTTACAGAAAACAAAATAGGGCTTCCTAGCGCCACGTTAATTGCCAAGAAAATAAGACAACGGATTTTTGATGAAATTGGCTTAACAGCTTCAGCAGGTATCTCTATCAATAAATTTATAGCGAAGGTTGCGAGTGATTACAATAAACCTAACGGACAAAAAACTGTAAACCCTGAAGATGTACTTCAGTTTTTAGAGGATCTGGACATTAGGAAGTTCTATGGTGTTGGTAAAGTTACTGCAGAAAAAATGTACCAAAAAGGCATTTTTACTGGTAAGGACTTAAAGGCCAAAAGCCTTGAATACTTAACTGAACATTTTGGGAAGTCTGGTAGTTACTATTACTATGTGGTTAGAGGAATTCATAAAAGTGAAGTAAAACCAAATCGGATACGAAAGTCTCTTGCTGCCGAGAGAACTTTTAGAGAAAATTTATCCTCTGAAATTTTTATGTTGGAAAAACTTGAGCACATCGCTGAAGAGGTCGCTAAACGTTTAGACAAAAGTAAAGTTGCAGGAAAAACCATAACCTTAAAAATTAAATACAGCGATTTTTCATTACAAACACGCAGCAAGACGCTTCCATATTATGTGAGTGATATGGCTATAATTTTAGAAACGGCAAAGGATTTATTATTTCAAGATAAGCTTAACAATTCTGTGAGACTGTTAGGGATATCATTGTCTAATTTAAATACCGATAAATCTCCCGGTTCTAAAGTTTTAGCGGACAAAGAAAAAAAATCTGTTAGCGTACAGTTAAAGTTTGAGTTTTAAACTGTTGAATTTCTTAAGTTTATAAAATACCAAACCAACTAAATATGAAATTCTTAAACATTCTTTATGCTACTGCTTTATTGTTATTAATTTCATCATGTAAAGACAATGAGCCTACCAATGAGATAGCTACAGCATCAAAAATTGAAAAAGAAGAAAAAAATGGTGTTCAGCCCTTTGCCGAGCATATCTTCTCACAATTTACCAATGTTAGGGATTTTACAATGGATAAAGATGAAACTGAGGCCTATTTCACGTTACAAAGCCCTGCAAGAGAACTATCAGTAATTATGAAAATTAAAAAGATAGACAACAAATGGCAAGAGCCAGAAATTAGTAGCTTCTCTGGGCAATACACGGATCTAGAGCCGTTTTTGTCACCTGATAATTTAAAGCTCTTTTTTGTCTCTAATCGTCCTATATCAAAGGATAGTACAAATGCTAAGGATATGGACATTTGGTATGTTGAACGTGAATCTAAAACCTCAACTTGGTCCGAACCAAAAAATATAGGTGCTCCAGTAAATACTGAAGGAGATGAATTTTACCCAGCTGTAGCTAATAATGGCAACCTTTATTATACAACCATAAAAAAAGAACTGGATTCCCAAGATGATATCTTTATGAGCAAGTGGGAAAACAATGCTTATACCGAACCTGAAATTTTAGGAGAAGGAGTCAACACCAAAGGCGCAGAGTATAATGCATTTATAGCTCCAGATGAATCCTATATCATTTTTGGTGGCTGGCGACGACCAGATGCGCTTGGCTCAGGCGACATGTATATAAGTAAAAAAGTAAATGGCAAATGGACAACTGCTGAAAATTTGGGTGAACCCATTAATTCTAAAGATATGGAGTTCTGTCCCTTTGTAAACAATGAAAAGCTTTACTTTACAAGTCGTAGAAGTAGTGTAATGCAAAAAGAAAATGGCTTCACCAGTACAGAAGAATTACTTTCTGAGATTAATAAGTATGATAATGGTGCCAGTCGAATTTATAGGGTAAATTTTGGTGACGAATAGAACACGAAACACTAGAAACTACAACTCTCAATTTCAGTAACGCGCAATGTATTAACCATACCTTTATCTTGAATTGGCATTGCCGCCAAACTTACAAGCATATCACCAACCTCTAAATATCCTTTCTTACAGGCAATAGCATTTACATCTTCTATCGTTTCGTCTGTACTAACAAACTTATCGTAGTAAAATGCTTCAACACCCCAAAGTAAACTTAACTGCGTTAATATACGCCTATTTGAAGTAAAGACTAAAATATGGGATTGCGGTCTCCAAGCCGAAATTTGAAAAGCCGTATAACCACTATTGGTCAAGGTAGAAATAGCCTTTGCGTTAATCTCATTGGCCATATGCGCAGCGTGGTAACATATAGATTTAGTAATGTAACGTTTGGTGCGAATATGTGGAGGAGATTGAGGCACTTCGATTAAAGGCGAATCTTCAACGCTTCTAATAATACTTGCCATTTGACGAATGACCTGTACAGGATATTGCCCTACAGAAGTTTCACCAGAAAGCATTACTGCATCAGCACCATCCATTACAGAATTGGCGACATCATTAACCTCTGCTCGTGTTGGTGTAAGGCTGGTAATCATAGTTTCCATCATCTGGGTTGCTATAATCACTGGGATTCTTGCACGTTTGGCTCTTAACACTAATTTCTTTTGAATTAATGGTACTTCCTCTGCTGGTATTTCAACACCCAAATCACCACGGGCTACCATCAACCCATCACAATAAGCCACAATCTTGTCGATATTCTCAACAGCTTCTGGCTTTTCTATCTTAGCAATAATCGGAATCTTATGATCGCTATGTTCTTTAATCAGTTCCTCCAATTGCATAAGGTCCTCAGCATGTCTCACAAAGGATAAGGCAATCCAATCCACTTTTTGCCCAATGGCAAAAATGGCATCTTCAATATCCTTCTCTGTCAATGCTGGTTGTGAAATATTGGTGTTTGGTAAGTTTACCCCTTTTTTTGATTTTAAAGGGCCACCTTGTATAACCTCTGCTTTTACTTCGGATTTTCCGTCTGTTGAAACGACCTCAAAAATCAACTTTCCATCGTCAAGTAGAATACGCTCACCAGGTTTCGCATCTTGTGGAAAATTGTCATAAGTCATATATACACGTTTCTTAGTCCCTTCAAAACGTTTTCCTGTAGCAAAAATAATTTCGTCACCTTCGTTTACAATAACTTCACCTTTCATGGTACCAACACGTAACTTTGGCCCTTGTAAATCTGCCAATATTGCGGCATTGTAACCAAACTCTTCGTTAAGTTCCCTTATCATGTTTATTCGCTCTTTAACATCGTCGTAATTAGCATGAGAGAAATTAATTCTAAATACATTTGCGCCTTCATCTAACATCGCTTTCAAGGTTTGCTTATTGCTCGTTGCTGGACCTAATGTGGCTACTATTTTGGTTTTTTTGTTTTGCATTAATTCAAAAAATTAAATGGTCTTTTGACTTCATTTGTGTCGGATTAACAGAGTAACTCGTTACAATCTGAGGTATGTTCTGCAGCTTATGTAAGATTAATTTTTCGTTTACGTTCTGTATCTCATCAGAAATTTTAATAAAGTAATCTACTTTTTTATACTCTGGAATTAAGTTAAAAGTCTTCAATACTTTTTCATTGGTTTGAAACAATCCTGAGCTGTAAAGGCCCTCTTCCTCTTTTTTGCACACATTTGAAACTAAATTCCATGTAACAAATTGAGAGGTGTTATCCCATTCAAAAATACTGTATGAAGACTTTAAATATTCAAAATCAAGATCATTTGGCTTACGTCTTAAGTTCAACTCTAAACTTTGATTTAGCAAATAGGCCAATCGGTAATCTTCTAATCGACAATGAATAGCAATAAGTATGTAGATATCGTCGTAAAAATCATCAACAAGAAGTTTGTGTAAAGCCATACAATCATAACTTTGAGATGTAAATATAAAATATTAATAGTATAGATTTATTATCTTTTAGTTAATCTTAACCCTTAAAATCTACGAAAACGTTGTAGTATGGTGGAATTGAAAGTTAATTATTCCTTGTAGTGTTAAATAAGCTTTGTGATCTGTTTTTGAAACGCGAAAAATGCGCGCTTAGAGGCTTTTTCTTCAGCTTTCTTTTTTGAAGTTGCTCTAGCTTTAGATACAACTTTGTCATTAATGCTAAGCTTAACCGAAAAATGCTTTAACTCATCTTTTCCTGTATCTTCATAGACCTCATAATCGAAAGTGTTTTTCTCTTTTTGACACCACTCTATCAAAAGACTTTTGTAACTGATAACTTTACCTTCTAGAGTTTCTATATCAACGTGTGGGTTAATGACACGTCTATAGATGAATTTCTCACAAGTTTTATAACCTTTATCTAAATAAATTGCTCCTACTAAGGCTTCAAAAAGGTTACCGTGAATATTATTTCCAAAATTAGACTTGGGTATTCTACTTTGTACCAAGTCTATGAGGTTTAGTTCTTTCCCCAATTCGTTTAAATGCTCTCTACTCACAACCTTAGACCGCATCTTCGTGAGATAACCTTCATCTCCATGAGGTACTTGATCGAAAAGATAGGCTGCAATCACAGAACTGAGCATGGCATCACCTACAAATTCCAGCCGTTCATAGTTTATGGGATTACCCTTTTTGTCCTTAATATTCATAGAACGATGGGTAAATGCCTTAATGTAAAGTGATTTGGACTTTGGTTTAAATTCTAGAATGTTTTTTAATTGTAAAAAAAAATTCCCGTCTCCTTGAGAACGGGAATTTTTCAATATGTTACGAATGAAGGTCATTCGGGATTTAATCTAGTTTTTTAAATAATACACAAGCGTTGTGTCCGCCAAATCCAAATGTATTACTCATAGCGAATTTAATATCTCGTTTCTGTGCTTTATTAAGTGTTAAATTTAATTCTGGGTCTATATTCTCGTCATGAGTTTCGTGGTTAATTGTTGGCGGAATAATTCCGTGTTCTAAAGCCAAAATAGAAGCAATAGCTTCAATGGCTCCAGCCGCACCCAACAAGTGACCCGTCATAGACTTTGTAGAATTAATATTTATAGTTTTGGCGTGGTCTCCAAATACTTCTGATATAGCTTTTAATTCGGCAACATCTCCTAATGGTGTGGATGTTCCGTGGGTATTAATATGATCTACATCTTCAGGATTTAAACCAGCGTTTTCTAAACAATTTTTCATCACGGCAACAACACCTATTCCGTCTGGGTGTGGAGCCGTCATATGATATGCGTCTGAAGAAAGGCCTCCACCTACAACTTCAGCATAGATTTTAGCGCCTCTTGCCTTGGCATGCTCGTACTCCTCTAAGACAATAGCACCTGCTCCTTCGCCTAATACAAAACCGTCTCGGTTCGCATCAAAAGGTCTAGAAGCCGTTTCTGGGCTATCATTTCTAGTACTCATAGCATGCATAGCGTTAAAACCTCCCATACCAGCAATGGTAACCGCAGCTTCACTTCCACCTGTAATTACAACATCACAATGACCCAAACGAATAGTGTTTAAGGCATCGATCATTGAATTGGCAGAAGAAGCACAGGCAGAAACCGTTGTGTAGTTTGGTCCCATGAAACCATATTTTATCGATATGTTTCCTGGTGCTATATCAGCAATCATTTTTGGAATAAAGAAAGGATTAAAACGAGGTGTACCGTCACCAGCAGCATAGTTTAACACTTCTTCCTGAAATGTTTCCAAGCCACCAATACCAGCTCCCCAAATAACTCCTACTCTATATTTGTTTAGTGAATCTATATCAAGTTTTGAGTCTTCAATGGCTTCATCTGATGCAACCATTGCGTACTGCGAAAACTTGTCCATTCGCTTTGCCAGTTTTCTGTCAATAAAGTCAGTAACTTCAAAGTTTTTTACTTCACAAGCGAATTGCGTTTTGAACTTTTCAGCATCAAAATATGTAATAGGTGCAGCACCACTTTTTCCATTCTTAAGCCCTTCCCAATATTCGTCCTTGGTATTGCCAATGGGAGTAAGTGCACCTAAACCGGTAACTACGACTCGCTTTAACTCCATAAAAACTTTCTTATTTTGCTTCTTCTATATAAGAGATAGCTTGACCAACTGTTGCGATGTTTTCAGCTTGATCGTCTGGGATTTGAATATCGAATTCTTTTTCAAACTCCATGATTAATTCAACAGTATCCAATGAATCCGCACCTAAATCGTTGGTGAAGCTAGCTTCAGTTACAACTTCGTTTTCATCAACACCTAGTTTGTCTACTATAATCGCTTTTACTCTTGATGCAATGTCTGACATAATCTTTTAATTTTAAGTTTTAATTAGATGGCAAAAATAAAAAACTTTATTTTAAAAAGCACCTTTACCGATAAAATGTGCATTCAATTTACTAAAAATAAAACAGAAGTAATTTAATTTGCCCTAATTGTTAATTATTATTCTTTTTTTTGTTTGAATAATTTGAACATTGATGGCAAGTATATGAAACGAATTGTAATTTTTGCGTCCGGAAGTGGGAGTAATGCTGAAAATTTAATTAAGTTTTTTCACAACAGCAATAATGCGTCTGTTATTCAGGTCTTGACTAACAATCCTCATGCCAAAGTATTGGATAGGTGCAAAAAACTAAAAGTGAGTGCTTTGTCCTTCAACAGAATAGCGTTTTCAAAGTCTGAAGATGTGCTGAATATCTTGAGAGCCTCAAAACCAGACCTTATTGTTTTGGCTGGTTTTCTGTGGAAATTCCCAGAATTTATATTGAACGAATTCGAGAATAAAGTGATAAACATTCACCCTGCTTTATTACCGAAATATGGAGGAAAGGGCATGTACGGTATGCACGTACACAATGCTGTTGTAGAAAACAAGGAGACGGAAACTGGCATAACAATTCACTACGTAAACGAAAATTATGATGAAGGAGCCATTATTTTTCAGGCAAAATGCGATGTTGAAGCTTCAGATTCTGTTGAAGATGTGGCAAAAAAGATTCATAAGTTGGAGATGGAACATTTTCCTGGGGTTGTTGAAAAATTATTGATTAAATAAATATGACAGAAAAAATAATTCAATATTTAGATAAAATCGAAAAGGAAAAAGAGATAAAGATTCTTTTAGCTTGTGAGACAGGTTCAAGAGCTTGGGGATTTCCTTCACCCGATAGCGATTTTGATATTAGAATTATCTACGTTCATAAAAAAGATTGGTACTTATCACTGTCCGAAAAAAAAGATAGTATCGAACTAATGTTTGAAAACAACGACATTGATATAACGGGTTGGGATTTACGAAAATCCTTGAGACTTTTACAAAAATCAAATCCGCCTTTATTGGAAAGAATTCAATCGCCAATTCTTTACAAATCAGATAATGATTTTTTAGTTGAAATAAATGAAATAGCAAATTCTCAATATTCGAGAATTGCCACAATTCATCATTACTTAAGTATGGCTAAAAAGTTCACAGAAGAACTAAAAGAAAAGGAAGACTATAAATTAAAAAAGTTCTTTTACGCTTTACGTTCTGCAACTGCTTGTAAATGGATTTTAGAGAGAGAAGAAATGCCACCAATTGAATTTCAAAAAATGATTGATGGATTAAATATTGAAAGTAATTTATTAAATCGTATTGGCGAACTAATAGAACTCAAAGCTACAATAAGCGAAAGTTATTTACACAAAGGAGAAAATGAACTTATTAGCTTTATCGAAAATTGTATAAATTCTGCTGACGAACAAAGGAATTCATTGCCTTCTTCAAAAGGAGACGTAAACGAGTTAAATTCATTTTTCTTAAAAATGCTTTCCTAAAATGACTATTGAATATTTAAAAGAAAATGGTTTAATAATTCTTGAATGTATTAGCGGAAGCAAAGCCTATGGACTTGATACACCAAGTTCTGACACAGATATAAAAGGCGTTTTCTTACTACCAAAAAAAGATTTTTATGGACTTGAATACACACCTCAAGTTAGTAATTCAACAAATGACATTGTCTACTATGAATTAGGGCGTTATATGGAGTTACTTTCTCTAAACAACCCAAATATCCTAGAACTTCTTAACACGCCAGAATCAGCAATTATTTATAAGCATTCGTATTTAGATGCAATCAATTCAAAAATGATTTTATCTAAACTATGTAAAAACACATTTGGAAAATTTGCTTTATCTCAAATTAAGAAAGCAAAAGGTTTAAAAAAGAAAATTGTAAACCCAGTTGGAAAAGAGCGAAAAAGTGTTTTGTCGTTTTGCTATGTAAATTATGGACAAGGTTCAATAACTCTTTCAAGATTTCTAGAACTTAAAAATTGGAAACAAGAAAACTGTGGACTAATCAACATTGCTCATATGAAAGATGTTTTTGGTCTATTTCATAATGAACAAATCAATTATAACGGAATTATCAAAAACGATTTATCAAACGATATTCGTTTAAGTTCAATACCAAAAGAAGAAAAACAAGAAGCTCTACTCTACTTCAACAAAGATGGCTATTCTAAATATTGCAAAGAATATAAAGAATATTGGGATTGGGTAGAAAATCGGAATGAAGTACGTTATGAGAACACTCAAAGTCACGGAAAGAATTATGATGCAAAAAATATGATGCATACTTTCAGACTTTTAGAAATGGCAATTGAAATTGGTAAAAAGAAAGAAATTAATGTTAAGCGACCAAACAGAGAGTTTTTACTTGACATTAAAAGTGGGAAATATGAATACGAAGACCTTTTAGAAATGGCTAAAGAGTTACAAAATGAAATGGATTTGGTATTTGAAAGTTCTGATTTACCCGAAAAACCAAATATCAAATTTATTAATGAACTCACTTTTAATTTAAGAGATAAGTTCTATAATGAAATAAATTAGATTACTACTTGTGCAGGAATGACAAAAAGATTAGTGTAAATTAGTGAAATCTGTGTCAAAGAAAAAGAAGAAATATTACACCGTTTGGAAAGGCCATAAAACCGGCGTATTTGAGAAATGGGACGATTGCAAAGCACAAATCAAAGATTTTAAAGGTGCTCAGTATAAATCATTCGCAACTTTTGAAGCTGCAAAAAAAGCTTACAAAGAAGGTCCAAAAGACTATATCGGAAAATCAAAACGCTTTAAAAGCGAACTGTCTTCTGAGCAATTAAAAAAAATAGGCAAACCCAATTATAATTCCATTGCTGTGGATGCAGCCTCTTCTGGCAATCCCGGTAAAATGGAATACAGAGGTGTAGATACCAAAACCAAAAAACAACTCTTTATCCAAGGACCTTTTGAAGAAGGCACAAATAATATTGGCGAATTTCTTGCTATTGTTCACGGATTGGCATTTTTAAAACAACATAAAAGCGATCGAATTATTTATACCGACTCCAAAACAGCAATAAGTTGGGTGCGAAAGAAAATGTGCAATTCTAAATTAGAACGGAACGCTAAAAACAAACCTGTTTTTGATTTGGTAGATAGAGCCGTAAAGTGGCTGAAAGAAAACAACTACACTACTACTATCGTTAAATGGGAAACCAAAGCTTGGGGAGAAATTCCTGCGGATTTTGGTAGAAAATAATTGGGTTTCACAAGGAATATATTTTACGTAAATTTGCACCTTAATTCAAACGTACTTTAATGGGTAAATTAGTGATTGTTGGAACAGTGGCTTTTGATGCTATTGAAACACCTTTTGGTAAAACCGACAAAATCCTTGGTGGAGCTGGGACTTTTATTGGTTTGGCGGCTTCAAACTTTAATGTGGATTCAGCTGTGGTATCAGTTGTTGGTGGTGATTTTCCACAAGAATACTTAGACTTAATGACAGATAGAAATATCGATATTTCTGGTATTGAGATTGTAAAAGATGGTAAAACCTTCTTTTGGAGTGGCAAATACCATAATGATATGAACTCTAGAGATACCTTAGTTACTGAGCTAAATGTACTTGCTGATTTTGAACCTAAAGTTCCTAAAGATTATAAAGATGCCGAAGTAGTGATGTTAGGGAATTTGCATCCATTAACCCAAATGAGTGTTTTAAATCAGATGGAGACCAAACCAAAATTGGTTATTTTGGATACGATGAATTTTTGGATGGATTGTGCCTTAGAGGATTTACACAATACCATAAAACATATAGACGTTATTACCATCAATGATGAGGAGGCGAGACAATTAACAGGAGAATACTCTTTGGTTGTTGCAGCGAGAAAAATTCATGAGATGGGACCAGAATATGTAGTGATTAAAAAAGGAGAGCATGGTGCCTTATTGTTTCATAACGATAATGTCTTCTACGCTCCTGCTTTACCGCTTGAGGAAGTGTTTGACCCAACTGGAGCCGGTGATACCTTTGCTGGTGGTTTTGCAGGTTATTTAGCGAAAACCGAAGATTATTCTTTTGAGAATATGAAAAATGCGGTGATCTATGGTTCTACATTAGCATCCTTTTGTGTAGAAAAATTTGGTACAGAACGCATGCTAAATCTCACCTCAAGTGAAATACATAAACGTTTAGGCCAATTTAAAAGCCTAATACAATTTGATATAGAATTAACTTAAATCTGGCGCACTCTGAAAAAGAGTGCGTTTTTTATTATAGAATATGAGTGACGCTTTAAAACATGAGTGCGGTATAGCACTTATTAGACTTTTAAAACCATTGGAGTACTACAAAGAAAAATATGGAAGTGCTTTTTACGGTGTCAATAAAATGTATCTAATGATGGAAAAGCAGCACAACCGTGGACAGGATGGTGCTGGCTTTGCAAGTATAAAATTAGATACGAAACCTGGTGAGCGTTACATTAGTAGAGTTCGTTCAATTGCGCAACAACCTATACAAGATATTTTTTCGCAAATCAATGAGCGCATCAATGAGGAGATAACCAAAAACCCAGAATATAAAAACGATGTAGCGCTTCAGAAAAAACATATTCCTTATGTTGGAGAGTTGTTATTGGGTCATGTACGCTATGGTACATTTGGGAAGAACAGCGTGGAAAGCGTACATCCTTTTTTGAGGCAAAACAACTGGATGCATAGAAATCTTATTGTTGCAGGTAACTTTAATATGACCAACGTTAACGAGCTTTTCGATAATTTAGTTGATATAGGTCAGCATCCAAAAGAAAAAGCGGATACTATCACGGTAATGGAAAAAATTGGTCATTTTTTAGATGACGCTGTTGCAAAAATCTATAAAGACCTAAAGAAGGAAGGATATTCAAAAATTGAATGCTCACCTTTAATTGCCGAACGTCTCAAAGTTGGAAAAATACTAAAAAGAGCTGCTAAAAACTGGGATGGTGGCTATGCCATGGCCGGATTGCTTGGTCATGGAGATTCTTTCGTTTTAAGAGATCCTGCCGGTATAAGACCCACTTACTATTATAAAGATGATGAAGTCGTTGTTGTTGCCTCAGAACGGCCTGTAATACAAACTGTTTTTAATGTTCCCTTTGATGCGGTTAAAGAGTTAGACCCAGGGCACGCCATAATCACAAAAAAATCTGGTGAAACCAAAATCAAAAAAATTCTCGAACCCCTTGAGCGAAAAGCATGTTCGTTTGAGCGTATCTATTTTTCACGTGGAAGTGATGCCGAAATCTATGAAGAGCGAAAGGAGTTGGGAAGGTTGTTGATGCCAAAAGTTCTACAGGCTATAGATAATGATACCCGAAATACCGTGTTTTCATACATCCCAAATACTGCAGAAACATCTTTCTTTGGAATGATTGCTACGGTTGAAGATTATCTTAATGCAAAGAAAACCAAGTCTATCTTAGATGGTAACGGCAAACTTTCTGCCGCAAGGGTCACAGAAATTCTTTCTGAAAGACCTAGAATAGAAAAAATTGCGATTAAAGATGTAAAGTTAAGAACCTTTATTACTGAAGATAGTAGTAGGGATGATTTAGTCGCCCACGTCTATGATGTTACCTATGGCGTAATAAAACCAACAGATAACCTCGTTATTATTGACGACAGTATAGTACGAGGTACAACGCTTAAGAAGAGTATCATTAAAATGATGGATCGCTTAAATCCGAAAAAAATTATTGTGGTATCCTCAGCACCACAAATTCGCTATCCAGATTGTTATGGAATTGATATGGCAAATCTTGAAAGTTTGGTGGCTTTTAGAGCGGCATTAGAACTCTTGAAAGATAATAACCAATACCATATTGTAGAAGAGGTATACCAGAAATGCCTCAAGCAAGTAAATTTAAAGGACAAAAATGTAGTAAACTATGTTAAGGACATCTACAGTAACTTCACTGATGAACAAATATCTGATAAGATTGCAGAACTGTTAAGTGATGAAGAGGTTAATGCCGAAGTGAAAATAATTTTCCAGCCTGTTGATAATCTTCATAAGGCATGCCCAAAGAATTTAGGCGATTGGTATTTTACTGGTAATTATCCGACCGATGGAGGTAATAGAGTTGTGAATAGAGCATTTATTAATTTCTACGAAGGCAATAAGGAACGCGCTTACTAACAATGACCCGAAAATAACGTTTAATCCGAAAAAATATGCATTTCATCCAAGAAAAATGCATTTCATCCAATATATGTACTCTTTTAACAAATAAGATATACATTGGTATCACCATAACATAAGTAGGTTAAGTTCATGGTAGATTTGGGGCAAAAAAAGGTGAACAGTGTTCACCTTTTTTTATGCGCATATTTAAAGTAATGCTTTAAGTAATATTTGAATTACCTGAGTTGGCTGTCAGCATAATTGTGTTTAACAACAGTACTTTCCACGCTTAGACTAATATATAGGTCGTTTATCCAAAAAATTTACGGATTAAATTAATGTAAACTTATATTTGACTCACCATAACATAAGTAGGTTAAGTTTATGGTAGATTTGGGGCAAAAAAGGTGAACTCTCGTTCACCTTTTTTCATATCCACCCGCGAAAGCAGATGTGTCTTTTATTTTCCTTTAACTTATTTTGAGATAAAAAAATCCAAACCTATTTAAGATTTGGATTTATGCTTTTGGGCTAAGACTTACAATATTGTAAACTCTGCAAGAAAGCTAATCTTATTTAGCTTCCGCATAACGACGCTCAACTTCGCTCCAGTTAATGACATTAAAGAAAGCGTCAATGTAATCCGGTCTTCTGTTTTGGTAATTTAAATAATAAGCGTGTTCCCAAACATCTAAACCTAATATAGGTGTTCCGCCACATCCAACTCCAGGCATTAATGGATTGTCTTGGTTTGGAGTGGAACAAACTTCAACTTTACCTCCTTTGTGAACACAAAGCCAAGCCCAACCAGAACCAAACTGAGTAGCTGCTGCTTTAGAAAATGCTTCTACAAAAGCCTCTTTTGATCCATATTCTGACTCTATAGCATCCTTTAGGTCACCTGAAAGATAGCCTTTGTTGTCTGGATTCATAACCTCCCAAAACAATGAATGATTGTAAAAACCTCCTCCATTATTTCTAACGGCTTTATTGTCCATATCTAAATTAATAAGAATATTTTCAATAGTTTTTCCTTCGAGTTCGGTACCTTCGATTGCTGTGTTCAATTTGTTGGTATAACCTTGGTGATGCTTAGAATGATGTATTTCCATTGTACGAGCGTCGATATGTGGTTCTAAAGCATCATATGCATATTTTAATTTTGGTAATTCAAAAGCCATAATATTTATGTTTTTAATGGTTAATATTTCAATTTTAACAAATTTACGATTTTGAAAACAAGAAGTTCTAAATAAATTATTAAGATTCCCTATTTTGGTATAAAATTTATCTTTTGCACACTTCAAACTCAACCTATAGAATATATAATGCCTCTGCGGGTAGCGGAAAAACCTTTACACTGGCCAAATCTTACATAAAGATACTCGTACAATCCCAAAATTATGATCAGTTTAAATCCATTTTAGCCATTACGTTTACCAATAAGGCTGTCGGAGAAATGAAGGAGCGGATAATTGACATGCTCAAACTGTTTTCTCAAGAAAAAAGCCTTAAAGCGCCTCACCATATGTTTACCGCTATTTGTGAAGAGTTATCTATTTCTCCTGAAAGTTTGCACAATAAGTCTAAGCATATCCTTAAGCATATCGTCCATAATTATGGTGCTTTTGATATTTCTACCATAGATGGTTTTACGCACAGGATTATAAGAACCTTTGCCCACGATCTAAAATTACCTATAAATTTTGAAGTGGAACTCGATCAAGAACGCCTACTTAATGAGGCTGTCGATAGCTTAATTGCTAAAGCAGGAACAAATAGTGAACTGACCAATATTTTGGTGGATTTTGCAATAGAGAAAGCCGACGATGACAAAAGCTGGGACATTAGTTACGACTTTAATAAGATTGCCAAACTCCTTTTAAGTGAAAATGATTTGTCAGCAATTGAAACATTAAAAGATAAAACCCTTGATGATTTTAAGCTTTTAAAAACTAGCTTAAAAAAAGAAATTGCAACACTTGAAAATAACCTATTAAAAATTGCTGATGCAGCATTAATCTTGATTGAAGAATGTGGTTTAGAGTACGATGATTTTAGCAGAAAATCGCTACCTAATTATTTTGAAAATTTAATTTCAAGACAATTTAACGTTAAATTTGATTCTTCTTGGCAAAACGATTTAATTGAAGGTAACAGCCTTTACCCTAAACGGGTTTCAGAAACTATTGCATCAACGATAGAAAGTATTCAGCCAAATTTAGCTGAAGCATTTCTCAAAACCAAGACGTTAATCTTAGAGTTAAAACTTAAAAAGGGTTTTTATAGAAATATTACTCCGCTTTCTGTTCTCAATGCCATTCAGAATGAATTAAACAAAATTAAAGACGAGCAGAATAAATTACTTATTTCTGAATTCAATAAAATCATTAGCCAGGAAATAAAAAACCAACCTACTCCATTTATTTACGAACGTCTTGGGGAAAAGTTTAAACATTACTTCATTGACGAATTCCAGGACACTTCTAAAATGCAATGGGAAAACCTTGTACCACTCTTGGATAATTCGCTATCGGCATCAAAAGGATCCGTGATGTTGGTCGGTGATGCAAAACAAGCCATATACAGATGGCGTGGCGGAGAAGCCGAACAGTTTATCAATCTATATAACAAGGCTAAAAATCCATTTCAAGTTGGCGCTGAAGTTTTGTCCCTAGACACCAATTACAGAAGCGCAAGGGAAATCATCAATTTCAACAATGGTTTTTTTAAGTTTTTGAGCGAAAATTATTTTAACAACCCTCATTATGCCGACCTCTACAGAAACTCAAGTCAAAACACTAATAGTGAAATAGAGGGTTTTGTAAATTTTGAATTTTTAGACATCTCAAAAGAAGATGACACCAATGAGGTATATGCAAATAAGGTTCTCAATACCATAAAGCAATGCCAAAGTTCTGGCTATTCGCTGGGTGATATTTGTGTTATTGTTAGAAAGCGTAAGGAAGGTGTTGCTATTGCCAATTATCTTAGTGATAATGGTGTTAAAATTACCTCCTCAGAGACGTTGCTTTTAATTAACTCTGATACCGTTAATTTTCTCGATTCGTTTTTGCGCTTGTTACTTCAACCCACCAATGACAGCCTTAAGATTGAGATACTTTCATTTATAGCTAATCAGCACAACATAGTGGATAAACATCATTTTTTCACTTCGCACTTAAAGCCTAGCATTGAAGCGTTTTTTAAGAGTTTGGAAGCCATAGATGTTTTCATAAATAAAAATGAGCTTTTACGTATGCCACTTTACGAATTAGTAGAGCATCTGATAAGGACTTTTAAACTTTTTATCACCTCGGATGCTTATCTTTTATTTTATTTAGATGTGGTGTTGGAGTTCACACAGAAGCAAAATTCTGATTTAGCTGCATTCATTAGCTATTTTGATAAGAAAAAAGATAGTCTTAGTGTGGTGTCACCTCAAAACAGGGATGCTGTTGAGATAATGACCATCCATAAGTCCAAAGGGTTGGAGTTCCCTGTTGTTATATTCCCGTTTGCAGATTTAAACATATATAGAGAATTAGAGCCAAAAACCTGGTTCCCTGTTGACAAGGATAATTACAATGGCTTTGAAACCCTATTGCTCAATTACAATAAAGATTTAGAGCATTTTGGAGAGGTCGGTGAACACATATACAATGAGCATCAGTCACAGCTAGAACTGGACAACCTCAATTTATTATATGTTACACTTACTAGAGCTGTTGAACAACTTTATGTCATTTCTAAAAAAGATGTAAACTCTAAAGGAGTGGTTGGCGAAAACACTTATTCTGGTATGTTCATTTCTTATTTGCAAGCCTTAGGTAGATGGTCCGATAACCAATCAACCTACAGTTTTGGTAATAGAATCAAAAGGCCTGAAGAAGCTAGAGAGGCAGATAACACGGCGGTTCTTAAATTTATCTCTGTCCCAAAAGAAGACCACAACCTTAATATTTTAACCAAGTCTGGCCAACTCTGGGACACAAAACAAGAACGCGCAATAGAGCGTGGTAACTTGGTGCACCTTATTTTATCTAAGATTAAAACAAGTCAAGATTTAGATTTTGCAATTGATGACTTGTTGGTTTCTGGAGACATTACAGATTCTGAAAAAGAAGCGTTAAGAAATTTAGCTCTAGGCGTAATTGAACATCCTAAATTGAAAAGATATTATACTGATGAGTTCAAAACTTATAATGAAAGAGATATCATTACCAGTGCAGGCCAACTCTTAAGACCTGATCGAATAAATATCGGCCCTAGCAATGAAGCCACAATAATTGACTATAAAACGGGCGAACAGAGTGTTACACATAAATCTCAACTAGACATTTATTCATCGATTTTGGAAACAATGAACTACAAGGTTAAACACAAGTTTATTGTTTACATAAATGAGCACGTAGATATCATTGAGGTCTAATTTATAGATAGTATCTTTGCGAAACAACATAATTCTTAAACTATGTACGGAGACATAAAATCACATTTACAACAAGAAATAGAGTCCATAAAAGAAGCGGGGCTTTTCAAGGAGGAACGCATAATAACTTCCCCTCAGGGAGCTGAGATCACTTTAAATACTGGTCAAACAGTTTTAAACTTCTGTGCCAACAATTATCTTGGGTTATCTTCCCACCCAGATGTTATTCAAGCCGCAAAAGATACTTTGGATTCTCATGGCTTCGGAATGTCTTCTGTAAGATTTATTTGTGGCACACAAGACATTCATAAAGAATTAGAACAAAAAATAGCTGATTTTTATGGCACTGAAGACACTATACTCTATGCTGCCGCTTTTGATGCTAATGGAGGTGTTTTTGAGCCTTTATTAACAAAGGAGGATGCTATAATTTCAGATTCCCTAAACCACGCCTCAATCATTGATGGAGTGAGACTTTGTAAAGCTGCTCGTTATCGATATCAAAATAATGATATGGCTGATTTAGAAAAACAACTCATTGCAGCAAATGAAAATGGAGCCAGGTTTAAAATAGTCGTTACCGATGGAGTGTTTTCTATGGACGGCCTAGTTGCGCCTCTAGATAAAATCTGCGACTTAGCAGAAAAATACGATGCCATGGTCATGATTGATGAATGTCACGCCACAGGCTTTATTGGCGAAACCGGTATTGGCACATTAGAAGAAAAAGGAGTGTTAGGGAGAATAGATATTATTACTGGAACTTTAGGAAAAGCAATGGGAGGCGCAATGGGCGGATACACGACAGCTAAAAAGGAAATTATTGAAATCTTACGTCAACGCTCACGTCCTTATTTATTTTCAAACTCTTTGGCACCAGCGATTGTCGGAGCTTCAATCAAAGTGTTTGATATGTTAAAAAATGATACAGCACTTAGAGATAAGGTCGATTGGAACACCAAATATTTCAAAAAAGGAATGAAAGAAGCAGGATTTGACATAATAGATGGTGATTCTGCGATAGTGCCAGTAATGCTGTATGATGCGAAACTATCTCAGACAATGGCAAACATGCTGTTAGATGAAGGGGTCTATGTGATAGGTTTCTTTTACCCTGTTGTCCCTAAAGATAAAGCTCGCATTAGAGTACAACTATCTGCGGCTCACAATAAGGAGCAATTAGATAAAGCCATTGCAGCATTTATAAAAGTCGGTAAAAAACTAGAGATTATTTAAAATCGTTACAAACTTACTATTATAGGGCTTTGTAACAATATTTTTATATATTTGTCTTTGTTAATAACATTTAACAACTTACTTTTGCCAACAATTAACACTTAAAATTAAAATTAATTAGAATATGAAAAATCTTAGCAGATTACTTTTTGTTGCAGTACTTCTAATAAGCTTTAGTACTACACATGCTCAAGACAAGAACAATCCGTGGGCTTTTACAATTGGATCAAACGCAGTTGATTTTTACCCTGTAGGTGAAGACACGCCTCAAGGAGATTATTTTGACGAATACTTTAATGTAGAAGATCATTGGAATATATATCCATCGCTTTCTTCGGTTTCTGTTTCAAGATATCTTAGTGATGGTTTTACTTTCACTGCTACTGGTTCTATAAACAAAATTGACAAATTTGGCTCTAATTTCGATCCTATGACAGGTGAAGAATCTACCAATACAGTAGGTGATCTAACTTACTTTGGTATTGACGGTAGGGTTTCATATGGCTTTATGAATCTAATCAACTCTAACAGATTAGACCCTTACTTAGGTGTAGGTGGTGGTTACACTTGGTTAGATGAAATAGGTGCGGGAACGTTAAACGGAACTTTAGGTTTAAAATTTTGGATTACTGAAAAACTAGGCTTAGACGTACAATCTACGTACAAGCATGCTTTTGAAGATTATTTACCTAAGCATTTCCAACACTCTATTGGTCTTTCATTCAAATTTGGTGGTACTGATACTGATAACGATGGTATTTACGACCAAGATGATGCTTGTCCTGAAGAGGCTGGTTTAGAAATCTTTAATGGTTGTCCAGATTCTGATAACGATGGTATTCAAGATTCTAAAGACGATTGTCCTAATACTGCTGGTTTAGCTGAATTTAACGGTTGCCCTGACGGTGACGGTGATGGTGTTATGGATAAAGACGATAAGTGTCCTACAGTTGCTGGTTTAAAATCATTAATGGGATGTCCAGATGCAGATGGTGATGGCGTTGCAGATGGTGATGACAACTGTCCTAACGAGGCTGGTCCTGCTGCTAACAACGGTTGCCCTTGGCCAGATACTGATGGTGATGGTATCTTAGATAAAGATGATAAGTGTCCTAACGAAGCTGGTACTGCTGCTAACAATGGTTGCCCAGAAGTTAAGCCAACAGCTGAAGTAATGGAAGAGTTAAACTCTTATGCAAGAACTATCTTGTTCGATACTGGTAAAGCTTCTTTTAAGAAAGAAACTGACCAAGTATTACAAGCAATGGTGGCTATCTTTAAAGAATATCCAAGAGCTAACTTTGCAATTCATGGTCATACTGACAGTGTAGGTTCTAAATCTATGAACCAAGCTTTATCTGAAAGAAGAGCAAACGCTGTTAGAGATTATTTAATTGCTAATGGAATTAACGCAGATAGACTTACTGCAGAAGGATTTGGGGAAGATAACCCAATTGCAACTAACAGCACAAGAGCTGGAAGAAAAGAAAATAGACGTGTTGAAGTTAAATTGACTAACTAATACACACTTTAAATATAATTGAAAAACGCTCCGAATATCGGAGCGTTTTTTATTTTTATATAATGGAAAGTTTTATAAAAAATGTATTAATTGATCTCAAGAGTAAAGACCTCAATTTCGAAGAACTACATTTTATACTCCCTAGTAGACGTGCTGGTACTTTTTTAAAACATCAGCTATCTTCTTTGTTACACCAGCCTATATTTTCACCTCAAATTCTTAGTATAGAAGAATTTGTAGAAGAGTTGTCCGGTTTAAAAAGTATACCCAACTCAGAACTCCTTTTTAAGCTGTATGAAACTTATAAATCACTGACAAAGTCATCAGAAGTTGAACCTTTTGAACTGTTTTCTAAATGGGCTCAAATATTATTACAAGACTTTAATGAAATTGACAGATATCTTGTAGATCACAAAAAAATCTTTGAATATCTAAGTGCAATTAAAGAATTAGACCATTGGTCTATTGAAGAACAACAGACTGATTTAATTAAAACGCACCTAAAGTTCTGGAAAAAACTTAAAGACTATTATCTAGATTTTACAGACAAATTGCTCGCGTCAAAACAGGGATATCAAGGGCTTATTTATAGGGAAGCCGCAAACAATCTAGAAATTTACATAGAAAATTACCCTAATCGAAAGCATATGTTTTTGGGCTTTAATGCTTTAAATGAGTCCGAATCAACGATTATTCAAGGATTACTTCAAAATGACTTAGCAAGCATCTATTGGGATATAGATCGCGTATTTGTCGAAGATAATATCCATGATGCTGGACTTTTTATCAGACAACATAAAGATGAGTGGAAATTCTTTAAAAAGAACCCTTTCAACTGGTTAACGTCACATTACAGTGAGGGTAAAAATGTAGAAGCTATAGGAGTTCCCAAGCTAATTGGACAAGCAAAATATATAGGTCAAATTTTAGATCAATTAAGGTTGAAAGATGAAAAGCTTTCTAATGTTGCGGTTGTTTTAGGAGAAGAGAGTTTATTGGCTCCCGTGCTAAACTCTATTCCAAAGAGCATAGCCCATGTTAATGTAACGATGGGTCTGCCCTTAAAGTATGTCCCACTAGCTTCACTATTTGAGTTATTATTTACAACTCATAAAAACAATCCTGAAAAATTCTATTACAAAAATGTTATAGATATCATTTCACACCCATCAATTTATGGTTTGTTCGAAACGGCATCAGGAAACTCATCAAGTGACATAGCAGGCTACATCCAAAAAAATAACTTGGTTTATATCGCCCATTCAGAAATAAAGCAAATAGCTACTGACTCAATAAGCAATCTGATAGATTTGTTATTTAAGTCGTGGGAAGATTATCCAAAAACAGCTTTAGTAAATTGCTCCAAAATTATTTTAAGGCTAAAAGAATACCTCACTCTAAATAAAAGCTTCAATACATTAGAATTAGAGTACTTATACAGGTTTAATATTCTATTCAACCAGTTATCTGAGCTCAATTCAAAGTATGATTACCTAGATACTGTAAACGCTCTTTACGGCATCTACAAAGAACTTTTAAGCTTGGAAACTCTAGACTTTAAGGGTGAGCCTTTAGAGGGCTTACAGATTATGGGTATGCTAGAGTCCCGTGTGTTGGATTTTGAGACTGTAATCATAAGTTCGGTAAACGAAGGTGTTTTGCCATCGGGTAAAACCAATAACTCATTTATTCCTTTTGATGTGAAAATTGAAAATGGTTTACCTACTTTCAAGGAAAAAGACGCTGTTTACACCTATCATTTCTACAGATTGCTCCAGCGAGCTAAAAATATCTATATTCTATATAATACTGAGATAGATGCTTTAAAAGGAGGTGAAAAAAGTAGGTTCATAACTCAATTAGAAATAGAAGGCATTCATAATATAAAACATTCTACCGTATCTCCAGAGGTGCCAGTAACTGAAAAGAATTTAGAGCAAATTTTAAAAACAGACGCTGTACTAATGAAGTTAAAACTATTATCTTCTAAAGGATTCTCACCTTCATCTTTAACTAATTACATAAGAAATCCTATTGATTTTTACTATGAAAAAGTTTTGGATATTGAGGAGTTTGAAAATGTTGAAGAAAGCATTGCAGCCAATACTTTAGGCTCTGTTATCCATGACACTCTCGAGGATTTCTATAAACCATTGGAAAATAGATTTTTAAATCAAGTGCATCTTAATGATTGTAAATCCAAAATCAAGGCAACCGTAACAAAACATTTTAAAAAATTATATAAAGAAGGGGATTTTACCAAGGGTAAAAACCTTATCATTTTTGAAATTGCCCAACGCTATATTCTAAATTTTATTGAAACTGAAATTGAAAGCCTAGATAATGGTAACGAGATAAAAATAATTGCTATTGAAACCGAAGAAAATGTAGAATTAAAAATTGACGGTTTAGATTTCCCCATTAAACTTAATGGCAAAGTTGACAGAATAGACCAATTTAACGGTGTAACAAGGGTGATTGATTATAAATCTGGAAAAGTTGACCAAAATAAGGTTGAAATTGTAAACTGGGAAGATATGACAACAGATTATGATAAGTATAGTAAATCCTTTCAAGTGCTATGTTATGCCTACATGATGCATCAAAAAAGCAAAATCCAATTACCCATTGAGGCTGGTATTATTTCTTTTAAGAATCTAAATTCAGGATTTTTAAAATTTGGAAAAAAAGACACTCAATATAGCAGAACAAAACATCAAATGATTACTGATGATACATTAGCGAATTTTGAATCAGAGCTTAAAAAGCTTATACTGGAAATTTGTGACCCAAAAGTTGATTTTATTCAAAAAGAACTGGAATAAATGAACATGATTAAAAACTATATAATTGAAAGAAATGGTAAAAAACCTATTCTTTTAGATTGGTTTTACAATGAAACAAAAGAAAACCAACCTATGATTATTTTTTGTCATGGCTATAAAGGTTTTAAAGATTGGGGAGCTTGGGATTTAATGGCAAAATCCGTTGCCAAAGCAGGTTTCGGTTTTATTAAGTTTAATTTTTCTCACAATGGTGGAACAATGGAAAACCCTATAGATTTTCCTGATTTGGAAGCCTTTGGAAATAACAACTACACAAAAGAACTTGACGATTTAAATGATGTTATGGATTGGTCCAAAAGTCATTTTAAAAATAATCCATTGGTAAACACATCTCAAATTTGTTTAATTGGGCATAGTCGAGGTGGCGGCATTGTTATATTAAAAGCCTCAGAAGATGATAGGGTAACTAAACTCATAACCCTAGCTAGCGTTAGCGATTTTGGACAACGTACAGCAACAACTGGTAATCTTGAAGAATGGAAAGAAAAAGGTGTCAAATATGTGCTCAACGGCAGAACCAAGCAAAAAATGCCTCACTATTATCAGTTTTACGAAGATTTTAAAGCAAATGAAGCGCGATTACATATTGAATCTGCAGAAAAGCGATTAACGATTCCGCATTTGATTATTCATGGATATAACGACACTTCGGTAAAAATTGATGAAGCACATAAATTACATAAGTGGAACCCGAGTAGTATCCTGAAAATTATAGAAGATGCTGACCATGTTTTTAACACAAAGCATCCATGGGAAAAAAGTAAACTATCTTCTCAGTTATCTCTTGTTGTGGATACGATTCTAAAATTTAGTAGAACTACTTAAGCAACAACGCTTAGTGTACCGTTATTCTGAGAGCAATTCTTAATTTTTTCTAGCAAAAGATCTCTTTTTACTGGCTTAGTCATGTAATCGTTCATTCCAAGTTCTAGAACACGCTGTCTGGTTTCTTGCATAGCATCAGCGGTAACAGCAATTATAGGAATGCTTCCTATAATATCCCCTAGTTCACCTCTTCTTATCCTTTCTGTGGCTTCGTAACCGTCCATTTCTGGCATTTGCAAATCCATTAGTATAAGATCGTAAACTCCTGTCTTTAAGGCTTCCATTGCTTCTACACCGTTTTCTACAACCGAAAACGTAACATTTTCAAAACTACTTAACAGCTTTCGCATTACCATTTGATTAATTTTATTATCCTCAACAACTAGGATGTGCATTGGATTTGCCAATGGTTGGTCTGTTTTTATTGCATCGTTTAAGCTTACACTCTTAGCATTTTGTAGTGGGATTTCAAAAAAGACATCTGTACCTTTATTTTCTTGACTTTCAATTTTTATTGTACCCTCAAACAAATCTACCAAATGCTTAGCGATAGTCAATCCTAAGCCTATGCCGCCAAATTGGCGTTTATGATTAAGGCGCATTTGGTTAAAACTATCAAAAACACTCGCTTTGTTTTCCTCATTCATTCCTATGCCTGTGTCAGAAATATGGAAGGAAAACCTACTAATATTATCAGGTTGAGCAACACATTTAAGCTTAAATATTATACTGCCTTTATGGGTAAACTTAACCGCATTACTTAGAACATTATTAATTATCTGTACCAACCTATCTGCATCTCCAATAGACTTACTTGTAATTTCAGAATCCATTTCAAACCTATACTTTAAACCTTTTTTAATCGCTTCCGATTTCCAGTTTTCGCTGATTTGATTGATTACTATAGAAGGGTTAAATACTTCGCTTTTTAGAATTAAAGCGTTTTTTTCCATTTTTTCGAAATCCAAAATATCGTTAACATTACTAAGTAGACTCACTGTAGCATTACGCACTATCTGGTATTTTTTTCGTTCTTCTTTAGAGCTGTTTTTGTTGGCCATTTCGGTTTCTACTATTCCCATAATGGCATTTATTGGTGTTCGGAGCTCATGGCTCATGTTAGACATAAAAAATGTTTTTAGCTCACTTATTTCTTCCGACTTTTTAAGTGCCAATTCTTGTGAGATTTCTTTTTCTTCCCTTAATCTTCTCAATAAATTTGTCATGGAAAGTGACAAGAAAATAACCTCGAAACCAGTCCCGAATTTTGAACTGTTCATTGTGTAAAAATTAGTAGGAAGCATCCCCAAATTGTTCATTACAAAACCTAGAAGGCCAATAACCAAAAAGAATATCCCAATTGAGAAATATGGGTCTACACTTATCTTTCTGTATCGCATTACAAACAAGGAAGTCAATATGATAATCAAACTCAACAGTCCATTTAGATTACTTATAGGGTAAGCTAATTCTAATGTCTTAGCATTGATAAAAACCATAATAAAGACAATTGAGATTGCAACATATATACCGTTATAAACTTTTCTGAATTTAGGCAGGTGTTCTCTTATATTTAAGAAGTATTCACAATATTTTAAAAGAAAAATATTAGAACACAAAGCAGAAATCAATACCATTCTGCTATTGAGGAAACCACCACTAGAAAAGAAATACTGATACACAAAACCGTCTAAGGCCGCTTGCATTAAAGCGATTGAAAATACATACAACCCATAATAAAGAAATGCCTTGTTTTTTAAACTTTTGTAAAAAGAAAGGTAAATAAGCCCAGCAAGCAATAGAACTCCGTAAAACAAGCCTAAGAATAATTGTTGCTTATAATTGGTGAGCACAAACTCTGACTCATTATAAAGGTTTAACGGTAGATTTATGGTTTCACCATCACTTTTTAGCTCCATGTAAAACTGCTCTATACTATTGGGCTCTAGAAAAATCTTAAAAACTGTTTGTCTGTGGTCAACAGCTCTTTCATCAAAAGGTATTTGGTCTCCGCTTTTTTGAACATTAATACTTGATCCTATATTGTAAAGGTTTACAACATCTGTAATTGGTCTTGCCGTAACCAGGTAATAGGTTTTGCCAGTGTTAGAACTGTTTTTTAGTTTATATCTTAACCAATAGGTGTCTGAGGTAAAGCCAAGATCATGATTTTCTGAATTAAGGTCTTCGTATTTTAAAGAAGTGCTTTCCAAAATATCATCAATACCATATTCGTTATTTACGGTTTGGGTATATTCTGAATATTGAAAAAGTTTACCAGAAGATAATTCGGGATCAAAAGCTGGCTTTTGGGCATACGCAAAGCATGCTAATACGTAGGTTAGTAGAAGTATCCGTTTCATGTTTGGGGCATTAAACTGTTGCTAACATACGAAAAAAATAATAAAAAGGGCTCTTTTTCAGTATATTACAAAAAAAGCGTGCATTTTGCACGCTTTTGTGGAGCATATCGGAGTCGAACCGATGACCTCTACGCTGCCAGCGTAGCGCTCTAGCCAGCTGAGCTAATGCCCCAATTTTTTTTCAAATATAAGTTTTTACTTTAATCCACTCAATACTAAAACTGGAATATTAGAGCTGTGAAAATCTCTCTTTAAAATTACATCGTCTTCCCAAAGTTTAGAAAAGAATCCACGTTTACGCCTTACAACGCACAGCATATCTGGACTATGACTTTTATAATGTTCTAAAACAGCTTGAAATGTTGTTGGGCTTTCCGAAATCGTAGTGTTTGTAATTATATCCTTTAATTCCTTTTTTAATTTGAAATCACCTTCGCTATGATGAGCGGTCTTCACTAAAAGTATATTGACAACGGCTTTAAACTGTTTCTTAATTGCCAGCATAGGATTTAATACGCCTTTCTTCTTTATAACCGCAGATTTTAAAGCTATTAAAATCTTTACAATTGGCTTATATTTATATCCTTCTGGTACAATCAAAGCTGGTATTTGGGTGCGTTTTACAATCTTTCCAGATGTTTTTCCTAAATACACCTCATCTTTTATGGAATTGGTTCGTGGTTCTAAAATGATTAGGTCTACATCTAGTGCTTCACAAACTTTTTCAATCGTATCAATAAGTTTCCCTTTAAAGGTTTTTGTAATTACCTCAACTCCTTTGGTGTCTATTGATGCTACGTGCAATTCTAAAAATGCTTTAGATTCGCGCTCAATAATATGATCTACCTTTATCATGGTTCCTGCTTTGGTATAAACATTATATATTTGAACCACATATAACTTAGCACCAAAAGCTTTGGCAAAATCAACTGCATACTGCAAATGCGATTTTGCATTTTTTGAAGACCCAACAGGAACTAAAATATTTTTCATAAGATTTTTGAAATTTACATCTTAATTACCGGCAAAAATAAACATTAAAAATGATTCGAAAAGGGAGTTTTAAAGATATAGTTAGTATAATGCATTTAACAAGAGCTTGTGCTAAGGTAATGATTGCGAATGGAATCTATCAATGGAATGAACATTATCCCAACCCATCTGCGTTTAAAAATGATATAGAGCGCAACGAACTTTATGTTTTGGATTTTAAGGGAAAGATTATGGGAACAATCGTTGTCTCTACATTGATGGATAAAGAATATATTCCTATTAAATGGCTGACCAAAAATGAAAATAACATTTATATTCATCGTTTAGCAATTCATCCCAATATACAAGGGCAAGGCTATGCACAGCTTCTTATGGATTTTGCAGAACATTATGCCATAGAACATGGCTATAGTTCTATTCGATTAGACACATTCTCTCAGAACAAAAGAAACCAAAAGTTTTACGAACTTCGCGGCTATAAACGATTAGGTGATATTTATTTTCCTAAACAAAGTGAATTTCCTTTTCATTGTTATGAATTAGTCCTTTGAGCACAGGTATTACATTAAAACAAATCAACAAACTTGCTATACCAGCATTAATTTCTGGTGTGTCCGAACCAATATTATCACTAACTGATGCAGCAATTATTGGTAATATGGATTACAATGCCACAGAATCTTTAGCTGCTGTGGGTATAGTAACCACATTTTTGTCAATGCTTATCTGGGTTTTAGGACAGACGCGGAGTGCTATTTCATCCATTGTTTCACAATATCTTGGCGCTAATAAACTCAATGATGTTAAAAACCTACCTGCACAAGCTATATTTTTAATAACCTCATTAAGTGTATTGATTATTTTAGTCACATTTCCGTTAGCTGCACATATATTTAAGTTGTATAATGCCGAAGGTATTATTTTAGATTTAAGTGTAGATTATTACCGTATACGTGTTTTTGGTTTTCCATTTACATTATTTACTATTGCGGTTTTTGGTACTTTTAGAGGGCTTCAAAACACCTACTACCCAATGCTTATTGCTATTACCGGCGCTGTTGCAAACATTGTTCTTGACATAGCCCTTGTGTATGGTATTGAAGGCCTAATTCCTGCCATGCACATAAAAGGTGCGGCTTATGCAAGTGTCATTGCACAAATTATTATGGCTGCGCTTTCTGCTTTTTATATTCTCAAGAAAACCGATGTTCCTTTATGGGTTAAGTTCCCTTTTAATCCAGAGATTAAGCGGTTTGTGTTAATGATTCTTAATCTGTTTATAAGAACTATTGCCCTAAATATTGCTTTGTATTTCGGGACTAGTTATGCCACAAAATATGGCACAACATATATTGCTGCTTATACCATTGCCATTAACCTTTGGTTTTTGGGAGCCTTTTTAATAGACGGCTATGCTAGTGCGGGCAATATTTTATCGGGTAAGCTTTTTGGGGCAAAAAGCTATAGTTCACTTATAGAATTAAGCAATAAGCTTATTAAATATGGTATTGTTGTCGGGCTTATAATAGCTATTATAGGAACTCTTTTCTATTATCCAATCGGAAATATTTTTACAGATGATCCAGCAGTTCTGGAAAAGTTCTACGATATCTTTTGGATTATTTTGGCCATGCAACCATTATGCGCTTTAGCATTTATCTTCGATGGTGTCTTTAAAGGCCTTGGCAAAATGCGATACCTCAGAAATGTTCTTTTGTTTTCGACCCTTGTGGTGTTTGTGCCTGTGATTTTTTTAATGGATAACTTAGACTATAAATTACATGGAGTCTTCATTGCATTTACGCTTTGGATTATAGCACGTGGTTTACCGCTTATCATAAAATTTAGAAAAACATTTAAACCGCTTGTACAAAAGACTTAAATTTGGTCAAAATTTAATATGCTAAGTATATGGACATCCTCAGCTTTTTAGGTGGCAACGGCTTATTTTTAATTTTAGGCATAGTACTAATCATTGCTTATTTCTATAACCGTAAACGACGTCGTTAACTATCGGGTTTTTAACCATCCTGTTATACTAAATCTAGGTGTGTTAACAGGTTTTACTTCGTGCTCTAAAATCTGACTTTCAAAAATTACCACTTTACCTGGAAAAGGATAGATGGTTTCTTCTCCATTTTCTAAATATAAAACAAGTTCTCCACCGTTTTCTGGTTTCCAATTTTCTTCGTTTAGATAACAAACAAACGAGAGTTTTCTCCTGTCATCATTCTGAAAGGTGTCTAAATGCCGCTTATAGTACGTTCCATAAGGATAAATCGCATAGTGAAATTCCTTTTGGTTAATTCCTAAAAAACATGTTCTGTTTAAGTAATCCTTAAGGTCATTGATCTTATCAAAAAACATCTGTTCAGAAGCGTTAACGTTCTGTTCGTCTATCCAAAGAATGATATCGCCTCTCACCTTGCTTTTTATAACCTCGTTAGTGCGATTGCCAATTGCTGATTTTTTAAAATTGTCCTCATCGTATTTTTGCAACAAGGACGCTCTTAAGGCGTTAACCTCATCTGCTGTAAAAAAATCGTCAATGATACTGTATTGTCTCGTAGTAAGATCTGATATAATATTCTCGTACAGAGGATTCTCTGTAAACGGAATGGCTTCAAAAAGACTGCTCATTTCAGCCTAAAGAAAAAATATTTTTTTCATTTTTAACCTCAGCTATTATAAAAAAGTGCGCAAATGTAGTCTAAAAAGCTATTGGTTTTACATTTATAATATCTTTGCAATACAATTTTTTGGAAATGGGTAAAATTCGAATTACAAAACAATTCTCTTTTGAAACTGGTCATGCGCTTTATGGGTACGATGGTAAATGCAAAAACGTACATGGTCATAGCTACAAATTGGATGTGACCGTTATCGGAACACCTATTACAGACACCTCTAACGTAAAGTACGGTATGGTGATTGATTTTGGCGACCTCAAGAAAATTGTGAAAGAAGAGATTGTTGAGGTTTTTGACCATGCAACGGTATTTAACAAAAATACACCGCATGTAGAATTGGCTAAAGAATTAGCGGATAGAGGTCATAATGTACTTCTCGTAGATTACCAGCCAACCAGTGAAATGATGGTGATTGATTTTGCACAGAAAATAAAGCAACGTCTGCCTAACAATATAAAACTGCACTCTTTAAAACTTCAAGAAACAGCGACCAGCTATGCAGAATGGTACGCTTCGGATAACCCATAAATTTGAAAATGTTACCTTGAATACTGTTGAAAGGTCTCATAATTATGAACTCAAATAAATTTCACATACAAATTCCTGAAGGCAAAAAAATTTATTTTGCATCAGATAATCATTTGGGCGCACCTACTCCTGAAGATTCCCTGCCTCGGGAAAAGAAATTTGTAGCATGGTTAGATGAAGTAAAACAAGATGCCGCAGCCATTTTTCTATTAGGAGATTTATTTGACTTTTGGATGGAGTATCGCCGTGTTGTCCCAAAAGGTTTTACAAGAACTCTGGGCAAACTCGCCGAAATTACCGATTCTGGTATTCCGGTTTACTACTTTGTGGGCAATCATGATTTGTGGATGGATGGCTATTTTGAAGAAGAACTCAATATTCCTGTATTCCACAGACCTCAAGAGTTTACATTCAATAAAACCTCTTTTTTTATAGGTCATGGCGATGGTTTAGGCCCTGGTGACAATGGCTATAAACGTATGAAGAAAGTGTTTACAAACCCTGTTTGTAAATGGTTATTTAAACGTTTACTGCATCCTGATTTTGGTATGCGCATTGGGCATTATATGTCTGTAAAAAACAAAATGATTTCAGGTGATGATGATGCCAAATTTTTGGGTGAAGACAATGAGTGGTTAGTGGCTTATTGCAAACGCAAACTGCAAGAAAAACATCGTGATTACTTTATTTTTGGACATAGACATCTCCCTTTAGATATTCAGCTTAATGACTCTTCAAAATACATCAATCTTGGTGATTGGATTCAATATTACACCTACGGTGTGTTTGACGGCAACAATTTTGAGCTAAAGAACTATTAGGCTTTTATGTCATCGTAATGATCTTCCACATCTTCCTGTAAGTCAAGTTCGCGAAGCGGTTTGTTTTTTAAACTCATAACAATAACTACCAATAGCGTAACGGAACCTCCAAGAACTACTGCTAATGGTGCGCCAAAGATTCTCGCTGCAATACCACTTTCAACTGCACCAAGTTCATTGGAAGATCCAACAAACATGGAGTTTACCGCACCTACTCGACCACGCATATGGTCTGGAGTTTTAAGCTGAAGAATGGTTTGGCGAACCACCATAGAAATACCATCAAACACACCAGAACAAAACAAAGCTATAACGCTAAGCCACAATAGTTTTGATGCCCCAAAAACTATCATAAACACACCAAAACCAAATACTGCCACAAGAAGTTTTTTGCCTGTACTCTTAGTAATAGGGATATAGGTTGTGGCCACCATGGTAATTATACTTCCTGAAGAAAGCGCGGCATTTAGAATACCAAAGCCTTTTGGGCCTGCATCTAAAACATCTTTTGCAAACACTGCAAATATGGCTACAGCTCCACCAAAGAGAACCGCTACCATATCTAAGGTTAGTGCACCAAGAATAACCTTATCGTTAAAGACAAACTTAATTCCAGACTTTAAACTTTCCTTTATAGATTCGTTAGTCGCAGTATTTAAAATCGGCTTTTTACTAATTTGAAAAACCAAAGCTAAAGCGAGCATTACCAAGCCAAAAATTATTCCCAAAGTGTAGTGTACTCCAATCCAAGCAATAAGGAAACCGCCACACAAAGCTCCAAACACACTTGCTCCTTTCCAGGTACTACTACTCCATGTTGCAGCATTTGGGTAAGCTGATTTAGGAACGATTAAAGCTATTAACGAAAATATCGTTGGCCCAAAAAAAGCTCTTAAAATACCACCAAAAAACACCAAGCTATAAATACCAACCAAAATACTATTGGTACTCCAAAACGCTTCTACCGCTTCTGAAGTCAACCAAAATAGGCCAAAGCTAATTAACGAGAACAAAGCAATGCAGACTGTAAATAGATTTCGCTTTTCTTTTCTATCTACAATATGACCTGCAAAAGGTGCCAAAAAGAAAGCTGGCAGAAACTCACATAGGCCTATAATAGCTAAGCTTAACTCGTCATTTGTTAATGAGTACACCTGCCATTCTATAACCACAAATTGCATGGACCAACCAAAAACCAAAGCAAATCTTAGCAAAAGAAATATGTTGAATTCTTTAAAACGTAACGCTGCGTATGGATCTGTTTTTGCCAAGGTTTATACTTTTATATCCTTCAACTTTAATTGCAAACTCACATTGCCATTCCAGTGGTTTTCGTCGATAGTATAAGCAGCATCAAACGTGTTACTGTTTTTGATGATGTCTATTTTATCACCAAGTCCGAAGCCGATACAAACAATAGGATTACTGTTAAGTTGTTTAGCCGTAAAACGTAAGTGCTTATCATCTTCACCCACACATTTTCCCCAACCTGTATCTTGTACACCTTGTGTCATAAAAACAGGTGTCATATTACCTGGTCCAAACGGTGCAAATTGGCGAACAATTCTATATAATTTATGATCAATCTGATTTAGTTCGATCTGTAAGTCAATCTTCAACTCTGGTGTTAACAGTTTTGAATCAATGGTGTCTTTTACAACGGCTTCAAATTTTGCTTTAAATGCTTCAAAATGTTCTGGCAATAAGGTTAAACCCGCTGCATATTTATGACCACCAAACTGCTCAATAAATTCTGAACATGCCTCTAAAGCATTATAGACATCAAACCCTTTTACAGAACGTGCCGAAGCCGCTAGTTTTTCTCCGCTTTTTGTAAAGACTAATGTTGGTCTGTAATAGGTCTCGGTAAGTCTAGAAGCTACAATTCCAATGACGCCTTTGTGCCAATTTTTATCATAAACAACAGTGGTAAAGCGGTCTTGTTCCTTGTTTTTTTCAATTTGAAGCAGGGCCTCTTCAGTTATAAGCTTATCGGTTTCCTTACGATCTGTATTAAACTGATCAATATCCACAGCATAATTTGCGGCAAGATTAAAATCCGTTTCGGTTAATAAGGTTACCGCATGGTTACCATGTTTCATTCGACCTGCTGCATTAATACGTGGTGCCACAATAAAAACAACGTCGATAATGGATAGTTCTTCCTTTTTAACCTCAGCAATAATGGCTTTTATGCCTGGTCTTGGATTGGTATTAATGACTTGCAATCCGAAATAAGCCAGGGCTCTGTTTTCGCCAACAATCGGTACAATATCTGCTCCTATTGCAGTAGCAACCAAATCGAGATATTCGGTTAAATCTTCTACAGTTTGTCCTTGGTTTGCGGCCACAGCAGTAATTAATTTAAACCCAACACCACAACCACAAAGTTCCTTAAATGGGTAGCCACAATCTTCTCGCTTAGGGTCTAAAACCGCAACTGCATCTGGTATGTTATCTCCTGGTCTATGGTGATCGCAAATGATAAAATCAATACCTTTTTCTTTAGCGTAAGTGACTTTATCGATTGCCTTAACTCCACAATCGAGAGCAATAATTAGAGAAAAACCATTATCATATGCAAAGTCAATACCCTTGTAGGATATACCGTAGCCTTCATTATATCGGTCTGGAATATAAGTTGCCACATTTGGCGTACTGGTTTTTAAATAAGAGGACATTAATGCGACAGCTGTTGTGCCATCAACGTCATAATCCCCATAAACCAAAATGTTTTCATCTTCTGCAATCGCCTGCTCAATCCGCGCAACAGCTTTGTCCATGTCCTTCATTAAGAATGGATTATGCAGATCTTTAAAACTTGGTCTAAAGAAAGTTTTAGCGTCTTCATAAGTTTCGATGCCTCGTTGCAGTAGTAATGTTGCAACAATATCATCAACCTGAAGCTCTTTTTTTAAAGCTTCAACTTTTGAAGATTCTGGTTTTGGTTTTAGTGTCCAGCGCATATTAAAATTTGCTCCCTTCATTTTGGGATGCAAGGTGTTTTTTCTTTATGATCTCTTGTACAGTAACGTTTTCTATTTTACTTTCTAACCAGGAAATAATATCTAAATATAAAAAGGCTCTTCGCTCAAATGGATGGTCTTCATACATCTTTAGTCTTTCAAGCAAACCCCTAAAAGCGTTTTTGAGGTCGTGTGGGTAAATATCTTGTAAACCCCTAATAAATTTTATCATTTCCTTTTGTACCTCGTGCAAATCATTCATTTTTATCAAAAATTTATAGGTGCTTCGTAGTAGCGATTCTAGATGGTAATCCATTCCTGCTTCATAATGTGCTACAAGATTCAACACCCTCGAAAAACATAGTAAATCTTCACGCATGGACAAGGACTTATTCGAAATGATTTTACTTAGATATTCTATACATTTTTTATTGTTGCCAGCACCAAAATGCATACTGGCAAATTTGTAGTAAAAAATCATTTTGTGGTGCGGATCAATACGGCTTTCATATTGTGCGAGTTGCTTTTCGATTTTTGGTATAAGCTCTAAACCTTCTTCAAAACTACCATCAATAAAATGCTGATTTATACTATGGAAATTGGTATAAAGAAAAACCAAAGTCGACACATTTTCGTCTTTTATGAATTTTTTATTATCTACAGTAGCGTTGAAACTCTTTAGCTTTTCTATAAATCGTGGCTTATCCCCAATGAAAAATAAGGCCTCCAGAAGGTAATTGTTCCCTTTCAAGAAAAACACCGGGTTTACGTTGATCATTTTGGGGTTCTGATAAAATAAATCCACCCATTTTGAAGCGTATCTGTAGCAATTCAAAAAATCCTGAAGCAAAAAACTATACCATAAATGCGCTTTGTAATACCATAGTTTCTCCCTAAAACCAAGTTTCTTATTTTTTATTTTTGGGAGTCTATCGTTAAAATATTTTGTAACAACTTTTGCCTCTTCTTCGTTTTTAACATAACCTGTTTTTAGAATAATGCTGTAAAGTTGTAATGATAAATTTGAGAGTTTACTTGCTATAACGTTTTGTGAACTCAAGTCACGAGCTTGTCTTGCCAACTCATCAGCTCGCGTGCTAATACTTCTGGTAATGTACTGTGATTCTATAATTTTTTCGAATTCTACGATTTCAGAAGCCAGATTTTTTTCTTCATTTGCAATGGCAATATCCTTTGCTTTATCCAAAATTTTCAGCCCTTGCTTATAAAGCCCTTTGTGATATAAGATTGAAGCAAAGTCTAGTTGTTCTCTTATCTGAGAGCGAACATTTTGATGTGATGGATTAAGCTTTAGACTTATTAAGATTTGCTTATACAAATGGGCTTTAACATTCGCTAATTGACGTTTCTTTATTATTTTACTTTGTAAAATAGCTTCTTCATTATAGGTTTTAGCCTTATCGAGAAGATTGAAGAGATTTAAAAACTTAGAATCAGCATTAACCCCTAACCGACCAACATAGAGCTTAAACTGTCGTTTTTCAGATTTTGTCAGCGATTTAACAAGGGAAAATAAATTATCTTTTTGGTCTTTAGTTGTCAATATAAAATTATCTTAATTAACTGTTTTTCAATATATTAATATGTGTTTTTGATTTTGAACATCGTAAAATTAAATTAAGCCTTTGAGGATTGAAAAAATCAAAGCCTAACTTCGTTAGACAATACTAATATTTATTTTGCTAAATGTCAAATAACACTATTCAAATATTCGATACCACGTTGCGTGATGGCGAGCAAGTTCCGGGCTGTAAGTTAGATACAAAACAAAAGGTAAAAATTGCTGAGCAATTAGACGCTCTCGGTGTAGATGTCATCGAAGCGGGTTTTCCGGTCTCTAGCCCAGGAGATTTTAAATCGGTTGAGGAAATTTCTAAAATAGTAAAAAACGCTACGGTTTGTGGTTTAACACGTTCTGTGGAAAACGACATTAAGGTTGCTGCTGAAGCTTTAAAATATGCTAAAAAGCCCAGAATACATACAGGTATTGGCACTTCGGAATCTCATATAGTTCACAAGTTCAAAAGCACCAAAGAAGACATTTTAAAACGCGCATATGCAGCCGTTAAGTATGCCAAATCTTTTGTTGAAGACGTAGAGTTTTATGCAGAAGATGCAGGCAGAACCGATAACGAGTATTTAGCGAGAGTTTGCGAAGCAGCTATAAAAGCAGGCGCAACAGTACTTAACATTCCTGATACTACGGGATATTGTTTGCCAAGTGAGTATGGAGCAAAAATCAAATATCTAAAGGAAAACGTAAAAGGTATTGAGAAAGCGATTTTATCTTGCCATTGCCATAACGATTTAGGTCTGGCTACAGCTAATTCCATTGAAGGAGTGATTAACGGTGCAAGACAAATAGAGTGTACCATTAACGGTATTGGAGAACGTGCTGGCAATACGGCATTGGAAGAAGTAGTTATGGTCTTAAAACAACACCCATATCTTAATCTAGATACCAATGTAAATACCTCAATGCTATATGGTATGAGCCAATTGGTAAGCGATAGTATGGGCATATACACACAACCAAATAAAGCCATTGTTGGTGCTAATGCTTTTGCTCACAGTTCTGGTATTCATCAAGATGGTGTAATAAAAAACAGAGAAACTTACGAAATTATAGACCCTAAAGACGTTGGCGTCACTGAATCTGCTATTGTTCTAACAGCAAGAAGTGGACGAGCAGCTTTAGCATATCGTGCCAAAAATGTTGGATATGAGCTAACCAAGCTTCAGCTAGATGAAGTCTATGCCAGCTTTTTAACTTTTGCAGATAAAAAGAAAGAAGTTGACGATAGTGATATTCATCAGATTATAGAAACCAGTAAAGTCTATCAACAAATAATTTCTGCATAGATGTCTAAGAAAACATTATTTGATAAGGTCTGGGATTCCCATGTGGTCAGTAATATAAATAATGGTCCACAAATTTTATACATCGATAAGCACTTAATCCATGAGGTTACAAGCCCACAGGCTTTTAATGAATTAGAAGAACGTGGCATTCCTATTTTTAGACCCAATCAAATTGTAGCCACAGCAGACCATAATACACCAACTTTAAATCAAGATCAACCTGTTAAGGATGCGTTATCGAGGCAGCAACTAAAGCAGCTCTCAATAAACTGCAAAAAGAACAATATTACATTATATGAGTTAGGACATAAATATAATGGAATAGTCCATGTAATGGCTCCCGAATTGGGTATTACACAACCAGGTATGACTATGGTTTGTGGAGACAGTCACACGTCTACCCATGGTGCATTTGGAGCCATTGCATTTGGTATTGGAACAAGTCAGGTAGCTCAGGTTTTTGCAAGCCAATGTTTATTGCTTACAAAACCTAAAAGCTTAAGGGTTTCTGTCAACGGAAAACTAAAACAAGGAGTGTTACCAAAAGATGTGATTCTATATATTATCTCTAAGCTTGGCACAAATTCTGGCACAGGCTATTTCTGTGAATATGCAGGTAACGTTTTTGAGGAAATGAGCATGGAAGGAAGAATGACGGTTTGTAACATGAGCATTGAAATGGGAGCACGAGGAGGCATGATTGCGCCAGATGATACCACTTTTAATTACCTCAAAGACAGAAAATTTGCTCCCAAAGAAGAAGATTTTGAAAAGAAAGTAGCCGACTGGAAAACCTTACCGACCGATGATGGTGCTATTTTTGACAAGGAATATCATTTTGATGCTGAGGATATTGAACCAATGATTACCTACGGTACCAATCCAGGGATGGGCATTAAGATTTCTGAAAATATACCAGTAGAAGATAATACATCGTTTAAAAAATCGCTGGCCTACATGAATTTTGAAGCTGGTGAAAGTCTAATTAACAAACCCATTAATTACGTATTTATAGGAAGTTGTACCAATTCTAGAATTGAAGATTTTAGAGTCGCCGCAAATTATATTAAAGGTAAAAGAAAAGCAGATAACGTGACGGCTTGGTTGGTTCCTGGAAGCAAACAAGTTGAAGCACAAATTATGGAAGAAGGTTTGAAAGATATTTTTGATGATGCAGGATTTGAATTACGGCAACCTGGATGCTCAGCTTGCTTAGCCATGAATGACGATAAAATTCCTCAAGGAGAATACTGTGTGTCCACATCCAACAGAAATTTTGAAGGAAGGCAAGGCCAAGGCTCTCGTACAATTTTGGCAAGTCCATTGGTCGCTGCAGCGACTGCAGTAGAAGGAAAAATCATAGATATTACTAAACATTTAAACTAATGGAAAAGTTTACAACATTACAATCTACAGCAATTCCATTAAACATAGAGAATGTGGATACGGATCAGATTATTCCCGCGCGCTTTTTAAAAGCAACGGACAAAAAAGGTTTTGGAGATAATGTATTTAGGGATTGGAGATTTCATAAAGATGGCTCAGTGAATTCTGACTTTGTATTAAACAATCCTAATTACTCCGGTAGTATCTTGGTTGCCGGAAACAATTTTGGCTGTGGATCCAGTAGAGAGCATGCAGCTTGGGCCATTGTAGACTACGGGTTTAAAGTTGTCGTTTCCAGTTTTTTTGCAGATATTTTTAAAGGAAATGCCTTAAATAATGGCTTGTTGCCTGTTCAGGTTTCTGAAGGGTTTTTAAGTGACCTGATGCAAAAAATTGAGTCCAATCCACAAACCGTATTGAAAGTCAATCTCCAAAACCAAACCATTTCAATATTAGACACAGAACTTTCTGAACATTTTGAAATTGATGCATATAAAAAAACGTGTATGATCAATGGCTATGACGATATTGACTATCTTGTTAATAACAAAGAACTAATTGAAGCTTTTGAAGCTCAAAAAGCATACTACTAAACAAAGATGAAATTAAACATTGCAGTATTGCCTGGTGATGGCATAGGCCCGGAGGTAACAGCCCAAGCAATTAAGGTTTTAAAAGCCATTGCTTTAGAATTTAATCATACTTTTACATTTAAAATAGCTGACGTAGGTGCCATCGCTATAGATAACCACAACGACCCTCTACCAGATACAACATTAGATATCTGCAAATCTAGTGACGCCATTTTATTTGGGGCTATCGGACATCCAAAATACGATAATGATCCTTCTGCAAAAGTACGACCAGAGCAAGGATTATTAAAATTGAGAAAAGAATTGGGGCTTTTCGCCAACATAAGACCAGTAAAAGCTTACGACACACTTTTAGACAAATCCCCTTTAAAGCAAAACATCATTGAAGGCACCGACATCAGCATTTACAGAGAACTCACAGGCGGTATTTATTTTGGCGAAAAACATCTGAGCGATAATGGTAATGTAGCTTCAGACTTATGTGAATATTCGCGAGAAGAGATAGAGCGAATTACACATTTGGCTTTTAAAGCAGCCCAAACCAGAAATAAAAAAGTGACTTTAGTTGATAAGGCCAATGTTCTTGAAAGTTCTCGATTATGGAGAAAAGTTGTAGGTGAAGTTGCAAAACAATACAAAGATGTAACATTGGACTTTTTGTTTGTGGACAATGCCGCTATGCAAATGATTTTAAATCCAAAACAATTTGATGTAATTTTAACCGAGAATATGTTTGGAGACATCATCAGTGACGAAGCGAGCGTAATTGGTGGTTCTATAGGGTTATTGGCCTCAGCATCTGTTGGAAACAAATATGCTATGTTTGAGCCTATTCATGGATCTTTTCCGCAGGCAACAGGTAAAGGTATCGCCAATCCAATTGCTTCAATATTATCAGCGGCCATGCTATTAGAGCATTTCCGTCTGTTTGAAGAAGCTGAACTAGTTAAGGAAGCGGTTGACAAATCATTAAAGCTCAATATTTCTACACCAGACATTAATAGCAAATATGATAATATTACAACAAGCAAAGTAGGGGATTTTATTGAGGACTTTATACTCAATCCTAATGACTCTAACATGAATTTTACAAACATCCACTTAGGACAATCTACAATAATTTAATTAATGCCCACACAACCAAAACTTACAAGATTCAACCAAAACGTATTGTCTAAATATCAGATATACAACAGTATATTTATGACATTGCCTTTTGATGATATAACAAAAACCGGCGCACTTCTACCTTTGTTTCACGAAACCTGTCAAAAGGGTTTTGCAAACCAAGAAGATCCTACTACCATTGTTAATACATTCTTTAAGAAATATCAGGCAAGACGTTCACCAGAAAGTCAGATTAATTTACTCTTTAGGTTTATTCAATATATAGAACGACAAGTGGTTTTGTTTGATGCCATTGAGGATGCGGCTTTCCCGGTTGTAAATAACATGGACGGTATTGGGACCTTAAGAAGTTTAAAAGAGTCCGTTATTGCTGAAAACAAGTTAGATACCCTTCAAAAATATCTTGAGGAATTTAAGGTCAGAATTGTGCTAACTGCTCACCCAACACAGTTCTATCCTGGCTCTGTTTTAGGAATTATTACGGATTTAACAGAAGCAATTAGGGAAAATGACTTACTAAGAATCAATGATTTGTTAGCTCAACTAGGAAAGACACCTTTTTTTAAACACAAAAAACCAACTCCCTTTGATGAAGCCGTAAGTCTTATTTGGTATTTAGAAAATGTATTTTACAAATCCTTCGGAACGATATACGATTACATACAACAAAATATTTTTGATGGTCAGCAGATAGAGAACGACATTATAAATATTGGGTTTTGGCCAGGTGGTGATCGAGACGGTAATCCTTTTGTTACACCAGAAATCACACTCAATGTAGCCATGCGACTGCATGAAACAATTATAAAAAATTATTACAGGGATATTAGACGACTAAAGCGTAAACTGACTTTTCAAGAAGTTGAAGAAAGGGTAAATTCCTTAGAGAAAGAACTTTATAAGATCATCACAAACAAAAAATCGAACCTCACATTAGATTTTTTTATTTCTGAAATGGAGGAGATAAAGAAAATTATTGTTAAAAGGCATCAATCCCTTTATCTGTCTGAGGTCAATAGTCTTTTAAACAAAATTCACCTTTTCGGATTTCATTTTGCCAACTTGGATATACGCCAAGATAGTAGAAAGCACGCGCAATTCTTCAACGATATAGTTGATGCACTAATTGAAAGCGGAAGTGCTATTTTTCCTAAAAATTACCACAGTTTATCTGAAAAAGAACAAATAAAAATCTTATCAAAAATTGAAGGAGAAGTTGATTTGTCTTTGATAAAAGATGAAGAAACTTTAAAGGCCCTGAACACCATGGAAGTTATCAAGACGATTCAAGAAACCAATGGTGAAAAGGCCGCTAACAGATATATTATCAGTAACAATCAAACAGCTCTTAATGTGATGCAGTTATTTGCCATGTTAAAGCTTGTAGCTTTTCATGATAACCTGACCGTTGATATCGGCCCATTGTTTGAAACCATTACGGATTTACAAAATGCCCCCAAGGTAATGGAAGAGTTATACACTAACCCAGAGTACGCTGAGCATTTAAAATCTAGGGGAAACAAGCAAACCATAATGCTGGGCTTTAGTGACGGCACAAAAGATGGTGGTTATCTTATGGCAAATTGGGCTATTTACAAGGCCAAAGAAGCCCTAACAACTGTTTCGAGAAAACATGGTATAAAGGTCATTTTCTTTGACGGTCGTGGTGGACCACCTGCGCGTGGTGGAGGAAAAACACATAATTTCTATGCCTCATTGGGTCCAACTATTGAAGACGAAGAAGTGCAGCTGACTATACAAGGGCAAACGATCAGTTCTAATTTTGGGACTTTAGAGTCTTCACAATACAACTTAGAGCAATTGATAAGCTCAGGTATTTATAATAGTATTAGTGATAAGGATCTCAGCATGACGCCAGAAAACAGAAAAGTAATGACCGATCTTGCAGAAAGAAGCTACAAGACCTATTCAGACTTTAAAGCACATCCTAAATTTATACCCTATTTGGAGCACATGAGTACCTTGAAGTATTATGCGAAAACAAATATTGGTAGTCGCCCTTCTAAACGTGGTAAATCTGAAGGCTTGGTTTTTGAGGATTTAAGAGCTATTCCTTTTGTTGGATCTTGGAGTCAATTAAAGCAAAACGTACCTGGTTTTTTTGGCGTAGGTACTGCTTTGAAATATTATGAAGATTCAGATGAATTTGACAAGGTGCAAACCTTGTTTAAAACATCTGATTTCTTTAAAACACTGATTGAAAATAGTATGATGTCATTATCAAAATCATTTTTCGATTTAACCAGATACATGGCAGAAGACCCAGAATATGGAGAGTTCTGGAAAATCATATACAACGAATATGAAACTTCAAAACGCTTAATTTTAAAACTAACGGGTTATAAAGAATTAATGCAAGAAGAGCCTGCTGGTAAAGCATCAATTGCCGTACGAGAATCCATAGTTTTACCATTGTTGACGATTCAGCAATATGCCTTAAAGAAAATTCAAGAACTTGAAAAAGAAGGTGTTAAGCCAGATGATGAGCAAATGAAGGTTTTTGCTAATATGGTAACTCGATCATTGTTTGGTAACATAAATGCTAGTCGTAATTCGGCTTAAACAATTTTAATTTGTTAAAAAAACCCTCTGAGTAAATGCCCAGAGGGTTTTTAACCAAGATATAACAATCAATTTAAAATAGTCTAATGTTCATTTAATCTAAAATCTGGATAAGCATCCATACCATGTTCGTGTGCATCTAGACCTTCCAATTCCTCACGTTCAGATACTCTAATACCCACTGTTTTTTTCAGTGTAAAAATGATTAAAAATGAAGACAAGATACATATGGCTGCATAAGAAGCTACACCGATAAGTTGGCTAACGAATTGAGCTCCACCAGCAAGATTTCCAAAGATACCAACAGCTAAGGTTCCCCAAATACCACAAGCTAAGTGTACAGCTATGGCACCTACAGGGTCGTCAAGTTTAAGCCTGTCAATTAAAGACACCGCAAATACGATAATTGCACCAGCCACTGCTCCAATAATTATTGCGTCTGAAGGGCCCATTTGGTCAGCACCAGCTGTGATTCCAACAAGTCCTCCCAATATCCCATTAAGGAACATGGTTAAATCTAAATTTTTATATCTTAAAGTAGAAACTATAGCCGCTATTACACCGCCTGCCGCTGCTGCTAAGCATGTGGTTACCAAAGTCAATGATGTTGATTCTGGATCTGCAGATAATACGGAACCTCCATTAAACCCAAACCAACCTAACCATAAGATCAATACACCTGCTGTGGCCAATGGAATATTATGTCCTGGAATAGCTTGTATTTTGCCATTTTTAAATTTCCCAATTCTAGAGCCAAGCAAACAAACTGCAACCACAGCTGCCCAACCACCTACAGAATGCACTAAAGTTGAACCTGCAAAGTCGTAAAAAGGAGTTTCCATAGTGTGCAAAAACCCTTCGCCCCATTTCCATGAACCTGCGATAGGATAAACAAGACCAACATAGATAACAGTAAATATCATAAATGATCCGATCTTCATTCGTTCAGCTACGGCTCCAGATACAATTGTTGCAGCAGTTGCAGCAAACATACCTTGGAATAAGAAATCTGTCCAATAAGTATAACCTTCATTATATGATAGGTCTAAAGTTCCTTCCACCGTTAAAGGTGAGTCTAATCCGAATCCGGCGAAGCCAAATAAACCAGAAGACCCTTCTTCAAACCCAGGATACATTAGATTAAAGCCAACCAAACAATAGAGCAATAAACCTACCGTGATAATAAAAATATTTTTGAATAATATGTTAATCGTGTTTTTTTGACGTGTTAATCCAATTTCCAAAAATGCAAAGCCTAGATGCATAAAGAAAACCAGAGCTGTACAGATCATCATCCATACATTATTTGTAGTTAATAATTCCATGGTTGATTATTTTAAAGTTTGCCCTCCTTTTTCCCCTGTTCGTATTCTATAGACTTCTTCTATGTTCGAAACAAAGATTTTCCCATCGCCGACATCACCTGTAGCACCAGATTCTAGTATGGCTTTTATAGTTACTTCTTCAAAATCATCATTAACTACAATAGATAAGTAGCGCCTTTGTATATCGCTTGTGCTATAAGAAACCCCTCTGTAAACATGGCCTTCTTTTTCGTTACCAAGGCCTGTAACGTCCCAATAAGAGAAGAAATTTACACCTACCTCATGTAGTGCAGTCTTAACTGCTGAAAACTTAGATTTTCTAATAATCGCTTCAATTTTTTTCATAAGCAGATAATATGGAAATTAAACTCACAAAGGGCAAATCATTATTTAAACAAAATACACCCTATAAAAAACAGGGTGCAAAATACAATTTTTATTATTATTTCGATTTAAACCCCATAAAAACAATGGTTGTTTTATTAATATGGTAAAAATTAAAGTTTTATGTTGTTGAGTTTCTATCTCAACCTTTAGGTTAACGTGATTTTTTAATGATTTGGTAATAACTTACTCGTATCGAAATGAAAGAATTTACAATTACCAGGTCTTATATATTTATTCCTAAATAATAAGTTTCTTATTTTTGGTAAATTACGAAATTGATATATGGAAGCTTTAGGTATAGACATTGGCGGATCTGGAATGAAAGGTGCAATTGTAAACACTGAAACTGGTGTGCTAAAAACCGAGCGGTTTAGGATTCCTACTCCTTCGTCCAGAAAACCTAAAAAAATGTCCAAAGTTTTCAAAGAAATAGTAGATCATTTCGATTATTCCGGACCTGTTGGTTGTGGGTTTCCAGGTATTGTAAAGCATGGCGTTTGTAAAGATCATGGGAATTTAAACGATAGTTGGGTTGATGTAAATGTGGAAAAATTGTTTTCAGAGGTTGCAAAACAACCTGTTACTGTTATTAATGATGCAGATGCTGCTGGCTACGCGGTTATGAATTATGGCATTGGAAAGGGCAAAACTGGATTTGTTTTAATGATTACAATTGGAACAGGCTTGGGTAGCGGTGCTTTTTATAATGGCAAACTACTTCCTAATTTTGAACTTGGTCGAATACCCTATAAAAAGTTTAAAAAAATTGAACATTGGGCTTCAAACTTTTCAAAAGAACGAGATGGCTTAAGCTATAAAAAATGGGGTAAACGCTTCAATGTTTTTCTTGAATTAGTTGAAGAAATTACTTGCCCTGATTTTATTATTCTTGGTGGAGGTGTATCGAAAGATTTCGATGATTTTAAAGACTATATTACAATAGAAACACCTGTTGAGCCAGCGAATTTAGGGAATCACGCAGGTATAATTGGTGCCGCATGTGCTGTCTTACCTTAAATATTATTAAGTAAGTTGAAATCTTTATTATCGTTATCTCACTTTTTTTTAATAAAGTTTGCTCTACAAAATATAGTCCGTGCTCACAAAATTAGATGCCTTTTTATCTAATAAGTCTTTGAGAATTGCATTGTTATAATCATTATCCTTTGATGCTACAAATGTTCTAATAGAAAATGAGCGCAACGCATCATGCACACTTAATGTCGCTACGGCAGAATCTTTTCTCCCGGTAAACGGATACACATCTGGTCCTCGTTGACAAGAGCTATTCAAATTTACACGGCAAACCAAATTCACCAAGGTATCAATTAGTGGCGCCAATGTTTTTATGTCCTTTCCAAATAAACTCACTTGTTGGCCATAATTAGACTCTGCCATATTATCAAGTGGTTCTTCGATATCCTTGAAAGGCACAATTGGAATCACAGGCCCAAACTGTTCTTCTTCAAACACACGCATGGCTTTGCTTACAGGGTATAAAACCGCTGGGAAAATATAATTATCGGTTACTAAACCACCTTTTTCGTTGATGATTTTTGCACCATGGGTTTCAGCATCAGTAATCAATTCCTGTATGTATTGCGGTTTATCAGGTTCTGGTAGTGGTGTTAATTTAGCACCATTATCCCAAGGGTTACCAAACTTTAAAGCATCTACTCTTTCTGAAAAACGTTTATTGAATTCATCAACAATATCTACATGAACATATAGAATTTTCAAAGCGGTACAACGCTGTCCGTTGAACGACAATGTTCCTGCAATACATTCATCTATAGCCAAATCCAAATCGGCATCGGGCAGCACTATTGCTGGATTTTTAGCCTCTAAACCTAAAACCAGACGCAATCTATTTTGTTTAGGATGTTGTTCTTGCAGTGCGTTAGCAGATTTACTGTTTCCTATCAAAGCCAACACATCTACCTTACCTGATTGCATAATTGGTGCCGCTACCGTTCTTCCTCTTCCATATAGAATGTTTACAACACCTTTTGGGAAACTGTTTTGAAACGCTTCCAATAAAGGCGACAGTAACAATACACCATGTTTTGCAGGTTTAAAGATGGTCGTGTTACCCATTATGATTGCTGGAATCAACAGAGCAAAAGTTTCATTTAACGGATAATTGTAAGGTCCTAAACACAAAACCACACCTAAAGGTCCGCGACGAATATGCGCATGTACTCCATCGTGCTTTTCAAACTTCGCACTGTTACGGTCCATCTGTTTGTATTCTTCAATCGTATCTTCAATATATTCAACGGTTCTATCAAATTCTTTTTCGGAATCTGGTAAATTTTTCCCTATTTCCCACATCAACAATTTTACAACCTTATTGCGCTTGGTTTTCATTTGCGACACAAACTTTTCCATACACGCAATACGATCAGCAACTTTCATAGTTGGCCACAATCCTTGCCCCTTGTCATAGGCATCACAAGCTGCATTAAGAGCACTCATAGCTTCAACTTTTCCTAAAGTTGGGATGGTTCCTAAAAAGGTTGGCTCATAATTTTCTGTTGATGATATTGTTGAATAAACGTCTGATGTTTGTCCTCGCCATGTTCTTAATTCTCCGTCAACCAAATAGGTCTCTTGGTGTAAAGGTTCTTGTATCTGAAATTCTTCTGGAATATTGTTTTTTGTACTCATAATTTCTTGTTTAGTTTAACAAGTAGGATTTTAATTGGTCGTAGTTAGAAATTTTAATACTCTGTTTTTTACGATCCATGACAGCTTTAATTTGAGGCGGCATGACTATAGATTTCGCAATGGATTCTGGCATAACAGGTAAAAATTTAATAGGATGAGCCGTCTCCAAAAATACACCTTGCAAATTGGTTTTGTCTTCTAGATATGCCTTAAGTGCCAAATAACCAATGGCTCCATGAGGATCTGCAATGTAATTGTGTTTGTCCTTTAAATAATTAATGGCTCCTATCGTTTGTTCGTCAGAATAACTATATCCTGAGAGGTTTTTCCTGAGCGAATCAAAATCATGACCGTGTAATTCTTCAATTCTGATAAAATTACTTGGGTCACCAACATCCATGGCATTAGAAATGGTCTGTACTGAGGATTTTGTATTGTAGATTCCGGTCCTAAGGTATTCTGGAACAATATTGTTGGCATTGGTACCTGTGACAAAGTGATGGATTGGTAACCCTAATTTTTGTGCCATCATACCAGCACAAATATTTCCATAATTACCGCTTGGTACCGAAAAAACTAATTTTTTGTTATTACTTTTCAATGCTTTATAGGCGTAAAAAAAATAGAACATTTGTGGCAGCCAACGCGCTATATTAATTGAATTTGCTGATGTTAACTTTCGCTTACCTTTAAATTCTTCATCTAAAAAAGCTTTTTTTACCATGGCTTGGCAATCGTCAAAGACACCATCGACCTCTAGCGCAGTAATATTTTGCCCGAGTGTAGTCAATTGTTTTTCTTGTATGTCACTTACTTTACCACTTGGGTAAAGAATAACAACCTCAACCCCTTGAACTCCCAAAAATCCGCTGGCAACAGCGCCGCCTGTATCACCAGAAGTAGCAACCAAAACAGTTACGTCTTCTTTAGTGTCATTTTGTTTATTAAAATAGCCTAAACATCTTGCCATAAACCGCGCTCCAACATCCTTAAATGCCATGGTTGGCCCATGGTATAACTCTAGTGCGGAAATGTCGTTTTCTACTTCTTTAACCGGAAAATTAAAACTCAGTACGTCTATGAGAATAGTTTTTAAATCAGATTCGGGAATTTCGTTTCCAACAAATTGTTGAATAACCTCGTAAGCAATTGAAACATTATTCATCTTTTCAATATTCTGAAAAAAAGAATCTGGCAATGCTGTAATCGACTCAGGGAAATACAAGCCCTTGTCTGGTGCCAAGCCTTTAACTACAGCTTCTTCAAAAGAGACCTTTGGTGCTTTATGATTTAAACTATAATATTTCAACAAATACGCTTTAAAATTAATTTATTGTAAGCTCGTACTGACTGGATTGATAACTTTAGCTCCCTGGTTGCTGATTCTAGAAATATAAATCTTGTAATCTATACCTTTATCTTTATAAATTGTATTCATAGCTTCTGCCACATTATTTGCGGTTTCCACACCGTTGCTTAAGGCAAATATTGATGGTCCAGAACCAGAAATTCCCGCACCTAAAGCACCTTGTTCAATTGCTGCGTTTTTCACCTCATCAAAATGCGGAATTAAGTGTTTTCTTGCAGGCTCCGCTACATAATCTACCAACGAACGACTTATAAGATCAAAATCTGATGTATGCAAACCGCTAATTAGCCCACCAACATTTGCCCATTGTGCAATCGCTGTCTTTATCGGTATTTCTGGTTCAATAACTTTTCTAGAGTCTTCTGTTTTAACTTCAATTTGCGGATGAATAATCGTAGCCACCAACTCTGGTGGTGAAGGAATCTCGATAATATCCAAAGGGTCATAACTTCTCACCAAAATAAAACCTCCGTATATTGCTGCTGCAACATTGTCGGCAATTGCCGAACCACATGCCGCGACTTCACCCTGCATTGCGAATTTTGTGAGTTCTATATTAGAATATTTATTCCCCAGTAATTGGTTAATGGCAAAAGCACTACCTGATGCGCTAGCGGCACTACTTCCTAGACCGCTTCCTGGTTTAAAATTTTTAAATATCTGAACATCGACCCCGAAATTTGCTTTACTGTCTTCCAGCATTAATTTAGCAACCACTCCAACTACATTTTTATCTGTACTAAAAGGCAATTTGGCACCTTCTATTTTTGAAATAACAACCTCCTTGGATTCCGTTTTAGTAAACAGCATTTCATCTCCGAGAGCTTGCAATGCAAAACCCATTGCGTCATAACCGCATGACACATTTGCCACTGTTGCTGGAGCAAAAACTCTAACTTGGTTCATGGTTTTTAATTTCTTCCTAAGGTAATGATATCTGCAAACAATCCTGATGCCGTAACTTCAGCACCTGCTCCCGCTCCTTTTATAATTAATGGCTGTTCTGCATAACGTTCTGTATAAAACAACACAATATTGTCCTTGCCTTCGAGATTGTAGAAAGGATGGTTTTTGTCCACAGCCTTTAACCCCACTGAGGCTTTTCCTTTGTTAAATTCAGCCACATATTTTAACTGTCTGTCTTTAGCTTTAGCATCAGAATATATAGATTCAAAATGAGAGGCATTAGCTTTTAAAGTTTTGTGAAATTCTGAAACAGATTTAGCTTGTATGCTTGCTTTGGGTAAAAATGCTTCGTTTTTAATATCCTTTAAGTCTAATTTATAACCAGCCTCTCTTGCCAATATCAAAATTTTTCGTGCTACATCAACTCCACTTAGATCTATTCGTGGGTCTGGTTCGGTGTAGCCTTCATCTTGAGCTTGCTTTACCACTTCAGCAAAGGCGTTATTTTCGTTGAAATTATTGAAAATAAAATTTAAACTTCCCGATAATACCGCTTGAATGGACGTAATCTTGTCGCCAGAATTAATCAAATTATTTAAGGTATAGATAATTGGTAATCCTGCACCAACGTTGGTTTCAAAAAGAAACGACGCTCCGTATCTTTTGGTCAAATCTTTCAATTCATTATAAGATTTATAAGTTGAAGAACAAGCAATTTTATTACAGGCAATCACCGAAATACTTTCCTTTAAATAAGACGCATAGGTTTTTGCAACTTCTTCATTTGCTGTTACATCTATAAAAATGCTATTGCTTAGGTTTAATTCTTTAACCCTTTCTAAAAAAGTTTGATGTGTTCTTGGTTGTCCTTTTTTAATAAGCTCTTGCCAATGCATTAGGTCAATACCTTCTTCATCAAAAATCATTTTTTTAGAATTACTAACGCCTACAACTTTGATGTTGAGTAACAGATTTTCGTTAAGATATTCTTGTTGCTGTTTTATCTGGTCTAACAGTATTGAACCTACATTACCTACACCAACAAGGAACAGATTTAAAGTTTTAATCTGTTTCTCAAAAAATCTATTATGAAGTGAAACAAGTGCTTTTTTTATATCCTTATGGGCTATTACAGCAGAAATATTTCTCTCAGATGCACCTTGGGCAATTGCCCTAACATTCACGTTATTTTGACCTAACGATCTAAACATTCTACCACTTATTCCTTGGTGATTTTTCATATTGTCCCCAACAACTGCAATTACCGCCAACTCGTCTTCAACCAACAATGGCTTTATTTTTTTAAGCGATATTTCATAGGCAAATTCATTATCTAAAATGTGTTTGGCCAGTTTAGAATCTTGACTAAATACACCCACGCAAATAGAATGCTCTGATGATGCTTGGGTTATTAAAACCACATTGATTTCGGCTCTGGACAATGTGGAAAACAAGCGCTTTGAAAACCCTGGAACACCTACCATTCCATTGCCTTCCAACGTTAAAAGCGCTATATTCTCAATATGGCTTATACCTCTTACAGGACCATTTTTTGAGGCTACTTTCTTTGAAATCAATGTGCCTTTATCTTTGGGCTGAAACGTGTTTTTAATATAAATAGGAATGTTCTGTTGCAATGCAGGTTGCACTGTTGGCGGATATAATACTTTAGCACCAAAATGTGATAATTCCATAGCCTCTTGATAAGAGATTTCTTCTATTGGGAAAGCTTGTTTTACCAATTTTGGGTTTGCCGTAAACATACCACTAACGTCTGTCCAAATTTCTAGAACAGAAGCCTTCAGTGAAGATGCTATTAGTGCTGCGGTATAATCTGAACCGCCTCTTCCCAAGGTGGTTGTTTCGCCTGCTTTATTTCTAGAGACAAAACCAGGCAACACCACTATTTTGTCTTTATTTTTTTTGAAAAAATTAGAGATATTAGAAGTTGTTTCTTTCCCTTTTACATTAGCATTGGTGTGAATAGAATCTGTTAAAATTAACTCACGGCTGTCTTTTAAAGATGACTTCTCTATTTTTAGTTTTAAAGCTTCTGAAATGATGTAGGAAGACAATAATTCACCAAAGCTTAAGACCTTGTCCCTGGTTTTATTTGAAAATTCATTGATCAAATAAATACCGTGAAGCAAATTTTTGAGTTCTTCGAGCTTTGCTTCAACGGTTTTAACCACTGTCTTTGCCTTGCCTTTTGGAATCAATAATCGAATAGTTTCCAGATGTCTTTCTCTAATGTTCTCAAAGACTTCTATATAAGATTCGTCCTTTAATGTAGCTAGTTCACCTGTTTTTATAAGTGCATCTGTAATACCCCCAAGTGCAGATACAACAACAGCTATTTTCTCTTTTTTGGATTCTTGCTGAAGAATCGCAATTACTTTTGATATATTTTCGGCATTGGCAACTGATGTGCCACCAAACTTAAGTACTTTCACTTAATCTTTTTCTTTTAACAATTATATTAAAAACTGAAATAAATCAGGCTTATCATTTAGGTAATCTCCATAAAATTTATGAAGCTTCATTTTTGTAATCAAAGGCTCTAAATCATCAGGTGATTTTAATTGAAGCCCAACGACTGCTACGTCGTTTTCTCGGTTTACTTTTTTTGTGTATTCAAAATGGGTAATATCGTCTTTCGGTCCCAAAATAGTGTTTACAAACTCTTTTAAAGCTCCTGCGCGTTGCGGGAACTTTATTAGGAAATAATGCTTAAGGTTTGCATAAAGCAAAGCGCGTTCCTTGATTTCTGCAGTACGCGTTATATCATTATTGCTTCCGCTCACAACACAAACCACGTTTTTATCTATTATTTCTTCAGAGTATTGATCTAATGCCGAAATACTAAGGGCACCTGCTGGTTCCGCTACAATAGCATCCTTGTTATATAGATCTAAAATAGTTTGGCAAATTTTACCTTCGTCAACAGCGACAACATCATCTAAGTTTTCCTTACAAATGGCAAAGTTTAAATCCCCAACACGTTTTACAGCGGCACCATCAACAAAATTCTCTATGGACTTTAACTCTGTATTTCTGTTGTTTTTAATTGATGTTAACATTGAAGGAGCTCCTTTAGGTTCTACACCTATGATCTTAGTCTGTGGTGATAGAATTTTAAAAACCGAAGACAACCCAGCAGATAATCCTCCGCCACCAATAGGAACAAACACATAATGGATGGGATGCTCCTTAGTTTGGTCAATGATTTCTAAACCTACAGTTGCCTGCCCTTCAATCACTTTTTCATCATTGAAAGGATGAATAAAAGTTTTGTTCATCTTTTCGCAGGCTTCGACAGCTGCACTGTTAGCATCATCAAAAGTATCTCCCACCAAAACAACATCAATGTAATCTTCACCGAACATTTTCACCTGTTCAATTTTCTGGTTTGGTGTTGGTGAAGGCATGAAAATAGTGCCTTTTATTTTAAGGAGTTTACAAGATAGCGCAACACCCTGTGCATGGTTCCCGGCGCTGGCACAAACAATTTCATTTTCAATTTGAGCAGCACTCAAAGACGAAATTTTATTATAAGCACCACGTATCTTGTAAGACCTGACACTTTGAAGGTCTTCTCTTTTAAAGAACACATTGGCCTTAAATTTTTTAGAATACTGAGCGTTTTTTATCAAAGGTGTTACCGAGGCAATACCTTTAAGTTTTTCTGCAGCAGCTTCTACAGCTTTTAATGTTGGCTTATATATGGTAGTTGTATTTTCCATAGTTTTTCCCACTGCAGTAGGAATCTCATTTATTATGTGGATTCCTGCCTTACCTCTACAAACTCAGTACAGATCGCAGGAATGACAGGTTACACTAAAACAGCATTTTTAGATGCAACACCAGGCTTTATTACTTTCATAGCGGTCATTGCAGTGCGTAAACGCTGACCTACAGCTTCAATAGGGTGATTTCTAATGGCATCATTAACAGCAATCAATTCAATATTGTCCACGCCATTGGTTTCTGAATAAGGTTTTCCAATTATAGATATATCAACGGTTTTCATAAAATCTGCCAATAAAGGTTTGCAAGCATGATCGAACAAATAGCAACCATATTCTGCTGTATCTGAAATCACTCTATTCATTTCAAATAATTTCTTTCTTGCAATGGTATTGGCAATCAATGGTAATTCGTGAAGTGATTCGTAGTATGCTGAATCTTCGATAACACCAGCACTCACCATGGTTTCAAATGCTAGCTCTACTCCAGATTTTACAAATGCGACGAGTAAAACACCATTGTCAAAATATTCTTGTTCTGAAATATGATCAGTTGTCAATGTCGTTTTTTCAAAAGCAGTTTCGCCTGTTGCGGCTCTCCACTTTAATAGATTGACATCATCATTTGCCCAATCTTCCATCATGGTTTTGGAGAAATGACCAGAGATGATATCATCCATATGCTTTTCGAACAATGGACGCATAATGTCCTTTAATTCCTCTGACAATTCATAAGCCTTAATTTTTGCTGGATTAGATAGCCTGTCCATCATATTGGTAATACCACCATGCTTTAAGGCTTCGGTAATGGTTTCCCAACCAAATTGAATTAATTTAGCGGCATAGCCAGCCTCAATACCTTCTTCAACCATTTTGTCAAAAGATAAAATAGCGCCTGTTTGTAACAAGCCACAAAGTATGGTCTGCTCACCCATTAAATCAGACTTGACCTCAGCAATAAAAGACGATTCCAATACGCCTGCTCTATGACCTCCAGTTGCCACAGCATAAGCTTTTGCTTGTGCCCAGCCTTTATTTTCTGGGTCGTTTTCTGGGTGAACTGCTATTAATGTTGGTACCCCAAATCCCCTTTTGTACTCTTCTCTTACTTCAGTACCAGGACATTTTGGCGCGACCATGATAACCGTTAAATCCTCTCGTATTTTTGTGCCTTCTTCTACAATATTAAAACCATGGGAATAGCTCAATGTTGCACCTTTCTTCATCAAAGGCATTACAGCTTCTACTACACTGGTGTGTTGCTTATCTGGTGTGAGGTTTAATACCAAATCAGCTGTTGGAATCAGTTCTTCATAATTACCAACCGCGAAATCATTTTCGGTTGCATTTACGAAGGATGGACGCTTTTCGTCAATGGCTTTTTGTCTTAGTGCATAAGAAATATCCAATCCAGAATCTCGCATATTTAAACCTTGATTTAGGCCTTGGGCACCACAACCTACAATTACGATTTTCTTACCTTTTAATGCATTTACTCCATCTTCAAATTCTGACGCGTCCATAAAACGGCATTTCCCCAATTGTTCTAATTGTTTTCTTAATGGTAATGTGTTGAAATAATTTGACATTGTTTCTGGTTTTATTTTTTTAGTTCTGAAATGCCTTAAGCATTTTTGATATGTTCATTTGGTCTTTAGTAACTGCAACTCGCCCAGAGCGTGTGAATTGGCCTATTCCAAAAACATTCAATTCTCTGTACAACAAATCGATTTCTTCTTTTCTTCCTGATTTTTCAATCACAAAAAACTCTTTGTTAACGGTTACAATTCTGGCGTTGCTTTCCTTAATAATGTTTTGAATTTGACGCTCATCAAATAATAAATCTGATTTAAATTTGAACAAGCACGACTCCTGATAAATAATTTCGTCTTCTGTATGGTAAAAAGCCTTTATGACTTCGACCTGCTTTTCAATCTGACCGATGATTTTTTTCATTTGGGACTCAGTAATCTTTACAACAATCGTAAATCTTGAAACACCATCAATTTCTGAAGCTGACGAATTAATACTTTCAATATTAATATGTCTTCGTTGAAATATTGCTGAAATTCTATTCAGTAATCCGATATTATTTTCGGTATAAACCGAAACCGTAAATTGTTTTATCTCTGTATCCATTATTTGTTTTTTACTCGTCTCTTCGAGTGATTTTTTATGAGGAACAGCTAAAAATTGTATCGAGAAGTGGTCTGAATTGTTCTCGATACAAATTTCAAAATCCGTTTCACTTCTTTTGAAATTCACTCGAACTGGCGTTATTCTAATCTTATGTCTGAAACCGAAGCACCAGAAGGCACCATTGGAAATACATTATCTTCTTTTTCTACACAAACTTCTAAAAAGTAAGGTTCTTTACTAGCTACCATTTCCTTTACGGCATCTGCTAATTCTTCTCTTTTGGTAACTCTTTTTGCGTTTAAATAATACCCTTTGGCAATTGTTACAAAATCTGGGTTTGTCATTTCGGTTGAGGCATAGCGTCTGTCAAAAAATAATTGTTGCCATTGCCTCACCATACCCAAAAAATCGTTGTTTAAAACCACCACTTTTACCGCAGCCTTTTGTTGAAATATAGTCCCAAGCTCTTGTATAGTCATTTGATAACCACCATCACCACATATGGAAATAACCTCTCGTTCTGGTGCTGCCATTTTTGCTCCGATTGCAGCAGGCAAACCGAATCCCATTGTACCTAAGCCACCTGAAGTGATATTGCTTTTGGTTTTATTGAATTTGGCATAGCGGCAAGCAATCATCTGATGTTGACCAACATCACTAACAATGGCAGCTTCACCTTTGGTCTGAACATTAATCTCCTTTAAGACTTCACCCATTGTTAAACCTTCTTTGGTTGGGTGCAGGTCGTTCTTTATAACTTTTTCAAATTCAATGGCATATAAATCCTTGAACCTTTGATGCCATTCTGAATGTGAGTTATTATTAATTAATGGTAAAATTGACTTTAAACTCGCTTTGGCATCACCTAAAACGGCCACATCTGTTTTTACATTTTTATCGACCTCAGCAGGATCAATTTCAAAATGAATGATTTTAGCTTGCTTAGCATAAGATGCCAAATTACCAGTAACCCTATCGTCAAATCGCATACCAATGGCAATTAATACGTCGCACTCATTGGTTAGAACATTAGGTGCGTAATTACCGTGCATACCAACCATTCCCACATTCAACGGATGTGTTGTTGGGATGGCCGAAGCTCCCAGAATGGTCCACGCAGAAGGTATTCCTGCCTTTTCTATTACAGCTTTAAATTCCTCTTCTGCTTTTCCCAGAATCACCCCTTGTCCCCAAACAACCAATGGTTTTTTTGCATTGTTTATCAAATCTGCTGCTACATTTAAGGAGGTAGCATCAGTTTCTGGAACAGGTTTGTAGCTTCTAATACCTTTGCACTTTTCGTATTTAAAATCAAACGCTTCAAATTGGGCATCTTTTGTAATATCAATTAAAACTGGTCCTGGTCTTCCACTTTTAGCAATATAAAAAGCTTTGGCAATGACTTTTGGAATTTCTGATGCTTTAGTGATTTGATGGTTCCATTTGGTTATAGGTGTGGAAATACCAACAATATCCGTTTCTTGAAAAGCATCACTACCCAATAAATGTGAAGATACTTGACCTGTAATGCACACCATTGGTGTTGAGTCTATCTGAGCATCAGCGATACCTGTTATTAAATTGGTAGCGCCTGGACCAGAAGTGGCTATCGCAACACCTACCTCACCAGAAATTCTTGCATAACCTTGCGCTGCATGTGTTGCCCCTTGCTCATGTCTCGCCAACACATGATGAATTTTATCTTGATACTTATACAGTTCATCGTAAAGAGGCATAATCGCCCCACCTGGATAACCATAAACTGTTTTCACACCTTCTTCTAATAGACATCTTACTATAGCCTCACTACCGGGGATTCGCTCTGTTGGTTGAGCATCTATAGTTTGGTCTTGTATGGTTTGTGTTTCTTTCATCAGTGCTTTCTTTAAAATTCGTCAGTAACACAGCCGTGAGATGCCGATGATACCGTTTTTGCATATTTATAAAGTACACCACGCTTAAATTTTAAGTCTGGTGCTTCCCAGTTTTGTCTTCTTTTTTGTAATTCCTCTTCGGATACTTCAACAGAAATAGTATTGGTTTCGGCATCTATGGTGATGACGTCTCCGTCTTCAACAAATGCAATCGTGCCACCTTCTTGGGCCTCTGGTGTAATGTGTCCTACAACAAATCCGTGGGTGCCACCAGAAAATCTACCATCTGTAATTAAGGCAACATCTTTTCCGAGGCCTGCTCCCATAATGGCAGCAGTTGGTTTTAACATTTCTGGCATTCCTGGCCCACCTTTGGGACCTTCATAGCGAATAACCACAACATCTCCTTTTTTTACTTTTCCGTCTCTTATCCCATCATTTGCTGCGTATTCCCCATCAAAAACTTTGGCTTTTCCTTTGAACGACAGTCCTTCCTTACCTGTGATTTTCGCCACAGAACCTTCGGTTGCCAAATTGCCGTATAGCATTCTTAAATGCCCAGACATTTTAATAGGTTTCTCTATAGGTTTGATGACATCTTGTCCCTCAGTTAAATCATCTACATCCAATAAGTTCTCTGCTATTGTTTTTCCTGTAACGGTTAAGCAGTCTCCATGAACCAACCCTTTTTTAAGCAAATATTTTAAAACAGCAGGAATGCCTCCAACGGCATATACATCTTCCATGAGGTATTTTCCGCTAGGTTTTAAATCTGCCAAAAATGGTGTGTTATCACTTATATCTTGGAAATCTTTAAGCGTAAAATCTATTTGAGCTGCTCGAGCAATTGCTAAAAAATGTAGCACAGCATTGGTGGAACCGCCAAGTATGGTCACTAATCGGATTGCATTTTCTAGTGATTTTCTTGTAATGATATCTGAAGGTTTTATATCCTTTTCTATCAAAACCCTCATGGCTTCTCCAGCTCTTACGGATTCTTGCTTCTTATCCTCACTTAACGCAGGGTTTGAAGAATTAAAAGGCAATGCCATACCTAAAGCTTCTATAGCAGAAGCCATCGTATTTGCGGTGTACATGCCTCCACAAGCACCTGCTCCAGGACATGCTTTTTCAACAATGCTTTGACATTCATTTTCAGTCATTGTACCTGCTACTTTGCTTCCCCACGCTTCGAAAGCAGAGACAACATCGAGTTTTTTGCCATTGTGGCAACCGGAATCTATAGTTCCTCCATAAACCAATATAGAGGGTCTGTTAAGACGAATCATTGCCAATAATGCACCTGGCATATTTTTATCGCACCCAACCACAGTAACCAAACCATCGTAACTCATGGCCTGCACAACAGTTTCCATAGAATCTGCAATGACATCACGAGATGGTAATGAATAGCGCATTCCTGGTGTGCCCATGGAAATACCATCGCTCACACCAATAGTGTTGAATATTAAGCCTACTACATCTTCGTTTTTTGTGCCTTGTTTGACCAATTTAGCCAAATCATTAAGGTGCATATTGCAAGGGTTACCTTCATATCCTGTACTAGCAATACCTATTATTGGCTTGGAAAAATCCTCTTTGGTTAATCCAATAGCATGCAACATGGCTTGAGCAGCTGGTTGTGTTGGGTCTTGAGTAACGGTTTTACTGTATTTGTTTAGTTGACTCATATTAATATTTTGGCAAAACTCTATTTAGTCGGTTAAAATTAGTTGTTATGCTATGTTTAAAGATGTTGGTTACACATCACAAGCTAAATTCAATAGAATTGACGTTAGTTTATTTTGTTGGTTTTCAGTATTTTACAACTAAACAAATATGATGTTCAAGTGTATTAAATTATTGCATAAAAAAAGCCTTCCGATTAAAGGAAGGCTTTAAAAATTAATTTATGTTTTAATTCATCATAGCATTCCTAGGCATCGTGAAATAATCATGATGCTCATAATAGAAATGGTATTGATGACTTGTTTGTTCATTGTGAGTGTAAATGTTAGAAAATTATTCTTAGCATCCAAGACTTAAAAACAATTAATTTACTTCTTGAATACAACGTGATAATGGATTTTAAAATTGACAGTTGCAAAACGTCTAAACATCTCCATAACACCGCAATATTTTTCTACTGATAATTTTACAGCACGCTCGCACTTCTTTTTGTCTAAGTCTGAACCATAAAAATGATAATCGACCATAACCGAATGATAGTACTTTGGGTGTTCTTCCGTTAGTTCACCTGAAACCTCAATTTTTAAATCATCAATTTCAACTTTCATTTTTTCCAACATTAAAATAACATCTATTGCCGAGCAACCTGCTAATGACGAGAGCATCATAGCTTTGGGAGATAAGCCTTTTCGTTCTTCACCCAGAACATCTGTGTCCATGGTTACAAACTTTCCACTCGGATTGTCCGACTCAAAAGTCAATCCGCCTTTCCAGTGTGTTGTGATTTTATGATTCATATTCCTTTAAATTAAATGTTATAACTCCTATCTTGTACATTCAAAAGTACTACTAAAAATACAACCATGGCATTAGTAACTCCATTATCACCAGAGCACGATTTAGAAACCAAGGAATTAGCAGAATTCTTTAATGAAACTTTGGGTTTTTGCCCTAATTCGGTATTAACCATGCAACGCAGACCAGCCATAAGCAAAGCTTTTATTAATTTGAATAAAGCTGTTATGGCTAACGAAGGTCGTGTAACCTCAGCACTTAAACGTATGATTGCGTGGGTTAGTAGTAACGCAACAGGTTGCAGATATTGCCAAGCACATGCCATTAGGGCTGCAGAACGCTATGGTGCTGAGCAAGAACAGCTAGACAACATTTGGGAATACAGAACACATCCTGCGTTTTCGGAAGCGGAACGTGCTGCATTGGATTTTAGTTTGGCTGCTAGCCAAGTGCCAAATGCTGTAAATGCCGAGATAAAAGAACGTTTACATGAGCATTGGAATGAAGGTGAAATTGTGGAAATGTTAGGTGTAATTTCACTCTTTGGATATCTTAACCGTTGGAATGATTCTATGGGAACAGATATTGAAGAAGGTGCCGTGGAAAGTGGCAATAAATACTTAGGGAAACATGGTTATGAGGTTGGTAAGCATGATGGGTCTGTTTATTAGATTATAAAATGGTTAATATTCTCATTGGTACTTGTTTATGTATTCTAGGGTTTATATGGCTCAAATATGAAATCTCCGACATATCGACTCGTAAAAAGAAAGGTGATAAATTTTACTATTCTGGTAAACCAAAAATGCTTTTAGGGGTTTTCATGGTTTTAGCAATTGGTATTACAATGATTATTAGAGCTATAGTATAGACTTAACCTTATCTCTCAACTCAGGCACCACCATTTCCTCAAACCAAGGATTTTTGGCTCGCCAAAATCTATTGGTTGGTGATGGATGCGGTATCGGAAAATATTTTGGTAAGTAGCTTTTGTAATCGCCAACCCGCTCCGTTAAGTTTTTCTTGTCTTTTAAATAATAGTTCTGCGCGTAAGTACCAATTAAAATAATTAATTCCACCTTAGACATTTTTTCTAATAGTGGTTCGTGCCATTGTGGAGCACATTCTGGTCGTGGTGGTAAATCTCCTGTTTTTCCTTTGCCTGGATAGCAAAACCCCATTGGTATAATGGCAAAGTTTTCTGTGTTATAGAATTGCTCATTAGTAACATTGAGCCATTCTCTTAGTTTCTTACCACTTTGGTCGTCCCACGGAATTCCTGATTCGTGCACTTTTGTTCCTGGTGCTTGCCCAATAATAACAATTTTAGAATTTGGGTGTGCTGTTGCAATTGGTCTAGGACCTAGCGGAAGGTGAGCTTTGCAAATAGTACATTGACTTATATTATGAAGTAGTTCTTCCATCGATTAATCATCATCTTTCAACATGCTTTTTAAATCATTAGTAAAGGATGGATAGGTGAAAATCTGTTTTTTAAATTCGTTTATCGTCATTTTATTATTCATTGCCAACGCCAAAATATTAATGGTTTCACTGGCCTGAGGACTCAACAAATGTGCTCCAACTATTTGATCTGTTCGTTCGTTTACCAAGATTTTATAGGCATATCCTTTTTCATTTTCTTTTTCTGCATTATACCAATCCGAAATATCCGCCTTATAAACCTTTACATTTTTGTACCTGCTTTTGGCTTCTTTTTCAGAATAGCCAACAGTTGCCAACTGTGGGTGAGTAAACACAACTGATGGCACCAAAGGATTTTCAAATTCTTTTGAATTACCAGTTACAATATTCTGGCCAACAATATAACCCTGTAATCCTGAAAGAGGTGTTAATGGTAATGATTTGCTTGATACATCACCGCAAGCATACACATTTTTATTGCTAAGACTTTGCATAAAATCATTAACCAATACTCCAGAATCATCAAATTTTATTTTTCCCTTTTCTAAATCTAACTCTTGAATAGCTGGTACTCGTCCTGCCGAATTAATAACCATCCTAGCTTTAACGGATTTGGCTTTATTATTATGTTCATACGTTACTCGGTGATTCTTTTTGAGCTGTTGCACAGATAAAGGTTTAGCATTAAAGATGAATTTTACTCCATTCTCACTCAACCTTTTTGTTATTTGCTCAACTAAAAAACCATCAAACGCTGATAAAGGCCTTTCGTTAGTGTCGATCATTGTGACCTGGCAGCCAAGTGTGGATAGCATATAACAAAATTCCATGCCAACATATCCCGAACCTAAAAACACAGCGGATTTTGGAAGCTTTTGTAAATTGAGAATATCATCACTGGTCTTTAAATATTTAGCACCATCGATGGCTAATGATCTTGGTACGTAGCCAGTAGCAATCACAAATTTATCTGCAGAGATTTTCTTGCCCTCAACCATTATTTCTTTTTCAGTAATAAATTTTGATGATTGGTGATATAAATCTATTCCAAAATCTTTTAAATTCTCTTCAGTTGCTCGTGGAACAGGGTTTGTAAAGGTTGACTTAAATTTCTGAACAGCTTGCCAATCTATCTTTGGCAATTTCTCAACGCCCAAACCCTGAAGTTGTCTAGATTTTTGAACCAGATCTGCAAATTGAAGCAGTATTTTTTTAGGATCGCAACCTCTATTGGCGCAAGTACCTCCAAACTCACGTATATCAGCTATGGCAACAGATTTTCCTTCCTTTGCTGCAATTTTGGCTACAGTTTGCCCTGCAATACCGCTACCGATTATAAATACGTCATAATATTTTGTTTCCATGGGTTTAATATATAAGGAAGTTAGCACAATTACTGCTTCCCGCCAACCACAATTACAATCTCTCCTTTTGGTGGCTTGTTGGTGTAATGTTCCAAAACCTCTTTTGTGGTTCCTCTTACAGTTTCTTCGTATAGTTTGGTCAATTCCCTAGAAACAGAAACCTGTCTGTCTTCACCAAAATATTCGCAAAAATGCCCTAGTGTTTTCACTAACTTATGAGGGCTTTCGTAAAATATCATAGTTCTGGTTTCTTCGGCCAATAATAAAAGTCGGGTTTGGCGTCCTTTTTTTACAGGCAAAAAGCCTTCAAAAACAAACTTATCGTTTGGCAATCCGCTATTGACTAAGGCTGGTACAAAAGCAGTCGCTCCAGGTAAACATTCTACTTCTATGTTGTTTTCTACACAAGCCCTTACCAATAAAAAACCTGGGTCAGAAATTGCAGGTGTACCAGCATCGCTTATCACCGCAATGGTTAATCCTGATTTTAGTTTTTCAATTAAGCCTGAAACCGTTTTGTGCTCATTGTGCATGTGATGGCTTTGCATTTGGGTGGAAATTTCAAAATGTTTTAAAAGTTTTCCTGAGGTTCTTGTGTCCTCTGCCAAAATTAAATGGGCTTCTTTTAAAACCTCTATTGCACGAAGCGTTATGTCTTTTAAATTTCCTATTGGTGTCGGCACCAGAAATAACTTCATAATAACATTGTTGTACCTCAAATTTACAATCTTTTGTTTTTCTTTACGCAACCATTTGTAAGAATCTACATCTAATGGATAAAACCAGTCAATGCTAAAATCGATCTCTCTATTATTCCTTTTTTGTCTAAATACTTGTCTGTTATTTGCACAAACAACGGATCTATCTATTGCCATAGAAGCACAAAATTTAAGTGGCACTACTGTGTCTCAGGTTGATATTTATGAAGATTTTCAATACATGGTAACAATTTCCAATTCAGGCAATGCGGTGAATGATGCTGAAATTACGATTGATTTTGATGATGACTTATCGTTGCTGTCATCGAGTTCTCAAAACAATATTAACGGTGCTTCTGATGTTTCAAACATCAATATTATCGCAAATTCACTTACCGCTTCTGTTGCAAATATGCCCAATAATTCTAGTGTTGAGTTATTGGTTTTGGTTACTGCACCTACAAATTTGGGTGGAATTGCTGCCAACGGAACTATAAGTCCACCTTCTGGCACTACAGATACAAACCTGGACAATAATCAATCCATAATATCTATTGATGTTTTGGATATTATCATAGATTTTTCGATTTCCCACACTCAGATTCAACCTACGGAAGGTACTGCAATCAGTACTTGGGGCGATGAGGTTACCTATCAATTTACCATAACCAATAACAGTGAGATTGATTTTCCGTTGAGTACCATTATGGGAAATGTTGATTTGGTTGGTCCTGTAGCTAACGGTCAACCTTTCGCTGAATTTATTTCCCTAGAATGTATTGGAACAACAAACGGTACGTTTTGCCCAGATTTAAGCGATTTTACTGGTAACTCAATTGTAATACCGACGTTACCGAGCCCTTTGTTTATTCTTGACGGTGATCATGAAGTCACTACAGGCGGAAGCATTACTTTTGAAATGGTCTATAGGTTCTCTAATTTTTCTTGCTCTGCAGATCCAACACCAATTGATGTTAATAGTTTTATAGAAATTGAGCTTGAGCATGGTAATGTGTCATCAAACGAGTCAAACATTGTAATTACAAATTTACTTGAAGCAGACTTATGCCCAGAAACCGATATCTGCATAGAGACTGTACAAACTAATCCAAATGTAACCATACCTCTGGACTACGATCAAGACATTACCTTTAATACAACGGTTTGTAATTCTAGTCCTACGCCTGCTCCCATTAGATTCTTTTTTCAGAATTTATCTTTAGTTAATGTACTTTGGGAAATTGAGTCGGTTAATTGCATTGGTACAACTGGAAGTGTTGACTGTAACGACTTTACCTTAACAATTTCTGATAACGGTCAGCTATGGGTTAGTAGCGATTTTATTTTACAGGGCAATACTACTATTAATATTGAAACCGTACTAAAATATATTGAGCCTCAATGTGTTGAAAACCCTATTCCAATTGAAGCTATTGTCCGTAGTGCCACAAATATTTTAGAAAGTCAGATAACGGATATTAACTTGGATAATAATTATTTTTTAAATTATTTAGAGCTCCCTGCACCAGACCCTGAAAACTGTGATGGCCCAAGTATTTCTGGTATTGAAATTACTAAAACACAAATAGACCCAGAATTACCTATTGGAAGTTCTGAGGGTAATACCTCAGAATGGGGTTTAGTAACTTATGAGATAACTGTAGAAAATACAAGCGACTATGATGGTATATTGATATTGAAGGATTTTATCGCCATTTTAAATACAGCGTATGCTCCTGTCACGGCATCACTAGTTTCTGTTGAATGCTTCGGTACCACAGGGACTGCAACTTGTTTCGACATTCAAAACGCCAATATCGGAGTCCCATTTGATGGTATCGTTGAGGCTGGCGAACTCGATATATTTTGGGAAATTTTACCAGAAGACAATTGGGTTCTGCCAGCGAATAGTTCCGTGACGTTTCATGTAGTTTTAGATTGGCTTCCAGAGTGTTCTACAGGCGACCCAATGGCAGGGTCAAATGTGGCAATTGCAGGCTATGCTAACGGGCCTGATAATGAGGCTGGATCCTTTGTTATGGATGATGCTACTACATTTTTTGCCCCTTGCATTGATTTGGTTGTTCAAACCTATCCAGAATTTGCTCAGGTGGATACTGGCGAAGCTTTTAATTGGATTGTAGATATAAGCAATAGTGTTACAAGTTCTGACGCGGTTGATGTGCTTTTTGAAAACACTTTAAATTCTGTCTTTAACATTACAGGAACCCCAACTTGTACTGTTACATCAGGCAATGCCACGTGCATCACAAGCTTTAATGTTACTGGTAATTTTATCTCTGGGGTCATTCCTTCTATGGAAGCTGGATCTACGGTTAGGATCAGTATCCCAGTAACCGCTCCAAACTTTGGAGGTGCCTACAATAATATTGCTGAAGCTATTCCGAGCGCAATAAACAATCAAGAGTTAACACCAGGAACCAATATTTCCATAAATAGTGTACAGGTTGTTTCACCAGTACTTGAGAAAGTGTTTTTTCCAGAAACTATTTTCGAGGGAGAAGAAAGCGAGTTGGTTTTTACCGTATATAATATTGCCACTAACCCAACTCAGAATAATATCTCATTTACAGATAATTTGCCCTTGGGAGTTGTCTTAACGCAAACCCCTAATTGGATAAATGCCAATGGTTGCACGGCCAATTTCATTGGTACAGAAGGAGATGAATTTGTTGGTGTTACCGATCTAATTTTTCCTGCAGGTGTAGATAGCTGTACGTTCTCGGTAATGGTTACCGCTCCCGATGCGGGAAATTACCTCAACAATTTTGAAAACTTCACCAACACCAATAATATCGATACATCCCAAACAAATGCTGTACTTAATGTCATTGTAGATACCTCAAATGTAGATATTGAAATCACCAAAACCGTTGAGCCCACAGAAGTCATTCTCGGTGAAGAGGTTATATTTACTATTACCGCAACCAATTTGGGTACAACTCCGGGATCACAAATTGAGATTCTAGACCAATTACCAATTGGTTATGAGCTCATCGCGGCCTCAGTAAGTTCTGGTGTTTTTGATGATGCTACCTTTACATGGACAATCCCAAATTTATCACCAAATGAATCGGCTACCATGAGCATAACTGCAAGAGTGATAGCCTCAAATGATTTATTGAATATTGCCATTTTAAATAGCTTGAACGAAATAGACAGAGACCCATCGAATAACCAAGATGAAGCTTTCGTTGAGATTTCAAACTGCTTATCTATACCTGAAGGAATTTCTCCTAACAGTGATGGAAAAAATGATTTCTTGGTAATTCCTTGTATTGAAGACTATTCAAATAACATTATTAAAATTTACAATCGATATGGTACGCAAGTTTATCAAGCGAATGATTATATAAATAATTGGGATGGCAAGGCCAATATGGGTGTTCCTAACTCGTCAAGTTTATTGCCAGTTGGCACATATTTCTACATTCTAAAAATAGAAGGGTTTGAAAAACCGCTACAAGGCTATGTCTATCTCAATTACTAATTGAATTTACTCTCAACAATTTCAACAAAACGTTCTTCGTACTCTTCTTTACCTTCCCAATTGTTATAATCTGGCTTTACCATTTCGCTGATTAATTTTTTAGCCTCAGTTAATGATCGTGCTGTATTTATTTGCGAAACAACACGGTCGTAGTCTTCACTTTGACCCTCGAATAAATGTTTAATAAAAGCAAGTTTGTCGTTTAGCCCAATTTGAAGGCTTTTACCTTTCAGCTTATCGTTCAGAGATGTTTTTCTTTGTTCTGCCTCTCGTTTTTTTGCCTCTTCAATAGGTTCAAACTCTGGTATATCAGCAAAGTCAGAACTAATGTTTTCAAATTCTATCGTGTTTGGCTTCTCATTTGTGACAGCTTCCTCAACTATAACATCTACCTGTTGAGTCTCCTCGGGCATTTGCGCTACCATATCCTTAATTTTTTCCATGACAGGCTCCATAATACCATCATCCTCAACCTCGTCTAAATTAATGTAGGTTTTATTTCCAACCTCTATGTTATCGCTAACCTTGTTGTTAAATGCCGTATCCAGCATATCAAAAAATGAGGAGTCATTGCCTATAGTGGGCATATCATCTTCAAAATTCTCTTGAGCAAATTTTAAAACCGTAAGCTTTTCGTAGAGTTTAGACACTTCTTCGTGCATTCTATCCACATCTTCTCTGCCTTTTAGTTTTAGAATCCTATGCGCTATGCTAACCAATTCTGATTCTAATTTCTTTTTCATGTGCTTAATTTTATTGATTTTTTAAAGTCACAATTGAACATCTTAAACTTTGCGTTACTGGGTTTGTAAACAAATCATAGATGTTTCATGAATTTTACTTTTGTTTTTTAATAAATTTGCGTGACCTTTATACAAACGAATTATTACTACGTTTTAGTGCTAAAATTACGAAATGTTTCTTGAAAATACGGTAAATCATAAAGAACAATTTGGATGGATTGAAGTAATTTGTGGGTCGATGTTCTCTGGAAAAACCGAGGAATTGATTCGCAGATTAAAGCGTGCCCAATTTGCCAGACAGAAGGTTGAAATCTTTAAACCTGCCGTAGATGTGCGCTATGATGACGAAATGGTGGTCTCTCATGATGCCAATGAAATTCGTTCGACCCCTGTTCCTGCCGCTGCAAATATTCCTATTTTAGCCGATGACTGCGATGTTGTTGGTATAGACGAGGCCCAGTTTTTTGATGATGAAATCGTACGCGTTTGTAATGATCTTGCCAATAAGGGTATTCGGGTTATAGTTGCTGGTCTTGATATGGATTTTAAAGGCAATCCGTTTGGGCCCATGCCCTATCTTATGGCCACTGCGGAGTATGTTACTAAAGTACACGCTATATGCACCAAAACAGGGAATTTAGCACAGTATAGCTACAGAAAATCAAAGAGTGATGATTTGGTTTTACTCGGAGAGGTAGATGAATACGAACCTCTGAGTAGAGCTGCTTATTATAAGAGTATGCTTCGTGATAAAGTAAGGCAAATAAAAGTGAATGATGCTGAGGAGATAAATTCTAAAGAAAAAAAGTCTGATGCCTAAAGCTAAAGAAACAGTTCTTGAAATTGATTTAAGTGCCTTAACCCACAACTTCAATTATTTAAAATCAAAACTGCAACCCAATACAAAGTTCTTGGCCGTGGTTAAGGCTTTTGCCTATGGCAGCGATTCGGTAGCCGTTGCCAAGCATCTGCAATCGCTCGAGGTAGATTATTTTGCCGTAGCCTATACCTCGGAAGGTGTTGTGTTACGCGATGCCGGAATCACCAAGCCAATACTTGTGCTCCACCCATTACCAATAAGTTTCGAAGTTATTATAGAGCGCTGTTTAGAGCCTAGCTTATACAACGCTAAAGTTTTAAAAGAATTTATTGCAACTGCTGAAGCACATAATCAAACAAATTATCCTGTACACATAAAATTTAATACAGGTTTAAATCGTTTGGGTTTTTGGGAAAATGATGTTGAATATATTGTTTCAAAATTGAAAGCAACAAAGTCCATTTTGGTTAAATCTGCATTTTCACACCTTGCAGCTAGTGAGGATAAAAATGAAGCTGTATTTACTAATGGGCAAATTAAATCTTTTAAGTCTACAGCTAAGGCATTAGAAAAAGGACTTAGTTACAAACCTTGGTTGCACATGTGTAATACTTCTGGAGTGATTAATTACCCAGAAGCTCATCTCGATATGGTGCGTTGCGGTATAGGCCTTTATGGTTTTGGCAATTCTGCTAAAGAAGACGACAACTTAAAACCAATAGCAAGTCTTAAATCTGTAATCTCACAGATTCATAACATTGAGAATGGTGAGACTGTTGGTTACAATAGAGCCTACACATCCAAAGGGTTTGAAAAAACAGCCACTATACCGATTGGCCACGCTGATGGCATTACTCGGGTTTATGGAAATGGAAAAGGGTTTGTATTTGTAAATGGAAAAAAAGCACCAATCGTAGGCAACGTTTGTATGGATATGATAATGATAAATGTTACCAATATTGACTGTGAGGAAGGTGACGAGGTCATTTTATTTGATGGTAGCCGAAAGGCAAGTGAATTAGCAGAATCGGCCGGTACAATTTCCTATGAAATTTTAACTGCAATATCACAACGTGTTAAGCGGGATTTTATCACTGAAAATTAAAATTTTAACATTTTGTGACTTTTTATTTAACTTAGTGTCTGATTAACATTAACACTAACTATTTAAAACACTAAATTATGTTAAAAGAATTTAAGGAATTTGCAATGAAGGGTAACCTTGTTGACATTGCAGTAGGTTTTGTAATGGGTGCCGCCTTTAAAGAAGTGGTTTCATCGTTTACAGGTGGCATTGTATCACCGTTAATTGGTTTAATTTTTGATGCTGACTTTAAAAAATTGAGGTATAAACTGGAAGATGGTGAACTGAACGATGCTGGTGAAATGGTTGGAGAAGTTTGGTTAGAATATGGAACATTTCTAACTAATGTTATTGACTTTATTATCGTTGCATTTGTAATGTTTATGGTTGTAAAAGCAGTTAACAAAATGAAGAAGAAAGAAGAGCCTGCTCCAGAAGAGCCATCAGGCCCTACTGAAATTGAGTTACTACAAGAGATCAGGGATTCATTAAAAAAGTAAGATTATAGCGCCACCGCTATACTACATATTTAATAACCAAACCCAGGCGTAAAGCCTGGGTTTTTCTTTTTCGTTTATTTTTTTGAGAAACTCATAAATTTGAGTTGTGTTTTTATCATATTTTTATAAGAAAGCAAGCTGATTTAATTAAAGAAATGCCATAATTTTGTGGCTTTAATTTTTTCGATTATGAAAGTAGCAGTAGTTGGTGCAACAGGTTTAGTAGGAAATGTAATGCTCAAAGTGTTAGAAGAGCGTAACTTCCCTTTAGATGAGTTATTATTGGTGGCCTCTGAGCGTTCAGTAGGCAAAAAAATTAAGTTTAAGGGAGAGGATATAGAGGTTATTAGCATTCCTTCTGCCATTGAAAAGAAACCAAATATTGCTTTATTTTCAGCAGGTGGTGGCACATCTTTAGAATGGGCGCCAAAATTTGCCGAAGTTGGCACAACCGTAATCGATAATTCTTCCGCTTGGAGAATGGATTTGTCTAAAAAATTGATTGTTCCAGAGATCAATGCAGGACAATTAACTAAAGAAGATAAAATTATAGCCAATCCTAACTGTTCTACTATACAAATGGTTATGGCATTAGCTCCTCTTCATAAAAAATATAAGATTAAGCGCATTGTTGTCTCAACATACCAATCCGTGTCTGGCACGGGAGTCAAAGCTGTTCAGCAGATGGAAAATGAAATGGCCGGAATAAAAGGTGAAATGGCTTATCACTATCCTATCCATAAAAATGCCATCCCACATTGCGACGTTTTCGAAGAGAATGGTTACACCAAAGAAGAAATGAAACTGGTTAGAGAAACCCAAAAAATATTGGACGATCGCACAATAGCAGTAACAGCAACTGCCGTAAGGATACCAACTGCTGGTGGCCATAGTGAGGCTGTTAATGTTGAATTTGAAAGTGATTTTGACCTGGCGGAAGTTCGTAAAATTCTTAGTGAAACCGATGGTGTTACCGTACAGGACAATCTAGACGTTAATGTGTATCCTATGCCAATGTACGCCAACGGCAAGGACGATGTCTTTGTTGGTCGCATAAGACGTGATGGCTCTCAACCTAATACATTAAACCTTTGGGTCGTCAGCGACAACCTTAGAAAAGGTGCTGCAACCAACACAGTTCAAATTGCTGAATACTTAGTGGAAAAGGCGTTGGTTTAGCAAGCCCTTCTATTTTCAGAATAGCAGTAATTTTTTGTATTTCAACTAATTAATTAATTTTTTAGTTGTAAATGTCTATATATTGCTGTCCCATTTTACCTTAAGTTTTAAGAAAATTTGATGAAATCAGTATTGTTAAATACTTATCTTTGGATTTAACATTCTTGTTATTCAAAATAACCTAATTATGAAAAAATTACTTCTGATTACTGTTACTCTAAGTATTTTTGCTTCTTGTAAAAAAGAGACAAAAAAGGTGAAACCGATTTCCGTAAATTATCCTGAAACAAAAAAAATTGATACTGTTGACACTTACTTTGGCGAAGATGTTGCAGATCCTTATCGTTGGCTAGAAGACGATAGGAGTGAAGAAACCGAGGCTTGGGTAAAGGCCCAAAACGAAGTTACTTTTGGGTATTTGGACAATATTCCCTACCGCGAAGAGCTTAAAGAACGGCTTTCTAAACTTTGGAATTACGAGAAAATAGGTGCTCCTTTTAAAGAAGGGGATTACACTTATTTCTATAAAAATGATGGCTTGCAAAATCAATATGTTATCTATCGTTATAAAACAGGTGATGACCCTAAAACCGCAGAAGTATTTTTAGACCCAAATAGTTTTAAAGAAGATGGCACTATCTCACTTGGCGGGTTGAGTTTCTCTAAAAACGGGAAAATGGCAGCATATGCTATTTCTGAAGGAGGCAGTGACTGGAGAAAGGTTTTGGTAATGAATGCCGAAACCAAAGAAATTGTTGAGGACACCTTGGTTGATATTAAGTTTAGTGGCATGTCTTGGTATAAAAACGAAGGTTTTTATTATTCAAGTTACGATAAGCCAAAAGGAAGTGAACTTTCAGCTAAAACCGATCAGCACAAGGTTTACTACCATAAATTAGGAACTAAGCAGTCTGAAGATAAATTGATTTATGGTGGAACCCCTGAACAAAAACACCGTTACATTTATGGAGGGGTAACTGAAGATGACCGTTATTTGGTGATTACACCAAGAGTTTCAACCTCTGGAAACAAATTATACATCAAGGATTTAACTGTACCGAACTCACCTTTGGTTGAGATTTTGGGACATACGGATTCAGATTCAAACATTATAGAGAATGTTGGCACCAAGTTGTATATTATGACTAATCTTGATGCTCCTAATCAAAAGATTGTAACAGTAGATGCATCTAACCCAACCCCAGAAAACTGGGTGGATTTTATTCCTGAAACAGACAATGTTTTAAGTCCATCAACTGGTGGTGGTTACTTTTTCGCAGAATATATGGTCGATGCAGTTTCTAAAGTTTTACAATACGATTATGACGGAAAATTGGTAAGAGAAGTTGAGTTGCCTGGTGTTGGTAGTGCAGGTGGTTTTGGTGCAAAAAAAGAAGAAAAGGAACTATACTATTCATTCACCAATTACGTAACTCCAGGAAGTATATACAAATACGATATCGAAAACGGAACGTCAGAACTATACCGCAAACCAGATATCGATTTTAACCCTAATGATTACGAGAGTAAGCAAATTTTTTATACTTCGAAGGATGGGACTAAGGTACCTATGATTATAACTCATAAAAAAGGTTTGGAACTTAATGGTAAAAATCCAACTATTCTTTATGGATATGGAGGTTTCAATATTTCTTTGACGCCAAGCTTTAGTATAGCCAATGCTGTATGGATGGAACAAGGTGGCATATACGCTGTCGCCAATTTACGTGGTGGTGGTGAGTACGGAAAGGCATGGCACGATGCCGGCACTCAAATGAAAAAACAAAACGTTTTTGATGACTTTATTGCCGCAGCTGAATACCTCATAGACGAGAAATATACCTCATCGGATTATTTGGCTATTAGAGGTGGTTCTAACGGAGGTTTATTGGTTGGTGCTACAATGACGCAAAGACCCGATTTAATGAAGGTGGCATTACCAGCCGTTGGTGTTTTGGATATGTTGCGTTATCATACTTTTACAGCAGGAGCAGGATGGGCTTATGATTACGGAACCGCTGAAGACAGTAAGGAAATGTTTGAGTACCTAAAAGGATATTCGCCAGTTCACAATGTAAAAGAAGGTGTAGAATACCCTGCAACTATGGTAACCACTAGTGATCATGACGATAGAGTTGTGCCTGCCCACAGTTTTAAGTTTGCGGCAGAATTGCAAAGCAAGCAGTCTGGAGACAATCCGGTTTTAATAAGAATAGAAACAGATGCTGGTCATGGTGCTGGAACTCCAGTAAGTAAGACTATTGAACAATATGCAGATATTTATGGTTTTACACTTTACAATATGGGGTTTGATGTATTGCCAAGTAAAACAAAAGAAAAGGTCAAAGGGTAAAAATCCTTTCTATTAGCTATTAACCAAATCAAAATTATTGTCACTTAACCAACTAAATAAGCAGCTTAAAGAAAAGCAAATAAAATTTCTTTTTACGGACTACTATGACACTGTAGTGCATAGACACGTCCACCCTAATTATGCCCAGCGTTTGTGGGCAAAATTTATGGTGAGGGAATTAGGGCTGTCTATTTCCATTGATGAGTTATACTTTATAAGGCAAGAATCTATAAATTATCTTGTTAAAAAATTGGGCAAGAGCGTTGATGAGATTCCGTATTGTGCCCAAAAGGAAGAGATCTGCAAAAGACTAATAAATGAGAATATCATTTCTGTACAAGACAAAGCGGAATTTATTAATCTTTTTGAAGATGCTGATGTAAGGGCCGAATCTAGTGTACAGTACTTAGACCAAGATGTATTGGATACTCTTAAATACTTTAAATCTAACGGAGGCAAAGTTTATCTCGTATCAGACTTCTACGGGACCCGAACGCTTTTTGAAAAATTGTTATTGCATCATAAAATCCTAGATTTATTTGATGGTATATATATCTCTGCAGACTTAGAAAAAAGCAAGTATTCAAATTCCATATATGAACCTATTCTTTCTGAATTAAACATAAAGCCTGAAGAGGCAATGATGATTGGCGACAATTTAAGAAGTGATTATAACAACGCGATCAAAAATGGCATGAGCGCCTATCATCTTCCGCATAAAAAATATTTAAGAAAAAATAAGCTGAATAACTTTGGCAATGACAACAAGCGTTTAAAATTAATTATTGATAAACTCTCTAAAAAGTGCAGGAAAAGCTCTGCTATACCATATACAGAATACGTGGTGTTTTATCATGTTTTTGTTGAGCGGTTATATGAAGTCGCCAAAAGAAAGAACATTAAAAACCTATTCTTTCTCTCTCGTGAAGGGCAATACCTAAAAAAGCTTTTTGACTCTTATCAAAACTTTGCGCTTATTGATGAAGGCTATAGAATAAGAACACACTATTTAAAAATCTCTAGGCATGCTGCCCTCCAAATGTCATTAAAGGACATTAATGAAGAGCCTTTTACTTTTCTGAGCAAAAAGTATAGCAACATCTCTACTGATGATTTTCTAATTGCTGTTAACTGCCCAGAAGATCTTAGAGCTCAAATCATTAAAGAGCTACAGGTTGATGGCAAAGCCAATGTAAAAGGGTTTTTTAGTTCCCAAATTTTTGAAAGCCTAAAGCAAAACCAAGCTTTTACAAAATATTATGACGAGCATAGAAAATTAAGCCGAAAAGCCTTTGAAGAGTATATTCATTCGTTTAATTCCAATATTCAAGAAAACGGAATCCACCTTGTGGATATAGGTTGGGGAGGCACCATGCAGGAGGCAGTTTTTGCATTTTTTGATGAAAAAATTCCTGTTACAGGTTACTATCTTGGGCTCAATGAAATCTATGATATTAGGCCATTAACAAAACGCTATGGTCTAAACTTCTCCATAATGCCCTACCCAGATTACAATGACTATATTATTAAAGCCAACATGCAGCTCTATGAACAGTTTTCTGCAGCGGATCATGGAAGTGCCTTGGATTATAGCTTAGAAGCAAAAGGTTACACTTTAGAGTATCATAAACCCGAGGAAAAATGGCTTTATGAAAATCATATCAGGGCACACCAAGAACAAATGTTAGCATTGCATAAAGAACTTCTAAGGGATTTAGAACCTTTGTGTTATTCAGGAGAAATGGTGCAGTCGGTAATGTCTAAATTAGCCTTAAAAGTAGGATTATTCCAAAGCTCTAAAAAATTAAAATTTTTAGAAACCCTTAGCCATGGGTTTTATCAAAATGTAGGCACTAATCAGGTTGGTATTTCCTATGAAAGACCAAAAATCAAAAGTCCGGTTAAAAGTGCAATAAAGTTTTTAATGACACCTGAGAAGTACTTTAGATATATGGTAAAATTAAAGCCGGCTATTTATAAAAAAAATAAGCTGCTAGTTGTATTTACGCCCATGTATTTAGTTTATGTTTATTACAGGTTCAACAAATATCTTAGGTTTAAGGTTCTTAATCGTTTTTTCTTGTTAAAATATAATGCATTTAAGTAGGCACCATTCTCTTATTTATTGATAGCAAATATTTTAACATAAAAATCTAAGATTAATTTCTACCTTTGTGTGAGACAGGTAGGGTTTTCTTAATTTAAACTGTTGTATTAATGCACGCCATCATTATATGAGAAAAAAATACATACTTGGCTTGTTTTTAATTGTTCTGTTGCTACTTTCTTCTTGTGGCTCAGATGACAGTACAACTCCTTTACATATTACAACAGTAGCAGATAATGTTACATTAGCCCAAAACTCAGAGATAGAAATTTTTATTTTCGAGAATGATTCCAACATACCTTTGTCGGGCAGTTTGGCTCTTAGTTCCCCGACCTTAGGATCGGTACAAATACAAGACCTTAATAACACACCGAACAATCCAAGTGACGATTCTGTTGTTTATACTGCTAACCCAAATATAGTTGGTCAGGATTCTTTTCAATATACTATATGTGATGGCTCTGGAAACTGTGAAACAGAAGACGTTTCCATCACAATTGTGTCCTCATCTATTGTAAATGTTTTTACAGATGGCACACCACATCAAACTCTGTCTGAATATAATTTTTTTGAAGGAGATTTAAAGGACCTAAATCCAACCTTCGGCGTTATCCCTTATGATTTGATCTCACCTTTATTTACCGACTATGCTAAGAAAGAGCGTTTTCTGTGGCTACCAAATGGTGTCAGTGCAAACTATATAGATGACCATTCACCGCTACAGTTTCCCGAAGGTACATTTATTATAAAAAATTTTTACTATAAAAACGTTCAGCCAAATAATTCTACCAAAATCCTTGAAACTAGAATAATGTACAAAAAACCGACTGGATGGGATTTTGCAAATTATGTGTGGAATGATGAGCAAACAGAAGCGTTTTTTACAAATCAAGGCAGTACGGTAAACATAAGTTGGCTAGAGGGAGAAGGTGTTAAGACAACTGATTACCGTATTCCCTCTAGAGCCGAATGTTTTACATGCCACAACCAACTAGATAACCCTACAACAATTGGTTTAAAACCACAAAATCTAAACAAAGACTACGATTATAACGAGGGATTGGTTAACCAACTGCGCAAACTCACTGAAATTGGCTATCTTGATTCTGAATTACCAATTGACATAGCGACAACTGTGGCTTGGGATGATGCATCTCAATCTCTTGAAGATAGAGTTAGATCATATTTGGATATTAATTGTGCACACTGTCACTCAGATAATGGCCATTGTAACTATAGGCCAATGAGATTTGAGTACCAATTTACCGATAATCTAGAAAATATTGGAGTTTGTGTTGAGCCTGAAACTCAATTCATTCCAAATTCTTATATTGTAAAGCCCAACGATACAGATCTATCCATACTTTATTACAGGTTAAGTACCGCCGATGAATCTTTCAGAATGCCATTATTGGGAAGAACAATTAATCATGAGGAAGGTATTGCCCTTGTTGAAGAATGGATTAACTCATTAAATAATTGTGATTAAAGAATAATACATGAAAAAAATTACTTTACTATTCACCGCTATTGTACTTACCTTCTTTGTGGGTAATGCTCAACATATTTTTAACCCAATTGCTGGGCCTGTCAATGTTGCTCAAGGTTCACCGGTTACCATTAACCTAAATACTGTAGCTAATTCAGCTGGCGTATCTGCTTCTTCAACAGGTACGTACAATGCCTTTCATATTGCTGTAGATTGGACTGCTGGTTCTGGGATACCATGGTCTAATGAAGCTGATTTAACTTTTATCACATCTGCTGGTTCAATAAACATTGATCCTCCAACCTCAGGAGCCGCAAGTTCCACTGACAATACAACATTGACATTCGAAGGGACTCTTGCAGGCACCTATGATCCTACTGTAAATGGCTATATTGACCTGATACTAAATCAAAGCTATGGCGGTTCTGATGCAAATTGGTCTAATATTGTAGTAACTTTATATGAAACCCCTTCTTGTCCTAGTCCAATAAATCTTAGCGTACTAAATGTCACTGAAACTTCAGCAGATATCCAATGGACAGAAATAGGGTCTGCTGGCCAATGGAATATTGAATGGGGAAATGCGGGTTTTTCCTTAGGGTCAGGAACTATGGTTTCTAATATTACTACAACAACACACAGCTTATCTGGACTATCTTCTGGTGTTTCATATGATTTTTACGTCCAATCCAACTGTGGTGCTGGCGACTTGTCAAGCTTCTCGGGCCCTTTTAATTTTTTAACTTCGGTACCTGGAGGCACTTGTGCTTCAGCTTTTAACATTGATGTGGAAACTAATTGTAGTAGCGCAATACCAACAACGTTCGATTTTAGTGTCGCCACCGATATCGACGCAAATAATGAAAATCCCACTTGTGATGCCTCTGGCAACTATGGTTATTTTGTGAGTTTTACAGCTCCTTCTGTTGGCTCAGTGGTTATACACTTCGGTGGAACAGCAGATAGCATTGGTTTAGAAGTCTATGACTCTTGTGGTGGAAACTCGGTTTCAACATGTACAAACAATTTATTTGACACTGGCGAAAACTCAGGTCAAATCGGAGGCCTTAACCCTGGCTCTACATATTATGCTGTTTTTTGGAAAGACCAACAAGTTGGTTCAGCTGAAATATGTATCGAAGAGGGCTCTAGCTGCCCACCACCCAACAATTTGAATGCCACGGCAGCTCACGATTCTTCTGTTCTTAATTGGGTTGAAAATGGTGGTGCAAGTGAGTGGAATATAGAATGGGGACCTACAGGTTTTATTGTAGGTTCGGGCAATATGGTTAATGGTCTAAACAATACAACTTATAATTTAACTGGACTTTCACCAAGTACTACTTACGATTATTATGTTCAATCAGTCTGTACAGGGGAAACCTCTAATTATTCGGGTCCTTTTACCTTTACGACTCAAGCACAATCTAGGATAAATTTTACGCAACAACCGATTGCTGTAAATGGCTATGATTTGGCTGTCGTTGATATGGATGGCGATTTTTTAGACGATATTGTTGGTGTGTCTTCTACAAATATTAATATAAAGAGGCAAAATTCTGATGGGTCATTTACAGATATAAACATCGCAACACCAAATGCAGATTATCTACCGAGCTGGAGTATGGCTGCAGCTGATCTAGATGCTAATGGAAAAACTGATTTGCTTTACGGTGCAGGTAGTGGCGTAACCTTTATGAAAGCAAGTGGTGATGGGCTTAGTTTCACGAAGCAATCAACAACTGATTATGTGTTTTCTCAACGCTCAAATTTCGTGGATATTAACAACGACGGTAACCTAGATGCCTTCGTATGCCATGATGTAGAGCCAAATGTTTATTTTATTAATGATGGTACGGGTAACTTAACTTATTATCAATCTGATGTTACTCCTGGCGCACCTTACTCACTCGGAAATTATCCTTCTGGTGGAGACTACGGTTCTATTTGGATTGATTACAATAATGATGGGAATATCGATTTGTTTATTGCAAAATGTGGTGGTTCTGTTGATCGAAGAACCAATATGATGCTAACAAACAATGGAGATGGAACATATTCTGAAAATGCTGCTGCAATAGGCTTAGCAGACCCTATGCAAACCTGGTCTTCTACTTGGGGAGATTTTGATAACGATGGAGATATGGATGTTTTTGTTGGGGCAAGTTCGGGAAGCCATAAACTGATGATGAACAATGGATTTACTGACGATGGTAATCCAAATAATGATTATTTATTTACTGACGTAACTGGAGGCGCTGGAATTTCTGCGCCGACAGGTTGGGAGAGCTCTTCGTTTGATATTGATAATGATGGTAATCTAGATATTATAAGCAACGGTTCTATAATGTACGGAAAAGGTGATATGACATTCGAAGACGCAGATCCAAACCAAATAAACTATAAGAATGGTAGTTTTGGTGACTTAAATAATGATGGTTTTATAGATGCTTATTATAATGGAGTAAGGTATTATAACCAAGGTAGCAACAACAATTGGGTAAAGATCAACACTGTTGGTATGGCACATGTCACCCCAAATCTTAGTAATAGAAATGGTATTGGCGCCAGAGTTGTAATTACAACCCCTTCTGGGACTCAAATTAGGGATGTGAGAAGCGGAGAGGGCTTTGAATTTATGAGTTCACTGAATACACATTTTGGCATAGGCTCGGATACAACGATAAACGAGATTAGAATTTATTGGCCTTCTGGCGTAATTGATGTTATAGAAAATCCGGCTCACAATACAACACACACCATAGAAGAAGGCTCTTCACCTCTTAGTGTTGAAGATGAAACTTTAAACGATGTTATTATTTATCCTAATCCGGTCGATAACATTTTAATTATTAAGACATCGGCAATATTAACTGAGAAAATCGCTACAGTTTTTGATATTACAGGTAAAAAAGTATACAATCAAATGCTTATGACCAATAATCTTGATGTTTCAAGTTTACAAAGTGGTGTTTATTTCTTAAGAATAGAGTCTGAAGGAAAAAGCATAAAACGAAAATTTATTAAAAATTAATAACGCTAAAAATAATACGGAAAGCCGCTTGGATATCAAGCGGCTTTTTTATGGTATTTTTACAACATGCTTCAAGTTAAAAAACTTTCTTTTGGTTATTCTGCAACTACTGTTCTAGAGGACATTGACTTTAGTGTTGGTTTGGGTGAAAATCTTGCCGTTATTGGTGAAAGCGGATCCGGAAAAAGCACTTTGTTAAAGCTCATATATGGTGAATACGACTTCACCGAGGGACAAATTTTTTGGAAGAGTACCGAAATTCTTGGGCCAAAACACAATCTTGTAGTGGGCTATGACTTTATGAAATATGTTACCCAAGAGTTTGATCTTATGCCCTATACTTCAGTTGAAGAAAACATAGGAAAATTTCTGTCCCGTTTTTATCCTAAAGAAAAAGAACAGCGCACCAAAGATTTAATAAAGGTTGTAGAACTTGAAGCTTTTAATAAAACTAAAGTTAAAAACTTAAGTGGTGGGCAAAAGCAGCGTGTTGCAATTGCAAGAGCTCTAGCCAAAGAACCTGAGATTTTATTATTAGATGAACCCTTTAGCCACATTGACAATTTTAAAAAGCAGTCTTTAAGGAGAAGTGTGTTCAACTATCTGAAAAAGAAAAACATTACATGTATTGTAGCGACTCACGATAAAAGTGATGTACTCGGTTTTGCGGACAAGATTATTGTGCTTCACAATAAAAAAATAGTTTCAAAAAACACACCTCCAAATTTATATAACAATCCAGGAGAACCACTAATAGCATCTTTTTTTGGGGAATTTAATGTTATCAATGGCAAAATTTATTATGCGCACCAATTAATAATTATCGAACGGTCTAACCTAAATGCCATAGTTAAACAATCGTATTTTAATGGCAATTCTTGGTTGATTGAAGCAGATTTCAATGGTCAAAACATTCTTATAGAGCATGGAAATCCATTGGAAAAGGAAGCTGCAATATGCTTTAAGGTTAAAAAATAAATTTTACTTATCAAACTTCTTAAGCAATGCCGGCAGATAAAAAATGTCCGTTATCAAAGCAACGGCCACAGTTGTAGCACATAAAACACCAAAGTCACTTACCGATGGTGTTGCACTAGAGGCAATGATTAAAAAGCCCCCAACCAATGCTATTGTTGTTGAGAATAATGCACTGCCTGTATAACGCATCGCATTGTCCATTCTCAGTTCTGGTGTGCCCTTTATGGTTTTGCTCCGTCTGTATTTATACACTAAATGGATGGTATCGTCCATGGCTATACCCAACATTATTGGTGTAATCATCGCTGTTGACACATCTAAAGGAATATCCAATAAACTCATAAAAATCGCCAGTACAGCTAGTGGCAATAAATTTGGTACTAATACTAAAAGTGTGGTTCTAATACTTCTTATAAATACCAAAAGGCACATAAAAGCTACAAAAAAAGCTGCAAAGAACGATTTAAACTGAGTTTCTAAAATAAAATTATTGAGCTGTGCAAAAACAACTGCAAAACCATTGATTTTTAAGTTGTAGTTTTCCTTATTAAAAGAGGATTGAAAATCGCTTTCTATATCTGACAAAACCCGTTCTAGTTCTGAGGTTTTCATTTCCCTTAAGCTCAGCGTAAAACCTGCTGTTGTTAAATCCTCAGAAAAGAGTTTAAAAAAACTGTTGTTATTGGTATCTGTAGAAGAGAGCATGTTTTTAATCTTATCTTCTGATATATTTGATTGGAACAAAACTGGCGTGCGCTTTTCTAAAAACGTTTTAATGTTAACTACTGAAACAGGTGTATTAATTAAGGGGTTGTTCTCAAGTTTGTTTTGAAAAACCTCCATGCGTTCTATGGCGTCTTTAGTTAAGATTTTTTCACCTTTTGCACTCGAAATATTCAGTTGTAATCTTGAGCTTCCTTTTAGTTGACTTTCAACTATTCTTAAGTCTTCTTTTGCCTTTCCTTCGGCTAATAGATCTAACGAATTCGTATCAATCTTCACTTGAAAAACAGCATAGAAACCATAGAGGAGTATAGCTGTAAAGACGATTATAATTGTTGACTTGTATTTGGTCGTAAAGCCATTGAGCCATTCAATAAACCTACTTTGGGATACTTTTTCAATACTTAATATTGGTTTTGCTTTTTCAAAATTTAAGGTCATAAAGCTAAACCCAATAATAGTGATAACGTAAACCAGAATAAAGCTTAACACTAAACCAACACATGTAAAAACACCCATATTTTTAAAGGCTGGTAACGGCGACAGAAACAATGCAAAATAACCCACAAAAGTCGTTAACGTAGTGTAGAAACAAGGTTTTAGGCTTTTCCGTATGGCCAATGTAAGTAACTGTACCTTAGTAATTGACTTGTTGGCTAAACCTTCTTTATGGTAAATATTAATAATATGTACCGCATCGCTAACGCTATACACCATAAGTATGGTAGGGATAAGCATAGAAATCATATTCAGTGCATAACCCAAAGATGATATAATTCCGAAAAGTAAAGTTACCGGTATCGCAACCGACAATAAGGATACAATTAAATAACGTTTGCTTGGCAATAAAAATAATAGCATTACAGTGATCACCAAAACCGTTAGAACTCCAAACATGAGGCTTTCCTTGTAGATGCCTTTGCTATATGCCTCGTTTAAAACCGGAGGTCCGGTAAGGTGATAATTGGAATATGTCTTTTCTATAACCGCTCTTATCTCACCAGCTATTTCTTTGCGCTTTTCTTCAATAGTTGGAGTTGGCTTAAGTTGTATATAAAAAAATTGGTTTTTATAATCATCCGTTACCAATTGAGATGTGATGTTTGGTAACTTTTGAAATAAATTTTTTAGTCCTTTTTCACTTCTTTTTGGATTATATAGATTGTCAAAATTTATTTTATTATTGCCATAAATCGGGTATTTGACCTTCGCTAAACTAAATGATGTTTTAACATACGGTAATGCCTCAATACCCTTGTGAAGTTGACTTAATTGGGACATTTCAGCTTCACCAATGGCATTTTCAACAGGAAACATAGCAACGAATATTTCATCAGATCCGAAATTTTCTTGAAAATCAATGTAGGCCTTATAGCTTGGGTCGTCTTCTAAAAACCAAATGGATAGTGAATTATCGACTTCTAGTTTTCTTATAGTTTGATAACCCGCTGCAATCATTAAAACAGAAACACTTACAATGACTATTAATCTGTATTTTATAATGTTGCTAACAAGCTTTTCAATGGTTTTCATCAGCAAGTACTACTATTCAATTTTTGAGATTACAAAGGTACTGTTTCTAAATGCAATTTGATCTCCTACGGATTTAGACACTAACAGTTTTCCTACTGGTGTTTCGGGAGAAATGATATAGAAACTTTCATTGTCAATTTTTATTTCACCAAGGCTAACGGCAATGAAATAATTAAGCTGATTGGTTCTAACCAGGCTTCCAAAAGCTACTTTGTTATATGTGTTTTCTGTTTGCAATTTTCTAAGTGATTCCTGAAGTTTTTTAGCTTCTGCCAGCTGATTACCTAATCTCTCACGTTCAAGTTGAAGCATGGCTCTTCCTGTTTCATGTTTATCTCCAGCACTGCTTTTTGTTTCAGATTGAAGTGCTTTTTGGATATCTGAAATATTATTCTGAATGATCTTTAGACGGTTGTCTATTAGCTCATTACATTTGTTGTAAAGCTGTTGCTTAGTTTTCATTCTATTAAATCCGCAAGTTCTTTACCCACTAAACTACCAATTGCAATTCCCATACCTCCTAATCTTACTCCACAATACACATTATTACTAATTTGTTTTACAACCGTACTTTTTTGTTTGCCAACACCCATAATACCAGACCAGCGGTGCTCAATTTCAAATTTAGTCTCAGGTAAGATAATGGCTTTTAGTAGTTCTTCTAGTTTATTTTGTACAAGGTACGTTTGTCCAAATTCTTCTGTTTCTTCAGTTTTAAAATCTAGATGTCGACCACCACCAAATAAAATTCTATTATCGATATTTCTAAAATAGTAATAGCCTCTGTCTAGATGAAAAGTTCCTTTAACGTGAAGGTCCTTAATTGGTTTAGTGACTAGAACCTGTGCTCTGGCAGGTTTAACGTCTTGATTTGTTAATTTTGAAGCGAACCCGTTTGTAGCTATAAGCAGTTTTGAAGTTGTGAATTCAAAACTGTTCGTTTTAATTTTTACACTATCTTCACTATCTGAATAGGCTTCAACAGTACAATTATTCAGAATTTTAATGTCTGAGCTTAAAGCCTTTAACAATAGGGCTTCCATCATTTTTCCAGTATCGATCTGCCCTTCAAATTGATTGAAACTATATTGTGCTTTTATTTTACTAAAGTTGAAAAGGTTCTCTTTAAATGAAAAAACGTTTGCTTTAAATAGAGGCTTTAAAAGTTCATTAATGTATGCTTGCTTTTCCATACATAAATTATAGAGTCTATCGTCATCATTTAGAAACAACTCATAACCTCCTAAATTTTGATAATTTATATTATGATCACCTAAGGTCTCCCTTAGCAATCTTAAGCCGTTAACACGCTTCTTTACGAGCTGTAAAACTTCGTCCTCTGAATGATGGTTTAGGTCGTCTATTATTTCGCTTAGGCTTCCAAAACAGGCAAAGCCGGCATTTTTTGTGCTTGCTCCTTGAGGTAAAATTCCTTTTTCAAGTATTAATATCTTTGACTTAGGGAATTTATTTTTTAATTGCAATGCACAATTAAGACCTACGATTCCACTTCCCACTAAGGTAAAGTCAACCTTAGACAACCATGTTTTTATTTCCCAATATGATAAATTCATTGTATAAAAAAAGCTCCTAAATTTAGGAGCTTTTAAAGTATAAATTAAATTGTTATTCCACTACTATTTTCTTAGTCACTTTATTTGATCCGTCAGAAATATTAAGCAAATATACACCAGATTGTGCGTTATTTAAACTAACAACCTCATCAAACCTACTTACACTGTTATAAGTTTTATTGTAGATGATTCTTCCGCTAATATCATAAACATTAATGCTAATGTCTTCTCCTGATTTTGGATTAAAGCCAATGTTAAAAGTACCGTTGTTAGGGTTTGGATAAATACTCAAGCTATCTAAGTTGTCATCGTCTACACTTAAGTTATTAAGAACATTCAAGGTATAATCCTCTACTTCTCCATCAAAACCAATCTCACAGGAAGTCGGAAATTGATTAGCCCCAGGATTTGTATATTTTGTACTTACTCTCATTATTGTATTACCATCTGCTGCATCATTAGGAACAGATACCGTAAGTGGCGAACCATTTGTCAATTGATCTGCAATATTTGCTGAAGTACCTAGGTCATACTCTTCGCCTGGGTCATCAAAAGAACAATTCTGGTTCCAGTCAATCCATACTCTAGTAATAATTTGATAATTACCATCAGAGTTTGCCCTTACGGATAAATCATAATTCATACCCGCTTCAACAGTCGTCGATATCCCTGTAAAATCAGAATATGGTGCGGTTTTAGGTCCTGCGTCAAGGTTGTTTATTGTATTAAATATTACTCCGGTTGTCCTTGTTTGATAAGTTAAATTCCCTTCAGAAGAACAAAGATTATTTGTAATTGTTAGGTCAACTGAAGCTTGTTCCGTTACTGAATTCGATGTACCTGTCAAGGTCATGGTATAAGTGTTATTGGGTAATGAGCCTAAATTCGACAGGGTTAACGTAACCGTTCCGTCAGCGTTTAATGAGGTAGGGGTTAAGTTCGAACTAACACCCGCAGGAACTCCCGACACACTAAATGTTGTAGTCTCAGAAAAGCCCAGAATAGTATTGTAGGAAAACATAAAAACGGCTTCCGTATCATTGTTTGGGCACGTTACTAATTCTTGCGGATCAGCAACTAGACTAAATCCAGGAGTAGCAGGTTGGCAAGCGTTTGGTCTAAAATCTGCTTGCATACTAGAGACATAAGCTTCGGCCAATGTCATTTGATCTTGGCTAAACATATACATGCACGCATCATTCACGTAGTCCATGTAATTCATGATTAAGGCTGGTTGGCCTGGTACACAAGACGGTACTGATGTAGATGGTGGGCATCCATAGGTACTATTGGCAACCTCTGGTGTGTCTGCAATACCATCACCACCAACGCCACAACTACCACCTCCGTCTGAATTGAAAGTGTGTAGAAGCCCAAAAAAGTGCCCTAGCTCATGTGTCGTTGTTCTTCCCAGGTTGTAAGGAGCACTTGGAATTACAGATGTACAACCAGAACCAGAACCAAATGCGTTATTGTCCATAGTTACCGCATCACCATCCGCAATATCTCCAAATACTGGTGAAAATCCTAGAGGCCCAATATCTCTTATCACAAAATTAAGGTAACCACTCCAGTTACTATCTGTATTATTTCCACCACCAAAATTATAGCCAATAGTAATGCAAGGGTTACCCTCCAATAGTTCTGGATCTAAACCTGTTGGGTGATTAGATGTGGCTATGCAAAATGATATATTGGCAACACCTGCAGTTGTACCTGGGTACTGACTGCTTACAGCATTCCAACTTGCAATATCTGCATTCGTTGCTGTGTAATCTGCATTAAGAATGTCTATTTGATTTTGGGCTAAAGCTTCTAAACAAGCTCGCTCAGTTTCACTAGCTTCAGGAAAGTGGACAGCAACAGGAATTTCTATTATTCCACCTCCACGCTGGTAAAGATCACTATTGCTTAAGTGCTGTTCAACTCTCTTTTTTAAAGCTTTCTGCTTTTCTTCATATTGTCTTGCATACTCTGGATCTTTCATCATTTCTTCCATATATTCCTCCATGCCACAACGGTCTTGGGCAGCAGCGTTATAAGGAACAAAAGAAAATAAAACTAAGAGTAAAAAACAAAGTGTAAAGTTTTTCATAAGATATAATTTAGTTTTTTGTAATAGGGATTAAACCGATTTGCCTCAAATTTAAGCATTTTTTGGCGTATCACGATTGCGTTATAGTTCTAAAAATCAATTTTAAAAGGTTATTCGAATTTATTTAAAAGAAAACCCAAGCGTGATAGCTTGGGTTTAATTTACTCTTGTTCTTCCTTAATCTTAAAATCCTCCATAAACTTGGTGGTATAGTTACCCGCCAAATAGTCTGGATGATCCATTAATTGTCGATGGAATGGTATTGTTGTTTTAATGCCTTCAATTACGAACTCATCTAAAGCGCGTTTCATCTTATTGATAGCTTCTTCACGAGTTTGTGCAGTAGTAATCAACTTGGCGATCATTGAGTCGTAATTCGGTGGAATACTGTAGCCTGCATATACATGTGTGTCTAACCGTACACCATGTCCTCCTGGAGCATGTAGAGTTGTAATTCTTCCCGGTGAAGGTCTAAAGTCGTTAAACGGATCTTCAGCATTAATTCTACACTCAATAGAATGTAAATTAGGTGTGTAGTTTTTACCGGAAATTGGCACTCCAGCAGCAACAAGTATTTGTTCTCTAATGAGATCAAAGTCTATAACTTGTTCTGTGATTGGGTGTTCAACCTGAATACGCGTGTTCATCTCCATAAAATAGAAATTTCTGTGCTTATCCACTAAAAACTCTACTGTCCCTGCACCTTCATATTTGATAAATTCTGCAGCTTTAACTGCAGCTTTACCCATTTTTGCTCTTAACTTGTCCGTCATAAACGGAGATGGGACTTCTTCCGTTAACTTTTGGTGACGTCGCTGTACAGAACAATCCCTTTCAGATAAATGACACGCCTTACCTCTTGAGTCTCCGACAATTTGAATTTCGATATGTCTTGGTTCTTCAATGAGTTTCTCCATGTACATATCGTCATTTCCGAATGCTGCTTTAGATTCTTGCCTTGCCGAATCCCAAGCTTCCTTTAGGTTCTCTGGTTTCCACACTGCACGCATTCCTTTTCCACCTCCACCTGCTGTAGCTTTTAGCATCACAGGGTAACCTATTTTCTTAGCTATTTTTTCACATTCTTCAAAATCGGCAATAATTCCATCACTACCGGGTACACAAGGAACTCCAGCGGCTTTCATCGTAGCCTTAGCGGTAGCTTTATCACCCATTTTAGCAATCATTTCCTCTGATGCACCGATAAATTTGATACCGTGCTCTTCGCATATCTTAGAAAATTTGGCATTCTCAGATAAAAACCCATAACCTGGATGAATACCATCTGCATTAGTAATTTCTGCAGCAGCTATTATATTGGAAATTTTTAAATAGGATTCACTACTTGGGGCTGGACCTATACAAACGGCTTCATCTGCAAACTTTACATGAAGACTTTCTGCATCCGCAGTTGAATAAACAGCTACGGTTTTAATGCCCATTTCTTTACAGGTTCTGATAACACGAAGCGCTATTTCACCTCTATTGGCAATTAATATTTTTTTGAACATAACTAATACGAGTTTATGGTTTATGAGTTTATAGTTCTAGTAAAAAACCTTGAACTTTTGAACTGTAAACTTAAAACTTCAAATTATGATGGGTCAACCAAAAACAAAGGTTGATCAAACTCAACTGGTGAAGAGTCATCAACCAATACCTTTACGATCTTGCCTGACACCTCAGATTCAATTTCGTTGAATAACTTCATGGCTTCTATAACACAAAGCACATCACCTTCTTTTACTTGGGTGCCTACCTCAACAAAAACTGGCTTGTCTGGTGAAGGTTTGCGGTAAAATGTGCCTATTATCGGTGATTTAATTGTAATGTATTTAGAGTCGTCGCTAGCAGGTGCGGCAGGTGCAGCTGTCTCTTGAGCAGGTGCGGCAGCAGGTGCTGGAGATGGTGCCTGTTGAACTACAGGAGCTGACTGTACTGGTACTTGCTGAACAATAGTAGTTTCATTATCTGAACCTGTTCTGATGGTAATTTTAACATCATCCATTTCTAGCTTAACTTCGCTTGCACCAGACTTGGCCACAAACTTAATTAAGTTCTGAATTTCTTTTAAATCCATAGTTTTTAGATTATTTGTTCGTTAGTTATTTAGTTAGGATTATAAGCCCATTTAAAATAAATTGAGCCCCAAGTGAATCCGCCACCAAAAGCAGCGAATATTATATTATCCCCTTTTTTTAATTGTGATTCGTAATCATATAATAATAATGGCAATGTCGCAGATGTAGTATTACCGTACCTCTGAATATTCATCATTACCTTTTCTTCTTCTAAATTGATGCGTTGAGCTGTGGCGTCAATTATTCTCTTATTGGCCTGATGTGCGGCAAGCCACGAGATGTCGTTATTGGTGAGGTTGTTTCTTTTGAGTATTCTCTCTGCAACATCTGCCATGTTAAAAACAGCGTTTTTAAATACTGTTCTTCCATCCTGAAACACATAATGTTTCCCTTCTTTAAACGTATTCTCATTAATTGGATAAGCCGACCCTCCATAGGTTGCTTGTAAAAATTCTCGACCTTCTCCATTGCTTCTCAATAATTCGTCTTGAAGCCCAAGCCCCTCATCATTAGGCTCAAATAAAACCGCACCTGCGCCATCACCGAATATAATACAAGTAGCACGATCTTCATAGTTAATAAAAGAAGAGTTTTTATCCGCCCCTATTAAAAGTATTTTTTTGTATCGCCCAGATTCAATATACGCAGCTGCAGTTGACATTCCATATAGAAAACTTGAACAAGCAGCTTCAAGGTCGTAAGAAAAAGCATTAACAGCCCCTATTTGCGTTGCAGTATACGCAGAAGTCGAGGCAGCCTTCATATCTGGAGTCGCTGTACATACAATCACAAGCTCAATTTCCTTTGGGTCTAAGCCTGTTTTGTTAATTAGGTCTTCAGCTGCTTTTATTGCTAAAAATGAAGTTCCCTTTCCTTCTTCCTTGAGGATTCGTCTTTCTTTAATTCCCGTACGTGTGGTAATCCACTCGTCATTGGTATCAACCATTGTTTCCAATACTTTATTTGACAGTACAAAGTCTGGAAGATAGCCGCCTACAGCTGTGATTGCTGCTGTGATTTTACTCATTATTGAGATTTAGTTAAATAAAATTATTGAAAAAAGACAAAAATCAACCATGTTTTAACCAATTTTCGCCATTTTTTAGCAAATAATTATACAAATTAAGTGGTTTTTGGCTTATTCAGAAAATAATAACAAAAAAAACGCTCAACAAGTGAGCGTTTTATATATGCGTGCATAATAGTTATGCTGCGTTCTCTTCTTCAGTAGAGTTATCGATTAAGACATTCCCTCTGTAGTAAAGCTTACCTTCGTGCCAATGAGCTCTATGGTACAAATGTGGCTCACCAGTAGTTGGGCAAGTTGCTATTTGAGGTACGGAAGCCTTATAATGTGTTCTTCTTTTGTCTCTTCTCGTTCTTGATATTTTACGTTTTGGATGTGCCATTTTAAATGTTATTTATCCGTTAATAGTTTTTTTAAATTATTCCAGCGAGGATCTATTTCCTCTGATGATTTTATTTTTGAACCCTCATCTGGGCTAAGCTCTTCTAATTTTGATAGCATGTCAGATTTTAAGGTTCCGTCTTCAACACCTGGGTGAATCCGCTTGGCAGGAACAGCCAAAACAATCAGCTCATATATATATTGAGCCACATTGATTTCGTATTCTCCATGAGGAACAATTAATATGTCCTCGTTATCGTCATTGTATTCTGCACCAAACTTTACAACCAACTTAAACTCATCTTCAACAACCTGATTATAAGGCTCGTTGGTAAGGTCACAGTTTAGGTTAACGTGACCAGAGGCCGAAAAATACAACTCCAAAAGTGTTGCTTTCTTTATGAGTTTCAAATCGATTTTTACATCGGCTTGGTTAAACTCATCATACTCAAAATTTTGAAAGAACGTATTGTCAATATTAAAATCAAAATTGTGCTCTCCCGCTTTTAATCCAATAAATTGGATCGTGAATTCTTTTAATGCCTTCATTACCACACTCATTTTGAGCCTGCAAATATATAAATTTTTAGTTATTTAAAGCCTAGATATCAACAAAATTTGTTAATATCTACTTTGTGGCTTTTTTGAGCGGGTTTTTACTGTAATGGTTATAATCCGCTCTGTTTCTATAAATCTTAATTGCGGTGTAAATGGCTTGCTTAAAGGAGCTTTCGTCTGCAATTCCTTTACCTGCTATTTCATAGGCAGTGCCGTGGTCTGGTGATGTTCTTACCTTGTCCAGTCCTGCTGTGAAATTAACCCCTTGCCCAAAGGCTATTGTCTTAAATGGAATTAGGCCTTGGTCATGATAAGAAGCCACAATCGCATCAAAGTTTTTGTAGGTGTTTGATCCAAAAAAACTGTCTGCTGAATATGGTCCATACACCAGATGACCTTCAGATTTAATTTTTTCTATAGTTGGTTTTAATACAGTATCATCTTCATTTCCAATAACTCCATTGTCGCCCGCATGAGGATTAATGGCCAAAACTGCAATTTTTGGTTTTCTTATACCAAAATCTTGCTTTAATGACTTGGTCACTGTTCCGATTTTCTCTTCAATCAAGTTTTTGGTAATATGATTGCTTGCCTCTTTTAAAGGCACGTGGTCGGTTAACAGCCCAACTCTCAATTCGTCGGACACCATAAACATTAGGCTTTTACCGTTTAAGGCTTTTGCTAGATAATCTGTGTGACCTGGGAAATTGAATTTCTCCGATTGTATATTGTGTTTGTTAATAGGTGCAGTCACCAATACATCAATGTTTCCATCCCTTAACGCGTTTGTTGCAGCCTCTAGTGATTTAATGGCATACTCGCCTATGGTTTTGTCCTCTTTGCCAAATTCTATTTTAACGGGCTCTTTCCAGACATTAACAACATTTACTTTTCCATGAACTATTTTTTGTGCAGAATCTATATTAAAAAGGTGGATTTTACTATTGAAGTGGTTCTTAAAAAACTGCATTGTTTTCCCTGAGGCAAAAATAACTGGTGTATTTAACTCTAAAACCCTCGGGTCTTCATAGGTTTTAATGATGATTTCCGGCCCTATGCCATTGAGGTCACCAATAGAAATGCCAACAATAACTTTTTCTTCTTTCTTCATAATTCAGTGATTATTCTATTTTTTTATTAAAATTGGTGATTGAGTTAAGTTGTGTTCTTAACTTTGCTAATGCAAATTTAACCAAATAAAGTCGATACTATGTTCACTGGTATTATTGAAGATTTAGGAACCGTAGAAAAACTTGAAAAGGAAGGGGGCAATCTTCATATAACAATCAGCTCCTCAATTACGAATGAGTTAAAAATTGACCAAAGTGTTGCCCATAATGGCATATGCCTTACTGTTGTCGATATAAAAGCTAACACTTATACTGTAACGGCAATTGAGGAAACACTAAACAAGACCAATTTAGGCTCGATTGAAAAAGGTAGCAAGGTAAATTTAGAACGCGCCATGAAATTAGGTGATCGTTTAGACGGGCATATTGTCCAAGGTCATGTTGACCAAACTGCTAAATGTGTTTCTGTTAAAGAAGAAAATGGAAGTTGGATATTCACTTTTGAATATGACAAAAGCTTGAATAATATAACAATAGAAAAGGGGTCGATTACGGTAAATGGAGTGAGCTTAACGGTTGTAAATTCTAAAATAAATCAGTTTTCGGTAGCTATAATTCCTTATACTTACGAACATACTACATTCAACACCTTAAAACCAAACGGCAGCGTTAATCTTGAATTTGATGTTATTGGTAAATACGTTAAGCGTCTTAATGACCTAAGACATTAAACTGCGTTTTTTGAAATTTTATAAGCTTTGTAAATTCCCAGGCTTAGAGCAACTAAAAACAACATAACAATTCCTCCATCAATCGGCAGTCCAGGTGGTGGTGGTGGCATGGGCGGAGGAGGCGTAGCTCCCTGAGCCATAGATATGAAACCTACGAAGAAAAATAAGATTGAGGCTAACATATTTTTATTCTGCATGTTGTAATTTAAGCTGTAAATGTATAAAAAAAACCTATTCAACAAAATTAATTCAACTAAAAAACGTCTTTGAACGGTAAATATTGTCGATGAAATGCACAAAATGAGCTTAAATTAGGGAAGATACGCACATTTTATATGAACATTTAATACAAATATAATATTTATTCTTTATTCAATTAATACCCAAATGCCTTTAATTGATTAAAGTTTAAGAATTTAAAGAAAAAAGCTGCTTCAATAATTTGAAGCAGCTTTTTTTAACGTGGTCCCACCTGGGCTCGAACCAGGGACTTTCTGATTATGAGTCAGATACTCTAACCAACTGAGTTATAGGACCTATTGGCAAACACCAATCTCTTTATTTCTAAAGAGTTTGCAATATTACTATATATTTTAAAACTCTACAAGAATTTTAATCGCTAATGTCTTGGCATAGTTCCACTAAAACCCCATTGGTTGACCTGGGATGCAAAAATGCTATAAGCTTATTGTCCGCTCCTTTTTTTGGGGCTTTGTGAATCATTTGAAAACCTTCAGCCGTCAATCGCTCAATCTCTTTTTCAATATTATTTACAGCAAAAGCAATATGGTGAATACCTTCACCTTTCTTTTCAATAAACTTTGCTATAGGACTATCTCTGTTTGTCGCCTGCAGTAGCTCTATTTTATTGGGCCCACATTTAAAGAATGAAGTTTTCACACCTTCACTTTCAACATCTTCAATTTTATAATGTGATTTTCCAAACAATGCCTTAAACAACTCATTTGAACTCTCAATGTCTTTTACCGCTATCCCAATATGTTCTATTTTTTTCATACTTGTGCCCATAAAAACGGGTATCTTTATAAATTAACTCTTTAGAAAACCATTATAGTTTCAATTTCTCTTATCAAAAATACTATAATACTATAATATGCTATACTTTTGTACCATGGAAAGTAACAGACAGAAAAAAATAGCGGGTATTTTACAGCAAGATTTGGCTGAAATTTTACAGAGAGCCGCTGCAGAAGGTGGTCTTAAAGGCGTGATTATATCCGTTTCAAAAGTGAACGTTACCGTAGATTTATCCATTGCCAAGGTCTATCTTAGTGTTTTCCCCAACAACAAGGGAAAGGAATTACTGGAGGGTATTAGATCTAATACTCCTTTGATTCGCCATGAAATGGCACAACGTACTCGCCACCAATTAAGGCGCATGCCAAACCTCGAATTCTTCATTGATGATTCCCTAGAATATATTGATGGTATAGAACGTTCTCTTAAGGGGGGAGACAACCCTCTCGAAAATCCAGATTTGTTGGGTAAGCGTAAAAAGTCTTAAGTGAATTTTTCCCTATATATAGCAAAACGTTATCTGTTTTCTAAAAGCAGTAACAATGCTATAAATATTATGACACTTATTGCTTCTGGGGGAGTTGTTATTGCCTCAGCAGCACTATTTATTGTGCTTTCCGTTTTTGCCGGACTTAAAGATTACAGCCTTCAGTTTTCTTCATTTGTGGATCCAGACTTAAAATTACTTCCTATTGAGGGTAAATCATTTGTCTTTTCAGATAATGATATTTCTATAATCAAATCTATTGAAGGCATTGCCTCCTATTCTGAAATTATAGAGGAGCGCATCATCATAAAGTCTGAAAACAAAAATTTACTCGCTACCCTAAAAGGCGTTGATTCAAATTTTTTGAATGTTACCAATATGGACTCCATGGTAACAAAAGGCAATTGGATTACCCCTGAAAGTAATGACGTGGTGTCTGGATGGGGAATTTCTAACAATCTCTCATTTGGCATTCTCGATTACAGAAAAGCGCTTTCACTGTATGTTCCAAAACCTGGGAAAGGACAATCTAGCTCATTAAAAAGCCTCTACAATTCAGCTTACGTAAACAATGTCGGTTTGTTTGATGTAAATGAAGAACTCAATTCCGAATATGTGTTTTCGGGTATTGGTTTGGCAAAACAACTGTTGAACTACAAGGAAAATCAAATTAGTGCTTTGGAATTAAAATTAAGTCCCAATGCTAACGAAAGTGATGTTAGAGCTCAAATCGACTCAAGTTTCCAAAATCGGTTTAACATTAAAAATAGAGCACAACTTAACAACGCCCTCTTTAAAATGTTAAATACCGAAAATCTCGCTATTTATCTCATTTTTACACTGGTTATCATCATCGCTTTGTTTAATGTTATAGGCGCAATCATTATGATGATTTTAGATAAAAAGAAATCGCTTAATACACTTTTCAATCTAGGTACGGAGCCTAAAACTATCAGATCAATCTTCTTTTGGCAAGGCAGCCTAATGACCATGGTTAGTGGTGTTGTAGGTGTAATTCTTGGAGTGCTTATTGTCTTTTTGCAACAGTCTTTTCAGTTGATAATGTTAACACCAGAATTACCTTACCCTTCACGACTGAATGTTGTAAATGTGCTAATTGTTTTGGCTACAATCTTTGCATTAGGTGTTTTTGCATCACAAATAGCGTCAAGGCGAATAACAAAATCGTTGATTCAATCTTAAGCGAATTGGTAATCGGCAAATTTTTCTAAAACTTCATCAAAAGTATCAAACACATCTTTAGAGTCATCGCTAGTAACCATTTTCATTCTATATTCCTTGAAGTTTGGAATCCCCTTAAAGTAGTTGGTATAGTGTCTTCTGGTTTCAAAAACGCCTAGTTTTTCACCTTTCCAGTCTATAGACATCTGTAAATGACGACGTGCAGCCTCAACACGCTCTGGCATTGAGATTGGCTCTAGGTGGTCACCCGTTTTAAAGTAGTGCTTTACCTGTTTAAAAAACCAAGGGTTTCCAATTGTGGCGCGTCCGATCATAGCACCATCCAAACCGTAACGGTCTCGCATTTCTACGGCGCGTTCTGGTGTATTTACATCTCCATTCCCAAATACAGGTATGTGCATTCTGGGATTGTTTTTAACTTCTGCAATAGGTTTCCAGTCGGCATTGCCTTTATACATCTGTGCTCTGGTTCTACCATGAATTGCAATAGACTTACAACCCACATCCTGAAGGCGTTCTGCAACCTCTACAATTTTTATGGAATCGTGATCCCAACCCAATCTGGTTTTTACGGTAACTGGCAGGTTGGTGCGCTTCACCATTTCGGCGGTAAGCTGCTCCATTAGACAAATATCTTTGAGAATTCCTGCTCCGGCTCCTTTAGAAACAACTTTTTTTACAGGACAACCAAAATTGATGTCTATAATATCTGGATTCGATTTTTCTACAATATCTATGGTTTGTAACATGCTTTCCATATTGGCTCCAAAAATCTGAATGCCAACAGGGCGCTCTTTTTCATAGATGTCCAACTTCATGACGCTTTTCGCAGCATTACGAATAAGACCTTCACTAGACACAAACTCCGTATAAACTACATCTGCCCCTTGTTCTTTGCATAATGCTCTAAACGGAGGATCACTTACATCTTCCATTGGCGCTAACAACAACGGAAACTCACCTAATTCTATGTCGCCTATTTTAACCAAGTATTGAATTTTGATGCAAAGCTAAGACTTTTTAGGGTATTTACTATTTAAAACCCATAGACCATAAAATCCAAAAATTAATTCACCAACAACTCCAAAAACATAAATTTTTGAAGGCATGCCGTCAATTAACAAGCTTAATATCCTACCTGAAGCTAAGCTAAACATGAATATTACGTTAGAGATAAGTGCTGTCTTGAGGTGTTTGGCTTGAAATATTCCAAAAATCCAAAGTATAGAAAAGCCAATATACAATCCCATTACAGCCTTGAAGAAATTTTGCTCGTCTGTTGTGCCTAAATAAATATCAAACTCAACACTAGGCTTAAACCCATAAATGAATGCCACAGGAACAACAATTAACACAGAAATTATTAAATGAATTTTGATGATGAAGTCCTGTCTGCTCATAATCACCCTTAGAACTTAACTTTTGTCTCAATGGTTTGCTGTCCGCGTTTCACAGTAATATCCGCTTCATCACCTTTTTCAAAAACCGATAGTGCTCGCATATAACTCATCATATCAGTGATGGTACTATCTCCTAACTTTACTACAATGTCTCCTTTTTGTAAACCTGCATTATATGCTGGTGTTTCTTCTCTTGTACCATCAATGCGCATACCTTCCCCATCAAATAAATAATCTGGTACAACACCCAAACCAACCTTAAAGCGTGGTGTTTCTTCACTTTCATTTTTTGTTTTTCTAAAAGCTAACTCACCATTGTCGTCTAAGTCTGAAATAATTTCAAAAATATAATCTGAAATAAGGCTCATGCCTTCATAATTCAGCTTTTCTGAATCGTCTCCTGGTTTGTGGTAATCTCCGTGCTGACCTGTAAAGAAATGTAGTACAGGCACATCTATAAGATAAAAAGATGTGTGGTCGCTTGGTCCTACTCCGCTCTCATTTTCAACAAGTTTAAACTTGTCATTATTAGCTTTTATGGTCTGTTTAAACATTGGTGATGTCCCTGTGCCATAAACGGCCAAAGTGCTATCTGCTTTTAAGCGTCCTACCATATCCATATTAATCATATAATTTATAGACTTGGCATCGATTGTCGGGTTTTTTGAAAAATAATTAGAGCCTAACAAACCCATTTCTTCTCCGGAAAATGCCATAAACAGATAATTATTTTTGTCCATAACTTTAGCGGTGTCATTTTTTACTTTTAATCGGCTTGTCAAATTAAGCATTACCGCTACTCCGCTTGCATTATCATCTGCACCATTGTGAACGGCTTTTTCTTCGCCTCTAAAAAGGGAACCTTCGCCTCCAAAACCTAGGTGGTCATAATGTGCACCAATAACAATAGTTGTTTTGGCGCCATTATTAATATAGCCGATAATATTATTTCCTGTTATAGTACTGTCTGCATTCGTAGTAAACTCAACTTCTTTGTGCGGATCTGTTTTTGGTTTAAATGAAAATGGCTGTAAATAACCTTCTGTTCCTTTTGGTTCTAAGCCGATTTCCTTATAGCGATTTATTAAATACTGCGCTGCTTTTTTCTCACCTTCTGTTCCGGTTTGGCGACCTTCTAGCTCATCACTAGCTAAATATGTAACATCTTCTTTTATTTTGTTCTCAGCTACCTTATGTTCTTTCCTGCAAGCAAATACGCTTACTAAAAGAAACAAAAACATTATTTTTTTCATTGTATAATACTATTTTTGCAAAATTAGGTATTAAAAGCCACTTATTATAACCCTTTAACATGAAGAGACAAGCTGTAATTCTTATTCTGTTTATAACATTTTTATCTTGTAAGGACAAGGACAATTCAAAAAGTGCCGACGCAACTTCTGGTGCCACAGAAATGAATGAATCCTTAATATATCCTGAAGAAACCAATTTTAAATCCTTAAGGCAAGTTACCTATGGAGGTGATAATGCCGAGGCATATTGGAGTTTTGATGACAAGCAATTGGTTTTTCAATCCAATAGTGCAAAATGGGGAGTTAATTGCGATCAAATGTTTTTAATGGATGCAGATGAAACACTTTCTGACAGTATTGCACCACCAATGGTAAGTACCGGAAAAGGAAGGACAACCTGTTCTTATTTTTTACCAGATAATAAACACATAATATATGCCTCTACACATTTGGGAGGTAATGATTGCCCAGAAGTGCCTAAAAAGGAAAATGGTAAATACATTTGGCCTATCTACGACACCTATGACATATTCGTTGCGGATTTAGAAGGGAATATCGTTAAGCAATTAACCAATGAAGAGGGTTACGATGCCGAGCCAACAGTGTCGCCAAAAGGAGACAAAATAGTGTTTACCTCCAACAGAAGTGGAGATCTAGAGTTATATACAATGAATTTAGATGGTACAGATGTGAAACAAATTACCAATGAGCTTGGTTATGACGGAGGCGCTTTCTTTTCGCCAGACGGCAGCAAGCTTATTTTTAGAGCCTCACGACCTAAAACGGCAAAAGAACAAAAAGAATACAAGGATCTGCTAGCTAAAGGGCTTGTTGAGCCAAGTGATATGGAGCTGTTCATTTGCAATGCAGATGGGAGTGATATGCGTCAACTTACATTTTTAGGTAATGCCAATTGGAGTCCGTTTTTTCACCCAAGCGGAGAAAAAGTATTATTCTCATCAAATTTTGAAAGTGAAATAGGTTTTCCTTTTAATCTTTACATGATTGACATTGATGGCAAAAACCTTAGGCGCGTCACCCATGGCAACACTTTTGAAGCGTTCCCAGTGTTTTCTAACGATGGTAAGTATTTAGTATTCTCTTCTAACCGAAACAACGGAGGTACTAGAGACACGAATTTATTTATTGCCGAGTGGCAAGATTAAGATTCTTTGCTTCGCTCTACATGACAGCTATGGTATTTTAGTTGAAGTCTTTTAGACGTTCGCGTTCTTCTGCACTAGTAGTTCGCTCATTGGTTTTTAGTTTTGTGTTTCCAAAATTGTAGCGGAAACCCAATTTGATAAACCTAGTGTCAACATCAATAAAACTACTGCTAGACTGGTTAAGATAGTTAATGGAGGAGTCAAAATCTTGCGTATTAAAAAAATCATCCACAGCCAGAAATAGGACTCCTTTTTTATTTAAAACAGTTTTTGACACGCTAAGTTCTGAAACCAATCGATTCTCTATAGTTTGAAACTGTTGTAGGTTTTTTCCAACCCAAGTAAATGATAAACTTACGTTAAGGCTTCTGTCTTTGAGAAAAGATATATTATTATACAGTATACTATAGTTAGACCACTGGTCTTGCTGTACAAAGCCCTCACCAAAATCGGACTCCTCAGCAATATTATAAAATGAGGTTACAAAATATAAGTTCCATGTATTGGTTGGGTAGTAATCAAAAACAAAATCAAAACCATATTCTATTTTTTTATCTAAATTTACGGGTGTATAGGCCACGATATTGGTCTGATTGTTTTGTCTTGGCAATTCTACGATGTCTCCATCGTAGTTCATATAATAAGCTTCAACGGTGAAGTGATCCAAGAAACTCGTACCAATCTTATAATGATCCCTGTAGGTTGGCACTAGATTGGGATTACCCAAAACCACGGTGTTTTCATTTAGGAAAAACGTAAATGGGTTCAAATCTGTGTAGCTTGGCCTCATTATACTTCTTTTGTAACTAGAGTAAATGTTGACATCTTCTGAAATGGAATGTGACACACTTAGATTTGGAAACCAATTTAAATAATCTTGCGTATTGACCTCGCTTAAGCTCAGAGATTGTCCTTCTATATTGGTTTGCTCTGCACGTAAGCCCATATTTAAATCCCATTTATCCCAGGACTTACTGTAGTTGGTATATGCGGCAAAGACTTTTTCATCATAGTTAAATACGTCGCTATTGGCATCATTTACAATCTCATTACCATTTATAACATCTACTCTGGTAATGTCGCTATCTGTATTTACGACAGAATACTTTGCGCCAATGTCTAAGGCTGAATTGTCATTAATTGGTAAATTGTAGTCAACCTTACCGGTAATAATTTGGGTGTCTTGATTGGCAAGGGTGTTGAATTCTGAATCATCTACAACTCCAGGTTCATCTTGAAACACTTCTTGATCACGTTCGTAGTCATAAACCGTATGATGCGCGTTAAAGGTTAGACTGGCATCATTTTTAAAGCTGTGCCTAAAAATTAAATCGGTACCAATATTATATTTATTATCTCTTGAAAGATTATCTGCCGTAAAACTTGATAAAAAGTTTTCATTTGCATCAAAAATGTTAGTCTTATTTCTAATCTGATACTTAAAATACGGTGTATACAAGCCAGTGCTGGTTAGACTTAGTGTGTTTCTGTCGTCTAAATAATAATCTAAATTCAGGTTGAGATTATGGGTTTCTGACCATGTATTTCTGTTAACATTAGACCTCCATATTTGTTCCACCTGATTGTTATCATCCAAGAAATTTACCCTATCGTCTTGGTCTCTATTAATTTTTTGGTTAGTATAACTATAATTTAGGTTCAGATTAACTTTATCATTCTTAAAATAATGGCTCGTCCCGGCATTATACCTAGGAAAAACTCCTTGCGTATAGTTGGTTTGTATATTACCTCTGTAACCTGTAACCAAATTTTTACTCATTATAATATTTATTACAGCGCCACTATCAGCATCGTAACTGGCAGGTGGGTTTGTGATGACCTCAACGGATTTAATGCTGTTTGCTGGTGCGCTTTCCAATAATTGAATGAGCTCTTCGGATGTCAATTGCACTTTACGGTTGTTGATGTAAACTGCGGCTGGTGCACTTTTTATATTTATACCTCCTTCGCTTACAATGATACCTGGCGTGCTCTTTAATACACCTAAAGTTGTGCCCTCTGATAAGGCGGTGTTTTCAACATTAAAAATCAAGCGGTCTGGTTTGCGGGTAATTGTTGGTTTTTTGGCTACAACAGTCACCTCGTCAAGACCCTCTGGTAATTCATTAAGTTGAATCGTTTTTAAATCTAAATTACCTTCAAGAACAATTTTTTGGCTAAATTCTTCATGACCTATCAGGCTAATTCTAACATAATATGTTGTTGATCCCAGGTTCTCAATTATAAAATTACCTTTTTCATCTGTCGAAGTGCCTTTAAAAAATTCCTCTTCATTTTCCACTGTTAATATCACATTGGCAAATTCAATAGGGCTTCCGTTGGCATCAACTACTTTTCCAGTAATGGAAAAATCCTGCGCAGAGGCAGATATTGAGAGTACAAAAAGAATTGTACCAATAATGGAACGTAGGTGAGCAATCATTAGTTAGGTTTGTATCGCAATATAAAGATTGTTTTTTACTTTTTAATATGGATTGTAGGTAATTCAACGACAGTTTAAAGTAGCTTTAGATAGCGTAATGCGCAAGAAATCGATTATATTTGCAGTCTCAAAACGCCCATAGAAAAAGAAAAATGAAGAACATTCGCAATTTTTGCATCATTGCACATATAGATCACGGAAAGAGTACGTTGGCTGATCGTTTGTTGGATTTTACCGGTTCTGTTACAGATAGAGAAAAGCAAGATCAGTTGTTGGATAGCATGGATCTAGAACGCGAACGTGGTATTACCATAAAGTCGCACGCCATACAGATGGATTATGAATATAATGGTGAGAAATATGTGTTGAATCTTATTGACACACCTGGCCATGTAGATTTTTCATACGAAGTATCGCGCTCTATTGCCGCTTGCGAAGGCGCTCTGTTAATTGTTGATGCTGCGCAGAGTATTCAAGCGCAAACTATTTCTAATTTATATTTGGCTTTAGAGAATGACTTGGAAATTATTCCTGTATTAAATAAAATAGATTTACCAAGTGCCAACCCAGAAGAAGTGACGGATGATATCGTTGATCTTTTAGGTTGTGACCCATCTGAGGTCATTCCTGCAAGTGGGAAAACGGGCCTCGGTGTTGAGGATATTCTTTCGGCTATTATTGAACGAATTCCTGCTCCAAAAGGCAATGTTGACGAGCCATTGCAGGCATTAATCTTTGATTCGGTTTACAATCCGTTTAGAGGTGTTGAAACCTACTTTAGAGTAATAAATGGCTCAATTAAAAAAGGCCAGCACATTAAATTCATCAATACAGGTAAAAGTTACTATGCTGATGAAGTCGGGACTTTAAAATTAAACCAAGTAAAAAAACAAGAGATAAAAGCTGGTGATGTTGGATATCTAATTACGGGTATTAAAGATGCTCGCGAAGTCAAGGTTGGTGATACCATTACGGATTCTAAAGAGCCAACCAAAAATGCCATTTCTGGTTTTGAGGATGTGAAACCTATGGTTTTTGCCGGAATTTATCCTGTTGATACCGAGGATTACGAAGAGTTAAGGGCCTCTATGGAAAAGCTTCAGTTAAATGATGCCTCCCTTGTATTTCAGCCAGAAAGTTCTGCAGCTTTGGGCTTTGGGTTCCGTTGCGGTTTCTTGGGTATGCTTCACTTGGAAATTATACAAGAGCGTTTAGAACGAGAGTTTGATATGACGGTAATTACAACCGTTCCAAACGTAAGTTACCATGCGTTCACAAACAAAAATCCTGATGAGGTTGTTATTGTAAATAATCCTTCGGATTTGCCTGAGCCTTCTACGTTAAACCGTGTAGAGGAGCCTTATATTAAAGCAACCATAATCACAAAATCTGACTTTGTGGGCTCTGTAATGAGCCTTTGTATTGAAAAGCGAGGCCAGATTACCAACCAAACTTATCTAACCACAGAACGTGTTGAGCTAAGTTTTGATATGCCTTTGGCTGAAATTGTATTCGATTTTTATGATCGTTTAAAAACCGTGTCCAAAGGTTATGCGTCTTTTGATTATTCCCCAATCGGGATGCGCGCATCTAAATTAGTGCGAGTGGATATATTATTAAATGCTCAAACAGTTGATGCACTCTCAGCTTTAGTGCATGCCGATAATGCTTACACCATTGGTAAAAAGATGACTGAAAAACTTAAAGAACTTATTCCTAGACAACAGTTCGACATTCCTGTTCAAGCCGCCATTGGAGCAAAGATTATCGCTCGTGAAACAATAAAAGCACTACGTAAAGATGTAACTGCAAAATGTTATGGTGGTGATATTTCACGTAAGCGTAAACTTTTGGAAAAGCAGAAAAAAGGTAAAAAACGTATGCGTCAAGTGGGCAATGTAGAGATACCTCAACAAGCCTTTATGGCGGTTTTAAAGCTGAACGATTAATTCTTATTTTCTTTTTTAGTATCTTGTTTGGTAGGTTTTTGTCCTATGAAAAACCAACCAAAACAAATACTCATCTGTGAAGATCATCAAATTGTTATTGATGGTTTAGTTTCTATTTTCCAAAATCTAGATGATTACAGTATTCTTGGGCACGTTAAGGATGGTAATAATGTCCTGTCTATAGTAAGGGATAAAAACCCGGAAATCATTCTCTTAGATTTAAATCTCCCAAATAAAAATGGGTTGGATATTCTTAAAGAAATTAAGCGTCTCTATCCAGAAATAAGAGTTGTTGTGCTAACCATGTATAACAAAGAAAGTATAGTAAAAAAGGTTAAGCAGTATGGAGGTGACGCTTTTTTACTGAAAAATTGTTCTTCTGACGATTTATTGAGGGCTCTAGATGGAGTTTTTGAGAATAAAGAGTTTTATATTGGTAGAGGTGTAAAGAGAGCGATTAATGAAACGGATGGGTTCACCGAAAAAATAAAACTTACTCGGAGGGAAAAAGAAATCGTTTCAGAACTTGTTAAGGGTCATAATGTGCCACAAATCGCCAAAGCTCTTTTTATCAGTAGCTATACTGTTGAAACCCATAAAAAAAACATTTTTAAAAAACTGAATATTCATAATTCAATAGACCTCTTTAAGCTCGTCAATGAAAACAATCTGCTATCGTAAACATTACCTCTTGCTTTTGTTTTTTGCGTATCTATCCATTTCAGGAATTAAAGCGCAAAACATTGACACATTGTATTTGGGTTCTCTTTTTGAAAACACTAATATCAAAAGTTTTTCTAAAATTAATGGCAAAAAGCCTGATGCGCGCAATTTTTTCTATTTCAGCTTCCAAAACAATCATAATGCCGTAGAGTTCTCCATTAAAAATACCCAAGGTAAACGTAGAAAATTGGTACTGGAATTTTCAAACGCGTTAATTAGAGATGTCATTTTATTAAAAAAAAACGGTCTGGTATTTAATGTGGTTGGTAAAACCGGAATTAATTATCCTGTTTCAGAAAAACCTACTGAACATCGTCGTTTTGCCTTTCCTATTAGTCTAGAGCCGTATGAATCCGCTACGTACCAAATACAATTAAAAAAAGAAGAGGGCAAGCCTTTAGTTACTTCAGTTTATTTAAAAAGCTTAAATACGTTTAATAAGCACAATTCAATACAGCAAACCATAATTGGAGTCTATTATGGTGTTTCTATTCTATCTATTCTATTCAGTTTTTTCGTTTTCTATATTTCAAGAAAAGCGAGCTACCTTATATATGCATTATACATTATTTTTCTTGGCCTATTTCTAAGTGCTTACACAGGTGTGTTTTCCCAGCTTTTTCTAGGTCCTTCTGATTATTTTAGCAAATACAAGCACTATGTGCTGTTTAGCGAAATATCCATGTTGTTGTTTGTGGTTTTTTCACAAAAAATCCTTGAAGCTAGAACCCACATGCCCAAGTTAAAAAAAGCCGTGGATATTCTATTGGTTTTACTTGTTTCAATTAGGTTGTTAATTCATTTTGTTTTTAAGGATACTTTTGAAACATATATTTCGATATTTATGAATCTCTGGTATGGGATTTTTATAGTATTGTCGTTATTGATTGCTGTGGAAATCATACTTTATTTTAAAACTAATTTCAAACGATCTTCGCTATTTGCTTTTGCCTATTTTTTTATGATTGCAGGTACATGCGTCACCATTTTATATCACAGCTATGGAGTTTTAAATACTATGATTTACGGATTGCCCCTAATTTTTTACTCTTCATTTTTTGAGATTATTTTTCTAACCTTTACCGTAATCTTTATGGTAAAGGACGTCTATGATGAGCGGAATGACTTATCTGAAAAGCTTATTATAGAGGAGAAGAAAAACCTTACTGCCTTTATAAAAGGTGAGGACAAAGAACGTAAACGCATTAGCAAAGAACTACACGACAATATAGGAAGCCAGTTGGGTTATCTAAAAAGGTTTGTGTCTGATAAATTTAAGGACGAAAAAATTAACAATGCTATAGACACTATCTGTAATGATGTTAGGACGCTCTCACATGAAATATCGCCTTCAGACTTAGGTTTTGTAGGATTAGAAAATGCGGTTTCGGACCTTGCGAAAAATCTATCAGATCAAACCTCGTTACAAGTGGACTTTAATAGTTTTAATTTTCCGAAACATCTGAGTGAAGAAACCGAAACACAGCTTTACAGGATTATTCAAGAAGCCCTCAATAATATATTTAAACATGCTAATGCCAAGCATATTGACATACAGTTTATTGGACATCCAGATAGCGCAAACATAAGTATTGAAGACGATGGGAAAGGCATTGGAACAATTAACAACGAAGAAGGGCTTGGTATAAAAAACATGAAATCTAGAACACAACAGGTGGGGGGTACTATAGAAATTGATTCGAATACCAACAAAGGGACATCAATAATCATCACAATACCTATTAGAAAATCTACCTGAATTCTGGTATTGAATTCATTCTTATTGAGGATTAACTTTACTGCTCAGATTAATTTGCTATTAATTTTTATAATCTCTTGGTAAAAACCATCAAGATGTATGTTTTAAATTGATCACTATTATCTTGAGAGAAGAGGCTTTAAATGTTAAAGCCTCTTTGTTTTTGGCAAATTTAAATATACCTGAACTCTGGTATTGACTAAAAGTGACTTTGCAACGTAGTTTTACTACTATCAATTTAAAACCATGCATTATGAAAACAAAATTACTTACGCTTTTTGCGTTATGCTGCGTTATTAATGCTTATTCTCAAACAGATGGTTGGTATGTTTTCTCTAAAGCAACAGAAATCACTAAGATAGTTCCTGATGATGTCAGTGCTAAAGAAATACATTTAGCAACTGATTTTGGTTACATGAAATATAACACTGCCACCAACACTGTGGTTGACTACCTCAATCTTACTTCACAAAACCCAGCTATTGGTACGGTAAAAGATATTGCATTAGACCCAACGGGTGACAATGTTGCACTTACCTTAAAAGATGGAATAGCCATATATGATGGTACAGCCGTAACGGTTTACAATTATTCAACTTCAGATTTAACCATAGGTGAGTCTACAAGTCAATTTGTTTTTCTAAAGGTTGATTACGCCAATGACGGATCACTATATATCTATAAACCAGATGCCTTAGGCTATCAAAAATTTAACAATGGAAGTTTTGATATAGAGATGACGACTTCCTTTAGACCGCAAGATGTTGCAGAAAACAGTGATGGTACAAAAGCTTATTTTGCCGGAGACAACAATGGGTTGTGGGAGTTAAACAAAACAACAGATGTTTGGACTAATTTCACATCATCTAATTCAAGTTTGTTTCAAAACTTTTTAACCTCTTTGACTTTTGATAGCTCTGACAATTTATACATAGGGCATTACCAAGGCTTAGATAGATTGGATACCACTGGAAATTTCACTACTTGTAATGACTCCTCACCAATCCCGGTTTTCGACATAAATATCAATCCTATTAACGGTGATTTGTTGGTACGAAACTCCCAGCCTAATAGTGCAAGTATATTTGGTTTAAGTCTTGTAGATTTTGACTCATGCTCTTGGTCTAATTATAGAGAAGATGGAGCAAATTGTCTAAACGAAAATGTGTTTAGTGCTTGTAATTACGATAGCGATGGAGAAATATTTGTAGCGCCAATTGATTTCTCGGATCCGGGCAAGTTTATCCATTTCAATCCAGGTAATTTTTGTGCGTCGTTAGATATAGATTTAGAGGGCGTGCCTATGGCTATTAATACTAATACCGTAGGTGACTTTGCTATAAGGCAAACACAATCGGGTAATGTACAAATAGGCGCAATACGTAATGACAACGTACACATGCTAGAATTTGAACTTGGAGTTGGTAATAATTATACTGGATATACTACAGTACCTACGACTGAAAATAACTGGAGCATCATATCAGATAATGATTATTTTATTACTGAAAACGATATGGGTTGGAGTTTTATTGACGACAATAATTCTATTAGCTCTTTTGCTCATGGTCTCCCTGATCATTTGGCGTATGTTTCTAAAAAAGTCAGTATTGGTGACTCGGATAATGGCATTATAGCTATAATGCACAAAGGATTCGATGCTGCTTTTAACTATCTTGTATATCAAACTATTTGCGACATCCCTAATTCTACTTGCACAGCTCCACAAGAAATCTTAAACAGCGATAGAGACTTATCTCAAGACACAAACTATGGTGGAAGGACAACAAACCTTAGTGGATTGCAAGTTCCTAATTTAAGGACCTTAGCTATATCCACGGCTCTACCTCCCGATACGGGAAAAGTAATTAACATAGTGCCTGATCAAAATTCTAGCGCCTCATCTCCTTTCACAGTATCATTAGACCCAAGTTTTGTACCTGTCTCTGATCCTGTCCCAATGCATATTCCTAATAACACCGATGATAACTTTTCATTTCTTCTCACCAATAGAACCACTCAAGAGCTTTCGCATGTAACACTAGATGAAAACGGGAATGATGTTTTTCACCCTATTACCATTGATGGAAACAATGACGGAAATAGCGATGAAGCGGGCGCTGCTGATTCGCTTGTGATTACAGAAGAAGAAGGTGATGTTATAGGCAACGCTTTTGTTGTAATGTTTAAGTATTTCGAAATAACTGACGGAAGATTAACCGGTAGCACCGGTAAATCTATGCAGGTATATGCTGTATCTCCAGATATTAACAATACATCCTTGTTGATGGTAGATGAAATTAACGGTGCTCTGCTAGATAATGGCCTGCCTGAAGATTTGAATATTTCAAAGGCCCTTTTTAAACAATGTGGCCCGACGGAAGGTGTTTTTGCGTTTCTTACAAACTATGGTCTTTTGGTCAAAACCGGTGTTGATATCTCACAGTTAACGCTTGGTGATAATGATTTTGAACCAAACGGTAGAGGTGTCACTTTGTTCCCAAATCCTTCAAGAGATGTTGTTTCTTTTTCTAATGACAAGGTAGAATCGGTAATGGTATATGACCTTAATGGTAGATTAGTTTTATCCGTAAGCGAGAGTACATTTTCGGTTAAAAAACTTAATAAAGGTGTTTATGTCGTTAAAGCGCAATTGCACAATGGTTCGTCCATTGTTGAAAAGTTGATTAAAAATTAAAAAACAACCAAAATTCACATATTATGAAAACAAAAATTTCTTTTGTATTGAGTATGCTCATATTGTGCTCCTTAATACCACTTAATGCGCAATCAGATTTTTTAAACGGTTATAATTTCGATAATAAAGAGATAAAGGCCGAAGACTTCACCAATCTTGAAACAGGTTATCTTGTAGAAGACTTTAAGTCTTATTTGGACAATAAGCCTGAACTAAGTATTGGAGCGGACGAGCAAATAAGGCCAGAAGATATTGTTTTTGCCATGCAAATGTTAGCGGTTGGTGCTGGTCTAGGGTTTGGTGAAGATGAAACCTTTTGGTGCTTACAAGCAGCTTATTACTACAGGCTTAAGCTTTTTCAGCGTTCAGCACTTTATGCTTCTTTGGGGTTAAATTATGAAGGGGCGAGTATCGGTGACCAAAACCAAAGTCTTGTTGGTATACAATTAAGCCTGTTAATGTTTCATACCATATCTCAGTTAAATGAAATCCGTTTATTATATGGGTTGCTTGGCGGCTATGGTTTTGGTAACGAAAAATTTGATGATTTTACTACTGATATTACAAGGATTACCCTTGCGGCAGTAGTTGGTTTTCAGCTCATGCTTTCCACGCGCTGGTCCTTAGCACTACACACCAACCTTGTAGCGCACAACAGATGGACTTTTAAACCTGAAAGCGGCGGAGAGTTTAAAAGCGACTTCACCAACTTCTTTATCAATAAAAACAATCTATTGACCTTGACCTTAATTTTTAATTTATTTGGAAAACAATAACCAATGAACAACTGGCTTTAATGATAACTTAAGGCCAGTTTATTTATGCTCTATCACGTTGATATGGTTTTCCTAAATAAACCAGACGACTCTTTGCGTCAATCTCCTTTTCCACATCATCATCTAGAGAAGGAATAATATGAATTTCGTCCTTGCTGGTTTTTAGGAATAATGGTATTTGGTCCTTATCCGCTTTTATTTTTTCTAATGTTGAGTTATACGATTCTAAATCCGCGACTGGTATTTCGTTAATTTCAGGGTAATTCTCAGTAACCTCCATGAGGTTGTTGAAGTCATCGGACAATGTAAAAACACCATCTTCTGCAGATATTGAACCTTGGTCCAGTTCGGTTTTAGAAGCAAGTCTAAATGACCCATTTTCCCCAAATTGTGCGCCAAATTTCTCAACTGCGTAGCGATTTATATCGCTGTTTCCTGTAAGGGCCAACAAATAGCCTATATCACTAAACTCAACATTGTCGATCATAGTGTCAGAATATATATTTTCTGTATGTGCTTCAATTCCTGCTTTTTCTGCTTCACTTACATTATTTTGATTGCTGTCAACCAAAACCACATGTCTTCCGTTATCGATTAAATATTGGGCAATCAGACGCGATACTTTTGATGCGCCAATAATCAAGATACCTTCAGATTTCTTTAAGAATACACCCGAAACTTTAGCAAATAAGCGCGCAGTTGTCGCGTTCAACAATACTGTGCCCAAAACGATCATAAATACTAGAGGCGTTATGTATTCTGCCCCCTCTACTCCTTCTACTCTCAACTTGCTTCCGAAAAGCGAGGCAATACCTGCTGCTACAATACCTCGAGGTCCGACCCAACTAATAAACATTTTTTCATTAAGTTTTAGTTTAGAACCATGCGAGCTAGCAAAAACAGCCAAAGGTCTAACCACTAGTACAACCGCCAAAAATAAGGCTATGGTTTCCCACCTATATAATAACATTAAATCTTCGTAACTAATATTGGCTGCTAATAGTATAAAGAGTATAGAAATAAGGAGCACACTAAGTGATTCCTTGAAATAAAGCAGTTCTTTGATATTATCTAATTTACTGTTTCCAATCACCATTCCCATAACCACAACGGCAAGTAAACCAGACTCATGAGCAAATATCTCCGATTCTACAAAAACCAAAAGTACTACGGACAGAGAGACCACATTCAATAAGTAATGCGGGATAAATTTTTTGTTGATCGCAAACGTTAAGGCATGGGCAAATGTAAAACCAAAAGTCGTTCCGAAAAGTACAATTTTTCCAAACTCTATAAATGCTGTTTTTGTAAATCCAGCTTCACCTCCAACAGAAATAAATTCGTACACCAGAACAGCTACCAATGCTCCAATTGGGTCAATAAGAATACCTTCCCACTTTAAAACGGTTGAAACATCTCTTTTTAAAGGAATATTTCTTAAAATAGGTGTAATTACGGTAGGACCCGTAACAATGATAAGACCAGAGAAAAGAAAACACAAGTCCCAACTTAAACTAAATAAGTGATGTGCCAGTACAGCAGCTCCGAAAAAGGTCACGGCAGAACCCAATGTTATAAGTTTAGTTATAACTGGCCCTACATTTTTTATTTCCGAACGTTTTAAGGTTAGGCCTCCTTCAAATAGAATTATACTTATGGCCAAGGATACAAAATAGTAAAGACCTTCACCTGGAAATAAGCCTCTACCTAAAATTTCAGCACCGTTCTCATCGACAAGCGGATTACAATTCGCATCGAGCTGAGGTTCAATCCATACAGGTTCAATCCATTTAGTCCCATCTTCAGATAGAAATTCAGCAGCGATAGGACCTACTAACAATCCTATTAAAATCAATGGTAAAATGGCTGGGATTTTAAATTTCCAAGCTACCCATTGGGCAAGTATACCCAGTATAATGATTCCTGCTAATTCTAACATACAACTTGTTTTTTGGTGAAAATACTAAATATATATTATTTGTTTAAAAGCGTTGTTTTGTTTGTTCAAAATGGGAAAAAGTATGGAATAACAAAAGTCGCTGCTAGCCAAATAAGTAAATTCAGGGGTGTTCCCATTTTTAAAAAATCATTAAACTTATAATTTCCCGGCGCATATACCATGGTGTTGGTTGGGTAACTCATCGGTGTCATAAAAGTTAAAGAGCAGGCAAACATTACTGCCACCAAAAAAGGTCTTTCGCTTACCTGCATTACCTGCGCCAAACTTATAACTATTGGAGTCATCAATGCCGCTGTGGCCTTACTAGAAATTAAATTAGTAGAGATAAATGTGGCGAGATAAATAAGGCTAAGTGTTATTTGCGCACTGTACTGCCCTAAACTTTCCTGTATAAAACTGGCGATGAGTTCAGCACCGCCTGTTTTCTCTAGTGCTGTACCCATAGAAAGAACACCGGCCATCATAAATATCACCTTCCACTCTACTGCTTTGTATGCGTCTATAGGCTTTAAAATCCCTAAAACCACCATCATCAACGCTCCAACCATAGCGCTGATTAAAATTGATGTTATATTTAAAGATGCTACCAATACCACGGCTATACCGATTAAAACCGCTGGTATTGCCTTCTTATAGTTAGTTTTCTTTTTAATGTATTCTGAAAGTTTGACTACGAGATTTTGGGATTCTAGATTATTTATCTCTTCGGATTGCCCAAGGATAAGAAGCATATCTCCTTCTCTTAATACTACCTTGGTCAACTTATTATAAATTTCGTCTCCTCGTTGCCTTATTGCAATGACAGAAGCATTATATTGTCTTCTAAAATTGGTTTCTTTTAAGGTATTGTTTGATAAACTTGAGCCATAAGGTACGATGACCTCGTATAGATTAAAAGACTTGTATTTGTCTTCTGCCTTCTTCATTCGTTTATTCCCTTTAATACTGTAGCCTTCAAAATCTAAAAGTCTTCTCAGTGTTTGTGGTGGTGCTAATATCTTGAGAATATCTCCCTGCATAATCCTTGTGTCCAATCCAAAGGTATGTTTCAGCACTCCGTTTCTTAATATGGAAAGTATATTCACATTAAAATCTTTGACCAATTGAGAATTACCCAAGGATTTGTTAATATCCTCACAGTTTTCCTCCACGTACAATTCTGTAATATAAGTTTCGGCCTTCTTGGTAAATTCATCATCGGATCCTCGGTTTTTAGGTAGCAATATTGGGCCAATTACAAACATATACACAAAGCCCAACACTAATAAGCAAAGCGCGGCACCACTGAATTCAAACATTCCAAATTCTTCAACACCGTATTTTTTTGCATAGCTACTCACTAAGATGTTTGTTGATGTACCAATGAGTGTGCAGGTCCCTCCAAATAGGGCCGCAAAGGAAATTGGCATTAATAATCGACTTGGTGCTATTTTGGTTTCCCTACAAACGGTTAATGCGATAGGAAGCAACAATGCCACTACCGCAGTATCATTGATAAATGCAGAAAATAAGCCCGAAATAGTACAAAAAACAATCAAAGCCACACTATAATGTATTTTTGCCAATCTTATAATCTTGTGGCTTAGCCCATCTAAAATACCCGAGCTGAAAATTCCTCCACTCACTACAAAAATACAGCCAAGGGTTATTGTTGCGGGATGATTAAACCCAGAGAATCCCTCTTCTGGACTTAGTACTCCGGAAACAATAAACATTGCCATAATTAAAATTGAAGTGGTATCAATTGAGAAATAATCCCTAACAAAAAGGATAACACCTATAGCAATAATAGATAATGTGATAATTAGCTCTACACTCAACGTAATAAAGGTTTAGTTGTCTTCATCTTCTTTTTCTTCCGATTTATAATAAAGGTGTTTTAAACTCTTTTTTAACAGCGTAAACCTGTAAATGCCAATGATAAAAAAGATAAGGCTGAACGCCAGTGATAATATGGCCAAGTATTTAAAATTCGGGAACTCCTTAAGCTGAAAAAAGGCTATACCTCCTAACAATAAATACAAGGAAGACCTTATGTAAGATAACAATGTCCTTTCATTGGCTAAACGCGTACGCTCAATTGCTAAATAGTCCCTCAGTATAACCTGTTCATCTGGCTCAAAGTCTCGACCAAACCTTAAGAGCTTTATTTTTTTTATTCTAATAGGGCTTTTAACTTTTGGATTCATAATTATACCTTTTGCTTAACATAAATGTAATTAATTTTAATACTATTAAGAATGGGATTAGCCTTAAAAGTGTTAAAAAATAATCAATTATTTAGGGCTAATCCTTTTATTACTGCCTCATTTAGTAATTTGCGCTTAATCAAAACTTAAATACTTCATGCAATTATATCCTATTAATGCAGGAAACTTTAAACTCGACGGAGGTGCTATGTTTGGTGTTGTGCCAAAATCGCTCTGGCAACGTACCAATCCTGCCGATAACAACAACATGATAGACATTGCGGCACGTTGTTTGCTTATTGAAGATGGAGATCGATTGATTTTAATTGATACTGGAATGGGCAATAAGCAAAGTGATAAGTTTTATGGATATTATTTTCTTTGGGGAGATGATAGCATTGATAAGTCTTTGGCTAAATATGGTTTTCATAGGGATGACATAACGGATGTCTTTATGACGCATTTACATTTTGATCATTGCGGAGGAAGCATTCAGTGGAACAAGGATAAAACCGGTTACAAGCCTGCTTTTAAAAATGCGCATTTTTGGAGTAATGCCGATCATTGGCAATGGGCAACAGCACCTAATAAAAGGGAAAAGGCATCATTTTTAAAAGAGAATATTTTACCGATGGAAGAAAGTGGGCAACTAAACTTTACTACGGTTCCCAATCATCATGTCTTACAGAATTCTGAACTCGGTTTCGATATTTTCTTTGCTAATGGTCATACAGACAAACAAATGATTCCCATGATTAGTTACAAAGGAAACACCATCTGTTTTATGGCAGATTTACTGCCAACCGCTGGCCATTTGCCTTTACCTTTTGTAATGGGTTATGACACCAGACCTTTATTAACATTGGATGAAAAAGAATTGTTTTTGGATATGGCAGCAGACCAAAATTTTTATCTATTTTTAGAGCATGACGCCCACAACGAAATTATTACTGTAAAGCACACAGAAAAAGGTGTTAGGCTAAACGAAGTTTTTACTTGCAACGAATTATTCTAAATAAATTAATATATAAACACAAATGAAATTTAATTACAGACCTATTTTATATTTAGCCATTGCTACGACCATTATGGCGGGCTGTGGCGGAACGGCTGACATCCTATCAACTCCTGTTGAAAACATTGATACCTCACCTCTCAAGGTTACTGAGCTCAGCGAGGCAGAAAAGAAAAACTGGGGACATTTAGATCTCGAGAGAGACACTATTCCTGGGATGGCAGTAGACAGAGCTTACGAAGAAATAATCAAGAACAAAAAAGGCAAGAAAGTTATTGTTGCTGTTATAGATTCTGGTATTGATATTGATCATGAAGATTTAGATGATGTTATCTGGACCAACGAAGATGAAATACCTAACAATGGAAAGGATGATGACAATAACGGATACATTGATGATATCCATGGATGGAATTTTCTTGGAGATGCCTACAACGAACAATTAGAATATGTGAGGATTTTGGCAAGTGGAGATACTTCTAACCCTCGCTACGAAGAAGCGAAATCAACTTATGAATCTGAATATCAAACATGGACAAGCAGGAAGGCCCAATATGACCAAATTGCACAAGCCGTTAACAATGCGCATGAAACTTTGAAAAATCATCTCAAAAAAGAAGATTATACAATGGAAGAGGTCAATGCTATTTCGTCTGAAGACCAAAACGTGCAACAGGCAAAGCAAATAGCACAAAATATTAACGCAAATGGTATAACGTTGCAAGAAGCTCAAGAAGAGTTAAAAGGTATTCAAGAACAAGTAAATGAGCGTTTAAATTATAACTTGAATAAAGATTTTAAGGGCAGAACCACAAGCGATGACATCAACGATTTAACAGATGTTGGTTACGGTAATGGCAATGTAAAGCCAGTAAAAAAATCAGAGTCTCACGGTACTCACGTAGCAGGAATCATTGCCGCAGAACGCAACAACGGTAAAGGTGCTAATGGTGTGGCCAACAATGTAGAAATTATGGCTTTAAGAACCGTACCTAACGGAGATGAATACGACAAGGATGTCGCTCTCGCCATTCGTTATGCGGTTGATAATGGCGCAAAGGTCATTAACGGCAGTTTTGGAAAATCATTCTCTCCTCACTCTGACTGGGTAAGGGACGCTATTAAATATGCTTCTGATAATGATGTGGTATTTGTGCACGCAGCAGGTAATGATAGCAACGATGTAGATGTTGAGCCTAATTTCCCGGACGATAATGTTGACTTTGTAGAGGTTTCAAATACTTATATCAGAGTTGGGTCGTTAACCGAAAAATATGGTTCTAAATTGGTTTCCGGTTTTTCTAATTATGGAAGAAAGAACGTAGATATTTTTGCGCCTGGATCAGCAATTTATTCAACAATGCCAGAAAATGAATATGATTTTAACGGCGGTACATCAATGGCTGCACCAGGTGTTGCTGGTATTGCAGCTTTAATCCGTTCTCAATATCCTAATTTAACCGCTGCTCAGGTAAAACAGGTGATTTTGGATTCTGGGTTGCCTCTAACAACAAAAGTTGTGGTTGGTGGAGATGCTTCAAATGTTAAGCCTTTTGTAGAATTGTCGTCTTCAGGAAAAATAGCCAATGCTTACAACGCACTCATAATGGCATCTAAAATTAAATAATTACCTACAGCACATATTCAATAAAATGAAAAAAATGAAAAAGATTCTTTTAAGCCTTTCTTGTGTTGCGCTTGTGTTTGCTTGCGGAGCAACGGAAGTGCCAAGTCAAAATAAAAACAATCAACCTTTTGAGACTAAATCAGGTTACTGGCAACAGCATGTAGATTACCAAATGGAAATCGATATGGATGTCAATACCTTTCAGTACAAGGGAAAACAAAAATTAGTTTACACTAACAATTCACCAGATGTATTAAATAGAGTGTACTATCATTTGTATTTTAATGCTTTCCAGCCGGGAAGTGAAATGGACGTTAGGTCTAGAACTATTGCCGATGCCGACCCAAGAGTGGGAGACCGCATCAGTAAACTTCAACCAAATGAGATTGGATATATCAAGGTGAATTCTCTAAAACAAAACGGCACAACGATAAATCACGAAACTGTTGGTACTGTTTTGGAAGTACAGCTTTCTCGACCGATTCGACCTGGTGAAAAAGTGACTTTCGATATGGATTTTAATGCTCAAGTGCCTGTTCAAATTCGTCGTTCTGGCAGAAACAACAAAGAAGGAGTTGCGCTATCCATGACGCAATGGTATCCAAAATTGGCAGAATACGACGATGAAGGTTGGCATGCCGATCCATACATCGGAAGAGAATTTCATGGTGTTTGGGGAGATTTTGACGTTAAGTTGACCATAGACAAAGACTATGTTGTAGGAGGTACCGGTTATGTTCAAAGTGAAACAAAGGCTAAAAAAGGAAAGAAAACTATTCATTTTAAGGCTCCAAAAGTCCATGACTTTACTTGGGCTGCTGATCCAGACTTTATTCACGATACATTTGAAATGCCAAATGGTCCTAAATTACATTTTTACTACAAAAAAGATTTAGAGCCAAAGTATCTTGAAAACTGGAAAAAATTACAGCCAGACACAGCAAAATTAATGGATTTCTTTAGTGAAAACATAGGTGAATATCCTTATGACCAATATTCTGTGATACAAGGTGGTGATGGAGGTATGGAATATGCTATGTGTACATTAATTACTGGTCAACGAAGTTATGGAAGTTTACTCGGTGTTACCGCCCATGAGTTAGCGCATACCTGGTTTCAGTTTCTATTAGCAACAAACGAAGCAAAACACGAGTGGATGGATGAGGGCTTTACAAGCTACATTTCAAATCTTGCAGAAAACGAATTAAGTACGGAAAAAAGCGAAAATCCACAATCTGGTTCTTATAGAGGTTATATTGCTTTAGCCAACTCTGGTTATGAGCAGCCGCTAACAACGCATGCGGATCGTTATGCCTACAATCAAGTGTATGGTGCTGCTGCATACAGTAAAGGAGCGGTATTTATGGCCCAGCTGGGTTACGTAATTGGTGAAGATAACCTTAAGAAAACCATTAAAAAGTATTTTAATGATTTTGCGTTTAAACACCCAAAACCAATGGATTTTATTCGTACGGCAGAACGAATTACGGATTTTGAGTTGGATTGGTATTTAATAGATTTTGGGCAAACCACCAATACAATTGATTATGCGGTCAAGTCTATAGAGGGAGATTCCATTACTTTAGAGCGTATAGGATTAATGCCAATGCCTATTGATTTGTCGGTAACTTACACTGACGGTACAACTGAAGAATTTTATATCCCTTTACAAATGATGCGCGGAGAAAAGCCAACATCAGCAACCATAATAAATGATTGGGCTTGGGCAATGCCAGCCTATACTTTTGAAGCTAAAAAAGCTGTTAAAGCTGTTGAAATTGATTCATCTCAAATGATGGCTGATGTTAAAAGAGAAAATAACACACTTACTTTAGAATAAGATTTTATACAAATAGATTATGAAAACCATGTCCTATCGGCATGGTTTTCTATTTTTGTTGATATGCGTTTTAAATATTCAAAAAAAGATAAATTAAAAAGTAAAAAGCTCATTGAGCAGTTGTTCAATGAAGGCAAGGCTGTTACAGTTTATCCACTGCGCCTAATTTATCTTAAAACAGAATTTGAAGATGGAAGCGTCCTCAAAACCGGTGTTTCGGTAAGTAAACGACTTCATAAAACGGCCGTTTCAAGAAATAAGATGAAACGTTTACTAAGGGAGGCTTACAGGCTCAATAAACCCTTATACTTTAACAATAGTTCAACATCTTATGCGTTTATGATTTTGTACCTTAGTAAAGATGGAATGACATTTGATGAAGTTAATGATAAAATGAAACGTTTATTTGATAAATTCTTGGATAAAAATACTCAACCATGAAAAGAATCCTAAAAACTAAAATACTAATACCCGCTGTTGCTATAGTGGTCTTTTTAAGCACTACGGCATTTAAAAACGATTTCTTTGAAATTGCCAAGCAAATAGAAATCTTTACCACCATGTTTAAAGAACTCAACATGAACTATGTTGATGAGACTAATCCTGGTGAGCTTATGGATACTGCCATAAAAAGCATGCTGAACGATTTAGACCCTTATACACAGTTTTATAACGAACAAGATGTAGAAGCTTCTAGAATCAATAATGCTGGCGATTATACTGGTATCGGTGCTAAAGTCCTTACCTTAAAAGATAAATTGGTCATTGTAGAAGCTTATAAAGATTACGCTGCTGATAAAGCTGGACTTAAAGCTGGTGACGAAATTATAAAGGTCGATAATGTTACGGTTTCAGATTTTAAAGACGATGCTGCTAATTTGCTTCAAGGTGCTGCAGGTACTGAGGTTTCCGTAACCTATAAACGACAAGGAAAAACCAATACCGTAAAAATCATAAGAGAATCTTTAGAAATTAAAGCTGTGCCGCATTACTCTATGGTGGATGAAAAAACAGGTTATATCGTTTTAAGAAAATTCAATGAAAAGGCTTCTGCCGAAACACTTGGTGCATTAAGAGCTTTAAAAAATCAAGGAGCTACACAGCTTATTTTGGATTTAAGAGGAAATCCAGGTGGATTATTACACGAAGCTGTAAACGTCACCAACATCTTTGTTCCTAAAAATCAGTTGGTCGTGACCACTAAATCTAAAGTAAAAAAATACAATAAAACCTACTATACAAAACGTGATGCCATTGATACAGAAATTCCTTTGGTGGTTCTAATTGATGGTAGAAGTGCTTCCGCTAGCGAAATTGTTTCTGGTGCATTACAGGATATGGATAGAGCTGTAATTGTTGGTGCGCGTAGCTTTGGTAAAGGATTAGTTCAACGACCAAAACCATTAACTTATGGTACTCAGATGAAGATTACCATATCGAGATACTACACACCTTCGGGTCGTTGTATACAAGCTTTGGATTATTGGAACAGAGATGAAAACGGTAAAGCGACTCGTGTTAAAAAAGAGAATTATAATGCTTTTAAAACGCGTAATGGCCGTGATGTTTTTGATGGAGGCGGAGTGCAACCAGATATTGAGGTAGAGTTTTCCAAAGTTTCACCTATTACTAATGCCATATTAAACGAAAATTTAGTTTTTAATTTTGCTACCCAATATTACTACGATAACAAAGTTGAGGATCTCAATACTTTTAAATTATCGGATTCGGATTTTAATGCTTTTAAATCCTATTTGAAATCTACTGGTTTTAATTTTGAAACCAAAACAGAAAAAGCTTTGGAAGAGGCTATAGCTGTAGCTAAAGAAGAAGAATTGAGCGGAGTTATTAATTCAGAAATAAATGACTTAACCAATGCTTTACAGACTTATAAAACCAATGCCGTTAACGATAATAAACCGCAATTAAAATCTTTATTAACTGACGAAATTATTAAACGCTATTTCTATAGTGAAGGTTTGTATCAATACTATACCGCAAATAATACTGAGATTAATAAAGCCTTATCCATATTGAATGATCCTAAGCAATATGCAAGCATTTTAAGATAGGATTAAAGCCACATAAAAGTATAGGCTAAAAATGTTTTATTTAAAATTATCTATATTTAGCATTGAGGAAATTTTCAAATAGTAAGAAAATTTAAAAAAAATGAAGTCCCTACTCGTTTTCATATGCCTATCAATACAGTTTGCTTTTGCTCAGAAAGAGTTAAAGCACCAGGTATATTTTTTAACGGATCAATACGAAATTCCAGAGACTGAAGAAAGTCGACTCCTTTTATTTTTATCAGAAATTGAAAACATGGATATTCAAAAGATATCTATTTATGGTTTTTGTGATGATAGAGGTAGTGATTCTTACAATCTTGTATTGTCCCAACAACGTGCAGATGCCATAAAAGAAGTTTTTTCTAACAATGAATTCGACGAGTCTGTAATTACCAACGTAGATGGTAAAGGAGAAATTTTACTTAATGTTGTTAATGATAAGGATCTTTATAAAGTGCGTGGGCTTAACCGCAAAGTTGAAATTATAGTGCAACCTTACGATCCGCCCAGAGTTAAGGTTGAACAACCTAAAAAGGAAACCACTGAAGAACTATTGAGTGGTGAGCTAAAAGAAGGTGATAAAATTCAATTGGAAAATATATTGTTCCGTACTGGTTATAGTTATCTCACTAAAGAATCTAAAGCCAAATTAGATGATATTGCAGATATTTTAGTGAAAAGAACGGATATCTATTTTAATATAGAAGGTCATGTTTGTTGTACTCATGGAGCACGAGATGCGATTGACCGTAAAACGAAGAAACGTAATCTATCATTAGCAAGGGCGAAAACGGTTTACGATTATCTAGCGGATAAAGGTGTAAAACGTTACCGCATGAAGTTTGTGGGTCAACGCCGTAAATTTCCGCTTGGTGGTGAACCAGAGCTTGATAGGCGTGTAGAAATCGTTGTGACCCGTGTTATTAAACCAAAATCTTCAAACTAAAATTTAATCATATTTATATGAGGAATACCATCTTCTAAGTACTCCTCTCCTATTTCCTTAAAATCTAAATTGTTATAGAATTTTTTTAGATACGTTTGAGCAGATATTCTTATTGCCGTTTCTTTATAATTCTCTTTTATGGCATGAATTGAAGCGGTCATTATATCGTATCCATACTTATAGTGTCGCGCATTTTCTCTCACCACTACCCTGCCAATACTGGCTTTATTAAAATAATCGCCTGGTTTAAAAACCCTTGTGTAAGCAACTAACTCACCATCTCTATAACCAAGAATATGTAAAGCTTTTTGGTCTTTTCCATCAATATCTTGATATACACAATCTTGCTCCACTACAAAAACTTCACTACGTAATTGTAGTAAGTCGTAAAGTTCTCTGGTGTTTAATTCTTGAAACGTTTTTGTGATTATTTTTAGCATATTGATTTATAAAATTCTGAAATAAATTCAGCATAATAAAATTAGTCTTGTACTATAACTTCCTTAGGATCTTCCTTGTTATATTCTGGTTGAATGGTAACGTGGTTGATATTAAACTCTTCGTGTAAAAGCTCTTCAATCTTTAATAGTAAATTATTGAATTCCGTAGTGCTAATATCTTCGGTAAGATCTAAATGTGCTTCGAGATGAAGCTCATCGTCACTTAGATTCCAAATATGCACGTGATGGATTTTCTTCACTTTAGGAAGCTTATTTACTACTCGCACGACATCCTTAATATTAATGTGCCCTGGTGTAAACAACATGAGCATTTTAGTTGAAGTTTTTAATAAATCAAATCCAACATAAACGAGATACAAGGCAATTAACAATGTTAATAAGCTATCTACCCAAAACAATTGGTAATACTTCATTAACAAACCACCGATGAGCACTGCTACACTTGCAAGAAAATCAGTCAAAAGGTGTAAATAGGCCGAGCGTATATTAATATTGTTTACTGAATTTTTTTTCAATAAAATAACACTAAAACCATTACCTAAAATAGCTATTAATGATAGCCAAATAACCAAATTAGATTCTATACTTTGTGGATTTTGAAAACGCTCAATAGCTTCTTTTATCAAAATAACAGCTACTATTATTAGTGTAGAAGCGTTAACAAATGCCGCTAATATTTCGGCACGTTTATAACCAAAAGTTCTGTCTATTGAAGCTTTTTGTTTAGATAATTTTGCTGCGACATAACTTACAATCAAGGACAGCACATCACTAAAATTATGAAGCGCATCACTTAGTAGGGACAGACTACCAGATACCAATCCACCAATGACTTGAGCAACAGTAATAACAACATTGAGCAATATTGTTATTAATAACTTTGTACCTTTTAAATCCTTATGATTGTGGGAATGATTATGTGCATGAGAGCCACCCATTATTCACTAATTATATGGTAATTAGCACGATAATGAAATCTTGTCAACCCTCTTTTGATGGCGACCTCCTTCAAACTCAGTGTTTAAAAACACTTCTACCATTTTAATAGCTTGAGGAACAGAGGTAAAACGTGCCGGAATACAAATAATATTGGCATTATTATGTTGTCTTGTTAATTCCGTGATTTCACTTGTCCAGCACACTCCTGCCCTAACGTTTTGGTATTTATTGGCTGTCATCGCAACACCGTTGGCACTACCACAAATTAAAATGCCGTAATCCACATTGTTATCATTGACATCCTTAGCTACAGGATGTACAAAATCTGGATAATCTACACTATCCGTAGAATCGGTACCATAGTTGGTAACAATATGTCCTTTAGACTCTAAATATTTTAAAATTTCCAGTTTGTATTCTGGTCCTGCGTGATCGTTTCCTATTGAGATGTTCATAATTAAATGTCATTGCGAGCAAAGCATGGCAATCTCCTTAATTAGTGAGATTAATTTCTTAGCTCTAGATTACTAACTTAGCATGCAACAAAGTTACGAATAATAAAAACTGGTTAATAGAAATACTCATTACTTGTTAATAACTGTTCACAAGTCTTGAAAACAAAAATTAGGATTATTCATTTAATTTTTCAAACCAAAATGGGATTTATATAACCTAATTTTTTAATCCTTTTTTTGGAGTGAATTTATAAACAGCCATTTTATTGAAATGAACATATTTTTACTCAAAACATATCAATTAATTCTATTAACATTGCTTATTAACAGTTGTTGATAGCTTTTTTGTTTTACTTAAAAATGAAGTATTTAAATGTAAAATTACTGTTAACTAAACCGTAATAAATTGTAAACTACAATAAATCAAAATAAAACTCAAAAAAGTTATACTAACTATTAACAACCTATAATAACCATCATTTTATTTTTTAAAATTTAAAAGAAAAATGATAATTGTATATATAATTGTGGATAAGTGATTTTTTATTTATTGATATATTAATTATCTTGATATTATAAAATTTAAATAATTAGTTATGAGAAGATTATTTATATTATTTTTTTTAATTCCTTTAGTCGATTATTGCCAAGTACTTATAGGTTCAGATATTGATGGTGAATCTGCAAATGATTTATCCGGTTGGTCAGTTTCGGCATCTTCTGATGGAAATATTATTGCAATTGGTGCATATGGTAATGATAATATAGGAATTAATTCAGGCCATGTCAGAATTTTTAAGAATCTTAATGGTTTATGGATTCAAATAGGTCAAGATATAGATGGTGAAGAAGCAGGAGGTTTATCAGGTAGTAGTGTTTCTCTATCAGCAGACGGAAGTATAGTTGCTATTGGTGCACCATATAATGATGGTAATGGAGTTAGATCCGGTCATGTAAGAGTCTACGAGAATATTTCGGATGTTTGGACGCAAATTGGACAAGATATTGATGGGGAAGATGATTTTAATGAGTCTGGTTGTGCTGTAAGTTTATCATCAGATGGAAATAGAGTAGCTATTGGTGCATGGTTAAATAGTAATAATAATGCAAATGAACTTAATTCTGGTCACGTTCGTGTATATGAGAATGTATCTGGTATCTGGACCCAAATAGGCCAAGATATTGATGGTGAAGTAGGTGGAGATAAATTAGGATATTCTATAAGTTTATCATCAGATGGTGATATACTTGCTGCCGGTGCAATACATAATGATGATATTGGTTTTCAATCAGGTCAAGTAAGAGTTTACCAATATGAGTCAGGTTTATGGACACAGATAGGTCAAGATATCAATGGCTTAGAAGAAGATGAAAAGTTTGGATTTAAAGTTAGTTTATCTTCAGATGGGAGTATAGTAGCGGCTAGTACAATAGAAGGAGATGTCACTTCACCAGGATTTGTACGTATTTATAGAAATGTTTCAGGTATTTGGACTCAAATTGGTAGTGATTTGTATGGTGATGCAGAAGGTGACCAATTTGGATACTCTATTAGTTTGTCAAATGATGGTAATTTAATAGCTATTGGAGCTAATGAAAACGATGAAAGTGGAGTAGATTCTGGACAAGTTAAAATTTTTAAAAATATAAATGATGTGTGGGTTCAAATAGGACAAGAGATTAATGGAGAGGCTGGTAATGATAATTCAGGACATAGTTTATCATTAAGTTCTGACGGCAGTAGTGTGGTTGTTGGTGCAATATTTAATGATGGAAACGGAAATGATTCTGGCCACGTAAGAGTTTACGATTTATCAGCATTATTATCTGTAGAAGAAGAAACTATTTCCAATTTTAAAATTCACCCAAACCCAACCAAAAACCAATTGACCATCCAATTAAATAACAGTTTCGATTTACAAAATGTAAACATTTACAACAACTTAGGTCAATTAGTCTTAACAAGCAAAGAATCAATTATCGATGTCTCAAAATTAGCTTTAGGATTATACACTGTAGAGATAGAAACTAACCAGGGAAAAGGTACCCAGAAATTAATAGTGGAGTAAACGAACAACAAAAAACTAGAACAAAAGCACAATGAATTTCATTGTGCTTTTTCATTTATTTAACCTTTATTAAACACTATTAAATTATAATAGCTTAGCTTTGTAGTAAACTTAATAACTTCACTTCCACCTTTATTAAGTTTAAAATGAAGAATTCCTAACACTTTTAGGAAATGAATATGATTATATAATTAAATGACAAGACAAAAAAAAAGGAAATCTAAAAAGAACAAGATTTCTAACCTTACAAATACAATTCTCAGTATTTTAAAAAAAGATAGAAACAAAACCTTTAACTATAAGCAAATTGCCGCTATTATTGGTGTTAACGATGCTAGTAGCAGAAATCAAATAATAAAAACGCTGACAAAATTAGCCGCTAAACAAGAAATAGAACAAGTTGATAGAGGTAAGTACAAAGCTGTAGTTACTTCAGAATATCACACAGGTATTTTAGACCTTTCCTCCAAAGGAAATGGTTACGTTATTAGCGATGATTTTGAAGAAGATGTGTTTATAGCCTCAAATAATATCAATAGAGCTTTAGATGGCGACGAAGTAGAATTTTATGCGTATAAACGTCGCAAGCGCGGTAAAATAGAGGGTGAAATCACCAATATTTTAAAACGTGCAAAAAGCGAGTATGTGGGCACAATTCAGATTCACAGCAAGAAGAACTTTGCATTTGTAGTGCCAGATAGCACAAAGATGTACACAGATATTTTTGTTCCTATTAATAAAACAAAAAAAGCTGAAGACGGAGATAAAGTATTGGTAAGTTTAGAAGACTGGCCAGAAAAATCAGATTCTCCAAATGGTAAAGTAGTACAGGTCTTAGGGAAACCAGGAGAACACAGTACTGAGATTCATGCGATTTTGGCAGAATATGGCTTACCACACGAGTTTCCTTACGAAGTAGAAAACTATGCCAATAATTTAGATATTTCTATTACTGAAGATGAAATTGCCAAGCGTCGAGATATGCGCAAGGATTTAACCTTTACTATAGATCCTAAAGATGCTAAGGATTTCGATGATGCTTTATCCTTTAAAGTTTTAGAAAATGGCTTATACGAAATAGGAATACATATTGCGGATGTTTCACATTATGTAAAGCCAGATACCGTTTTAGATGATGAAGCTTACGAACGCGCCACGTCCATTTATTTGGTAGATCGCGTAGTACCAATGTTGCCTGAGCGTTTATCTAACGGAGCGTGTTCGTTAAGACCACATGAAGAGAAATATACCTTCTCTGCAGTCTTTAAAATGAATAATAAATGCGAAATTAAAGACCAATGGTTTGGTAGAACGGTAACGTATTCCGACGCACGTTTTGCATACGAAGAAGCGCAAGCTATCATAGAAAACAATCCGGACTTTGTCATTCCTGCGAAGGCAGGAAACTCACCATTAAAAACTGAGATTCCTCAAGAAGTTTCATTAACAGGAAAACAATACAATACTAAACCCGAGATTGCCGAAGCTGTAATGATTTTAGATCGTTTAGCTAAAAAAATGCGATCTCAGCGTATGCGTCATGGTGCTATATCTTTTGATAAAGTGGAGGTAAAATTTGATTTGGATAAGGAAGCTAATCCTGTTGGAGTATTCTTTAAAACCAGTAAAGACGCTAACAAGCTTATTGAAGAATTTATGCTTTTGGCAAATAAAAAAGTAGCTGAATTTATAGGAAAACAAAAACCACAGAAAACCTTTGTATACCGCGTACACGACGAGCCGGACGAATCTAAATTAGCTCAATTACAAACTGTAGTCGGTCGTTTTGGGCACAAACTGAATTTTAAGGATAGAAACAGTATAGCATCTTCTTTAAATAGCTTATTAAAGGATGTTGTTGGCAAGAAGGAGCAAAATTTAGTAGATACGCTTACCATAAGAACCATGGCAAAAGCAGAATACACGACACACAATATTGGTCATTACGGACTAGCTTTCGATTACTATAGCCATTTCACCTCACCAATTCGACGTTATCCCGATGTTATGGCACATCGTCTTTTACAGCATTATTTAGACGGTGGTAAATCTGCCAACGAGGAAGTTTATGAAGAAAAGTGTAGGCACAGTAGCAATATGGAATATTTAGCCACTAAAGCAGAACGTGATTCTATTAAGTACATGCAGATCCGTTTTATGCAAGACCATGAAGACGAAGAATTTTTAGGCGTAATATCTGGTGTTACTGATTGGGGAATATATGTTGAAATCATCGCCAATAAATGTGAAGGCATGGTAAGTGTTCGTGATATGAAAGATGACATGTATTATTTTGATCAAGAACATTTTGCTATGATTGGTAAAAAATCGAATACAATGTATCAATTGGGTGATGAAGTAATTGTAAAAGTAAAAAGTACCGATTTGGTAAGAAAACATTTAGATTTTTACCTTGTAGGTAAACCAGAGGCTTAAAAAATAAACTATGATTTTAACCACAACAAATTCAATAGAAAATTTCAAAATTGTCGATTACTTAGGTATTGTTACTGGTGTAGCGATGAACGAAGAAAAGTTGGCAATGGGTTTTAGTATTTCTAAATACTATAAGACCATACAAGATAGTGTAGATAAAACAAAAGAGAAAGCATTTCAGAGCTTACAGGAAAATGCAAGACAATTAAAGGCCAATGCCATCGTTGGTATTAAAGTAGAGATTGAACTAACCACTAGTAATTATGCCATGGTATCTGTTACAGGGACTGCTGTAAAAGTTACTGAATAAGTTAAATAAAAGATCATGAAAAAGATAGCATTTGTTCTAGCATTGACAATAGGTTTTACAATTAATGCTCAAGAAACCATTGAAAAAAGCATTGGTGAATTCAGTTCCGTAAAAGTATATGATCTCATCAACCTTAAAATGAAAAAATCTGATGAGAATAAAGTTGTCATTTCAGGTAAAAATAGAAGAGATGTTCAGGTTTTAAATAAAAACGGAAAACTTAAAATAAGAATGAATTTAGAAGAGAGTTACGATGGTAATGACACAGTTGTAATACTCTATTATACCTCTGTTGATGTTATTGATGCCAACGAGGGAGCAAAAGTCACAGTTCAAGATACAATAGAGCAATTTGAGATTGATCTAAAAACACAAGAAGGTGCTGAAATCACAGCAGAGGTTAAGACAAACTATACAAACATAAGAGCCGTAACAGGCGGAATTATTAATGTAATGGGAAGTTCAAAGAACCAAGATATTTCTATTTATACAGGTGGAGTCTTAAACGCCAAAGAGTTCATTACCGAACAAACAGAAGTAAGTATTAATGCTGGTGGAGAAGCTTATATCAATGCAACAGAATTTGTTGATGTAAGGATAAAAGCAGGTGGAAATGTTTTTATTTACGGAAAACCAAAGGAAGTAAATGAGAGCCGAGTACTTGGTGGTACGATAAAACGTATGTAAATTCCTATTTGTTTTTGTTACATTTGTGTAAACCGCAAGTTTACATGTTAGATGACATCTTAACAGCCATTCCTTTTGGAATTATTTTAGCCTTTACCATTGGCCCAGTATTTTTTGTGCTTTTGGAAACCAGTGCAACCAAAGGATTCACAAAAGCTGTAGTCTTCGATTTAGGTGTTATCCTAGCCGATATTGTATTCATTCTTTTAATATTTATGAGTACGGATACATTATTGGACAAGATTAAGGACGATCCAAAACTATTGGTATTCGGAGGAGTTTTACTTATCGTTTACGGCATTATAAGTTTTATTAAAACCTCAAAATCCTTCAGGTCTATTGTTAGAGAACATCATAGAGTGGAATTACCTAAAAATGATTACGGTAAGCTTTTTGTTAAGGGTTTTCTCCTCAACTTTATCAATATAGGTGTATTAATGGGTTGGTTGGGATTTATCGTCATAGGTACATCTATTACCGACTCAGAAAACGGTGTTACCGTCTTTATCATAACCATGCTCATATCTTATTTTCTGTGCGATCTTTTTAAGATAACGATGGCCAAGCGTTTAAGGAATAAACTCACTCCAAGATTGATTTTCAAAACGAAAAAGATAGTAGCTCTGGTTATTTTAGGCTTTGGTATTTTGCTGTTGTCACAGGGTTTTTTTCCAGATTTATATGAAAAAGTTAAAGAACAAAGTGATATTGTAAATCCTATAGTAGATGATTGAACTGTGTTTGGTTTAATTTTTGTAGTGTAATTATATACAAATCAATAGGTTATGAATTTAAAGTCATTACAAACGTTTCTTCTTATTGTATCTTTCATGTGCTTTGGGTATTCACAAGACGGTTCTAACAAATCACCGCATTATGTTTTGCCTGACTTTACCGAAGGTATTATTTTAATGAAAGACGGAAGTGAGCTTACCGAAGTTTTAAATTACAATTCACTTTCAGAAAACTTTGCTTTTAAAAAAGACGATGAAATCTTAGCCATGACCCAAACCGATATAGGGAGAATAGATACGGTTTATGTTTCAAATAGAAAATTTATAAGAAAGGATGGTGTCTTTTTAGAAGTGCTAATGAAGTCTGGCGTTCAGTTGTATTTGGAATATAAGTGTAATTTAGAATCATCAACTGCAGCGAGTAGTGGTTATGGAGGAACTTCCCAAACCACTTCAGGAAGAACCATAACGTCAATAGAAAATAGAGGAAACCTATATCAATTAGAACTTCCGGAAACCTATAAAGCGAAACCCTATAAAGAATATTGGTTATACAAAGATGACGCTCTAACAAAGTTTAAAACCTTAGGTCAACTAAAGAAGCTTTATAAAGATCAAAAAAAGGATATTAAAACATACAGAAAATCTCATGATGTAGACACAAAAGAACCGCTAAGTATAGTCAAATTGATAGAATACCTAGAGTCATTAGATTGATAACTGTTCAAATAAGGCTTTTTGATTGCTGCCTAACATTTCCAGACGCATCCAACTTGCCAAAGCTTCAGGATAACCGCTTTAAATGAAGTTGTAATTTTATAATTTTTATAAAAGACTTCTACACAAAAAGCCAATTTGTTCAAATTTTAAAATGAGATTCTGTTTGGCAACTTTCTTTGTTAAGGTGTCTCTCGTCCTGGGTTTTCAGGAAAACCGCAGGAATAGTGTTTGAAATTACTCAAATTTCTCTAAAATTTTAATATAAAATAAGATACTTAAATGTATCTCTTTCTTAAGGTATCGAGCGGATTCGAACTGCTGTAGATGGTGAACTATATTTAATTAAATTTTCTTAAAATTTAACAAAAAAAACCTCCAACATTAGTCGAAGGTTCTTGAGGTGTCGAGCGGATTCGAACCGCTGTAGATGGTGTTGCAGACCACTGCCTAGCCACTCGGCCACGACACCCTATTGCGAGGGCAAATATATAAATTATATACGTTTTAAGCCACTCTAGCTTACTTTTTTCGCTTTTCGGAGAGTTTGATAGTTACCATTTCCACATCACCTCCAATAGGTGGATTAATTTTGCTAACACAAACAACCACTTTGGTGATTAACTTGTCCTCAATAAAAATTCTGTCAATAATGCGCTGTGCAACCGTTTCCAGTAGTTTAGACGGTTGGGCCATTTCGTCCCTCACAACTTTGTTTAAAAAGACATAATCAACAGTATCACTAAGTTTGTCTGATTTTGAAGATGGTTTTAAATTGGCTTTTACCTCTAAATCTACACGGTAATCGCTCCCTATAGCTGTTTCTTCCCTTAAGCAACCATGGTGTGCAAAAACACGAATATTTTCAACTTTTATAACTCCCAAAGCATTTAATTTTAAGCAAATATATTACACTTATATTTAATAACTTTGCTCATATTTTTTTTAAGATGTCAGAAGAAACAAAATCACTCAATTTTATTGAGCATATTATAGAGGAGGATTTAGAAAATGGCTTACCAAAAAATAAGTTACGTTTTCGTTTCCCACCAGAACCAAATGGTTACTTGCACATTGGCCACACCAAAGCTATAGGCATTAGTTTTGGTTTAGGCGAAAAGTACAACGCACCTGTAAATTTAAGGTTCGATGATACCAATCCCGCAAAGGAAGAACAAGAATATGTCGATGCTATAAAGCGCGATATTGCATGGTTAGGTTATCGCTGGGAAAACGAACTCTATTCCTCAGACTATTTTGATAAACTTTACGATTGGGCCGTACAACTAATTAAAGATGGAAAAGCTTATGTAGATAGCCAAACATCTGAAGCCATGGCAGAACAAAAAGGAACGCCAACGCAACCTGGCACCAACAGTCCATACAGAGATAGAAGTATAGAAGAGAACTTAGATTTATTTCAACGGATGAAAGCTGGTGAATTTCCTGCTGGCACTCATGTGTTACGTGCAAAAATAGACATGGAAGACCCAAACATGCTTATGCGCGATCCGATAATGTATCGCATCATGTACGCACACCATCATAGAACAGGCGATAAGTGGTGCATTTACCCTATGTACGATTGGACGCATGGTGAGAGTGATTACATCGAACAGATTTCTCATTCCTTATGCTCTTTAGAATTTAAACCACACAGAAAACTCTATAATTGGTTTAGAGACAATGTGTATGAGTACGCTAAGGACAAACTGCCATTACCACCAAAACAGCGTGAATTTGCACGTTTAAACCTCTCATATACCATAATGAGTAAACGTAAGTTGCTTAAGTTAGTAGAAGACAAGGTAGTTTCTGGCTGGGATGATCCTAGAATGCCAACAATTTCTGGCTTGCGTAGAAGAGGCTATACACCAAACTCCATAAGAGAATTCATTAAAAAGGTTGGTGTGGCTAAGCGTGAAAATGTTATTGATGTGTCACTTTTAGAATTTTGTATTCGTGAGGACTTAAACAAAACGGCAAACCGCGTTATGGCTGTTTTAGACCCTGTTAAGTTGGTTATCACTAATTATCCTGAAGACAAAGAGGAGTGGTTAGAAGCAGAAAATAATCAGGAAGATGAATCCGCTGGTTTTAGAAAAGTACCATTTTCAAGAGAAATCTATATTGAAAAAGAAGACTTTAAAGAAGAAGCCAGCAACAAGTTCTTTAGATTAAAGCTGGGTGGAGAAGTTCGTTTAAAGAATGCTTACATTATTAAAGCAAACGATGTGATTAAAGACAAAAATGGTGAAATCACAGAAATTCACTGTACCTACGATACAGATACATCAAAGAAGGTAAAAGGAACACTACACTGGGTTTCCATAGAACATGCGATTACAGCTGAGGTTAGAGAATACGACCGATTGTTTATGCATGAAGCTCCAGACAGCGAAAAGGATAAGGACTTTATGGAATTCTTAAACCCAAACTCTTTAAATGTTATAACGGGTTATTTAGAACCAAGCTTAGCTAGTGCTAAAGTAGGAGAGCGGTTTCAGTTTCAGCGTTTAGGTTATTTTGTGGTTGATGAAGATTCTAAGTCAGATAAATTGGTGTTCAACAAAACAGTTGGTTTAAGAGATAGTTGGGCCAAGCAAAAGCCAAAACCACAGAAGAATCTACAAAGCAAACCAAAGCAACCACAACAACAGCGTTCAGCAATTAGTATCATTCAGCAATTAGGCAAGAAATACACCAATCTGCCTGAAGAAAAACAAATTCGTACTAAAGCAGAAATACAAGAATTGGCTAAAAAAGTAACTTACGATGAACTTGAACCTTGGTTTGGTACCGCAGTAAAAAAGGTTGGGACTCGTATTGCTACCATGATTACCTTAAAAGTATTATTGAATAAAGGACTGGAGCGAAACGAAGCTATAGATGAATTCGTGTCAAAGGCACTAGAGGATAAAAATGAACTTTTGGTAAGGGAAGCATCAGAGGTTTAACAAAGTCTTGATAGATGTTTTAGTTTTTAATTTTTATCTTAGTATAAATTAGGTAAATTATGAAAGATACACAGCAAATACTCACCGAAATAGCGACTGTTACACGAGATATAGAGGACAACTATCCAGAACTCATGAAATATCTTGACGAAACCAGAAGCACTTTACCAGAAGGCTCAAATGCAAGCGCAGGCTTAAATAAAGAGGATTTACAGAACTATCTAAACCAATTGAAAGAATTGGTTTCAAAATATAAAGCAGAACACTAAAGTCAGATTGTAGTTTCTACAGAATAAACCCAGGGATTAATATTCTTGGGTTTTTTTGTACATTTAATAGCTACTAACTAAAAAATCAAATAACATTATGGAATTAAATTTTTTGGCAATCGTGGTTGCTGCAATTGTACCGCTTATAGTTGGTGCTATATGGTATAATCCTAAAGTATTTGGAACCGCCTGGATGAAAGCTTCTGGTATGACTGAAGAGAAGATGAAAGGCGCTAATATGGGAATTATTTTTGGCGTTACTCTAGTCTTATCCGTTTTGCTGGCATTTTCGGTAAACGGCATGGTCATTCACCAAGTTGCTGCATCCCAATTAGCTTTTACCAATCCTGATGCAGAGTCCTACAAAGCATTTATGGAAGAATTTGGTAATATGCATCGTAATTATGGCCATGGAGCTTTACATGGGGCTATTGGCGCTTTATTCTTTGCATTACCTGTTTTAGGGATCAATGCGCTTTTTGAGAGAAAAGGATGGAAGTACATTTTGGTAAATGTGGGCTTCTGGGTTGTAACCCTAGCGATTATGGGCGCTATACTTTGTGGTTGGAAGTAAATTAAAAAAATGTCACATTGAGCGCAGTCGAAATGTCTTGACAATAAACCTGGATTTCTCGACTACGCTCGAAATGACAAAATGATTATTCATCGCCCTTCTTTTTAGCATTTTTCATAGCCTCACCAATCTGGTTACTGGCCGTAAAACTTGCAACCATGTCATTGAGCATATTGCTACCTGCTTGCGGTGCATTTGGTAATAATATTAAGTTACTATTAGTTTCTTCTCCTAAAGACTGTAAAGTATCATAATGCTGTGTAACTACGATTAAAGCAGAGGCTTCCTGAGAATTGATTCCAACTCTGTTTAAGACTTCAACAGACTCTTCCAAACCACGAGCAATTTCACGTCGTTGATCTGCAATACCCTGTCCTTGTAAACGCTTGCTTTCCGCTTCAGCTTTAGCTTTTTCAACAATAAGAATACGTTGTGCATCACCTTCAAATTGCGCAGCAATTTTTTCACGCTCAGAAGCATTAATACGGTTCATTGCAGCTTTTACTTGCGCATCAGGATCGATGTCTGTAACAAGTGTTTTAATGATGTCAAAACCGTAATCTAACATCGCATCATTTAATTCAGCTTTTACAGCAATAGCAATGTCGTCTTTTTTAACAAAAACGTCATCGAGTTTCATTTTTGGCACTTCGGCACGCACTACATCAAATACGTAAGATGTAATTTGGTCGTGCGGATAATCCAACTTATAAAAAGCATCGTAAACCTTTTGGCTTATTACACGATACTGGACAGATACCTTTAGCCGTACAAAAACATCGTCCAAGGTTTTGGTTTCAATGATAACATCCAACTGCTGAATTTTAAGGCTTAAACGCCCAGCGACTCTTTCTATCAAAGGTATTTTCACCCTTAAACCAGCAGGGCTAATTCTACTAAACTTACCAAACCTTTCAACGATAGCAGCTGTTTGCTGTTTTACAATAAAGAAAGAAGAGAAAACAACAATTAATAAGAAAAATATAATCGGAATTAGAATAAATTGACCCATAACAAGTTTTTTAGGTTAGTGAATACGAGAGACTAAATGTAAGTAATATTAAATTATTTTACTTAGGTTTGCTTTAATAAGCCTTAAATCGATATGAAAAAAACAAAACACCTATTATTAGTTGCTATTTGTATAGCTTTTGTTACAGTTAGTTACGGACAACACAAGCGTTATGCTATAAAAAACGGAGTTGGCATACAGGGTGGAATGACGCAGTTTGATATTATAACAGATAATTTTGTAACAAAAAAGAACACAGGTTTTATAGGTGGTTTGTCGGCTTCTGTAGATATACCACACAAATGGTATAATGTAAGCTATAACATTTTGTTATCTCAAAATCATATCGATATTGCAGCATATTCACTTTCGAATCCTACAGAAGAATTTGTGGAATATAAATTGCTTACAGCACAATTATCATTTCTATTTCACGCAAAATTAATAGGCAGTAATTTAACTTTAGATCTCGGGCCAATGTTACAATACAATGGGGATTTAGAATTGAAAGATGAATCTAAAGAGGGCTATGTTATTTCAGACTACGACACACTGTTAACCGAGGATATTTCTAAAATCTCAAATTTCAACGTTAATGGAGCGGTTGGTTTATCCGCTGGTTTTGGGGCTTTTAAATTAAGGGCACAGTACATTTATGGCTTTACTAATATTCTAGGAAATTTAAATGACGAAGACTTAAATGTTGGCTCAAACGACAACAAATTTAAAGGCAACCAGTCTATGTTGGCCTTCACCGCTGTTATTACGTTTTAGTAATTTATATTTTGTCATCCTGAACTGTCATACTGAGCAAGCCTGTGCTGAGCGCAGTCGAAGCATCGAAGTGTTGTTTCAGGATCTCATTTCAGTTTAAATCGTCTTTACCAAAGCCTCAATTCGATTAATGGTTTCGGCTTTACCAATCATAAACATTATTTCAAATACATCAGGGCCTTGCAAAGCACCAACTAACGCTAACCGTAATGGCATCATCACTTTGCCAAAGCCAATGCCGTTTTCAGTGATCCAGCCCTTGAGTTTGGTTTGAAGGTTCTCAACCGTAAAATCTCCAGTTGCTGTAACAATTTCTATAACTTTTTGCATCAGTTGAGCCGTATCTTCCTTAATAGCTTTTCTTAGTCCCTTTTCATCATAATTGGCCGGAGCTACAAAGAAGAAGTGGCTTAACTCCCAAAAATCGCTCACAAAGGTTGCGCGTTCTTTGATAAGACGAACAACCAAAGCAACATAGTTGACATCAATGCCTTCTAAAAGGATATTTTTGCCCTGAAACTCTTTAGCCAAATCCAAATCTAATTGCTGCTGCATGTAATGATGGTTAAACCACTTTGTCTTATCAGGATCAAAACGCGCACCCGCTTTATTGACCTTAGATAATTCAAATGCTTGAATTAATTCGTCAATGCTAAAAATCTCTTGCTCAGTACCAGGATTCCAACCTAAAAAGGCCAAGAAATTTACCACAGCTTCAGGGAAATAGCCATCCTCATTATAACCTCTAGAAGCTTCGTTGGTTTTAGGATCTGTCCAGGCTAATGGAAATACTGGGAACCCTAATTTATCACCATCACGCTTGCTTAATTTTCCTTTTCCTGTTGGTTTAAGGATTAAAGGTAAATGCGCAAATTCTGGTGCGTCCCAACCAAAAGCATCGTACAATAATTTATGCAAAGCCAGTGATGGTAACCATTCTTCACCACGAATAACGTGTGTAATTTCCATTAAATGGTCGTCCACAATATTAGCGAGATGATAGGTTGGCATTCCATCGCTTTTAAACAAAATTTTATCATCAAGAATGTTAGTATCTATAGAAATATCGCCTCTAATAATATCCTTTAGTTGCAAAGTTTCATCTTGTGGCGATTTAAAACGCACCACAAAATCCTCACCAGCCTCTAGCTTTGCTTGGGTTTCTTCTTCAGTAAGTACTAAAGAATTTACCAAACGTCCTTTTTCACGATTGTGCCAGTTGTAGATAAAGGTTTTGCCTTCTGCTTCGTGTTGTTTTCTATGTGCATCAAGTTCTTCAGAAGTATCAAAAGCATAGTAAGCTTTACCTTCAGCAATCAATTGATCAGCATATTGTTTGTACAAATGCTTGCGCTCACTTTGTCTGTAAGGACCAAATTTTTCGTTTTTACCTGGACCTTCATCAAACGGAATACCACACCAGTTTAAAGATTTTACAATGTAATCTTCTGCACCTTCCACATAACGGTTTTGATCGGTATCTTCTATACGCAACACAAAATCACCATTGTGCTTTTTGGCAAATAAATAATTGAATAAAGCAGTTCTTACACCACCAATATGTAAAGGTCCTGTTGGACTAGGCGCAAAGCGCACACGTACTTTTTTAGACATAGTTAATAAACGCTCAATAGTTTGTCATCCTGAACTTGTTTCAGGATCTCGGCAAAGATAGTTTGATAACTTTCAAGATACAAGATTAGAGAACCAAGAATCAAGACTTTGTTTTAGACTATCTTGTTTCTCGAGTCTAAGAAACAATCATCTCTCTCGGCACACGCTTATTCATAATCTTAAACCAAAGAGGCGGTATCATTGCCAATACCATTGAGGTTGGATAGCCAAATGGCATTTGCGGACTATCATCGTGGCAATCTAAGATTTGATATTTTTTTGAAGACTTAAAATGATGGTCGCTATGTCGTGTTAATTCATATAACACAATGCGACCGATAACGTGATTAGAGTTCCACGAATGTATTTCTTTTACACGCTCGTAACGACCAGACTTAGTTTTTAAACGCAGTAAACCATAATGTTCAATATAGTTGACAGTTTCTAGTAGAATGAAGCCAACTACACCTGCGCAAACAGCAAATAATAAGGCTGTAGTTCCTAAAAGAACTATAACTAATACCAAATATATCAGTTGAAAAATGGTGTACCACAACATATCATTTTTGAAAGAAAAGAAAGATTGTTTATTGTTCTTCAATAGTTTTTTTTGAATGTTCCACGCATTAAAATATTGTCTAATCGTAGACGTCAACCAAAACGAATACACACTTTGATTGTATTTTGCGGTTGCAGGATCTTCTGGTGTTGCAGCGTGAAGATGATGTCCAAAATTATGTTCAATATAAAAATGCATATAAAAAGAGGGTAGAAGCAAGGCCTTACCCAAAAAGCGTTCGTTGGTTTGTTGTCTGTGGCCTAACTCGTGACCAACATTAATGCCGTTAACACCTAAAACAATACCAACAGAAAAAATGAGCCCAATAAACTCATAAGTTTCCAAAGGTTGATGAGCAATCAAAATCAAAGCATAGATTACAATACCATAAACAATGGGTAAGTTGAGGTAAAGCAACCAATCAAAAATCTTACGTTTTAGTCTGCTATCTACCTCTTCAGATTGAAGATTAGTAGTATCCACAGGAAAAATAAGCTCTAAAACAGGAATACAAACAAAGGCAAAAATAGGTGTAGCCCAAACCCAATAGCTCTGAAAACTAAGTCCTAAAACTGCCATTATAGGGATTGAAAATGCCGCTAAATATTTAAGGTCTTTCATTTATAGGCTGATTATTAACAGTTAATCCCTCTAAATTAACACAATCTTACCAAATTTAGGAAATCATCAATTAAAATAAAATTGTAGTTTAGTAAGTTAGAATGTGACAGCAAAATGAATAATAAAGAATTTGAGCAATTTCGAAACCATAAAAAACAAACTACAGCAATTCATTAAAAAATATTACACTAATGAACTGCTAAAAGGCGCGATTTTATTTTTCGCCATTGGCTTGTTATATCTAATTATTACGCTATTTGTAGAATATGTGTTTTGGCTCAATCCAACAGCAAGAACTATTTTATTTTGGGTGTTTGTAGCTGTTGAGCTCGCTTTGTTTGTTAAGTTTATTGCCATTCCGTTAGCACATTTATTCAATCTAAGGCAAGGAATTGATTACGAAACCGCTTCAAAATTAATAGGCAGTCATTTTCCTGAAGTCAATGATAAATTGTTGAATGTACTTCAGCTGAACCAAAGTCCACAACAATCCGATTTATTGTTGGCTAGTATAGAGCAGAAGTCGCAAGAATTGCAACCCATTCCGTTTAAATCGGCAATCAATTTTAAGACAAACACCAAGTATTTAAAGTATGCGGCTATTCCTATAATCATCATTTTGTTGTCTTATATCACAGGAAAAATCGATTGGTTTAGTGATAGTTACGAGCGTGTGGTCAACTACAAAACAGCTTATGAGCCACCAGCACCTTTTCAGTTTTTTGTGTTGAATGAAAACTTACAAGCTATTGAAGGTAAGGACTTTAAGTTAAAAGTGAAAACCGCAGGCGATGTTATTCCAGAGAATGCTCAGATTCAATTCAACGGTCAATCGTATTATTTACAACAGATTGCACTAGGCGAATTTCAATACACATTTAATCTTCCGAAAAACAATATAGAATTTAGTTTATCAGCTAACGACGTTAATTCAAAATCGTACGAATTACAAGTATTAAACACACCAAACTTGGTAAATTTTGAAATGCTTTTAGACTATCCATCGTACACACAAAAACAAGATGAGGTATTAAAAAGCACAGGCTCTGCGGTTGTTCCGGAAGGGACAAAAGTCACTTGGAAAGCAATGACTAAAGCCACAAATGCGGTTCATATTTATGCTGAAGATACCTTAACGTTTTCAAAAAATGACAATAATAATTTTGAAGCGACTAAACGATTATTTAGAAATTATAATTATAGCATTTCAACCAGTAATGAGAATTTAAAGGATTACGAAAATCTGGCTTATAATATTTCTGTGGTTAAGGATTTGCATCCTGAGCTCAACATTAAAATGCAAATCGATTCCTTAGACCAGCAAAGTATGTATTTCTATGGTCAGGCGAGTGATGATTTTGGCTTGTCAAAATTGAATTTGGTGTACTACCCAACAGAAGATGAAACTCAGAAAGTGATCGAGCCGATTAGCATTTCAAAATCTAATTTTAGTGAGTTTGTAAGTGCATTTCCAAATCAATTTAATTTAGAAGAAGGTGTTAGCTACCAATTGTATTTTGAGGTTTATGATAACGATGCTATTCACAATTACAAGCGCACAAAAAGTAGTGTGTTTAGCTACCGAAAATTAACTAAGGACGAAGAGGAGCAGAAGCAGTTACAAGAGCAGAATGAAACGATAAAAGATATTGGCAAAACGTTTGAAAAATTAGAAGAGCAAGACAAAAAGCTTGAAGAATTTTCTAAAACGCAAAAGGAAAAGCAAGAGCTTAATTTCAACGATAAAAAGAAATTTGAAGATTTCTTAAAACGTCAAAAACAGCAAGAGCAGTTGATGAAAAATTTCAACAAAAAGCTGCAGGATAATTTAGAAGAATTTCAGGAAGAAAAGAAAGAAGACCAATTTAAAGAAGACTTAAAAGAGCGTCTAAAAGAGAACGAAGAAAAGCTAAAGCAAGACGAAAAATTGCTTGAAGAATTAGAAAAGCTGAAAGATAAAATCAATAAAGAAGAGTTTACCCAAAAGCTTGAAGAATTAGCAAAACAAAACAAAAACAAAAAGCGCAGTATGAAACAACTCTTAGAGTTGACCAAGCGTTTTTATGTGATGAAAAAGGCTGAAAAAATTGCCAATCAGTTAGATGATTTAGCGAAGAAACAAGAAGAACTTTCCAACAAAGACAAAGAGAACACAAAAGAAAAACAAGACGAGTTAAATAAAGAATTTGAAAAGCTTCAAAAAGATATCGAAGATTTAAAACAAGAGGACAGACGTTTACAAAAACCGATGAATGTTCCTGTGGATGAGTTTTTAGAAGATGGTGTAAGGTTTGACCAAAAGGAAGCTAAAGAAGCGCTTGAGAAGAAGGAAGAGAAAGAAAGTGAAGGCAAACCCAGTGAAGCACAAGAGCAACAGCAAAATGCTCAGGAAAAGCAGAAAAAAGCTGCTAAAAAGATGAAGCAGATGAGTGAGCAGATGATGCAGATGATGTCTGGTGGAGGCGGGGGTGGAGGCGACCAAACTTCTGAAGATGCTGATGCTTTACGTCAAATTCTTGAGAATCTTTTATTGTTTTCTTTCGACCAAGAAGCGTTGATGAATACTTTTGAGAGTATTGATATCAATAATAACAAATACGGTAAATACATCATTAACCAAAGTAATTTAAGAGAGCACTTTGAGCATATTGATGATAGTTTGTTTGCCTTGTCTTTGCGTCAACCGAAGATTTCTGAGAAGGTAAATGAGCAAATCACAGAAGTGTATTTCAATATAGATAAAGCGCTTGGTCAATTGACTGAAAACCGTTTATATCAAGGTGTGTCTTCTCAGCAGTATGTCATTACAGCGAGTAATGAATTGGCCAGCTTTCTGAGTGATGTGTTAGATAATATGGAGATGCAAATGAATTCCGCTTCGGGTTCTGGAGGTGGAGGAGGTCAGCAACTTCCGGATATTATTATGAGTCAAGAAGAGCTTAATAAGCAAATGGAAGAAGGAGTAAAAAAGAACGAGCAAGGAAAACAAGGAGAAGAGGGACAGCAAGGCGAAGGTGAAAAACCAGGACAAGAAGGTAGTGAAGGCAAAGAAGGAGAGGGAAAACAACCAGGAGAACAAGGCCAACAAGGTGAGCAAGGACAGAGTGGTAATCAAGGTCAAAGTGGGCAAAGTGGTGAGAATGGACAGTCTGGAGAACAACAGGGCAAAGGAGGACAAAACGGAAAGAATGGCCAACAAAATGGCGAAGGCAATCAAGATGGGGGAGAAGGTGAAAATGGCAAAGGAGGAAAAAATAGTAAAAACGGAAATGGCTCTAATGGCGATGGTAATGGTGAAGAAGAAAATGATGGTTATGGTGAAGGTGGAAGAGAAGAACAGAATGAAGAACTATTCAAAATTTATCAGCAACAACAACAATTACGTCAGGCACTAGAAGACCGTTTATCTAAGGAAGGTAAGATTGAATCTGCTGGCGAATTGATAAAACAAATGGAAGATATTGAGTTGGATTTATTGAACTACGGTTTCACAAATCAAACGCTTCAAAAGATGATGGATGTACAACATCAATTATTAAAATTAGAAAATGCCACCTTTATGCAAGGTCAGGATACGAAGCGTGAATCTGAAACAAATAAGAAAGATTTCAACACTAACAATCCTAGCCAAATTCCAACGGCAAAACAATACTTTAATACTACTGAAATATTAAACAGGCAAGCACTACCTTTGCAGAATCATTTTAAGAAAAAGATTCAAGAATATTTCAAAAACAATGATTAGTTTTAATTACGAAACCGATTTTAAATTAGAGAATCAAACCAAGATTTCTGAGTGGATTTCTAAAGCCATCAATTCAGAAAATTGTAAAGAAGGAGAATTGAATTACATCTTCTGTTCCGATGATTATTTACATAAAATCAATGTCGATTTTTTAAATCACGACACGTTAACAGACATCATCAGCTTTGACTATTCAGTAGGAAAAGAACTACACGGAGATATTTACATTTCTGTAGAACGTGTAGAAGATAATGCCAAAGATTTTGATGTGTCTTTTGAAGATGAACTGGCGCGCGTAATGATTCACGGTATTCTACATTACTGTGGATATAAAGACAAGAACGATGAAGATGCTAAGCTGATGCGTTCTAAGGAAGACTACTATTTGAGTACGCGTTCTTAGTTTTGTGTTTTCGATGTATCTTTGCACGTTTAATTTTAATGAAATTCTAATTGTTCCACGTGGAACATTAAAAATATTCAACAATGTTTAATGAAGTTTACGATGTAATTGTAGTTGGTGCAGGTCACGCAGGAAGTGAAGCTGCTGCTGCTGCTGCCAATATGGGAAGTAAGACGTTGTTAATTACAATGAACCTTCAAAATATTGCACAAATGTCTTGTAATCCTGCTATGGGCGGAATTGCTAAAGGACAAATTGTGCGAGAAATTGATGCACTTGGTGGTTATAGCGGAATTGTATCCGACACCTCTGCAATTCAATTCAAGATGCTTAATAAATCAAAAGGACCTGCAATGTGGAGTCCTAGAGTGCAATCTGACAGAATGCGTTTTGCTGAAGACTGGAGATTGTTGTTAGAGCAAACACCGAATCTAGACTTTTATCAAGAAATGGTGTCGGGCCTAATAATAGAAAACCATAAAATAGTTGGTGTAAAAACCTCTCTAGGAATAGAAGTAAAAGCTAAAACTGTTGTACTTACAAATGGTACTTTTTTAAATGGCTTAATTCATATCGGAGATAAAAACTTTGGTGGAGGTAGAGCAGGCGAAAGAGCTGCTACAGGAATTACAGAAGACCTTATTAAACTTGGATTCGATTCTGGTAGAATGAAAACAGGAACACCACCAAGAGTGGATGGTAGGTCATTAGATTATTCTAAAATGATTGAACAACCTGGTGATGAAAACCCAGAGAAGTTTTCATATTTAGATGTTACAAAACCTTTGACAGAACAACGCTCTTGTCATATGACTTATACTAGTCCAGAGGTTCACGATTTACTTCGAGAAGGGTTTGATAGGTCGCCAATGTTTAATGGTAGAATTAAAAGTGTTGGACCTCGTTATTGCCCATCAATAGAAGATAAGATTAATCGATTTGCAGATAAAGATAGACATCAATTATTTGTTGAGCCAGAAGGATGGAATACAGTTGAAGTTTATGTGAATGGCTTCTCAACATCCTTACCAGAAGATGTTCAGTTTAATGCTTTACGTTCTGTAGCTGGTTTTGAAAATGTGAAGTTTTTTAGACCTGGTTATGCTATAGAATACGACTATTTTCCGCCTACACAATTAAAGCACACTTTGGAAACTAAGTTGGTTGAGGGTTTATATTTTGCTGGTCAGATTAACGGAACAACAGGTTACGAAGAAGCAGCATCTCAAGGATTAATGGCAGGTATAAATGCGAGCTTAAAAGTACAAGGACGCGATCCATTTACCTTAAAAAGAGATGAAGCTTACATCGGTGTTTTAATAGATGATTTAATTACAAAAGGGACAGAAGAGCCTTATCGTATGTTTACATCTCGTGCAGAATATAGAACGCTTTTAAGACAAGATAATGCAGATTTTAGATTAACATCAAAAGGATACGAACTTGGTTTAGCTTCTGAAAAGCGATTAAAACGAATGGAAGAAAAACAATCTAAAGCTTCAAATTTTGTTCAGTTTTTTAAAGATACTAGTGTAACGCCAGATGAAATAAATCCGATTTTAGAGTCAAAAGATTCTGCCAAAGTGAAGCAACAAGACAAGATGTTTAAGTTGTACGCACGACCAAATATCACTATTGAAGATATGCGAAAAGTGGCCTCAGTTGATGCTTATATCTCTGAGAATAATTTAGATTCTGAAGTTATTGAGCAAACCGAAATTCAGGTAAAGTATGCTGGTTATATTGAAAAGGAAAAGAACAATGCAGATAAGTTAAATCGTCTTGAAAATGTAAAAATTCCATCAAACTTCGATTACTCAAAACTGAAATCTATGAGTATGGAAGCAAGACAAAAGTTAACCGAAATTCAACCAGTAACCATTTCACAAGCATCAAGAATTAGCGGAGTATCCCCTAATGATATTTCTGTTTTATTGGTGTATTTGGGAAGGTAATAATTAAACGTTCCACGTGGAACAATGAGTAGAAGTTTAAAAAATAATGTCCAATTAACCAAAAAAGATAAAACAGGCCTTATAATTTTAGTAGTAATATTAATACTGATTTTATATTTCTTAAACGGAATTCGGAGTAGAGAGAAGATAAACAAAAATGGTCGAGTAGGAATATTTTATGTAGTAGATGTTACTAACGGAAGAAGTGTGCCTAAAATAGATTATTTCTATTACGATGGAAATAAAAAAGTTTATGATTCTTATGTCTGTGAAAGTGCTTCTAATGTAAAAAAAGGAACAAGATTTTTTGGAAAATATATACCTAATCAAGCCGAAAGTATGATTTGTTGTTATTGTCCTGTTCCAAAAGGAATTAAGGAACAGCCAGAAAACGGTTGGCAAAAACTACCGAAAGAATATTGTTCTAAAAATGAAGATAATTGTGGATTAGAAAGTATGCAGTAAGAATGAAAATCAACCAACCAACATATCTAACCGTAAAGGACCATTCCGTTTCTGGAGAAGAATTTAAGTTATTGCATAATGAGGCATTGGATATGTTGGAAACATTTCCACAACCTCAAGGCGAAAAGCTTTCAGAATATTACAAAAGCGAAGATTACATTTCGCACACAGATGCCAAGCGAAATCTGTTTGAAAAAGTGTATCATTTAGTTAGAACGATTTCTTTAAAGCGAAAATTGAAACTGATTAATTCATTTCAATCAGAAGAAAAAACACTTTTAGATATTGGATGTGGTACAGGAGGTTTTTTAGAAACCGCAAAAAATAATAATTGGAATGTTGCAGGAGTAGAGCCAAACGAACAAGCAAGAGCGATTGCAAATTCTAAAACAAACAATTCGGTTTTCGATATTCAACATTTAGAAACTTTAAAAGAAAACAGTTTCGACGTTATTACACTTTGGCACGTTTTAGAACATTTACCAGAATTAGAAATGCACGTTAAGCTTTTTAAGCATTTATTAAAACCAAACGGAACTTTGGTAATTGCAGTGCCAAACTTTAAAAGTTACGATGCGCAACATTATAAAAACTTTTGGGCTGCTTATGATGTGCCGAGACACCTTTGGCATTTTTCAAAAACGGCGATTGAAAAATTGTTTCACGAGGAACAATTAAAATTGCTAAAAGTCTTACCAATGAAATTTGACGCTTACTATGTGAGTCTTCTTTCAGAAAAATACAAATTAGGTTTTATGAATCCTATTAAAGCATTTTGGATTGGATGGCGCTCAAATCTCAAAGGAAATCGAACTAAGGAGTATTCTTCTCACATTTATATTCTAAAACACCAAAACATTTAGATATAGAGCCTTATTTAAACAATCACGGCGTCATACGCAATATCACTTAGCGATAAAATTAAATGCGCTTAAATCGCTTTATTTTGATTTAAAAACGATTAATTATTGAAATACAACTTAAAACGCTTATAGATTTTACCTATAGTTAAAAAAATGAATCAATCACGGTTTAACTTTTATACATTTGCAAAAATTTAATTTTAACAAAATATGAAAAGAGTAATTGCAGCATTAATAATTTTAGTTTCATTTTCGGCTTGCCAAAAACAACAGAAAATAGCTTTTGTAGATAACACTAAGGTGATTAATGATTATCAAATGAAAATTGATATTGAGAAAAAATATGAAGATAAAAACACAGACTTTACGCAAAGGCGAGATAGCATAGGTCGCATTTATCAAATGGAAATACAGACCATTCAAATGCAATTGGCTAATATGCCCCAAAGAAAACAGGAAGAAGAATCTCAAAAATTTCAACAAAAATGGCAGCCCTTACAACAGCAAATGCAATACGAGCAGCAAATGATGGAACAAAGTTACAATCAAGAAATGGACTCAGTCATTGTTAAAGTAAATGATTTTGTTGAAGATTATGGTAAAAAGAATGGTTATACATTCATCTTTGGAAAAAACAGAGCAGGTAGTGTAATGTACGGGGAAGATGAAAAAGATATTACCGAAGCAGTCGTAGAAGCCATTAATGCAGATTACGGTAAAACTGACGGAGAAGAAAAATCTGAAACTTCCCCTAATGAAACTGAAAAGAAAGAAGCATCAGAAGATACTTCAAAATAAAAAAATCATACATAATTGATAAAGCCAAGCTAAATAGTTTGGCTTTTTTTATGCAATAAACGGGTCAATTTAATCGACAGATCCGTGAGAATAATTTTAGAATTTCCATTACGTTCAATATGATATATAGCGTTTTGTAGTTCGTCTGATATATCCATAATATTCGCCTCATGAACAAAAGGGGCAAAATTTTCGAGTTTAAAACTTTCAGACCTTGGCTCCATATAAACAAGCTCTTCTGCATTGTAGTTCATCAGCAAGGCCTGTCTAAAGTAGTTCAAGGCGAAGGCTAAAAACTTTTTCTGGGTTTCACGACCTGTTTTTGCAATTTCTTCAGACCATGATATAAGATCGTGTATAGCAGACTTGTTACCCTTGGCCTTAAAAGCTGAACGCACCCACAACACAAACCATTTTTCAAACTGTATATCTTCACTATCTTGATAAATTAAGTCACAAGCCTTATTATAATTGCCGTTGGCCTGATGTGCAATTTTGGTTGCTACGGCATTTTCAACGTGATAGTTTTTCACTAAAGCTTCAGAAATTGCCTCTTCTGCCAAAGGAGGAAAGTGCAGCACCTGACACCGCGAAAGAATGGTATTGATGATTTGTTCTTCATCTTCGGCAATCAAGATAAAAATTGTTTTTTCTGGTGGCTCCTCAATGAGTTTAAGAAGTTTATTGGCGCAAGCTGTATTCATTTTTTCCGCCATCCAAATTAGCATCACCTTGTAGCCACCTTCGTAGGATTTTAGAGTAAGCGATTTTACAATTTCAAAAGCCTCATCAACACCAATTTGCCCTTGCTTGTTATCAACACCAAGCAATTTGTACCAATCAAAAAGGTTACCGTAGGGTTGTTGCTCAAGCAATTGTCTCCACTCTTCCAAGTAAAAGTTGGAAACAGGCTTGCTCTTAACCTTGTCACTTGTGGTGACAGGAAATGCAAAATGTAAATCTGGGTGCGAAAAGTTCTTAAATTTTAAGTTGCACGACTCATTCCCTCCTGTATTTTCACCATTGGTATTATTGCAGAGAATATATTGCGCATAAGCCAGAGCCATTGGTAATGTTCCAGAGCCCTCAGGCCCAACAAAAAGTTGCGCATGTGCGATTCGCCCCATATCCACACTGGTAGTGAGGTGGTTTTTGATGTGTTGTTGACCTAAAACTTCAGAAAATAACATACAGCAAAACTATGTAATTTTTTTGTCCTTTCTAATCTTTATATTTGTCTATCAAAATAAATAAACACTACGTTATTTTTTAAGCAAATGAAAACCATAAACGATTTCAATTTTGAAGACAAAAAAGCACTAATTAGAGTAGATTTTAATGTACCTCTAAACGATGATTTTGAAGTAACTGACGCGACACGAATTGTATCTGCAAAACCGACTATAATTAAGGTTTTAGAGGATGGTGGAAGTTGTGTGTTGATGTCGCATTTAGGACGACCAAAAGGTGTCCAGGAGGAGTTTTCGTTAAAGCACATTATTCCCAAGATTGAAGATGTTTTAGGTGTTGAAGTGAAATTTGCAAGTAATTGTGTCGGTGAAGAAGCTGAAGAAAAAGCCAGTAACCTGCAACCAGGAGAAATTTTACTGTTGGAAAACCTTCGTTTTCATGACGAAGAGACCAAAGGTGATGTTGATTTCGCAAGACAATTATCTAAATTGGGAGACATATATGTTAACGACGCATTCGGAACGGCACATAGAGCCCATGCATCAACGACAATAGTGGCACAATTTTTTCCTGAAGCAAAATGTTTCGGCAGCTTATTGGCAAAAGAGATTGAAAGCATAAAGAAAGTATTGGAAGACGGTGAAAAACCTGTTTTAGCAGTATTGGGCGGAGCAAAAGTATCTTCCAAGATCACCGTAATAGAAAATATTCTAGATAAAGTTGATCACCTCATTATTGGAGGAGGAATGACGTTTACTTTCATAAAAGCCCAAGGTGGAAAGGTTGGAGATTCCATTTGTGAAGATGACAAGATGGATTTAGCTTTGGACATATTAAAACAAGCAGAAACTAAAGGTGTTAAAATTCATTTGCCAGTAGATGTCGTCGCGGCAGATGCATTTAGTAATGATGCCAACACCAAAATTTGTGATGTAAAACAAATACCTGATGGTTGGCAAGGTTTGGATGCAGGGCCAGAATCTTTAGAAATTTTCGATAACGTTGTTAACCAAAGCAAAACCATACTCTGGAATGGACCTCTAGGAGTTTTTGAAATGGAAAATTTTGCTAAGGGCACCATCGCATTGGGCAACTCTATAGCTAATTCTACCAAAAAAGGAGCATTTTCACTGGTTGGTGGCGGAGACTCCGTTGCCGCTGTAAAGCAATTTGGTTTTGAGGACAAGGTGAGTTACGTGAGCACAGGCGGAGGAGCGATGTTAGAAAGCCTAGAGGGTAAGATTTTACCTGGTATTGCCACCATATTAGACTAAAGTCGCAAAAAATACTATTTTAGAGCCTAAAACGTTATGTTTTGATATTGATACTATGCTTATGGTAATTAAATTTAACTTATCAATTGTATTGTGTTTTTGCGCTATAATAGGGTTTTCACAGGTGAAAACAGATAGTGTTTCCAAACAACAGTCAACAGTTTCAAAGCGAATTGATTCTATTGTTGATGGATCTTTATTGCCTCAAAAAACAATTCCAGCAGAACCAGATACTTTAAATATTAAAAGCCTCAAGGATTTACCAGAAGCTGCAGAGTTAGATCAAAAATGGCTGGATGAGCTTTATAGCAATTCCCTTTTTGATACTATTTACAAATCTGTTACTGAGCTTACTTACGAACCGGTAGATTACCCAGAGTTGACAACGGATACTCTAAAGGCAAGGTTAGAACGCTTAAACGCAAGAACTCCTTTCAATGTAGAATATAATCCATCTTTGGAAAACGTTATTAAAGGCTACCTCAAATATAGAAGGACATCCATGGAACGCCTAATGGGGTTGAGCCATTTTTATTTTCCGATGTTTGAACAAGAGTTTGATAATTACAACATTCCTTTGGAGATGAAGTATTTATCAATAGTTGAATCGGCACTTAAGCCAAAAGCACGCTCTAGGGTTGGTGCTACTGGTCTATGGCAGTTTATGTTTGGCACAGGTAAAGAATATAAATTAGATGTAAGCAGCTATGTAGACGAACGTAGTGATCCTATTAAATCAACAACCGCTGCAGCTCAATATTTGGGCAGGTTATATAGAATATTCGGTGATTGGGATTTAGCCTTAGCAGCCTATAATTCTGGCCCAGGAAATGTCAATAAAGCCATTAGGCGTTCTGGTGGTTATAAAAACTATTGGAACATTCGCCAAAATTTACCAAGGGAAACAGCTGGCTATGTACCCGCGTTTTTGGCGACTATGTACATTTTTGAATTTGCCGAAGAACATGGTTTTAAGCCAGAGCGCCCAGCATTTCAGTATATTGAAACAGATACCATCCACGTTAAGCAAATGATTTCTTTAGATCAGGTTGCCGAGACCACTGGTGTTAAAATAGAAGAACTTCAATTCTTAAATCCATCATACAAGTTAGACATTATCCCAAAAGTAGAAGGGAAAGCCTATGTGCTGCGCCTTCCAAGAGAGGCTGTAGGGATTTTTACTTCAAATGAAGATAAGATATATGCATTTGCGAAAGCTGAGTTTGACAAACGTGAAAAACCTTTGCCACAGCTTTTTAATTCAGACACCAAAATAAGATATCGTGTAAAGAGCGGTGATTATTTAGGTAAGATTGCGCGACGTTATGGAGTAAGAGTAAGCCAAATAAAACGATGGAACGGTCTAAGAAGCAACAATCTAAAAATTGGCCAACGCCTTACAATTTATCCCAGAAACCCTAGCACTTCCTCAACGCCTGAGCCCCAAAAAAAGACCGTCAGCAAAAACGGTAAACAAACCTACACAGTAAGATCTGGCGATTCGCTTTGGAGTATTGCGCAAAAATTTTCTGGTGTTTCTGTTCAAAATCTTAAAGATTGGAACGATATTAGTGGTAGTAAACTCAAAATAGGAATGACACTGGTTGTGTCTGAGTAAAGAAACCAACAAAACATAAACTTATGAGAACATTATACACCTTATTGTTCTGTATGCTATTTATAGCATGTGGAGATAAAAAAGAGGGAGATAAAACAACGTATCTCCCAGCATCTAACGGTAATTTAAATAGCATTTCGGTTGTTGTGGACAATACACTTTGGGAAGGCAGTGTGGGTGAAAGCATTAGATCCATTTTTGCCGCACCACTCAACGGGTTACCGGCAGAAGAACCTATGTTTAACCTGAAACAAATTCCGCCTCAGGTGTTTGATGGCTTTGCAACACGCAGCCGCATTGTCCTTAAAATCGAAAAAAACGATGTAGCACCGACGACAAAAATAGCAAACAATGCTTTTGCTAAACCACAAACTATTGCTGTAGTTGGAGGAAAGACCAATCAAGAAATAATTGCACAGCTAAAAGAAAGCAAAGCAAAAATCATTGATGCTTTTAATAAAGAAGAGGTAAAAGAAAAACAACGACGTATCAACAAATCGTTGTTAAAAGATGAGGAGATGGAAAATCAACTTGGGTTTACGGTTGATATTCCTTCAGTTTATAAATTTGGGAAGTCAGAAAAGGATTTTTACTGGTTAAGAAAAGCATTGGACAACAGTAAAACCATAGATATTATGTTTTATGAGGTGCCTTTAGAAACAATCTCTGAAGGAGATAATACTATTGTGGACATTATTAAAATGCGTAATCAGATAACCAAAACAAAAATTCCAGGTGAAGATGGTATTTATATGGAGGTAGAAGATGCCTATGCACCTTCAATGTATAAAACCATAGTTGATAACAAACCAGCTTATGAAATTAGAGGATTATGGGATACTGAAGGATTTACAATGGGCGGCCCTTTTATAACCTACGCCATAGAGGACAAAATAAATAACCGTTATTTAATTGCAGATGGTTATGTATATGCACCATCGCTTAACAAAAGTGAATACATTTTTGAGCTTGAGGCTATTATTAAGTCCATAACCATTAAGTAACAAAAAAGCCAACTGATTCAGTTGGCTTTTTCTATATTTTTCAAATAAGGATTATTCGTTATCCTTTTTATCATTAGGGTCTTCTTTGCTGGCGTCCTTAAATTCTTTGATGCCACTACCCAAACCTCTCATTAGTTCAGGGATTTTTTTACCACCAAACAATAGTAAAATGGCCACAACAATTAAAACTATTTGCCATGGACCCAACGCTAAAACTATATTGTTAGAAATCATATTTTAAAATTTAGACCACAAAGTTAGTAATTATACTTTAATTACAACGTTCTTAAGCCAACTTTAGCACTTATTAATGGTGCTATTTCACTATTTTAACTAATTTTGTTTTAATGGCAAAAAAGAAAAAAAAAGAAAAAAAAATAGCTAAAAAGCTACTTCACAAGTATCGTTTGGTTATTCTTAACGAAGATACCTTTGAGGAACGCTTTGCGATAAAATTAACGCGCTTAAATGTTTTTGTGTTAACGTCGCTTTCAGCTATCTTTTTAATATTTTTCACGATTTTACTCATTGCTTTTACACCTTTACGCGAATACATTCCTGGGTATTCGTCTGCAAAACTTAAAAAAGAAGCCTCAATCCTAAACTACAAAACGGATTCTTTGGTTCAAGAATTGGAACTGAACAAACGTTATTACGCATCAATCCGAAAAGTTCTAACCGGAGATGTCGCCACAGTTGAATTTAATAGAGATTCCGTTATTGAAGCTGCACGAAATGATATAGATATTTTACAGGTAACTACGAATAAAGAAGACTCTTTATTAAGGGAAAAAGTAGAAAAAGAAGATAAGTATAATTTATTTGAAGAGTCGGTAAATCAAAATAGCTTTGTGTTGTTTCCACCAGTTAACGGTACAATTTCAGAAGAGTATAACATCGAAGAGAAGCACTTTGCGGTAGATGTTGTTGTTGCCAATGACACGCCTGTAAAAGCTACGGCAGATGGCACTGTAATATTTGCAGAGTGGACGGTAGAAACCGGCTATGTTGTTATTATAGAGCATAGCCAAGAATTAATTTCTGTTTACAAGCATAATTCTGCAATAACCAAATCGCAAGGAGATTTGGTTAAGGCGGGAGAGGTAATTGCCATGTCTGGCAATACAGGAGAATTAAGCACGGGCCCACACCTTCATTTCGAGCTATGGAGTAAAGGCTACCCAGTTAACCCAACTAATTTTATCGACTTTCAGTAATGCCCTCAATTAAAGCAGCACTATCAAAGCCTTTTGCTAAAATTATCGCACGGAAGATAAAAAAATGGGCTTCAAAACCTGTCGAAACCCAATATATGGTGTTTCAAAATCTTATAAGCGAAGCAAAAGACACAGCTTTCGGTAAAGACCATAATTTTGGTGAGATTAAAACTTATGAGGATTTTAAATCTAAAGTACCGATAAGGGATTATGAAGGTTTAAAACCTTATGTGGATCGCGTTGTAAGTGGTGAAGAAAATGTACTATGGAAAGGTAAACCCATATACTTTGCGAAAACTTCTGGAACAACTTCTGGCGCTAAATATATTCCCATTACCAAAGAGAGCATGCCTACACACGTTGATGCCGCTAGAAATGCCATTTTGATGTATATCAATGAAACAGGGAATTCAAAATTTGTTGATGGAAAAATGATTTTTCTACAAGGGAGCCCAATTCTTGAAGAAAAAAACGGTATAAAGTTGGGAAGACTTTCGGGTATAGTGGCACACTATGTTCCAAAATATCTCCAAAAAAACAGAATGCCAAGTTTTAAAACCAATTGTATTGAAGACTGGGAAACTAAGGTAAATGCAATTGTCGAAGAAACAGTGGATAAAGATATGACAGTCATTTCAGGGATTCCGTCTTGGGTTCAAATGTACTTTGAAAAGCTTATTGAAAAGAAGGGAGAAAAAGTTGGGGACATATTTAAGAATTTCAATCTTTTCATTTTTGGTGGTGTAAATTATGAGCCCTATAGAGCTAAATTCGAAAATTTAATAGGCCGAAAAGTCGATAGTATAGAACTGTACCCTGCTAGCGAAGGCTTTTTTGCTTTTCAAGATAAGCAAGACGAAAAAGGCATGCTTTTGCAATTAGATTCTGGTATTTTTTATGAGTTTGTAGAGGCAGATCATTTTTTTGAAGCTCAACCAAAACGCATCACAATTAAAGATGTGAAGCTTAACGTTAATTACGTAATGATTATTTCCACCACTGCAGGTCTGTGGGCATATAACATCGGAGACACAGTTCAGTTTACCTCCTTAAAACCATACAGGGTAATGGTAAGCGGTAGAATAAAACATTTTATTTCGGCTTTTGGAGAACACGTAATTGGTAAGGAAGTAGAACAGGCCTTAAAGGAAGCGACTGAAGGCACATCTATAACTGTAAATGAATTCACTGTTGCACCACAAATAAATCCAGAAGAAGGCTTGCCTTACCATGAGTGGTTTGTAGAGTTTGGAAATGAACCAGAAAACGAATCTGTATTTATAAATGCTTTAGAGGAATCGCTTCAAAAACAAAACAGCTATTATTTTGATCTCGTGGAAGGAAAAGTATTGCAACCTTTAAGAATCACTAAAGTTAAACGAGACGGGTTTAAAAACTATATGAAATCCATCGGAAAATTAGGTGGTCAGAATAAAATCCCTAGACTTTCCAACGATAGAAAAATTGCCGATAAACTGTACGATCTCCAATTAACTAAATAAAGCTATATTTGCAGGTTAAAATAACGTATGAGCACAACCAAAAAAAGACACGAAAGGACTAGGGCGCAAGAAAGCTCTAACGCAATTGAACGTATGTATATAACAATGCGGCATTTGTTTAATCGTGGGTTTTACAAGCCAATGGGAGTTTCTGGTGAAACATTGCGCGAGGCACTATTATTGTTACGTCCAGAAATTTATGGTTCAATTGCAGAAGAAAAAGCAGAGCTCGAAGGGTTGCTATATGTTGTAGATCGTCTACCTCAAGGTATTGAAGAGTGCACCTTTATAAACCTCACAAGTGACGAGGGTTATGCAAACTCTCATTTTAAACCTATAATTCCACCCAAGCGAAGGCGCAATTGCTATCGTATCGACGATGAGCAGATGAATATTGAAATCACTAGAGGGCGTTCGGAAATATATGATATTCTAACGCACCTAACATTTCTATTTGTCGAGTCACACAAAATTAGTAAGCGAATTATAATTAATGAAGAGGGTGCGACGGTAAGGGATTGGCAAAAATTAGAACAAGCGGTTACTGCTACAAAAAAATTGACACAGAAGGAGCGTGAAATAGCCATTACACACACAGCAAATATTCTGGGCAGAACATTTAATGAGCTTACCGAAGCATATCCAAAATTCGCTACCGAAAGCCAGCCAGAACGACTTTTACACATAGTGTATTGGTTGGGTAAATTGGCAATTGAGGAAGTCATAAACGGAAATAAGAGAACCATAACGTTTAGCCCTGTTTTAAGAGAACGTTTGGGGCACCATATCCATGGGGAAATTTGGGCGGACACTATTAAATCCGTATTGCATAAAAATGGTTTGCTTGAGCGACCTATACACATCATTAGTGCCAATATGCATAGTGTCATGAACTCTATTTTTGCAAAAGGAACCCTAAAGGGAGCAGAAAGAAAAAAAGATATTTTTGAGGTTTATGGAATACTTAGCGATCCAAAAAATAGTGCCATTCGCAATAAAGTAGAGAAATCTGCGTTGCAAAACGGAATGATTTATATTAAGGATACCTCCGGAACCAACATAGATGTCCAGATTTTCGATACTGATAAAATAGATTTTTCAAATACTGATTTTGAGTATTCTCAAGCTAATAAAGATGACAAGGCGGTTATCTTTGTGATGGATTATGCTTTTGGCGAGCAGGCTTATGAGACCTTGGATGAGTTTTTAAAACCGATTAATGTTAACGGAAGAAAAGTCCATTTGAATGTTAAATCTATATCGATAATGGGCAAGGCAGGTATTTTAGAAGGAGGAAAAGGAGACGTTATGATACCTTCTGCTCATATTTTCGAAGGTACCGCTGATAATTACCCGTTTAAAAACGAACTAAGTAAAAACGATTTAGTAGATTGCGGTGTTGATGTTTTTGAGGGCACCATGGTTACGGTTTTGGGTACATCTTTACAAAACAAAGAGATTTTAAAATTCTTTAAAAAATCAACATGGAATGTCATAGGCTTAGAGATGGAAGGTGCCCATTACCAAAAAGCGATACAGGCGGCTTCAAAGGTTCGGGGCAGTATAAATGAAGATGTAAAAGTAAGGTACGCATACTACGCCAGTGACAACCCTCTTGAAACAGGAAGCACATTGGCTTCTGGTGGATTAGGGGTATCGGGCGTAAAACCGACATATGTTATAACCAAAAAAATACTAGAACAAATATTTAATTCTTAATTCATGAGTGACAATCTACCAAATAAACCACAAGATGAGGAAGTGGATTTAGGGCAATTATTTAATGCCATTGGAAACTTATTTGAAAGACTTTTTTCATTTATCGGCAAAGTTTTTAAAGGTCTCTTTTCTGCCTTAATTTTTATTTTAAAACCGATAGTTAATAACTTAAAATTAGTTGCCATAGTGTTAATGATTTCTATGTTAATTGGTTTTTCTGTCGAAAAGTTTAAGGAGCCTGTCTATGTTTCAGATATGTTGGTTAGACCGTATTACGACTCCAAATATCAACTATCTAACAATGTAGATTACTTTAATGCACTTATTAGCTCAGAAAATTACAATGAATTATCGACTATTTTTGAGCTAGACAGTCTGACTACAGCGAAACAATTAATAGGATTTGAGATTGAAATTGGCCCCGAAACGCAAAACGATTTAATAAAAGAATATGATGATTACATTAAGTCACTGGATAGTACCTTGGCAGTTGAAATAACATATGAGGATTTTATTGAAAACAGAGACATACTTGCTGGAAATATTTTTTCAATCCAGGCCAGAGCCACAAGCAATGATATATTTCCTAGTTTGGAAAAAGGCTTTATAAAAACATTTGAAAACGAATACTCTAAAAAGTTAAAAGCAAGAACAGATTCAATTCGGAAGGTAAAAAAACTTGAATATATTGAAGAGCTAAGAAGAGTTGAGGCCCTTCAAGAAACTTATATGGAAATTAAGAAAAAAGAGTCAGAAAAAGGAGAGGTTAGGTTAGGGATTGATGGATTTTTACCAGTAGCACAAGAAAAAACGGAAACGAAAGAATTTGAATTATTTCAAGAGGAATTAAAAATAAGGAGCCAGCTCAGAGTGCTTGAAGAAGAAGCGTTTGAAGAAAGTGAGTATTATGACATTCTTTCTTCTTTTGAAGAGGTAGGGACTTTAGAGACAAGGCTATTAAAAAAATACTCATTAATATTTCCAATATTAGCACTAATTACGATGGCACTGGTATATTTTTCACTTAAAGCATTTCATTTCATAAAAGAATATGAATAAACAACAAACTATATTAATAACAGGTGGTGCTGGTTTTATAGGCTCTAACTTTATTTTCCATTTACTTAATAATCGAGAAAACATAAATATTGTTAATTTAGATAAGCTCACCTATGCCGGCGAGCTTTCTAATTTAGAACAACTAGATAACCACCAAAATTATATTTTTGTTAAAGGCGATATTTGCGACTCTCAATTGGTTAATAATCTTTTCACTAAACATAATTTTTCAGGTGTTATTCATTTTGCAGCTGAGTCACATGTTGATAATTCCATCTCAAATCCTGACGCCTTCATTAAAACGAACATAGAAGGAACCTTCAATCTGATTAATACTGCAAAGACCTTTTGGATGGATGCGCCTTTTAAATATAAAGAAGGATGTGAAACTAACAGGTTTCACCATATTTCTACAGATGAGGTTTATGGCACCTTAGGAGAGACAGGGCTTTTTACAGAGGAAACACCTTATGCTCCAAATAGTCCATATAGTGCCTCTAAGGCATCATCAGATTTCATTGTAAGAAGCTATTTCCACACCTATGGAATGAATGTGGTTACAACCAACTGTAGTAATAATTATGGGCCAAAACAACACGATGAAAAATTAATACCTACAATTATTAAAAAGGCAATAACAGGAGAAGCCATTCCCATTTACGGAGACGGAAAAAACATACGAGATTGGTTGTATGTCGAAGATCATTGCAGGGGCATAGATCTAGTGTTTCGTAAAGGAGAAAAAGGCAAAACCTACAACATAGGAGGTAAAAATGAAAGAGATAATCTTTATATAGCCCATAAAATCTGTGATATCTTAGACCAGATTAAACCTAAACAAGACCCCTATTCTAAACAAATTACTTTTGTAAAGGATAGACCAGGACATGATTTTAGATATGCCATTGATGCTTCAAGAATCGAAAATGAATTAGGCTGGAAAGCTAAAGAGAATTTTGAATCCGGGATAGAAAAAACAATTCATTGGTACTTAAAAAAATACGCAAAAGAATGAAAGGTATTGTTTTAGCGGGTGGTTCGGGCACAAGGCTACACCCATTAACTTTAGCCGTAAGCAAACAACTTATGCCTATTTATGACAAGCCTATGATATATTATCCTATTTCAACACTTATGTGGTCTGGGATAAAAGAGATACTAATCATTTCGACACCGCAAGATCTTCCATTGTTTAAAAAATTGTTAGGGGATGGAAAAAAATATGGTTGTAGTTTTCAATATGCAGTACAAGAAGAGCCTAAAGGGCTTGCCGAGGCCTTCCTTATTGGGGAAGATTTTATAGGAGAAGATAAAGTTGCCTTAATACTTGGGGATAATATTTTTTACGGCACAGGCTTGGCAGAGCTTCTACAACAAAACAACGACCCGGATGGTGGAATTATCTATGCTTATCATGTGCATGATCCAGAGCGTTATGGAGTTGTTGAATTTGATAAAAACGGATCGGCAGTTTCAATTGAAGAAAAACCGATGAAACCAAAATCCAACTATGCAGTGCCCGGTATATATTTTTATGACAATTCCGTTGTTGAAATTGCAAAAAATATTCAACCCAGTAAAAGGGGGGAGTTGGAAATTACAGATGTCAACAAAGCGTATTTAAGCCTTGGAAAACTAAAGGTCAGCGTACTAGATAAAGGCACAGCTTGGCTAGACACAGGGACCTTTAAATCCCTAATGCAGGCATCGCAGTTTGTTCAAGTCATAGAAGAGCGACAAGGTTTGAAAATTGGGGCTATTGAAGAAGCGGCTTATAGAATGGGTTTTATCGATAGGCTTCAATTCAAAAAAGTTGTAAAGGATTTAACCAAAAGCGGTTATGGTAAACATCTTTTAAGCTTACTTTCAGAATAATATGGTAATTAAAGAATCTAAATTAAAAGGATGTTATATTATACAGCCTCAAATTTTTGAAGATAAGAGAGGCTATTTTTTAGAGACCTATAATGAAAAGAGCTTTTCTAAAGCTCTTGGACTGAATATCAACTTTGTGCAAGACAACGAGTCCCAATCCTCAAAAGGGGTATTGAGGGGGCTTCATTATCAAAAAGGAAAATTCGCTCAAGCAAAATTAGTAAGGGTCATAAAGGGAAAGGTATTGGATATCGCAGTTGACTTAAGAAAAAACTCTACAACTTTCGGAGAATATGTTTCAGTGATTTTATCTGAAGAAAATAAAATGCAACTTTTTATCCCAAGAGGGTTTGCCCATGGTTTTTTGGTTCTAGAAGACGATACTATTTTTAGCTACAAATGCGATAATTTTTACAATAAAGAATCAGAATCTGGGATTATTTACAATGACAAAGAATTAAACATAGATTGGAAATATTCAGAAAATGAATTGATTCTATCAGAAAAGGATTTACATCTGCCGTCTTTCAAAAATGCTAAATTATGAAGCGAATAGTAGTCTTGGGTGCTAATGGACAGTTGGGACAGACTCTAAAATCATTAGTTAATAAAGAACAGATTAGCTATGATTTTTACTCCCGAGAGGATCTTGATATCACGGACAAGGAGTCGCTGGAAGACTCCCTCGAAAAAGAAAGCTATAATTTTTGCATTAACTGTGCCGCTTATACCAATGTTGAACAGGCAGAAAAAGATGTTGACAAGGCCTTTTTGATAAATGCTCAAGGTGTCAAAAATGTTGCAGAGGTTTGCAAATCAAAAAAAATTAAGCTTATCCATATTTCCACAGATTATGTTTTTGACGGTAAAAAAAGAAAGCCTTATACTACAACAGATCACCCTAACCCAATTAATCAATATGGAAAATCAAAGTTAAGAGGAGAACTTTACATAAAGGACGCTATAGAAGAATATTATATTATCAGAACATCGTGGCTTTACTCACGATATAACAAAAACTTTCTTAAAACCATAATTAAAAAGACAAAAGAAAACTCAAGTTTAAACATCACCACCGAAGAACAGGGTACACCAACGAGTTGTACCGATTTATGTAAGTTTATTATCTATCTCATTAACTCAGATAGCATTCCCTTTGGAACGTATAATTTTTCAGCTAGAGGCCAAACAACTTGGTATGGGTTTGCAAAGGAAATAGTTTTGCATTTTAATCCAAACAGACTATCAAATTTAAACCCCATTAATAGTTTTAAGACAGTCGCCAACCGACCTAAATATAGTGTTTTAGATATTTCAGAAACGGAAAATGTTTATATGAATCTAAATACTTGGCGAAAAAGTGTAAAAACTCTTGTTGATGAACTAAGGTAAGTATTTAACGATACGTATAATTATAAGAGAAAGGTTACTTTTGTAAATCATTAGTCTTTAAAACTAAGATTATTTATAAAATTATATTAATGAAAAAAACAGCTTTAATAACAGGTGTTACAGGTCAAGATGGTGCATATTTGAGTGAGTTCCTATTAAAAAAAGGATACGAGGTTCACGGCGTGAAAAGAAGATCATCTTTATTCAATACTGATAGAATAGACCACCTTTATCAAGACCCTCATGAGGAGCACAGAAACTTTTTTTTACATTATGGAGACCTAACGGATAGCACTAATCTTATAAGGATTATCCAAGAGGTCAGACCAGATGAAATATATAATTTAGCAGCAATGAGCCATGTGCACGTATCTTTTGAAACACCAGAATATACGGCTAATGCAGACGGAATAGGCACACTAAGAATCTTAGAAGCCGTGAGGATTCTCGGTTTAGAAAAATCCACAAGGATTTATCAAGCCTCAACCTCAGAGCTTTATGGAAAAGTACAAGAAGTGCCTCAAACAGAAACCACACCGTTTTACCCAAGAAGCCCATATGCCGTAGCCAAGATATATGCCTATTGGATTACCGTAAATTACCGTGAAGCCTATGGCATGTATGCCTGTAATGGTATCCTTTTTAATCATGAATCTCCGATAAGAGGGGAAACTTTTGTTACTAGAAAAATTACTAGAGCTACATCTAGGATCGCCCTCGGAATGCAAGAGAAAATGTATTTAGGAAATTTAGATGCCCAGCGCGATTGGGGACATGCGAAAGATTACATTAGAATGATGTGGATGATCCTTCAGGCAGAAGAACCAGAGGACTGGGTCATTGCAACAGGCAGAACCACTTCGGTAAGGGACTTTGTACGTATGTGCTTTGCACACGTAGGAGTTCAGTTAGAGTTCAGGGGAAAAGGCTCAGAAGAAAAAGGGTATGTTAAATCTTCAAGCAATCCAGATTATTATCTTGAGCCGGGGAAAGAAGTTGTTTCAGTGGATGAAAAATACTATCGACCAACAGAAGTAGACCTGCTTGTTGGTGATGCAACAAAAGCAAAAGAAAAGTTGGGGTGGGTTCCAAAATACGATTTACCAGCTTTAGTAGAAGATATGATGTCTAGCGATTTAAAGCTTATGGGTAAACAACAATATCTTAAAGATGGCGGATACAGAATAAAAAACTATTTTGAGTAAATCCGTATGAAAAAAGAGTCTAAAATTTATATTGCAGGCCATAGAGGTCTTGTGGGAAGTGCGTTATTGGAAAACCTCAAAAGCAAAGGGTATCAAAATATTGTTACAAAAACACATAAGGAGTTAGATTTGACTAACCAAAAAGATGTTGAGGAGTTTTTTTCAAAAGAAAAACCAGACTATGTTTTTTTGGCTGCGGCAAAAGTTGGTGGCATCATTGCCAATAATGTTTATAGGGCAGATTTTATTTATGAAAACCTAATGATTCAGAATAATGTCATTCACCAAAGTTATCTTAACAATGTTAAGAAGTTGCTTTTTTTAGGGAGTACCTGTATTTATCCAAAAAATTGTCCTCAGCCCATGAAAGAAGGTTACTTACTAACTGATGAACTTGAATATACAAATGAACCCTATGCTATAGCAAAAATCGCTGGAATAAAAATGTGCGAAAGTTATAACCTACAATACGACACAAACTATATCTCGGTAATGCCTACAAACCTGTATGGGCCAAATGACAATTTTGATTTAGAGAAATCTCATGTTCTTCCTGCACTCATTAGAAAGATTCATTTGGCTAAATTGCTTTCAGAGAACAAGTTTGATGAAGTAGTTTCCGATTTGGGAGTTTCCAATATTGATGAGGCAAAGGACTATTTATCAAAATTTGGCGTGAATGAGAACTCTGTTGAAATCTGGGGAACCGGAAAACCAAAAAGAGAGTTTTTATGGTCTAAAGATATGGCGGACGCTTGTGTTTTTATTATGGAAAATAGGAATTTCGAAGATACTTTTTCAAAGGATGATTCAGAAATACGTAATACGCATATAAATATTGGAACAGGTGAAGACGTTTCAATTTCTGAACTGGCGATGATTATAAAGTCAATCATTGGATTTAATGGAGAATTGGTTTTCAATGCAGAAAAACCAGACGGGACACTGAGAAAGTTAACAGACGTTTCTAAACTTAATGATTTAGGTTGGAGGCACAAAATGAATTTAGAAAACGGAATTAAGGAAATGTATGACTGGTATACTAAAAAGCAAGAATCTACAAACTGCAATTAAAGCATCTCTAGATGCTGGCAAGGCAATTATGGAGGTTTATGACACTTCATTTAATGTTGAGTTAAAAGACGATAAATCACCATTAACCGAGGCGGATAAAAAAGCCAATGAGGTCATTAATTCATATTTAAAAAATACCGACTTTCCTGTTATAAGCGAAGAAAACAGGCAAATTGATTACTCAACAAGAAAAAACTGGGATACTTGCTGGATTGTAGACCCAGTAGATGGGACTAAGGAATTTATAAAGCGCAATGGAGAATTTACAGTAAACATAGCTTTGGTCGAGAGTGCAAGGCCTCTATTTGGTGTGATTTATGTGCCAGCTATAAAACGGCTATATTTTGCCGATGTAAAAAAGAAATTAGCTTACTCTGCAGATTTACTCTCTCACGATTCATCAATAGATATGGTTGGTGCAAATGCAAAAACACTTAAGCCGAAAACACCTTCAAATTCAATCGAGGTCGTTGGAAGCCGATCTCATATGAGCCAAGAAACATTAGATTTTGTTGAAAACATTAAATCCTCTGGAAAGGATGTAAACATAGTTTCTAAAGGAAGCTCTTTAAAATTTTGCCTGATCGCAGAAGGCAAAGCGGATATCTATCCAAGATTTGCGCCAACAATGGAATGGGATACTGCTGCAGGACAAGCCATTTGTAACGCTGTTGGAGTTCAGGTTATTTCAAAAGAAACAAACCTTCCTCTTCTATACAATAAGGAAAACTTGCTAAACCCTTGGTTTGTAGTTTCTAGCCAATGAAAGATCAGTCATATAAAAGACATATTGCCAAAACGCTGACATGGAGAATTGTTGGAACTCTCGACACAGTAATACTTTCGTGGATAATTTCTGGCAACCCTACCACAGGTATTAAAATAGGTCTCGCTGAAGTTATCACTAAGATGATTTTATATTATCTGCATGAGCGAACCTGGTTTAAGATTAACTTGTCTAAGGATGGCCACATACTGGAAAGCAGAAAAAGGCACATTGCCAAGACCTTTACCTGGAGATTAATAGGGACTTTAGATACTATGTTATTGGCATGGTGGATTTCAGGGAATCCACTGATAGGATTAAAAGTTGGTCTCGCTGAAGTTATCACCAAAATGATCTTATATTACATACACGAAAGGTTGTGGTATAGGCTTAATTATGGTCTAGTTGATAGAAAAAATAAACAAACTCCATAAGGCACTGAAAAATTAAATTATAATGGAAGGCAATATAATTCCGCACACATACCAAGTTAAGCAAAAAGACAGGTCAAATTCAAATCAGCACAAACCACTTTTGGTGTGGTTTACTGGATTATCAGGCTCTGGCAAGTCGACCATAGCTAACCTTGTTGAAAAAAAGCTTTTTGAAAAAAATATAAAAACCTATACTTTAGACGGTGACAATATTAGAAAAGGAATTAACAGCGACCTCTCGTTTTCTCCTCAAGACAGAACAGAAAACATAAGGAGAATTGCCGAAGTTTCTAAACTGATGATTGATGCTGGTTTGGTTGTTTTAGCGGCCTTTGTGTCACCTTACAAAAAAGACAGGGATAACATTAGAACTGTTGTTAAAGATGTTAACTTTGTCGAGATATATGTCAACACAAGTGTTGAAGAGTGTGAAAGAAGAGATGTCAAAGGTTTATATAAAAAAGCCAGGTCTGGTGAGATTAAAAACATGACAGGAGTATCAGCCCCTTACGAAGCACCAGATTGTCCAGATATTGAAATTGAGACTGAAAAAGAATCTATTGAGGGTTCTGCAAACCGAATAGTGGATTACATAACACCCAAATTAAAACTCAACAATGAGTAAATACTATTTAAATTATTTAGACGAGCTAGAAAGTGAGGCGATTTTTATTTTACGCGAAGTGTGGGCTCAGTTTGATAACCCAGTAATACTGTTTTCTGGGGGAAAAGACTCTATTCTGGTCACACATTTAGCTAAAAAAGCTTTTTATCCAGCAAAAATCCCATTTCCTTTAATGCATGTAGATACAGGTCATAATTTCCCAGAAACAATTGCTTTTAGAGATAGTATTATTAAAGACTTAGGAGTTGAACTTATCGTAGGGTCAGTTCAAGAATCTATAAATGAGGGCCGTGTGGCAGAGGAGAAGGGCAAGAACGCAACGCGAAACGCACTTCAAATTACAACGCTACTTGACGCGATTGAAGCCAATAAAATAGACTGCGCTATTGGTGGAGGAAGACGTGATGAAGAAAAAGCAAGAGCAAAAGAGCGTTTCTTTTCCCATAGAGACGATTTTGGGCAGTGGGATCCAAAAAATCAGAGACCAGAGCTTTGGAATATATTCAACGGAAAACATTTTGAAGGTGAGCATTTTAGGGCTTTCCCGATTAGTAATTGGACAGAAATGGATGTTTGGAACTATATAAAAAGAGAGAATATAGCAATACCTTCTTTGTATTTTGCGCATGAGCGCGAAGTAGTTTGGCGACAGGACAGTTGGATTCCTAATTCAGAATTTTTGGTTCTCGAAGACCATGAAGAGATTGTGAAGAAGAAAATTCGCTTCAGAACACTTGGCGATATAACAATTACAGGTGGTATAGAGTCTGATGCTGATACTTTAGAAAAAATAGCGGATGAAGTATCGGGCATGAGACAAACAGAGCGTGGTAATAGAAGCGATGATAAACGCTCAGAATCTGCAATGGAAGACAGAAAACGACAAGGGTATTTTTAAGACAAGAAACAATGTTAGATAATAGTCAATTATTAAGATTTACAACCGCGGGAAGTGTAGATGATGGCAAAAGTACTTTAATAGGCCGTTTGCTGTACGATTCAAAATCCATTTTTGAAGATCAGTTGCAATCTATTGAAAATACTAGTAAAAAGAAAGGACATGATGGTGTAGATTTAGCTTTATTTACGGATGGCCTTAGGGACGAAAGGGAACAAGGCATAACTATAGATGTGGCGTATAGATACTTTACAACTCCTAAACGTAAATTTATAATTGCTGATACACCTGGACATATTCAATATACCAGAAATATGGTTACGGGTGCCTCTACAGCTAACGCAGCAATAATTCTTGTTGATGCTAGGCACGGTGTAATTGAGCAAACAAAGAGACACTCATTTATAGCCTCTTTGTTGCAAATTCCGCATATTATTGTTTGTATAAATAAGATGGACTTGGTTGATTATTCTGAAGATGCTTATAGCAAAGTGATTAATGAATTCGAAGAATTTTCTTCAAAATTATTAGTTCAGGATATCCGATTTATACCAATTAGCGCCTTAAACGGGGATAACGTTGTAAATAGATCCAAAAATATGGACTGGTACCAAGGTGCTCCACTATTACATACGTTAGAGACAATGCATATCAGTAGCGATATAAATAAAGTCGATGCCAGGTTTCCTGTACAGACGGTAATAAGACCCCAAAATGAAACCCATAGAGATTATAGAGGCTACGCAGGAAGAGTTGCCAGCGGTATTTTTAGAGTTGGAGATGAGGTAACGGCAATGCCATCTGGCTTTACCTCAAAAATTAAAAATATTGACACATTTGACGGCGAATTAAAAGAGGCCTTTGCACCAATGTCAATTACAATAACCCTAGAAGACGATATTGACATCAGCCGAGGAAACATGATAGTGCGTTCTAACAATAAGCCAAAAGCGAGCCAAGATGTAGAAATGATGCTGTGTTGGTTGCATAATGAGCCCGCAAAACCAAGAGCAAAGTATTTGATAAAGCACACATCTAACGAGGAAAAAGCCATTATTAAAGATGTTATCTATAAGATCAATATCGAAACCTTGAATCGTATAGAAAATGATAAATCATTAAATATGAACGATATTTGTAAGGTTATAATAAGAACCACAAAACCCTTAATGATAGATTCTTATAGAGAAAACCGAACAACAGGCAGTGTTATTTTGGTTGACGAGACGACTAACGAAACCGTTGCTGCAGGAATGATCGTTTAATTAAAAAGCTTTTAATATGAAAAGAATTATAACTATTATATGTGTTTGCATTTTAGCTTCGTGCCAGAAAAGTAAAGATAAAAAACAAGAATACGTTGGACCGGAAGTTGTAGAAACCATGAAGGAAAAAGAAGCCGTTTTAGACACAGTTACACTTTTAAATTCAGACAAATGGATATTAAAAAACGCTAGTATAGATTCCACTTCAGCAATAGGGCAAAGTACCATTAAAAGAGTTGAGGCTAACCAGCCTTCTTACACAATGATATTCAATATTCCGGTAATGGAAGGCAGTAAATACAGAGTTTCTGTATTGGCAAAAAAAGGAAGTGAAAAATATTTTGGCTTAAGATTAACCAGCAAATACCCAAACAGAACAGATGCTGTCTTTAATTTAGAAACAGGAAAAGTTAATGGTTCACATGCTTTGGGTGACTTTGAAAATGAGAAAGCAACGATTGAGTCAACATCAGATGGTTGGTATAAATGTACTTTAACCACTGAAGTTTTTACAGATAGAATGAGTATTATTTTAGGCTCTACTGATAATGAAAAGTTAATTACTAATTGGGAATCTGGAACAACCTCTCTTAACGAAGTTACAATAAAACCAAGTTCAATCTTATTAGAAGAAATATCCCTCTAATTATTATTACTATAAAATGCAAGGTAAAATTGTAGCTCTTCTACCCATGAAGGGTAATTCAGAGCGAGTTCCAAATAAAAACTTAAAGGATTTTAGCGGAAAGCCTCTATACCACAGGGTTTTAGACACTCTTTTGTGCTCTAACTATATCTCTACAATCATTATCAATACAGATAGTGATAGAATCTCAGAAGATGTAAAACATAATTTTGACACAAATGTTATTATTCACAAAAGACCATCAGAACTCCAAGGCGATATGGTGTCTATGAATAAAATAATAGAGTATGATATTCTTCATCATAATGCCGAAATTTATTTACAAACACATAGTACAAATCCGTTGTTAACTACAAAATCGATTGATAATGCAATAGAAAAAATGCTTAATAAAGGCGATAATGAAAATTTTGATTCTATTTTTTCAGTAACAAAAATTCAAACGAGACTTTATGACCAAGACGGTAATGCTTTTAATCATAACCCAAATGAGCTATTAAGAACACAAGATTTACCACCACTTTATGAGGAAAATTCTAATTTCTTTATCTTCACTAAGCAGTCATTTTTTGATAACGATAAGAAACGTATTGGTAAGAATGCCAGTATGTATGAAATTGACAAAATAGAAGCTATTGATATAGACGAGCCACAAGATTTTACAATCGCAGAAACCTTATATAAATTATTTAGATGATAGTGCTGATTTATCTTCTGAAGAATATAACCAATTAACGAATGAAAAATTTCACCCATATAAAAAGCAAACTCAAGCAACGTTTAAAGGATAATGAACTTACAATTGGGTCTTGGCTTACAATACCACACCAGGCAGTTGTTGAAATTCTATCTTCAGCTGATTTTGAGTGGTTAACTATAGATCTTGAACACGCCGCAGTGGATATTGAGACAGCTCAAAATCTAATTAGTCATGTTCAAGCAAACGGAATGGAAGCTTTGGTGCGAGTTAGCAAAAATGAAGAGGTAGTAATTAAAAGAGTAATGGACGCAGGTGCGAATGGTGTAATTATACCCATGGTTAAAAATGTAGATGAAGTTAAGCAGGCTGTATCTTATGTCAAATACCCACCATTCGGAAAAAGAGGTGTTGGATTGTCCAGAGCTCAGCATTACGGAACAGCCTTTGAGTCTTACAAAAAATGGGTTCAAGAAGAATCTGTTGTTATAGCACAAATAGAACATATTGAGGCCGTTAATAATCTTGAAGGAATCTTAAGTGTAGAAGGTCTTGATGGAATTATCGTAGGCCCATACGACTTATCAGCCTCCATGGGCAAACCAGGGATGTTTGATGATGACGATGTAAAAGAAGTTTTAAATAGAATAGATACCATAACCTTAAGAATGAATAAGCCTTTAGGATTTCATGTAATTGACTCCAATCACATGAAAATGATGGAAAAAATCAAAAAACAATACACTTTTCTAGCATTTAGTTTAGATTTTTTCTTTCTTGGCGACATGGCTAGAAAGGAGATGAAGTTACTTAAGGGTAAACTACAGTAAGAATGAAGAATATTTTGGTTTTTGGCGGAAATGGTTTCTTGGGTCACTATTTAGTACACGAGTTAATAAATAGAGGTTATAACGTTACTGTCGCAGATCTTATTGATAAAAAAGAATATGGAGATTATATTTCATTTATTAAGTGCGATATCCTGAACAGAGAGGAGGTCGCAAATGTCTTTAATGAATCTAAATTTGATATAATCTATAATTTTGCAGGTTTTGCAAATTTAGACGATGCCATAAAGTTTCCGTTAAAAACAATGCAACTCAACGTTATTGGTAATATGTATATTTTGGAAGAATGTGTAAAACATAACATTTCTAATTTTATATATGCAAGTAGTGCTTACGCCATGAGTAATAAAGGGTCTTATTATGGAATAAGTAAGTTAGCATCTGAGAAGATAATAGAAGAATATCATGAAAAGCACAACCTTCCTTTTATTATTCTTAGATATGGTTCGGTATACTCAGAACGACCGTATGACAACAATTACGTTTATAATGTGGTAAAATCAGCTGTTATTGATAACAAAATTGAGCACGGTGGAAGCGGAGAAGAATTAAGAGAATACATACACGCTTCAGATGCAGCTAAATTATCTGTAGATGTAATTGAATCTGATGATTTTAATAACCTTCATGTAATTTTAACAGGTACAGAGCGTATGAAACGTTCGGACCTTTTTAATATGATTAATGAAATTATGAATAACAAGGTTGAAATAACATACAACAAGTCTGGTTACAGTAACCATTATAAGTTCACACCATATTCCTTTGCTCCTTCTGTAAGTAAAAAGTTAATAGCTAATCCACATATAGATATGGGTCAAGGATTATTAGAATGCGTTAGATTTGTTCATGATAATGAAAAGTAAACAGACCCAAATTCATAATTTTAACTCTTCTGAGTTTACTGATAAATCTACTGCAGTATTTGAAAGCTTTATTAATGATTTATTGCAAGATAAAACCACAATTAACATAGCGCTCTCTGGCGGCAGTACACCTTTGCCCATATATAAAAATCTTGCTCACTTAAAATTGCCTTGGGATAAAATAAATTTTTTCCTTGTAGATGAAAGATGTGTACCATTAACAGACAGTCAGAGCAATTATAAGAATATAGCAGAAGTATTGTTTAATCACATTCCTTCAAAAGCATTTTCAATGGTTCAGAAAGGGAAACCCTATAAAGAATCTGTGGATAACTACCATCAACTGCTTATAAAGCATTTAGATAAAGTCAATAATATCCCACAATTTGATTTAATGATATTAGGCATGGGATTAGATGGCCATACGGCGTCGTTATTTCCAGACACAAAAGCCTTAAAAAACATGTCAGATTTTGTTGTAGTGAATCGAGTTCCTCAATTAAAATCAGACCGAATTACATTGACTTATCCAATATTAATAAATTCAAAGAAGTTGATATTATTGATTAAAGGTGAAGAAAAAAGAAAAGTTCTTGAAAGAGCCAAAAGAGAGGAATTACCGATAAGCAAAGTCACGCCCTTTTTGGATGATATCTTAAATTAATGTACTATAGACCACGAAATGAAACATTATATAAAAAAAGCCATATTAATTTTTAACAAGAACATTACTGCTAAAATTAGTAATAAGTATAAACTTAACCACAAAGATAAAGGGGTTATTAATTTTATTGATATTGGTTCTGTAGGTGGTTTGCCAGAACCATGGCAATCCAATGCATTTCGTGTAAAGTACCTATTAAATTTCGAACCCAATGAAACTATAAAAGAAGGTCTTAATTTCATGACCTATAATACAGCCATATGGCGTAAAGAAGAAGAAAGGCCATTTTATATATACAAAGGACTTAAAGGAACTGGCTCATCATTATTAGAGCAGAATTACGAATATGTCCAAGAAAATTTCGATAGCCTTAAAAATAAAGGTCCAAAGCGATTAGCAATTACTTGGTTTGAAAGATCTAAACTTGTAAAAACACTTAACTTAAAATGTAAATCTCTCGATGCTATTTTAAATGAAAAATTTCCATCAAAGGATTTTCACTTTATAAAAATAGACGCACAAGGGGCAGAATTAAACATATTAAAGGGGGCAGAGACAGCTTTAAAGAAATGTGTTGGACTGCATTTAGAGCTTTTTAGTATTCCCTTATACAAAAATATGGCATTGTTGCCTGAAGTGGAAGAGTACCTGTCGCAGCACGACTTCAAATTAGTTAAAAAATTTCCGCCCCACGGAACATTTAATTCTCAGAATGATTGCCTATTTTTAAAGAAGAAAGAAGACGACACCTTTGCACCACTAATAAGACAGGTTTATAATATCTAAATATGTGGTTTAAATTACAGTAAATGAAAAAAGTATTAAAAGAAATATTACCACCAAAGGCATATTATTATCTTAAAAGAAAGATGACCAAGCAGTTTGATGAAAGATATATCATTTATGATTTTTTAGATTACAATGATGGAGTAATGTTCGATGTAGGTGTGATGGATGGTTCTTCTTTTATGCCATTTTTATTAAGAGGATGGGATGTATATGCTTTTGAGCCTGATGAAAAGAATCATAACAATGTCTCTGAATATTTGGGCAAATGGAATCTTAAAACCAATCTTATTAAACAAGCTGTTTCTGATGTTGAGGAGACCAAGATGTTTTATACAAGTACTGCTTCTGCAGGTATACCAAGCTTGTTGAAGTTTAACGAAAATCAGGTGGCCTCTCATAAAGTAAGCACCATTAAGCTCTCAAATTTTGTTCAAGAACACAACATTGATAAAATCGATTTTTTAAAAATAGATGTAGAAGGGTATGATCTTATGGCCTTAAAAGGATTTGATTTTTCAGTATTTAAGCCGCGCGTTATAATGAGTGAGTTCGAAGACAAAAAGACAGAGTTGTTAGGGTATTCTACTAAAGATATGGCTGAGTTCCTCATTGATAAGGGCTATTATTTAATTTACTCTATTTGGCATCCAATTCAGGAGTACGGAATTCAGCACGATTTTAAAAAAATGTCAACAGATATGAAAGACATTGATGTAGAAGATTGGGGCAACCTCCTTGGGTTTGCACATCAAAAAGACTACGATGAGTTTAGAAAAAAGTACAAAGTTTAAAAATATCTTTTTCGACTTTGATGGTGTGTTAGCAGAGTCTGTAAATGCTAAAACAGAAGCCTTCAGAGAATTATATCTTTCATATGGTAAAGAAATAGCAGACAAAGTTGTAGATCACCATATAAACCATGGTGGTGTTTCTCGTTTCGAAAAATTTAAGATATATCATAATCAGTTTTTAGGTGTAGATTTATTACAAGAGGGTGTAAATATATTAGCACAGAAATTCTCAGATCTAGTACTAGAAAAGGTGATTAATTCAGAAGAGGTTAAAGGCTCGGTTGACTTTTTAAATAAATATCATAAATCAGTAAAATTTTGGGTTATTACAGGCACACCAACGGATGAAATGAATATCATTGCCAAGGCAAGACAAATAGAAGATTATTTTATAGGCATCTATGGGTCTCCAAAGAATAAGAAATATTGGACCGAATTTTTGATAGAAAAACACGATTTAAAACGAGAAGAAATCTTGTTTTTGGGTGATGCAACCACAGATTATGAAGCTGCACAATTCTCAAAATTACATTTTGCTTTAAGAGAACACGACGAGAATAAAAGTATTTTTAAGGATTATAAAGGCTTAAGGTTTAAAGATTTTTTAGAATTAAATCTCGCTATAGAAAATAATTTATCATGAAGATTTTACTAACCTCAACATCTTTTCAAGATACACCAGGTCAACATCAGGAATTGTTGAAAAAACAAGGATTTACGGTAGACATCTTGAGAGGACCAGTTTATGAAGATGAATTATTACTCATCATTCAAAATTATGATGCGGTAATTTGTGGTGATGACGAATACACAGAAGAGGTTTTAAAACGAGGAAAAGAAGGCAATCTTAAGTACATTTCAAAGTATGGTGTTGGATTGGATAAAATAGACCTTATTGCCGCAAAAGAATTAGGAATTCCTGTTACTAATTGCCCTGGAGTAAATCAGGTTTCTGTAGCTGAACATGTTATGGCGCTTATTTTATGCTTTCAAAAAAATATTCATTTGCAACACCAAACCACACAAAATGCTAGTTGGAAACGCCTTATTGGTAATGAAATATTTGGAAAAACAATTGGGATAATTGGGCTTGGTGCCATTGGAAAAGAATTGGCAAAACGCGCCAATGCATTTGGTCTACATGTTTTAGCTTTTGATATAAATAAAGATGAAGTGTTTTTAAATGACCATAAGGAAATAACGTTTGTAAACGACATTAAGGAGATTTTTTACGGCGCTGATATAATAAGTCTACATGTTCCTCACACAAAGCAAACGGAACATTTAATTAGTAAAGATGTTATTTTTAATGAATTAAAAAAAGCTCCAATTATAGTTAACACAGCAAGAGGGAAATTGGTTGATGTTGACGGTATAATTGAGGGTTTAAAGGACTATAAAATTAAAGGTTATTTAACCGACGTTTTAGAAACAGAACCTATTACACCAAATGAAAAACTAATAGGTGTAGAGAATGTAATTATTACCCCACACGTAGGATCAAGAACCTATCAAAGTGTAGAAAGGCAGGGCTTAATGGCTGTAAATAATTTAATCAATATGATTAATGGGTAATTTCTTAGCAAAGAAAAATAAGCTATTAGAGGTTCTCTTTTATGTCCTGGCTTGTTATCCATTATTGAGATTTAATCTTTCATCAAATATCTTAGTTGCAGTTTTTGTGGCCGTGTTGTTTGTGTCTTACAAGAACAGTGAGATTAGCTTCTCAAAAAGGAAGATAAAGTTATTTATCATTGCGACACTTTATTTTATTATTGCCACTATTTCAATTCTTTACTCAGAAGATAAATCAGACGGTATAAAACGCATAACCAGATTAATTCCTTTACTCATTGTTCCTGGGATATTAATTTTTTCTAAACCTCAAATAAATTCTCAATTAAGACACCGTATCTTAAATGCTTTTGCAATTACCAATAGTATTTACTTAGCTATTCTGTTTGTTGTTTATACCATAAGTAGTAATCATGAAGGGATTAGTAATGTTTCATTTCTTAATGCTCTATCTAACAGAAATGAGTTTCAGGCATTATTAGACGACTATCTTGGATATGATACACTCTTTATTCATAAGGCCTATTTATCAATGGGATTTGTGGTGCTAGCAATTTTTGGATTACAGCGAGCAACAAATTCATTTAGAACTAATAAAACAATAGCTATTGTTTACACTTTTGTCTTTTTCATTTTTTCATTTCTTGTTATTTCTCTTTTTTCTTTTCCAAATGTAATAGCTCTGGTATTGGCTTTAGTCGTTTTTTATTTCTATCATTTTAAGAATAAAGAACAAAATAAGCTTTCAATTTTAATTGTTTCATCCATTGTTTTGTTAGGTACATTTGGTGTGGTTTTAAAATCGGATGATCTAGATGTAAAAAGAGGTGTTAATTTTGTTAAATCAATTGTAGCCAATAAAAATGTAGAATTCAATGATCCAAGGAAGGAGATTTATGCTACTGTAAATTCTTTGTATGAGAAAGCTTCCATAGGCGACATAGTATTCGGTTTTGGAATAGGAGATGTTCAATCAAAATTAAATGACGAATATTCTCTCCGTCTTAAAAATCAGAAAGAGAAGAACATATTACTTTTTAGCGAAGAATTTAATGACGACTATTGGCATAAGAATAATATTGAGATTAAAGCAAATACTTATAAATCACCACTCAATAACAATAAGGCTGATGCAATAAAAGAAATATCTAATGGTGTAGTATCCCACAATATTTCTACACAGTTAGACTTAGATAAACCTACAACTCTTACATTTTCTGTTTATTCAAAAAAGAACGATGGAGGTAGGTTGGTCTTAAGACTAGGTGAAGTTTCACAAAGGGCTTCATTCAATTTATCTGATGGAACATATAGAAGGTTTAGTGATAAGGTTAATGTACAAGTGGTTGATAGTGGTGATTGGTATAGATGTGCTATAACCACAGTGGTGAGTGACAATACATTGGTAATAATTGGTTTATCTAATAGTGATAATGAATATAACTACAAGGGTTCTGGAAAAGAATTGGTAATATGGGGCGCACAACTCGAAGAGGGCACAAATCTTACATCATATGATAAGAATGACAATGCGCTGCTTCAATATGTAAATAAAAGAGAACTAAATTCTCATAACAACTATTTATATTTCTTTCTTTGTGGAGGTATATTTGGCGTTATAAGCTTTGTAGCGACACTTTTTATATTGCTTTATATTGCAGTTAAAAACAAGAGCGTTTTTCAGATAACAATTTGTATTATTTTAGCGTTTAATTTTTTAACCGAAAATATACTTTTAAGGCATTGGGGATTAATGTTTGTTTCCTTTATGCTCTTGTTATTTTTTACTAAAAACCAAAAACCGATTGGGTCAAAAACTAAAGATATTATACGATAAACACCTTTCTAAAAACCTAGGCTTAATCAATCTTTTTGGGAAATCGTTCGGTCGTGTATTATACTTAATTTTAATCGCATACTTCTCATATAAACTCAAATTAAAGGATTTTACGGAGTTTGCTATATTCTGGTCAACATTACGGATGTTTACCTTTTTCGGATCTAATAATCTCTACATTGTTTATTTTAATGATGTGAGGATACATTTAACTGAAAAGAAAAAATGGCCAACAAAGATTTCGAGTAATCTGGTTTTTACCACAATCTTATTTATCATTATATTGTCAATTGCTTCACTTCTGTTGTTTGATGGCATAAAAACAACATTGTTCCTTATTTCTTGTTTTATTGCATGTTCGGTGATTAGAAATATTTCTGAATTTGCCAAATCAGATAACAATTTATTTTTATCCATATTTGTAGATGATGTACTTTTTTACTTACTATTTTTCATTTTAAGTATAGTAGGGCTTAATTATCGCAATGACCTAAACACAGTGCTGTATTCTCTTTTAGTTGCGTGTCTTATTACCGCCATTACAGCATTGGTTATGTTCGCCAAGAAATTTCAAATAAAGATTAATTCCTATAAGATTAGATTGAAAGATTTTTCGTTCAGAGACTTTAAACTTGGGCTAAATTATACCTTCATTAGGGGAAATGAGGTATTATCAAACTTTGCCGTTAGATATCTAGGTCAAATTTATTTTGGGGACCTGTTTGTTGCGTATGCCCACATAATGTATCAATTCTACAATATATTTAGTTTGTTAACCATGTCTGTTGTATCTGGGTTTCAATCAAAAATTACAGTTAAACATTACAAGGAATTTTCAAAAAGATTTTACAATACAAGCTACAAAAGACTTCTTAAAACAATATTACCCTTTGTCATAATATTATTGTTGGTGCTAATTTTTGCAAGCGAATATATTCTATATTGGTTCTTTCCAAAATTTGTTAATTTTAGCAACTTATTAATAAAAGTAGGCTTGGCAGGTTTAGTGTTTGCCTTTATTCAACCATTTATCTTTGTGTTGGTTTACAATAATAGATTTAATAATCTTTTAGCTTTGAATATAACTCAATACCTGATAATGATAGCTTTGTTTGTTTTGCCATTCTTCATTACGGGAATAAATGAAGAATATTGGCTTTTAATGGTTATGATATGCTTAATTTTAGTTCAAGGAATATTTGCCTGGTTAAACTATAAAGAAATTAGATGATCTATTTGTTTGTTTTACTATTGCGAATCGTAGCATTTTTAGAGGGTACTCCCAAAATAATTTCATTTATAGTTGTATTTAGCATAATTGGTTATTCAACTATAAAAAGAACCCCATTTAAAGACTTTAGGAAAGTCTCTAAAGCAAAGCTCTATTCGTTTTTGTTGATTATTTTTATTCTAATCCATGGACTAATTTTCGGTATTGTTTATTTAAGAGATTTTGCAGTTTTACTGACATATTGGCTGTGGTTTGTTTTTACCTACACCTATATGAAGGAAAAAACCTTAGAAGAAGGATTGAGATATGTGTTTTTTTCTTTTCTGATATTTAATATTGCTAATTATATCTTTTTTGAAATGTATTATGCTGATCAAAAAAGAGGAATTAACACTATAATGGAATTTTTAGGAATTTTGGGCTACAGGATGTATTTTCCATTATCATCTGGTGCTAACGTATTCACATTTCAACTGGGGTTAAACGCATTATTATCTTTATATTTTATAAAGATTAAAAAGAAGAATTTTTTATATATTATAGCTTTTTGGTTCTATCTTTTTATTCTTGTATTAGCTGACTCTAGGTTAATATTGAGTTTTACCATTATTTTTAGTTTTGTCTATTGGTTGTCCTTTAAAACTTTGGTAATCTTTTTTAAAAGATATTGGTATATCATTTCATTGAGTATAATAGGGTTTATTTTTGTTTTTTATAACACCAATTTGTTTGATAGCATTAAAAGGCCGGCTGAAAGAACAGGAGATGTCATTTCTAGAATTGATATATGGGGGCATGCCTTAGAGATTTTGGTAAGTGATTTTAAATTGATTTTTGGTCATGGTTTAAATGGCTTAGAAAACAGTTTGGAAGAGGGTTTAAAATCAAGGTTTGAAGAACAAAGTTTACAAACCTCACATAATTTTATTATACAAAATATAATAGACTTTGGACTTGTTGGTATTGTGGTTATTTTGTTTTATGTCTTTAAGTTGATTAACATGCTAATTAAGATTAAATCTGAAATTGTTACCATTATGATTGTCATGTTTCTGTTGATAGGGACAACCGAATCTATCCCAACTTTTTATTCTTTTGAAGCAACTATTTTTGTTATTGCTATAATATCTGTTATTTTGGTCATCCATGAAAGAAAAACTACTAGATATAATCAGAATATCAACTCGGTTACCTAGAAAGCTTTTAGATAAAATATTGTTTAATTTTTATTTAAAAAGAAATAATAATTGGGATATTCTCGACCAATTTAAAAACAGGCCGGTACTAGTTGTTGGTAATGGTCCTAGTTTAAATAGCACACCACTTCACAGTATTAAGGACGAAATAGTTTCGATAGGTATGAATAAGATTAATCTTATTTATAAAAAAAGCAAATGGCGGCCAGAAATAATCGCCTGTGTTAATGGACTGGTTATTAGACAAAACAGAGACTACTTTAACAAAACAAAAGCTGTACTTGTGGTTCCCGTTAAGGCGTATTATTTAGGCGTAAAACCTAGAAAAAACATAATTTATATTAACCTGACAGATAAAGAAAAGATCGAGGTCAATATACAAAAAGAGGTTTCGGCCGGTTGCACAGTGACATTCATAGCTCTACAGATAGCAGCATATTTGCAACCTAAAAGCGTAAGCATAGTAGGCGTAGACCATAATTTTGTTTATGACAAAGGACAAGATCATGAAATAAAGAAATTGGAAGGTGATGATTTAAATCATTTTAGTAAAGATTATTTTAAAAACCATTATTGGGGAATTCCTAATTTAAGAGGAAGCGAGAGGCTTTATCAATTATCAAAAACTTATTTTGAAAGCAAAGAAGTCCCCATTGTTGACTACACAGTAGAAGGGAAATTACAAATATTTGACAAGGGAGATATTGAAGAGTTAATAAATGAATAGCCCCAACATAAACCCAACGTCTCAAAAAATGAATATTGAAAAAAATAATAAATATCACTTTTATAAGCCTCAACTATGCTCCTGAGGACACAGCTATAGGCTTATATTCAACTCAATGGGCAGAATACTTAAAAGAAGCGGGCTATAATGTTACGGTTGTTACCGCGTTCCCGTACTATCCAAAATGGGAGATTTCAAAAGCATATAAAAACAAAAACACGTTCTTAAAAGAGGAAACTAATGGCATAAAAGTATTAAGGTATAAACAATATGTACCAAAGACGCCTAGTTTCTTAAAAAGAATAGTTCATCTTACTGATTTTACAATCGGCTCTTTTATAAACCTATTTAAAATAAAAGAGTGCGATTTAGTGATATCAATTGTTCCTTTTACAACATCAGCATTGCTTGGTTATGTTCAAAAAAAGAGATTCAAAGCGAAGTCATGGATGCATATCCAAGATTTTGAATTTGATGCTGCTTTACAGACAGGTGTTGGAAAAAAGAAGAATATAGTTTTTTCAATGTTGTTTAGGTTAGAGAAGTGGTTGTTTTCTAAACCAGACCTTAGCAGTACAATCAGCCGTACTATGTTAAAAAAACTAGCTAAAAAAAGCAGCTCAGAACTATATTATATGCCCAATTGGATTGATGATAAAAAAATCGACCCTAATAAATCCACAATACACCCATATTTGACATCTGATAAAATAAAGATTTTATATTCAGGCAACATAGGAGATAAGCAAGACTGGGAAGTATTTATTAAATTCTGTAAGGATATAGATCAGAGCAGATATGAAATTATTGTTGTAGGAGACGGATCTAAAAAGGAAAGGGTAACCCAAGAAATACAACATTTTGAAAATATAAAATACTATCCTCCAGTACCATTTGATGAGCTTTCGAACTTATTATGCAGCGCTGACATACATATTCTATTTCAAAAACCTGAAGTTGTAGATACTGTTATGCCTTCTAAAGTATTAGGAATGATGGCAAGCTCCAAACCATCAATAATTATTGGGAACAAAGAGTCTGAAGTAAAATCTATTTTTGAAGCATCTGGTGCAGGGCGATATTTTTCTCACTACTCTAAGGAAATAATAAACTGTATCGATGAGATAATTTCTGACAAAGATAGTCTTTTACAAAACGGAATTAAGAGCAGGGAATACGTTATTGAAAATTTCTCCAAAGAGAAAATTTTATTGAAAATGCACAATAAACTACAAGAGTTTAAATAGTCATTGCATAAGAAAGATTTTTACAGTAAATTTAATAACTTCCAAAATTCATTGTTTAATTTAAATTATTAATATAGGGAAATAACTACTTTTGACGTCATTTTTACTGTAGCGATTTGAGTCTATTTAAACACGGAAGATATTCAGGATATTTAAGACCGATTTCATACTTAATTGATTTAAGTATTATCAATGGTTTGGCGATTTTATTTTTGTTAAAAGGAAATGATCCTATAGTTTTTTCGACCTATATTTCTACTAGCTGGATTCTTCTTTCAATCTATTCTAACTTCTATGAGGTATATCGATATACAAGGCCAATTAGTATATTATCTCTAATAGTTAGGCAATTGATTTTGTTTTTACTGCTGACTTTCGCATTTTCTGGTTTATATAACGAGATGCAAATCTACCCAAAGGCAATCGTGAAATATACACTTTTGTGTTTTCTACTCATTGGTATATTGAAGTTTACTGTGTACTATTTGTTACAGAAATATAGAATGTCTTTTGGCGGAAACTTTCGATCCACGGTGATTTTTGGAACCAATAAAAAAACTTTAGCCCTTGAGACCTTCTTTAACAAAAACCCAGAATACGGGTATGTTCATCAAAAAACATTTAATTTTAAGAAGAATGAGGTGACATTAAAGGAATGTTTTGAGTATGTATTGGAAGAAGGAGTTGATGAGATTTATTGCTCTATTTCAGAACTCACAAATGCCCAAATTGCCGATATTGTGGATTTTGCCGACAATAACTTAAAAATATTAAAATTCATACCAGACAGCAAGGAAATTTATTCTAAAAGGCTGAGATATGAGTATTACGATTATATACCTATCCTAACATTAAGAACAATACCGCTTGAGGATTCAGCCAATACAATTATAAAACGAGCTTTTGATATTTTGTTCTCAAGTATAGTAATTGTATTTGTTTTGTCATGGCTCACTCCATTAATTGCAATTCTAATTAAATTAGAGTCAAAGGGTCCGGTCTTTTTTAAGCAATCAAGAAATGGATTTAATTATCAAGAGTTCGATTGTTATAAGTTTCGCTCAATGACACCCAATAAAGATGCCCATTTATACCAAGCCACAAGAGGTGACCAACGCGTAACAAAAGTTGGTAAATTTATTAGAAAGACAAGTATAGACGAACTACCACAGTTTTTCAATGTACTTTTTGGCGACATGTCTGTTGTTGGCCCCAGACCACATATGGTTAGCCATACCAATATGTACGCCAAAAAGATTGATAAATTTATGGTAAGACACTTTGTGAAACCTGGCATTACAGGATTGGCTCAAGTAAGTGGTTTTAGAGGAGAAGTAGAGACAGATAAAGACATTATAGGCCGTGTGAAATATGACATCTTTTATATAGAAAACTGGTCCATTCTTTTAGACATAAAAATTATTGCTCAGACTTTCATCAATGCTGTAAGAGGCGAAGAAAAAGCATATTAAAGCTTTTTCTTAAGTGACTCTAGCTGAATATTTAAATCAAAATTTTTATAAGCTATTTCTTGAATTCTTTGTTTTAAATGAACAGTAAGGTTTTCTTTTTCTATAGTCTTTATTGTCGAATTAAGGTGAGAATAGTCACCAGCTTTAGCAACCCATCCTAGGTTGTGCTCATTAATTACATCTTCACCTTCGCCTCCGCCATAATAAAGCATAGGCAGACCTAATTTAGCGTATTCAAATATTTTTGAAGGTACAGAGCCATAAATTCTATTCAATAGCGGAATAACTACGATATCGTACTTTTTAAGCTCACTATGAAGCTTAGTTCTGTCAACCCTTCCATAAAAGTGTATAGGCAGGTTTTTATTGTTTTCAATAAATGCTTTGATGTCGTTTTCTTCAGCGCCAGAACCGTAGATGTGTAGTTCTATAGTGCTATAATCAAGTTCTTTACATAGCTTTAAAATACCTTGTGCTACACCCAAAAGACCAGCATATACAATCTTTAGAGTATTATTATCTAAGGAAGATTCAGTAATGTCTTGACGGTTGATATTTGGATAGTTTCTATAAAGAAACAATTGCGGTTTTGAGGTAATCTTACCAACATGAGTTAAGATTTCGTTACTCTGTCCTAAGATTAAATCAGCAGATTTGTAATTAAAACGCTCTAGCTTTTGCAACAATTTATAACTAAAACCTTGCTTTAAAGCGCCAAGTTCAAAACCAGCACTAGGCCAAAGGTCACTAACATTTAAGATGAGTTTTCGTTTTTTAGATCTTAAAAAGAGCATGCAAGTAAAAGCAACCAAAAGAGGTGGAGATTGAACAATTACTTTATCCGGAATTTTACTCCACATAAAAAGCCAAACCAAACTCATGCTGTAAGATAGCATAGCAAACAACCTAACAAATTTGTTTTTAGATTTGCTAGCATATAGCCAAAGCCTAACAATATTAATATTGTTTTCGTGAGACTTCACTTTGAACTTACCCTTGTAAGCATCAAAAATTTTACCAGTAGGATAATTTGGCAAAGGAGTAACCACAGTAACATTGTAGTCAGATTGTAAGCCTTCAGCTAAATGAAAAATACGGTTAGAAGCCGCGCCAATTTCTGGTGGAAAATAACTCGTTATTATCATTATGTTCTTCATAGGCCTAATTAATGAAAGATGTAAACTGTTTTAGTTTCCCGGATTTTGAACGATCTAGTTTTGCAACACGCTCAAAAGTAATAGAAATTCCCGGCTCTAAATATTGAATCATAGCCTTACTAATCGTTTCTTTTTCATCATTAGAAAGCGCATTTTTGCTCACATATTTTATTTTAAAAGCATCTAAATGCGATTGCTCAATCACAAATTCTGAAACATTGCCGTCATTTTCAATAACACTTTTTGTAATGTAAAAGAAGGTGAGTCCTGCGGCTGTTTTCCCACTTGGTAAGCGAGCAATATCATTTGTGCGACCTATTAATTTTTTTAAAATAGGCTTTTGTAAGGTGCTTTCTTCACTTAAAATCCCAATATCTCCAATATCATATCGAATAAAAGGATGCGCTTTGTTGTAAAGTGAGGTAATTACAATTCGCCCTTCTTTTCCATAAGGCAGTATATTGTCGTTGTCATCTAAAATTTCAACATACAGCGTTTCGCTATTAACCTGCCATTGATCTTCGGTATTCTCAAAAGCGATAAGGTCTAATTCAGACGCTCCATATTCGTTTACAATGGGCATTCCAAATTGTGTTTCTAAAAGTGTTTTGTCATCTTCAAAAAGCATTTCAGAAGTAACGATGCAGACTTTTAAAGTTGGGCAAACAGATTTTAAAACAACCTCCTTTCTTTTAAGAAATTTGGCGAATTGCACTATTGGACTTGTATAACCATTGATATAGTCAAAAGAAGTAGATTGAAACTTCGCTAATACGCTTTCAAAAGCATTATCACTTAAATCAAAAACCGAAAACCGATAACGATTACTAAACCAATCTTTTAATCGTTCTTTATAATAGTCTTTTTTATCTAGAGGAATTCCATAAAATCGAGCTTGTTTAGAGGTGTTAAAGTCAATGCCAAACCACCCAAAACGATCCATTATTTCTGCCCAAGTAAGTGCATGGCACCATTTGTCTTTTGCAAAAATAAAAGGATCTCCAGAGCTGCCAGAGGTTTTGTTTATATACGTGTTTTTGGTTGTATAACCATCAGAAAGACGCTTTTCAAGAGGTTGCTGTAAATGACGTTTGGTCATAACCGGAACCGATTCCCAATCGTTAAGGTCAATGTTTTCGCCAAGCGATTTATAGAAGGGATTGTTTTGTATATGAAAGGCAACAACTTCGCTTCTTTTGTTATTTAAATAGCCATCAAACTCATCATCAGTTAATGTCTGAATTTTCCACAAAGCTAGTTTCGCCTTGTTAATATCAAAGCCATTAAGTTTTAATGAAAAATCGAATAATTGCAAGATGAATAAAGGCCAAAAGGTTTCTGTAAATTAATTGTTTTTTCATCGTAAAACCAATTATTTTTGCGCAAACAAAGCACAATCATGAATATTTTAGTCTTAGGATCTGGCGGAAGAGAACATACATTTGCTTGGAAAATTGCTCAAAGCAACCAATGCACTAACCTATATGTTGCACCAGGAAACTCAGGTACAAGTGCAATAGCAACTAACTTAGACCTTGCGGTTACCGATTTTAAAGCCATTAAGGATGCTGTAATGGCTAATAATATAGAATTAGTTGTTGTTGGTCCTGAAGATCCTTTAGTACAGGGTATTCATGACTTTTTTCTAAAAGACGAAGCATTAAAAAATGTTGCAGTAATAGGCCCTCAAAAAGCTGCCGCCGAGCTAGAAGGCTCTAAGGAGTTTGCTAAAGAGTTTATGTCGCGTCATAATATCCCAACCGCAGCATATCAGAGTTTTACCAAAGACAATGTAGAAGAGGGTTACAAGTTTCTAGAAACTCTAAACGCACCATATGTTTTAAAAGCAGACGGTTTAGCTGCCGGAAAAGGGGTTTTAATTCTTAATGACTTAGACGAAGCAAAGTCAGAATTGAGCAATATGCTGGTAAATGCAAAGTTTGGTAATGCAAGTGCTAAAGTTGTTATTGAAGAGTTTTTAGACGGTATTGAGTTGAGTTGTTTTGTACTTACAGATGGAAAGGATTACAAAATACTTCCAACAGCTAAAGATTATAAAAGAATTGGCGAAGGTGATACAGGCTTAAATACAGGCGGAATGGGAGCTGTGTCTCCAGTGCCATTTGCAACAGACGATTTTTTAAGTAAAATTGAAAATCAAATCGTTAAGCCAACAGTTGAAGGTTTACAAAAAGACAATTTACCATATGTAGGATTCATTTTCATAGGATTGATTAAAGTTGGCGATAATCCAAAAGTTATTGAGTATAATGTAAGAATGGGTGATCCTGAAACCGAAGTCGTTTTGCCTAGATTAAAAACCGATTTGGTAGCTATTTTTAAGGCTATGGCAAGCGGTACGTTAGCAGACGTATCTATAGATATAGATGAGCGTGCTGCAACAACAATAATGTTGGTGTCTGGAGGCTATCCTGAAGCTTTCGAAAAAGGTAAAGAAATTACAGGATTGGAAAAGATTGAAGACTCTATCGTATTTCATGCAGGAGCAAAAGATGATGATGGTAAAGTAGTAACTTCTGGTGGTCGTGTTATGGCTATAACTTCGTATGGAGACACGTACCAAGAAGCCATAAAAAAATCTTACCAAAGTGTAGAAAATCTACATTTTGATAAGATGTATTACCGTAAGGATATAGGTTTCGACCTTTAATGTACTACAAATATGAGTGAGCAGTAACACTTTTGTCTTCTTCGTTATTGTCGTTGTATTTTTTCAATTGAATCATCCAATAGATAAATGCAACCATGCCAATAATCGTGAAAATCCAAGACATAAAATTAGCCGCGAACCAGCTTTCTAGCTCCAATGCTCTTAAAGCATCAAACGGTGCAAATAATACATCTACAAATAAATCTTGTATTCCGTAAAAGAAATCCTTCATAACTTTATAAATTTACGGAGCAAAAATACAAAAAGAGTTAATGATTACAAGCATTTTTAGTAAATCTAAGCCTGTAAACTATATAATAGTTGCGGTTTTTGTCGCGTTAATTTTTGTAATATATAATCTTAACTCATTATTCAACAATACACTAAAAACTACTTCTAAGCTGATTATTGCTTTATTCTTGGTGTTCCTTTTGGATTATATAATTTCAAAAAATAACCTTACCAAAAATAACAGTTATGCTATAATGACGTTTGGATTATTGTTTGGTATGTTCCCCGAGGCATTGAGACACTCAGACATTTTGTTTGCAAACCTCTTTGTTCTGTTTGCTTTAAGGCGGATTATAAGTTTACACACTAACCTTCACATAAAGAAAAAACTGTTTGATGCGGGCTTTTGGCTAATGCTAGCTACACTCTTTTATTTTTGGTCAATTTTATTTTTTGCATTGGTCATTGTGGCATTGATTTACCATTCCCAGAACGACATTAAAAATGCAATTATCCCATTTATTGGTGTTGCAACTGTTGTTGTGCTACTTTTGGCTTACAACATCATTGCCCATGACAGTTATATAAGACCGACAAATGTTCAACGATTTGCAAGCCTTGATTATACGGCATATAACAGTAAAGAAAGTGTGCTTAAACTTACAGTACTTTTCACGTCTTTTATATGGATATTGATTTATTTCTTTAAGACATTACCAGATAAGAACAAGAAGCTAAGACCCTCTTACTTTCTTATCGCCTGGGCTTCAATAATAGCTATTTTGGTTGCTATCATTGCACCGGTTAAAAATGGCAGTGAGTTTATATTTTTGTTCGCTCCTTTTTCTATAATTATGGCCAATTATATAGAGGTGATCTCAGAACGTTGGTTTAAAGAGGTTTTTGTGGTATTGCTAATTATAACTCCAATACTTTCCTTATTGCTGTAATTTGTTGCCAAAAGCTAAATCACCAGCATCACCTAGGCCAGGAATAATATAACCTTTGCTGTTGAGCGTCTCATCAATTGCCGCAATCCATAGATGAGACTCAGAGTCAAAAGCATTTGAGACATAGTCAACTCCTTTTTGTGCTCCTACAACACTGACAAGGTGAACTTCTTTCGGTTTTCCAAACGGCTTTAATGCCTCAAAGGTCGAAACCATAGATTGACCAGTGGCTAACATTGGGTCAGCGAGGATAAGCGTTTTATTCTCCAAGCTTGGGCAGGCTAGATACTCGACAATAATTTCAAAACTTTCAGGATTGTGTTTATGCTGCCTGTATGCAGAAATAAAAGCATTTTCGGCCGCATCAAAATAATTCAATAAACCATTATGAAGCGGAACACCTGCCCTTAAAATTGAGCATAATACAATATCACTTTTATGCAAAACACTCTTGGAAATGCCCAAAGGAGTTTCTGTTTTGTGCGCTTCAAAATTTAAGGATTTACTTAATTCATATCCCAGAATCTCACCAATCCGTTCTATGTTTCGCCTAAAGCGCATACTGTCTTTTTGAATAGTTTTATCTCTTATTTCCGAAATAAATGTATTCAGAATGGATGGTGTTTCAGAGAGGTTATGAATGTGCATAGATTCACTTTTAATTCACTCGCTAAGTTAATAATTCAAACTATATTTGCATATTCAAAATTATAAGATATGTTTTCGGAAAAAGCCAACGCAATATTTCAAGATGCCATCAAAACCTATAAAATTCTCAATACTGTAGATCAGTCTTTCACAAACAAATACAATAAAAATGAAGATTTAATCGCCCATTTGTTATATAGAAAGTGCTGGATTGACACGGTTCAATGGGCTTACGAGGACATCATTAGAGATCCGAACATTGACCCAGTTGCTGCATTGAAATTAAAACGAAAGATTGACGCATCTAACCAAGATAGAACTGATACGGTTGAGTTTATTGACAGCTATTTCTTGGATAAATACAAAGATGTTGAGGTAAAGCCTAATGCAAAGATAAATTCCGAAAGTCCTGCTTGGGCCATAGACCGTTTATCTATTTTGGCTTTAAAAATCTACCACATGCATCTAGAAACAGTAAGAGAAGATGCTTCTGATGCACATAAAGCAGCTTGCCAAAACAAGCTCAACGTTTTACTTGAGCAACGCAAAGATTTAAGTACGGCAATAGACGATTTATTGAATGACATCGCCAACGGAGATAAGTACATGAAAGTGTATAAGCAAATGAAGATGTACAATGACGATGAGCTTAACCCAGTTTTAAGAGGACAAAAGTAAACTTCCTGCGAAAGCAGGAATCTCGCACCGTGTGTTGAGATGCCAAACCCTAAACACATATTAGTCATTAGGTTTTCTGCAATGGGAGACGTGGCTATGACAGTTCCCGTTTTAAGAGCCTTTACGGAACAATATCCTAGTGTAAAAATAACGGTGGTCACTAAAGCTTTCTTTAAGCCTTTCTTTTCAGGTTTAAAAAATGTTGAAGTTTATGCTGCGGATTTAAAAGGAAAACATAAAGGCGTTATCGGGCTTTATAAACTTTCTAGAGAATTAAAGGCACTTAATTTTGATGCTGTTGCAGATTTGCACAACGTATTGCGCAGTAAAATCTTAAAATTCTTTTTTGCTGGAAAAAAAGTTTTGCAAATTGATAAAGGCAGGACAGAAAAGAAAGCTTTGACGTCGGGAAAAATATTTTACCAGTTAAAAACCACACATCAGCGCTATGCCGATGTTTTTGAACAACTTGGTTATCAAATAGATTTATCAAATCCTGAATTCCCACAAAAGGCTGAGTTAACCCCAAAATTGAAATCTTTTATTTCAAATCCAGAAAACAAAACTATCGGAATTGCACCTTTCGCTGCTCACGAAAGCAAGATGTATCCATTGGACAAAATGGAAGTAATAATTACTGAGCTTTCGAAGGAGTATAATGTGATTTTATTTGGTGGAGGAAAAAAGGAAGTGAAAATTTTGGATGCAATAGCAACCAAATATAACAACGTATCTTCAGTAGCTGGGAAACTGGGCCTGAGAGAAGAACTAGATTTGATTTCGAATTTAGATGTGATGTTGTCCATGGATTCAGGCAATGGACATTTAGCGGCAATGTTAGGTAAAAAAGTAATTACAATTTGGGGAGTGACCCATCCTTTTGCCGGCTTTGCGCCCTTCAACCAACCTGAAGACCATGCTTTAGTGGCAAATAGAGAGCAATATCCTTTGATACCCACTTCGATTTATGGCAACAAGTACCCTGAGGGTTACGAAAACGCAGCAGGAAGTATAACTGTAGCCACTATTATCTCAAAAGTAAAGACAACAATTCCAGCAAAAGAAGCAATCTAAAAGCCTATTGACCTAAAAATCTAAAAGTCTAATTTATACATCATCATAATCCACCACAATAGTTGCTGATGTAGGATGCGCTTGGCAGGTCAACACCAAACCTTCCGCAACCTCGCTATCGGTGAGAATATTATTCTGACGCATTTTGGCCTGGCCTTCCGTTAATCTGGCAATACAACTACTGCAAATCCCACCTTGACAGGAATAAGGTGCATCAATATCTTGTTTTAAGGTCGCTTCGAGAATGGAATCCTCTTGAGACATTTCAAATTCAAATTCTTCATCGTCAACTAACACTTTTATTTTTGAGTTTCCGCTAGGAACTTCAACATCAGTAGGATTTGCGCTTTCAACAGGTACTGTAAACAATTCGAATAAAACATCTTTTTCTTTGATGCCATTCTCCATTAAAACCTCTTTAACCGTATGAATCATTTCTTCAGGCCCACAGAGGTAGAACTTTTCAATAGAAACGCCTTTGTATTTATTTTTAACGATAAGGTTCACCGTGCCTTTTTCAATCCGACCAAACATAGCATTTTCTTCTCTTGTTTGGCTATAGATAAAATGGGCATGGAAACGGTTTCCGTAAAAGGCTTGAAGCTCTACTATTTGATCAAAAAACATAGCTTCTTCAAGAGATTTATTACCGTACAGCAAGATAAAATTGCTAAAAGGCTCTTCCTCTAAAAGTGTCTTGGCAATACTTAAAATAGGTGTAATGCCGCTACCAGCGGCAAAAGCCGCAATAGTTCTGGTTTTAGCTTTGTTGGCGTCTAAGATAAAGCGTCCATTAGGTTCTGCCACGTAGATAGTATCACCAGCTTTCAGTTTTTCGTTGGCGTAAATTGAAAATGTACCACCTTCAACAGCTTTTACAGCAACCGTTACTTCGCCGCTGTTTACGGACGAACAAATAGAGTAATCTCTGCGCACCTCTTCACCATCAATAGAAGTTTTTAAGGTAATATATTGACCGGCTTTAAAGCTAAAGTTGTCTTTAAGGTTCTCTGGAATATCAAAAGTTATGGATACTGACTGCTCAGTCACCTTTTCAATTGATTTTATGGTAAGACTATGAAATTGTGCCATTGCGATAATTTTGTGCAAAAATAAGGAAGCAAGATGTAATGCTAAATTTGTTTGTAACAAATTAACGATTAAGTTTACTAATAGAAAAAACTAACCAGAAACATGATTAAACACTTCCTTAATTTAGAGTGGAAACAATATTTCCGTTCTTCATATTGGCAAAAGAGTCTTGCGTTAAATATTCTACTCGTGTTTTTTGCACTGTATTTTGTCGTGATGTTTTTGGGCTTAGGTTTTGGACTGCTTTTCATTTTAAAGAAAACCTTTCCTGATGAAGACCCGTTTGTAATAGCCAATGGATTTTTATTTTATTGGATTATAGCAGATGTAATGATAAGGTTCTTTTTGCAAAAGCTGCCGGTTATGAGCGTTAAACCATTGCTAACACTACCAATAAAGCGATCGACAATAGTGCATTATGTTTTAGGTAAATCAGCATTATCATTTTTTAATTTTCTGCCACTATTTGCCATAATTCCTTTTAGCATTATGCTTATTGGGGACGGATATGCGTCCTCTAAAATTTTGCCATGGATGTTTGCATTAATTCTTGTTGTACTAATTATTAATTTTCTAAACTTTATTATTGAAGCACTTTCCTCAAAAACAGACCTTCCCTTTTTACCATTAATGGTCTTTGTTGGTGTATTATACGGATTAGAATATTTTGAAATAGTATCCATGACATCGCTTGTTGGGAATGCCTTTATTGGTATAGCCAACAACCCGATTTTAATTGTACTGCCATTAGCGATATTAGCCCTTTGTTATGGTTATAATTACAGGGTTTTAAGAGAAAAACTTTTCTTGGACAGTTCATTGCAATCTAAAGTAACAGAAGTAAAAGCTGCAGATCTGTCCTGGACCAATCGTTTTGGTGACATTGCTCCATTTATGCAACTAGACTTAAAGTTAATTTGGCGCAACAAGCGCACCAAGTCCTCTGCATTTATTATGGTTATTGGTTTGTTGTATGGCTTGTTTTTCTATACACAGCCAATTTATAGAGACTCGTTATACGCTGCTTCATTTGTAGGTGTGTTTTCAACAGGGATTTTCCTTATCAATTTTGGACAATTCATTCCAGCTTGGGATAGTGGCTATTACAAAATGCTAATGAGCCAGAACATTAAATACGAACAGTATCTACGTTCAAAATTTGTGCTTATGATGCTGAGTGTGGTTATTATGTTTGTTTTGGGTATTCCATACCTTTATTTTGGTTGGAAAATCTTAATGATGCATTTTGCGGCAGCCATTTATAATATTGGTGTCAATTCACACATCATGCTTTATGGAGGCTCGTTCAATAGGAAGAAAATAGACCTCAATCAACGTGCAGCATTTAATTACCAAGGCACGGGAGCGGTACAATGGATTATTGGATTGCCAATAATGCTTATTCCTTTAATCATTTTTTCTATTGCAAACTTTTTCGTTGGATTTGAAGTCGGTGTCGCTGTTCTCATAGGTATTGGTGTTACTGGTATAGTGCTGCATAAAAAACTAATGAAATTTATAACCAAACGCTATTCGGATTCAAAATACAAAATGATTGACGCCTTTAGTCAAGACAACTAATTCTATAGACCAAAAAAATCATGATACAAACAAAAAACCTTACCAAATCATATAATGGAACCACGGTTCTTAACATAGAGGAATTAAACATACCTAAAGGACAGAGTTTTGGTCTAGTAGGTAATAATGGTGCGGGTAAAACAACATATTTCAGTTTATTGTTGGATTTGATAAAACCAACCTCTGGAAGTGTCACAAACAATGAAGTTGTAGTAGATAAAAGTGAAGATTGGAAACCTTTTACTTCAGCATTTATTGATGAAAGCTTTTTAATAGGTTATCTCACACCTGAAGAATACTTTTATTTTATTGGTGATTTAAGAGGTCAAAACAAAGCTGATGTAGATGCGCTGACATCACAATTTGAAGATTTTTTCAATGGTGAAATTATAGGAAAGAAAAAATACCTTAGGGATTTAAGTAAAGGAAATCAAAAGAAAGCCGGTATTGTTGCGGCACTTATAGGAAATCCAAAAGTTATTGTCCTAGATGAGCCTTTCGCCAATCTAGACCCAACCACGCAGATTCGGCTAAAACAAATCTTAAAGGATTTAGCTCAAAAACAAGGCGTCACCGTTTTGGTCTCCAGTCATGATTTAATGCATGTTACAGATGTCTGCGAGCGCATTGTGGTTTTGGACAAAGGTGATGTAGTAAAAGATTTAGAAACTAATCCTGCAACTTTAAAGGAACTGGAAGCGCATTTTGCAAGTAATATGAGTTTTCAGGAAGAAGAATAAAGTGCAAATAATTTCTACCTTAAACTTGTGGTTATAGTGATGCTATTTCCACAAGTTTTTTATTTATAAAAACCTTGTAATTCCTCGAAAAACAGTTTAATACCATCAAAAATTCAAAAAGATGCTTATTTTTACCACTTAGCACACTAAAACCCCAATAGTTTAGTTATCTATTAATCAAATAGAACCGACGTTGAAACTTAGCATAAAAACAATATTCATACTCTTTATAACAGCGATTATCGCTCAGAGCTGTTCACGTAAAAAGGATACTTTTATTAACAGAAATTTCCATGCTTTAGGCACCAAATACAACATTCTTTATAATGGTAACATAGCACTAGAGCGAGGCAAACTGGCCGTAAATGATGAGTACACGGAAAATTTTTGGGAGTTGCTTCCCGTGGAGCGCATGAAGGTAAGTGAAGATATATTCTTGCCAGGTCAAACAAAAAATGCAGATTTTGAACGTGCTGAAGAAAAAGCAATTAAAGCCATTCAAAAGCACGGCATGAATATAGATGGCAAGGAAAAAAATCCTCAAATCGATGAAGCCTATCTGTTATTGGGAAAAGCAAGATATTACGACCAGCGCTTTGTGCCAGCCTTAGCAGCATTTAATAATATCCTTAACAAATACCCAACAAGTGACAAAATCAACCAAGTAAAGATTTGGCGAGAAAAAGCCAATATGCGTTTAGACAATAATGTCGGAGCCATAAAAAAACTAGAGCGCTTGCTCGAGGAAGAAGAAATCGAAGGACAGGATTTGGCCGACGCTACAGCGACACTGGCTCAAGCCTATATAAATATTAAGGCTAAGGATAGTGCCATAGCATTGCTTGGCATAGCTGCTGAAAACACCAAGGTTAAAAGCGAAAAGGCACGTTTTCATTTTATTAGAGGTCAATTATACAACGAAATGAAAGAAAAGGACAGTGCTAATATGGAGTTCGACGCCATTATTGAAATGCATAGGCAAGTTCCAAGAGCCTTTTATATCAACGCCCATTTAGAAAAATCCTATAATTTTGATGAATTAAATGGTGATGAGGTGGCTTTTCAAGAATACCTTACCGAGCTTGAAGAAAATCGCGAAAATAGACCTTTCCTAGATAAAATATATTATCGTATTGCTGAGTTTCACCGTAATAGAGCTTCAGATAGCCTAGCGGAAGCTTATTATAACAAATCCTTAAGAAAAACAACCTCGGATAAATATTTGAGAGCGCTCAATTATGAGACTTTGGGCAATATGCATTTTGATAGAAATTCTTATAAAACCGCAGGAGCTTATTACGACAGTACCATGACCGCTATGGGGCAAAACACAAAACCTTACAGAATCATTAAAAGAAAGCGTGAAAATTTAGACGACGTAATCTATTACGAAGATATAGCCCGAGCCAATGATAGTATTTTGCACATCATTAGCCTTCCTAAAGAAGAGCAACTGGCTATCTATATTAAATATGTAGAAGACCTAAAAGCTAAGGCGCTCGAGGAAGAAAAGCAGAAAGAAGCAGAGTTAAGAAAGCAAGAAATCAGAAAAAATGCAGCAACAAATACCATAAAGGATAATAACCGAAAAGCCAGTATAAGTCCTAAAGGGTTACCTGGAGAATTTACCCAGAAGGGTGGAGGCAACAGTAGTTTTTATTTCTACAACCCAACTACTGTAGCTTACGGTAAAAATGAATTCCTTAAACTTTGGGGAGAACGTAAACTTCAAGATAATTGGCGACTTTCAAAACAACGATCTGACATTAAAACGACAGAAAAGCAAGAAAGTGTCTCGAAGATTTCAGGACAAGAAGAACGATACAACCCGGAGACTTATATAGCATCGCTTCCGACAGAAAAGGTAGCCATAGATAGTATAGCCAAAGAAAGAAATTTTGCATATTACCAACTGGGAATTATCTACAAAGAAAAATTCAGGGAGTTAGAATTGTCAAAATCCCGCTTTGAGGATTTATTGGGCAATAATCCTGAGGACCGCTTAATTCTTCCTTCAAAATACAATCTATACAAGATTTATGTTGAACTAGGTTTAAACAGAAAGGCTGAAGCCATCAAGACCGACATTGTTGCAAATTATCCCGATTCCCGTTATGCAGAAATTCTATCAAATCCGCAATCCGAATTGGCCAAAGATGAAAATAGCCCAGAAGTGATTTACACCAACCTTTATAAACAGTTTGATAACCAAGAGTATGCCGCTGTTATCGCAGAAGCTGAAAATCAGATCAAACGTTTAGAAGGGGATGATTTTGTGCCTAAGTTTGAAATTCTTAAAGCGTCGGCTAAAGGACGTCTCTATGGGTTTGAAGCCTACAAAGAAGGCATCAACTATATTGCACTTACGTATCCTAATTCGGAAGAGGGTAAAAAGGCTCAGGAAATATTAAACAATGCGATTCCTGTCTTGGCAAAAAAAGAATTTGTATCGGATGATAAGGCTAAAAACTTTAATGTAATTTATCAATTTGAGAAAGGGTCTGATGAAGATATAGATGCCTTTGTAAAAACGCTTAACGAAGAAATTGAGAAAAAGATAAAGTACTTTGATTTAACGACTTCAGTAGATTTATACGATGAAAACACTACCTTTGTGGTAGTACATGGATTAACGAGTATTCAAGGAGCTAGTGGTTTTGCTCAATTGTTGCAGTCAGACGAAAAAGATAGTCGGGGCCGACCTGTAAAACCAAAAATCACCAAAGAATATTTTGCAATATCCTCGCCAAATTATGCTATTATCCAACGTCATAAAAATTTAAATGCATTTTTAAAGTTAGAGTAAATTAAAACCAAATCAACATGTTTTCCTCAGACAACAAAAAACCTAAACAAACAACGACTATGGAAACAAGTACGCAACAGAACATTATAGCACAAGGCACTAAAATTGTTGGTGATATAGCAAGTCAAGGCCCTTTTAGAATTGACGGGACAGTAGAAGGCAATGTAAAAACCTCAGGAAAGGTGGTTATCGGTAAATCAGGACTTATCAAAGGCACCTTACAAGGAGAAAATGCGGACTTTGAAGGTAAATTTTCGGGTAAGCTTATTCTTTCGGGTACATTATCTTTAAAATCTACAGCACACATCGAAGGAGAGGTGCACACCAGTAAATTAGCAGTTGAACCTGGAGCTACATTTAATGCTACATGTAGCATGAAAGGTACAGTAAAAGCATTGCCTAATGAGTCAGTTAAGCCAAAACAACCAGAGCAACAAGAGTCAAAAGCCCCTCAAAGACCAGAAAGACAAGCTTAATACTTATGCGCGATATTCGAGCATTGCTATACAAATGTTTGCAATTATCGGCTTAGGGACTTTTGTGGGTGTAAAAATAGACGATCGATATCCGAATAAGCACAATCTTTATACTGTAATTTTATCTTTATTATCCGTGGTTCTGTCCATTATTTTTGTAATTAGACGTATTATTGCAGCTTCAAAAGATGATTAGCATGGAAGCCTTTAAAAAAAGACAGACTACATTTGTATTACAGTTAATTGGCATTGCAGCAGTGTTGTTTGGTATTCACAGCTATTTATTGCATCATTTTGCGAATGACAGTATCTTTTTTTTCCCTGTGTGGCAGATTTATGTATTTCACTTTGTCATAACACTCGCGCTATACACCATTATAAATTATCGATATTCATCTGGTAAGACAGACATCTTTAATGTTTTCATGGTCATGACATTTTTAAAGATGGCATTGGCTATAGTGTTCTTGTTACCATTAATACTTTCGGACTTTGAAAACAAGCAACCAGATGTTTTCAATTTTTTCATCCCTTATTTTCTGTTTTTGTTTTTTGAAGTATTTACTTTGACAAAATTTCTTCAAAAACAGTAATTTTTTTAAGTTTCTGAGACGCCTTCAAATCAACTGTTTTCATCGATTAAAGGCCCATAGAAATTATCGCAAAATTATTGTTTGTCAATTCATTTAATGTACGTACATTTGCACCGAATTTAAAAGAAGGTATTTTAAAGCCACAAAGAATGACATTAAACACCTTAAAGCGTACAGTATTTACAGTTCTGTTTTTATCAGTATTCTCTTTTGGTTTTGCCAAGGATGCTAAAGAGCAAGGAGATGATGAAAAGTTTGACGCAAAGTCAATGATTATGCATCACGTCAAGGATGCTTATGGCATGCACATCATTACTTTTAATGAGGGTAAAGAAGACGAAAAGCACATTACAATTCCTTTGCCAGTTATTCTTTGGACAGACAATGGGTTAACTACATTTATGTCTTCTGAATTTCACCACGATTATCATGGGCACGAAGTAGTTGAGAAAAACGGAGGCAAGTTTGTCAATGTTCATGAAAAAGTGTATCAGCTTAATGAGGGTGAAACTGAAGTAAAGTTAGACGAAGAAGGACATCCTACAAATGCCGAGAGGCCTATTGATGTATCAATAACTAGAAACGTTTTTATGATGTGGGTTTCAGTGATTGTTTTAATACTTATTTTCTTCACTGCTGCCAAAAGCTATAAAAAGAGCAAAAACAATGTGCCTTCTGGTATCGGAAGCTTTGTTGAGCCTTTGGTAGTGTTTGTGCGCGACGAAATAGCAAAACCTATGATTGGTGAGCATAAGTACAAAAGATATATGCCTTACTTGTTAACGGTATTTTTCTTTATCTGGATTAACAATATTTTCGGTTTGATTCCAATTTTAAACGGAGCTAATCTTAGTGGTAATATTGCTTTTACAATGGTATTGGCACTATTCACATTTATCATTACAACATTTAGTGGAAATAAAAACTATTGGAAGCATATTTTCTGGATGCCAGGAGTGCCTGTGCCAATGAAAATATTCTTAATGCCAATAGAATTAATAGGAATATTTACAAAGCCAATTTCGCTTATGATTCGTTTGTTCGCTAACATTACGGCAGGGCACATTATCATATTAGCGTTAATGTCTTTGATTTTTATATTTAAGACTTGGGCTGTAGCGCCAGTTTCAGTAGCGTTCTCTTTATTTATCGGGATTATTGAAATTGTGGTAACAGCAATACAAGCATATATATTTACAGTATTGTCTGCCCTTTATTTTGGGATGGCAACTGAAGAAGCGCATCATTAATTAATTTAAATTTTATATTATGACTATTACTGGAATTGCAGCTATTGGAGCTGGTTTAGCAGCTATCGGAGCTGGTGTAGGTATTGGTAAAATTGGTGGATCTGCTATGGAAGCTATGGCACGTCAACCAGAAATGCACGGTAAGATTCAATCTTCTGCATTAATTTTAGCAGCCTTCGTAGAAGCGGTAGCGCTATTTGGCGTTGTAGCAGCGTTAATCGTATAATTATGATTAAAACCAATTACAGAAGTAGCGGTTGGCTGCTTCTGTAATTTTTATCATTCTCTAATAATTTTAACTGTTAGAGGATAAAATTTAGATTAAAAAGAAGTTATAAAACATGGATTTAATTAAACCTGGATTTGGATTGGTATTTTGGACGGTAATCACCTTCCTGATATTATTGTTTTTATTGAGAAAGTTTGCTTGGAGACCTATTCTTGGTGCCGTTAGCGAAAGAGAAGAAGGTATAAAAAATGCCTTAGCTTCTGCTGAGAATGCACGTAAGGAAATGGAAAACCTACAAGCAGATAACGAGCGCATATTACAAGAGGCACGTGTAGAACGTGAGGCTATGCTTAAGGATGCGCGCGAAATAAGAGAGCAAACTATTGCCAAGGCTGAAATAGAAGCACAAGAAAAAGCAAGCAAAATTATTGAGAAAGCACAAGCAGCTATAGAAAGTGAAAAGAAAGCTGCAATGGCAGAGCTAAAGAGTCACGTTGCTGGTTTATCAATAGAAATTGCAGAAAAAGTTGTGCGTGAGGAATTATCTAACAAAGACAAGCAATTGAAATTGGTTGAGGGTATGTTAGGTGAAGCAAAATTAAACTAAGGATAAATGGCAGGATCAAGAGCAGCAGTTAGATATGCTAAAGCGGTTTTAAGCTTAGCACAAGATCAAAAAGCGGCAGAAGCAGTCAATGATGATATGAAACATATCTCTGAAACCATTGCACAAAGCAATGAGCTCAGTCAAATGCTTCAAAGTCCTGTGGTGAGATCTTCAGATAAGAAATCTGTATTATCTTCTGTATTTACAAAAGTAAACGCAAATACAGAAAATCTAATTGATACTTTAATCTCAAACAAGCGATTGGCACTTTTAAATGAAGTAGCCTCTAGTTATGTTCAGTTGTTTGATCAATTGAGAGGAAGTCAAGTTGCTAAAGTAACAACAGCAGTTCCTCTAACAGGAGATTTAAAAACTAAAGTTTTAGCTAAGGTTAAAGAATTAACGGGCAAAGAAGCAGAAATAGAAAATATTATAGATGAAAGCATCTTGGGTGGTTTCATTTTACGAGTTGGTGATACGCAGTACAATGCTAGTATCTCAAACAAACTCGACAAATTAAAAAGAGAATTTACATTAAATTAAGAATAGTTAGAGTTGGCGTCTAACGTCTAATCTCTAACATCTAATATCTAAATAGAGATGGCAGAAGTAAAACCAGCTGAGATATCAGCAATCTTAAAACAACAACTTTCAGGTTTTGAAGCAAGTGCTTCATTAGACGAAGTAGGAACAGTATTAACTGTAGGTGATGGTATTGTACGTGCTTACGGATTGGCTAACGCGCAATATGGCGAGTTAGTTGAATTCGATGGTGGTGCAGAAGGTATTGTACTTAACCTTGAAGAAGATAACGTAGGTATCGTATTATTAGGTGATTCTAAAGCTGTAAAAGAAGGATCGACTGTAAAACGTACTAAGCGTATCGCCTCTGTAAAAGTAGGTGAAGGTATTGTTGGGCGTGTTGTTGATACTTTAGGTAATCCAATCGATGGTAAAGGGCCAATTACTGGTGAAACTTATGAAATGCCAGTTGAGCGTAAAGCACCAGGTGTTATCTATAGAGAACCAGTAACCGAACCATTGCAAACAGGTATTAAGGCAATTGACGCCATGATTCCTGTAGGTAGAGGTCAACGTGAGTTGGTTATTGGTGACCGTCAGACAGGTAAGACTACGGTTTGTATTGATACCATTTTAAATCAAAAAGAATTTTACGATGCAGGTGAGCCTGTATATTGTATATATGTTGCCGTTGGTCAAAAGGCATCAACAGTAGCAAACATTGCTAAAACATTAGAAGAAAGAGGCGCATTAGCTTATACTACTATTGTAGCAGCTAACGCATCAGATCCTGCTGCGATGCAAGTATATGCACCGATGACTGGAGCTTCTATTGGTGAGTATTTTAGAGACACTGGTCGTCCAGCATTAATTATTTACGATGATTTATCTAAGCAAGCAGTTGCTTACCGTGAGGTGTCGTTATTATTACGTCGTCCTCCAGGACGTGAGGCGTATCCTGGTGACGTTTTCTATTTGCACTCAAGATTGTTAGAGCGTTCTGCAAAAATCATCAACGATGACACTATTGCTAAAGAAATGAACGATCTACCAGAGACTTTAAAGCCAATGGTAAAAGGCGGTGGTTCTTTAACAGCTTTACCTATCATTGAAACTCAAGCAGGTGACGTATCAGCATATATCCCAACAAACGTAATTTCTATTACGGATGGTCAGATATTCTTAGATGGTGATTTGTTTAACTCTGGTGTACGTCCGGCAATTAACGTGGGTATCTCTGTATCTCGTGTTGGTGGTAACGCACAGATTAAATCGATGAAGAAAGTATCTGGTACATTAAAGTTAGACCAGGCTCAGTTCCGTGAATTAGAAGCCTTTGCTAAGTTTGGTTCAGATTTAGATGCATCGACATTAAACGTCATCGAAAAAGGTAAGCGTAATGTTGAGATATTAAAGCAAGCTCAAAATGATCCTTTTACTGTAGAAGATCAAATTGCAATTATCTACGCTGGTTCTAAGAACCTTTTAAGAGATGTTCCTGTTGAAAAAGTAAAAGAGTTCGAAAGAGATTACATCGAATTTTTAAATGCAAAGCATAGAGATACGCTAGATACGCTTAAAGCAGGTAAATTAACTGATGAGGTTATTGATACATTAACTAATGTAGCCAAAGACCTTACTGGGAAATATAGAAACTAATTGTCATTCCTGCGACCTGTGCTGAGCGAAGTCGAAGTAAGGCAGGAATCTCATGTTTTGAAATTTAATTAAAATAGATTCCGCATCAAGTGCGGAATGACAAAAGAGAAAAATGGCAAACTTAAAAGAAATACGTAACAGAATATCATCAGTATCTTCAACGATGCAGATTACCAGTGCCATGAAAATGGTGTCTGCTGCAAAGTTAAAGAAGGCTCAAGATGCTATTACTGCAATGCGTCCTTACTCTAATAAGTTAACGGAATTATTGCAAAGCTTAAGCGCTACTTTGGATGATGATTCTGGTAGTAAGTATTCTGTACAGAGAGAAGTTAAGAACGTTTTGGTTGTTGCTATTACTTCTAACAGAGGTTTAGCAGGTGCTTTTAATTCTAGTATTATAAAAGAGGTTCAAAAGCTAACAAGTGAGAAATATGCTAACCAAGAAGTATCATATTTAGCAATAGGAAAAAAAGCAAATGATGCTTTTAAAAAGACCAATAAAGTTATTGCTAACAAAAGTGAACTTTATGATGACTTAAGCTTTGAGAATGTTGCTGAAATTGCCGAAATGATAATGAATAAGTTTGTGGAAGGTGATTACGATAAAGTTGAATTGGTATATAACAGCTTTAAAAATGCAGCAACACAAATCGTAATGACTGAGCAGTTTTTGCCTATCGTGCCGATTGAAGGTGAAAATAAACTTGCTAATACAGATTATATTTTTGAACCTTCTAAGCAAGAAATAGTTGAAACTTTAATTCCTAAGTCTTTAAAGACACAATTATATAAGGCGATTAGAGACTCATTTGCTTCAGAACATGGAGCACGTATGACGGCAATGCACAAGGCAACGGACAATGCGACAGAGCTTAGAGATCAATTGAAATTGACATACAACAAAGCAAGACAAGCTGCAATTACCAACGAAATCCTTGAAATTGTTGGTGGTGCTGAGGCACTTAACAATTAAGCGCAAGCTAAATGTAAAAGTGGTGCTGAGGCGTTAAACAATTAAGTGTAAGCCAAGAATATTTTACAAAAATAAAACAAAGTCCAACTCATTGAGTTGGACTTTTTATTTAAGTAGATTTGAAAAAACCAATGTATTTCGTCGATAAAATACCAAAATCATCGATTAAATAAATAAAATTCCTATATTGCCCTTCCAAATCTAAATCTACTTATAAAATGAAAAAGCTAAAAGCAGCAATTTATGCCCTTACTTTCGCTGTTGCGATGTGTTTTACTTTCCAATGCGCTAGCTCAAAAGTGGCAACGACATTTCAAAAAGAAATACCTTTTAACATAGAAGATGTTTACTTTCAAGAATGGTATGCAGGCATCAAAGTTGGTGGTACAGGTGTAAATATCTTTATTCCAGTGGTCGATAAACCAACAGATGTTATAGTAGATAGCGTCTATTTTAGAAATCTTCAAGGTAAATTGGTGAAAACCCAAGGGAAATATTCGGCAGTACTAAAAAACAAATCACGCACCTATACTTTTAGAATTGAAGACAAACCAGAGGGTTATCCTTTTGATTTAAAAGCTAATGAGTGTGTAATTAGCTACATTCAAAATGGAGAAACGAAATATTATAAAATTCAACAACTTAATGAATTTGCAGGGACTTACTACGAAAATGGTCCACCATCAATCTATGTGCGAGAAAGCTCAGAAGGCTTGGCGACTCTAGATGAAGAGAATGACAATTAGTTTTATAAATAATTTATAGTTAGTGATTAAAAAGTCTTGTACGCTATGTGCAAGGCTTTTTTGTTTCGCCTTGTTAGAAGAGCTATTTATTTAATACTTTTACGCAGACCAGAACACAATCAATTGAGCGGTTTTAAATCCCTTTTTAAACAAACTTTCATTTACGGTTTAGCTACGGTATTACCCAGAATGCTGAGCTTCTTGCTAGTACCACTTTATACAAGTGAGGCTGTTTTGGCCAATCCTGCGGAATACGGAAAGATTTCCGTTATTTTTTCATACTTCGTATTATTTAATGTGATTTTGGCTTACGGTATGGAAACGGCATTTTTCCGTTTTTTTAATAAGGAAGAGGATAAAGATAAGGTGGTGAGCACGTCGTCACTATCCTTAATTATATCATCTTTTGGGTTCTTCGTATTAGCCTTAATATTTCAAAATCAAATAGCTAGTATCATAGATATTGATGTCAAGTATATCAACTTAGTGATATGGATATTACTGCTGGATGCGCTTGTTATCATTCCTTTTGCGTGGCTTAGGGCAAATGAGAAACCAATGCGCTATGCTATTATAAAAATACTGAATGTAATTATTAACATTGGACTGAATCTATTCTTCTTACTGGCTTTAAAAGACCTAGCTAAAGGTGGAGGATTATTTGAAAGCATTTATAAACCCAACTTCGAAATCAGTTATATATTTATTGCAAACCTCGTAGCAAGTGCAGTCACGCTATTGGTAATGTTGTCTTTCTATGTAAAAATCAACTATAGATTCGATAAACGTTTATGGAAACTAATGATGCGCTACGCCATGCCAATTTTAATTGCAGGTGTTGCATTTTCTATAAACGAGACTTTCGATCGCATTTTACTAAAGGAATTATTACCGCCAAACGTGGCTGAAAGCGAAATAGGAATGTATTCTGCCTGTTATAAGTTGGCTTTGTTTATGACACTCTTTGCAACAGCATATCGCCTAGGTATTGAACCCTATTTTTTTAGCCATGCTAAAACCAATAATCCACAAAAAAACTATGCCCATATTCTCGAATTTTTTGTGGCATTTGGTTCCATTATTCTTTTAGCAGTTGTTGTATTTGCAGATGCTATAAAACCATTTATTATTAGAAGTGAGGCCTATTGGGAAGCCATGTGGATATTGCCAATAATTCTATTGGCGAACTTCTACTTGGGCATATATCATAATCTTTCCGTTTGGTATAAAATAACTGATCGAACAAAGTTCGGTGCTTATATTTCTGTTGTCGGTGCTTTAGTGACACTGATAATCAATTTTATGTTTATTGAAACTTATAGCTATAAAGCGTCAGCTGTAGCTACATTGGTAGCTTATGCCTCAATGATGTTACTGTCTTTTTATTTCGGAAGAAAATATTATCCCATACCTTACAATCTAAAAAAAATAGGACTTTATATTTTCTTGTCCGCAGGCCTTTCGATGTTGTTTTTCTATCAATACCGAGAGAATTATGTTATAGGAATTGCAATGTTAATTGTATTTTTGGGATTGGTTGTTATGTTAGAAAAGAACCAACTGAAACAGTTCTTAAAAAAATAAAACATGAAAATTAAAATCATAAACAAATCCAGACACGAATTACCACATTACGAAACTATAGCTTCCGCAGGTATGGACTTAAGAGCAAGTTTAACCGAAGCCAGAATACTTAAACCTTTAGAAAGAACCATAGTAGGCACAGGCTTATTTATAGAATTGCCAATTGGTTACGAGGCGCAAGTAAGACCAAGGAGCGGATTGGCAGCAAAAAAAGGAATCACTGTCCTAAATGCACCTGGAACAATTGATGCAGACTACAGAGGTGAAATAGGAGTGATTTTGGCAAATCTTTCTAATGAAGACTTTACTATTAACAACGGCGAACGCATAGCACAATTGGTCATAGCCAAACACGAACGTGCTGAGTGGGTAGAAGTAGAAGAACTTTCTGAAACCGATAGAGGTGAAGGCGGTTTCGGAAGCACGGGAACCAAATAACGAATTAATCGAATCAACGAATAAACTTAAAGCATGAAAATAATAGTACCAATGGCAGGTAGAGGCTCTCGCCTTAGGCCACATAGTTTAACAGTTCCAAAACCATTGATACCTGTTGCAGGTCAACCAATAGTACACCGTTTAGTAAAGGACATTGCAAAAGTGTTGAAGCAACCTATTGAAGAAATCGCTTTCGTTTTGGGTGATCCTGCTTGGTTTGGTGATGATGTCGTAGAGAGCCTGACAGAATTGGCACAAGATTTAGGCGCCAAAGCATCCATATACAGACAAGACCAACCATTAGGGACAGGGCACGCTATAATGAGCGCAAAGCCATCATTATCTGGACCAGCAGTAATTGCCTACGCAGATACTTTGATTAGGGCAGAATTTGATTTAGATCCAAATGCCGATAGTGTTATCTGGACAAAGCGCGTTGATAACCCAGAAGCTTATGGTGTGGTAAAGCTAGACGACAATGAAAATATTGTAGAATTGGTCGAAAAGCCAGAAAGCTTTGTAAGCGACCAAGCGGTTATTGGTATTTACTACTTTAAAGATGTTGCCGTTTTAAAAGAAAAGCTTCAAGAGGTTTTAGATGAAAACGTCATGAATGGCGGTGAATACCAAATCAATGACGGCATAAAACGCATGATGGCTGATGGTAGAATATTCAAAACGGGTACTGTAGATGAATGGATGGATTGCGGAAACAAAGCCGTTACATTGGAGACGAATGCAAAAATGTTAGGCTTCTTAAAAGCAGATGGGGAAGAGCAATTAGTTGACGATTCTGTTGTTTTAGAAAACTCAAAGATTATTGAACCTTGCTGTGTTGGTAAAGGCACTATTTTACGCAATACAACCATAGGTCCTTACGTTTCTATTGGCAAGGACTGTGTGATTGAGGACTCAAGCGTTAAAAATAGCTTAATCCAGAACCAAACCTCTATTAAAAACGCTAATTTAGAGGAAGCGATGATTGGCAACCATGTAAAATATAATGGTGACTTCACCAAAATCAGTATAGGTGATTATTCCGTTTTGGAATAGCTTTTGAAGTTTCAATGTCATTCAGAGCGCAGCGAAGAATCTAAATGAAAGTAACATATAGAATAGCAAGATTAATGGTGGTACTATTTATAGTGCCCAGCATTGCTATTGCACAAGTCGATTTCAACAAAAGACCAGACGACGATTTAGGAAATGTTGAAGATGAATTTCAGGAGCATTTCTTCGAAGCCCTTAAACAAAAAGGCATCGAGAATTATGAAAGAGCGGTTGAAGCGCTTCATAAATGCCTCAATCTCGATAGTAAAAAACCAATCATCTATTTCGAGCTCGGTAAAAACTACAATAAACTCAAAAACTTTGGAGCAGCAGAGGACAACCTCAAAAAGGCAATTAGCATGCAACCTGATAACGAATGGTTTTTGGATGAGTTGTACGATGTATATTTTCAGCAAGACGATATAGACAATGCCATAAAAACAATTAAGCAACTGGTTAAGTACCATCCAGACTATAAAGAAGATTTAGCGGCTTTATACGTTAGGGAAAAACGCTATAAACAAGCTTTAGATCTTTTAGACGAGTTAGATGAAGAGTTAGGGGTAAGTGAGGCCAGAGATGCGATGCGAAACGACATTTATAGTATAACAGGTAATGTTGACGATAGAATAGAAAACCTTGAGCAGCGTATAGCAAATAATCCCAACAATGAAGAAAATCATTTAAAACTGATTTATAGATATAGCCAAACGGGGGATAAAAAGAAAGCTTTCGAAGCGGCCAAAAATCTTCTTAAGGTTAAACCGGATTCCAAGTTTGTGCATTTGGCATTATACAAGTTTCATCTTCAGGATAATAATGTTGAAGAGGCTATAAAATCAGTAAAAATAGCATTATCAACACCAGAAATAAACGCAGATGCCAAAGCAAAAGTTCTAAAAGACTTTGTGGCATTCGTATCTAAAAACCCAGAATATGAATCTGATTTAGTGGATATCACGGCTTTGGTGGATAACAATAAAAATGCCCAAACCCATAGTGATCTTGGGCAATACTATTTAAAATCGGGGGATAAAGTTAAAGCTTTAGCAAATTTCAAAGAAGCTTTAAAACAAGACCCTAATGATTTTAAACTTATAAAAGATGTATTGCTACTTCAATTAGACTTAGAAGATTATAAAGCAGTTGTTAAAGACAGTGAGGAAGCATTGGAGCTGTATCCTGCACAACCTATGTTGTACCTAGTTAATGGTGTTGCAAACAACAAGCAAGGAAATTATGAGCAAGCCATTGACGGCTTAGAAATGGGATTGGATTTCTTAATAGACAACCCAAAGATGGAGGCTGATTTTTATTCAGAGTTAAGCTTGGCATACAAGGGTTTAAATAATATTGGCAAATCTGAAACGTTTGCTAAAAAGGCACAAGCCATAAAAACACAACAATAAATTCCTTTGTAAGTTGAAATCCCATAATAGAGAATGAAAAAACAAAACCACATAAAGTTTAGTATTACAAGAGTCGTGTTCTCACTCGCCATATTCTTTATAGTGGCGGGTTGTAAATCTACTAAAAGCGTTATTGCATCTGGTGAAGCAAGCGATAAGCTGTCAGCCAATCAGGTAATCAAACAACATCAAAAAAATGATGCTGATTTTAAAACGCTAAGCGGTAAGGTAAAAATAGACCTTATTCAAGGAGAAAAAGAGCAAGGGCATACATTCAATTTGAGAATCGAAAAAGATAAGGTGATTTGGTTAAGTGCATCATTTGGTGTTGCTAGGATGATGATTACACCAGAAAAAGTTCGCTTTTATAACAAACTTGAAAACGAATACTTTGATGGCGATTATAAACTACTAAGTGATTTTGTTGGTGTGGAATTAGACTTTAATAAAGTTCAGAATATTCTGTTAGGCCAGGCAATATTTAATTTAAGAGACGAGCCACATACGGTATTTGTCAATGAAAATTCCTATGCCCTACAGCCAAAAAACCAAAAGGTCCTTTTAGAGTTGTTTTATTTAATCAACCCATCACATTTTAAGATGGATAGTCTGCAATTGTTTCAACAGTTGAGAAAACGTATTCTTCAAGTGGATTACAAATCTTACCAAGAAATTGACAAACAAGTATTACCAAAGGATATTAGAATCATTGCCGTTGAAGATGCAGATGAAGTTTCCATCACTATGGAATTTAAGTCTATATCGTTAAATGAAGAGGTGCGTTTTCCTTTTAATATTCCGGCAGGATATAAAGAAATAATAATTAAATAAGGTTGGAATTAAAAGAATTGTCCCCTCGAGGGGACTTTAGGGGTGTTTTCAAGATGAAAAAATATTTACATATCATTATAATTTTAGGATTTCTAATATCCTCATCATCACTAATTGCCCAAAGCGAAAAACAAAAAGCATTAGAAGCTCAGAGACAGCAGATCTTAAAGGAAATGAAGCAGATCAATGCACTGTTATTCACTAAAAAGAAAGAACAAAAATCTGAAGTAACACTCATCGAAGATCTCAATTACAAAGTAAGTGTTAGAAAGAATCTTATAAGAATAACAAACGAACAAGCCAATCTGCTCACACGAGAAATCAATACCAACCAAAAAGAAATCACGAGTCTCAGGAAACAACTCCAAGAATTAAAGGATGACTATGCCGCTATGGTTGTAAAATCATACAAGAGCAAGTCTGAACAAAGTAAGGTGATGTTTTTATTGTCTTCAGATAATTTTAAACAAGCTTACAAACGCTTACAGTACATCAGACAATATAGAGATTATCAGAAAGAACAAGGTGAGTCGATAAAAACTAAAACCAAAGAACTACAAGATTTAAATATTCAACTCTCAAAACAAAAAGAAGACAAACAGAAACTCATTGAAGAAAACAGAGCAGCAAAGCGCGAGTTAGAGAAAGAACTAAAAGAACGCGAAGTATTAATGGCATCCATAAAGGCCGATATGAACAAGTTTACGGCCCAAATTAAAAAAAAGCAACATGAAGCGGATCGACTAGATAAGGAAATTAACCGATTGATTAGAGAAGCTATTGCAGCATCTAATAAAGAAGCGGGTAATACTTCCTCAACAGGAAAATTTGTCCTTACACCCGAAGCCAAAAAACTAGCTTCTAGTTTTGAAGCCAATAAAGGTAAGCTAGGATGGCCAGTAGATAGAGGCGTGATTAAGGCAAAATACGGAAAAGGGCGGTCCTTAACTGATAGCTCTGTTGAGGTGAATAACCCAGGAATCAAAATCGCCACAACAAACAATGCAGAAGTTAAAGCGGTTTTCAATGGTGAAGTATCCCAAATACTTGTGATAAAACGAGGTAATCCAGCGATTTTGATAAGACACGGAAATTACCTTACAGTTTATACCAATCTTTCTAAAATATATGTAAAAAAAGGAGATAAAATATCTACAGGACAAGCTATTGGTCAAGCTTTTACCAATAAAACCAACGGTGAAACCCTTTTAGGGTTTAGAATTTATAAGAATAATCAAATGCTTAATCCAGAGTATTGGCTGTCTAAGTATTAAATAATTCTTTTATATACTTGTTACTCAAAAAGTGCCTTAAGCTCAGTGGCATTGGATGGTTTCATTTTTCCAGCCAAGACCAAACTCAATTGCTTTCTACGTAGTGCAGCATCAAAACGTTCTTTTTCAAGTTCTGTTTCTGGAACAAGTTCAGGGACCTTTACGGGTCGACCTGTTTCATCAACAGCAACAAAAGTATAAATGGCCTCATTGGCTTTAATGCATTCACCAGATTCGCGATCCTCTATCCAAACGTCCATATAAACCTCCATGGAAGAGGTGAATGCTCGTGAAACTTTAGCCTCGATAGTAACCACACTTCCCAATGGAACCGAACGATTAAACGCTACATGGTTAACAGAAGCCGTAACAACAATTCTGCGAGAATGACGTCTGGCAGCAATACTGGCAGCTCTATCCATACGCGCCAATAATTCACCTCCAAAGAGGTTGTTGATTGGGTTGGTTTCACTTGGCAAAACTAAATCGGTAACAATAGTCTTAGACTGAAATGCGGTTCTAGGTTGCATAAATCTTTAAAATTTGTGCAAAGATAAAGTGAATTAAGTAAATAAAAGGATAAGAAAAGGTTAATCTAGCTTCTTAATCAATAACCAAGCATCTCTGTTATGCTCACGACGAACTTCCCTTAGAGCAAGTTGAGCTTCAGTTCTCGTTTCATAACTAGAATAAACTACCTCATGCAAACCATAACGGTTTTTACCAATTTTTCGGGCTTTATAACCTTTGTCCCTAAGCTGTTTTACTTTTTTATCGGAATTAGCCTCAACTCTGAAAGCACCAGCAACTATATGGTAATTTCCAGTTTGTTTTTCTATGGAAAGTGTAGCAGCAGGTAAAGGATTGCTAATTATAAAAGTAGCTTCCTGTACTTTGGCATCTAATTGCGCATTAGCTTCTTCTTGCGCCAGTTGATTGTGGTTTTCAATAGAATTGTTGTAATATTTCATAGCTCCAAAACCACCTAAGCCCAAAACAATAACAGCTGCCGCTGCATATTTTAACCAATTGTTGTTTGAGCGCCTTTCTGGAGTAAACGCAATTGGAGCAGTTTCCTCAATGGCTTCAATTTCTTCTTTATAAACCTCTCGTTTAATATCATTAGAGGTAAAGTGTGATAGACCGAAGGAATCCGTTAAATAATTAATGTGGTTAGAAGGGTTAAACACTATTTTACCTTCAGTATTCAATAAAACCTCACCAATATTTTCAAATCTAATGGTCTCGCCTTCTGTTAGATAGGACTTAATCTCTTTAACGTGCTTAGCAATTTTTTTATTTGCAGAGGTGTAAGGAATCTTTTCAACCTCAGCAATGTAATTCGCCAACAAACCGTCATTGCTTTGCAATTGCTCGTTAAACGACAACACCTTTTTTGGCGGATAAAATGTATGGGTTGACTCATGTAATTTGGCAGAAACACGGTTGGTTAAAAACGCACCAAAATTCGGAACAGTTACACAATCGTATCGGTATAAAAGGTCGCTAATGTATGTCTCTAATTGCATGTAATTCTAACTATTGAAAGTTAACCTTAGATAATAATTGAATTAAGATTGTGCTTCAACAAAAGCTCTAGTTTTACTTAAAGTCAATTATTGAGTAAAGTTAAAAATTTTTGAAATTGATAAAAGTTTGCACACATATAGTTATCAACATCAGAAAAATTTAGTTTCTTGTAGGTTTGAAATCAGCCTTCTAAAAATGACAGACCAACAACTTATCTATGCTTTAGCCTTACAACATGTTCCAAAAATAGGGTCTACAACAGCAAAAAAGTTAATTAATCATTGTGGTTCTGCCGAAGCTGTTCTAAAGGAAAAAAAATCGAAGCTTTTAAAAATTGATGGCATAGGAACGGTTACTATTGAAGGACTTTTCGATAAGATTCATCTTGAAGAAGCCGAAAATGAACTTAAATTCATCAAAGATAACAACATCACGGTACATTATTTTACTGAGGACACCTATCCTGAAAAATTAAAACACTGTATCGACGGCCCAATTATTTTATTTCAATCTGGTAATATCAACATAAAACAACAGCCAATAATAAGTATTGTTGGCACGCGCAAAATTACCACCAATGGTACTGCGTTCTGCAATAAGTTGGTAGAAACACTTTCTCCATATAACCCAATAATTGTGTCTGGCTTTGCCTATGGTACAGATATTACGGCACAAAAGGCAGCAATTAACCAAAATTTACAAACGATTGGGTGCTTGGCACATGGCTTAAATCAGATTTACCCTAAAGTGCATAAAAAGTATGTTGCAGATGTTGAAAACCACGGAGGATTTTACACTGATTTTTGGAGTACGGATGTCTTTGACAGAAACAACTTTTTAAAACGAAACCGCATCATAGCAGGATTGAGCGAAGCCACCATAGTCATTGAATCTGCAGAAAAAGGAGGAAGCTTGGTCACAGCAGACATCGCCAACTCTTATGACCGTGAAGTTTTCGCTGTACCAGGAAGAATTACAGATAGCCAAAGTGTGGGCTGTAATAACCTCATTAAATTTCAAAAAGCACATTTATTATCTAATCCTATGGATGTGCCTTACATTTTGAATTGGCAATTAGATGCTTCGACAGGCTCAGCAACCAAACAGGTTGTGCAAAAGCAACTCTTTGTTGAATTGGAACCTGAAGAAAAAATTATCTATAACTTTCTAAAGGATAATGACAAAGAACTGCTCGATGTTATTGCCCATCAATGTGGTATTCCTACATATAAGCTGGCAGGACTACTTCTTAATATGGAATTAAAAGGTGTGGTAAGACCTTTACCTGGGAAGTTGTTTGAGGTGATTTAATACCCAACCTTTTCCCTAACTTGCCTCAACACATTATCAGCAATAACCTTAGCTTTTGCAGCGCCTTTTGCCAAAGCCGCATCAACTTCGTTGAGGTTTTCCATATAATAAGCGTATCGTTCTCTTGGTTCAGCAAAGCGTTCTAAAATTAATTCGTATAAAGCTTGTTTGGCATGGCCATAACCATAATTGCCGCCTTCGTAATTGGTTTTCATTTTGGCAATCTGTTCATCATTGGCCAAAATTCTATATAGTGCAAAACAGTTACAGGTTTTCCAGTCTTTTGGCTCTTCAAGAGGAGTGCTGTCTGTTTCTATGGACATGATTTTTTTACGCAACTTTTTCTCTGGTAAAAAGATATTGATAAAGTTGTCTCTACTCTTACTCATTTTCTCACCATCAGTCCCAGGAATAAGCATAGTGTCTTCTTGTAGTTGTTCTTTTGGAAGAACAAATACCTCACCCATTTTCGCATGGAATCTTGATGCAACGTCTCGCGTAAATTCAATATGCTGTACCTGGTCTTTTCCGACTGGTATAATTTCTGCATCATAAAGCAAAATATCTGCAGCCATAAGCATAGGATACATGAACAAACCAGAATTAACATCGTCTAATCGGTCTGCTTTATCCTTAAAACCGTGTGCCAACTTCAAACGTTGATACGGGAAAAAACAATCGAGATACCAAGCCAATTCTGTTACCTGAGGGATATCACTTTGCCTGTAAAACACGGTTTTGTCAATATCTAATCCAAAAGCCAGCCATGTAGCTGCGACGGAATACGTATTGTGCCTCAATTCTTCAGCATTCTTAATTTGAGTTAAAGTGTGAAGATTAGCGATAAACAAATACGATTCGTTATCGCTTTTTTCAGAAAGCTCTATTGCAGGTAGAATTGCGCCTAATATATTACCTAAATGTGGTGTTCCTGTACTTTGTATGCCTGTTAGTATTCTTGCCATGCCAACTTCCCTCGAAAGTGGGAATCTCATTAAATTAAACTTAATTTGAAAATCGAAAAGCAAAGATAAATTTTTGAAAGAACTATAAGAAGCTATTTGAATTAAATACTTAGTTTTGGTGCCATGGCAGTATTTAAGTATCCGTTTTGGGTTTTGTATCGCATTTGGTTCTACATTTTGGTAGCCATACCTATTATTGTCTTGTTCCCTATTCTATTGATTTCTATTTCTAGGGAAAAGTGGTACCCATTTTTCTTTAAACTAGCGCGTTTTTGGGCAAAGTTTATTCTTATAGGGATGGGTTTTGCCTATAAAATCGTTAAAGAGGAAACAACTAAGCCAAATAAAAGCTACATGTTTATCGCCAACCACACCTCTATGGCAGATATAATGCTAATGTTGGTTTCTGTTAAAAACCCTTTTGTATTTGTAGGGAAAAAGGAATTGGCTAAAATCCCATTATTTGGTTTTTTTTACAAGCGAACATGTATTTTGGTTGACAGAAGCAGTGCGCAAAGCAGGCAAGCGGTTTTTTTGAGAGCGCAAAGACGCCTCAAACAAGGATTGAGCATTTGTATTTTTCCTGAAGGAGGTGTGCCAGATGAACACATTGTATTGGATAGCTTTAAAGATGGTGCATTTCGCTTGGCGATAAATCACCAAATACCTATTGTGCCAATGACCTTTTACGATAATAAGAAACGTTTTTCATATACTTTTTTTAGTGGTGGTCCTGGAAGAATGAAAGTAAAAATACATAAGTTTATACAGACTGAAGGCTTGATAATTTCCGACACAAAGGCTTTAAACGAAAAGGCGAGAGCAATAATTTTGAGCGAGCTAGAAAGTAGTAATTTAAAGAGTTCCTAAAAAAGGAAAAGCCACCCTAACCACGAGCAGCTTTTTTGTCATCATTGCATTCATCATTGCTTTATGTTTGTTTGCAATAACCTAACCTAATTTAAATTTACCTAAAACTTAAAACTTAATCCTGTATATACTCCAATAAAGAATGGCCTGTAATTGCCAGACGTATTATTGAATGTGTTTATTTGGTACTTGAACTGAGGTTCAAGATTAATATTCCATTGCTTAGACAAGCTGTAGTCTAGCCCTAAACCAAAGTTGGCACTAAAGCTTGTGTTGTTGATATTGTTTGCTTCACCTATTAAAATAGTCTCCCCATCTAGATCGGCATAGATTTCATTGTCGTTTAAAAAGAATGTGCTAAACCCACCAATGACGTTAACTCCAAACTTATTGTCCAATAAACGGTACTCTAATTCCAAAGGCACTTCAATAAAGCCGAATCGTTGGTCAATATTACTTACCTTATAAGAACTCATGTCTAATGAAGATGCAGAAACCATTGATTTTGCACTCATTATCGACACATTTTGGGTGTGACTGTTTAGAGTGACATTTGGATATTTTTGAACCACAGCACCTGTGCCCGAAGCTGTAAAGGATGCAGATGGTGACTGATTAGGAATTGAAACCGCAAGCACATCTGATGTCATCTGGTTAAGGTTAACAACATTGACACCTGTACGCACTTTTAATTTTTTAGTAACAGCATAAGATGTAGAAATTCCGTAGCTCATATTAATATCGCTACTTTTAGAATTTTCATTAAACTGCCCATCAATGGAAGATCCTTTGCCTAAAGAACTGTAATAAACAGGCGCAACATTAGGTTTAATGCTCCACCTGTTTTGTTCATCTTCTTTCTCTTTTTCATCAATATCTTTGTCTTCAATATTGTTTGCTGCAATAGCATCTAAAATAGACTCCTTTTTTGGGTCTTCTTTGAGGATGTCTTTCTTTTCTTTGTCTAAATCTTCAGTTGCGGCTGTGGCATCAGTATTTTCTGAATTGGAATTTTCAGAATTCTTTGTTTTTGAATTGTCAGAAACAGCTGTATCGCTATCCTCTATTGTTTTTTTAATCACAGACTTTAGTTCCTTGTCGTTAGCAAGTTCTGACTTGTTACTGTTTTCTAATTTTTTGTTGTTAACTGAGGCTACCTCTGTATTTTCTTTATCGGTTGTGGTGGTTAATTTTTCACGTTCTTTATTAGGTGAATCGCTACTATTATCTTTATTATCAGAATAAACCGTAACAGAGTTTAACTGGGATTTAGGGTTTGAAATTAGATTTTCTGATTCGCTTTTCTTTTCTAAGGAATCATCACCTTTTAAGCCGTTGATTGACTCACTGCCTTTTTCAGAATCTACAAATTCAAGCTTTTCATATTTAGCATCATCCTTGAGCTCGTTTTGCTTGTCCTTTGATGACGAATTATCGTTTGTGTTTTCTGTATCAACCACATCAGAATCTATAGAGCTTTTTGGATCTGAATTAAACACAGAAATACCAATGGTAAGGAGCAAGGCAATAGCAGCAGCTATACCACCAACTTGCCACCAGAGTGCCACAACTCGGCGTTTTCTTTTCTTTTCAGGCAGACTATCGCTTATACGATTCCAAACCGCATCACTAGGCGCAACTTCAAAATCCTTAAACTTTTCTTGAAAAAGTCTGTCTATGTTCTTTTTATCATTCATTGTTATGATGATTGCGAATTTCCATTCGACTTATAATCTTCTATCTTTTCTTTTAAAATCATTCTAGCTCTTGCTAAATTTGATTTTGAGGTTCCGGTTGAAATATTGATTAATTCACTAATCTCTACATGAGAGTAACCATCTAACACATACAAATTGAATACCAATCTGTATCTATCTGGCAACTCTTGAATGATTTTGAGCAAAAAATCAATACTCAAATCTTCATCGTGTATATCTACTGAGACATCTTCGATATTACCTTCGTTTACAATATCGTAAACACCAAAATTATCCCTGTAGCGTTGCAATGATGTATTAATTGCAATCCGTTTTAACCAACCTTCAAAAGAACCTTTATTATTATACTGATCTATTTTACTAAATACAGTTATAAACGCATCGTGCAGATTGTCTTCTGCTTCCGCATAGTTTTTAGAGTACTTAAGACAAAGCGAAAATAATTTACTTGCATATTGCTTGTATAATTGGCTTTGAGCTTGAGCATCTTGTTTTATACAATTTTTAATGAGTCTCTCTAAACTCACATTGTTGTTGGAATTAATTAATAATTATCTAGCACTTACATTGCGCTTCCTTTTTTCATTCAACCACAGGTATTTCAACAATAAGGAACTGATCCTCACCTTGGTCATCCTCACCTTGATAAAACTTAAAAAAGTAAGTTTCATTACTGGTCACCTTAAAGTTAAAACTCGCAGTCATTTCTACAGAATCAGGATTACAAGCGGCACTTTCACTAACGTAAAATGTATTAACTACAGCTATCGTTCTCTCTTGTCCATTAATTTCATATATAAAATCACTGAACTCGTAACAAGAAGTCGGTCTATTGTATGTCATTGAAATTTCATAGGTCTCTCCATATATAAACTGTTCTGGAACCTCTGCACTTTCAACAGGCAAAACCTCAATAAAATAAGTGACCGAATCATCATTCTCAATACTGCAAGAAGTAAGAGCTGTAATAAATAATGCAAAAAACATTAAGCGCTTTTTCATACGATAACATAATCAATTTCACTATGTAGATGCAGAAAAAGCGAAAGGGTTGCGTCTAAAAACAAAAAAAATCCTGATTGAAGCAGGATTTTTTTATAACCTATTGATTATCATTTATCAAAGCCCTAACTTTTTCTTCCAGTTCGTCCATTAAATCAGGGTTGTCCTTAATTAAAGCTTTAACTGCATCTCTACCTTGCCCAAGTTTGGTGTCCTCATAGCTAAACCAAGAACCGCTTTTTTTCACAATATCGTGATCTACGGCTAAATCCAAGACTTCACCAACTTTAGAGATACCTGCTCCATACATAATATCAAACTCTGCTGTTTTAAAAGGTGGAGCGACTTTATTCTTTACAACCTTAACACGGGTTTTATTACCCATTACATTACTATTGCTATCTTTTATTTGGGTAGAACGCCTAATATCTAATCTCACTGAAGCATAAAACTTAAGAGCGTTACCACCGGTCGTTGTCTCTGGGTTACCAAACATAACACCTATTTTTTCACGTAGTTGGTTAATGAAAATCATGGTGCAATTGGTTTTGCTTATTGATGCTGTAAGCTTTCTTAAAGCTTGGGACATTAAACGCGCATGCAACCCCATTTTAGAGTCTCCCATTTCACCTTCGATTTCACTTTTTGGTGTTAATGCTGCTACTGAGTCAATAACTATAATGTCAATTGCACCCGAACGCACGAGATTATCGGCAATTTCTAAAGCCTGCTCTCCATTGTCGGGTTGCGAAATAATTAGGTTTTCTAAATCCACACCTAGTTTTTCAGCATAAAAACGGTCAAAGGCATGTTCGGCATCGATAAATGCTGCTATACCACCTGCTTTTTGGGCCTCAGCAATGGCATGAAGTGTTAGTGTGGTTTTACCGGAAGATTCCGGACCATATATTTCAATCACCCTTCCTCTAGGATACCCTCCTACACCTAAAGCAATATCCAAGCCCAAAGACCCAGATGAGATTGCATCCACATCTGCAATGGCCTGATCGCTCATTTTCATTACCGTTCCCTTACCATAAGCCTTATCTAGTTTATCTAATGTTAATTTTAGGGCTTTTAATTTTGCATCTTTTTCACTACTCATCTCTTGTGTTTTCTTATTTAAATTGTTATCAAAAATACCACTTATTTTATTTTTTTCAATTTTATGACGCAACCATTTTACACTTTTTGCGTCTACTATATGAAAAAGGAAAAAATTGCTATGAAAACTCTTTAAAAAGTTGAGATAAGTCTTGAAAATAAATTTTCTACTTTTTAATAACAATTAGCAAAACACAAGGCGACTCGGCTGTTGTTTATTCAATAGCCGAAAAGTCTAAGTGGGTTAACTTTTTCAATTAGTTTTAAGTTAGTTGGTTAGTTAAAAAAGCATCTTGATTATTTCGGGGTGCTTTTTTAATGAAAAAAATATTAAAATGAATACCTTTGCACTTTAATTCTTTAACCTTAAAAATTAGTATAGCATGCAACTGTACAATAACTTAAGTGCTAAAGAAAGAGCAGAACTTATTGAAAAAGCGGGCAAGGACCGCTTAACGATCTCTTTCTACAAGTACGCCAAAATTGACAATACCGAAATTTTCAGAAACCATATGTTCTTGGCTTGGGACCAGCTAGATGTCTTAGGCAGAATATATATTGCCAACGAAGGTATAAATGCACAACTATCTGTCCCAGCAGAGAATTTCGAAGTTTTTAAAAGCCACTTAGACACCATTTCGTTTTTAGAAAACGTAAGACTGAACATCGCCATTGAGCACGACAATTTTGCTTTTTTAAAGTTGAAAGTGAAAGTACGTCATAAAATTGTTGCAGACGGACTAAACGATAACACGTTTGATGTTACAAATAAAGGCGTTCATGTTGACGCAGAAAAATTCAACGAACTCATTGAAGATCCAGATACGGTTTTGGTGGATATGCGCAATCATTACGAAAGTGAAATAGGGCATTTTAAAAACGCCATTACTCCAGATGTAGATACCTTTAGAGAGTCCCTGGATTTAATAGAAGAAGACCTAAAAGAGCACAAAGAAGATAAAAAACTGGTGATGTACTGTACTGGTGGTATCCGATGTGAAAAGGCCAGTGCCTATTACAAACACAAAGGGTTTAAAAATGTTTTTCAGTTAGAAGGCGGAATAATAAATTACGCCAGACAAGTTGAGACAGAGGGTCTTGAAAATAAATTCATCGGAAAGAATTTTGTCTTCGATCAACGTCGATCTGAAAAAATCAGTGATGATGTTATAGCCAATTGTCATCAGTGTGGAAAACCAGCGGACTTGCATACTAACTGTGCCAATGAAGCATGTCATTTATTATTTATACAATGCGAAGAGTGTAAAGAAAAGATGGATAACTGTTGCTCAACACATTGTCAGGAAATTATAAAATTACCGTACGAAGAGCAGAAGGCTTTGCGAAGAGGTCAAGCTAACAGTAATGATATTTTTAAGAAGGGACGTGCAGATCACCTGCCTTATAAAAAAGACTTGAGAAATATTTTTGAAACCTTAAAGACTTCAAAATAAAATAAAGGGCTCTAAATTTTCTTAGAGCCCTTTATTATTTTATCTTTTAATAAGTTTTATGGTTTTCTTTTGGTTTTGTTCTCCAGTGAGCGTTACGAAATACATACCGATAGAAAGCGTATTTAAATCAAGATTCTTAATACCTTCTGACGAATCATCTTTTAGTGTTAAAATCGTTTTTCCTGAAATATCTACCACTTTGGCCTTTGTGATTTTAATTTGGGAATCAATATTTACCACATCGTTGAATGGATTAGGGTAGATTGAAGTATTGTTAATATTAGCTTCTTCAACACTGAGGGTGCCAACATTGAATGTATGGGTAACTGTTTCGCCATTATAGGTGGCTTGCCATTTCCATTCACCTTCTATTGCTGGAGTAAAAGTCCACCGCCACCAAGAGGCATAATAATTAGCCGTTAAATCAAAATCCCAATTAAATAAGACTGTATCGTCTGGTTGAATGACTTGTAGGTTTACACTTGTTCCACTAACTTGATCTCTTAAGTAAATTGTTAAAAAGACCAAATCATTAACATCAAATTGATCACTGGCATTTGTGGTTTCGGATGTTGGGCAAGTAGGGAAAACTGGGTCTGAGGTGTTTGTCATTACAGCGTTGATGCCTGGATTGTTATATGGTCTTTGGTCTTGCCACCAAGAATCTGTATTAAAGCTATTGCATGCACCAGAGTAAGGGTCTATCAATTGTGTAAAAGTTACATCGGTGTAGACTTCAAAATGTAAATGAGGCCCAGTTGAATTGCCAGAACTTCCAACAACACCTAAATATTCACCTTCTGCTACAGTATCCCCAACATTTTTTGAAGTTGTGGATCCATTCTTCATATGGCCATACCATGCAATACTACCATCACTATGTTGAACGTAAACGGCATTCCAAATATTAGAATTAAAATTACAGCTTCTATCGTATTCACCATCGTTTTTTGCGACGATCTGTCCAGGTGCTGCAGCAACTATCTCAACAGCATCATCATCCATCATCTTCCATCCAAAAGGCCAAGTGAAATAATCAACGCCTTGGTGATTGTAACCTCCATTTGTGTCGTAGGACCGTGTCCCGCAGTTGTAATCCGTTAGTTGATTTGGAAAAGAGGTGTTGTGGTCCACGTACCCAGATACACCATAAATTTCGTTGTAGGTGTTGGAGGCCGATTTTTGCAAAGGCCATATAAACAAAGGATGTGACCCTCTATTTTCAGTTGAAAACGATAATCGGTTTTGTTGGCTTAACTCAGAAATGTTATGTTGAATTTTTTGATAAATAGCCTGTCGTTGAATCGAATTTAAGCATTCTGTCTTTTCAGGGTTAAAAACAAATTCGCCACCATTAATTTCTGATGGAGCTTTTTGTGCAAAACCGAATAAAAATCCTAGGGTAATAATCAAGAGTGTAATTTTTGACTTCATAATTTTATAGTATTGGTTTATAACAACATCGAATAAATCTGATAATGTGAGCATTAAAATAAAAAATATCCTATAACTTATTATTAACCAACTCCTTATTAGACTCAATAAATAATCTTATCTTTACTCATTAATAAATTATGAATCCTTTATCTAGATATATACTGTCTAGATTAAATATATATAACTTTTTATGGCTTGTAACAGTTGTACAACTGGTAAAGACGGTCAACCAAAAGGATGTAAAAACAATGGAACATGTGGTACAGACAGCTGTAATAAACTCACTGTTTTTGACTGGTTGGCAAATATGTCACTTCCTAACGGACAAGAACCTTTTATAGGTGTGGAAGTCCGTTTTAAAAACGGAAGAAAACAATATTACAAAAACACAGAAAACTTAACCCTAAGCATTGGCGATATTGTCGCCACCCAAGCAAAATCTGGACACGATATAGGCATGGTAACCTTAACGGGTGAATTGGTTCGTGTACAGATGAAACGCAAAAAGGTGGACATCAATGACGGGGAAAACGTTCTAAAAATATACAGAAAAGCATCTCAAAGAGATATTGATGTTTGGTCAAAGTCACGGGATAAAGAAGAGGCGATGAAGGTAAAAGCTCGCCAATTTGCCATAGACCTAAAACTGAAAATGAAAATTTCGGATATTGAATATCAAGGTGATGGGAGTAAGGCGACCTTTTACTATACTGCAGAAGAACGTGTAGATTTTAGGGAGCTCATCAAAGTTTTTGCACGCGAATTTAGAACGCGCATCGAGATGCGACAAGTTGGTTTTAGACAAGAAGCTGCAAGACTTGGAGGTATAGGATCTTGTGGTAGGGAGTTGTGTTGCTCTACTTGGTTAACCGATTTTAGATCCGTGAGTACATCAGCTGCCAGATATCAGCAACTATCCTTGAATCCTTTAAAGCTCGCAGGTCAATGCGGAAAACTAAAATGTTGTTTGAACTATGAACTGGATGCCTACCTAGAAGCCCTAAAAGCTTTTCCTAAAAATGATACTAAACTATATACCGAAAAAGGGACAGCGGTATGTCAAAAAACTGATATTTTTAAAGGTTTAATGTGGTATGCCTATGAAGGTGAATGGATGAATTGGCATATTATCACTACGGATCAAGCCAACGAGATTATTGCCAAAAACAAGAAAAAAGAAAAAGTAGCAAGCCTTGAAGAATATGCTGCGGATCACATACAAGACACTAAAACTGAATTTGAGAACGTTGTAGGTCAAGATAGTTTAACACGTTTCGATAGTCCAAAATCAAAAAAGAAACGTAAAAACAATAGAAAAAGGAACAAAAACCCTAACAGAAAACGCAATCAAAAACAAAATGCAAAAAAGAACTAGTTGGTTACTATTGGCAATTGTTGGTTCGTTTATGGTTACAAGTTGTGATTCTAAAGCGGTTTATGATGAATATAAATCCGTTCCAAATAAATGGCACAAAGACTCTGTTGCTAGTTTTACTTTTAAGGCACCAGATACTTTAGAAAATTATAATTTGTACGTTAACCTTAGAAACACCAACGACTATAAGTTCAGTAATTTGTTTCTAATTGTAGAATTAAATTATCCCAATGGAAAAGCTGTAAAGGACACTTTGGAGTATAAAATGGCAGCACCAAACGGAGAACTTTTAGGAACGGGATTTTCTGATATAAAGGAAAACAAACTTTGGTATAGAGGTTACAAGTCAGCCTTTAAATTTAATGAAACAGGATATTATATCGTAAACATTCAACATGCGATGCGAAAAAATGGTGATGTAAATGGTGTTGAAAACTTAGAGGGTATAACAGATATTGGTTTTAGGGTAGAACAAGCTCAAAAGTAAGTATTATGGCAAAAAAGAAAACAACAAAATCTAAATCAGATACAGTAGATTTTTCAAAATACATAAGATGGTTTTGGATGCTTTTTGCAGGTGGAATTTTTGCCTTTATACTATTATTTCTTCTGGCTTCTTGGGGACTTTTAGGAGAAATGCCAGATCATACACGTTTAGAAAATCCTGAAACTAATCTCGCTACGGAAATTATTTCTTCAGATGGTGAGACTTTAGGTAAGTTTTATTTTAATGATAATAGAACTCCAGTAGGATATGAAGACTTGCCAAAGAATTTGGTGGATGCTCTAATAGCAACAGAGGATATTCGATTTTATGAGCATTCTGGGATTGACGGTAGAGGAACGCTTAGGGCCATATTCAAGTTTGGCAGTGGAGGTGGAGCAAGTACTATATCTCAACAGTTGGCAAAACAGTTGTTTACCGATCAGGTGTCTAAAAATAAAATAGAGAGAGCTTTACAAAAAGTAAGAGAATGGATTATAGCTATTCGATTAGAACGTCAATACACCAAGGAAGAAATCATTGCGCAATATTTCAATATCTATGATTTTGGAAATAATGGTGATGGGATTAGATCAGCTTCAAGAATTTATTTTGGGAAAGAGCCTAAGGATTTGGATTTAAAGGAATCAGCCATGTTGGTTGGTATGTTTAAAAATTCAGCATTGTATAACCCAAGAAGAAATCCTGTTGGCGTTAAAAATAGACGTAACGTTGTTTTAGCCCAGATGCATAAATATGAGTACATCTCAGAAGAAGTTAAGGATTCGCTTCAAGCTACAGAATTAGATTTAAACTATACTCCTGAATCACATAAAGAAGGGATAGCTACTTATTTTAGGGAATACTTGAGAGGGTTTATGAAAGAATGGGCAAATGATAAAAAGAACAGAAAACCAGACGGTAGTAAATATGATCTGTATAGTGACGGATTAAAGGTCTTTGTAACCATAGATTCTCGCATGCAGCAATATGCAGAAGATGCTATTGCCCAGCATATGCCTAAACTACAAGCAGAGTTTGACCATCAAAATACTCCAGACAGAAATAAAACAGCTCCTTTTTTAGAATTAGACCAATCCGAAATCAATAAGTTGATGAAGGATGCCATGCGACGTGGCGAACGCTGGAGAATTTTAAAAAACCAGGGTAAATCGGACAAGGAGATTGAAGCCTCTTTTCATGAACCGATTGAAATGACTGTCTTTAAATGGATTGATGGTAAAGCCGGTGAAGTTGACACTGTTATGAAGCCCATTGATTCCATGCGTTATTATAAGTCGTTCTTAAAACCAGGGATGATGTCTATGGATCCAACGACGGGTCATGTAAAAGCTTGGGTTGGTGGTATGAACTATAAGCACTTTCAGTACGATATGGTAAAGCAAGGAAAACGTCAAGTAGGCTCTACTTTTAAGCCTTTTGTGTATGCGACAGCTATAGATCAGTTACAAGTATCACCTTGTGATTCTTTCCCGAGAACACCAATTACTATAGAAGCTAATAAATATGGCAATCCTTTGCCTTGGACCGTAAAGAATTCAGATGGTAATTATTCCGGTAAACAAACCTTAAAGGATGCTTTGGCAAGTTCAACCAATACTGTTACTGCTCGCCTAATGAACGAAATTGGTCCTCAGCCAGTGGTAGAAATGGCGAAAAAGTTAGGAGTAGAACAAGATATCGCACCTGTACCTGCAATTGCTTTGGGTACTCCAGACATTAGCGTTTATGAAATGGTTGCGGCATATTCCACGTTTGCCAATAAAGGGGTTTATAATACACCTGTACTGATAACACGTATTGAAGACAAAAATGGAACTGTGCTTTACCAAGTTGCACCAGAAAGCAAAGATGTTTTGAGTGAAGAGGTAGCATACGTAACTGTTAATCTTATGGAAGGTGTTACTAACGCAGGTTCTGGTAGAAGATTACGTCATAATTGGGCAACGAATGTGCCGGTTTACAAAGAAATCATAACGGGCTATCCTTATGAGTTCGATAATCCAATTGCTGGTAAAACAGGTACTACGCAAAACCAAAGTGATGGTTGGTTTATGGGTATGGTGCCAAATCTTGTTACGGGTGTTTGGGTCGGAGCAGAGGATCGTGCTGCGCACTTTAAGAGTATAACCTATGGCCAAGGAGCCTCCATGGCATTACCAATTTGGGGTTTATATATGAAAGCCTGTTACGAAGATGAAACATTGGATGTTTCTAAGGACAATTTCGAAAAACCGTCAGGCTTAAGCATTAATGTTGATTGTTCCGTACATGACGAAGGAGACCTTGGTGCTGATTCAAATACTGAAGGTGACGACGTTGAGATCGACGTGGATTTTGAATAAAACAAATTACTTTCTGGATATAATTAAGCAAGTTTTAGTATGAAGTTTGTCTAGTCTTTTGTATTTTTCAAAAGATAAATTTTCAATTTATGATTAGTAAAAAAGTAGCTAATGTTACTGAAGCTTTACAAGGCGTAAAGGATGATATGACTTTCATGTTTGGGGGTTTTGGGCTTTCTGGTATTCCTGAAAACGCAATAGCCGAACTTGTTAAACTTAACGTAAAGGGTTTGACCTGTATTTCTAACAATGCTGGCGTAGATGATTTTGGCTTGGGTTTGTTGTTACAGCAAAAACAGATCAAAAAAATGATTTCATCTTATGTTGGTGAGAATGATGAGTTTGAACGCCAAATGCTATCAGGCGAGTTGGATGTTGAGTTAATACCTCAAGGAACACTTGCGGAGCGTTGTAGAGCGGCACAAGCGGGATTCCCTGCAATATTTACTCCTGCTGGCTACGGAACAGAAGTAGCAGAAGGCAAAGAAATACGAGAGTTTGATGGCAAAATGTATGTGTTAGAGCATGCATTTAAGGCTGATTTTGCATTTATAAAAGCCTGGAAAGGGGACGCTGCAGGTAATCTGATATTTAAAGGTACAGCCAGAAACTTCAATCCAAATATGTGTGGAGCTGCAAAAATAACTGTGGTGGAGGTTGAAGAACTTTTGCCAGTTGGTGAGTTAGACCCAAATCAAATTCATATACCTGGGATTTTTGTGCAACGTATTTTCAAAGGAGCACATTATGAAAAGCGAATCGAACAAAGGACCGTAAGACAGAGAAATTAGATATGTTAGATAAAAACGGAATAGCAAAACGAATAGCAAAAGAAGTTAAAGATGGATACTACGTTAACTTAGGAATAGGTATTCCAACTTTGGTTGCTAATTTTGTAAGGGACGATATTGAAGTTGAGTTTCAGAGCGAAAACGGAGTGTTGGGAATGGGTCCATTTCCTTTTGAAGGAGAAGAGGATGCTGACATTATCAACGCAGGAAAGCAAACAATTACTACTTTACCAGGCGCATCTTTTTTTGATTCAGCAATGAGTTTTTCAATGATAAGAGGACAGCATGTTGATTTAACGATACTTGGAGCTATGGAAGTATCTGAGAATGGCGATATAGCCAACTGGAAAATTCCAGGAAAAATGGTTAAGGGTATGGGCGGAGCCATGGATTTGGTGGCAAGCGCCGAAAATATTATTGTAGCAATGATGCATACCAACAGAGCAGGGAATTCTAAACTCCTTAAAACTTGCTCTTTGCCACTTACAGGAGTGGCTTGTGTAAAGAAAATTGTAACTAATATGGCCGTTGTTGAGGTTACTGATCAAGGATTTAAATTACTAGAACGAGCTCCTAGAGTATCAGTTGAGGATATTATAAATGCAACAGAAGGTGAACTAATCATCGAAGGAGAAATTCCAGAAATGGAGCTTTAGTGTAATTATACAAAGGAATACTTATAAAACCATTCTGCTTGAATGGTTTTTTTGTAAGAAAATTTTACGAAATAGATTACAAATGTTAAAAAATATTGTATTTTGTCGATTTTTAAAGTATTTAAACTGACAAATTAAATTTATTTTCCATATTAGCAAACCCAAAACTAAACTAGATTAACCAAATTTACCATAAACTTAATTTATAGATTTGCCCCAAATCTACCATAAACTTTAGCTTATGAAAACCAAACCAAATCTACCAGAATCTACTTTAAATGAAAACGTATTGTTTTCGAACATTAAAGACACCATGAGAGTAATTTCAGGTGTTTTAAAGTTAACCAAGAAAATTTTCATGCTATAGCCCTTTGGGTATAGCATGAATTAATTTTTTGGTATATTCCTTTTTTGGAGATGTATAGATGTCATCGGCATCTCCAGACTCTTCAAATTTTCCTTTGTTCATTACCAGCAGTTGATCAGCCATATATTTTACAACGGCTAAATCGTGGGAAATAAAAATATATGTAAATCCAAATTGTGATTTAAGATCATTCAATAGATTTAAGACTTGTGCCTGTACGGAAATATCTAATGCAGATACGGACTCATCACAAATGATTAATTTTGGCTCAACCGCAATAGTTCTTGCTATACCAATGCGTTGGCGCTGACCACCGGAAAACTCATGTGGATACTTATAAAAAGCAGAACTTTCTAAACCAACTTTATTCAATATATCAATCACTTTATCTTTACGTTCCGTTTCCGAATTACCAATGTTGTGTACTTTCATTGGCTCCATAATCGCAGTACCAACTGTAAGGCGTGGATTGAGTGAAGCAAAAGGGTCTTGAAAAATGATCTGAATGTCTTTGCGTAATCTACGTAGTGCTGTGTTCTTAAGATTTGTAATATCCCTTCCCTTGTATTTTATAATTCCAGAAGTTGCTTTATCTAATTGAAGAATGGCATTTCCCAAAGTTGATTTGCCACAGCCAGATTCTCCAACCAAACCAATGGTCTCTCCCGGATATACTTTAAAACTGACTCCATCCACAGCTTTAAAAGGTATATTTTTTGAAAACAATCCTTTTTTAGAGATGTATGTTTTTTCAACATCTATTATTTCCAATAAAGGATTTTGTGCATATAAATTTTTATGATGTTCCGTTCTATCTTGTTTAGAGATGGTAGTCGTATCGATTTCATCTTCCATAAAATCTGAAATAGTAGGAAGCCTTTTCAACCTAACATCTGTAGAGGGTCTTGCAGCTATTAATGCTTTCGTGTAGTTATCTTTTGGGTGGTTAAAAATAGTTTCCGTTTTGCCTTGTTCAACAATTTCACCTTTGTACATAACCAAAACTTTATCTGCCAACTCTGAGACTAAGGACAAATCGTGAGAGATAAACAATATGCTCATTTTTGTTTCCTTCTGAATTTCCTTCAATAAAACAAGTATATCCTTCTGTACAGTAACATCTAAGGCTGTGGTTGGCTCATCTGCTATCAAAATTTTTGGCTTGCATGCAATTGCCATAGCAATCATAACCCTTTGTTTTTGCCCACCAGAAATTTCATGAGGGTAGGACTTAAAAATTCGTTTAGGATTGGGCAGTTTAACCTTGTTGAATAGGTCAATAATTTCTGCTTTAATTTCCGAATCAGATAATTTAGTGTGTTGTTTCAGTATTTCTTCAACCTGTTTTCCGCAAGACATAGAAGGATTCAAAGAACTCATTGGTTCTTGAAATATCATTGCTATGTCATTACCTCTTATTCTCTTAAAGTTCTTGTTGTTGAGATGAGCTAATTCTTTCCCCTCAAATAAAATCGAACCAGATGTGATTTTAGAAATCTTCTTGGGTAACAAACCCATTAACGCTAATGACGATATAGATTTACCAGAGCCAGATTCGCCCACTATAGCAGTAATTTCTTCACTATTTATACTAAATGATATATTCTTGATGATTTCATTTTCGTAACCATCCTTAAAAAAAGATATGCTTAAATTTTCTACTGTAAGTAAGTGGTCTTTTGGCATATGGTAAATATATGTGTTTTTGAGAAATAGATCTTTTATAAGAACATTAAATAGATGTAATTAGTGATAGTAATTTTTCTGCTTATTAACGTATTTGAAAGTATATTCTTATTTTATGTTACGGTTTTTCCGCACATTTTTAATTTTTCGGGCTATAAGTTATTAACACTTTAATTTCAACCCGCAGAATTAATTATTTTGAGAAAATAAAGCTGTTAATTAATCTAAAACCCTCAACAATATGAAAGTAAAATTACTGTTAATCATCTTTGTGATGACAGCCACTTTTGTTTGGTCACAAGACAAAGCATTATGGCAACAACAAAACCCTAATGCCAGTGTTATCTTAAAACAACACCATCAATCTCTAAAGACGTTTCAATCGTTTAGTTTAAATATAGACGAACTAAGACAGGCGCTTAATGGAGTTGTTCAGCGGAATCAATTTTCTGTGTCGTCCAATACCATTTTATCATTTCCTAATTCAGAAGGTAAGTTGCAACGTTTTTCAATTAAGGAAGCCTCCATAATGCACCCTGATTTGCAATCAAGATTTCCTGAAATTAGATCATACATAGGTCAAGGAATAGATGAGCCTACATCTGTACTGAGATTCAGCTTATCTCCTGAAGGGTTTAGCGGAATGATACTATCTTCTGAAGGAAGAAACACATTTATTGAACAAATTGCTGCAGACTCTAATATTTACATAGTATTTAACAGAAAAGAAAGAATAAATACAAATAATGATTTTGAGTGTGAGGTGTCAGACCAAATAAACAACAAAATCACAAGCGATGTGACCTTTCGGAATGCTGACGATTCTATTCTTAGAACTTATAGACTTGCCGTTTCAACCACTGGTGAATATACGCAGTATCATGGAGGTACAAAGGCCCAGGCACTTGCTGCTATTAATACAACCATGACTCGTGTAAATGGTATCTACGAGACAGATTTCAATGTTACTTTGCAGCTCATTCCTAATAATGATGATATTATATATACAAGTACAAGCTCTGATCCTTATGGTAATACAACGAGCGGTTATAATACGCAATTACAAAATACATTAACCAGCGTAATTGGTGAGGCAAATTATGATGTCGGTCACTTATTTGCCAACCTCCAAAATAATGGTAACGCAGGCTGCATTGGTTGTGTTTGTGTGAACAACCAAAAAGGAAGAGGCTGGACGTCACATACAGTTCCAGAAGGCGATCCTTTTGATGTAGATTATGTGGCTCACGAATTAGGACATCAATTTGGGGGGAATCATACGTTTACTTTTAGTAACGAGGGAACTGGAGCTCAAATGGAACCAGGAAGTGGCTCTACTATTATGGGTTATGCTGGTATTACTGGTGCTACAGATGTACAGCAAAATAGCGACCCTTACTTTCACGCAGCTTCAATCGAGCAAATTACAGACTATATAAAATCAACCTCATGTCAATCCAATACAAACACAGGTAATTCTGTTCCTGTCGTTAATGCTGGACCAAATCACACCATACCAGCTGGGACACCTTTTGTATTAGATGGCTCTGCTACAGACGCGGATACGGGTGATGTACTAACATATTGTTGGGAGCAATATAATGTTGGCTCACCATCAACCACAAATCCTAGCGTTAACAATACATCTGGAACTGCATTTAGATCATTTAACCCGACTACAGATTCCAAAAGATATTTTCCGAGATTATCTACCGTGAAAACAGGTGCAACATCCTGGCAATGGGAGGCCGTACCAAATGTTTCCAGAAATCTTACTTTCAGACTTACGGTTAGAGATAACCAAGCTGGAGCAGGAACGAATAATAGTGATGATATGGTCGTTTCCGTAACGGCTGCCGCGGGACCTTTTGTTGTTAACTCACCAAACACAAATGTAACTTGGAATGCGGGAACGACACAAACTGTAACATGGAATGTTGCTGGCACTACAGGAAATGGTATAAACGCTTCAAATGTTGATATTTTCTTGTCAACTGACGGAGGAGATACCTATCCTATTACATTAGCTTCTGGTGTTGCAAACGATGGTTCACACGATATCATTGTGCCAAACAACCAAGGCAATCAGAATAGAGTAATGGTTAAAGGGGCAAATAACATCTTTTTTGATATCTCTAATTCTAACTTTACCATTGCTGGTCAGGTGGTATGTAATGCAGATATTCCAACAGGTTTGGCAGCGTCAAACGTCGCAACAAATTCTGCAACACTGAGTTGGGATGCTGTGCCAGGTGCTACTTACGATTTGAGATACCGAGAAGTGGGTACTTCAACTTGGACAACGACTGCAGTTACTGGTATTTCAACATCGGTTTCTGGTTTAACGGCTTTGACTCAATACGAAGCTCAGGTGCGTAGTAAATGTTCTGGAGGTGCCAATTCGGCTTACAGCAATTCTGTTAATTTTACAACCACAGATGTACAGTTGAATTACTGTAATTCAGCAAGTACAAATGTAAATGATGAGTTCATAAGCCGTGTACAATTAAACACAATCGATAATAGCTCTGGTGCGCAATTCTATTCGGATTTTACAGGCATTTCTACGACACTTACCAAAGATTCGCAATACACTATCACAATAACACCAACTTGGACAGGCACAGTTTATAACGAAGCTTATGGAGTATGGATAGATTATAACAGAGATGGAGATTTCACGGATGTGGGAGAACAGGTTTTTACACAAGGTAACACACAAGCTACGTCAGTCAGTGGAAGTTTCACGATTCCATCAGGAGCTGTTGAAAATTCAACCCGAATGCGAGTAACTATGCGCTATAATCAGGTGCCAGGACCATGTGATAGTTTTACATATGGTGAAGTTGAAGATTATACCGTTATCATTGAAGGTTCTGGCCCAGATACAACAGCACCTGTAATAACGTTAAACGGATCGGCTAATGTAAGTTTAGAACTTGGCGAAGCCTATAACGAACTTGGCGCAACTGCAACTGATAATATGGATGGAGATTTAACAGCAAATATTGTTGTTGGAGGTGATACGGTTGATACCAATACTGCCGGGACCTATGTTGTAACGTATAACGTTAGTGATGCGGCAGACAATGCAGCACAAGAAGTAACGAGAACCGTTACCGTAAATCCTGATACAACTATTCCTGTAATTACTTTAGTTGGTTCTGCTAACATCAACTTGAATGTAGGCGATACGTATAACGAACAAGGTGCCACAGCGACCGATAACTATGATGGTAATATTACTTCCAATATTATCATTGGAGGTGATACTGTAGATACAAATACAGCAGGAACCTATATTGTAACTTACAATGTAAGTGATGCAGCAGGTAATGCGGCAAATGAAGTCACGCGCACAGTAAATGTCATCGCAGATACAACACCACCAATTATTACCTTGATAGGAGCATCGACCATCAACTTAACTACAGGTGACGCATACAATGAGCAAGGCGCCACAGCAACTGATAATATAGATGGCGACCTTACGGCGAATATTGTAATTACTGGTTCGGTTAATACTTCAGTAGCCGGTACGTATTTCAGAAATTATAACGTTAGCGATTCAGCTGGTAATGCTGCAAGTCAAGTTGTAAGAACTATAAATGTTACTGATCCTTCTACCGGATGTTCAGGTGGAATTTCAACATTCCCGTATTCTGAAGGTTTTGAAAACACCTTGGGTGGATGGACACAATCGGGTGCAGATGATTTAAACTGGACAGTAGATGCCAGTGGTACACCGTCAAATGGAACTGGACCATCTTCTGCAGTACAAGGCAGTTTCTATATATACGTTGAAGCTTCTGGGAATAATGTCGGTTATCCAAATAAGCGTGCTATTTTAAACTCACCTTGTTTTAATCTCTCTGGATTAAGCGAAGCATCGTTTAACTTTAAATATCACCAATATGGATCTTCAAATATGGGACGAATTGATTTAGAAGTTAGTGATGACGATGGAAGTACTTGGACTTCAATTTGGAATAGTACAGGCAACAAAGGCAATCAATGGTTAACAGCAAATGTAAACTTAAACGCTTATGTTGGTGGTAGCATTCAGTTACGATTTAATAGGTTGACTGGTGGAACTTGGCAAGCGGATATTGCTATTGATGACGTAAGTTTAACAGAAGGTGAGCCAGCTGTAGTTGGTTGTTCTGGTGGAATTTCATCGTTCCCATATTCTGAAGGTTTTGAAAACACTTTAGGTGGGTGGACACAGTCAAGTGCAGATGACTTAAACTGGACGGTTGATGCCAATGGTACACCTTCAAGCGGTACTGGGCCATCAAGTGCTATTCAAGGTAATTATTACATTTATGTTGAAGCCTCTGGAAATAATACAGGATATCCAAACAAAAGGGCAATTATCAATTCACCTTGTTTTGATTTGAGTAGTGTTTCCACGGCTAACTTTAGCTTTAACTACCATCAATATGGTTCTAGTAATATGGGAACTATAAATCTTGAGGCTAGTAATGATAACGGCGCATCTTGGACAAGTATTTGGAGCAGCTCAGGTAATCTCGGTAATTCGTGGCAGTCAGAAACTGTAAGCTTGGCTGCTTATGTTGGTGGAGGCGTTCAGTTAAGATTCAACAGACTTACTGGTGGAACTTGGCAGGCAGATATCGCTATTGACAATATCAACTTATCGACAGGTACATCGAGAGATGAGGTAAAACCAGAAACGCCAACGGTTGTTGATATCAAGGATATTAAACTCTATCCAAACCCTGTAAAAGGAAGTACTTTACATGTAAAGAGCCAATTAACCAATTTAAGTTATGAGGTATACAACACCATTGGTCAGGTAGTTTTAAAAGGTCAACTTGAAAATGACAGCATAGAAGTTAGTAATTTGGAAGCTGGAGTTTATCAGATTAGATTTATCTCTGAAGATCAGACGTTGATAAAGCGTTTTATAAAAGATAAATAGTGAAACCCTAATTTTAAAACTTAATTTTAAGAAGCTCAGTTTTACTGGGCTTCTTTTTTAATTTTATTTAAGTTTTGCTTAAATGTGTTTTATTTCATTGTCATGAAGCAGTTCATCTCCTCGAAGACGCAAGAAAATTTGCGCTACAGCAACCGTATCTTTTTCACAGTAATTGATAATACGATCTATGTCATTCTCTTCGTAATATACACGATAAACCTCGCTACCATCAATGTCATCTTTTGGTGAAGGAATACCGAGAACGTTCGTTAAGAGTTTTAAAGAGGTATAAGTCTTATAGTCACCAAACTTCCATAGTTCTAAAGTGTCTAGATGCGGTACTTCCCAAGGTTTTTTACCAAAGAGGTTGAGTTTGTATGGTAATTCTATGTTATGGATAATCATTCGTCTTGCGATGTAGGGAAAGTCAAACTCCTTACCGTTATGCGCACAAAGCAGGTGTTTGTTCTGACTAAAATGGGTAATAACGAGATTTTTAAAATCTTTTAGAATTTTAGCTTCATCACCATAAAAAGAAGTAACTCTAAAGTTTCGGATATCACCTTCCATTTTAAAATATCCAACGGAGATACAGATAATCTTACCAAACTCTGCCCAAATACCAGCTCTATTATAAAACTCTTCTGCCGAAAACTCTTCTTTGCGCTGATATTTTGATTTAGCTTCCCAAAGGTCTTGTTTGGTTTGATCTAAATCAGAGAAACTTTCCGTTTCAGGAACAGTTTCAATATCTAAGAATAATATGTTTTCTAGGTTGAGTTTTCTAATCATTTGTTTAACATCTCATAAGCTTCATCAATATACAAACTAATATCATAAGTGTAAACACCATCACTTCCCATATTGGGCGATTTTTGATGCCCTAATCGCACGATGATAACATTATCCTCGGGCTGAACAATAACGTATTGACCCAAATGACCGCGCATCATAAAGAAATCTTTACCCATTTGATGATGTAACCACCAACCGTAACCGTATTCTGGACTTTCTTTAAATCTAGGTTTCACGGACATAGCCACATAACTGGAATCTAAGATTTGTTTGCCGTTCCACCTACCATGGTCTTTAAACAATTTGCCATAACGTGCAAAATCCTTAGCGTTGCTTGCAATGCAACAATAGGCTTTTACCAAATCATGACCCTCGCTATCCACTTGCCATAATGTTGAGTTTTCAGAACCCAAAGGTTTCCAAAAGCTTTCTTCAAAATAATCGTAAAGTTTTTTATCCGTTGCTTTTTCAATCACCATAGCTAACATCTGTGTGTCTCCACTGGCATATTTAAAGGCTTTTCCAGGTTCTGTTTCCATTTCTAGGCCATTCATTACTTTAGCTAAATCATCGTCAAAATAAGCACGCGTAGTAATAGATAAAGGTGAATAGTACGCTTCATCCCAATTGGTGCCAGATGCCATACTGCTTAAATCTCCTACGGTCATTTTAGCTGCCTCACCTTCGCAAAATGCAGGTAGAAAATCACAAACAGGTTGGTTTAAACTTTTTATATAACCCTCTTGTATAGCTTTAAACATCAATCCAGAGACATAGCTTTTCGCCATTGAGAAGGAATTTGATTTAGAATCTTCGCCAAAACCATCGTAGTATTCTTCAAACCAAACACTGTCGTTTTTGATAATGACATATGCAATCGTTCCCCAATCCTTGTTGGCTTTAGCTAACGCTTTGGTTGGCTCTACGGTATTATAAGCTTTGTGATTAGGCCAAGGCTGCGGATTGTCACTTGCTTTGATAGCCTGATTATCAAATTCTTTATAATCCTCCAAGAAGGCTGTGGTATGACCTTTCAAATAAATGGTCCTAACGGCTTTGATAAGGTAATCCGTATCGGTGACGTAGAGTACAATTATCAACAGACCAACTAGGATAAAGAGGAACTTAAATAACTTTTTGATGAATTTCATAGTAACATTAAAGTAAATAACTAATTGTGTATCATGGGTGTAATGTAATCAAAAATAAGACTATATTCTATTTTGATCGTGTCTGCCCTTTATTTCCATAATTTCAAAAACGAACTTGATTATTAAAAAGGGTAGTATCGCCAATGCGCTGGAATAATTGCCAAAATCGAAATCAATTTCAAAAAACCTACCAGTTACAAAAGCCCAAATAAAAATCCCAAAAATGATGGAAAGGTGAAGTGTTACAATGCCTTTTGAGAGATTGTGATGTGCGGAAGGGTGAGGGCTTTGCTCATAAAAGTATTCTGCTATTTCACGAGCTAAAAAACTGAAAACACTAAAATTAAACCATACGTTTTTAAACATTAGAATTTCAAAATTCCCGATGATTATATCCTGGGATTTCCAGTCTAACATAAAACCGAAAAACACAATGATAAAAACAAAATAAATAAAGAGCATAAAAAAACGGCCTCTAACAAGTCTTTTGTAGTTTGATAAATTCAAAATACTTTGGGGCTTAAACCTGCCTTTTAAAAAATCGAAAATAGTTTTGAGAAGTTCATCTATCCAAAGGAGATAGATGATGTAAAAAACACTGATCTGTTTTTTGGAAATAGCCAATACAGTTAAAACACTAAAAGCAATTAGTGATAAAATTTCAGCAATTCGAGATGGTCTAATGGACGTACTCATAACACTAAAATAATGTTTGTTGTTTATTTAGGCTCTCGTGATTGAGCAACCATTGCTTTCTGTGCAATCCACCAGCATATCCTGTGAGACTACCGTCACTACCGATAACACGATGGCATGGTACAATGATCCAAAGCGGATTTTTTCCGTTGGCACTCGCAGCTGCCCTAATGGCTTTAGGGTCTCCTAATTGTTTGGATAACTCTAAATAAGAAATTGTTTTACCGTAAGGAATAGCTTCAAGCAGTTTCCAGACTTTTTTCTGAAAATCTGTACCCTTGAAATTTAATTTTAAATCGAAATGTTGAAGCTCATTATTGAAATACGCCTTAAGCTGACTGACACAGTCAGAAAGCTCTTCGGGAATGGATTCAGAGATTTTCTCTATTGTATTTAATATTGAAACTGACGAAACTCCATCGTTGTCTCCAACGATTTCAGCATTGCCAAGAGGTGTTTCAATATAGCAAGTTGACATTAGTTTTCAGGATTATCATTTTCTATTAAACCTAAACGTTTTGCACGATATTCCCAACTTTTTCTAGCCAGTTTTTGAAGGTCGGAAACATTATCGCTTTCGTCCATTATCTCTAAGCCCAAAAGGGTTTCTATAACGTCCTCCATTGTAACGATACCGCTTACGGAACCATATTCATCAACCACCAAAGCCATGTGGTTTCGGCTTTCTACCAATTGATTGAATAACGTTGGGATGGGAAGGCTTCGGTTTACAACGATGATACTTCGCTTAATATCTGATAACAGTTTATCTCCATTGCCAAGTCCCATTTCCTTAAATACTTCATCTTTCAATACCAAACCGGTGATGTTATCTGGATTTTTAGTGTAAACAGGAATACGTGAAAACCGAATATTGGAATTGGCATCAAAAAAATCGCGAACAGACATGGTTTCATTTTCAGACTTCAACACTGTTCGTGGTGTCATAATATCCTTGGCCTGTACGGATTTAAAATTCAACAAATTTTTAATGACCTTACTTTCATTTTCTTCAAAAACACCTTCTTCGTGTGCAATGTCTGCCATGGCTACAAAACCCTCGCGGCTCAGCACACTGCCATGGCCTTTACCACCAATTAATTTTGTAGTCAATTGAAGCAACCAAAGGATACCTGTCCATTTTAGCGGAAAAATTAGAACATTTAGTGCTTTTGCAGTGAAATTTGCCAGTTTTTTCCAATAAGTGGCACCAATGGTTTTTGGTATAATTTCGGAAGCAACTAAAATTAGGATTGTCATTATTGTAGACACCAAACCCACCATGATATCCTCTGTAAATTCTATTCCCAGAACAGAGCGTTTTGTGGTACCGTAAAGATCTGCATAGGCAGCTTTAGCCTGCACACCAACCAAAATAGCACCAACTGTATGAGCGACAGTATTAAGTGTGAGTATGGCGATTAAAGGTCGATCAACATCTTTTTTAAGCTCTTCTAAGTCTTTAGCATATGCTTTTCCCTCTTTCTTTTTTACATTGATAAATGTAGGTGTAATACTTAAAAGTACAGCCTCTAATATGGAACACAAAAATGAAAAGAATATGGAGATTATGGCGTAAAATATGAGTAAGCCCATTAATATAATGAATTAGTTGTTGCGAAGTTACGAAAATGAATTAGTATTTTTCATCTGCTTTGCATAACTTACTTTAATTGATTTAGGTATAATTCTTGATGAAGTTTATAAACCTATTTAAAGGCATAATATACTATAGACATATGCGACCAACCTTTCTTTATTTACTATTATTTCTAGGGATATTTTTATCCGAAACACTTAACTCCCAGATTTTAAATGACATTACTAAGCCAGCCTTGTCCAGAAACAGTTTGGCTGAAAAAATTTATCTTCAAATAGATAACACACTTTATCAGACAGGTGAAACCATTTGGTATAAAGCTATAGTAACAAAATCTTATGATAACAGTTTGTCGGATTTGAGTCAAGTCCTTCATGTAGAACTGATTGACAATAGCCAAAATATAATTGAAAGTCAATTGTTAAAGTTAAATGATGGTGTTGCCAACGGATCTTTTAATCTCGAAAAAAGTTATGATTCTGGTAAGTACCTTATTAGAGCTTACACGAAATGGAACAGAAACTTTGATGAAGACTTTATGTATTCTCAAGCTATTGAGATTTTTAATCTAAAAAAGGAAAATGAGGAACAAAAAGCAATTATAAATGTTGTTGTTGGAACGGGAGATTATAAAACCATACAAGCAGACATTAATCCTAGAGTGGTCAATAGCAACTTTAAAGGGAAGTTAAAGTTTTTCATAGATACAGGCAATAAACTTGACTCTTTGTTATTGGAGGAAACCAGTGATAATGTCTATAAATTAGATTACACATTACAAGAAGATGCAATAAAGGCTGAGTTAAAGTTTAGCGTAGCATCAAAAAACAGGCTTAAAATTGAAAAAGAGGAGTTTTATAAAGAAATCATAATTATAGATAAGGACCATGTCGATCTTCAATTCTTTCCTGAAGGAGGAAAGCTTGTGAACGGACTGTTAAGTACAGTAGGTTTCAAAGTTTTGGATTATAATGGTTTGGGCTTTAAAATAGAAGGTGTAATTAAGGATAGCAAAGGTGTTGAGGTCACCTCATTTGGCAGCAACAATTTAGGGATGGGTACTTTTAAGTTACAGCCAAAACAAGGTGTGTCATATCATGCTTTGATTGAAAATGATGGAATGACATACAGGTACGATTTACCTTATGCCAATTCTAATGGTAGCGTTTTGACACTTGTTAACTTACAGAATGAATTGAGATTGTCTGTCGAATCTCAAAACCTAATATCAAAATATATTACTGTAGAAGTATCATCGCGTGGTGTAAAATATCAAAGCTTCAAATTTAAGAACAAAGACAAAATAACTACAGTAATCCCAAAACATTCATTACCAGACGGTATAGTTAAGATTGTTGTACGAAACGATAAAAACCAAAAATTGTGTGAACGATTGTTTTTCAACGATAGGGAAGACCAAAGATTAAGCTTAAGCTTAAGCTCTGATAGGACAAATTATTCTCAGCGCGAAAAAGTTCGACTTCAAATAGGGTTAGATAGTACTCCAATTGTTGACAATACAAGTCTATCTGTTTTGGTAATGAATGAAAAACGGATAGAGGCCTCTAAAAGCTATAAAACCAACATATTGACTTATTTGTTGCTGAATTCAGAATTGAAAGGTTTTATAGAGCAACCAGATTATTATTTTAAAAAATCAAATAGAAGTAGATTACTAGATTTAGACGCCTTAATGCTTACCCAAGGTTGGCGAGACTACAATTACGAAAAAGTAGCTCCCATGACCACATATATACATCAACCAGAAACACACCTTGAACTTTCAGGAACCATTGGAGAATACTTTAATCCGAAAAAGAAACCAAAAAATCCATTGGATCTTAACCTGATAATACATGATGATACTCCTCATGTATATAGTATGGAAATTCCAGAAAATGGAAAATATCATTTTCAACTCGATGACATTTATAATTCTGATACAGAGTTTTTTATGCAGGTAGTTAATAAAAAAGGTAAGCCAATAGATTTCGGAATTAACCTTGATAAAAAATGGAAGCCGGAAGTAAAAATAGAATATCAACAATCATTTTTATTACCTACTAAAGTAACTACAACCTTTACTGAACAAATGGAAACGGTTAACGAAATTCAAAAAAAATATGAGAGTACATTCAGCACTATCGCCTTAGATGAGGTTACTGTAAAAGGGTATAAAATGACACCTGAGAGGGAAAAATTTATTGAGCTGCATGGAGAACCAGATGTTGTTATAGATGGAAAAAAGCTAAATGAAAATGCACCAGACTGGAGTCATGGGGTTTTTAGCGTGTTAAAAGCACAATACAGTGATGATATACAAGTGTTATATACAGAAGATATCCCTCCTTTTTTATATGCTTGGGATAGACGTTATGATATGACTTATGTGCTAGTTGATAATATTCCCGTTTACATAGATGATTATAGTGCAATTCAGGATATACCTACCGACGAAGTAGAGAGTATAGACATTATTAGGGATCCTAAAGATAAACATAGGTATTGCACTCAGGTTTTTGTCAATATAGGTCTTTGTCCACCAAGAGTTGTTCTGGTTAATATTTACACAAAATCTGGCAGAGGTTTGTTTGGTATATCTAAAGCAGAAGGCGTTCTAATAAACAATATTAAAGGCTTTACAGAATCCGTGAAATTCTATGCGCCAAATTATGAGACCTTATCTAATCAAGATTGGACAATTCCCGATAACAGAAGTGTAATCCATTGGGAGCCAAATATAACCTTGAACGACAAAGGAGAGCATACTTTAGAGTTCTATAGCGATGATTATATCGGCAATGTAATAGTAATTGTTGAAGCTATTTCTAAATATGGAAAAATAGGCTATGTAGAAAAAACCTATGTTGTTAAAGAAGCCGAACGTTAAGTTTTTATTTATGAAATCAATTTAATCACATCTTTAGCAAAGTACGAAGCTATAATATCCGCACCAGCACGTTTTATAGATGTGACCTGCTCTAGCATTACAGCATCGTGGTCTAGCCAACCTTTTTCAGCAGCAGCTTTTAGCATGGCATATTCACCAGAAACCTGATAAACGGCTAATGGCACATCGAAAGTGTTTTTAATATCTCTTACAATATCTAAATAACAAAGTCCTGGTTTTACCATAACGATATCTGCACCTTCGTTAATATCCATTTTGGTTTCCCTAATGGCTTCATCTCTGTTGGCAAAGTCCATCTGATAGGTTTTTTTATCCTTTGGAACATTTGCCATATCCACAGGAGCTGAATCCAGAGCATCCCTGAACGGCCCATAAAAAGCTGAGGCATATTTTGCAGAATAGCTCATTATACCAACATCTAAAAAGTTAGATTGGTCTAAACCTTCTCTAATACCAAGAATACGGCCATCCATCATATCACTTGGTGCTACAAAATCAGCACCTGATTCGGCATGGGAGATACTCATTTCGGCTAATACTTCAACCGTAGCATCGTTTATGATTTTACCATTTTCTACAATACCATCGTGTCCATAAGACGAAAAGGGATCTAAAGCCACATCTGTCATTACCAACATATCTGGACAAACGGCTTTTACAGTTTTTATGGCACGTTGCATTAGGCCATTTGAGTTTAAAGCTTCTGTACCTTTATTGTCTTTTAAGTTATCGTCAACTTTCACGAATAATAGAACCGATTTTAATCCTAAGCTCCAAAGTGTTTTTACTTCGTCTTTAAGTAAATCCAGACTAAAACGATAGTAATTTGGCATAGAAGCAATTTCTTCTTTTACACCATTTCCTTCAACCACAAAAAGCGGCACCAAAAAATCGTTTGGCGTTATATAGGTTTCTCTAACTAAACTTCTAATGGCTTCGCTTGTTCTTAATCTTCGGTTTCTTCGTATTGGGAACATATAATTTTAATTTATGATATCGTTCTGAGTGAAAGAAGAGTCTATAAAAGATTCTTCACTTTGTTCAGAATGACAAAGTTAAACCCATTCTCTAGGATTTTGTAAAACATCAATCAATTTCTCTTCTTCACTTCCTTTTTCAGGTTGATGGTCATAAACCCACTGCACATGTGGTGGCAGACTCATTAAGATACTTTCAATGCGGCCGTTGGTTTTTAAGCCAAATAATGTGCCTTTATCATGTACAAGGTTGAACTCTACATAACGACCACGACGTATTTCTTGCCAATCGCGCTGAGCTTTGGTATATGGTAGATCTTTACGTTTTTCAACTATTGGCACATAAGCTTCAAGGAAACTATCACCAACTTCAGTGACAAAATCGTACCAGTTTTCCATGGTCATCTCGTCATTTGCTTTACAATAATCAAAAAACAATCCACCAAGACCACGACCTTCATTTCGATGTGCATTATAAAAGTACTCATCGCAACGCGATTTGTATTTTGTGTAGAATTCAGGACTATGCTTATCACAGGCTGTTTTACAGATTCGATGAAAGTGCCTGGCATCATCATCAAATAGGTAATAAGGAGTTAAATCTTGTCCCCCACCAAACCATTGATCAACAATGTCGCCTGTTTGATTGTACATTTCAAAATAGCGCCAATTGGCATGTACGGTTGGCACCATTGGATTTTTGGGATGTAGCACCAAACTTAGACCACAAGCAAAAAAATCAGCATCTTCAACGTCAAAATAGGTTTTCATACTCTCAGGCAATTTACCATGAACACCAGAAATATTGACTCCACCTTTTTCAAAGACGCTGCCATTTTCAATCACACGAGTTCTTCCGCCTCCACCTTCTGGTCGTTCCCAGATATCTTCTTGAAATTTTGCTGTACCGTCGATAGCTTCGAGTTTTGAAGTGATGGTATCTTGTAACTCTTGTATGTAGTTGAAGAATTTATCTTTCATTCCGTAGGTTTGATAACCTTATTTTAGAGACTTAATTTTAAAAAAACAAAAATACAACAATAGAACCATCTCGAAGAGATTATATAAGTCAGAAGTCTGTGTATGATTACTTCAACTTTTAATCCTTAAAAAAGCCTTATTTTTAATAAATTAATTATCAACCAATTAATATGAGGGTGCAAGTATTAAAAACCTGTTGTGCTTTATTTTTTAGCATCTTTTCTTTAACTGTGCTCGCTCAGAGAAGCGTTTACAGCCAAGCTGAATTAGATAGTATCTATAAGGACATAAAATCTAATTTAGAGAATACTGAGTCTAATTTGATTAAAATAGATAACGCTATAAATTCTATTGAAAAGATAGTAAATGATACCATAGCAGGGGATTTCTACCATAAATTTGCCAATTTGCGACAAAACATGGGTCATTGGGACAGTATTTCTAAGCAAATACACCAAGAAGGATATAACAGAACTGAAGCTTCTGGTGACGTCTGTAAACAAGTTGTCAGCCTGTTTAATTTAACACGATTTGCGCTTTTTCAAGACAATCAAAATTTATTAGACCTCGCAAAACATGGTATGGTGCTAGCAAATGAATGTGGTGAATTAAAGCACATAGCACATGCACAGTCTTATTTGGGCGCTGCGCATTTAAATGCCGCCAATTATAAAAACGCATTAAGAAACCTTATTGATTCTGAAAAGAACTACACCAAAATTGATGATTCTATAGGAATTGCTATGGTCAATCTCGATTTGGCAATAGTCTATTCTAATTTACAAGAAGACGAAAAATCCATAGCATCAACAAAAAAAGCAGCTCTAATTTACAAAGCGGCAGGAAGGGATTTAAATTATGCAGTAGCATTAATTGATATGTGCTCGTCTTATTTAGACATAAAAGAAACAGACAGCGTTATAAAATATTTACCCATTGCACATAAAATTGTTGAAAACAGGCACCAGCTTGCCAATGCTTATGTATATCAGCATTATGGTAATTTAAATATTCAACAGCAGAAATACGATGAGGCCATTAAAAACTTAAACAGAGGTTTGGAAGTCAATAAAAATATAGATGACAGAGGCCTCAATACCAATCTGTTTAATTTTTTAGTTTCAGCTTATGAAGCAAAAAAATTACCCGATTCAGCATATGTCTATGCTTTAAAATCAGATTCTGTTTCAAGATCTATTGGTAATAATTACGAAAGATTAAATAGTCTGATAACCTTGGCAAAAGCTAGTCATTCAATTGGAAAGAACAAACAGAGTCACGACGCTTTTTTAAATTATATAGAATTAAAAGATAGTCTTTTAGGCGAAGAAAAGTTAAAAGAAGTTGCAGCACTTGAGAAATTTTACGAGGCTGAAAAGCGTGAAAACCAAATTAAGATTCAAAAGCAAGAAAACGATCTTCTGTCAGCTAAAAATAGGGCTGCAAACACTCGAAATATAGCATTGCTTGTCACGCTTTTACTGTTGGGATCCATCGCTTATGCACTGATTAATAAGTTTAGATTAAGAGCAACCAAACAAAAGGCCATTACCAAAGTAAAGGAACTTGAAAATGACAACCTCAACCAAAAGATTGAATATCAGAAACGCGAATTGGCATCTAAAGCACTTCATATTGCTCAGAAAAATGAAATGCTGCACGAGTTAAAGAGTGACTTAAACAAATTAAAAAAAGACAGTAATACAAATGAAGTAAATCATCTCATCAATAAATTGCGGTTTGATAAACAAATTGATGATAACTGGGAGCAGTTTACCACACAGTTTATGGAGATGAATCCAGATTTTTTTAAGAGAATTACAGAACTATATGAAGATTTAACTAAGAATGACATCAGGTTAATTGCGTTATTAAAAATGAAATTTGACACTAACACAATTGCATCGTTATTAAATATTTCAACTGAAGGTGTTAAGAAAGCAAGGTATAGACTACGCAAAAAATTAAACCTCTCTTCTGACGAGAATTTGGAAAAGCACATTATGAGCTTTTAATATGAACTGTTAAGATGTACTTCTGTTATATAATTCGTACAGCTCCATATTTAAAGGCTCTTCATTAGTTGGGATAAATCCACCCTTTAAGGTTTTCTGCCATTCAAAATTATTGTTTTCAGCAACATTAACGCTGGCAATATTGTCTTTGTGTGTTATAATTTGAAGGGTTTCTAACCCTAATTCATTGAAAGCATACTGATTGAGTCCTGCAATAGCTTTAGACATTAATCCCTTGCCTTTTAAGTTGTAGTCTATGCAATAGGCATATTCGCCTTGTTTTGTATCCCAATTGAGCTCTTTAATGTAGATAAGACCTGCTAGTTTTCGGGTTTCAGAATGCTTTAAAGTAAATAAAAACTCTTCTTTATTTCTGAATTGTTTCACCTTTTTATCTACAAATAACTTTGATAAAGTAGGATTTAAATTCTGCTCCAATGTTTTTGGGAAAAAGCGTCTTAATCGATCTGAATTTGCAATGCAAAAGTCACAAATCTTCCAAGCATCTCCATTATGAACAGGATTAATCTCAAACCCTTCAAAAGTTATCATTTTACAAGTTCTTCGGGTTTCATAAGTACACCTTGATCCTCCAAAAGACCTACTGTTTTAAGAGAAGCGGCTGTTACGCTCATTGGTAAAACCAAAATAACACCAATAACGGGAATCAAAAGAAAAAGGATAAACACAATACCATTGCCAATAGCAATACCTCTATGTTGTCGCACAAACCTAATACTTTCCCTATAGTTAAAATGGCGCTCAAGGGTGTAATCCATATTACCAAAGCCTGCATAATAGGCCTGTACTAAAAACAATAAAACCGTTGAGAAAATATTGACTAAAGGAATAAACTTTAATAATAAAATCGGAAGCGAAATCAACAATTCTTTTCCTAGGTTCCTAACGTTTATCCTTATGCCTCTCCACAACTGCTCTTTAAAACTAGTATTACGGTGCTGGTGCTTCGGCTGACCAGTAAGGTGAGCTTCGATTTTCTCAGAAACCGGACTCATAAATGGTGCCGATAATGCCATAATAATATGTTTATAGAGGATTAAACCAATGGCAATGATAACAATAGCGCCTATAAAACTTGATATGGCGGTGAAGGTGTCTTTTCCCCAATCCCAAACCCAGACCCTTGCAATAAAGCGACCTATATTATCTGAAAGCCCATAAGCAGAAAATCCTATAACTGTAGCGGTAATAATACTGATGGCTATTGGGATAGCGAAATACTTCCAAAGTTTTAATTTTGAAATAAGGGCTAAAGCTCCTGAGTATGCTTGTATGCCTTTTAATATATTTTTAATCATGATATTCTTTCACCGCATCAATAAATGCCTTGGCATTATCCAAAGGAATATTTGGTAAAATTCCATGACCTAAATTTACAATGTATTTATCTTTTCCAAACTCATTAATCATTTGGTGTACCATTTTCTTAATCTCACTTGGTGGAGAAAATAAACGTGTTGGATCAAAATTACCTTGTAATGTAATGTTTCCGCCTGTTAAGTACCGTGCATTACGAGCTGAACAAGTCCAATCAATACCTAAAGCAGATGCATTAGATTTTGCCATTTCGCCAAGTGCAAACCAACAGCCTTTACCAAAAGCAATAACAGGCGCATCGTCTTTCAATGCTTCAATGATTTGGTTGATGTATTGCCAAGAAAACTCTTGATAATCTACAGGAGATAGCATGCCTCCCCAAGAATCAAAAATTTGAACAGTATTGCAACCTGCAGCAACTTTCGCCTTTAAGTAGGCTATAGTTGTGTCTGTAATTTTTTGAAGCAATCCGTGAGCAGCAACAGGATTTGTAAAACAAAACTCTTTGGCCTTGTCAAAGTTTTTAGAGCCTTGACCTTGCACGCAATAGCATAAAATAGTCCATGGTGAACCTGCAAAACCAATAAGTGGAATTTCGTCATTAAGTAATTCTTTGGTGGCTTTTATAGCCTGCATTACATAATCTAACTCAACATGAACATCTGGAACAATAACATTGTCGACATCTTTCTGAGAACGCACAGGATTTGGTAAATAAGGACCAAAATTAGGTTTCATTTCTACCTCAATATTCATGGCTTGTGGAATCACCAAAATATCACTGAACAAAATAGCAGCATCCATACCATAGCGACGAATAGGTTGTACAGTAATTTCGCTAGCTAATTCTGGAGTGCGACAACGAGTAAAAAAGTCGTATTTGGCCTTAATTTCCATAAATTCCGGAAGGTATCTACCAGCTTGACGCATCATCCAAACAGGTGGACGCTCTACAGTTTCTCCTTTTAATGCTCTTAGGTATAGGTCGTTCTTTATCATATAGCTTTTCGCTATTGGCTGTTAGCCTTTAGCTGTTCTTAATTTTATTTATTAAACTATTTATCATTTTAGCTTCTTTACTTAAAAGATCAAAAATGGGTTTTAAATTCTACTTCGCTATTTCTACTACAACCCTCCGCTATGTTTGAAGGGATGGAAGTGGCTGCTCTAGTTAATTGACTACGTAATCCAAATTTTTCTTCAGAAGGTAACATTTGAGAAAGGACATAGACTTGTTTTACTATTTGAATCCCATTTTTCCAAATTTCAAGTTGTCTGAAGTTTCTCATCTTTTTATGTTTTATACCTTGGCTTTTAGCTTATATAAGTTTTATCAGCCGACAGCTAAAAGCTAACTGCCAACAGCTATTACACGTAGTGCAAATTCACCAACTCAATAACACTCTCAACAGTCGGTACTTTTGCAATTCTAACATCTTTAAAATACTGACTTGCCGCTTTTGCTGTGGTTTCTCCAATACAAAATGCAATACCAGAAGCTTTATTTTGTTTTAAGTAGCTTTCTACTGTTGATGGACTATAAAACATCACTCCATCTAGATTAGCTTCAACTTTATCAGCATCAAACTTGGTTTGGTAGGCTTCAACCTCGTTAACTGTAATATTGTTTTTAGATAGAATGTTTGGTAAATCATCCAATCTTAAGTCACTACAAAAGTAGGTGACTTCTGTGCCTTCAATAAATTCAACTAAATAGTTGGCTAATTTTTTAGCGTTAGATTCGGTATGCGCGACTTTACCTATGCGTTTTTCAACCAAGCGCTTTGTACGTCTGCCAACACAATAAATGTTTTTGAACTGTAACTCGATTGCCGAAAAATTATGAAGTAAAGCTTCAACCGCATTTTTGCTGGTAATAATTACATTTTCAATTTCATTACGAACAACCGTTTTTGAAATACGATTGAGACTGATTTTAATCGCATCTTTACTATCGGCAACAACATCGTTATGAAACAATAACAGCTGGTCGTCTGTAAGTTTCTTGGTTGAATAAATGTTTGTTTTTTTGTCGTTGCGTTGTAATTGGTCAATTAGTGTTTTACCTCCTTTGCCAATGATATAATTAGCACAGAACTCTGCTAGATCACTATGCTTACCTAAAGGCACAACTTTAGCAACTTCAATTTTTTTGGTGCCATCCTTACTGAGCAGAATGCCTTTAAAATTAACTTCATCATTTTTAATAAAAGCCAATGCACCAATTGGTGCTGTACAACCACCTTCTAAGCGGTTAAGAAATTCACGTTCAATCGATGTGCATATTTCAGTTTCCTCATGATTAATTTCTTTGCAAACTTCTAGGATGTCTTCATCCCTTTCTAAAGCAGTAATCATAATTGCGCCTTGAGCAGGAGCAGGAATCATCCAATGTAAATTGATAGCATTTTCTGGCCTTATGTTTAATCTGCCTATACCAGCAGCTGCAAAAATAGCAGCGTTCCAATCTTCGTTATCTTCAAGTTTTTGTAATCTTGAATTCACGTTACCTCGAAGGTCAACTACGTTGTGCGTTGGGTAACGGTTAAGCCATTGCGCTCTGCGGCGAAGACTGCCTGTTGCTATTACAGCATCTTTAGCAGATAGAAATTCTTCGTTTTTTTTAAAGACCAAAGTGTCGTTAACATTGCCGCGTTTTATAACTGCCGCTTGTACAATACCTTTTGGTAAAACCGTAGGTACATCTTTTAGTGAATGAACAGCAATATCAATATCGTCGTTAAGCATTGCAATATCTAAGGTCTTGGTAAAAATACCAGTAATACCAAGCTCATATAAAGGCTTGTCGAGTACAATGTCTCCTGTGGATTTTAAAGGTACTAATATGGTTTTATGACCTAAACGTTCTAATTGCGATTGAACCGTTTTAGCCTGCCACATTGCTAATTGGCTATCGCGTGTGCCAATGCGGATTATTTTAGACATTGCTGGAGGTTTCTTCTAACTGAAATATTTTTTTGATAAGCTCAATGCTCTCGTCCGAAGTGCTTCCACCTTCCCTAAGGTGATGTGCAAATTGATTCGTGATTTTTTGAATGAGATTGTTGGTAATAAGCTCTGCCTGGTCTTCGTTAAAATCTGCTAACTTTTTACGTTGGGTATTAAACTCAGAGTTTTTAAAGTCTGTCAACTTGTGTTTTATCGCCTGGATGGTCGGCACAAACCGTAAGGTATCCAACCATGCATTAAATTCTGCACTAATTTCGTCTATAATAGTTTCGGCAGCAGGAATAAAAGTTTTACGCTTTTCAAGAGTATCATCGGTAATTTTAGCCAAATCATCCATATGAATCAAAGATACGTTATCTAATTCAGAAACGTTTTCATTAACGTTTTTCGGAATTGAAAGATCTAAAATCAATAACGGATTTTTGGTAGATATCAAGGACTTATTGATTGTTGGATTTTGAGCTCCAGTTGCAACAATTAAAATATCAGAATTATTGACCTCCTTTTTTAGATGCTCATAGTCCTTTACTAAAACATTGAATTTTCCTGCAATCTCTTCAGCTTTGGTTTTAGTTCGGTTAATTAGTGTAATATGAGGATTCTTAGTATGCTTCACTAAATTTTCGCAAGTATTTTTACCAATTTTACCAGTGCCAAAAAGTAGAATATTTTTTTCTGAGATACGTTCAACATTGTTCATTATATACTGTACAGCAGCGAAAGAAACAGACGTGGCTCCAGAAGACAATTCTGTTTCGTTTTTTATGCGTTTACTGGCTTGTATAACAGAGTTTACCAAACGCTCAGTATAAGAATTGAGCAATCCTTTTGCCTTAGAAAGGCGAGCAGCAGTTTTTATTTGGCTTATGATTTCAAAATCCCCAAGGATTTGACTGTCTAAACCAGAACCTACCCTAAACATATGGTTAACAGCATCTTTATTCTTGTGGATGTATGCTACTTTTTGAAATTCCTCAACAGTGCCTTTTGTATTGTCGCAAAGTAGTTGAATGAGTTGGTAAGGGTGTTCTGCAAAACCGTAAAGCTCAGTTCGATTACAAGTAGATATTGCAATAACACTCTCAATGCCATTAGTTTTGGCTTGTTCGAGTAGCTTTTGTTTGTCGCTAAGACTCAAGCTAAAGTGACCACGGACTTCAGCATCAGCTTTTTCATAGCTAAGGCCTACGGCGTAAAAATATGTGCTTTTTGTTTGTTGCATTAGGGCAATTGATGCTTTGCGCATTAAGCAGCACAAAAATAATTGGCTTAAATAAGAAAAAATAACGCTAGAAGAACATAAAGTATCGTTTCTGGTTTTTTTTTTTATTTTTTAATGAAATATGATTTTTGTCATATTTTTACAGTAAAATCAAGGGTTTTAAATGCTTTTGTTTAGAACGAATCTAAATAACAACAAAATGAATTTTAAAAAAACAGCTTCAAAAAGTATCGCTAAAAGTACTTTTGACGAAACCTATATTGAGGATGGCTTTTTTGTTTTAACATATAAGAATGAAAACAATGACGTTCAAATTCTTGAACGCGAGATCGATAGCTCTTATATTCAATTTCACTTTTGTACTAAGGGTATCGCAGATTTTGTTTTTAACGATGGTAACTATACATTGAATATTACTGAAGATACTTCTTTGCTGCTCTACAATCCACAGCGCGATTTACCAATACACTTAGAGTTACAGCCCTATTCATGGCTGGTGTCTTTTGTGGTTTCCATAAAAAAGTTTCATGGTCTTTTTTCTAGGGACGCTAGTTACATTACTTTTTTAACAGACGATAACAAGGATAAGAAATACTATACCGATGGTAAAATTTCGCCTTCGATGGCAGTCGTTCTAAACCAATTGATAAGTTTTAACTTTCACGAGTCCGTAAAACCATTGTATTTTAAAGCTAAAGTTTACGAACTTCTAAGCCTTTATTTTAATAGAAATGAAGATGCGGATATAGAGCAATGTCCGTTTTTGGTGGACGAGGAAAATGTAGCGAAACTCAAAAAGGCAAAAGATATTATAATTGCAAATATGGCAGAGCCGCCAACGCTACAAGAGCTGTCTGAAACGATTGGACTAAGCCTTAAAAAACTAAAAGAAGGGTTTAAACAAATATATGGCGATACGGTTTACGGTTTTTTGCTTGACTATAAAATGGAAGTTGCGCGAAAACTTTTGGAATCTGGAAATTATAATGTTAATGAAGTAGGTTTAAGAGTGGGCTATAGCACGGCAAGCCATTTTATTGCGGCCTTTAAAAAGAAGTTTGGGACGACGCCTAAGAAGTATATTCAATCCACGAGCTGAAATGTTTAATAAAGGTTAAGAATAAAATTGGAAACAGAAAGAAGAAACAAAGCAATTAAACTATGAAGAACAAAATAATTATTTATGCCATTTTGATTTTAAATAGCTTTCAATTCTTAAGCTCTCAGAATAATGAAGATATTGAAAAATATGAGTTGATTGCAATGCTATCACTTTTTTCTGAAGGTTTGAATAACCCTAATGTAGAAGTTAGTAAAGAAAGTTTAAATAAATTCCTTTCAAAAAATGTTGAGATTTCAATAATTAATCAAGATAGCTTTAAAAACTTTGTATTCTTATCTATCACACCTAGCGAAAAGAATGAAAATTCAAATGATGAAACAATGCCAACCATCTATAGTAATTTTGATTGTAAAGAATACGTTTTAGGCATTCATAAAAATAGTTTGTATTCTTTTAAACTCAAAGGCTACTTCTTAAACGATTTTAATTCATTTATAGTTTATTTGAGGAAAAACAACTATAAGAATGTAAAAAGGCGTAAATCTTTCACTAAAAATTATAAGGTTAAAGGTTTAGATTTTGATTGTCTATTTAGGTCACTTAAGATAAAACAGTCAAAAGACCTAAAAAAATATCCATGTATTTCAAATACTTGTATGAAAATATATAAAACCCATGACTATTAGGTTACGGAGATGGCATTATATTCTGAAATAATATTGTGGCTTACTTTAATAATCATAATACCCACCATAACCACCACGAGAACTCGGAGTTACACGCTTACGGTCTTTGTATATGGCTAGGTTGATAATCTCTTCATATTGTTCTTCCAATTCCTTGGTTTCATCTACTTTAGTACCATAGCTTTGCGAGATACTATAATAATCCACTACTAATTGGTTTTCTTTTTTTGGTTTAATAAATGAGATATAATGTAATACTTCAGATTTCCCTGAATATTCATCGTCTTTGTCTATCTTAAAGAAATACATTGTTGCTTTCTTGCCCTTATCCGTAACAAAATCACGTTTTAAAAGAAAGTTTATCGAATCCTTATCCTTGACATAATTAGAATGCGACATTAACTTAGACTTAGCAAATTGTTGTTGACTAATGTTCAATGATTTTATTTGCTTAAACAACTTGGCCTTGTCCAATGCTTCTATAAGGTAAAATTGATTTTCCTTGTCTTCAATTAGTTTTTCGTTAAGCTCATCAGGAATTTTTTCTTTGTTTTTCGCTAACAAAATATAGTAACTTACCAAAGCGGTCCTCCCTTCGATATTTAACATTTTATCAAAAAAGTCTTTAGCAGTGCGCTCTTTTCTGTAAGGGTAAATTAAATCTACAAATGTTGATAGATCACCAGAGTAAGAATCGTAATCATAAGAGCTGTTGCTTAGGTTACGCTTTACTTCAATCTTTCCATCATTAATGATTTGGTTTTTATACGCTTTATAGGCTTTAGGTTGTATAAACCCACTATCTTTAATGCGAGCAAGTAAATCATATAGTGGCTGTTTATACTCACTGATAGTGCTATATTGAAGTATTTTCGGATATAGTGAAGCTTTTAACTCTAATGAATCTTTACCGTAATAGTTGTAAAAAATTCCACCAATACCTCCTAAAGGCAGATCACGCTCCATTAAATCCATAGCCAAATCGTAATTCTCCTTATTGTTGGAGTCGAATAGACCTTCTAGAATAGATGATTGTATTTGTGGATCGGAGTAACTGTCATAATACAACTGTTTTATGAAATCTAAATTGTTTTTTAGATCTATCTCAACAAGTTTTTCGACCAAATGCGATTTAATGTCCATCCGGTCTTTTTCAAATTCAAAATCCTTTAATACGGATACAATATCTTTGCTGTTGTGCTTTTTAAATTTTATCAGGTTATAAGATTCTAGGACAATACTGTCGTTTTCCCTTAATGCTTCAAAAAACTGCTTAGTTTTATCTTTTAATACGTCTTTACCCATTAAGGTGTCCTTTGGGGTAAAAGACTCGTAAAACTCGGACACAAACTTTGAAGGGCCACTTATGGAATCCACTAAAGTTTTAAGCTGAAAGAGTACTCCCTCTTTTAAAATGTTCTTTACCATAACCTGCTTGGCACTTGCAGAGTCCGTATAGGTAAAATTGTAATAGTGTATACCATCTTTTTTGGACTTAGAGCGATTAGAGATATTAAATTTCTTCTCTGATGTGTAAAAATGGCTATTGTAGTTTATGTTTAGCTCAAGGTCTTTCCAAAGACTATCCACGTTATGGTACATCTGTAAATCATGGAACTTTTGTCTCGATATTAAAATTTGTTCATTGGCCTTGGTGGAGTAAGTCGTCGCCTTTGTCTTTTCTTCGTAATCCTTGTTGTCTTTATTCGAATTGTAGCTGCCATAACCGTAAGGACTTGGTATAGGCGCTTTTGCATTAGTGTTTACAGTAAAATGCAGAGAGGTATCTACGACTTTTTCAAAACCTGTGTAATCGGTAGTGTTAAATTTGAAAGACTTAAAAAAATCGGTTTTCTCAACTTCATCTGTGCCCACATAGCCCAAAAGATAATAACTACCATCTTTAACAACGGTTTTTAAATGTAAATTTTTGCCAGATGTAGAATCCAAAATTGCATGGGATTCATAGGTTTTATAAGTTCCGCTTTTAAATCCGCCATCTGCTTCTTTAAGCTTGTAATTTTTATAAAGCGCATGGTGAAAATATTTGGCTTCAAAACTATCTTCTTCAATATAGTCAAGGTCGTGAACGGCGGCTTCTTCAACAAAATAATAGGCGTCATCTTTATAACCCTCGAGTAACTTTTTGCCACTATTGTCCATATTACTTGTTATGTAATATTCCGGAAAATCAACACTGAATTTTTTATTCGGTGATACGAATACTTTATTTGTATTTGATGGTGTCCTTAAGGCTATGGAATTAAAGATTTTAGCTTCGTGCTGCAGTACAAAATCACTACGGCCAGCAAACTTTATTATGATAATTTCCAAAGGGGTTTGGTAGATATGATATTTTTGAAATTCCCCCTTTTTAGTTTTATTAACAATGCTTAACCCTGGGTAAGGCTCAGTTATTGTTTCTTTTTTTACAATATCTCCTGGAATATCCTCGTACAACAAATCGTCAATATCACTCAGTGTCATATTGTCTTTTTCATTAGGCAAATAGATAAAACGGCTTACTCTTGTAACCGTTAAATAGGCGCCATTGGTCATATCTGGATCGAGATAATATTTTTGCCCTGCGTATGAAAACTCTCTTAACTTATCATAAGTGTTGAGTCCTAAAAAACCATCAGGTGTGCTATGCATTTTTAATTCGGGTTCTACAAAGAGGCTATCGAGTTTTGTTTTTTCGGTTTTACTGAAATCGGTTTGTTCAGAGGTCAAAGCTTTTACTGTGTAACCTCTTTGTCGCAACATATTTATCATACCTTTTTCGCCAGGTAAATGAGCAGCACCAACACCTGCAAATACAGATTTGTCGGGCATAAGTTTTACTAGTGAGTTTACCATGTTTTCATTTCGAATAAAAAGCATGTTCTCTCTATAGAACTTTGTGTTGACACCTGCACCTATGGAATCCAGAAGATCAAGATTTCTATCTCGATAGAGGTTTTCTTGAATTAAATATGGGTTTTCCTTCGCATATAATTTTTGAACCCAAGGGTCAAGATCTTTTTTGTTAGGGTTATAAGCCGCTTTTGTAGTTAAATAGCGAGACTCAGCCAAATCTTCTAAACCAAAAATCTCTTTGCCATTTTTCTTTCCTGCCTGGTAGATAAACATATCCAGATAGGTTTCTTCCTCAAAGTTGTCAGCAGCATTGTTTTTTCTGTATAGATAGGCGTTTACAGCCCCATTATCCATTCTTACAGAAGCTCTAATAGCCATTTCTTCAGGGTGCGTTAGCTTAAATAGGTTGGTGTAGAACTCGTTTTGGTAGTTGTTGTAAAATGCAATTTCATTCACCATCATATCATAGTTAAAACCTGGCCACGTCATTGGGTCAGATTCTAAGGCAATACATTCACTTTCATTTAAGGCTTTATAGAACACATCATCCAATCTAAAAGCCACTTTTTTGCTAACGTGCATGGTTCCATATAGGTATGACGGCTTGTCTAAACCGTTGCCAGAAATCTCCCAAAGTAAACTCTGGTATTTTTGTTGAGCAAAACATGTGATCGAAATCAATACTATTAGGGCGGTAAGGATTTTTTTCATTTTGAAACTTATAATCAGAACTCGTAAAGATATTTAAATCTTAGAAATAGCCATAGCTCAGCTTTAAAACTCGTTTAAAAACTGATATTATAGATATTCTTTCTTTTAATGAGAACAATTAAAAGTGAAAAATATTTGATGATAGCCCAATAAAAAAATCCTATAGAGGTTAATCAACTCTATTGAGATTAGAGTTGTATTTTTGTTTTTGAAAAAGAAAAAATGATGTCAAAAGGAATTTTATTAGTAAATCTAGGTTCGCCAGACAGTCCAAAACCAAAAGATGTAAAAAAATACTTGGGTGAATTTTTAATGGATCCACGTGTTATCGATGTTCCACTATGGGCAAGAACCCTATTGGTAAAAGGAATTATCCTAAATACAAGACCAAAGGCCTCGGCTGAAGCCTACCAAAAAATATGGTGGGAAGAAGGTTCGCCATTAATTGTTCTATCTGAAAGGTTGCAGGAAAAAGTTCAACAGAAAGTAAAACACCCTGTTGCTTTAGCGATGCGTTACGGAAGCATGACCTTGAAAAAAGGTTTACAGGAACTTGTAGATAAAGGATGTACGGAAATAAAAACAATTCCGCTGTATCCACAATTCGCCATGGCGACAACAGAAACTATTGATGTTAAGGTTGACGAACTAGTTGCAAAACATTTTCCTCAAGTGACCATAACACGGACTCCGGCATTTTATCATCGTAAGGATTATATAGACGCACTTTCTACAAGTATAGCTGAAGTATTGAATGGTTTGGATTATGAGCATATTCTTTTTAGTTACCATGGAGTCCCAGAACGCCATATCCGTAAAAGCGATATCACCAATGGAAATTGTAAAATGAATGGCAAGTGTTGTTTTAAAATGGGCAGCCCACAGCACGAATTTTGCTACCGTCACCAATGCGAAATCACAACAGTGAATGTTGCTAAAAAGTTGAAGTTGAAAAATGGCACCTACTCTACGACATTTCAATCGAGACTTGGTTTCGATCCATGGTTAAAACCATACACAGACCGAACCATTGAACGAATGGGTAAAGAAGGTGTTAAAAAAATGGCCATAGTTACACCAGCCTTTGTAAGCGATTGTTTAGAAACCTTAGAGGAAATTGCAATGGAGGGAGAAGAAATTTTCCACGAAGTTGGTGGAGAAAAGTTTACGGTAATCCCATGTCTTAATGATCGAGATGATTTTGCGCAGGTTCTTGCCAATATAGTTGAAGAATGGACTTCAACTGAAAAAACCTTGTCCATGTAATGGCAAAGGTGTCTTCACAAGAATTAGGAAACAAGCCAATAGGCAAACTTTTAATTCAGCAGGCTGTACCAGCATCCATAGGTATTCTGGTTATGTCCTTAAATATTTTAATCGACACCATTTTTGTTGGAAACTGGATTGGGCCAACAGCCATTGCGGCAATCAATGTGGTGCTTCCGGTATCATTTTTTATTGCTGCTTTGGGTATGTCCATCGGAGTTGGAGGCTCGTCAATTATATCGAGAGCACTAGGCGCTAATGATAATTTTAAGGCCCTAAAAACGTTCGGAAATCAAATTACCTTAACCATATTGTTTACAGTGGTTTTTGTGGTGTTTGGATTGATATATATCAATGAGCTTATCCCTGCTTTTGGTGGTAAGGGAGATATCTTCGAGCCTGCAAAAACTTATTACAGAATTGTACTTTATGGTGTACCGGTTTTAGCGCTTTGTATGATGGGTAATACGGTAATCCGTGCAGAAGGAAAACCTAAATTTGCCATGTATGCCATGATGTTTCCATCTGTTGGAAACCTAATTTTGGATATACTATTTATTAAAGTTTTCGATTTTAGAATGGCTGGAGCCGCCTGGGCAACAACAGGCTCTTATGTGCTTTGTTTTCTTTTTATACTCTGGTTTTTTAACTCAAAACATTCTGAGCTGAAAATTAATTTAAGCCATTTTGGGCTTGATTTACCAATTGTTAAGGAAATTGGTTCCTTAGGCTTTGTGACATTATCAAGGCAAGCCATCGTTAGTGTTACTTATCTATTAATGAACAATATTTTATTTGAGTTGGGCGGAGAGACTTCTGTAACGGCATACGCAATAGTAGGGCGAATGCTTATGTTTGCCTTATTTCCCGTTTATGGCATCACCCAAGGTTTTTTGCCCATTGCAGGTTTTAATTATGGTGCAAAACAATATGAACGTGTGCGTAAAACCATTAACACGGCCATTAAATATGCAGCGCTTTTGGCAAGTATTGTATTTGCTTTTTTGATGATATTTCCAGAGGCCATCACTAGTGTCTTTACACAAGATGTTGATGTTCTTAGGGAAACACCTCCTGCAATGCGTTGGGTATTTGCGGCTACACCTATTGTTGCTGTTCAATTAATTGGCGCAGCTTATTTTCAGGCGGTTGGTAAAGCAATCCCTGCATTGTTGTTGACACTGACAAGACAAGGTTTTTTCTTCATTCCATTGATTTTAATACTGCCAAAATTTTATGGAGAATTAGGAGTATGGATATCGTTTCCTATTGCTGATGTGCTTGCAACCATAGTTACCGCTTATTTTTTACATTGTGAAGTGAAGTTAAATTTAAAACCTAAGGCTACGGAATAATTTATAATCCGTAATTTTAGAATCCGAAACTAACGATTCAAATAATTATGAGATTTCCAACCATCATAGCAGTTGTTCTGCTTTCGTTTTTCAGCCTAAATATTCAATCCCAAAATTTTCAAGAATCCGATTACGGAGCTTTGGAATATCGATTGCTTGGTCCTTTTCGAGGTGGCCGAAGCGCAGCCGTAACTGGAGTACCAAACAAACCAAACTTATTTTATTTTGGTGCCACAGGTGGAGGCATATGGAAAACTACCGATGGAGGCAGAGAATGGGAAAATATTTCAGACGGGTATTTTGGAGGAAGCATTGGAGCGATAGCTGTATCGAAAAGTGATCCGAACGTAATTTACGTTGGTGGAGGTGAAAAAACCGTTAGAGGAAATGTATCTTCTGGTTATGGAGTATGGAAAAGTGTTGACGCAGGAAAAACCTGGAAGGCTTCAGGATTACCTAAATCGAGACACATACCTCGTATTGCCGTTCACCCAACCAATCACAATATCGTTTATGCTGGAGTTTTAGGTAACATCTACAAACCAACCCAAGAACGTGGTATCTATAAAAGTGTTGATGGTGGCAAAACTTGGGATAAGATCCTGTTTGCCAACGAACATGCTGGTGTGGTTGATTTAATCTTAGACCCAACCAACCCAAGAATTCTCTATGCTTCAACATGGCGCGTGCAACGCACACCGTACAGTTTGAGTTCTGGTGGTGAGGGTTCAGCATTATGGAAAAGTACCGATAGCGGTGAAACTTGGACGGAGATTTCAACTAAAAAAGGATTTCCTGAGGGAATTTTGGGTATTATAGGAGTTACGGTTTCTCCTGTAAATAATCAACGTGTTTGGGCCATAGTAGAAAATAAGGAACAAGGAGGTCTTTATCGAAGTGAGGATGGAGGAGAAACATGGAGTCAGGTCAATAGTGAACGAAAATTACGCCAACGTGCTTGGTACTACACGCGTGTGTATGCAGATACTGAAGACGTTGATAAAGTTTATGTTTTAAATGTGCGCTATCATAAAAGTACTGATGGAGGAAAAACATTTAGCACTCATAACGCTCCTCATGGTGATCATCATGATTTATGGATAGCACCCGAAAATCCTGATAGAATGGTTATTGGCGATGATGGTGGAGCACAGGTAACGTACGATGGTGGTGAAACGTGGAGTACGTACCACAATCAACCTACCTCGCAATTTTATCGTGTTACGACAGATAATGCGTTTCCGTATCGAATCTATGTGGCCCAGCAAGATAACTCAACCATTAGAATTCCACACAGAACGGATGGTTACTCAATAACCGAAGACGATTGGGAAAGTACAGCTGGAGGTGAAAGCGCACACATTGCTGTTGATCCTGAAAACAATGATATAGTTTATGGAGGCAGTTACGATGGCTTTTTAACACGGGTAAATCATGAAACAGGAACGGTTAGAGCTATAAATGTTTGGCCAGATAATCCTATGGGACATGGTGCAGAAGGCATGAAATATCGTTTTCAGTGGAATTTCCCGATTATATTCTCAAAACATAATCCAGACCGATTATATACCTTTTCACAACACGTGCATGTCACCGAAAACGAGGGGCAATCTTGGGAAATTATTAGTCCGGATTTAACACGTAATGATCCCGAAAAACTAAAATCTTCTGGTGGGCCAATTACACAAGATAATACTTCAGTTGAATACTATTGTACCATTTTTGCAGCTCAAGAATCGCCTTTAAAAGAAGGTCTGCTTTGGGTTGGTAGTGATGATGGCTTAATCCATGTAACTCAAGATGGAGGTAAAAACTGGGACAACGTGACGCCAAAAGGAATGCCAGAGTGGATGATGATTAACAGTATAGAGCCAAGTGCTTTTGATGAAGGGACTTGCTACGTTGCTGGCACAAAATACAAAACAGGAGATTTTGCTCCTTATTTGTATAAAACAACCGATTATGGAAAAACCTGGAAGAAAATTACCAATGGCATTAATGAAGAGCATTTTACAAGAGTATTAAGGGAGGATCCGAAACGCAAAGGTTTGCTTTATGCTGGTACGGAAACAGGAATGTACATTTCGTTTAATGATGGTAAGGACTGGAAACCATTTCAGCTGAATTTACCTATTGTACCGATTACCGATTTAACCATAAAAGATAATAACCTTATTGTAGCCACTCAAGGACGAAGTCTTTGGATGATAGATGATTTAACGGTTATCCATCAATTATACGATGCAGATTTGAATAAGAATGTGTTGTTTAAACCCAAGGACACTTATAGAATGCGTGGTGGTAGCAGATCTGGGAGTAAAACGGCTGGTACTAATCATCCAAACGGTGTAATTACTTATTTTAATTTGAAGGATTTTAAAGAGGATGACAAAGTATCATTAACATATTTCGATACAAAAGGGGACACAATAAAGACGTTTTCTACTAAAGACAAAAAGAACAAATTGACAGTTGATAAAGGAGCCAATCAGTTTGTTTGGGATATGACCTATGATGGAGCAGAACGATTACCAGGAATGATTTTATGGTGGGCAAGTTTGGAAGGACCAAGAGCTGTTCCCGGCCAATATAAGGTCAGTTTGAATGTCAATGGAGATACGCAAATGCAACCCTTTACGATTTTAGTCGACCCAAGAGCAGAAAGTTCTCAAGCCGATATGCAAAAGCAGTTTGATTTCATTAAAGATGTCAACAAAACTATGGATGAAGCACACAAGTCCATAAAAAAAATTAGAAATATCAATGCTCAGCTAGGATCATTCCAAAAGCAATATAAAGATGATGAAAATGTAAAGGATTTGGTAGAAAAGGCAAAAACTTTGGAAGAGCAACTCTCTAACATTGAAAAGGAACTCTACCAAACTAAAAACCGAAGTGGCCAAGATCCATTAAATTTCCCTATAAAATTAACCAACAAACTTGGGCACTTAAATTCATTGGTGAGTATGGGGGATTTTCCCCCAACGGAACAGGACATAGCTGTAAAAAATGAGTTGACAGCTAAAATTGAAAAGCAATTAACGGCTTTTAATGCCATTTTAAATGATGAGATAAAAGCCTTTAATGAAGCCTTCAACAATAAGAATTTGAATTATTTGTTTGTTGAGGATTAAAAATGGAATACTATAACTACATAAAATCACTGCATCTCATTTTCGTTATCACTTGGTTTGCAGGCTTATTTTACATCCCGAGATTGTTTGTGTATCAAATAGAGGCGTTTCACAAACCATCTCCCGAAAAAGAAATCTTAGGAAAGCAACTAAAGCTAATGGCTAAAAGGCTATGGTATATTATTACATGGCCTTCAGCAATTTTAGCAACTATTTTTGCAGTTTGGTTGTTGATACTGATCCCAAGCTGGCTAGAGCAAGGATGGATGCATGTAAAGCTAACTTTTGTTCTACTACTTTTTATCTATCATTATAAAACACACATCTATTATAAACAACTACAAAGAGATGAGTTAAAAGTATCGTCTAACTATATGCGTATTTGGAACGAAGGGGCGACATTTATACTATTTGCCGTGGTTTTTTTGGTGATTCTTAAGGATGCTATTAATTGGGTGTATGGCATTATTGGCATAATAATTTTAGGAATCCTTCTTATGCTCGGATTCAAACTATATAAGCGCATACGCGAAAAAAATCCTGATGCCTAGACTAAAAATTTCAAAACTTTAGCTAGGATTTTTAAGGAGTGCTATTGGGAATTTATTTTTTTGGAATTTACACCTTATGTCTTTGGTTCGATTATTGCTATATTTAAACTCAAATTGCAAAATTAACAGTAACCTGATTTCTCAGGCACTTCAATGAAAATTAAACGACTGTCCTTAAGAGCAAGAATATTTGTAGCCATGATACTTTTGGTATTATTGGCTTCGGTTTTAATTGCGGCAGTTACTATTTACCAATATAACGAAGAAGCTAAAGATTACCATAGGGAGCGACTAGAGCGTAAGGAGAAAGCCATAAGAAAAAATATCGAGTTTGTAATTAAGGAGACCACTTACCCTGTAACCACAGAGAACATTCCTCTAATTTTTAAAGATGAAATCTTTGACATTGACGCTATTCATAGCCTACAGATCAACCTATACGATTTAGAGGGTCAGCTTCTTAAAAGTTCAAAAAGAACAATTCAACAAGACTCTACGGAGATTTGCTTAAAAGCCGATGTGCTTAATGCTCTAGCCAATACCGCTGAACACAGGTATGTGGTTAAGAATGAAAAAAATGGACAGACATTTCAATCGTCCTATACCTACATTACCGATAGTAAGTTTAAAACCTTGGCCATTCTCAACCTACCTTATCTTGAAAATGATGACTTTTTGAATAGAGAGTTGAAAGAATTTTTATTCAGGTTAGGGTTGGCATATATGGTAATGATTTTTGTCGCTATCATCTTTGCCTATTTTATTTCTAAATACATTACCAAATCTCTCAAGACCATAAGCGATAAGATGAATGAAACCCGTCTAGAAAAGCACAACAAAAAAATACAGATTTCATCTACTAGCGAAGAAATAGAAACGTTGGTAAACTCTTATAATAGTATGATTGATGAGCTTGAAGCAAGTGCTGTTAAGTTGGCCACAAGTGAACGTGAACAAGCCTGGAGAGAAATGGCTAAGCAAGTCGCACACGAGATTAAAAACCCGTTAACACCTATGCGTTTGAGTGTTCAGAGTTTCCAACGAAAGTTCGACCCTAAGGACGAAAACATCCATCAAAAAGTTGAAGAGTATAGTAATACTTTGATTCAGCAAATCGACACTATGAGCTCCATAGCATCAGCATTTTCAAACTTTGCAAAAATGCCTGCCCAAAAAAGCGAGGTGCTAAATGTAGTACACATCGTTAAGCTGGCTCTGGATATTTTCAACGAACACTACATTGCGTTTGAAGCAGAGCAAGAGGAGATTATTGCCAAGTTCGATAGAACCCAACTCATTAGAGTGGTTACCAATCTTGTAAAAAACGGAATTCAGGCTATTGATAAAGATATAGAAAACCCTAAAATAGAGGTCAAGGTCTTTACAGAAGGAAACTTGGTTAAGATAACAGTTGAAGACAACGGCTCTGGGATTTCCGAAGAAAACAAAACCAAAGTATTTGAGCCTAAGTTCACTACCAAAACAAGTGGTATGGGACTAGGTTTGGCCATGGTAAAAAACATTGTGGAAACTTACAACGGAAGCATTACCTTTACATCTCAAATAGGAAAAGGAACAGTGTTTACGGTAGCTTTTCCTAAAGATTAAATATAATATGTCAGGCTGAGCTTGTTGAAGCCAAAGCAAAGATTTTTATAAATTAACCTCCAAAGAATTAGTTGTCACTTTGAGCACAGTCGAAAGGTCTCTAATAAAATAATTTACAATGAACTACGAAAATATTCTTTCAGAACACCACAACGGAATTACAACCATTACCATTAACCGACCTAAAAAATTGAATGCCTTAAACAAAGACACCATTCAAGAATTGCATGATGCCTTTGAAGAAGCCGATAACGATAAGGACGCCAAAGTGATTATCGTTACCGGAAGTGGTGACAAGGCTTTTGTTGCAGGGGCTGATATTAGTGAATTTGCGGATTTTAGTGTTGAGGAAGGCGGAAAATTGGCAGCGCAAGGCCAAGCTTTATTATTCGATTTTGTTGAAAATCTAAGTACACCAGTTATCGCTGCCGTTAATGGATTTGCATTGGGTGGAGGATTGGAATTGGCAATGGCTTGTCATTTTAGGGTTGCAAGCACCAATGCCAAAATGGGTTTGCCAGAGACTTCACTTGGTGTTATTCCTGGATATGGCGGTACACAACGCTTACCACAATTGGTGGGCAAGGGTAGAGCTATGGAAATGGTGATGACCGCTGGCATGATCGATGCCACACAAGCATCTCATTATGGTTTGGTAAATCATGTCACGGAGCCTCAGGAACTGTTATCGTTTTGCGAAAAAATTGCAGGTAAAATAATGCGCAATTCTTCCGTTGCCATTGCCGAAGCTATTAGAGCCATCAATGCTAACTACAAGGATGGAGTCAATGGTTTTGAGGTAGAAATAGAAGCCTTTGGTAATTGTTTCGGTACCGAAGATTTTACGGAAGGCACCACGGCGTTTTTAGAAAAACGTAAGGCCGATTTTCCTGGGAAATGAAATATTTATTAGGAATATCATTATGTATAATTTTATTTTCCTGTAGAAGTAAATTGGTCAAATCAGATGATTTAAGCCTAGTTAAATCAATGTCTGTAGATTTTTGTAATCTTAAAAATTATAATGATAAACTGATAACAACTGATGTAATCTATTCTGGTATAGATGAATATTGGAGTGCTAGTGGTTATGATAAATGTGAAGGTGAATTTAATAAAGTGTATTTAAATTTTGATGATTACTATTGGCAAAAGGGAAATAAGTCAGTGTTAAAAAAGCTGGAAAAAGTTCATGTCAAATACTATATGTATAAGGCAAGAATGACAGTAACTGGAATTTTTAAAGTTAGTCCATTAGAAGAAGATATTATCATCAATAAAGATACAATTAAAGGTACACTTAATGGATTTGGCCATTTGAATTCTTACAATAGCAGAATAAAAATCATTAGTGTTGACAATATTGAAGTCATAAAAAAATAACACAACTTTCCTTACAAAATTTGTGAACAACCGAACCCCTTGTTAACAGGTTAAAGACAAATTATTGGGTAACTTTAAAGTCCTGCTTTTTTAAGTTTTACATTTTAATTATCCATTTATGAGCTCTAAATCTGTAATAAAGGGACGTGGTGCCCAACGCAATGTCCATAACCGTTTTTTTGAACTATCGCATGAAACGCGAGACGATTTCTTGGAGTTCTGCGAAAAAGAGGGTGAAATTGCAGATAAAAACAAGACACAATACCTTAATGTATTTCCTAAGACTATAGTCAATAAAGTCACTAGTCCAGATGTGGGCATGGCATATTCCATGAATATGTACCAAGGCTGCGAACATGGCTGTATTTATTGCTATGCACGCAATAGTCACGAGTTTTGGGGTTACAGTGCTGGCTTGGATTTTGAACGACGTATTTTGGTAAAAAAGGATGCTCCAAAACTATTGGAGGCACATATTAAAAAGAAAAGTTGGAAGGCACACCCAATTGTGATGTCTGGCAACACGGATTGTTACCAACCAGCGGAGAAAAAGTTTGAGATTACCAGACAATGCCTGGAAGTATTTTTAAAGTACAAGCATCCTACAGCAATCATTACCAAAAATGCTTTAATCCTTAGGGATTTAGATATTTTAAAAGAACTCGCAGAGGATAATCTAATAGCGGTAAATGTTTCAATCACGTCATTGTCTGAAGACACAAGACGAATTTTAGAACCGAGAACAGCAACAATTAAGAGAAGAATACAAACCGTTAAGGAATTGAGCGATAACGGTATTCCTGTAAATGTAATGCTGGCACCCATAATCCCATCAATAAACAGCCATGAGATATTACCAATGGCAAAAGCGGTTTCAGAAGCTGGCGCTTTAAGCATTGCACATACCATAGTAAGATTAAACGGTGCTATTGGTGAAATTTTTACCGATTGGATAAAGAAAACCATGCCAGATAGAGCAGATAAAGTACTGCATCAAATAGAGAATTGTCATGGAGGTACACTAAATGAAAGTAGGTATGGGGTTAGAATGCGAGGAGAGGGCAACATAGCCAAGCAAATCAATGACTTGGTAAAGCTGGCAAGGCTAAAATATTTTAAGGACAAAGCTATGCCAAGGCTCAACACAGAATTGTATGAATCCTATAAAATTGGACAAATGAAATTGTTTTGAATAAAAAAAGTGGGCTAACTAAGCCCACTTTATCACTAAATAATTAACTAATATATAAACAACAATTTATATTCTAAAGTTCTTGACGTAAACTCTATCGTTAGCCCTAATAACAGCGGTATAGTCACCACGATTGGTTGCATCTAGTTGGTATACCCTATTTAGGATATCACCATTTTGTCCATCAACATTTTCTGTAAAGATCAATTCATCTTTATAATAAATCTCCACTTTCATCTCTTTTTTATCTAAAGCAATTTTAGATACAATGAGTTTATCGTTTTTAGTTCTAAAAACTGGTTTGAAGATTTTCTCTTGAGAATCCGTCAATAAGGTTACTTTATTATCTGTAACATTTAAATTTAAAGTTTCAATCTCAAAATCTTTACTAATTTCAACTGTATAAACACCGTTGTCTAATTGACTAAAATCAAATAACCTAATTAGGTTGCCGTTATAATTAACTCGCCCTTGGTAAATGACTTCACCAGCAGAATTCGTTACAGATATACTATCTCCTTCATTTACAAATTTAAATGTAGGTAAGGTGCTTAATGTTTCGCTTGCGTAGCTTGTGTATGTTCCAAACATCACTGCTACTACTAAAATACTTTTAATAAGTGTTTTCATTGTTTTCAATTTTTTGGGGTTAAACTTAATTAACACTACAAAGGTATGTTGGATATTAAGTGCAGAAAACAAGGATTTTGGCATATTTATACTCTAAATTAACCCTAAAATTTACACAAATCACACATTGAGTTAATTTAGCACACATTAAAGGTAATTGACTATAGGTTTTAATTTTCATTTGACTTAATTTTGCATTAGATATTGTAATATGAAAACGAGAAAACCTACTTTAGAAAAAATAAGTCCCGAATTTGGAAGCTCATTAAAAATCAAAAAAAATGAAGCTTATAAAGGTGAGAATAAACCGTTTTGGCATTTTCACCCAGAATTTGAGCTGGTGTATGTTAACAAGGGACAGGGTAAACGCCATATAGGTAATCACTTATCGTACTTTAATAATAGTCAGCTTTTACTTTTAGGGTCAAATCTGCCACACAACGGATTCACAGATCGCCTTACCATTAACGGTAGTGAAACCATAGTACAGTTTAAGCCAGACTTTTTAGGAGATAACTTTTTTGAGGTTCCGGAGATGGAAAAGATCAAAAAATTATTCGAACGCTCAAAAAAAGGAATCCTCTTTGGGGTTAAGACTAAACAAAAGTTAGGAAAAAAGATTGAAAAACTAAACGAGAAAGAAGGGTTTAAAAAAATATTGATCTTGCTCGAAGTCCTTCATGGCTTAGCCAAAGCTGAAGATTATACCTTATTAAATGCAGATGGATTTGCGTTTGAAACCGAACCCCAAGATAGCGCCAAGATTGATATTGTCTTTAAGCATGTCAATCAAAATTTCCAAGAACATATCACTTTAGAAGAAATTGCAGATAAAGTAAGTATGACGGTTCCTGCGTTTTGTCGCTATTTTAAAAAAGTAACAGGTAAAACTTTCACTAAATTAGTAAATGAATATAGAGTCGTACATGCTACTAAATTGCTTACGGAGAGTCAAATGAGTATTGCTGATGTGTGCTATGAATGTGGATTCAACAATTTTTCGCATTTCAATAAATTATTTAAGGAATTTACTGGGAAAAGTGCTTCAAAGTATAGAAGCGAGGTAAAGTTGATGGTGCAATAATGAACAGTTAATTTTATTTTTCACCTGCCCATTCAGCATAAAATTGGTTCAAAAAGCCTTTCATATATTTATGCCTATCAGAGGCGATTCGCTTCCCTGTTTTAGTATTCATCTGATCCTTTAACAACAATAGCTTTTCGTAAAAATGGTTTATGGTTGGCGCTTTTGCAGCCTTATACTCAGCTTTGGTCATGTTGAGGTTGGGTTTTATTTTAGGGTCATAGAGCGGCCTATTTTTAAACCCACCGTAATTAAAACAACGGGCAATACCAATAGCGCCAATAGCATCCAATCGGTCTGCATCTTGTACAACTTCCATTTCTTTAGAATGAAATGAGGTGTTGAGATCAAAGGAATTTTTAAAGGACATATTCTCAATAATCTTAGTGACATGCTCAATTATTTCGCTGTCTACATTTTGCTCCAATAAAAATTTACTTGCCTTTCTCGGTCCAATCGCTTCATCACCATCATTAAATTTTGGGTCAGCAATATCATGAAGTAACGCAGCCAAAGAAACTACTGTTATGTTTACATTTTCATGCTTAGCAATTAACAAAGTGTTTTTATAAACACGCTCAATATGAAACCAATCGTGCCCACCTTCGGCATTTTTAAGTTCATTCTTTACAAAAGCAATTGTAGATTCTATAAGTGCTTCCTGGATCATGCTACAATAGTACTTTTTACTTGTGCTTCAATAAGACTGATTAACTCAAATTTATCTTCGTAGTGGTTAGCTTGTAAAGGTTTATGTACTGTAAATGTAATATGTGCTCCCAATCCCATTGGGAATTTTCCATAACGAAGTGTTTTCCAGGAATTGTTGATTGTAACTGGCACTAAAAGAGCGTTTGGTGCATGCCTTATCATGGCTAATAAACCTTTGGTTTTAAAAGGCTTAGGGTAGCCGTCCCTACTCCTTGTGCCTTCAGGAAAAATAACGGCAGCCCAATTGTTTTTTTGCACGCGCTCAGCAAATTTTTCTATAGCTTTAATGGAGTCAACAGGCTTTTTTCGGTCGATTAAAACTGATCCACCATGGCGCAAATTATACGAGACGCTTGGGATGCCCTTTCCCAATTCCTTTTTACTAATAAATTTTACATGATGCTTTCTAAAGTACCAAATCAAGGGAGGAATGTCGTACATGCTCTGGTGGTTGGCAACTAGAATCAATGGAATTCTTTTTTCAATCTCATAAGGATTGGTGAACGAAAATGTAGTACCCAAAACATTAAGACAACGCATAATGAAAAACTGTAGCCAATCCACGCTGATCTTATGAGCTTGGTATCCCAAAACATTTTTACAAAACCATTGAATAGGATGAAATACCACTAAGGTTAGACCGAAGCAAATGAAATATAGTATGGTTAGTGGATAAGCTAAAAACTTCATGATAGCGTAAAAATAAAAAAACTGTCACATTAAATGTAGTCTAGAAATACAATGATATAGTTTCAAAAGCATTTCGACTACGCTCAATGTGACAGTAACTAAGGTTAGAAGCTTTCCAACTTCAAGCTTCGCACTTCAAGCTTTTTTAACAATGCTCGTTATAGGCATCCATAAGATTTTCTGCAATCAACTCTGCAGGACGTCCTTCGATGTGGTGACGCTCTAACATATGAACCAATTCTCCATCTTTAAAAAGTGCCATACTTGGGGAACTTGGAGGAAAAGGGATCATATATTCTCTAGCCTTGTCCGTTGCTTCTTTATCTACACCTGCAAAGACGGTCACAAGGTTTTCTGGTCGTTTAGCGTTCTGCAAACTCATACGAGCACCAGGTCTAGCATTTGCTGCCGCACATCCGCAAACCGAATTTACAACAACCAATGTTGTTCCTTCTTTCGCTAATGCCTTGTCAACGGCTTCAGTAGTATGTAATTCTTCAAAACCAACTTTGGTTAAGTCTTCTCGCATCGGTTTTACTAATTCTGCTGGGTACATATGTTTTAAATTTTAATTCATTTTAATTTCCGAACTACAAAGATACTGAAAATTAGTGGGTACTTGGCAGTCTTCAGTATTCAGTTTTAATAGTGCTATTTTCATTTTCAATCGTAACAAACCCACCAGTTTTTCTACAAACAAATGGTATATTTGAAACTTAAAATTAGAGTATGAGTTTTGCAAAATGGATAGGAGGTGCTATAGGCTGGTCATTTGGCGGGCCAATTGGTGCCATAATTGGCTTGGCAATAGGAAGTTTTGTTGATAATTTAGCAGATAACGGTACACCGTTGCTAGGTGAGCGACAAACGGGAAAAAGACAAAACCCTTATGGGCAGAGGACCACGCAAACCAGACGACAGCGACCGCAAACCCAATCTGGTGATTTTGAAGTGAGTTTACTCATTTTGGCCTCTGTCGTTATAAAAGCAGATGGCAAACAAGACCAGCGTGAGCTGGATTTTGTACGCCAACAGTTTAGAAATATGTATGGTGCAGAGCGTGCCAACCATGCATTTAAATTATTTAAGGGCATAACAAAACAAAACATTTCCACGCATAAAGTTTGTACCCAGATTCGTCAAATGATGGATCATCCATCACGTTTACAATTGCTACATTTTTTATTTGGTATCGCTAAGGCTGATGGTCATGTAACTGAAGACGAAATGCGACAAATCTATACCATTTCTGGATATTTGGGTATCAGCAACAAGGATTTTGAAAGCATAAAGGCAATGTTCTACAATAGCTCAGACAATGCTTATAAAATTCTTGAAATTGATAAATCGGTTTCTGATGATGAGGTTAAAAGGGCTTATCGCAAAATGGCAAAGAAGTACCATCCAGACCGAGTTGGTCACTTAGGCAAGGAGCACCAAGAAGGGGCAGAGGAGAAGTTTAGGCAAGTGCAAGAAGCCTATGAACATATCCAAAAAGAAAGAGGGTTTAAATAATGTATTGGGTAATCGGTATCGTATTCATTTTTTTATTGGCTTTTGTAATCATAAAGCTAACGATTAATACCAGAGAAAATCCAGATTCTACCTTAGGGATATTAGAGCATCCAAGTACTTATAAAAAACCGGATATTGAGATGGTGGATGAGTGCTTGAAAGATAATTGATAAATAAACTTATCTGACTAAAAACCCAAAAAAAGTACCGTCCTTTTTTATTACTTCATTATAATGTGGGATAGAATAATCCCAAATATGTCTCATAGGAAGAGCCTGCTTAATCTCAGAGATTTCTTCCTTGTCTAAATCAGAGTAATTTTTATTGAATTTTGTCAAAGATAATATTTGGCGTTGTTCATAAAAAGCATTGGAAATTGCTAAATTCATTTTTAGAAAGTCGCCATAATTCGAATTAAGGTCATAAAGTGATATAATTGGGTTTTGATTTATAACACTATCTTTTAAAAGTTGCTCTAGTTCATTGTGATCAACCTTTTGGCTATTAAAATAAATGCTATTGTTTTTAAGTTCAATGACGATAGCTTTGGAGTAATTTTCCCCATCAAAATCGGGAGGATCAGGAGGTAGAGGAGGGAGATATTTTGGCAATTGAAGTTTTTCAACTAAGGAACTGTAATATGTACTGTCGCATGAAAAAAATGAAAATGTTTTTTTTTAATGTCTGGTATTTATGCTCAATTCCGTGATTTTCATCAAAAGAGACCTGAATATCATTTACAAAGATAACCTTCAATTGATTCATAAATTTAGCAGCCAAGAAAACCTTTTCTAAGTCAAACATTAAAGCGTTTTTATCAACAAAAAGAAGATCAACAGGTGAAGGTCCATGCCCACCATAAGTACTTAAATAAACAGAAAACTTATTTGTATATACATCATTAATTAAAAGATACTGCCTATTTGTTTTGGGATGAACACCATAGAATTTAAGGAATATATTGTCGTTATTGTATTTATCAGGCTGAAACTTATATTGATTAAGTTGAGGTAAATCAATCTTAATATCAGATTTATTTTCAATATAATCCTTAGCAAATGGCTCACTTGGTGTTTTTGTAAATTTTTGTTTTTCATTGATTATAAGTGTATCTCCACTAACCTTAAATGGTACTTCAAAGTTTTTAAAATAAAGGTGGGAATTTTCAATTTTTACTGAATGATTTTCTAAAAAGTCAAAATATGGATAATTGAAGATTACACTGTCGTTTCTGAATGTTATACTTTCAGGAACTTCGTTAGATGAACTAGTTTCAGAAAGGTAATTGTAGTACCATGTACCCTCAATGTTTCGCTCATTGTTACATGATAAAATTAAAAATAAGAATGTTAGGTATAGATGCTGTTTCATAAATAATTTGCTACAATGAAGATATCAAAATGAAATAAATCTAAGATTCTGTTTCTGAGAGATTCTTCGACTTCATCTCTGAATGACAAAAATTCAAAAATCGTAACTCGTAAATCAAAAATTGAACTATCCTCTAAACAAAAAGAAATCATCTTTCATGTCTTCAATTTGGGCATCCTTGTTGGTAATGATGTAGTCGATGGCTTTTGAAGTGAACTCATTGCCTTTTTCGGTTAGGGACACGATCTTATTGTCAATGGTAATCATATTGTTTTTCTGAGCTAAGTCCAATACAGTTTTAGAGCGTACCTTTTGCCAGTTAATATGCTCGTTGAGGTGTTTTACGTGACGCTCAGAAAGGTCGTCGTGGTTTTTTAAATGCAGTAAGAACGTAAGTAACGAAACCTCTGTACGTTGTTGTTTTTCTCTATACATAACAGCAATAATCCCTTTTTCTGGTGCAAATAGATACACAAATAAGAAGACTAATCCCAAAATAGTTGTTATAGACCCAGAAATGGAAGCATCGAGCCAATGCGCTACCCAATAGCCAAAAATTGCACTGAAAATTCCGAAGGCAATTGCTAAAATCAACATTTTTTTCAGGTCTTTTGTAATAAGATAAGCAGCAGCGGCTGGTGCAATCATTAAAGCAACAACCAAAATGGCACCAACAGCATCAAAAGCACCAACCGTTGTTACTGATGAAACCGACATTAAGCCATAGTGCATAATTGCTGGTGAAAACCCTAAAGACGCTGCCAACCCTTTATCAAAGGTGCTGACTTTTAATTCTTTATAAAATGTAAACAACAGTCCAATGGTTATGAGTAGAATAGTCCCAACAACCCAAAGCGATTTTGGGCCAACATCGGCTCCGCCAATAACAAGTCTGTCAAAAGGAGCAAAAGCGAGTTCGCCAAGTAATACTGCATCGACATCTAGGTGCACATCATTGGCGTTTTTAGCAATTAGAATTACACCAATACTAAACAAAGCAGGAAACACAAGGCCAATGGCTGTATCTTCTTTTACTAAGCCTGTTTTTTGAATGTATTCCACCAAAATAACGGTTATAATTCCGGTTAACGCTGCGAGTAGAATGAGTAAAGGTGAATTTAAATCATGGGTAATAAAAAAGCCTATTACAATTCCGGGTAAAATGGAATGACTGATGGCATCACTGATCATTGCCATTTTCCTGAGCACTAAAAACGTTCCGGGAATAGCACAAGCAATGGCGACCAAACTTGCAATAATTTGTATTTCTAACTGTGCGCTACTCATCGTTTTCGTTTTGTTGGTTGTATAAATTTGCAGCGGTCTTAAACCCTTTTGTGGTGAGGCTCCACATATTACCTTGTAGTTTTACATACCCTTTATCGACCAACTTTTGAAGAGTGCTCTTAGTGTACCCTTGAAAATTGTTCAAAATAATAATAGCGTGTGGATGCGAAATATCTTCATGTGTTGCTGCAATGTTGTACATAAATGCCAATGTTTTGTGCAATTCCAAATCACGACGGTTTTTTATAAATCGAATTTGTTTGAAAAGCAATCCACGACTTGGTGAAAACACAAATGAAAATACCACAAAAACACTTGCTACAAGAACGATGACTGGTCCTGTGGAAAGGTTGTTTTGTGTGGCGCTGATTGCAGTACCAAAAACACCTGAGAATGCACCAAAAATGGCAGCTAAGAAAACCATTACAGATAAACTGTTGGTCCACTGTCTAGCAGCAGCAGCAGGTGCTAATAACATGGCACTCATTAAGACTACACCAACGGTTTGTAGCCCTAGTACAATGGCCAAGACGATGAAACTGGTAATTAGGATATCAATGGTTTTTGTGTTAAATCCAAGGGTCTTAGTGTAATCGGCATCAAAAAGTAAAATTTTGAATTCTTTCCAGAAAGTTAGCATCACTAATAAACAGATCCCTGTAACGATAGCCATCATCCAAACATCGCGCTCTACCAAAGTTGCAGCTTGACCAAAAAGATATTTATCCAATCCAGCTTGGTTAGCATTGGGTTGTTTCTGAATAAAGGTCAACAGCAACATACCAAAACCGAAAAACAAGGATAAAATAAGACCTAAAGCTGTATCCGATTTTAAATGGGTTTTGGTAATAATACCTCTAATCCAAAACGTACCGATTAGCCCACTGACCAATGCACCAAGTAACAATGTATTGGTGTCTTTTGCACCGGTAATTAAAAATGCAATAGCAATGCCTGGCAAAGCAGCGTGAGATATAGCATCGCCAAGCAAACTTTGTTTTCTGAGTACAGCAAAACTTCCTAACATTCCCGTTACTGCACCAAGGATTGCAGTACCAAGCGTTATGGTTCTTAGTGTGTAGTCTGTAAAGACGAGTTCTATGTATTCTGTTAAGTCTATAATTCTCTTTTTTTCATTCTGCAATGTCACACTGAGCCTGTCGAAGTGATCATACAGAATCTGTTTAATTTTGAATCTCAAATATTCGAAGAGATTGCCACGCTATGCTCGCAATGACAGTTGCCGATTATTATTTGGGTGCCAACTGTTACTGTATACTGCTCACTTTGCACTTCATCATTCCTGTATACTGACTTTATAATTAATACCATAAGTTTTCGTTAGGTTATCATCATTAAAAATATCCTTTACAGGTCCTGTGGCAATTTTCTTCACGTTTAAAAAGGTTACCCAATCGAAATATTCAGGAACAGTTTGTAAGTCGTGATGCACTACAATAACCGTTTTGCCTGCTTTCCGTAAGGCTTTTAAAATATTGATAATGGCAATTTCAGTTGAAGCATCCACACCTTGAAACGGTTCATCCATAAAATAGATCGAGGCATTCTGTACCAAAGCTCTAGCCAAAAATATACGTTGTTGTTGCCCACCAGAAAGCTGACTGATCTGCCTGTTTTTAAAAGGTAACATACCTACTTTTTCCAACGCTTCTAGAGCTGCTTTTTTTTCCTTTTGCCCAGGACGTTTTATCCAGCCCAAACTGCCGTAGGTACCCATCATTACGACGTCTAAGGCAGTAGTAGGGAAATCCCAATCGACACTGCCTTTCTGTGGTACATAAGCTACTAGTTTGCGTTGGTCGCCATAAGGCTTTCCATAAATGCTTACACTACCAGCAATGGGTTTTAAGATGCCTAAAATAGCTTTTATTAAAGTGGATTTTCCTGCGCCATTGGGCCCTACAATGGCCATAAGCACACCTTCTGGAATTTCTAAATCGATGTCCCAAAGTACTGGTTTGTAGTTATAGGCTACGGTTAGGTCGTCTATTTTTACGGCTATCACTCCTTCGGAAGAAGGAGTCTCATTGTCTTTAGTTTGTTCTTTCATAATTCTTGTCATTCCGCACTTGATGCGGAATCTATTTTAATGAGATACTGAATCAAGTTCAGGATGACAGTGAATGCTATTTCAAAGCATTAACAATCGTATTTACATTATACTCAAACATGCCAATGTATGTGCCTTCAACTGTTCCTGTTGTACCCAAAGCATCAGAATATAGCGTACCGCCAATTTCTACATCGTGACCTTTTGATTTTACTGCGGCTTGTAACGCCTCAATAGTGCGTTTTGGTACAGAGCTTTCTACAAAAATGGCCTTGATTTGCTTTTCAATAATAAAAGCAGCTAATTTTTGTACGTCTTGCACACCTGCTTCAGTTGCTGTGGATAAACCTTGCAAGCCAACTACTTCAAAATTATAAGCTTTCCCGAAATAGTTAAAAGCGTCATGTGCTGTAACTAGTATTCTTTTTTCTTCAGGAAGCGTTTCAATAATACTATTGATGTTCTCCTGAAGCGCATCAAGTTTGGCAATGTAAGCTTTGGTATTAGCTTCAAAAGTTGCTTTGTTTTCTGGATTTTTCTCTGCAAGTACACTCGAAACTTTTTCAGCAAATTGCTTAAAATAGTCGATATTGAACCAGACGTGAGGATCGTAGTTTGAAGCAAAATAATCTGAGCCAATAAGTCCGGATTTGTCCAAGCCATCAGCTAAGGCAATTGGTGTTTTGGTATTGCCCATTTTTTCGAAGACTTCTACTAGTTTGCCTTCAAGATGCAAACCATTGTAGAAAATAATGTCTGCATTAGTAAGCTTTGTAACATCACCTTCACTTGCTTTATATAAATGAGGATCTACACCACTTCCCATTAACCCTTGTACATTTACACTGTCACCACCTATGTTTTTTACCAAATCGGTAATCATGGTTGTTGTGGTAACGACATTGAGTTTGCCATTGGTTTTTGTGTCATTTTTACAGCCAAATATTGAGATTGCTATTATAGCGAGTAATATATTTTTCATTGCTTATTTTTTTGCTCTGAACTAAATCCTAATCCTAATAGTAAATCTTGTCCTTCTGTAATGCTTGTTCCAACATAGGCATCGAGTTGCAAATCATTATTTACCAAATAAGTTAATCCAGCATCCCAGTAGTGGTTGGCTGAACTGTCTTCTGGGAAGTCTCCATAAACCTCTGCATACATCCCGAATTTATCCGTAAAACTATAACCATAGGCAAGTGTATAGATGGCGGCAGCTTCTGGCGAATCATTTCCCCATTGCGCACCAATATTATAACCTAGACTCGATTTTTCACTTAAGGTATGCGAAAGCGAAAACCTAAAATCTACCCCTGTATATTCTGGTCTATAGTCTTCAGAAGCGCTAAATACAGGAAATACATGGCCAATTAGAGCTATTTCTGGCATACAGCCTTTTTCTTCTGCAATATCTAGTTTCATTCCGAGCAGAAGGGGAGATAGCCCACTGGTGACATTGTCTAATTTGTTGCCGTTTACCGTTGTTACCCCTTCAACAAAATCCCAGCCTAAGCGAAACTCAAGATTATCTAAAATTCCATAACGTATCAGCATAGTGTTGTACGTGTAGTTTTCGGATTTAATATTGTTCTCTTCAAAAGATTCGTAGAGTCCTCCCGTTTCAAATTGTAAGACTCCCTTGCCCACTGTTGATGAGGCTTCCGTGGCATCAGGTCGATCGGTGACAAGTGCTTCTGAATTTTCGGTTTCTTGTGAAAAGCCTAATTGTATAGCACTAAATAATCCTACGGTGAGCAATAATTTTTTGTTAGTTAGTTTCATTGACATAGATTAATAATGTGAAATTTTCGTTTAATAAAATGGTATTACCGTCGCCTGAAAGCTCAGTCATTTTGTTGTTTTTGAATTGTTTTGAGACTTTGATTTCATGTCCATATTTTAGCTTATGATTTGCACAGAATTCAAAAAATTCTTTGTCGTCACTAGTTAGACGCGAAATTGTATATGTTTTTCCTTCTTCAGCTTGCGAAAGTGGGATGGATGTATCGGTCGTTGTTATTTTACCATCAGAATTTGGGATTGGGTCTCCATGAGGATCAAATTTTGGATTACCGAGATACTCACTGATTTTATTTGCCAATAAGTCAGATGTTTGGTGTTCCAATAGCTCTGCTTCCCTATGTATGTCGTGCAGGGACATATCAAACATTTTAAACAAAAATGCTTCCCAAAGACGGTGTTTTCGCACAATGTTTAAAGCCATTTTTTTGCCTTTTTCAGTAAGTTGTAGCTCTTGGTATTTTTCGTAGTTCAACAAATCTTTAGCAGCTAATTTTTTAGCCATATCTGTTGCGGCAGCACTTGATATGCCAAGTTTCTTGGCAATATTCCCTGGTTTTGTATTGTGTGCGTCATGCGAGTTATTATTATAAATCGCTTTGACAAAATTTTCAATTGCTACAGACATTTATCATTGCTTTAATTAAAATTTAAGCTTACTTAAATATTTTTCAAATGTAACTAAAAAAATCCGTGCGATAAAACACGGATTTAATTTTTATTTATTTTTTCTCTATTAACACCCACAACCATCAGAGCCACAGGACTTATTTGATGCCTTTTTAGGTTTCCAAATGAATTTTTTAATCAAAAACCCTATGGCGATAAGTAATGCTGAGAAGACGAGTATATTTTGTATAATGTTGTTCATCTATTTTAATATTTGGAATGCTGCTAAAGCTATAATATAAGCAAAAGCACTCATGATTACAAGTTGATAAATAGGCCACTTCCATGAGTTGGTTTCTTTCTTAACTATGGCCAATGTACTCATACATTGCATTGCAAAAGCGTAAAACAATAACAATGATATACCTGAGGCAAAATTAAACAAGGGGCCACCAAGAATTGGATTTACCTCACCAGCCATTCGGTTTTTAATGGTTTCTTCTTCATCACTACCCACACTGTAAATCGTTGCCAATGTACCCACAAACACTTCGCGTGCTGCAAACGAACTTACTATGGCTATGCCTATTTTCCAATCGTAACCTAATGGTCTAATTGCTGGTTCTATTGCCCTTCCAGTAATACCAATAAAAGAATGTTCTAATTTGTGTGATGCAATTTTTTGTTGCAACTCGTCCTCGGACAAATTATCTAATGCGTATTGTTCTGTTACTATAGATTCTGCATTATTGAATTGCTCTCCAGGACCGTAGGATGCCAAAAACCATAGGATTATGGAAATTGCTAAGATGATTTTACCAGCACCAAAAATAAAGGCTTTGGTTTTCTCTATAACGGTTAAGGCCACGTTTTTAAACAATGGTAATTTGTAGTTTGGCATTTCAACTACAAAAAAAGTTTTACTTCTTATTTTAAGGATTTTGTTTAATATCCATGCAGAACCTACTGCAGCACCGAACCCGATGAGGTACAGTAACATTAGAGTAAGTGCTTGGTAACTCAATCCAAAAAATCTTCCCTCGGGAATAACTAAAGCTATGATGATTAAATATACCGGTAACCTGGCCGAACATGTTGTAAATGGAGTTACCAAAATGGTGATAAGACGTTCTTTCCAACTTTCAATGTTTCGGGTGGCCATAATAGCAGGTATTGCACAAGCCGTACCTGAAATTAAAGGCACCACACTTTTTCCGCTAAGCCCAAAACGTCGCATAATGCGGTCCATTAAAAACACCACACGACTCATATAGCCACTTTCTTCTAGAATTGAAATAAAGAGAAATAAAAATGCTATCTGCGGAATAAAAATTACAATGCCTCCAAGCCCAGGAATAATACCTTCTGCTATAAGATTGGTAAAAGCTCCTTGTGGTAAAACACTTTTGGTCCATTCGCTTAACGCTGCAAATGTACTATCGATAAAGTCCATGGGTACGCCAGACCAATCGTAAATTGCCTGAAAAATAGTAAGCAGAATGATACCAAAAATGAGATAGCCCCAAATCTTATGGGTTAAAATTCTATCTAATTTTATTCTTAAATCCTTAGCACTGGCTAAGTCAATAGTCTGGCCTTTTTTAAGTGTGTCATTTATAAACTGATATCGCCTTATGGTCTCTTTCTGCTGCAGTCGTTTAAGATCTGCCTTTGATTTTGTTTTAAAATCTGAAACGGCATCAATGGTGTTACGGTCCGTTTTACCAAAATTAACATCTTGGGTAATGACTAACCAGAGTTTGTATAATAATTGATTTGGGAATGCTTTTCTGAGGTTGTCAAAATAATCTTTGTCTATAGACGAAGCATTTAGGCAAGGCTTTGTAGAAAGGTCTTTATAATTGGTAATTAGCTCTTTGAGTTCGCTTATGCCATTCTTTTTTCTGGTGCTTATAAGTGCAATTTTGGTCTCTAGTTGTTGCTCTAAATACTCAATATCCAAGGATATGCCCTTGTAAGCCATACGGTCTGACATGTTGATGACCAAAATAGTGGGAATCTCTAAATCCTTTATTTGAGTAAAGAGTAACAGATTTCGTTTTAAGTTCTCAACATCGCTTACCACTACCGCTACATCCGGAAAATCCTTATCATTTTTGTTGAGCAGTAATTCTATTACGACATTTTCATCAAGAGAAGAGGCATTTAAGCTGTACGTCCCAGGTAAATCAATGATATGCGCTTTTACACCTCGTGGGAGTTTACAAATACCTTCTTTTTTTTCTACCGTTATTCCAGGATAATTACCCACTTTTTGATTCAATCCCGTTAAGGCATTAAAAACGGAGGTTTTACCAGTGTTTGGGTTTCCTATTAATGCAACGTTGATCTGCTTACCCATTTATAATGTCTATTAGTATGTGTACAGCCGTCTCTTTTCTTATAGCTAAATGCGTACCATTAATGTTAAGATACATTGGGTCTGCAAAAGGGGCGACCTGAACCAGCTCTACAGAATTACCAGGAAGACAGCCCATTTCGAGAAGCTTTAATGGAATGTATATAGAAGAAACATCTTTAATTATACCTTGTTGTCCTCGTTTTAATTCTGCTAGTGTCAAGCTTATTCTTATTTAGATTGATTTTAAAGAAGCAAAAATAAGGTAAATATCCAAGTGTTTAAAACCTTTTTGAAGAATTTAGGATTCCTCTTTTAAGGTTTTAATATCTTTTAGGAGCTTTTCAATGTCTTCTGGCTTGGTTCCGTTGTAAAACCCTCTAATTTGACGCTTTTTGTCAATAAGCATAAAGTTTTCTGTATGTATCATGTCGTACATGTCACCATTGCCCTGTGTTTTTACTGCCAGATAACTTTTTCTGGCCAACTCATAGATGTGCTTTTTATCTCCTGTAGTTAAGTTCCACTTACGATCAATTACCCCTTTTTCTTTTGCATACTTTTTTAACTGTGCAACACTGTCAATTCTTGGGGTAACCGAATGAGAGAGTAGCATAACCTCATCGTCATTAATAATTTCCTTTTGAATTTGGTACATGTGATCCGTCATGATTGGGCAAATCGTCTGGCAACTTGTAAAAAAGAAATCTGCCACATAAATTTTGTCCTTGTAGGTGTTTTGAGTAATGATTTCACCATTTTGATTTATTAGGCTAAAATCAGCTATTCTATGATATTTAATCTTATGTTGAATGGTGCTATCTACCAGTTCCTCACTCACCATTGCAGGCTGATAAATAGGCAACGGTTTTTTTACATTGAGAATGTTGTATATAATCACAATAATTATAATACATAGCACGGAAAAGAAAATACCGAAATTTTTGTACCGTTTGAAAAACGAAAGGAATGACATTTATGGTTGAATAATATGAATTGCAAAGATACAATAGCAACCAAATTTTCTCAATCATTTTAACAGAAACGTGAAAGGAAAATCTTAAGGATTTATAAAAGCTTGTTAAAAATAAATCGATTGGAAATACATTTATTTTCTAAGTTGCTTTAAAACATTACTTTTGTCAATCGAAATTTGAAAATGACTACATGGAATTTGTAATTAAGATATCCCAATTCTTATTGAGTTTATCCCTTCTTATTGTTTTACATGAGTTGGGCCACTTTATACCAGCAAAGCTTTTTAAAACCAAAGTTGAGAAATTTTACCTCTTTTTTGATGTAAAGTATTCACTGTTTAAAAAGAAAATAGGCGAGACCGTTTACGGAATAGGCTGGCTGCCGCTTGGTGGTTATGTGAAAATAGCGGGAATGATTGATGAGAGCATGGATAAAGAGCAAATGGCTAAACCTCCACAACCGTGGGAATTTCGCTCTAAACCAGCATGGCAGCGTTTAATAATCATGCTTGGTGGTGTTACTGTGAACTTTGTTTTGGCCTACTTCATTTATGTGGGTATCTCCTTTGTCTATGGGGATAAGGATTACACACTAGACAGTTTAAAAGATGGTTACTTAATCGAAAACCAATTAATGCTCGACTTAGGCTTTAAAACAGGCGACAAAGTTGTAGCTGTTAATGGTGAGCCTGTTGAAGCGCATTCTGAGGTCATTAAAAGTTTGATTTCTGCTGAAGAATTTACTGTAGAACGCAACAACGAGATTAAAACCATTAACTTACCCGAAGATTTTTTAGGGCAATTATCTTCAAGAAAAAATCGCTCTAGTCTGTTTAACCTAAGAATGCCATTTATGGTTGCTCAGGTTAATGACACTATGCAAAATAAAGATGTGGATCTAAAACAGGGTGATCTTCTTGTGGCTATAAACGGTAATAAAATCAGGTATTTTGATCAATTAGAGCCACGGTTGAAAAATTATAAGAACCAAACCATTACGGCGACACTTTTAAGAGATAATGACAGCATTAAAAGAGAGCTAAAAGTAAACTCTAATGGTAAGATTGGTGTATTTCCAGGCATATCAGAAGATAAGTTCGAAGAACTTGGCTATATGGATATAACCCGAAAGGAATATACGTTTTTAGAGAGTTTTGGCGGTGGAGCGGATAAATTTATAGATCAGGTAGCGGGTTATTTTGATCAGTTAAAAGCCATCTTTACTCCAAGTACAGGAGCTTATAAGGGTCTCGGAGGTTTTAAGGCTATATTTGATATTTTTCCAGAAATATGGAGCTGGGAGGCGTTCTGGAGACTAACAGCGTTTTTATCAATTATGTTGGCAATACTTAATCTCTTACCAATACCAGCTTTAGATGGTGGACATGTGATGTTTCTACTATACGAAATGATTTCTGGGCGTAAGCCAAGTGAAAAATTTCTAGAGCGCGCCCAAATCGTGGGGTTCTTTATCTTAATTGCCTTAGTATTATTTGCTAATGGTAATGATGTCTTTAGATGGATCACAAATAAGTAGCGTTTTTGGTTTTTAGGCTAAAAAATTATTATTTCATATTGTAGAGATTAAAAAATAATTTATATTTGCCCTCGCTTAAGCGAAAAGCATCTTCCTCAGTAGCTCAGTTGGTTAGAGCATCTGACTGTTAATCAGAGGGTCACTGGTTCGAGCCCAGTCTGAGGAGCATAGCAAAAAAGTCTATTCTTTAAAAGGAATGGACTTTTTTTTTAGAAAAGTTTTATGAAGTTTTATGCAGAATAGCCGTTGGTGAGAATCCTCACTGGCAAGCATAAACGTCTTAAAAAATGTTTTCGTACTAGAATTGATATAGTCTAATACTTACGATCCCGTAAGTTAATTTTCTCACCTATATTAAAAGAACCAGTTTGAGTCGAAGTTTAGTCCTTTAAATGTAAAAAAGAATTTTCAAAATGAAATGGTGGCTAATACTAGCAATTCTATTAAGCTACAACTTTGCTAATAAGCAAATGTTTCTTCAATATATTCAATAGCTTATCCTTTGATAAGGGTTTGGTAAGATAGTCGTTCATGCCCAACTCTAAGGATTTGCTAATGGCTTGTTTCGTCACATCTGCTGATAGGCCAACTATTATAATGTCCTTGTTGGTTTCTCTGATAAGGCGAGTGGCTTCATAACCATCCATTTTTGGCATATGAATATCCATTAATACCATTTGGTATTTATTGGTTTTAACCATTTTCAATGCGGTTAAACCATTATTTGCTTGTTCTGTTTTGACACCTAGATTTTCAAGAATTTTGGTTAAAACAAGAATATTGATTTTATTGTCATCCACCACCAATATATTAAACTCGGACAAGTTGAGGTCAGAAAAGTTGCAGTTATTGGTAGTTTGCTGATCAAATTTCGACACCTTGAAAGGTACTTTTATCATAAAATCACTGCCCTTATCAAGTTGACTTTTTACGGAAATCTTTCCATTCATCAATTCAATTAAATTCTGACTAATGGCTAACCCTAGACCACTTCCTTCATGCTTTTTCTTTATACCTTGATCTACCTGAATAAACCTTTTAAATATTTTAGAGAGATTGTGTTGTGGTATACCTATGCCAGTATCAGATACTTTTAGGGAAATTTCTAAAAGGTCGTTCTTTAAAATCTCCTGATAATAAACGTTCACTCCTCCTTTAGCTGTGAATTTCAAAGCATTTTTAAACAGATTTATAACTATTTGGTTAAACTTTCCCTCATCACCTATTACTGAATATTGAAAAGGAGCATCGATTTTTAGAGTGAAAAATAAGTTTTTAGCTTCAAATTCGGATTGGAATTGACTAACCAAAGCTTCAATTTCTTTACTAGGTGTAAACAGAAGTTCATTTAAGCCGATCTCACCCGATTCAATTTTATCTATCTCTAAAACGTCATTAACAAGAGCCAATAAATTTTTAGAAGATTTATCCATTAGATGTAAATAATTACTATTATTAAAGGGGTTATTAGAATTTTTCAATAATTGAATAAGACCTATAATTCCGTTTAATGGAGTTCTGATTTCGTGACTCATATTTGAAAGAAATTCAGTCTTGGCCTTCGATGCTTTCTCAGCCCTATTACGTTGCTTACTAAGTTTTTTGTTAGTAATTTTCAACTTTTTATTTGCCCTTATTGCTCTTTCTGTTTGCCTCTTTGCCCTAAGATGAAAATGTATTAAAAAACACATTAAAGTAGATAATGTTAACCCGAAAATGAGCATATTATTTATTGACTTGCTTTTATCACTTAAAAAGCTTGCAGATGCTGGCGTTAACTTTATGGACCAACTTTGATTGTCTAGAGCGTCAATTTTTAGCGAATTAGTGTAAACAAAATTTTCACTTGCCTCTTGCCCTTCATACGTATTTCGGGTATAAAAAATGGTACCTTGGTCATCTCGGATTTCAATACTGTAATCTGATAGGTTTTCAGCAAAGGCATCTAAATTTTTCTTAAAATCCATTCCTGCAGTGATCGTACCTCTAAACTTACCTTTAAAATGAACAGGGACATCGACCAAAAAAGCATGCCCTCCTTGGGTCATTTTAAACCATGAAGTAACATTTGTGGATCCTTCTAAGCTGTGCTTAATCCACTCGTCGCATCTATAATCTACTTTAGATATGTCAAGACCTAGGGCAGCTTCGTTCCCTTTAGATGGGCTGATTTTACGAATAACCATGTTCTCATCTATCCACTCAATAAACTTAAACGAAGGGTTTTGTTGTAATATGAGTTCTGCGTCATGTTCCCAATAGTCAAAATATTTACCGTTGGTTATTTGAAGTCTGTCCTTTAAATTTTCTAGACTTTGGATATCTTGTCTAACAATTGAAAGAGACTTTTGAGATAAAAATTCCCCCGAATTTTGAATCCTGTTTTCGAGAGCTGATTTTTGGGAGCTAATAGATTGGTCCCATAAAAAGAGGACAAATAGGTTAAGAAATAAAAAAGAAAACAGAGGAATAAAAACTTCTCTTTTTCTCACAGTTACAATTATTTAGGGCGAAATATGGGGCGAATATAAGGAAATTTGACAAACTGGCAACTTTTACATAGCACTCTCATACTTTTTGTTTAATTCATCAAGCATCACTTTTGTCATAGCATCTAGATCAAAACTATGCTGCCAGTCCCAGTCTTTTCTTGCAACGGAATCATCTATCGAAGAAGGCCAGCTGTCTGCTATGGCTTGCCTAAAATCTGGTTTGTATGAGATTTCAAACCCAGGTATCTGCGCCTTTATACTTTCATAAATTTCTTTTGGTGTAAAAGAGATAGCAGAAAGGTTATAGGATGATCTGATACTAAGATTTTCAGCAGGCGCTTCCATTAAATCTATGGTAGCTTTAATGGCATCGTCCATAAACATCATGGGCAGACTGGTGTTTTCAGAGAGGAAACATTCATACTTACCATTCTTAACGGCTTCATGATAGATTTCCACAGCATAATCCGTTGTGCCACCTCCTGGCATGGTCTTGTGGCTAATAATACCAGGATAACGTAGACTGCGTACATCCACGTCATATTTTTTATGGTAATATTCGCACCAACGCTCACCAACTTGTTTGGTTATGCCGTAAACTGTAGTGGGTTCGCAAATGGTATGTTGAGGGGTGTTTTCCCTTGGTGTTGTAGGTCCGAAAACCGCAATACTACTTGGCCAATAAACTTTTTTTATATGACCTCCCTTTGCTAAATTTAGAACGTGGAAAAGCGAATTCATGTTGAGGTCCCATGCTTCCATAGGGTATTTTTCGCCAGTGGCACTGAGCAGGGCTGCCATTAAATAAACAGTATCTATGTCGTGGTTTTTACAGCAATCTTTTATGGCATTGAAATTTTTGGCATCAATAATTTCAAACGGACCAGAATTGACCAAATCTAATTTTCTGGTATTGATATCACCGGCTATGACATTATTAGTACCATAAATTTCACGTAACTTAACTGTAAGCTCAGAGCCAATTTGTCCACAGGCACCAATAATTAATATTTTAGAAGGCATAGGGTTTAATTAAAGTATCTTCAAAAATAATAAGAATTTAGACGTTCAAAAATTAAAATTTTCAAAAAAAATAGCTTTTGAGTAAGAAGTTGCTAATCTAGATTTAATCGTTATACTATAATCCCAGAATTATAGTTTAAGTATATTTACATTCAAATTAAAACAGTACATGAAAATAGGATTAGTCCTCTTAAGTATATTTAGCTTCCTAATGCTTAGCTGTGGTGAAGGAGAATCTCAATCTCAGACGATTAATACTGAAGTCGAGAATCAACAAACACCAATTACGGCAAAGGCCATTGAAAATTTTAATTATTCTGATTATGCTTTGAGTTCAGAAGCTGAAGAAGCTATTGTAAGTTGGAAAAAATATCAAGAGTTAGCTATTCAAATCGGTTACTTAAAAAAAGCAGACCTGTCGTTTTTTAATGGAGACCAAAAGCTCTTGAAAAAATTCATAGATGAATTTAAAGCTCAAATTCCTGTTGAATTAAGAACCAACCCAATCACCTCTAGAACCATAATTATTGAAACTACACTTTTGAGGTTAAACGAAAACCTAACTTTAGACAACATCGATAGTAATTTAAAACTAGAAAGTGTAAAAGAAGTTTTGGTCGCTTTTTCAAACCTTAATTATCAAATCAATAAGAAGCTTGTCCGTGATAGAAATGAGAAAATTATGCCTCAATATTAACATATTACACTCTTAAAGTTTTGTTAAGTTGTAACATTCAATGGTTTTAGCGGTCTTATTACTAACCACGTTTAATTATAATTAACTAAAACCAAATTATGAAGACCAATCTTAGTCGCGTTCTAGCGATATCAGGTTTGGCTTTCTTTACAATTGTAGGTTGTAAAGACGAAGCCAAGAAAGACACTGCGTTGGCAGAAGAAAAAATTCCAGGCATTATATTGGAAAACATGGACACGAGTATTAGTCCAAAAGAAGACTTTTATAAATACGTTAACGGTAAATGGTTAGAGACCAATACCATCCCAGATGATGAATCGCGTTGGGGAGGATTTGGTGTATTGCGAAAATCCACTAGGCAAGATGTATTGGACATCTTAAACACATCTAAAGAGTTAGGAACTTATAAAGAAGGCTCTGACCAACAAAAAGCTTTATTGATTTTTGAATCTGAATTAGATACCGTTGCACGTAACGAAGCAGGTATTAAACCACTGCAACCGTTGTTGGATAAAATCGAAGGCATTAAAACTCTAAATGATATGCAAACCGTATTTGCATCAACACTTGGTGTTTCTGCTCCGTTTGCAGGTATTGGTTCTAATCCAGACCTTAATGACAGTAGCATGAATACGGCTTGGGTGTTCCCTGCAGGTTTAGGTTTACAAAGAGATTACTACTTAGATAATGATGAAAAAACTAAGGAAATAAGAAGTCAGTATGTTGATCACGTTGCTAGAATGTTGCAATACATCAACTATTCTGAAGCAGATGCAAAAGCAGCTGCTAAGAAAATCTTAGCTATGGAAACACAATTGGCAGAACCACGCTTAGATAAAGTTGCTAGTAGGGATATTAGAAATTTTAATAACCCAAAGTCTTTGGCAGATTTGCAAGCCATGGCACCAGCGATAAACTGGCAAAAGTTTATGGATGATATGGGTATTGAAAAGAAAGTAGATACACTTTTGGTGATGCAGCCAAAGTATATGAAAGCGATGGATGCATTTTTAAAATCGACACCAATAGAGGACATTAAAACGTTGATGGACTGGAGTACCTTAAATGGTGCTGCAGGTTTCTTAACCACTGAAATTGAAAAAGCAAACTGGGAATTTTATGGAAAGACCTTAAACGGTTCTAAAAAAATGAGACCAGCAGACGAACGTGCTTTAGGTACCGTAGATGGAAGTGTTGGTGAAGCTGTTGGTCAGTTATATGTACAGGCTAAGTTTCCACCTGAAGCTAAAGAAAAAGCTGAAAAAATGATTGCCAATGTTATTACAGCTTTCCAAAACCGTATCACAAAGTTAGATTGGATGAGCGAGGAAACTAAACAAAAGGCTATTGAAAAGTTAGACAAATTCACGGTTAAAATTGCCTATCCAGACGAATGGGAAGACTATTCGGATTTACAAGTAAAAGAAGGTAATTCTTATGCTGAAAATATGTTGGCCGTTGGAGCTTGGGCCCAAAAGCAAAATATTGAAGACATTAATGAGCCTGTTGATAAATCTAAATGGGGAATGCCACCTCAAATGGTTAACGCCTATCACAATCCATTAAACAACGAGATTGTTTTTCCAGCTGCGATTTTACAACCACCTTTCTATAACTATACCGCAGATGAAGCTGTAAACTATGGTGCAATCGGAGCTGTAATTGGTCATGAGATTTCACATGCATTTGATGATTCTGGTGCTCGTTTTGATGGTGATGGAAATGTAAACAACTGGTGGACAGCTGAAGACCTAGAAGAGTTTGAAAAAAGAGGTAAAGCCTTGGCTGACCAATATTCTGCTATTGAGGTTTTAGACAGTGTTTATGTTAATGGGCCTTTTACATTAGGTGAGAATATTGGTGATTTAGGAGGAGTGCTAGGTGCTTACGACGGATTGCAGTTACACTTTAAAGAAAACGGAAGGCCAGATAAGATTGACGGCTTTACTGCAGAACAACGTTTCTTTATGTCTTGGGCAACCGTTTGGCGAACTTTAATAAGAGACGAAGCCTTAAGAACCCAGATCAATACAGATCCGCATTCGCCAGGTCATATTAGAGCTACACAACCGTTAAAAAATATTGATGCGTTTTATGAAGCCTTTGATATTAAAGAAGGTGATGCAATGTATTTACCACCGGAAGAACGTGTAAGAATTTGGTAATAGATATCATACCACATAAAAAAAAGCTGCCTTTTGGCAGCTTTTTTTATATAATTTTGAATGTAAATCTATTTAATTTTTGTTTGCAGCAGCGGCAGCAGCTTGTTGGGCTTTCTGGCTTTCTAATGCTTGTCGGCTAACTTTTGCCAAATTAAAATTTGGGTCTATTTCTAGAGCGTCGTTCATTAATTTAATTGCAGCATTTACATTAGCGGTCTTATTTTCCGTATATGTTAACAAGCCCTTTTGACAAAGCAAAGCTGCCTTCATAGAAGTTTCATATGGTTGTTGGGTCTCATAAAAAGCACGTTTCATATCGTCCTTTACATTCGCCAAACCATATTCAATATTAGATTTTGCTCCGGCTAAATCACCAATCTGGATTTTCATGTCAGCCATTTCATAAGCTAAATACACATTTGGGTCGCGCTTAAACAAAATTTCGTAATGTTCTAAAGCCAATTTTGGCTGGTTAAGATTCTTAAGAGCCAAGGCTTTTACCTCAACATTCATATCAGAGTCTGTTGCGTTTTTTTCAATACCTATAGTATTTAAGGCTTGCATGTACTTACCTTCAGAAAGGTATAAATAAGCCAATGTATCTTGTCTTTCGACTGATGGCTCTAATAAATTAAGATGTGTCATAGCATTTATAATGCCTTGTACATCACCTTGTTTTTTCATCTGCTTATAATATGCTTCGTAGTGTTCTTTTAATTCTGCATTGGTCTGGGCAAAAACACTAACCGAGAATAGCATAATGACTGCAATTGTAATCTGTTTCATGTCGTTTAATTTTTGAGGGCTAAAACTATAAAAATTAATGGTAATAGGTCTTAAAAAACTATTAATTTCCATTTAGCCGGTTTAGCATGTTATTTCAAAAGCTGTACCATTCTTTTAATTTAATATAAATTTGAGTTGTTTTTTAACTATTCCCTAAGCCTAAAAAAAGCCAACACATCATGCTAATTTTAATTTAAAAATTAAAGTCAGTGGTTGTAGGCCAATCGATACATTTTGTTAAATAAGTAATTTTTCAGTAACTTTAAATTAAACTCTAAAATTATAACGTTATGGGAATAAAAAGTTTTCAAGGTGCTCGCAAACAGCAACAAAGCACAAGCCAGCCAATTGCGCTAAAGGTAAGAGATTACATGACGACTAACCTAATAACGTTTAAGCCAGACCAAACGGTACAAGAAGTGGTTGAAGCGTTAATAAGACATAAAATCTCTGGTGGACCAGTAGTTAATGACAGAAATGAATTGGTCGGTATAATTTCTGAAGGTGATTGTTTAAAGCAACTTAGCGAAAGCCGCTATTACAATATGCCTCTAGAACATGATAATGTAGAAAAGCGCATGGCCAAAAATGTGGAAACCATCGATGGCAACATGGATGTGTTTGATGCCGCAAATAAGTTTTTGCAGTCTAAAATAAGGCGCTTCCCAATAGTAGAAAACGGTAAGTTGGTTGGGCAGATAAGTCAAAAGGACATTCTAAAGGCAGCACTTAAGTTAAAAGGTGAAAATTGGAATAGTACCACCAAAGGTTAATCATCACGTTTTACCAAAGCATAATACCCTCCTTCTAAAGGTAAGTACCCTTGGTCGTACACAAAATAGTATATTGTGCCCGCTTTGGTCGTATAGATACTTGTAAAATAATTAAAGTCAAACCCTTTTTCTACGAGTTTGGCTCTAGAACATTTTGTCTTTTTATTAGGGTTAAGGGCTTCTAAAATCCTATAGTTTTTTCTTAAGCGGTTATTGGTGTTTCGTATAAGGTTTTTAGAATCCTTGTTGATACGATTATTGTGCGCATTTCGGCAACCATCACTACAGAATTTCTTATCAATTCTACCAATTATTCTATCACCACATTCAGGACACGTTCTATGCATCGTTATTTATTTAAAATTGAAATATAAGCTGTCCAAGGTCCTACTTCATTTTTGTATTGCTTTGCCATAACCCTACTTATTTGGGCAATATGACCTAAATCATGTGTCACCCAACATGCTAACAGTTCACTTAGATAAACTTCACCAAGCTCAGGATGTAGGCCGTTAAGTTGTAGTTGCGTGTTGGATAAATTTAAATGCCTTAAAAAATGGAGGTTTTCTTGTCTTAAAACCTCAAACTCATTGAGTAAATCCTTAATGGATTTTCCCTTGGAATCTTCAAATTGTGCAAACCTATCAAAAGGCTCAAAAGTTTTATTTTCAGAATTACTGAGGATAATTTTTACCCTTGGTACCCAATCAGTTTTTTCGCCATGGATTAAGTGACCAACAATATCATATGGACTCCAAGTATTATTACCTTCTTCTTTACAATAAAGCCATGTGTCAGATAGATGTCCTAAAAACGATTTAAGCGTTTTAGGTGTTTGCTCTAAAATTTCAAAAGCCTCATCCTGTTTATATTTCATACTAAAGACAAGATACAAAAATATTCAATTACAAACGTTTACAGCGATTTTAAAACAATGAGTGTATTGGTATTGTTGACCTTTTCAAAAACCTCGACTTTATACACCTTTGTTTTTAGGTAATCGATAAGCTCATTTATGGTGTTGGCCTTGGCATCTTTTACCGAAGCATTGAAAATAATGGAACCACTTGATGATTTTAAGGAAATGACATTATCCCAGAATTCGTCTGCCAAAAACTGATCTGGAACGGTTAAATCTATAAAAAGGTCAACGATGATTAGGTCGAATTTAGCCTTACTATCCTTAACAAATTCAAAAGCATCAGCGCAGACAATTTTGAGGTTTTCGCTTTCAGAAATACCGAACTCCGTTTTTGCAATGTCTATAACAACTGGGTCTATTTCTACAGCAACGATAGGCTTGCTAAAATTATAATCTTTTTGAAGCGTGGCATTAACACTTCCGGCTCCCATGCCCAAAACCAAAATGGAATCGACACTCTGAATATTGATTTTTTCTATTCCGAATTTTAAAATCCGTTGAAGTGACCCATAGCTGTAGTTGGCGTTCAATGAATTGAGATGTTTTTTACCATTGTGCCACGTAATCTCTAACGTGCCACTATATTTTGAAGTAATGGTTTTAGTGATTGGTAAAATGTAACTAAGTAACGGTTTCATATTGCGATTAAAGATACAATTAATCGCCTTTTACAATGGTTTTTTACTGATGTAATTCTATCTCTAAATTATCAATGTACACTTGAGTGTCGGAAAAAGTTTCTAGATAAAACCTCACTTTAATATAAGCGGTTTCTAGTGGCAAACAAGTTACGGTGACTTCAAGATTTTCGTGGGCATTAATACCAAATCCGCTTGAGTCATCAATGATATGGTAATACCTTCCAAACTCAACACCAGTGTTAGAATCGTCATATAAATCTACGATTATAGCAAAATAACCATCGGTGAGGTTTTCGGTGATTACGTCTGTTCTTACCACGAGATTATCGCAGTAATTAAAACTTTCGAGATTAAAATCTTTATACCAATTGCCGCCAGAATTGGTTTCAGAGTTAACTAAGGATGCAATTCCCAATGCATTAGGTGGGCTAAATACATTTGCCGTCTCTACAAAATAAGAATAAGGATCCGTCTGTGCAGTGCCATTTACAGTAATGGTTTCGGATAACCAGCCGTCTTGTGGATTATCAAAATTATCCTGATACAACATCGCACTAAACGATTTGGCAGTTGCCCAGCTTGGTACTGGAGTAGAAGTGTTTGCCAACTCATCTAAATAGTAACTGCGTTGCTCCGTCTGATATGCATTATAGACTCTATAGTTGCTGCAGATTGACGTACACATTATGGATCTTTGGGAACCGTTTGGCATAAGGGCGGAGTAGTGGTTCCTGTTAAACAAAGCATGTCCGAACTCATGGTACATTAGGTTTTCCTTTTCGGTATCGCTTCGCCTTTCCCAGCAATTAAAATTTGTGATAACCTCAACTCTTGCATGTCCTGAGCCCACAAAATTGGGATAGCCATACGCACAGTATTGACTACTGTTTGGTGCGGACAAGGCATTGACGCTTACAATGCTAATTGATCTATTGGACAGGTCAATGCCCCTCGTTTGCATTTCGTTGATAAAGCTTTGGTAGTATTCCATAAACTCTGGTTCAACATTAATAATGGGTGTAAATGTTGAAGTGTTTTCGGTATCATTGCAACCAAAACAAAGCGATAGTAGTATTATTGAGACTCTTAATGCTTTCATGTTTTTTTGCTAAAGCTACTCTGAAAGCACATAATACTACGACTAAAACGAGGCCGTAGATGTTAAGAATAATTGGTTTTTACTAGAAATTAGGGTGTAATGGGTTTATAAGTGTTGTATATGGTTTATTTTTCATTTTCAGTTAACCATTCAAAACTTTGGTCAAAATATTTTTTCATTGACTTATTCAAAAACTGACTGTATTCAGTCTTTTCATTTCGTTCTTTAGATAACCAAGCCATTGCATATGCAATTATCTGTTCAGGTAAATAGCCTTGACTACTCGATTGCCAATCAAATCCTTGAGAGCTGAATTGAAATCGAGAATTACCAATAAAAATTCCAAACCCATAAGTAATAGCTGTAAAGTCAGTCAGGAATTCATCGTTTTCTTCAATTCGGTTTTCGCCAAGTAAAATTTGATGCGCTAATTCGTGAGAAATAGTTGCAATTAGTGAAATCGGATTTTTTAATTGTCCTGTCTCAATTGAAATTACTGTTCCATTTTCTGTTTGCTGATAAGTACCGCTTGCACTTTTCCAACTACCATTTATGTCTGCTGGTGTTGTCAAAATTGTCCCGTCATCCATTTCGATAGGTGAGTCCGAGAAGAATTCCAATTTAATATCCACATTTTGGATATTCATCAATTCCATTGTCCGCTCAAGAATGAATTCCGCATCTTTTTCTGTTCCGTTAAAAGTCCGTTCATAGAAATCTTTGGTTGGTGTAACTGTTCGGATTTCCATAAAATGCTCTTTTCCAAATTCCGTTTTTAACCAATTCAAGTCTTCATCAACCCAAATTTTATCTTCTTCGGTAATTGGTAGTTTTTTCTTTTTATTCCAGAACATTAATGGTTAGGTTAAAATGCTTATTACGGTTTTGGCTATGGTTTCGTTACGAAATGCTACGCGAGTATCATTCCGTAGCACCTATAAATTTAGCAAAAAGGCTTTTAATTTAGATTAGTTTATTGTTATGCGCTGTTTTAATTTTTATTCAGATATTCTTTTGCGTCTCTGAAATTCAATGCAATTTCGTTCGCTCCACGTCCAGTTCGGCTCTCATTAAATGCAGGTTCCTCAAGTCGGTCGAGTCCAACTAATATTTGAAAAACTGCAATTCCATTTTCGTTCTGCAATTCAGTTCGCAACCATTTTCTATATTCCGCAATCAAATTCCGATTTCCAATTTTCGACAAACTCCAATATCCACTAACTCGTTCATCCTCGTTTTTATAAATTCCAGAATTCAATCCGTCAACAATAATTTGTTCCAATTCAGTCGGTTTGAATTTGGTCAATTTAGATTTCGCAATTATTTGTTTTTCATAATCCGAGTGAGTATTTCCTTTTGCTTTCTCAAAAATAAACCCAGCTTCTGTGAACTGTTCGTTAGTTAATTTCATTTCTACTCTTTATCAGATTTTAATGTTCTAATTCCAATAATTAAAAACAAAATACCAATTATTAGACCTGTCAATCCACTAATCCAAACAGCATAACTACCTAGTCCATTATCATCATAACCTCTGAATTCAAAAATCAGATAGTTAGTGAACATGTAGATTCCATAACATGCAATAAGAATTAAAATGATACCGATTATTTTTTTCATCGAATTGTACATAACGGTCTTGGCTGTGGTTTCGTTACGGAATGCTACGCTAGTATCATTGCGCAGTAACCATAAATTTAGCAAAAAGGCTTGAAATTCCGATTAGGAATTTCAGCCGTAATGAACTATAACCGTTGCTACCTGTAGTTATTTTTTTATTTTCTCGTCTATCCAATTAATTATTCTTTCAGTAACTTGCTTTTGCATTCCTTTTGGTTTTTCATCAAGGATAAATTCCACGTCAAATCTTTCTCTTTCCAAATCTTTAAGAAATTCAGCCAAGTTTTCGTTATCCGAAACTTTGTATTCATCCATTAAGTCATTTATTGAGTCCAACGCACTTTCTATATCCAAAAACATATCGTCATCGATTACCTCCAATTCGTCATAATTATCGTGAAAGAAATCGTAAATCAAATCAAATTCTTTCTGTATTTCCGAAAGTTTGATTTCGTTTGGAAAATCAAGTAATGAATTGATTATTTCGTCGTCAGTCAGATTTTGAAAACGATAAGCTATTTTTTTATCCGATTCCGAAAATTTATTTCCAAAATCCAACTTTATAAGAATTCCGCTGTCATCATTCCAGTCAGGTTCAGATTCCGCAATGTTTGTTGGTGTGTCGTCGTAATGAAAGTCAATTTTTTTCAGGACTTTTTTTTCCAAGTCCAAAGCGTCTTTTTCGCTTAAATATTCTTTTAAAACTAAAACTTTATGAGGTTCAGATAGTTTTGAAACATATTCAGTCCATTTTTCGTTTCGAGAAGTCTTTGCTGATTTTCTGTGCCCTTTGCCCTTTCCAACGTAGAAAATTTCGTTTGTCGTTGGATTCAGATGTATGTAGACGTAGTGGTCGTTCATAATTACAGGCAACGGTTTTGTGTATGGCTCGTTGCGGGAAATCCGCGAGGATTTTTCGCCGTAAACCGAAGATAGCAAATTTACGAGGACTTTCCGAGAGGAAAGTCAGAAGCAATGAACTATAGCCGGTGTTACCCAACGTTTATTATTTAATTTCAAACTCGATTTTTTCGGTCGGTTTAATTTCAAATAAGTGTTTTCCATTCCCTAAATCGGTCGATTTCCAAAAGGTGTATGATGAATTTGTTTTTTTAATAGTGGTTAGTTTGTAACTCCTAAAGTCAATATAAATCAGTCGGGTTTTTGGCCATGATTTTTTGTCCTTAAACATCCTTAAGAAAACTCCGTTTTCCGCATAGTGAATGAAGTCCGCAAAGTATTTTCCGTCCAGTTGTGAATTCAAGTTAGGATTGTTTGTTTTTAAACTGTAAATTTTTATAACTCCATCAAACGCGGTCTCATACTCTAATTTTCTGTCGAAAGTTGTGAGTCCAGCTTTTGTCCATTCAGAATATTTTTCTGCTTCGTAATTCAGTTTCATTCAAATATTAGGTAACGGTTTGACTATGAGCAGGCGAGCTTTAGAAGCACTTTCCTGTCAGCCGAGCCGAAAGTTAGTTAATTGTTTTATTTTTCACTGTCTCCCCGCTTGCTTATAGTTTTTGTTGCTCATAGGTTTTTTTTATTCTTTTTGTCCGTCAAGTTGTATTAAGTCGTTCTGATAGTATTTTACACTTGGTTTCTGCCAAAACTGGAAATTCATCAGTCCCAATGTTCCTGCTGGATACCAATTTCCGTCTTCTTCGTTCTTCGTTTCAAACGTCCATTTGTATTCTTTTCCACTTCTCAAATATGCTTTTAGTCGTCCGAGTTTTGACATCCCAAATCCAAGATAGTCAAGAAGTTCATTTTTTCCGTCTTTGTCATTGTCAAAGTGAAAATACCAATTACCAAAGTGAATAGTGTTCTCTCTGTCGCCTTGTTGAACTAAAATCTCAAATCCATTCTCGGCTTTCGGCAGAATTGTCATTTCGTCCTTATTCTCAATTTTAAACTCAACTTGAGGATATCGTTCTTTTAATTGTTCTGATATTTTTTCTATCAAATCGTTCATTTTTTCAACTTGGGGCGAACTAGTTTATAAAAGCAAGTACTGTAAAAGTAAATAAAAAATCCATAAATTCAATTATAGTAACTATTTAAGTATTTTTAAACGACTACAAACGTTTACAAATGAATTTAAATACGTAACTACCGACTAAAATTTGCAACCTGTAACATCTTTGCCATGTCGAAACATAAGAACTCGATAGTATTAACTGTTTAACATTAAAATTTAGAACACATGAACACATTAAGAAACAAAGTACAGTTGATTGGTAACTTAGGCAATGATCCAGAAATCATCAATTTAGAGTCGGGCAAAACCCTAGCGAAATTTTCTATTGCTACAAACGAGAGCTATAAAAACGCGCAAGGTGACAAGATAACGGACACACAATGGCACAACATTGTAGCTTGGGGAAAAACGGCCCAAATTGTAGAAAAATTTGTAACCAAAGGCAAGGAAGTGGCTATTGAGGGCAAACTGACAACGCGCTCTTGGGAAGATAAGGACGGCATGAAGCGTTATATCACCGAAGTGGTTTGTAGTGAACTTCTAATGCTTGGCAAATAAAATCCAACAAAATCATTACAAAGCAAAAGCGCTGCCAATTGGCAGCGCTTTTGTTATTTGTATAACTAATACTCTTAATTCTTTATTACTTTTTTAGTAATACTACTACCACTAAAGTCGTTAGTGATTTTAACAAAGTATAATGCATCACCTAACTTATCTAAATTAGAAAGTGAAATGTTGCCATTTGTTGCAGATAAAGATTCGCTCATGACCACTCTTCCATTGATATCAAATAAATCTATGGTGTAATCATCATTGTTGGCGTTTGATAATTTTATGGCCAAAGACGAAGTAAATGGGTTAGGACTTATTTCAACAGTATCTACCGTAAATTCATCTACTGTTAATGAACCTCCACATATAGACCAGCCCATGTCTTCAAAAAGACCTAGAGATATAGGGCCAGGATTATGAATGGCAACACCAGAACCTACCTGAGGTGTCATTAAGGAATTTGGATTGGAGTTGGGAAATGTCGATTCGTCCCAATGGCTATAACTAGAACCTTGATCCCAAGGGCTAGGCGCAAACATTCTTGGCACCACACCATTATTTTGGTCCACAGAAATTGGGGAATTATTAAAAAGATTACTGCTTGTTAACTGTGAGTGCATGGCTGCAGAAGGATCTGTAAAAAGGCCAGTATTTAATAAAGATTGTCCCATACCGTTCTCAACATTAATATCGTAAATAGTTGGAATCATATTGTTAGGTTCTCTTAACCTTCCAGTTGTACCATCGGTTGTTGCAAAACTTACAAACCCTAAACCATGACCCAACTCGTGCAATACTACGGTAACAAAATCGAACTGGCTTGGCGGTGTCATACCATCGGTACCATAATACCAGTTAAAGGAACTACTGAAAGTAGCATTAATATCGATTGAGCCAAAACCACTGGAATCTTGATCTTCTATTTTTTCCCATAATGCCACAGGATAAAATACATTTGGCATAGCATCTGGATGATTTGAAGTTAAAACTGTTGTTGGGCCAGCTTGACCTAGCACACCAGGTCCAAGAGCTTCAAAATTGGCATTTATTCTAATAGGTTGATTAGACTCAATGGAATTGGCCCAAATGTCAACGGCATATTGAAATGCTGCCATTGCCTGTGCTCCTTCTGGGCCTGTAAAACCAATATAATTAACAATAAAATTAGTACAAGCGGTTCCACTTGCCATTCTGTCCAAAACTTCTGGTGAAGTCAACATAGAACTAGGCCCTTCATAATCTTTGGCATAAAGTACGCAAGCTGGTGTAGTAACATTTTTGACTTTAGGGACAAACTCGGTCTCACCTTGTGCAAAACCACTTACTGAAAAGCATAATGCTCCGATAATTGCAAGTGGCTTAATAAAATTTTTCATTGAAAGTGTAATTTTGTTCATAGACTTAAATTTTTGACTTTAAAAATAATACAATTTTATATAATAATATGCGATGACCTTAATTATTGGTTAAAACTACCAGTATGTTAGACCATCTCTAATTTTGTGCGTTTTTAAAAATGTTGACTAAGGGGAAGACTAAAAAATAGATTAAGCCACTTTTTTTAGCAAATCAAAACATGGGCATTTTTTACAGCGTTTGCACTCTGCTTTTTTATATTTCTTACAGCATTTGGATTTTACTTTGCCTAAAGCTTCATGTCCAGAAGCTTTTAAAACCTTAATGCGCTCTTTTTTTAGCTTTTTGTTTTTCTTTTTTTTGCCCATCTTAAGTTTCCGTAAAATCGGAAATCTTTAATTTAGGGAGCAAAAATACTTATTTTTATTTGTTCTAAATAAAATTTAACATTTAGGCACTATCTCCAGGTGTCTCAGCAGCAGAACTTACTGTTAATTGCTGTATATCCCTATCAAACAAATAAAGACCGCCTTTATCGTCTCCAATCATGTTTATTTTGTCTAAAATGGTTCTTGCCATGGCTTCTTCTTCAATTTGCTCGGCAACATACCATTGCAGGAAGTTATGTGTGGCATAATCTTTTTCTTGTAATGAAATGTGTACGAGTTCGTTGATGCTTTCAGATACAAAAATCTCATGTTCCAATAGCTTTTTGAACATTTCCTTAAATGAGGAAAATTTAATGTTTGGTGCGTTAAGCTCAGTGATCTGTGCATGTCCACCACGCTCATTTATAAATTTTACCAATTTTAGCATGTGCTCACGCTCTTCATCTGACTGGTCGTACATAAAATTTGAAATGCCTTCAAATCCTTTTACTTCTGCCCAAACAGCCATGGACAAATAAACCTGGGAAGACTCGGCTTCTATACGTATTTGCTTGTTTAACGCGGTTTCTATTGATTTTGATAACATAATTCTGGTTCTTTTATATAAAAGTAATAACTAAAAATTTAAAACATAGTTAATTCTTTGCCATATTGATTATTCAGATTTAATCTAATTTGGACATGAATTTTGATTTTACGTCATAATTATTTCATATTTGTACCGCTAATGAGAACAACAATAGTACATAGAGCACCAAAATCACTGACGTGTCAGTGGGATTATCGAGGAAATAGTATCGAATTATTTCAACGATCAAGGACGTTATGTATCTATTTTGGTCATCATTAACAGATGATTTAGACTTAAACTATTATTATAGATCACAAGCGTCCAAGAAATTGGGCGCTTTTTTTATGAAAAAAATCAAAAATAATTGAAGCAAGAGTTTAAAAACTAAAATATAGGCTTTGAAGATTAAGCAATTGGGAGACAAACGTTTGCGAAAAACCTTCAAGTATCTGCATAAAGCGGACAGGAATTTCTATGTTCTTTTTTTGGTTATAAGTAATTGAAAATCAATAAATTAAATTGAAATTTTATTTGGAAGTTTCAAAAATTCAACTTTATATTTGCAACGCAGAATCAAACAAACAGATTCGCATTTAAAACAATAACAACAAAAACAAGAAGCCATGCTAAAGTATTGTATAGCATTTCAAAATTTTAACCAGCCGACAAGTATGGTTGAACGTGACCTCGAGTCGTATAGAAAATGGCTTCGGTATATTTCTGAAATATCTGCTTATAAATAGACAGATCATCTTCCAGAAAAAAATCCGAAGCAATAAAACTGTTTCGGATTTTTTTATGTCTCAATATTAAGATTTAATCAAAAACAAACAGTTTTAAAAGCATCCATTAAAGGCGATGCGTTTAAGACAGTATTAATTATTGAATAAAGGAAAAATGGGAAATATATTACAGAACATACACTTGTTTAGAGCAATTGAAGCATACCCTTGGGAATTAGAAAAAGCAGTAGAAGCATTACACTACGCGTTGTCTTACGACCCAGAAAATGCTAAAGCGTTGCACTTAATGGCAAAAGTATATGCAGAGCAATTGGGTGATTACGAAACAGCCAAGACATATTTCGAAAGTGCTTTAGCGAGCAGATTGGATTTAACAGATATTTATCCAGACTACATACGGTTATTAACCAATAATGAGGACTTTGAAGAAGCTCAAAAAGTTATTGATTTTGCCAAAACTGTAAAAGGTATAGATAAGGCTGGTATAGCGTTGGCACAAGGCCAATTGTTTGAAAGTATGGCTCAGTTTGAAGACGCAGAACGTGCTTTAAAAGAAGCAAAGCAGTTAGCGTTGAATGATGATTTTATAAGTTTTGTTGAAAATGTGTTGTCTCGTGTAAAAAAGAAAAGAAAAGCACAGGCAAACGAAAACAGAATATTAGAAAATCAGGCCAAAAAAGAGACTGAAACACAACCAAAAAGTTGGTTTCAGAATCGGTTGAATAATTTCTTGTAATTAAAAAGAAAGGGGAATTTATATAAAACTGTCACATTGAGCGTAGTCGAAATGTATTAACAACAAAAATTTGCATTTTCTCGACTTCGCTCGAAATGACAGTGGATAGATAACTTTTTTTAATGGGAATTCGTCAGCGTTGGAGAGCTGAGACTGTCTGTAAAACAGTTGTATTGTACTTAGAAAGTTCGAATCTTTCAATTCCCACAATATAGTATCGTAGTTCAATGGTAGAGCACTCGGTTGTCTCCCGAGAAGTTGCGAGTTCGAATCTCGTCGGTACTGCAAAGCAGAACAAGAGATGAGAAGTTTACCCTGAGCGCAGTCGAAGGGAATCTTGTCGGTACTGCGAAACGCTCCGTTGGTCAAATGGTTTAAGACGCCACACTTTCTATGTGGAATTAAGGGTTCAATTCCCTTACGGAGTACAAATTGAGGTATAGCTCAGTGGAAGAGCGTCACGCTTACATCATGAAAGTCATAGATTCGATCCCTATTACCTCAACAACTGCAGGAATGGCGGAATTGGCATATGCTCTTGTCTTAGAAACAAGGTTTTGAGAGTTCGAAATGCACAGCATTCACGAACACATAAAACAATGGAAATGATGTGAGCTAATCTCTCTTCCTGTACTGAAGCTCCACTAGCCCAAATGGAAGAGGCAAAGGTTTTAAGCACCTTTAAGTCCAAGTTCGAATCTTGGGTGGAGTACAATAAGCTTATGGTGTAATGGATAGCATTCAAAGCTACGGACTTTGAGGTATGGGTTCGAATCCTATTGAGCTTACAATATTAACCTGTGGTGTAAGGGCAGCATTCAAGACTTTGACTCTTGAGGTAATGGTTCAAATCCATTCAGGTTATCAAAAACGTGTCTACAGTGTAACACTTCGACTGAGCTCAGTACAAGTTCATCGCACAAGAGGTATATCCTCTAAGATCGAGTTCGACTCTTGATAGACGCTTAAAAAGGAACAGTAGCAAAGTTGGTCAATGCACCAGATTGAAGATCTGGCGATATAGGTTCAAATCCTGTCTGTTCCGCTAATAAATTGTATAACTAAAAAGAGGAAACCATGAAACTAACTCAGCAAAAATGGAGAAACTTGTGTGGTAAGGTATTTGATGAGCCTATTATCAAACTTGTGAAAGATGCTATTGTTAGAGAGCAAAAGGCAGGACATCGCCTAAAGATATGTGTGGGTTCGGATTCACAAGCGTACCAAGATCATATTGCTTATGCAACAGTGGTTGTGGTGATACGTGAAGGTAAAGGTGGTTTTATGTTTATCCGAAACCTAAAGGGTAACACAAAGATTGGCCTTAAAGAACGTATGCTAAAGGAAGTTACAATGTCTATTGAAGTAGCTTATGCTATATGCAATATTCTTGAAGCTTACAACGTAGAACTTGAAGTACATGCCGATATCAATACAGATCCTAAGTTTCAATCTAATGTGGCACTTAAAGACGCTATGGGTTACATATTAGGAATGGGCTTTGTGTTTAAGGCCAAACCTTATGCATTTGCAAGTTCATCTTGTGCAGATAAGGTTGTATAAATAATTATAGAGTAATTTAGAAGAAGTCTTTTGGAATCAGACTTCAAAGTAGCGCTCTGCCAGACGAAGGAGCTGGCAGAGCTTAATAAAAAATAGAAATATGAAAACTAAAATAACAGGACACGATTTAATCGCTTTAGGTTACAGGCAAGGAAAATGGATGAAAGAAGCTATAGAACATATCAATGCCAATACTTTAGAAGGCGAAGCTTTAACTAGCTACTTAGAACAGTTTAAGTTACCAGACCCAATAGAGTTGCATCAAAAACCAATTGAGTTTTCCATTAATATAAAAGCTGAAAATGAATTGGAAGAAGATAATGTCTCTAAAGTCATCAATTCTATGCAGACTTTAATGAAAACACCAACCTTGGTTGATGGTGCCATTATGCCAGATGCATGCCCTGCAGGACCAGACGGTACCATTCCTGTTGGTGGTGTTGCTGTGGCTAAAAATGCAATCCATCCAGGAATGCATAGTGCCGATATTTGTTGTTCGGTAATGTTGACGGATTTTGGTAAGACAGATCCTAAGGCTGTATTAGATGCCGCTCATTCCAATACACATTTTGGACCAGGTGGACGCGATAGAAATACACAGTTTAGATTCCCTAAGGAATTATTAAATGCTTTTGAAGATAATGTGTTATTGAATGATAAGGAAATGGTAAAAATAGCACGCTCTCATTTAGGGACTCAAGGTGATGGTAATCATTTCTTATTTGTTGGTAGATCTAAAAAGACAGGCAATACCATGTTAGTGACCCATCACGGATCTAGAGGTCCTGGTGCGAAATTGTATGGTAAAGGGATGAAAATTGCAGAACGTTTTAGACGCGATTTATCTCCGGATACTAAAGCACAAAATGCTTGGATCCCTTTTGATACTGAAGAAGGACAAAACTATTGGGATGCTTTACAGGTGATAAGAGAATGGACCAAAACCAATCACAAAGTGATTCATAATGCGGTAGCTGAAACCTTAGACATTGCAATTGAAAACAGATATTGGAACGAGCATAACTTTGTATTTAAGGATGGGGATTTGTTTTACCATGCTAAAGGAGCGACACCATTGGATGCTAAGTTTATGCCAGACATTACTGGCCCGAGATTGATTCCCTTAAATATGTCTGAACCTGTTTTGATTGTTGAAGGTGCTACAACAAAAACCAATTTAGGTTTTGCACCACATGGAGCAGGTAGAAATGTTAGTAGAACGCAACATAGAAAAAGCAAAACAGGAAGCATAATGCAGATCTTTAAAGAAGAGACACGAGGATTGGATGTGAGGTTCTTTTCTAAGGAAATTGATATTACTGAGTTACCTAGTGCTTATAAAAATGCGAAAGCTGTTAGAGCACAAATGAACGAATTTGGTTTAGGTAATGTCATTGACGAAGTGATGCCTTACGGTTGTATTATGGCTGGTGACTGGCAGAAAAACGCACCTTGGAAGAAGCGTAGAGATAATAGGAAACGTAATAAACGTTAGATATTATAAAAGCGCAAGTCATTGACTTGCGCTTTTGATTTTTAGTATAGAATCTATTTCTTAACCAATTCAAACCTAAAATCTATATCAACTTCGTTAGATAATTTATTAGCAACAATTTTTGGGATTTCAATATCAAAATCTGAGACCATAACTTTGAATTTACCAGACAATATAATTTTATCATCCACCATCTTTATGGTTAGTGGTGTTCCTTTGAGATTCTTGGTAACTCCATGAAAGGTCAATGAACCATCAATATGAAAATAACTGTTAGTTTCACTTAAAGTATCAAAATCAAAGTTTTCTATTTTACCTTTAAATGTGGCTTTGGGATACTCATCAGATTCAGCATAATTTTCGTTAAAATGCTCTTCCATTAAAGCATTCTTAAAGCGAAAGGCTTTAACTAAAGCCAATGCTGCAAACTCACCATTTTCGGTATTTAATATAGCTGTTACAGATTCGTTTTTTGCTGCGACTTCTTCAAAAGAAGGCACTGAAGCTTCAAAATCTAATGAGCCTGTTTTGGTGAGGTATTTACTTTGTCCGATCGCATTTATACTTATAAATAATAATGCTAAAAATGTGAATTTTTTCATGATATTTAATTTTCTAATAGGCCTTCTTCTTCCCATTGAATTACAAGATCTATTAAGTTTTGTGGTAATCTTGGACCGCCAAAGGGCATTAAAAAACCAGTGTCAGTTGATGATATGCGTTCAATTAAGCCTCTGTTTTCCACTGCGTTTTTTACGTCATCATAAGTTGTCAATGCCATTGGAGCTCCATTAATAGGTGGATTGCTATGGCAAGAAATACAATTGTTGTCTATTATGGGTTTTATATCACTCTCGTAAGTCACAAAATTTTCAATGAGCACTTCCTCAGTTAAATCATCTTCACTATTGTAAGAACAACTAAAAGTTGATATTAATAGGATACATAAAACGGCTATTTTTTTCATGATATTATTTTTAAAATACACGACTTAGATTAAATCCAAAATAGATATTGCCATCGCTCCAATCACCAGTAGCTTGTCCTAAAAACCCATTGGTGTTCATGGCCTGAGCATTAGAAAAATGCATCTGGAAGACATGGCCACCAGTTTCCAAATCAAAGCCTATGGAAAACGGATTTTTAAAGGGTGAACCGTCTGCACGGTTGAGATGCCATCCATAATCCAGATTTATAGACCAACGTTTTCCCAATTTTTGCCTTCCGCCTAAACCAATTGCATATTGCGAGTTGTGCTGCTCGTCATAAGCCACAAAATTGTCGTGAAAAAAGGTAGGAGCAATTTCCAACGACAAATTTGTGCTCACTTTTTTAGATACTAATACTTGTACTGTATATCCGAGACGATCCTTAAATTCTAACTTGGGTAAATTTTCTTTTTCTAATGCGGTATTTACTAATATTGAATTATAGGCAACTATGTTAAATGGAAAGCCATTTTCTTTCTGTCTTGCCAATCTGTATTTTACTGAAGCTTCGTATATTTTTTGAAACGAACTACGTGATACACCAATATTTATGGCATCTGTTAAGCCATAGACAAAATTGAGTCGAGTTACAGCATCATCAAGTCCAAAAAAACTATCAAAACCATTTTCGATACTTCCGAAACGGTGTGAAACGATAAAGGTCAACTCTTTTTTTGCAACAAGTTTGGTGGATTCAAAATTCACAATCTTCAAACCTTTAAAAACTGCTGTAGCATAATTATTACCTAGAGAGTCTGTATCAATTTCACTTAACAAATCGTCTTCTTGAGCTGTTGAAACTAGGCATGCAAATAGCAGTATGACTATATATATATATTTCATTTCTTTGAAAATTTATAATGTGAAAAAGGCGTTTTTCCTATAAACTGAGCAAGTACTTATTGTTTTATAAACCGTTTGGTTTCTTCTCCGTTTTCTGAAGATATTTTAATTAAATATAATCCGCTATCCCAAGTGGTAACATCTATCTGTGATATACCATCAGATGACACTATGTTTTGAACAAAAACTTGTTTTCCCAATAGATCAAACACCTCTAATGTACCATCAGTGATTACTGATTTAAACTCAATATTTAGAATAGTATTTGAAGGGTTTGGGTAAAGTCTTAGACTGCTGCCTTCTTCAAAATCATCAATGCCAAGTGTGCTCCAAAAGGCAACACCGTTTTGAGTGCCGTCTCCATTATATTCAAATGGAGGGGCAACGCTTATAAATGTGCCAGCATCCCACACACCAGCTCCTACTGCAACAGATTCTCTTTGGTGTCCAGCACTTCCCCATTGCATATAGTCTATCATAGCTGCGGAAGAAGAAAAGCTACCTGATGTATAAAGTCCAAACTCTCCATCAGCAGGTGCAAAATTAATTGTACTTCCAATGTTCACTTCTTCTCCTGGTCCTAGGTCGGTAACACCTGTCATTGAGCTTACTTGTCCATAAGCCGGGAAGTTACAAAACCAATAACCAGAAATAGTGGCATTAGCATCTCCAAAATTTTTGAGTGTAACGGAGTTTGTTGAAGGATCTAACCTTAAGATTCTAACATTTGCTTGAGCAAATAAATCTGAAGTAAAAAGTATAGCAAATATTGCTATTATCGATGCTTTAAATGTGTAATTTGTTTTCATGTTTTTGGTTTTTTAGTTAATTAATAATTGAGCATTGGTCTAGTTTTACTTGTTCTAACAAGTCGTCATAACCAATGACTCGTCCTTTTATTTTTATAGTATCATTTTTGCTCAATGAGGCATCTACCTTGTCTGTAAATTGACAAAACACCTTATCATTTATAGTAATATCGTTAGTGTTTATCTCTGAGACCAATCCAGACACCTCAATGGTTTTGTTTAAAAACTTATGCTCTGCTGAGGTGAGATTTTTAGAAAATAACTCTGATAGCTCAGAAGCTACCATAGTATACTCAGCGGATTCATTTGCTATGTCTCTATGATTTTGATAAATGTAATTGTAGCTAATTATAGCTGCTATTATTAGCCCAATTATTAATACTACCCAATTACGTTTCACAGCCATTAGTTTTTTTCAAAAACTAAAGTGTCAATACTACCATCACCGCCACTTACATCTCTGAGGCTAATCATAGAGTCGCTATGGCTAATGATATCCCAGTCGTCATTTAAATCGTCAAAATCATGATCATCCGGAACCGAAAAAAAGATGTTAAAATCTATATCACTATCATTGCTGTCATCACTACTATTACTATCTGTTACTGACCAGGTACCGTTATAGGTTGTGCTGCCGTTAGTTGCAGTTAAGCTTCCGTTAGCCCCAAAAGTAAAAGTGAAGTTATTGAAGTCATTAGTCTCGTCATTACCTGAATCTATGTAGCTTGTAACAATCCAGTTTCCAGATTCCACAGTAGTTTCAATTTGAGCTATTTCTTGTGAGTTGTTTTGGCTGCTTCCATCATCGTCAGAACAATTAAAGGAGATTAATGAAAAACTCATTATTAATAAAGTGTTGTAAAAAAAGCGAAGTTTCATAATTAATCAATTTTAAGGTTTATAATTAGTTGCAATCATTTTCATACCGTAATCTATCATCATCTCCAACTCTTAGGTCTATTTTGGTTTCGTCAGAACAGTTTTCTATTTCGTGGAGAATCCAATTGTTGTTACATAGCGGCAACGCTGGTACGTCTATTATGACTTCAAGATTATTTCCAAAACCATTTGCCACCCAAGTACCGTAAACTGTAGTTGTGTTCCAATACACTGAGATGGTGCCATTAGTAAAAAAATTGAAAGTATAACCATCGTAAATATCATCGTAATCCTCTCCATCTCGCTCAAGTTTATCTACTTCCCAGTTAGAGCAGTTAGTTAGTAAATCTTCTAGCTCTGTTGGTGAACAATTATCACAATCATCATCGCTATAGTCGTAATCATCGTCTTCATCACACGAGTTTATGGCAGTTGCTATTGTATTTTCAAGCTCAGTAAAGTTGCTGATGCTTATTTCGGAATTGTCTGCTAGTATTACGGTAATCGGAAAATCTACGCTAACAATGGTCTCACTATCAATATCTTGAACAAAGTCGTAGAGATCATTGTCGTTTTGAAGAATTACGGTTTCTAATAGTTCGTTATTAGGGTTAAAAGTTGAAGCTTCAATAGGATATTGAAAATCCAAACATTCAATGTCATCATCAGACTCATTTTCGCCATTGCAATTATTAGCATAATTGGTTAGTTCTGTACTGTTATTGATAGTAATTTCAGAAAAATCTGCAAAAACAATTGTTACTGGATAATTAATGTCAATTGTATCTGTATCAGAATCCGACTCATCAAAAATACACTCAATAGCCAGGTAATCGTTTTGTGAATTCAAGGTAATATCAACACCGTTGGCGTTGACAGAATATGGGAACGCTATATCAAAGCAATTTGCCCTATCAACAATATTGTCAATTGAGCCATCATTAGAACTTGTTCTCAATATTAAATCTGCAATATTGGAATTAGCTACTAAAACCTCTTCTTCTGGTTCTTGAATAAATTCAGTTTCTTCTTTTCTGCATGACGAGAAAGCTAGAAGTATAAGTAATAGATATAGTGTTGTTTTTGGTTTCATGATGGCCTTATTTTTTTCTTGCCATTTAATATAAAACAACTCACTTTTAAAAACTACTGAACTTTTTTAAAAAAAATATTCAATACATTTATAAAAACTATAGACTTTTGCCCAAAAACCTTAGTGAAAATATTTGTGAAGAAGCAGTCTTTGAGCGTATTTATAACAAATACTCTGATGATGTGCATAATTTTTTATACTATAAATACGGAGCAAAATACAACCCAAAGGATAAGACACAAGAGGCGTTTATTAAATTATGGGATAATTGTAAAAAAGTGCCGTTTGCTAAAGCAAGGTCGTTCTTGCTTACTGTGGCAAACAATATGATGTTAAATGAAATTAAGCATCAAAAAGTGGTTTTAAAACATCAAAAAACAAAACCTCAACACTACACCAACGAAACACCAGAGTTTGTTTTAGAGCAAGAACAGTATTTAGAAAGATATAATAAAGTCCTTGCAAATTTAAAAGAGGAACAGCGTGTAGCTTTTCTCTTGAGTAAAGCTGAAGGCAAAAAGCACAGCGAAATTGCAGAAATGCTTGGAGTAACGCAAAAGGTAGTGGAGTACAGAATTTACAGTGCTTTTAATATTTTAAAAAAGGAACTTAAAAATTTTAAAATTAAATAATAAGGAGATACCCAAACTAAGTTGTTATATAACTAAGGATAATGTTTATGACTGACGACGATTTATTAAAAAAATGGTTAAATAACAAACTTACAGATGCTGAAAAAAAGGCGTTTAGTAAGCGGGAAGATTATGCCATAGACCAAAATATCATTGAAAACGCAAAGTGTTTTAAAGCTTCTGAAGTTTCTAAGATTGATGATTTTGAAACTTTTAAAGCCAATTACCAGGTAAGATCATCAGCAAATCGACTTAAATGGCTAAGACCTGCATTAAGAATAGCTGCTGTTTTAGTGATTGGTTTGGCGATTTATTTCACAATGTTTATGAACGAAAGTGTGGTAGAACAACGCACTTTGTTGGCCGAAAAGACAACCATAAGCCTTCCGGATTTGTCAAAGGTAACCCTTAATGCCGATTCTGAAATCACTTATAATAAGGATTCTTGGCATGAAGAAAGGCAAATAGATTTAAAAGGTGAAGCCTATTTTAAAGTTGCCAAGGGCAAAACCTTTGATGTTATTACAGAAAAAGGAACCATCACAGTAGTTGGTACAGAATTCAATGTAAAAGCTCGTCATTCTTTTTTTGAAGTGGTATGTTACGAGGGTGTTGTAAAAGTGAAGTCAGATACGATTGCAAGGCAATTATTGGCTGGTGAAACGTTTAAAATTTTAAATGGTAAATTTAGTCAGAATAGGGCAGAGGAGACATTTCCGCAGTGGATAACCAACCGAAGCAGTTTTAAATCAGTCCCTTTACATGAAGTCTTTGAAGAACTAAAGCGTCAATACAATATTAAGGTCACCTATGAAAATACAGATGCTTCAAGATTATTTACAGGAGGATTTGTGCATGGCAATTTAGAAAATGCCCTTTTGGCTATTACGCAACCTATGAATTTAACTTTTGAAATTAGTTCATCCAACCAAGTACTAATTCATGACAATACGGACTAAGCGGTTTATAGTAATACTACTTTTAAGCTTTGTTTTTTCTTTTCCAACACATTCTCAGGAGACTGGGAACAAACAGTCGCTGTCCGAAATTTTAAACCTATTGGAAAAACGCTTTAATGTTCAGTTTAACTACGCTGAAGATGCTATTTCTAAAACAGAGATTACACCACCAAACCAAACATTAACTCTAAACGAGACACTAAATTATTTAGAAGCTGTAACCGATTTCTTGTTTCGGCTTACGGAAGACCAGATGGTTTTGGTTATTCTCAAGGGCACATCCTCTAATTTGCAACAATTGTCTGAAGTAATGGTGTCTGGTTATATTGTAAAGGGAATTAATAAATTGAGCAACGGATCCTTTGAGATTGACATCTCAGATTTTGATATACTTCCAGGTTTAATAGATACAGATGTGTTGCATGCTGTACAGGCTTTTCCTGGAATTCAGAGTATTAACGAAACGGTTTCGAATATTAACATTAGAGGTGGTTCTCATGACCAAAACCTTATCTTGTGGGACGATATTAAAATGTATCAATCAGGGCACTTTTTTGGGCTCATATCCATGTTTAATCCACAGATTACCCAGCGTGTTTCCTTAACAAAAAATGGCTCTGCAACCGAATTTACCGATGGTGTTTCTGGAACCATTTCTATGGAAACCGAAAAGGAAATAAACAAAAATTTTAATGGAAATATAGGCGTTAACTTTATTGATGCTAATGGTTTTGTAGATGTTCCTATTGGCGAAAAATCCTCTCTGCAAGTAGCGGCTAGAAAATCCATAAGTGATTTTACAGAGACTCCTACATATAACAACTTCTTTGAGCGCATTTCCCAAGATACTGAAGTGGAAAGCAATACAATGAGCATTATAAATTCAGACAAAGAATTTGATTTTTATGACGCTTCTTTACGTTGGATTTACAAAATAAGCGATAAGGAAGAATTAAGACTAAATTTTATTAATGTCGCCAACGATTTAGTGTTTAATGAGAATACAACTCTTAACTCAACTGAAGACTCAAGACAAAGTAGTTTGTCACAAAATAGTATTGCCGGTGCCATCGAATATTCTAAAATTTGGAATGATAAATGGAAAACAATTTTTGAAGGTTATGAAACCGATTATAAGTTAAAGTCCATAAATGCCAATGTTTTAGAATCTCAACGTTTTTTGCAAGAGAATAAAGTCTCTGAAACTAGCTTAAAATTAAAAACTTATTATAAGATCAATAGCCAAGTACAATTGTTGAGTGGTTATCATTTTGTGGAGACGGAAATTACAAATTTAGATGATGTAGATACACCGCGATTTAAATTGCTGGTCTCAGAAGTTGTAAGAACTCATGGTGTATTTTCACAGATTTCCTATATATCTAAAGACAGAAACACTAGGCTTTTAACTGGCTTCAGATATAACTATATTGATAAGTTCAGTAAACACCTCTTAGAGCCGCGACTAAGTTTTTCGTATAAGTTTTTAGATAATTTTTCTTTAGAAATTTTGGGCGAATTTAAGCATCAGAACACATCTCAGGTCATTAACTTTCAGAATGACTTTTTGGGCATAGAAAAGCGGAGGTGGCAGTTGTCTAATGATAAGGATATACCTGTTATTCAAAGTCGTCAAGGGTCTGTTGGATTAACCTTTAATAAAAGCGGTTGGCTAATTAGCACAGGTGTTTATTACAAAAAAGTAAAAGGGATTACTACCCAAAGCCAAGGATTTCAGAATCAATATGAATTTGAAAGAACAAGTGGTTTCAGCGAAGTTAGAGGGTTAGATTTTATTGTAAGGAAGCAACTAAATCAATTTAACACATGGTTAAGCTATGCTTATATGAACAGCGATTATAATTTTGAAGGCTTACCAGAAAAAAATTTCCCAAGTAATTTTAATATTAGACACGCCCTTACTTTTGGTACAAATTATTCATCTGAAAGATTAAAACTATCCGCAGGATTAAACTGGAATGCCGGAAGGCCTACAACACGTCCAATTGATGGCAACGAAATAGTAAACGATGATATTAATTTTGATAGCACCAACTCATCTGAACTTCAAGATTATTTTAGGGTGGATGTTTCTGCTTTATATAATTTTAATCTGAGTAATAAAACCAAAGCCAATATGGGATTGTCTATATGGAATCTTTTAGATAGAGAGAATATCATTAATAGTTTCTATCGTATAAACGGTGATGAGGTCACTGAAATTAAGCAACGTTCTTTGGGTATTACACCCAATTTGGTTTTTAGGGTTGATTTTTAATTTTTCAAAAATAGATTTCTTGTGCCAAACGATAAGTATTAGCATGTGCATCTACAATAATCTTTATATCTGAAGAATAACCACCTCCCATACTGCACATTACAGGAATGTTTCTCGCCTTACAAGTATGTAGGACAAATTTATCTCGTTCTTTGCAACCCTCTATACTCATGCTAAGTTTCCCTAATTTATCAGAAGCGATGACATCTACACCGCACAAATGATAGATAAAATCGGGTTGTTGTTCATCTATAAGCCTTGGAAGTGTATCTTTTAGAATTTTGAGGTAAGTAGCGTCATCCGTATTGTTCTCTAATGAAATATCTAAATCACTCTGTTCTTTTTTAAAGGGATAGTTGCCCTTACCATGCATTGAGAAGGTAAACACAGAATCATCGTTACGAAAAATCTCAGCGGTACCATTTCCTTGGTGTACATCCAAATCTACAATTAGCACCTTATTTACTAACCCTTTATTTTGAAGGTAGCGTACACCAATCGCTTGGTCATTAAGCAAGCAAAATGCCTCTCCACGATTGGTGTAGGCATGGTGCGTACCACCAGCAATATTCATCGCGATTCCATATTTTAAGGCAAATTCGCTCGCTTTAATAGTGCCATCTGCTATAATCACTTCGCGCTCTACCAAAGTTTCGCTTAATGGAAAACCAATTTTTCTGGCAGCACGTTGGTCTAAGGTAATGTTCACCAAATCGTAATAATATTCTGGTGTATGCACGGCCAGAATATATCTGTCATTTGGTTTAGAAGGTTCAAAAAAATTAGTGTCATTACAAGTACCTTCATGGAGTAATTGCTGAGGCAATAATTCATATTTTTCCATGGGGAAACGATGCCCTTTAGGGAGTGGATGTTTGTAAATTGGGTGAAACGCTATTTTTAGCATTAACTAAGAGGTTTTTTTCTAATTCAATGATATAGATTTTATTCAAAAGTAACAATGAAAAAAGCCTTGTAGCCAAAAACTACAAGACCTTTTTTTAAAGTAATATATGTGTATCAATTGCCAGCTTGGGTACGTGCTTCGCTAATCATATCTTCATTTGGTAAAATAGCAATATTTACCCTTCTGTTTTTAGAACGACCTTCAGCTGTACTATTGTCGTGCATCGGTTGACTCTCACCGAACCAATTTGTGGTAAAACGTCCTGAGCTTAGTCCTTTACTCTGTAAATAATTAGTAACGGCATAGGCTCTGTTTTTAGACAAAGTCATATTATAAGAATCACTTCCTGTATTATCAGTATGCCCAACCACTAAAATATTGGTATCTGGATATTCGGTAAGTACACCAGCAAGTTTATTTAAAGTGGTTTGCGATTGTTGGTTAATATTGTATTTATCCGTGGCAAAATAAACACCGCTGTTCTCGTCGAAAGTCACCACGATACCATCATCTACACGTTCTACAACAGCTCCTGGGATTTCATTTTCAATTTCCTGAGCCTGCTCGTCCATTTTTTTACCGATTAAGACGCCTGCGGTACCCCCTACGACACCACCGATGACTGCACCAAGTTCTCCGTTACCGCCTTTACCTACATTATTACCGATTATTGCTCCAATAATGGCTCCGCCAGTAGCTCCGATAACAGCACCTTTTTGTTTATTGTTGGCATTGTCAATTGCCTTGCAATTTGTTAAGATTAATAATAAAAAGGATAGAAAAACTACACTTATAGATTTTATTTTTAATGGTTTCATAATTTATATTTTTGAAAAATTCATATTAATTTGAATGGGTTTATCATCTAAATAAACCGTTTGTTGCCATTGCATAGTATTAGCCGTTAACGATGTTAACTTTAGTCTAAAACCTACATTGGTTTCTGATTTTCCTTTTTCATTAGTCGGTTTTAATAGAAAATCGTATAAACCTGAAGATTCATCTATTTCGTCTATGGTGAATACAAAATAACGAGCCGTTGCATCACAATTGGTACCAGATAGTGTGTATGTTCCTGTGTTATTATTTGAGATAAATTGCCACATGCCACCTTCGAAGCAATCCTTGTTGGCATCATCTAAAAGGGTAACTTTAATATCGCCAATGGCAGAAGAAGATACAGAATTTAGTGCCCAATTACCCTTGATGGTTTTTTTGGACTCCCTTACAACTTTTGATCCTCCACAGGCTAAAAGTCCGGTGGTTAAAAGTAATATCAATATTTTTTTCATAAGATTTCGATTTAATAAAATAAAGATACTAGCAAAAAAAGCTAGGCTATATTTCTATCAAATAAAACATTAACGCATTTAAATTTCGAGAATATCAATATTCTGAAAATAAAAAACCGCTGATGATAGCTATCATCAGCGGTTTAATAGACAGTATCTTTATTTATCAATTCAATGAAATCGTTTTTTCTTCAAAGATGAATGCTCCATCGTTTGCTATGCCTTCAATAAACAATTTTACATTACCTCTAGGTTTTGCAATTTTAAAGCTTGCCATACCATTTTCATCAATTTTTACTTTTGGTTCCCAGCCAATTACACCATAGCCTTTGTAAAAATCGCTGTAATACGATTGATATTTAGGTACATAGAATTTTTTCTCGGCACTAAAAGACAACGGTAATTTAAAATCTTGGACCGTATCTTGGTTATTAGTGCTCTTAGAACCTTTGGTACTAGAGTAGATTTTTATAACACCACTTGCTCCTCTTGCACCTGCGCCAATCCCTAGACGATTGATTTCAATATAACCTACATTAGTTAAAGAATATTGATAGAAAATCTGTGTGTCGGCAATGTACATATCGTCTAAATAGAATGCTGGTTGCGAGGCAGGACTGTTTGGTGTCATTGTAATACCAGATCGGTCCCTCACAAAAAACTCACCACGGTCGTCAATTACAAAAAAGTTTTTTGATTGTAAGAACTGACCTAAGGTATTGAACAATAACCTATCTTCCTCATCAATATAAGTAACTTTACCAAACCTATGCTCTTCCAGTTTGCGAATCTTAGTACGTTTACGCTCAATTTCACTTTGCACCACGACTTCACTAAGTGCTTGTACTTCATCAAAATTAAAGTCCTTAAAAACATTTGGTTTTAGATTAGCTTCTATCTTGTAGTCGTGCTTTGGGTTTAAAACCTCTGAATCTATTGTCAATCTCGGAATTGCACTTGGGAAGCTTTGAAAATATAAAGAGGCAGGTAGCAGACCATTTACCTTCGTTACTCTGGATACATAAATCTTATCAGAACCAATAGGGAATAGATTGTCTATTAAAAAGCTGTTTTCACCTTCCGACAGGTCATAAATTCTCGGTTCTTCATCTGCAACGGCATGCATTAAAAATGAGTTGTTATCATCACTGATCTCACTGCTAAGGTTAGCCTTTAGTCTTATGCCTTGCTCAAAAGTATGGGTTTGGTTAGGTGCGTTTTGAAAGATTGTATTCCAATCGTAACTACTCCATCCTTGAGTAAGTAATAAATTGTCTAACTCGTATTGCTTTTTAGCATCTACATCGGTAAAATAATATTTTGCTTGCTCGATATAACCTCTTAGATAGGGCTGTAAATAGGTGTAAGAAACGATGTTGTTGTGCCTGCTGTAAGACTTTGTTTCCTCCGGCAATACAGAAACACTAAATGAGTTTATGGTTTCAGTATCGATTCCCTTAAAACCTAAATTTACAGTAACGGTATCTCTTTTTCGTGATGCGGAAATCTCGTTGCTTTTGATAACATCTATTCCATTGTGATTAAAGAATAGACGTTCTGCAATGGGTTTGTCATCTTCATTAAATAAGGTGAGAATATTAACGCCTGTTGCAGTATTGCTGTAATCAATGGCTTTGGTAACGACGGTTTCGTCCGTAAAATAAATATCCATCATGTCATAATTATCACCATTGTGTGCCATTAAAGTATAGCGCTTGCCTTTAATATTTTCTAAAGTTTCATCGTTGGTGATTAATGAGACAAACACCTTAGATTTAAGGCTTTTTAAAGCCATTATAACACCTCTTGGTTCAATTTTTTGATTGAGGTTGACTGTAAAATCTTTATTTGCACTAGTAATATTGATTTTGTAAGTCTCATTGATATTTGGCAATAATTGAAATTTACCGATACCAAATTCGTTGGTTTCAAAAGACGATAGGGTTTTATTATCGTCTCCAATTATTTCACCTTTTGCATTAGGAATGCCAAAACCGAGATTGTCTTTTATAACGACACCTATATTGTTTACAACTCCATTAAGTAAGTGTCCGCTTTCTGGTAAAAATTGCGCATCAATAGTATTTTCTATTCGTTCTTCTTCGACATATTCATCAGTTTCAGGATTAATGATTCTAATAGATTCTACATAGTGATTTTGTTCATTAAAATTCAACATCCAATTGGTGTAGGCTTTAACATTGTAGTAACCAGATGAAAAAAGCGAATCAACCTCAAACGTATTTGATGCCACGCCATCATCTACTCGAACGAGTTTTTGTTTAATTATGTTGTTATTGCTATCCTCAATACTCACATAAAGATTAGTAGTGAGCTGTGATGGTTTTTTATCTTTTTTGTCCATTACATAAGCGGTAAAACCTATGGATTCACCTTTTATATAAGTAGATTTATTAAGGTGCATATAGACAACCTCTCTTGCTGCTTCTGTATAATCTTCATAAGCATCTAAAATCTCTGATTCTTCTTGGGCATTTAGATGAAATCCAAAGAGTAGTAAAGCTGAAAAGAGGAATAAATAGGGTTGGAGTAAGGTAATTCTTTTCATGATAGTTAATTTTTAATATAAAGTTATCAAAAATCATCCCAGAATTAAACAATTTTAACGCGAGTTTAGTAAAGAATAATAAAGATTTACTTTCGCTAGCCCTGAGTTGAGGATGTTTCTATTAATTGAGCTTAACCTATCTTCAACCCGTTAGAAATCTCTTCAATACTAGGGTTTACAAAAACTAGATTACCGTTTTCGTCTTCAGTCATTAAAATCATACCCTGACTTTCTACTCCTCTAAGTTTTCTAGACGCTAAATTGACTAAAACTGTAACTCGTTTCCCTACAACTTCCTCTGGAGTAAAACTTTCTGCTATACCGGAAACAATGGTCCGAGTATCCAAACCGGTATCCACTTTTAAAACCAAAAGTTTTTTTGTTTTGGGCATTTTTTTAGCTTCGACAATAGTACCAACTCGTAGGTCTAGTTTTGAAAAATCATCAAATGTTATTTCAGCTTTTTGTGGCTCAACCGTTTTATTGGCTGCTTCATTTGCTTTTTTATTGGCTTCTAACTTATCGAGTTGTTTCTGAATTTCTGGATCTTCAATTTTTGAGAACAAGAGTTCTGGTTTCCCTGTTTGAATGCCATGTCCGGCAGGTAGGAGAACATCCTTTCTGGCAATATCCTCCCAAGTTGATTCTGAATCTAGTTCAGAATGAGAAAGAATTACTTTTAATTTATCTGAAGTAAACGGTAAAAATGGCTCGCATAAAACAGCCAGGGCAGAAGCTAATTGCAAAGCCACAAACATGACAGTTTTTGTACGTCCCTCATCTGTTTTTATGGTTTTCCACGGCTCTTCGTCGGCTAGATACTTGTTGCCCAGACGAGCGAGATTCATTAATTCTTGACTTCCTTCCCTAAAGCGATAGCGCTCGATAGAACTGGCAATAACTGCTGGATAGGCTTTTATGGCAGAAAGGGTTTCTTCATCAATTTCAGTATAATTGGAAGGTGCGGGCACAACTCCATCGTAATATTTGTTGGTCAATACAACAACACGATTAATGAAGTTGCCGAAAATAGCAACTAACTCGTTATTATTTCTAGCCTGGAAATCCTTCCAAGTAAAATCATTGTCCTTCGTTTCTGGTGCATTTGCCGTCAATGCATAGCGTAGAACATCTTGTTTGTTTGGGAAGTCCTGTAAATAATCAGGCAACCAAACCGCCCAATTTTTTGAGGTTGAAAGTTTATGGCCTTCAAGATTCAAAAATTCGTTAGCTGGGACATTTTCTGGTAATATATAAGAGCCTTCGGCCTTGAGCATACATGGGAAAATAATACAGTGGAATACAATATTGTCCTTGCCTATAAAATGTACTAGTGTAGTGTCTTCATCTTTCCAGTAGTCTTCCCAATTTTTTCCCTCGCGTTCTGCCCATTCTTTGGTAGCAGAAATGTAACCGATAGGCGCATCAAACCAAACATAAAGTACTTTACCTTCTCCGCCTTCAACTGGCAAGGGAATTCCCCAATCCAAATCCCTTGTTACAGCTCTAGGTCGTAATCCATCATCGATCCAAGATTTCACCTGTCCGTAAACATTGGGTTTCCAGTCTTTTTTATGTCCTTTTAAAATCCAGTCTTTTAGGAATGTTTCGTATTTATTTAAGGGTAAAAACCAATGCTTTGTTTCTTTTAGTGTTGGTATGTTTCCTGTTATAGCAGATTTTGGGTTGATGAGATCCGTAGCGTTAAGGCTTGTGCCACAATTTTCACATTGGTCACCATAGGCCTCTTCATTGCCGCATTTAGGGCACGTACCTGTAACGAAACGGTCTGCTAAAAATTGGTTGGCTTCAGCATCATAAAGTTGTTCGGATGTTTCTTCTACAAATTCGTTTTTGTCATATAGAGTCTTAAAGAAATCAGATGCTGTTTTATGATGTATTTTGGCAGAGGTCCGTGAGTAATTATCAAACGTAATCCCAAAATCCTCAAATGAAGTTTTAATGATGGCATGATATTTATCTACAATATCCTGTGGTGTAACACCTTCTTTTTTAGCTTTAATGGTAATGGGCACTCCATGCTCGTCACTTCCACAAATAAAAGCCACATCATTTCCTGTTAATCTCAAATATCTGGCATAGATATCTGCTGGTACATAAACACCTGCCAAATGACCAATATGGATAGGGCCGTTTGTATAAGGTAAAGCTGCGGTAATGGTATATCTTTTTGACATGGGCTGTGGTTTCAATAGACCGCAAAAGTACATAAACTATAGGCTATAAAGAAAAAAAATGTACATTTACAAAAACCCATTTTATGAATATGAGACAGCCAATTTTGCTTTTGTTTTTTGTTTTCGGTCTGGCTCTTCATAATTTAAGTTACGCCCAAGATAAAAGTGAAAACCTCTCTGAAATGACATCTAAATTAATTAGACCACCTTACTTAAAAGCGGGTGATACCGTGGCTATTGTGGCTCCATCAGGAATCTTAAAAAACCGAGAGCGCGAAGTACATCAAGCAGTTGATTTATTAAAAAGCTGGAGTTTGCATGCCATTGTTGGCAAGCATGTGTTTAGTAAGGCCGATCATTTTGCTGGTACCGATGACGAGCGTTGTGAGGATTTACAAAAAGCTATGGACGACCCTAAGGTCAGTGCCATTTGGTGTGCAAGAGGCGGTTATGGTACGGTGAGAATCTTAGATAGATTGGACTATACAAAATTTAAGGAGAACCCTAAATGGGTAATAGGTTATAGCGATATAACAGCATTACATAATCAATTGCACAATCACGGTTTTGAGTCGCTTCATGCCTTAATGTGTGTGAGCTTAACTAAGGATATTACTGAAATACAAGAATCTGTAGATACGTTTAAGTCTGCATTGTTTGGAAATCCTACAGAATATGATTTAGAAGGTTCAGAATACAATAAAGAAGGTGAAGCAACAGGTCAATTAGTTGGTGGTAATCTTACCATATTGCACACCATGTTGGGTTCTAAGGAAAGTATCGATACTTCTGGGAAAATACTTTTTATTGAAGAGATTGGTGAATATAAGTATCACATAGACCGTATGCTGCAAAGCATGAAACGCGCTGGCTATTTTGATAAGCTCGAAGGTTTAATCGTTGGTGATATGTCTAAGCTGAGAAAAAATACTACGCTTTGGGGAACTTCTGTAGAACAGTTGGTCTTAGATGCTTTGAAGGATTACGATTTTCCGATTGCATTTAATATGCCTGCAGGTCATGAAAAAGACAATCGAGCTTTGGTTTTAGGAAGAACTATTGATTTGAAGGTTGATAAAAAGGGAAGTGAATTATCTTATAAGTAAAATTTTCAAAGAAAAGTAGGTTAAAGATTTCTGCTTTTACAACAAACTATGTCTCAACATTACGAACTTGGCAAAAAAGGAGAACAGTTAGCCGTAGATTATCTTGCTAAAAAAAATTATGAGATTGTTGAGCGTAATTATCGCTTTGATAAAGCCGAGGTAGATATCATCGCTCTAAAGGGTGAGATTTTAGCAATTGTTGAGGTGAAAACACGATCGACATTAGATTTTGGTAATCCTCAGGATTTTGTAAAGCCAAAGCAGATAAAAAATTTGGTTAAGGCTGTAGACGAATATGTAACTGAAAACAACCTAGATGTAGAGGTCCGTTTTGATATTATTGCAATAGTAAAAGAGGAAAAAGAATTTAAAATAGAGCATTTAGAGAATGCATTCTACCATTTTTAGAGGTAAATGTTGGTAACAACTATTAAAAGACTATAGAAAAGAACATTTACAATTTTGCTTTTTGTACTTAAAGATAAAAATCTTTTATACTCTTTTTTTAGCACATTGAAGGATAAAATTATTCCCGTAAAAACAATACCCAAACCTATGAACCAGTATAAGGATTCTGGATAAGGTAATGTTACATTGGTTATTAAAAACAGAATAAGCAAACCTCCAGTGATTAAAAGGCGCTTTTCACTTATGTCATCCAAATTATTTCTCAATACAATAGCTCTTGTTTTTGATACGATTAAAGCGATAATTACAGTCAAAAAAACTATGGTAAACGTCATTTTTCTTTTCGGGGTTTTTTACGGGTTAAAAATAATTATTCTTAGATAGAGTACAATGAAAAAGGAAGTGCTAACTTTTGAATTGTTTATAAAAATTCATTTCGTCTATATAATTCCACACTTTGTCGGATAACATAGGTCTTACGTTTCTTCCTTCATTAATCTCCTTTCTTATAAACGTAGAAGACAGCTCCATTATTGGCGCAGAAATGTTAAAAATTTTAGGGTGATTGTTAAATTTTACATCAACCTTGCCTTTGGTCAACCTTGGGTAAACATAAATGTTGTGGTTTTCTAAAATGAGCTCGTAGTTTTTCCATTTATGAAAATGGTTCAAATTATCTTCACCCATAATTAATGAGAACTCATGTTCTGGAAATTTTTCACCGAGATAAGCAAGTGTGTCTATAGTATAATTGGGCTGTTTTAAACCAAATTCAATATCGCTAGGTCTTAATTTTGTATAATCTTTAGTAGCAAGATAGACCATCTCTAGCCTTTGGTGATTATCGAGCAAGCTGCTTTTGGTTTTAAAAGGACTTTGAGGAGTAACTACAAACCAAACTTGGTCTAAATCACTGTGCTCGGCTAAATGGTTAGCAATGGTTAAATGTCCTATATGAATTGGGTTAAATGTCCCAAAGTATAAACCTATTTTCATAATGTTTTGTCATGCTGAACTTGTTTCAGCATCTGTTTTTAATAAATGTAAGACCCTGAAACTAGTTCAGGGTGACAGATTGATGTTTATTTTTTGATAAAATCCGATACTAATTTATAAGCATTCTCAAGTGCTTCATCTAAATCAGAATTCACTACAATTTCATCAAACAACGGTGCAGTTGCTAGTTCTGCAGGTGCTTTTGCTACACGCATACTAATTTTGTCCTCACTCTCCTCACCACGCTCTTTTAGGCGCCTCACAAGCTCGTTCAGGTCTGGTGGTTTTACAAAAACAGCTAAAGTTTGCTCTGGGAATTTCCGTTTTATTCGCAATCCGCCAGAAACGTCAATATCAAAAATAACATGCTTCCCTTTTGCCCAAATGCGAGCAATTTCTGTTTTTAGTGTGCCATAAAAATTATCGCGATATACCTCTTCCCACTCTAGGAATTCATTATTTTTTATTCTGTTCTTGAATTCCTTAAGCGATAAATAGTAATAATCCTTTCCATGGATTTCATTTCCGCGTTTTTCCCTAGAAGTAGCAGAAATGGAGAACTCCAGGTTTAGTTCTGGTTGCTTGAGGAGGTGCCGAACTATAGTGGTTTTTCCAGAACCTGAAGGTGCTGAAAATACAATGAGCTTACCTTGTTTTTTTGTTTTGATTTCTGACATTGACTAAACTTTAATTAAAGGACATTCAATAATTGTTCCTTAATTTTTTCTAGCTCATCCTTCATCTGTACAACCAATTTTTGCATCGGTGCATAATTGGATTTTGAGCCTATGGTATTTATTTCCCTTCCAATTTCCTGTGAAATGAAACCGAGTTTTTTTCCATTGGAGTCATCAGAATTCAAAGCTTTTGTAAAATATTCTAAATGATTGTCTAATCGTACTTTTTCTTCGGTGATATCGAACTTTTCGATATAATAAACAAGCTCTTGCTCAAAACGGTTTTCGTCAACTTTTTCTTTAATGTCTGCTATCCCTTTTTCCAATCTCGTTCTTACACCTTCAATTCGGTCTGGATCCATAGCAATGACCTCTTGCAATAACCGTTTTAGCGTAGCGACTCTATCTAAAAAATCTTGCTTTAAAATAGCACCTTCGTCTTCTCGGTATGTTACAATTTTAGAAATAGATGCATTGATGCCATCTGCTATTATGGCCCATTCTTCTTCATCTATATCATCTCGCTCTGTAGTTACGGCATCGGGTAAACGAATGGCCATTTTCAGTAGCTCGGTAGTATCACCATCTACAACATCCTTTAGTTGTTTTATATACTCTTTAACAACTGTTTTGTTGATTTTAGAGCTGGTATCCTCACCAGTGATTTCTACATAGAGCGAAAAATCCACCTTGCCACGTACAAGATGTTTTGCTATGAGCTTTCTAATATCTAGCTCTTTTGCACGGTACATGGATGGCATACGTGCGTTGATGTCTAAATTCTTACTGTTCAGGGATTTTAGCTCTATGGATATTTTTTTGGTTGGGAGTTGTAAAACGGATTTCCCGTAACCGGTCATGGATTGTATCATTATTGCGACGCTATTAAAGTTGCGCAAAGTTACAAAAATGAAAGTTTAACGCTCCATTTAAATAGATTGAAAAGAGTTGAGGTGGCCTAAGAGACTTTTATAACTTTGTATTTCTTAATTGAAGTCTAGTCTATGTACAAAAAACAGTTTGAAATCCGTTGGAGTGATGTTGATGCTAATGCGCATTTGGCCAATTCTGCCTATACCAATTTTATGAGCCATACAAGGATGACCTTTTTAGCTGAAAACGGTTTTACTATGCCCGAAATAAAGAAACATAATGTTGGTCCAGTGGTATTTTATGAACACATGCATTATTTTAAGGAGTCCTTTCTTGGGGCGCCAATTACCGTAACTCTTGAAGTTTCTGGTCTTAGTGAAGATGGTATGCTTTTTATGTTTGAGCACAATTTTTATGATGCCAAAGGAAATAATTTGGCTTTTTGTGAAATGCAAGGAGGCTGGATCGATTTAAAAGAAAGGAAGTTGACTGTTTTGCCAGATTCGTTATTACGCTTGCTAGATAAATTACCGAAAGCAGAAAGCTTTAAAGTTCTTACAAAAGCTGATACACGTAAATTTGGTGTGAGACCCAAACCTTTAAGTGATTGATTTTACTTAAATGGTTGATGCTGTTTAAACGATTTTATTTTAACGTTTTTAATAAAAGGTTTTAAAATTTGATTTGGTAAATAATGTTTGTGCTTAAAGTAGCATGTTAAACTTTTGGGGTGGGCACCCAAGGTGCTTTTAATTTCAGACGCTGTTCTTCCTAAATTAATTTGACCAGATTTTGTTTCTATGCCAATCCTTACATAATCGTTTAAAATCCTTGGGTAAATGGCGTAGGCCTTATTCTTTGTGTAATCAATACCTATAAAGTGTGCATCGAGATTTGTGCCGTTTTTCATGGCCGAAAGAAAGCCTATAAGTGTGCCATTAAGAAAATACCCTTTTACAATAAAATTATCTTGATAGGTATTTTTAAGGTAAATGTAAGTGTCTAGATTTAAAACTTGCGCATTAAAATCGGCATTATCGATGGTGTTTTGGTAAAGCGATTGAAGTTCGTCTTTGTGATGCTCAATATCTTCTTCTGTAAAAAACTTAGTGTCTAAAGCCTCACTTTTTGCATCTGCTCTATTGGCCTTAACTCTGTATTTCGACTTTAAAACATCGGTATAATCCTCAAAAGACTTCCATTCAGGTTTAAGGTGAATAATCATATTGGGCTCTACTTGCATTGCTGTGTAATCAAAAGACTTTAAATGATCCGTAATATAAAGTGATTCATCTTCAAAATCCTTTATAAATATGGCATGTAGTCGAGTAGATTTATAGAGCTTTTTCACCGCTGAAGCAATAGCTTTAAAGGTTAAAACTTTATCCTCTCCTTCCTTCAAAAATGTACCATACTCTCCGCTTAAAAATATGTTGCCGCAAAACAAAACCTTGAGTTGATTCTTGCAGAACATGTTGTTAACCATTTTCTTAATTTTGGCTGACATTTTAATGTTCTTGGTAATGGTTTTTATACCGATAGTTACAATTTGTGTATAGGCAAAAGCAACAGCTTTTTCGTTTTTTAAAATGAAGATGTAATTAAACGCTATATCTCTGTTGGCAATTTCAAAAGCTTTCAAAAAATCTGGAGAATAGTATATGTTAGAAGTGCAATTAAGACTATCCCAGTAATCTTTTGGGATGGTATCGACAGATTTAAATATTTTAGAATTTAACTGCAAATTAGTTTGCCTTTTTATTTTTTTTTGAAACCAGGTACACTCCTAAAAAGATAACGACCATAGCTGTAATTTTTAAGCTGTCTATAAAATCTACACCCATCGCAAGTGCAAAAAGTCCAGCTATAACAGGCTGAAGATAAATAAATATGCCTACAGTGGATGCTTTTAGCTTGTTTAATGCCAATGGATTAAATAAATAGGTCCCAAAAGTAGCCCCAATAATAACAAACAATACCGAAAATGTGGTATAAGGTGTGAAGGTTTGCCACTTTACATCTTGCAAATCATTGTACCCGAAAGGGATCAACATTATAAGACCAAACAAAAACAACCATTTTATAAAAGTAAAGGGATGGTATTTAGCAGTTAATTTTTTAATAAGGATAACATATATGCTGTAAGAAATGGCATTTAGGAAAATAAGTAAGTTTCCTAAAGGGACATTGTCGCCTGCCCTAGCCGATTTACCATAAAGGGTTAAAATTAAAGCACCAATCAACCCCAAAACAACACCAGTGATTTTAAGTGGTGTTATTTTTTCATTCAAAAATATTGCCGATAAAACCAAAATGACTATGGGTACTATGATCATTATAGAGGATGCATGGATTGGTGAGGTAAATTCCAAGCCTTTAAAAAAGAAAAGCATGTTGACCACAACACCAAATACAGCTGCTACAAAAAATTTGATAAAATCCTTTCGGTCAATTTTTTGTTTAGGTAAAAAGAGACTCATTAGCCAAAATAACAATGTTGCACCGGCCACTCGCAGCAATACAAACCCAAAAGGTTTAATATAGTTCTCATTCATCACTGTTTTGGCAATGGTGTAGTTAAGTCCATATAATAACTGAACCATAAAAAGTGCAAAAAGAGCAAAGGATCTGCTATTCATGTATTGCTTTTTTAGCAGCATCAACTACTTTTTTGGAATTACCGATAAAAATCTGATTGTTGTGGATAATAACAGGGCGTTTTAAAAAAGTATAATACTCTAAAATATAGTTTTTATAATCTTCTTCAGAGAGGGTTTTGTTTTTAAGATCAAGCTCTTTGTAAAGTCTCGCACGTTTACTGAATAAACTTTCATAGCTATCGGAAAGGTTTTTCATTTCTTCAAGTTGATGTGCAGTAATGGGTTCGGTTTTTATATCCTGAAGTTTAAAATCGTTAGGTAAGGTAAGTTCATTTAGAATTCGCATACATGTATTGCATGTGCTTAGATAATATACTTTTTTCATGTTTTTATAGCTTAGCTTTTCTTTGGAATGCAAAGTAAATTTATTTCGTTATAATAGGGATTACTTTTAGGAAATAAAGCACAATATTATATTTTTATCCCTTCTAAATTAATCATTAGTAATGGAATATTATTCAATAGCAACAGTTTTAATAGTGCTTTCGAGCATTTTTGGTTACATCAATGTAAAGTTCTTAAAATTACCAATTACCATAGGTCTTATGGTAATTACACTAGCTTTTACAGTAATTGTTGTTGCTACAGCACAGTTTGATGATACCTTGCTCTTACAAGAAAAGGCATTTATTAGCAGTATTGATTTTGAAACAGTCCTTCTTGACATCATGTTGAGTTTTCTGCTTTTTGCAGGAGCATTACATACCAATTTCCAGCAATTGAGAATACAGAGAGGGCCAATTTTGGCATTTGCGACCTTAGGCGTGCTTATGTCCACGTTCTTGGTAGGTGTAATTATGTTCTATGTATTACAATGGATGAACTTAAATGTTGAGTTTATTTACTGTCTTCTATTTGGTGCTTTAATTTCTCCAACAGATCCTATAGCTGTACTCGGTATCCTTAAAAAAGCAGGAGCTCCCAAAAAACTAGAAACAAAAATTGTTGGTGAGTCGCTTTTTAATGATGGAGTAGGAGTAGTGGTTTTTTTAACCATTTTCGCTATTGCGGCCAAGCCAGAAGCGGCTATTGAATTTTCAGATATAGCAACGTTGTTTGGTCAAGAGGTTATTGGTGGTTTGGTTTTAGGATTGATATTGGGCTATATAGCGTACCGTTCAATGAAATCCATTGACAACTATGAAGTAGAAGTTATTATAACTCTTGCAACTGTTATGGGAGGCACAATGCTGGCTCATAAATTTCACTTATCAGCACCTTTAGCAATGGTTACAGCAGGTTTGTTTGTCGGTAATGATACAGTTAGAAATGCAGCTATGTCTGAAATTACCGAAACTTACGTAGATAAATTTTGGGAATTGGTGGATGTACTATTAAACACAATTTTATTTGTAATGATAGGCATGGAAATGCTGGTGCTGACATTAGAAGGCAAGTATATTTATGCAGGTTTATTGGCCATACCAATTATTTTAATGTGTCGTTATGTTTCCTTGTGGTTACCAATAAAATTCTTCGCCAAACGCTTGGATTTTGTCCCAAAAACCAATTTAATTATGACCTGGGGAGGTCTACGAGGAGGAATCTCTATTGCTTTAGCCTTAAGTTTAACCAAAGATATGCACAGAGAGCTTTTTCTAGTAATAACCTACATTGTTGTTATTGTATCGATTATTGGTCAGGGACTAACCGTAGAGCCTATTATAAAACGTTTGACCAGCAAGAAAAACTAATGTGCTTTTAAGTGTGGTTCAACATCATCAAATGGAATGATAAACTCGGTATAACCTTGGTCATAAGAAGCTATTTCATAGACATTATAGAGCAAAACCAAGCCATCATCACTGAACCCGATATTTTCTGGTAATTGAAATGGTTTGCCAAAGAAAAAATCTTCCATTTTTAATCGACGATTTCTATTGTCTAACGACTTTACAAAATGTGTTTTGGCTAAATCTCTAAAGGCGTTTAAGTCTTTAATAATGTCTTCATTATTGAGAACCTCACCAGTTTTGGCATTGAGGTTTATGAATTTTATTTTGTCATTGCCATGAGCACCTCCCTTAAACTCATAAGTACTAATAGCTAAAGTGACTACCTCTTCAGATTGGTATATTTTTTCCGTTTCAATATGTAACTCCCATACAGGCCCTTCCTCATCGGTAAATTCTTTTTTAAACGCTAAATATTCTGAGTTAAAATCTTTTAAAACAGATTCAAGGTTCGTTTTTTTCGTAACATCGCTTAATGTGCTGATAACGGCTTCTTCAATTTTGAAATTTATGGTTTTGCTAAGTTCGTCACTCCCTAACGCTTTATCTAAAACTACAGATACATCTGCTTTATATTGGTCGTTTTCGAGTACGGTTGTTTTAAAAGAAACAGGTTTAAATTCTGAATTACAGGAATTTAATAGAATTAAAAAGACGAAAAATGTAAGTAGCTGCTTCAAGGGTTTTACGTTTTAAGTTAAACATACCATAAAGGTATTGCTTAGATTTGAATAGAACGAACTATAAGTTAAATTTGTTGCTCTTACAATGCTTTTTTATCAAGTCAATTTTTGATGTGATGCCTAGCATTATAAACTATATTTAAATATGAAATTTAATACAAAAACAATCCATGGAGGCCAAGAACACGACCGGGCTTATGGATCCGTAATGCCACCAATATACCAAACAACTACCTATGCACAATCTACACCAGGTGGACACAAGGGCTATGAGTATTCAAGAACACATAACCCTACTAGAAATGCTTTGGAGAATGCTTTTGCTAGTTTAGAAAATGGGAACTATGGTTTGGCTTTTGGTTCTGGTTTGGCTGCAATAGATGCTGTGTTAAAGTTATTACAGCCTGGGGATGAGGTGGTTTCCACTAACGATTTGTATGGTGGTACGTATCGATTATTTACTAAAATATATGAGAAATTTGGTATAAAATTTCATTTCATTGGTATGGAAAATGCCGGAAGAATAGAAGAATACGTAACACCAGATACCAAACTTATTTGGGTAGAAACACCTACCAATCCCATGATGAATATTATAGATATCGTTGCGGTTTCAAAAATTGCCAAAAAGCATGATGTGATGTTGGCTGTTGACAATACCTTCGCCACACCTTATTTACAAAGACCTTTAGATTTGGGTGCGGATATTGTAATGCATTCTGCTACAAAATATTTAGGCGGACATAGCGATGTAGTGATGGGTGGTTTGGTAGTAAAGGATAATGAATTGGCTGATAAGCTCTATTTTATTCAAAATGCAAGCGGAGCGATATGTGGGCCTCAAGATTCATTTTTAGTATTAAGAGGCATTAAAACGCTTCATGTACGTATGCAGAGACATTGTGAAAATGGTAAAGCTGTTGCAGAGTATTTAGCTAGTCACCCTAAAATTGAAAAAGTGTATTGGCCGGGTTTTGAAAATCATCCAAATCATGAAGTAGCAAAATCCCAGATGGATGATTTTGGAGGTATGGTATCCTTTACCACTAAAGGGAATAATTACAAAGAAGCCATTAAGATTGTAGAAAACCTCAAAATATTCACCTTGGCAGAATCCCTTGGTGGAGTAGAATCTTTAGCTGGGCACCCTGCAAGTATGACACATGCCAGTATCCCAAAGGAAGAGCGTGAAAAAACAGGTGTGGTAGATTCACTGATTAGATTGAGTGTTGGAATAGAAGACGTAGACGATTTAATTACTGATTTAGAGCAGGCTATAGGGCATTAATACTAATCTAAATAATAGATGTAACCAAAGTTGAGCCATATATTCCAATCCTTATTCTTGTTAGAAGGTAATTTGTGATTTAAACCATCTACAAAATCGTTAAAATAGTATTGCCCTCTAAGTTCAACAAATAAATCTGATAAAATAGTAAGTTTGTATCGTGTTCCTAAACTGGCAACAACAGACCAGGTAGAGCCAGACTCATCACTTACAAATGGATCACCACCAGAAGCAGCACCCCAAGGGTTATAAAAATTACTATTGTTCAGTATATTGCCATCTCCATACGTGGTACTAACAGACGGGTTGTATGATACAAAGTGTGCGCCAAGTGCTCCAAAAGGGGCAAAAGAATAAGCACCAGCTGAGAAAGCTCTAATACTTCTTGGAAAATACTCCAATTGCATACCTATATCCCAGTTTTGGGATTCACCAGTATGTTGTCTTAGTCGTTCCGCATCTTGGCTTGTTCTAGAGTCGTCCACCCATTTACCAAAGTGATGTAATGAAGTTTTATTCCATGAGATTTCACTTCTTATTTTAAAGTGATCATTCCAATAAGTATCCGTAGAATAACAATTACAGTCAGCTCGATAGGCAAAATTTATATAATGAACAATTCCTAAAGCAACACCTGTATTACCAGCGTTGGTTTCGAAATCTTTTCTTACTCCAAAATCAGATTGGAATGCAACAGCTCCAACAAAAGCTCCAATTTCGTGAGAAAAACCCAGTTGGGCAGAAGTGGTCTGTAATGAAAAAAACAGTACAAACACTAAAGACAATTTTCTAAAATGTAATGCCATATAACTCTAGTATAATTGAAGCCATTATCGAACAAATATATAAAAACTCGATGAACTACAAAATAAAACGGATAAAATGCACGCTTCTTATTAGGGAAAAGAATTATTGCAATGTAAAAGTATTGAAAATTTTATTGAGAATATAAAAAAAATAAGGTGTTATTTTTAAAGATACTGTATCTTTGCGCCTATTAAATCACAATTTCTTAACAATTTTTTATATGAAAGATAAAATTGAAGCTTTTTTAGAACTTGTAGAAAAGCGCAATGGTCATGAACCTGAGTTTTTACAAGCTGTTCGCGAAGTTGCAGAAGCGGTTATACCATATGTGGTAGAGCACGACATTTATCACGGAAAAAACATCCTTTTAAGAATGGTTGAGCCAGAACGACTAATTTCGTTTAGAGTTAGTTGGGTCGATGACTCAGGGGAGATTCAAGTAAACAGAGGTTATAGAGTTCAGATGAACTCGGCAATTGGGCCATACAAAGGTGGTTTGCGCTTTCATCCAACTGTAAATGCTAGTATTCTAAAGTTCCTAGCGTTTGAACAAGTATTTAAAAATAGCTTGACTACGCTTCCTATGGGAGGTGGTAAAGGTGGTTCTGATTTTGACCCTAAAGGAAAATCAGATAATGAAATTATGCGTTTTTGCCATGCCTTTATGACAGAGTTATATAGACATATTGGGCATAACACAGATGTGCCTGCAGGAGATATAGGAGTTGGTGCCAGAGAGATAGGGTTTATGTTTGGAATGTATAAAAAATTGAACAACACTTTCACAGGTGTACTAACTGGTAAAGGACAGTCTTGGGGTGGATCATTAATCAGGCCTGAAGCAACAGGCTATGGTAACGTTTATTTTGCTGAAAATATGCTCAACACTAAGGATGACTCCTTTAAAGGTAAAAGAGTGACTATATCAGGTTCAGGTAATGTAGCCCAATTCGCTGCAGAAAAAGCCCTTGAGTTGGGAGCTACTGTATTGACACTTTCAGACTCAGGAGGTTATATTTATGATGAAGATGGTATTGATAGTGAGAAATTACAGTTTGTGATGGATCTTAAAAACAATAAAAGAGGAAGAATTAGTGAGTATGTAGACCAATATCCAAATGCTAAATTTGTTAAAGGTGAGCGTCCGTGGTCAGTGAAATGTGATATTGCATTACCATGTGCAACACAAAACGAACTTAATGGGGAAGACGCTAAAACTTTAGTGGATAATGGATGCATTTGTGTGTCCGAAGGAGCAAACATGCCTTCGACACCAGAAGCTATTCACGAATTTCACAAAGCAAAAATCCTTTTTGCACCAGGGAAAGCATCAAACGCTGGTGGTGTGGCAACTTCAGGTTTAGAGATGAGCCAGAATTCATTAAGGTTGAGTTGGACGCGACAAGAAGTGGATGATAAGTTAAAAGAAATAATGAAAAACATCCATAATGCTTGTGTAGAATATGGTAAAAATGATGATGGAACTATAGATTATGTGAGAGGTGCAAACATTGCAGGGTTTGTAAAGGTAGCTGATGCGATGTTGGCACAAGGAGTAATTTAGATACATATTTATAGAATTAAAAAAGCTCCCATAAGCTATGGGAGCTTTTTTTGTGACTTAATATATGATTGACGCTATATTATCGTTACTATTAAATATATTTGAGTAAACAATTTAGAATGTATAAAACTGTTTTAACGACCTTGGTTTTAGTGTTGGGTTTATTGACTAATATTCATTGCCAAGATTTTTCAACATTATGGCAAGCACACTACTCTTATAACGATATAGTGGATGTTGTTAGTGGTGACAATAAAATTTACGCAGCTGCACAAAATGCTGTTTTTGAATATGATGTTTTAACAGGAAACCTCGAAACAATAACCACTGTAGAGGGTTTGTCTGGCGAACAAATAACAACTATACATTATAGCGAACTTTATCAATATTTACTCATAGGGTATGAAACGGGTTTATTTGAGGTCTATTCAGAAACTGAAGAATCAGTATTATCCGTTGTTGATATTTTAGAGAAGGAAAATATTACACCTATAAACAAGACTATAAACCATTTCTATGAGCACGACGGATTAATCTATATCTCTACCGATTATGGGGTTTCAGTCTATGACTTAGAAGGTCTAGAGTTTGGGGATACTTACTTCTTAGGGAATGGTGGTGCTCAAATTACTGTCAATCAGGTTACAGTGTTAAACAATGAAATTTATGCTGCTTGTTCTAACAGTAATGGACTTAAAAAAGCTGACTTAAACAACCCTAACCTTATTGACTTTTCTCAGTGGCAAACATATATTGGTGGCAATTTTGTAAACGCAAATACACTTGGGGATAAAATTTATGCTGTAAGAGGAGATAGAGCTCTTTTCGAAATTGATGATTCTGGATTTACGCAATTATTCACATTTGATTTGCTTCCTGCAGATACAGAGGTTAGCAATTCCAATTTACTGATTTCCACAGCCAATACTGTATATGTTTATGATATAAATATTCAATTGGTCAATAGTTTTCAGCCAAATGTAGATTTTGATACCAGCTTTACCTCTGCAACACAAATAGATGACTTTATCTATATTGGCTCACAAGATTTTGGTGTTTTACAAAGCGCTATTTCGGATAATACCACTTACACAGAAATTAAACCAAATGGCCCATTATTTAATGAAGTTTTTCGTGTAAATGCGGAAACAGAAACAGTTTGGGCAACCTTTGGCGATTATACTGAGTCGATAAATCCGGCACCCTTCAGGAGTAGAGGATTCAGCTACTACAGTGATGACTTATGGAAGAATATTCCTTTCGATAGTGTTTTAGGTGCTAGAAATCTTTCCGAAATTTCCATTAATCCTTTTAATCCAAATCAAGGTTTTATAAGTGCTTGTCACGATGGAATTTTAGAAGTTAATGATTTTGTACCCACAATACTTTATAACGAAGATAACAGTGGTTTAGAATCTTTAATTCTACCCGGCAATCCAAATTTTAAAAGTATAAGAGTGACTGCTTCAACTTTTGATAGAAATGGTGTGCTGTGGTCGCTTACTGGTCGAGCACCAAACCCATTGAAATCCTATGATCCTAGTACAGGGAGTTGGCAAGGATTCGATTTTTCAGCAGTGATTGAAAACCCTCTGTTGGATGAGTTTGGTTTTTTCGATATTGCCATTGATAATAATGGTACAAAATGGATAGGCGGTTATTCTAATGGGTTATATGCCTATAACGAAAACAATGGTACAGAACCGTTGAGAAACATATCGTCGGAAGAACAAAATTTACCTTTTCCGAGAGTCACTTCTTTAGAAATTGACAATAGGAACCAACTTTGGGTAGGCACATTTTCTGGATTGAGGGTATTGTTCAATACGTCAGGCTTTTTTGAAGATCCAAATCCAACCTTAAGCTCAATAATAATTTTAGAAGATGGTATCCCAAAAGAATTGCTAGAGGGTCAGTCCATTACCGATATTGAAGCAGATGGTTCAAATAATAAATGGGTTGGCACAGTAGATTCTGGGGTTTTTTATTTTTCACCAGACGGACAAAATACCATTTACCATTTCACAAAGGATAACTCACCATTACCTTCAGACCGTATTAACGATATCTCTATAGACCCAAATAACGGCATAGTTTATATAGCGACTATTAAAGGAATGCTCTCGTTTAGAGCAGGTGGTTCTAAGCCCGAAGAGACCTTAGAAAATGCTTTTGTTTATCCAAATCCCGTAAGACCAGAATATAATATATTGGGGTTTAGCGACCTAAATGATGTTAACAAAGGCATAAAAATAAGCGGGCTTACGGAAAGCGTTAATATAAAAATAACAGATATTGAAGGCAACCTGGTTGCAGAGGCACAATCTAATGTTAATTTAAGATCATCTAGCGCAAACTATAATTTTGCTGTAGATGGAGGTACTGCCATATGGAATGGTAAAAACCTTGCCAATGCTGTTGTTAGAACAGGTGTATATTTGGTGATGATTTCAGACTTAGATTCATTTGAGACTAAAGTCCTAAAGGTTCTCATAGTTAGATAAGCATGCTTACTAAAAACCATAGCATTGTACTTTCAAAATTAAAATACAAAGACTACGACCTTATAGTAAAATGCTACACCAAAGAACGTGGCATAGTTAGTTATATGCTAAAAGGTGTCTTAAAGTCTAAAAAAGGCCAAACAAAAACGGTTTATTTTCAGCCACTTTCCCAACTTCAAATAGAAGAGAATTTTAAGCCCAATCAGACACTTCACTTTATTAAAGAAGTTAAGTTGAATTATATTTATAAAAGCCTTCACACCAATATCTATAAAAGTGCAATTGTTTTATTCATTTCAGAGATACTTTCTAACGTACTAAAAGAGGAGGAAAAAAATTTAAAACTCTACAATTATTTGGAAACAGCCTTGCAATATTTAGATAATGAAGAGGAATATGCCAATTTCCACCTTTTGTTTTTATTAAAACTCACTCGTTATTTGGGATTTCAACCAGATAACCTTAGCATAGATTACCCATATTTTAATCTCGAATCCGGGATTTTTGAACCTCACAACAGTGGTATCTATTCAATTTCTGGTGAAAATTTAACATTGTTAAAGCGGCTGTTGGGCATAAATTTTGATGCATTATCTGCAGTAAAAATTAATGCAAAAAAAAGACAAGAATTTTTAAACATGTTATTGCATTATTTTGAATTACATTTGGATGGTTTTAAAAAACCAAAATCATTACAAGTGCTTAATGAAGTGTTTCATTAAGCAGTTTTTTATGAAGAGATTTTAATGAAGGTGTATAGAAAAATGAAATGTAATATCTGCTTTAGTGTCATTTTGTTTCTTTTTTTGCAATTGTCGTTTTCACAGACAATTACGGTATTAGAAGAAGGTACAAATGAGCCTATACCAGGTGTTGCTTTATACAATTTAAAGAAAACGAAATATGTTGTTACCGATATAAACGGTAAGGCTAAATTAAATAAATTCAATGCTAGGGAAATAATCTATTTTCAGAATCTGTTATACGAAAAGCTACAGTTAAGAAAGCTTGAAATTGTAGAAAAAAATAACCTAATTTATCTTACTCCAAAGGTTGAGGGCTTAGATCAGATTGTAATTTCTGTTTCAAAGTTTGAACAAAGCAAACGTGATATACCGCAGTCTATAGTGAGTGTAAGCGCTAACGAAATAGCTCTGGCCAACCCACAAACCAGTGCAGATCTGTTAGAAAATACAGGTAACGTTTATATTCAGAAAAGCCAGTTGGGTGGTGGAAGTCCTATGATACGAGGTTTTTCTACAAATAGACTGCTTATTACTGTAGATGGAGTTAGAATGAACAACGCTATATTTAGAGGAGGCAATTTACAGAATGTAATTTCCATTGACCCATTATCCATTCAAAATACTGAAGTGACTTTGGGTGCGGGATCCGTGGTTTACGGTAGTGATGCCATTGGCGGAGTCATGAGTTTTTACACAAAAAAACCAGAATTGTCCTATAAAGACCAGTTGTTGGTACAAGGAAATGCCCTAACTAGGTATGCTAGTGCAAATGACGAAAAAACAGGGCACTTAGACCTAAACCTAGGATATAAAAAATGGGGTTTCCTAACTAGTTTAAGTTACACCGATTTTGATGATTTAAGAATGGGTAGCAATGGGCCAAATGACTATTTAAGACCAGAATATATCATTAGGCAAAACGGTGAAGATGTTATAGTAGCTAATGATAAGCCTAAGATTCAAAACCCAACAGGATATAGTCAAATCAATGTAATGCAAAAGGCGCGCTATGAACCTTCTGACAATCTCAATTTCGATTTGGGGTTGTACTTCACCACAACATCAGACTATCCGAGATACGATAGGTTAATAAGATACAGAGGGGAAGAATTGCGTTCTGCCGAATGGGATTATGGTCCACAACAATGGTTTATGGGAAATTTTCAGGTCACCAAAACCAGCAGTAGTTCTAACCTGTACGATAAGATTCAGGCTACTGCGGCATATCAAAACTTTAAGGAAAGTAGAATGGATAGGGATTTTCAATCTTCTATCAGGCAAGTAAGGGAAGAAAGCGTAGATGCCATATCCTTTAACTTGGATTTGGAAAAAAAGATTACGCCCAAAACGACCATTTTTTATGGTTTGGAATATCTATACAATAATATTGCTTCCGAAGGAAAAGAAGAAAATATTGACTCAAATACAAGTATACCTACCATAACCCGTTATCCCGATGGTGCCACATGGCAATCTGCGGCTGCTTATGTGAGTTTTAAATACAAACCTAACTCAAAGTTTGTGTTTCAATCAGGGTTAAGATACAATCAGGTATTGGCAAATGCATATTTTACTGAGAACAACACCTATTTAAATCTTCCTTTTGATGAGGCTAAGGTTAACACAGGGGCATTAACAGGCACAGCTGGCATATCTTGGTCACCAAGCGATATGATCCAATGGAAGTTGAATGCCTCAACTGCCTTTAGGGCACCAAACATTGATGATATAGGTAAAGTTTTCGATTCAGAGCCAGGCGCAGTTGTAGTGCCTAACAATAATTTAAAATCTGAGTATGCTTTTGGTGGCGAATTAGGCTTAAAATTGAATTTTGATGACAAAGTAATCGTAGATATGGCTACCTATTATACGTTTTTGGATGATGCCTTAATCCGAAGGGGTTTTGAACTCAATGGTGAAACAGAGATTATGTACGATGGGGAATTAAGTACTGTACAGGCGATACAGAATGCATCGAAAGCATGGATTTATGGCTTTGAAGCAGGTGTTGAGGTTAATTTTTCTGAAGCATTAAAACTGCGTTCGCAATACAACGTTATTGGAGGGACAGAGGATAATGAGGGTGTTGAAGAACCTGTAAGGCATGTGGCTCCCAATTTTGGGAGAACACATCTCATTTGGGAAAATGAAAAGCTTCTATTCGATGCCTTTTTAGTGTATAATAACGAATTGTCATTTCAACAATTAGCACCATCAGAAGCTGCTAAAGATTATATCTATGCGCTTGATAGTAATGGGAATCCATATTCGCCATCCTGGCATACGGTAAACTTAAGAACCCAATACAACTGGAATGAGCAATGGACACTTACGGCTAGTCTTGAGAACATTACCGACCAACGTTATAGACCATACTCATCTGGTATTGCTGCTGCAGGTAGGAACCTAATCCTATCCTTAAAATATACACTATAAAAAAAGCCTCAAATTATGAGACTTTTTCGAAGATATTCTTTTTAGTCTATTTGCGCTTTATAGCTTTTTTGCTGATCGTTTGCCCATTGGACAAAGTTACCTTAGCAATATAAGCTGCATTACTAAGTTTAGAAAGGTCATAGACCTCAACAGCGTTATTACCTTTAAGGTTATAGATTTGTCTTCCTAAAATATCCAATATCTCAACATGGGTTATGGTAAGATTTTTACCTATACTAAACTTTACATCACCATTGGATTGCTCAACTATAGAAAGGTCGGTATCGTCTATTTGATTGTCATCAATGGAAAGTGCATCGGCTCTAAATACAATTTCGAAACGGTCGTTGAATTCGCCTTTTTCTGAAGTAAAACTGTAAGCGGATACTTTAAGATTGTGAATTGAATTTAACATATAGTCAATAACATAAATGTCATTCTCAAGCATAAAGACACCTTCAAACTGGTTAATAGAAATGGTATAGATTGTAGGCTCAGTAATTACAGTACTGAACCCGATTGGAATTACTTCATCCATACTTAAACTGTTGGGATCTTTTCCTTGAATAGCTAATTTTTTGTCTAAGGAATTATTTATAAGAGAATAAATTCCAGAGTAAAGCTCCGAGGATAAGTTTTTATAAGCATCATAATAAGCACCATCATCATTGTCTGTTGCACCATCAACATAAGCCACTAAGATTTGATTAAATACACCGTTATCAGAGGTTAAGTCTAACCAAAGTTTATTGGGTTGATCTACTACAGAATTTCTAAAAAATTGATTGTTACTTCCTGTAACACGCATGCTATTATTGAAAATAACATCAGTGGTCATGATTGATCCACTATGTACTGAAGCAGGAGCACCATCATCCATAGAGACAAAGAACCCTTGCCCTGAAGGTATGAATCTATTTGGCATCAAACCATCACCACCAGCGGTTTGTCCAGAACCATTTATAATGGCATAATCACTTTGTGAGTAGTTTAAATTCTCGTTGCCATTAGTATTACCATCTGCAGCCGTGTTGTGCGACCAGAAAAAGATGGCGCCGTTAGTAGCACCCACAGTCTGATCAATACTGGCGTTAGTGGCTAAGAATAAATCTGCATCTATAGCAGATGGATATGGGTTACCGATAAAGTTCCAGTTATTATCACTGAGTTCAACATCATTTCTATAAATAGGAATATTATACACTCCATTATTAAATGGTCCTTCAAAAGTGTAACTGTATTGAGCTGGATTTATAAATGTAATAGGATCGTGGGTAGAAGCATAACCAATACCTGCTTGCATTACAGTAGCACCATTGGCATATTGCCAATCATCGGCATTGTCATCGATATCATCTTGTCCTGGAGCTGTAGCATCATCATTATTAGTTTCTTGAGTAGAATCCCTAAAGTTCTCACCACTAAATGAAAATATTCTATTATCATTGGCTTCCTCTAAACCATCACTAATTAATTCACCGCTCACAGGTGCACTCCAATAGGTGTATTCAAAGGAAGATGCTAAAAATGCAGTTTCTTTCTCAACAGAAATTTTGCTTCTGGTTGTAAGCACATCTCCCAGCACCGAGGCATTATCATTAACTTGCACAAAAGCACCATCGGTTTTAACAACCACGTTACCATTTACGGTTAAATCATTTTCAACCAATACATAAGTATTGTTTTCGATAGTTAAAGTATTACCAGCATTTACGATACACTCACAAGCTTCAAAACTGGTTTCTGCTCCGCCATTAGAAGTGTCATAATCGGCATCAATCACAGCTACCTTATCAATTGCAGGTGCAGAAGACCAATTGGTACCATCCCAAACTGTTGACTCAATATCTAATCTTACAGCATTACTGGCTTGATAGCAGGTTGCTGTATTTTCTCTTACTTGACAATAGAACTGATAGTCACCATAGCCAATAGGATTTACAATATCCAAAGTGGCCGTTGTAACATTATCGAAATCTGCATTATCTGGTACAGGTACAAAGGACGAAGTACTTGGAGCCAAGTAATACCATTGGTAGGCTAGAGGCAATCCGCCAGAGACACCTTCCGTACCGGTAACTGAAAGAGAAATTGTACTTGTACAATTAAATACAGGGTCACTTAAGACTGTAACGGTTGGTGGAACACCTAATGAAAAATCGTAAATACCAAAATCACTATAATCAGAGTCATTACAATCCGTCCAATCAATCTCATTCCATTCTGTAATATCAAACGTTGTAGACGGTAAATTAGGAGCCGTGTTTTGGCGTCTATAATTCACACCATCATCACCAATTCCTAAGCTATTGGCCCAAGTATTACTTCCGAGCACTCCAAAAACATCAATGGAAGTTGTTGTTGCACTGTTGTATAGCTCTAAAGCATCAGAACTGTTATTGTTAAAGTTAATACCACTAGCCGCATTAAAGGTTTGATTTGGTAATCCGCCAGCTAAGCCATTTCCTGTTAAATCACAGGAGGTAGTACCAATACTAATGACATGCACTCCACCTGAAGCCAAGGTGCCAGAAAGATTTAATGTTGACGAAGGGGATGCATTACCATTATTAAAAACTCTTATACTATAGTCGCTTAAATCAATACTCGAAGCCGTACCATTAAAAATCTCTACGAAAGAGGAACTGCCACTTGTAGCATCCGATACTTCACTGATAAATAAATCAGTTGGAACAGTAGAAGATGATGCCGTATCGCAACCACTGATGGCATTATCTATAATAGTAAAGGCATTTGTAGATGAGCAGCCAATTGAGAACAATACCGAAATATTACCACTTGTAGCTCCTGCTGGTACTAAAACTACCAATTCAGTCGCTGTAGAAGATACCGTAGTCATCGCTACTCCATTGATAGACGCTGAAGCTCCGGTTAAATCGGTAGCAGAAGTGATGGTTACCTCAGTATTTTCAGGTCCTTCAGCTGGCCAAATAGAACTTGTTATTGATGCTGTACAAACACCTGTACCTTGAATATCAAAGGTGTATGGGTTTTCATCACTATCAGAGTTAGAAATGCTTACGGTTGCCGTTCTGGTACCATCTGCTGTTGGTGAAAACTCTATTCTAAATTCTGAAGTAACTGTAGACCCAACGGTTGCACTTGGTTGAAGCGTTACGTTAAAATCGCCAAGATGTGCACCAGTCAATTCCACTCTTGGTGTCCCAGTTAAATTAAGGCTGGCCAACCCAATATTTTCCACATAATAACTTTTCGGTGCAGTAGTGGCACCAATGTTAGTCGCTGCAAATAATGTATTATTAAGCCCATTTGGAGTGTTAAAACCATTTGGGATGCTAATATTATTACCTTCAATATTTATCTCTGCATTGGCTGGTCTTATAATATTAATGGTATAGTCCTCAACTTCGCCGTCAAACCCTGTTTGGCAAGGGGTAGAAGTTGTATTATACCTAGTGGATACACGCATCCTAGTTGCTGCAACCACAGCGTTACTTGGTATTTCAATAGCTAATGGACTTTGATCGGTAGCTCCATCGGCTACGTTATTGGCCGTGCCTAGTTCGTAATCTTCGTTTGAATCAGAAAAATCACCATCATTATTCCAGTCTATCCAGACTCTTGTATGGGTTGTAAAATTACCATCAGTATTCACTCTTACTTCTAAGTTGTAAACTTCACCAAGTGTAACTGTTGTAGAAATCGATGTAAAATCTGAATATGCAACATTAGTTGCAGTACCAGTATTATTTATGGTATTGAAAATTACACCAGTTGTACCAGTGTCGAAGGCTGTATTTCCGTTTGAAGTGCAATAGGTCAAAGAGGGCACAGCACAAACTTCTACTCCTTCAGACCATGTTGTACCTCTTCTTATAAAAACCTTTAAGCAATAGTTCGTACCATTGGTAAAACCTGTAACCGATTTAGTTGTAACATTGGCTGTCGTTTCATAAACCAATTGGTTGGGTGTTGTATACACATCATTATCTGCACCAGAATAAGCCGAACCATCACCAGTTGGTGTAAAGGTTACCGTACCTTGATTTGCTACTATAATAAGTTGATCCCAACAAGAGGTGGGTGTGGGATTATTCCAGTTTAAATTAATTTGGTTGGTCAAAGGTGTAGCAGCTAAATTTCTCACGTCTGCTTGTGCTAATCCATTAACTACTCTACTACCTCCAGATGTGCCGTTAGACCAACCCGTTAAAGTTTCTCCGACATATGAGAATACAGTAATAGAATAATTATTATCCTCTGTTAAATTAGTAACTGTTGCTGAGGTGCCAGTGCCCTTATAAACTACTTTTCCTAAAGTGGCACTAACCGTTGTTGCCGTAGAAAAGTTGGCATCTGCCGTATAGGTATTGGCATCTGCAAGTGTACCGGCTGGTGCAGTACCACCATCTATCATAAAAACCACATAGCCTGTTGGTGTAGCACCAGATCCAGGTGCGTTCCAATCAATGGTCACCGAATCGTCTGTAAAACAGCCTCTTGTGCTGGTTACATTATTTGGACTAGGATTGGTTAGCGTTAAGGAGGCACTATTAGAGGTTGTAGTGCCACACGCATTGGTTAAGATACAGCGGTATAAATTTCCATCCATTGTAGCATCAGTTGCACCAGTGGTATAAGTATCTGTTGCAGCACCCGTTCCTCCGCTTACATTAGCCCATGTTGAGCCTCCATTAGTAGAAACTTCCCATTGATAAGTCGTTGTATCACCTGAAGCTACAGAAAATGTTGCTGTATTAGGAATTTGCTCGGTTTGGTTAGTGGGTTGGGTAGAAATAGTTGGATTGGTAATTCCTGTTCCAGTTAAATTTATACTAGAGCCACTGGCTGTAGTACTAGTAACATCTATAGTTGCGGATTGGGCTCCTGCAGCCGTTGGTGTAAACGTAACATCAAAAGTGGCTGTGCCTGAGGGAGCAATCGTTGTAGTCGATAAATTGCTTACTACAAATTGCGTATCGTCTGAGGATACGGCAACATTTAAAGCTGTTGTAAGCGTGGTTGTATTAGTAATTGTATATTGTACAGTTGCTGCTGCTGTAGATAAACAACTAGAGCCATGATCTGTTGGTGTACCAGAAATAACAAGGTCTGAGGCAACAGTATAATCTGTTATTTCAAAATCATCAATAATTAGTCGCTCACCAGTGGAGCGAATTACTCGGACTTTTATATTATCACTTGTATTATTTAGGGAATGACTCCATTGAGCATATGTAGTACTAGCTGTACTTATTTGAGAACCAATAGTTGTATAAGCTCCATTATTAATGCTTATTTCTACATCATAAACAGCTGTAGGTGAAGCATCCCAAGAACGATACCAAAAAGATATTGTTCCAACACCTCCATCTTTACCATTTCCATCTGCTCCAACGTATTCTAAATTAGAAGAGCCGACATCTCTTAATCTAACAGCTCTGCCACTTCTAGCATTTGCTCCTTCGCTTAAACCATTATTTATATCAAAATCATTGACATTATAGTTGCCATAGGATGTGCCGAAATTGGTATCAAAATTTTCATTGACCTGCCCATAACCAGACATAACAAAACATAGAAAAGCCAAGAAGATGAGGGAGTAGTTCTTTTTCATAGGGATTAATTAATAAGTAACCAGTTACAAAGATAAATTAAAATCGTTGCAAATCAGGACTTTGTAAGATACGAAATTATTAACAAAAAGTTATACTTTCGCTAAATGAACCCACAAAAAACCTATACCGTCGATGAAGCGCAAAAAAAGCTCGAGAATTATTGTGCTTACCAAGAGCGTTGCCACAAAGAGGTCAGGGAAAAATTAAGGGAAATGCGAATGATCCCTGAGGCTGTTGATAAGATTATGGTGTACCTTATCCAAAACAACTATCTCAACGAAGAACGTTTTGCCAAAGCCTTTGTGCGTGGGAAGTTCAGAATAAAAAAATGGGGCAAAAACCGTTTGATTAGAGAACTTAAATTTAGGGACATTTCTAAGTTTAGTATAGACACAGCCCTAAAAGAAATCGATGCCGATGCTTACCACCAAACTTTAGAGGAACTGGTACAGAAACGCATCGCTCAGGTTAAAGAAAAAAATAGTTATAAGAAAAAAAGAAAAGTAGCGGATTATCTACTTTACAGAGGTTGGGAAAGTCATCTGGTATATCAAAAAATTAACGAGTATATGAAATAAAAAAACCTGCAATGCATATTGCGATTGCAGGCTTTTCGTCCCAAAATAAAACTTATTCACGTTTTATTATTTTTTCACTAATCATGGCGCCATTTTCAAGGGCTACTTGTGCTACATAGGCTCCAACGCTAAGATGAGATACGTTTATAACTCCATTAAAATTATTTATCTTTTTGTCGTAAATGCGTTTTCCCTCTATGTTATAAAGATGTAAAGTTTCAATTTTATCAGCACTATTAGAACTAAATTCTATGCTGTCCTTGTCTAGCTCCTTAATTACAATACCATGTTGTGAAGATTCATCATTTGTACCCAAAGTTTCCGCAGAAAACACAACCTCAAAACGGTCCATAAAGTTACCCGTGTTTGACGTAAATGCATAATCGGATTCAATAAGGTTGTGCGTAATGCCCAAAAGATTATCTTTAATAAAAACCGGATTGTTGCTCATAAAATCCCCTTGTTTTTTAGCAATTGAAAATGTATAGACAGTTGCTTCCGTAATAGAGGTATAAAAGCCAATGGTAATGGACTCTTGCGTGTTGAGACTAGATATAGCCTTACCTTGTATGGCGTATTTTGTATCGGTTTCATTCGCAATAGTACTATAAATCATGGCTGCAGAACCAGATGAAAGAAACCTTGGCGCATCATAAGCAGAGCCATCATTACCGTCAGTTGCTCCATCTACATAGGCTACTAAGATTTGATTGAAAACTCCGTTGTCTGAAGTTAGATTTAACCACAACTTATCAGCAATACTACTAGAGCTTTGTCTAAAAAATTGATTGTTACTGGTGTCATCTTTCATGCGCATGGCATTATTAAATACAACATTACCATTTGCCATGCCTTGTACAAAAAATCCCTGACCAGAAGGAATGTACCTATTAGGTATAACAGAAGATCCACCAGCTATTTCACCACTTCCTGCATTAATAATTGCATAATCATCTGCACTAAAATTAAGAGTTTCATTTCCACTACCAGTAGTGTTTGGAGGAGTAGCATGCGACCATAAATAAATGGCATTGCCAACTACAGTACTGTTTTCATTAAAAAAATCATCAACACTTATGGCAGAAGGATAAGGATTGCCAATAAAGTTCCAATCTTTGTCACCATTATCACCATTATAGTATATGGGAGTGGATATGGTACCAGTGTTAAAAGGACCAGAAAAGATATAAGAATAAGAATTTCCAGATATGAAACCAGCAGAAGAATGTGTCGTTGCGTAACCAACTCCAGGAGCTAATAGGTCGGCATTGTTAAGTAGGGTCCAATCGTCACCATCATCGTCTATGTCATCATGTCCTGCGACAAAAGAGTTGGTGTTGTCTATTTCTTCGTAAACATCAAGAAAGTTTTCAGCATTAAACCAATAACGGTAATTTGGGTTTGAAAATGAAAAAACATCTTCTACAGTAGCATTACTTACAGGAGAACTCCAATAAGTGTAGTCATACCATTTATTTAATGCCGATGTTGTTTTACTAACGTATGCCTCACCTCCGGTATTTACTGTAAATGAAGCAGAATCATCGTTTTGAACAAAAGCGCCACTAGATGTAACGGAAAGTGTCCCGTTAACAACAACATTGGTTTCTATTTCTACAAAAGTATTGTCATCTATGGTTAATTGTACTCCTGGTGCAATTTCTAGAGACCAGGCACTGAAATTACCATCTAATAAAGTAGAATAACCTGAACTGATTATGGCAATGTCTGAGCTGTTAGGTGCATCATTATTCCAGGCGGTTCCATTCCATGAGGTGGTTTTTCTAGAAACCTCACCTGAAAGACTAATTTGTTCGTTGACAGGTGGGTAATATACTGATTCCACCGTTGCATCTGGTGCAGAAATACTAAGATTCCCAGAATAGGTGTTTATAGATAAGCCAGAGGCTAGACGAATATAAACTACTACGTTACCTGAGTCTATAGTTTCACCTGGAATTGTAATTGTAGTATTAAAGCCTGAAGAAGAAGATATTGAGACTTCAAAACCAGCTGGAGCTGTAACAGTATAAGGTCTGTTTAAAGAGGAACCATCATTAATGTTAAAAGTTTGATTGGTCGAAGGTCCTAAATTGACTTCGTATTCAAAGTTTGATAAAGAACTGGGGAATGAATAGATTATCGATGCGCTTGATTTGTTTGCTTTAAAATTTTTGTTGCTATTTCCATATGTTTTAAAGACAATTAATAGGGATACTGCCAATAGTACCTTAAAGTAGGCTATTTTCATGATTTGGTTGATTTGTTAGGGTTAGTTTTAATTAGGGGTTAAAACTATCTACAAGTAAAAATTTCTTTCTGATAAAACACAGAAATATTCGACAAATCGTACATGTAGAAGATAAAGTGTTAAAAAAATACGACGAAATACACATTTTTTTAACTTTAGTCAAAAAAAAGCACCCTTGGCCAAGGGTGCTTTTTTATATTTTGAACTTACTTTTAGATGTTAAAAGTGGCTCCTACGCTCAAGGTAAACTGATTATAAATGTAATACCCAACGTCAGTTTTATCATCGCTATATTTTGCTAGTGGAAATGCAGCTTCAGTGTAGATACCAAAACCTTCAGAAAAGAAATAACGCGCACCAACATGGCCGCCAAAATTCTTTAAACTGAGACTAAGGCCAGGGTAAAAATCAAAATTGGGGTCTATGTCTAACACATTCCCTAGGTTGGCGTTAAAACGTCCTTTTAGGTCAAAACGATCACCAAAATCTGCATCTAATCTGTCATCTATACCCAAAGCATAAGAAGAAGAGACACCAATGGATATATTCTCTCCCAAACCATAATCGAAAGTAAGATTGATACCTGTGGCTTCATCTTGAAAATTGGCACCAACCTGAAATTTCTGGTCGCCTTTACCTTCAAAAGCCTGTGAGTTACCAAAACCAAAAGCCATTAAGGCTACTATTAAAACAATTCTTTTCATATTTAATGTGTTAAAAATGAGGGTAAATATAACAATAGTATTTATAACTGTAGGAAAATTAAATAAATTGATTGGTGTTTGTAATGGCCTTTTCGTTTTTCCAATCAATCCATTTTTGACCTCTTATTCGGCGCATTACATTATCATAATTACGCATTAAAAAGATATTATATAAAGCCTTTCCCAGGTTTTTCGGATTTCTGGCAATAGCTCTAAGGCTCATCGAAAAACCTGGTGTTATATAGCGCATGTAATGCCAATAACCTTCTGGCATGTACAATACTTCACCATGGTTTAAATCACAAATCCAACCTTTGGCATGTTGCAATGCAGGCCATTTTTCAAAATCTGGATTGGCAAAATCAATATCTTCTCTTGTAATTAAAGAGTGTGGTACTTTATAGAGGTATTTATTCTGTTTTTGATCGAAAAGAATGACTTGCTTTTTACCTTCAAAATGAAAGTGAAAGATATTGGCCAAATCAATATCATAATGCATAAAGGTATAGGAATCGGTACCTCCAAAAAACAGCATTGGCAAACCTTTCATAAGGCGAAGTCCAAAATCTGGATACGTAAAGTCTTTTTGAAGTTGAGGGACTTCCTTTAAAATATTCCAAAGGAAAATACGGTATTTAGTAGGCTCACGCTTCAACAAGTCCACATAGTCACCCATTTTCATGGTGGCGTGGGCTTCATTGAATCCATCTTTGTAATCTACAGGTCTATCATCGTAAAGCGGAACGGTTTTATCACCTGCAACATCTTTCATATAGTCTAGGCTCCACTTAGAATATGCAGGCCAATCTTCAACAAAACGTTCAATGACCACAGGCTTTTGTGGCTTGAAGTAATGTTTTAGAAAATCGGCTTTCGTGATGGTTTCAACACGAGGTATGTCTTGGAGATTGAGTTGCAACAGTTATAACTTTAGTGCCAAAGTTAATAAAACGTTATCAAAGTTTGGATATTGTTAAATTGAATTACTTTAAAGCCCTGGCTTTTTGCTTGGCTTCTTCGTTGCGTTCAATTTTATGGTCTGGTCTGGACCACTTTGGTTTTTCGCCCAATGATTGATATTCAGAATCTTTAGCTTCAACAGTTTCGGGTTGCATTTTTTTGATGAACGGTTTTTGGGGATTTAAGCCCAAAAGCTTAAACATTTCCATATCCTCGTTAACATCTGGGTTTGGAGTCGTCAATAACTTATCGCCTGCAAAAATTGAATTGGCGCCTGCAAAAAAGCACATGGCTTGGCCTTCGCGCGTCATTTGCGTTCGTCCTGCTGAAAGTCGTACCTGGGTTTCTGGCATTACAATACGTGTAGTTGCTACCATACGCACCATATCCCAGATTGAAACAGGTTCTTGTTCTTCTAAAGGAGTGCCTTCTACAGCAACCAATGCATTGATTGGTACGGATTCTGGTTGTGGGTTTAAAGTAGAAAGTGCCACGAGCATTCCCGCTCTGTCCTCCTCTTTTTCTCCCATTCCAATTATACCACCAGAGCAAACCGTGACATTGGTTTTTCTAACATTGTCAATAGTTTCTAATCGATCTTCAAAACCACGAGTGGAAATGATCTTTTTATAATACTCTTCCGAAGAATCCAGGTTATGATTATAAGCATAGAGACCAGCCTCGGCTAATCGTTTGGCCTGATTTTCAGTGACCATACCAAGTGTACAGCACACTTCCATATCTAATTTATTAATGGTACGAACCATCTCTAACACCTGATCGAATTCTGGTCCATCCTTAACATTTCTCCAGGCTGCGCCCATACACACACGTGAACTGCCAGAAGACTTGGCACGTAAAGCCTGCGCTTTTACTTGCTGAACCGTCATTAAGTCATTACCTTCAATATCGGTGTGATAGCGCGCAGCTTGTGGGCAATAGCCACAATCCTCTGGGCAACCACCAGTCTTAATTGATAATAATGTGGACACCTGAACGGTATTTGGGTCATGATGTTTTCTGTGAATAGTAGCTGCTTCGTAAAGCAGTTCCATTAAGGGTTTATTGTATATGTCTAGAATTTCTTCTTTGGTCCAGTTGTGTCTTACTTCGCTCATATTGGTTGATGTCTTAGTGAAACAAAAATAGTTATAACCATTTAGATTCTCGTTCTGTGGCGTCTAAAATATCAACATTTAATAAAGAAGCTAATTCATATGCTTTTTTAAAGGCGTCATCAATTCTATAGGTATTGTATGCTTCAATTTTTTGATTTGTGTTGTAAAATAAGTTCAGTTTTATAATTTCATTAGACACATTCGCTTCAGCTGTTCTAGAGCGTAAAGTTGTTGCTTCATTGGTTCTAAATACTGAAACATATTCTACATCTGGTATAGGTTTCCACTTGCCAAAAGAAATACCTAAAATTGATTTCACTTCCCTATACTTATTGTTTTTAAAATCAAATTCCGAACCTTCAATCAAAAGAAGATAAACACCCATTCCAATAAGAATAAAACCTTTAAAACTACTGAAAAGCGATATTACTCCCGTAACTAAAGCTAAAGTTCCAAGAGTCATTTTCCAGATTGGTAGTTTCCTTTTGAAAATGAACTTATTCATCATTTTTGGTTTTATTAATAAACGGATTTGAGTCTACTTTTTTCAATGTGCTATAATCGTTATTATCACCATCAACGACTTTCATATACAAAGTGTCTTTGGTTTCGTTGAGATTGTATTTGTAACTTATTTCCTCTTTAAGAATAGAATCGTATAATTCAACATTGAACAAATGAATTTTATTTTTATCTAAATCCCACTGAGAGTTAGTATGGAATTCGCCATTAAAAGCATCCAAAACTAAAGAATCTTGATAAAAAGTTATAATAATTTTGTCGTGATGAGTTTCGAAGGACTCCCAAATTCCAAGTAAATCCTTTTTTTTATCACTTATACATGCAAATAACACGATTGACAATATCAGTGATATCAAGAATTTTATTGGTTTCATTGATTATTAGTATATATTTTATTTAAGCACGATTTTAGTTCTTCTGTCATTTCGAGCGTAGTCGAGAAATCTTAAGGTTCAGCATGGCTAAATCTCACTAACAAAATGAGACATTTCGACTACGCTCAATGTGACAGTTAGGATTTATTTGTTTTCAGACTTATCAATTTCAGCATCATCAGCTTCAATCTCTTTTTTGTCTTTACCTTTGAGATACTCAGGTAAATCCATACCAGCCATGTTAAACATTTCTTGTAGAGGTGGTACCGATTTGTACATACCAGATAAGAAATTAGCAGTTGATGATTTTCCGTCTTCGCCATTGCTGCCATTATCCCAAACGGTTACTTTATCAATCTTAATGTTCTTTATCGCTTCAGCTTGTGTTTTTACCAATTCTGGTAACTTGTCAGCAATTAATAAAAGTACAGCGTCTCTAGAGTTATTGCCGGCAGCTTTTACGATTTCATCTAAACCAGCGGCTTGCTTGGTCAATACTTCGTATAAACCTTTAGCTTCTGCTTGTGCCTTGAACAGGATTGCATCAGCCTCACCTTTTGCACGTCTTCTAATACGCTCAGCTTCAGCTTCTGCATCTATTTCAGCTTTTTTCTTTGCGATTTCCGTAGGAACGATAACGTCTGCCATTTGGGATGATCTTTCGCGCTCAGCTCTAGCCGTTTCAGCTTCCTGCTCAGCAGCATAAGACTCTTGCAATGCTTTTGCAGCTTGTACTTTTTCAGAAGCTATAGCTACACGCTCGGCTTCAGCTTCGCGTTGACGACGCAAGGAATCGGAGTTTGCAACCGAAATCTTAGCGGCATTTTCACCTTCAATAGCTTTTGCATTTGCTGCAGCAACTTGTGTTTTCTCATCTTGTACGGCATTAGCCTCACCAATAGATCCGTCTCTGGTTTTTTCAGCAACCGATTTACGAGCTGCGTTGATGGCGTGTGCTGCAGCTTCTTTACCAAGAGCTTCAATATAGCCAGACTCGTCAACAATATCAGTGATATTTACGTTGATTAGTTTAAGACCAACTTTCTTTAATTCTGATTCTACGGATTGCGATATATTAGTCAAGAATTTATCTCTATCACTATTAATTTCCTCAATATCCATGGAAGCCACTACCAAACGTAATTGACCGAAAATAATCTCTTTTGCCAGTTCTTGAATGTCCTGTAAACCAAGACCCAATAGGCGCTCTGCGGCATTTTGCATCACACCTGGCTCAGTAGATACACCAATAGTAAAACGCGAGGGTACGTTAACACGGATGTTCTGTTTAGAAAGTGCGTTTACCAGATTAACCTCAATAGAAATTGGTGTTAAATCCAAGTATTCATAATCTTGAATCACTGGCATAATAAAGGCAGCTCCACCATGGATACATTTGGCAGATTTTCCACCACCAACTTTACCATAGACCACAAGAATGCGATCCGATGGACAACGCTTATAGCGTTTAATTAAAATGATTAATGTGAGGACAATGAATAAGGCTACAAAAATCAGTAGCATTGGCCCACCAAAGCCATCTAAATTCACATTTTCTTGAATGAGTAAGTTAATCATAGGACTAATGTTTTTTAAAGGTTAATATTTAATTTTGGTTGTTGTCTAGTAATTTAGTTTTACCTTCAGGTAATTCACCTTGCTCAGTTTCGGAAGCCTGAATAGGTTTACGCGTTCGGTCAACAATAAGAATTCCATTTGAGGTTACATCCACTACTTTTATTATGGTTCCGGATTTTAAATCGGTTAAGGAGTCCGTAAGGGCATCGAGTTCGCGAACCGTACCTTGTACATTCACACTGACTTTTCCCATGCTAGAGCGATCTGCACCAATGGTGAGATAAACTTCTCCAACGGCATCCATGGCATTGTTGTAATTCAATGTTCCACTATCAGTGAGTTTGCTGATGAAATAAAACAATGATGCCATAATTACCATCATCAATAATCCGCAGACCACGGAAATGATAATGGTTAGAGGTTTTGAAAGTCCGGCATCAATACAAGCAATACCACTCCAGCCAAAAATGGTAAAAAAGCCTACTAAATTCTTAAAGGTGATGAACTGAAATCCTGCTCCCGCATCACTATCGATATCAGCATCCATATCACCAATATCATCGGCATCTCCACCAACGAAAGCCATTATCATAACAACGATGAAAATCAGTGAGCCAACTAGTGCTATGGACCAGTATAGTTTAGGAAGAAACTCTAAGTTTGAAAACCAATCTAGCATAATCAAAAAGAATTAGGGTTGAACAATTTTTACACATTCAGAATCATTTATTTTGAAAGTATAACAGACACAGCATTACCACCAAAGCCGACGGCATTAATCATAATTTTTGAAATCTTTTCTGGATGCGATTGCTCCAGATATGGAATGTCAATAAAATTTTGATGGTTAAGCATTAGTATGGCCATTTCTATACTGAGCATTCCGGAAGCTCCCAGACTGTGACCTACTTGTAATTTATTAGTAGTAAATACAGGAATTTTGTTACAAAAAATCTTTTTTATCGCATTGTATTCTGCCAAATCACCTTTAATAGTACCTGGTGTATGTGTAACAATGATTTCAATGTCATTGGGGTCTGTGTTACCCAAGGCCATTGCCATAGAACGTTGAAAACACTTGGCATCTGTAGAAAGTGAAACATTGTGTTTAAGTAGTTCCGTACCATAACCAATCCCTTCTATTACTGCAAGTGCATTTTTGCTTTTCCCTTTTTCTAAGCAGGCTATAGCTGCGCCTTCTCCTAAAATCATGGTGTTTTCTGTTTTGTTGAAGTTTAGGGCTTGGCAAGGATAAGATTCTTTACTGCGCTCTGAATGACAATAAATTTTTAGTGCCTTCATTTGAGCAATGGTGAAAGGCGTCAATGGTGCTTCACTACCACCAACCAAAAATTTATTACACATCCCAGAGTTTAGCCAGGCGATACCATTAAGCAAAGCATGTAGTGCTGTAGAACAGGTTATAGAATGTGAGATTTCTGGTCCTTTGGTTTGTAAATCATGGGCAATCCAAGAGGAGATGTTGCCGAGAGTTGTTGTTGGTGAGCTTAAAGTTTCAGCTTTGTCCTTTTTTAAAAACCTTTTAAAATAAGTTTCGAATAATCCCGTAGCACCACGAGACGAACCGATATTTATCCCGAAGTTGTCTGAAGCTTTCCAACCTGCTTTTTTTACGGCTTCTCTCGAAGCATAAATACCGAATAGAACAGAGTCATCGAGTTGCTTATATTTGGTGTTTGAATTTCTGAGCGCATCTATTTCTCGCTTAGCTTCTTGTGATAATTCTGCAACGAGATTACCATCTTTTACTGTAAACAGATGAGGCTTAGTTTTATAATTTTCCCAAATGGTTTTAGGTGAAGTTCCTAATGAGGAAATAGATGATATGGCAGTTATCGAAACAGGTTGGTTCAATGTAATTTTTCTTTAAAAACAAAAGTAAGATTTATACCTAACTCTAAAAATCAACCTGGATAAATTATTGCTAAATTGTAACATAATATTATTTCGACTGACTTACAAATAGAAAACTATTTAAAAACACATGGAAGAACAAAGACAAAAAAGTTGGTTTGCTAGAAATTGGGGATGGGTTCTTGGAGGAGGATGCCTAACCATAATAATTATAGTTGTAATTAGTATTGGAGGGTTGGTATATAAAGTGGTGGATTCCGTAAAAGAATCAGAGCCTTATACCCACGCACTAGTTGAAGCTATGGAGAATGACAGAGTTATCTACTTTTTGGGCGAACCCATTGAGACCAATGGTATGGGAAATACAAACTTTAGTTATAAAAATGGCACTAGCACAGCCAATTTAACGATACCTATAAAGGGACCAAAAGACGAGGGGAGTATTATTGTTAATGCTGAAAAAATTAATGACGAATGGGCTTATAGGGAACTCTATGTAAAAATTGATGGAGAGACAGAAACTATTGATTTACTGGATGTAAGCATTGAAGAATAATTATATGATTTCTAAGGCGTTTTCAATGGTTGAATAAATTTTATTTAATTCTTCATCCGTAATCACATAAGGTGCCAAAATATAAATAGTATTACCAAGCGGTCTTAAAAACACTCCGTTCTTCATAAAGAATTTAAAAAGTTGGTCGCGTAAATTACCATAGCGTTCCATTTCTACATTTAAATCTAGAGCGAAAATTATTCCTGTCTGACGGATTCTAGCAACTTTTGGATGCGTTTTAATCCGCTCGCCAAAAGCTTGATGTGATGCTATGATTCGTTTTATGTTTTGTTGTATGTCTTCAGATTGCAACAATTCAATTCCGGCTAAGGCTGCTGTACAAGCCAATGGATTGGCAGAGTAAGTGTGACCGTGAAAAAAGCCTTTGGTAATGTCATTGCTTAAAAACGCATTATAAATCTTATCGGTGCAACTTGTAATTGCCATTGGCAGAAGTCCAGCGGTCAACGCTTTACTCAAACATATAATATCAGGTTGATTGGTAAGGTGAATTGAGGCAAAAGATTTTCCTGTTTTACCAAAGCCTGTCATCACTTCATCAGCAACAGTTATGATGTTTTGAGTTTTGCAGAATTTTAAAATAGCATCTAATCCTTGTGCATCGTGCATTTTCATGGCTGCTGCTCCTTGCACCAAAGGCTCGTAAACAAAGGCGGCGACCGCATTAGTTTTTGAAATAGCATTGAGCTGCGCTAAAATGTTATCGTGATTTGTTCCGTTCGGTGTTGGAATGCGCTTAACTTCAATAAAGAAATCTTCAAAAGGACCGTTGTAAACTGATAAACCTGAAACACTCATGGCTCCAAAGGTATCTCCATGAAAACCATCTTCAAAAGCGATTAAGACATTACGCTTTTCACCTCGATTGAAATGATATTGCAATGCCATTTTAATACCAACCTCTACCGAGGTTGAACCATTATCGCTAAAGAATATTTTTTGTTGATTATTGGGCAGAATTTCGATTAGAGCTTCGGATAGTTTTATAGCAGGCTCGTGGGTTAAACTGCTAAAGACAACTTGGTCTAGCGTTTGCATCTGCTCCGCGACTTTTTTGGTAATATAAGGGTTGCAATGACCATACATACAAGTGTACCAAGACGCAATGGCATCGATATAAGTGTTGCCATCTTCATCGTAAAGAGTGCAACCTTCCGCTTTTACAATAGCTACACTTTCTGGGTGCAGCTGATGTTGCGTGAGTGGATGCCAAAGGTGTTTTTTGTCTCTTTCTTTTAAGGTCATTTTTTCTTTTGTCATTCCTGCGAAGGCAGGAATCTAAATTTTTATATATTCTAATGTTTTGTATTCCTGTTTCCGCAGGAATGACAACATCACTTCAAATTTTCTCTAAACATTTCAGCATATTCCTTAATCACATTCTTATCAAAATAAGGCTCTTCATTTATTCTGCCAATGACCTTAACTCCAGTCATTTTTTTAATTATGGACTCTGTGGATTTATGCTCGTTTCCACTATAAACTATTGATACATCAAATCCTTTTTCTTTCAATATATTGATGGTTAACAGTGAGTGATTAATACTTCCCAGATAATGACGAGATACTACAATAACCTTATCTTTTGGTTGGATGAGATCTAAAATAGTTTCAGAATCATTTAAGGGTACCATTAACCCACCCGCTCCTTCAATGACAAGATTATTTTTGGTTTGTGGTCTTTTTATACTTTTGATATCTATGGTTAACCCATCAATCTCTGCCGCGCCATGGGGACTCATAGGTGTTTGTAATGCATAGCTGTTTGGGTGGAACACAGAATTGGAATTCGACACCAGCCGTTCTACTTTTTTAGTATCGCAATTCTCTAATTCGCCTGCCTGTACAGGTTTAAAATAGTCCGCTTCTAAGGCTTCGACCAAAATGGCTGAGGCTATGGTTTTACCAACGTCTGTAGATATGCCTGTAATAAAGTAGGTGCTCATTTTAATGGGAATTCGGTTTTACAGTTTTCGCAAATGTATTTATAACGTGCATGAAATGGTAGTGTAAAGGTCAATAAACCTATGAAAAATGACAAAAATGCTTTAAAACTATCAATAGTAGAGTAAAGTTCTACTTCGTTTTTACCACAATTGGGACATAGAATAGGATTGCCATTATCATCAATAGCATAGGCCTTAATAGACTTAAGAATTTCTTTTGCCTCCTTTTCATCTTCAGAACGTACTTTTAACTTTATACCACCAATGGCATTGCTCACTAATGGATCAGTATCTATGGTGATATTATCTTTTAGAAAAGTTTGAATACCATCTGCTTCCAAACGTCCTTTCACAATCTGTGCTTCAGATGAATATTGAAATCTTGCTATGGTTACAAATGTTTCGCTCATAAATTATTATGATATAATACTGAAGCAACACTTCGACCACTTCGAGTAACCTAAGTGACCGAAGTTTAGTGTGACTATTGCGCCACAAAGGTAACCAACAGGGTTAAGACTTCCGAGATTTCTTCTTTGGAATTGTAGCTATGTATGCAAAAACGAAGACGCTCCTTTCCTTTAGGAACGGTTGGAGATAAAATGGGCTTAACATCGTAACCGTGGTCTTGAAGAATATTGGCAACGGATTTTACTTTTTCGTTTCCAGGAATGAGACAGCATTGTATTGCTGAATCACTTTGGATAAATTTATTTCGGAAATTTATTCGCTTAACTTCTTTTTTGAAAAAATCAATATTACCCCTTAGTTTTATGATGTGAGATTCTTCGCTTTCGCTCTGAATGACAAGTTCTTTGTAGGCATACTTTATAGTAGCTAAGGCATGAGGTGGCAGAGCAGTGGTGTAAATAAAAGAGCGCGAAAAATTAACCAGATAATCTTTTAAATCTTCAGAACCTAAAACGACAGCACCATGGCAACCTAAGGCTTTTCCAAAAGTGATGATTCTTGCGAAGATTTCATTTTCTAACTCCAGTTTTTGTACCAAACCTTTTTCAAAAACACCTAGCGCATGGGCTTCGTCAACAATGAGGTGTGCATTATGTGTTTTGGCGAGCTTAATAAGTTTTTTCAAATCTGGTGAATCGCCATCCATTGAGAATACGGATTCGGTGACAATGTAGATTTCACTATTGGTTGAGACCTCTCGACTACGCTCGAGGTGACAGTTTAGGTCTGATAAATCATTATGTTTAAATTTATAGGACTTGGCATGGCTCATGTTAATTCCATCCCTTATTGAGGCATGGCACAATTCGTCATATAAAATGACATCTCCTCGTTGTGGAACTGATGATAGTAAGCCGATATTAGCATCATAACCCGAATTAAAAATTAAAGCAGCTTCGCAATTATGGATTTTTGCAATTTCAGATTCAACCTCGATGTACAATTGATGGTTTCCTGAAAGTAGGCGAGAGCCTGTTGCTCCATTGTGTTTTAGATTGTGGTCTATTAAATATTGATGTGCTGCATCAAAAATAGTCTCAGACTTTGAAAAGCCTAAATAGTCGTTTGATGAAAAATCGACTAGATTGGATTTAGAACCAAGATGTCTAAAAGCATTGTTTGCTTTTCGGTCGTCGAGTTTTTTATTTAGGTTGTTTGGTAGCATTAGTCAAAGATAAGTAAGAATTATTATCTATAAACTAGCGATGCCTATTCGCTAACAACGGAGGCGGTTCACCAGTAAACGGATTCCAGCGACTAATGGTTTTGGCTTCCATGCCAGCAGCATTCATTACGGCTCTGTCTCCGTAACGCTCTCGCATTTTGTCCATAGCTTGAGCCAAATTAAGATGTGTCTCATTGTCTTCAAATAGGTTGATTTGATGGCCTCCTTCTACCAAATGGCTAAACTTTACACCTACAAGCCGTACCAGTAATCTACGGTTATATAATTTTTTGAATAGGTCTAACACTACAGGAATAATATTATGATCCATAGCGCTGTAAGGAATACGTTGCTGCTGCGTATAGGTCTGAAAATCAGAATACCGAATTTTAAACGTCACACAAGCCGTAAGCTTATTGCCACGACGTAATTGATAAGCTAGATTTTCTGCCATGGCAATAACTAAACCTTTTAGCTTGTGAACATTGGTGGTGTCTTGCCCAAAGGTGCGCTCGGTAGAAATGGATTTGCGCTCGTGGTATTGAATTACGGGAGAATTATCTATACCGTTGGCTTTTTTCCAGATGGAAAGCCCGTTTTTTCCCAAAACCTTGTGCATTAATTCCATAGGCATGTCCTGCACGGTTTTAATGTGTTTTACACCCAAATCGCACAAAACTTTATAAGTTACATTGCCTACCATTGGAATTTTTTTTACCGAAAGCGGTGCTAGAAATGGTTTCTCAGTACCTGAAATAACACGAATTTCGTTATTGGGCTTTGCTTCACCAGTTGCAATTTTTGAAACCGTTTTGTTTAGCGACAATCCAAAAGAAATGGGCAATCCTGTTTCTTTGATTATACGTTGGCGAAGTTCTGAAGCCAGTTTGTGGCAACCGAAAAACTTATCCATTCCGGTGAGATCGAGATAAAACTCATCAATAGAGGTTTTTTCGTAAAGTGGCACGCTCTCTTTAATGACATCAGTAACATTCTGTGAAAATTTAGTGTATATGCCAGAGTTACCCCTTAAAATAATAGCTTCTGGGCACAACTGTTTTGCCATTCGCATTGGCATAGCAGAGTGCACGCCAAATTTACGTGCCTCATAACTGCAGGATGCTACAACACCTCTGTCGCTTGTGCCACCAATGAGCACAGGTTTACCGATGAGCCGACTGTCTTTAAGACGTTCGCAAGACACAAAAAACGTGTCTAAATCCATATGTACTATAGAGCGATTGTTAACCATAATTTGCTTTAAGGTCTTTAAAACTTCTTTTTCTTTGAAACGTTGGGTTTAAGGATTTTATGGAATAACGAGGGTCCTCAATAATTGCCAAACGTTCTAATTTTGAAACCTCTACGGTAACACAGTCAAACTCTATCATTACTTTACCGATGATTTCATATATTCCTTTTCCTCTAAATGGGTACTTTGATGCCACTGGAGGAAAATGAACAGTATCTATAAAATTACCACCACGATCTAAAAAGGTGCCAAAATGCATCAGCTTTCCGTTTGAGGTTTTTGTGTTTTTTGTGGTAACTAAATACCCTTCAATTTTTACATATTTACCTTCTAGTTTAGTAAGGTGCTTTGCACGTAATTTAGTGGTGGATTCTTTTTCTAATAAATAAAACGGATTGCATAGCGGAAAACCTAACAGCTCAATTTCATCAAACGCATTTTCTAATGCTGTACTTGGCAATTCTGGTGTACTGTAATTAATCCGCTCAGTTCTAAATAGTGTAGCTATATGGTCTTGAATTACAGTTTTACTAATTTTTAAATGTGCTTCCCAGAGCAGTTCGCGTTTGTTGATTTTTGTAAATCTAAAGGCGTTAATTCTTATTAGGATGGTAATTTGTTCTATGGAAATAGGGACACGTTCTATAAAATCATCGAGCGAATTAAACAGCCCATGATTTTGGCGTTCTGTAAGGAGGCGCTCAATAGTTTTAGATTCTAAAGATTGCAAAAACATAAAACCGAGATATATAGTTTTCCTTTTGATAATGGCTTGGGAAAAAGATTGATTGATACAAGGAGCTTCAATTATACCACCATGCATTCTGGCCTCGTGTACATAAAGTTCGGTACGGTAGAATCCACCAAAATTATTTATAGTTGCTGTCATATATTCCAATGGGTAGTAGGCCTTTAAAAACAGACTTTGGTAACTTTCTACAGCGTAAGAAGCAGAGTGACCTTTTGCGAAAGCATAACCTGCAAAACTTTCAATCTGTTTCCATATATCTGCAACCAAATCGAAAGGCTTGCCGTCCTTTTTGCAATTATCAAAAAACTTCTGTTTCACTTTTAAAAATTCTTCACGTGAACGGAATTTACCAGACATACCACGACGGAGCATATCGGATTCTCCTAAATCCAAACCACCAAAATGATGTGCCACTTTAATAACATCTTCTTGATAGACCATAACTCCATAGGTTTCTGGCATGAGTTTGGCCAGTACGGGATGCGCTTCTTTCTGTCTTTCAGGATAACGATAGCGCAAAATATATTGACGCATCATACCGCTTTTAGCAACACCTGGTCTAATGACCGAACTTGCAGCGACTAAGCCTAAGTAATTGTCTACCTGCAATTTTTTTAAGAGCATGCGCATAGCTGGTGATTCTACATAAAAGCACCCAATAGCCTTAGCATTTCTAAGTAAGTGTTTAATACGTTCGTCTTCTTTAAAACGCTTAATATCATGGATGTCTAAAGCAGGTTGATTAGGGTGGTTATAACTCACAATTTCTACAGCTTCTTTAATTTTTCCCAAACCACGCTGGCTTAGTATGTCGAATTTATAGAGTCCTATATCTTCAGCTACGACCATATCAAATTGAGTAGTGGCAAACCCTTTTGGAGGCATAAATGTGGCACCATAATAATGAATAGGTTTCTCAGAAATTAAAATACCACCTGCATGAATACCTAAGTAATTTGGAAACCCTTGAATATATTTTGAATACTTGATAACAAGCTGGGATAATCTGTCGAGCTTATTGATAGTGTATCTTCCTCGTGTGAGTATATCCATTTCAGGTTTTGGCAAACCAAACACTTTTCCCAATTCACGAACTGAAGCCTTAAATCTAAAGGAGTTATAAACCGTAATGAGTGCTGTGTGTTTAAAGTTCTTAAAAATAAAATGGGTAATATCATCTCTGTCTTTCCAAGAAAAATCAATATCAAAATCGGGCGGATTTTGCCGAAAGAGATTTATAAAACGTTCAAAATATAAGTCGAGTTCAATAGGATCTACGTCTGTAATCCTTAGTAAATAAGCAATAATACTATTAGCTCCACTACCACGACCAACATAGTAATAGTCTTTGCTACGTGCATATTCTAGGATTTTCCAGTTGATTAAAAAGTACGACACAAAGCCTTTTTGTTTAATGATGTCGAGTTCTTTTTTTATACGTTGGTAGATTTTTGGTTTAACATCGCTTCCGTAACGGTAGGCAATGCCATCATAAGTTAATCTTTCTAAAAGTTCATAATCAGAATCGGCAGTATCTGTGAGAAATCGTTGATTTTTAGGTATAGGATTATCAAAATCGAACGTAATAGAGCAATTGTTTAACAAGCCCTCTGTGTTATTGATAAGACTTGGGAATTCTGAATAGCGTTGGCACAGTTCATCATAAGGCAACATTATATCTTCTGAGCTACCCTCTTCAGATTTTGGCAGTTTACTCAGTAACGTATTGTTATCAATAGCGCGTAACAAGCGATGTGTATTAAAACCTTTTTTGTTTTGAAAAGACACAGTTTTTAAAACCACTAATTTTTCTCTATGTCTATTCCATTTTGAAAATTTTAGCTGGTTGAGGTCCCTTGGTGTAATACCTAAAAACTCATTTGGCTCTAGGTTGAAAGTTTTGCCTTTTTGATAGGGATAAATAACAAAGCAGTCATCTAGAGTTTCATCTGGTCTTTCGGGTATTTTTAAATCGTGATTATGAAGGAATTTAGACAGGTATTCATTTATATTCTGAAAGCCGTGATTGTTTTTTGCGATTAAAATAAATTCTTGTTGTGCTTTGTTTCTAAAGTCAACACCAAGTACAGGTTTTACCTTATATTTTTTTGACAGACGCACAATATCTAAGCACGCTGATGTGGTATTAATATCCGTAAGCGCTAAGGTCTGCACACCGTTTTCTGAAGCAATAGCAAGTAGTTGCTCTGGTTTTATGGTGCCGTAGCGTAGGCTGTAATATGTGTGACAGTTTAAATACATAGGATTAACAAAATTAGCTACTATATGTAGTTTTTGTTGCTTATATTTGTAGTAATTATTGTTAAAACTAATTAAGGTTGAAGCTTATACAAGCTAACATAAAGCACCTCAGGTCATTAAAAAAACTATCCCAAGAACGCTTTGCAGACGATTTGGGCTGGACACGCTCTATGGTTGGAGCTTATGAAGAAGGACGTAGCGAGCCGCCAATTGAGCGTTTAATAGATTTGTCTAATTATTTTAATATCCCCATCGATATATTGGTTCGTAAAGATTTACGAATGGCGAAGGATACCTCATTTATAGAAATTGGGAACAAGCGCGTCTTATTTCCTGTAACGGTTAATGAAGATAATGAGGATTTGATTGAAATCATTCCGGCTAAAGCTTCAGCAGGTTACCTTTCTGGTTATGATGATCCGGAATATATTGAACAACTTCAAAAAATTAAATTACCCTTTCTACCTACAGGAACGCATCGTGCTTTTCCAATAAAAGGCGATTCCATGTTGCCCGTTAAGGATGGTGCTTTTGTGGTAGCAAAGTTTGTTGAAGACATCAATGACATTAAAAATGGGAAAACCTATATCGTTTTGACCAAAGATGATGGCCTTGTTTACAAACGTGTTTATAGTTCAGATGATGAAGGCGTGTTGTGTTTGAGTTCGGATAACAAATCTTATAAGCCTTATTTGGTCTCAAAGGAAAATATCTTAGAACTTTGGGAATTTACCTGTTGCATTAATACACAAGAGTATAATGAGAAGGAGCTTAAGTTAAGTAGCATTATGACGATGTTTCAAGAGCTTAAGGTGGAATTGGAAATGGTAAAACAAATGCAATAAAAAACGCGAAGCATTGGCTTCGCGTTTTTTATTATAGTGATTGAAATATAATTTAATCGGCTAAGATAATCAGCTTATTATCTTTCATTTCAATAGTGCCAGAATTAATCTTTACAGTTAACACCCTTTTATCGTCATTATGAGGAACCACAGCAGTATGCAGTTCGTCAAAAACCAAATGACTTTGGGTATGTGTTTTGATTCTTATGGTACCTTCTTTTAAAATTGAAACAATAGGAGCGTGATCTTTTAACATCTCAAACTCTCCATTGACACCTGGTACAACTACAGAATCAACTTCTGAACTGAATAAAGTCGCTTCTGGTGATACAATTTCTAAATACATAGACAAATTTATTTGTCATCCTGAACTTATTCAGGATCTCTTTATTTTTACTCTTAATACATTAGATACTGAAGCAAGTTCAGCACTTGCTTCGGCTTACGCTTCTGCAAGCATTTTCTCTCCAGCTTCAATAGCTTCTTCAATAGATCCTTTAAGGTTAAACGCAGCTTCTGGCAAATGGTCTAACTCACCGTCCATAATCATGTTAAAACCTTTAATCGTTTCTTTGATATCTACTAAAACACCAGGTATACCAGTAAACTGTTCAGCTACGTGGAATGGTTGAGATAAGAAACGTTGTACACGACGTGCACGTCCTACTGCTAATTTATCTTCTTCAGATAATTCTTCCATACCAAGAATAGCGATAATATCTTGTAATTCTTTATAGCGTTGCAACAACTCTTTTACACGTTGTGCACAATCGTAATGTTCTTTCCCTAAAATATCTGCCGTTAAAATTCTTGATGTAGAATCTAATGGGTCTACCGCAGGATAGATACCAAGCTCAGCAATTTTACGAGATAATACGGTCGTTGCATCCAAGTGGGCAAATGTTGTGGCAGGAGCAGGATCCGTTAAATCATCCGCAGGTACATAAACCGCTTGTACGGATGTAATAGAACCTCTTTTTGTTGACGTAATACGCTCTTGCATCGCACCCATCTCTGTTGCTAAGGTTGGTTGGTAACCTACCGCAGACGGCATACGACCAAGTAATGCAGATACCTCAGAACCAGCCTGTGTAAAACGGAAGATATTATCTACGAAGAATAATACATCTTTTCCTTGTCCATCACCAGCACCATCACGGAAATACTCAGCAATAGTTAAACCAGATAATGCTACACGAGCACGTGCTCCAGGAGGCTCATTCATCTGACCGAATACGAAAGTTGCTTTAGAGTCTAACATGGCTTTTTTATCTACCTTTTGAAGATCCCATCCGCCTTCTTCCATGGAGTGCATAAAGTCTTCACCGTACTTAATAATACCGGATTCTAACATCTCTCTTAAAAGGTCATTTCCTTCACGTGTTCTTTCACCAACACCAGCAAAAACTGATAAACCACCGTGACCTTTAGCAATATTGTTAATCAACTCTTGTATCAATACTGTTTTACCAACACCAGCACCACCAAATAATCCAATCTTACCACCTTTTGCGTAAGGCTCAATAAGGTCGATTACTTTAATACCGGTAAATAAAACCTCTGTAGAGGTTGATAAATCTTCAAACTTAGGCGCTTGTCTGTGAATAGGTAAACCATCTTCACCAGACTTAGGTAAATCGCCCAATCCATCAATAGCATCACCAATTACATTAAATAGACGTCCGTAAACATCTTCACCAATTGGCATTTGGATTGGAGCACCAGTTGCAACAACTTCTGTCCCTCTACTTAAACCATCAGAAGAGTCCATTGCAATAGTACGTACAGTATCTTCACCAATGTGAGATTGTACCTCTAATACCAATTTAGAACCATCTGGGTTGTTAATTTCTAACGAATCATAAATCTTTGGAAGTTCTGTGCCAGCAGCGAATTCTACATCGATAACCGGACCTACAATTTGTGCAACTTTACCTGTAACTTTTGACATTACTTATATGTTTTTGTTTTGCAATAATTTAAATATGAAAAACCATGCGTTTTTCGCGCTGCAAAGATATAGTTTTATTTAAAAAAATAAGTCTTTTTTGAATAAAAAAAACACGCTTCTTAAAAGCGTGTTTTTAATGCTGTTTCTCTAACTATTCTATTGTAGGGAAGGTGAGTAATTTGTTGGGTATTCTCCAGCTTTTGCAAGGTTACCAGAGGCTTCAAAATTAGAGCCATAAGTAGCATCAATAGCTTTTAAGAAACTATTGGCCATTAAAGCATAACCTCTTGCTGTAAGGTGAATTCCATCTAAACTTACCAATCCTCCGAAAACTAAATCTGTATTCATGTTAAAATCATCAAACATAATACCTGTAGTAGAAGCTTCTACCAATATACTGTTGAGGTCAACTAAAGCCAAACCATTAGCACTTGCAACAGCAGAGATAGTTCCGTTGTAGGCTTCTGTTGCAACAGCAATTTCCGCTTGCTCCTCTGGTACTAATGCCCATTTATCTTCTAAAGGCAATGTTACACCTTCAACTGAAAATTGACCAGCAACAGCAGGAGGCAAACCTTGACTCTGTAGGAAAGCAAAGAAGCCTTCATTAACCGTACCAATAACAGACGAACTTGGTAATACAAACAAGTCATCAGCCGTAGCTTGTCTCGATTGTCCATATACTATACCCAATAGCCCAGCAACTTGAGGTGCAGCTTCTGGTGGTAAACCAAATTGTGCTAAAAATGCTGGGAATGCAGGATTTGCCAATAAAGTTTGGGTAATTAATGTAGAAATGTTGGCTAAATTCTCATCAACTATGACAACTGCACTTGCTTCGGTTTCAGAGAATATAATCGTTCTTTCAGCAGCATCATCAATAGCTCCTTGAGATTCTAAAAATGCATAAACACCATTTAAAGCACCAAATAATGAATTTAGTGTTGGTATTAATGGGCCAAAATCAGGATTTGATGGGTCTAATGGATTATGGGGTACTGTTGTAAAATGAGATAAACTGGTAATGTTAGGTAGGTTACCTATAACACCTTGTGCTCCGTTGGCTGTTAAACCAGCCACTAAAGCATTTAATGACGCATCAAATGTTGCTGTTGGAGTGATTGGGTTAGTGCCATCTCCACCAGTAGTAGCATAACCTAAAACATCATTCCCACCAACTTCAGATATCGTTACAAACGTAGGACTTTGCGTCATAGCAAGTTCAAGGATCGATGCGTTAGGAGTGTTACCAGTTACTCTGACCGCATACGGATTTGCAGCTGCAGGGAAATTTGCCAGATTACCATAACCAGGTGCCACTAAATGAAAGCTCTTAGCTCCAGGAATACCTAAGTTATTGAATGGGCCAGTTGGATTGTTTACAGCAATATCCGTTGATACAGTTACAGGGCCAATAACAGCTTCTAAAGGTACAGGACCAGCACCACCGAATACTAATCTAGGATCAGTGATTCTGTTTCCTCCAACAGCTAAGCCCCCAAAATTATCACTCATCATTGGTTGCGTAAATGTACCACCTCCAGCTAAAGCAAATTTACTAGCAATGATATTTGGGAATGAATTTTCCTGGGCTGCAATAAATAATGCATTGTCTGTAAAACCAGCTGTAAATGATGCACCTACCGCAACATAATTTGAAAAATCTGCTGTACCAGTTGTTAACTCTGGTAATGGCTCATCATTCGTATTGGCTCTATCTCTTAAGTCTTGCACGAGTTCATTCTCGCAGGCTACCATACCTAAAGTAAGTAGTGACAGTGTTATATATTTTAGTTTTTTCATTTTATATTTTCTTTTCCGTTATTATAAATTGTTGATGGTCCAAGAGACGTAGTATTGAGAACCTATAAAACCAGTTCCGAATGCTGTAAAGTATTCGTCTTGTAATAAGTTAGTAGCACCAACCTTAAGTGTTGACTTAAAGCTTGGAATTCTAAAATTAACCTGTGCATCGAGTACATGGAAGGCTGGTACTTCTCCGTCACCGAAAGAAGACTCCCAGAAATAATTGTCACTCCACCTCCAAGACACATTAAAACCTAAGTTTTTAAGCAATTCTGTTTTACCAAAAGAGGCTTTTACTTTATGCTCTGGTGTGTTGAAGTTAGTTCTGAAATCAGAGTTTTTCTTAACATCAAAATCTAATTTAGCATAAGTGTAATTAGCACTTAAATCAAAACCGTCAAACACTTTAGTAGAAACTTGGATTGCAGCCCCATAGGAGTTTACTGTTTCTTCAGAATTTGTGTAAGTTTGATAGACGTGAAAATCATCATTATCCAAGGCAGCTAGAATCTGTTGGGTATCTGGGTTTAAACCAGCAATTGAAGCTTCATTGTCTGGGTCGTAACCTGTTAAATCAAAATTTGAAACATCACCATAGAGTGGTGCCACAACAGATTCGTTTGCTAGGAAATCTTTATAAGAACTGTAGTATGCTGAAGCATCAATTATAAAATTTTGCAGTTTTCCTCTATACCCTACCTCAACTGAGCTTACTTGTTCTGGTTTAACATAATTAGAATTACCTATAAAATTGCTACCATTAGAACTAGAATCGTGGTTAGACAAATCGGTAGCAATAGAAGCAAGTAATGAATTATTATAAGCTGCATCAGCTGTTTGAGTTACACTTGATGGTTGTCCTAAGTTATTTTGTGCGAATTGACTAACAGCATAATCTCTTTCATAACGATTACCAATATCTGATGCACCACCAACTAGTGTTCCTAAGGCAGTTCGTAAACCAATATACAATGATTGTGTATCTGGGTTTCTAAAACCAGTTTGAAAAGAAGCTCTAAAGTTATGGTTTTCATTTACTGTTAAACCTGCAGATATTCTTGGTGAGAAAAATGCATCGAACAATTCTGATTTATCGTAACGTACTGAGCCGGTTAACTTTAATTCTAAACTTTCATTTAATTCAATTGAGCGTTGTAATTGCGTGTATAATCCTAGTTCAGAATAAGTAATTGCCCCATTTGCATCAGCGTAAATTGTACCGAAAGAATTTAATCTGTAAGTTCTATAAGATCCACCTACTTGAATCTCGGCAAATTCAATTTTGTCCTTAAAATTGTAATTAGCGTCTCCGTGATAGATTTTAGAATTATCCTTCAAAGCAGAACCAGTTAAGAAATCGGTATCTGTTGTTACTTGTTCAAATAATCTATTAAATTCATCTGATCCTAATTCTGGTCTTCCTTCTTCGGCGGCAATTCTTGCTGCAGCATGTGCTTGCTCTTCAGTAGCACCACCTAAGGTTGCTCCTGCATAGGTTTGAATATAATCCCCAAACCAATCTTCATGAGATTTCCATGCTTGTAAAAGGTTTGGACCTGCAACATCCATTACATAGGTATCCCCGGCTTTATCAGAATTGACATAAGCTCGTATAAAAAAGTCATCATTTTTTATTTCTAATTTATGTTGTTGTAGTGAAAAATTATCAATTCTATAGCGTTGCGCACCTTGATAAATAGTAGAACCTGTACCTACTTTTCCTACGTACTGTATTTCAAAGTCATTAGCCCAGGGTCTATAATATATACCCCAATCTGCTTTTACACTTTCAGCATTATAATCGGTCAAGTCCACTTCTCTGTAGCCTGTTCTACTCACATTAACATCTGGAATAATTCCTAAACCACCTGATGCGTCTCTAATGTTTGTTGTTACATTATCTCCATAAACGTTAACTCCATCATAGTTAATATTATTTTCACGAGTACCACCACGTCTGTTTTTATCATCATAATTTGCAGCATGCCAATCTGTACCCTTTAGGTACCCAAAGTTAACTTTAGCTGCAAATTTATCGCTGAACTTGTGAGCCATACTTATACCAAAATCTGTATAATCATTATCTCCAGCAGCTTCTTGGGAAGTTATGCCTTGTTTAAAATAACCTCTAAGACCTTGATGGTCAAAAGGGTTTTTACTTGTCATAAATAAAATACCATTAAATGCGTTTGCACCATAAAGTGCAGAGGAGGCACCAGGTAAAAGTTCTACACTTTGAGCGTCAGTCTCTACTATTCCTAATAAGTTACCCATCGGGAAGTTCAATAAGGGAGCAGAATTGTCCATTCCATCTACTAGTTGCACAAAACGTGTATTCGCAAAGGTTGCAAAACCTCTCGTGTTTATAGACTTAAAGGTTAAACTGTTAGTATTTATATCTACGCCTTTTAAATTTTCTAAGCCACCATAAAAATCTGCGGAGGCAGTATTTTTAATTTCTTTTAAACCAAATCGCTCTACCGTAACAGGTGATTCGAAAATACGTTCAGGTGTACGGGAAGCTGAGATGACCACTTCGTCTAAGGTGTTTCCTTCCTGTAGTGTAACATCCACTGTTTGATCGTTAGTTGTAATTTCGATTGTCTGCGCTTCAAAACCTGTATAACTTACACGAATTGAAAACGGAGGATCTTGATCTATGATTAAGGTGTAGTTACCATCAAAATCCGATACGGTACCAGAACTAGTACCAACTACTACAATATTTGCACCAGGCAAGGGTAGCCCAGTATTGTCAGTAATCTTACCTTTAACTGTGGTTTGAGCAAACGATACCACACAAAAAAGCATTGTAAAAAGTTTTAAGATTGTCTTCATTTTAGAGAATTAGTTAATTTTAATTAGTGAGCAATTTAAATAAATATATGAAAATTAGGTAACAAATTCTCATAAAATTATGCACGCATAATATAATATGAAAAATTAAGAGCCGTATAATTGATAAATATTCAATTATACGGCTCTTAATTGTGATATGCTCAAGATATTACTCTACAGTAACGGACTTAGCAAGGTTCCTTGGTTGGTCAACATTTTTACCTAACATTACTGCAATATGATAGGAAAGCAATTGTAATGGAATGGTAGTTAATAAAGGCGATAGACACTCTAATGTTTCCGGAACTTCGATAACATGGTCAGCCAATTCCTTCACATTTTTATCTCCTTTTGTGACAATACCAATAATCTTTCCTTTTCTGGATTTTATTTCTTGTATGTTACTTACTACTTTTTCGTAATGTCCTTTTTTTGTGGCGATAACAACCACAGGCATTTGTTCATCTATCAAAGCAATTGGACCATGCTTCATTTCTGCGGCAGGATAACCTTCAGCATGGATATATGAAATCTCCTTTAGCTTTAACGCTCCTTCTAAAGCCACAGGAAAATTAAATCCACGGCCTAGATATAAGAAATTAGTTGCATTTTTATAGATATCTGCTACGGTTTGGATGTAACCATCAGATTTTAAAGCTTCCTCAACTTTACTTGGTATGGTTTCCAATTCAATTAAATGGTGTCTAAATTCTGAACTAGAAATGGTTCCTTTGGCTCTTGCCAAGCGTAAAGCCATAAGAGTTAAGACCGTAATTTGGGTTGTAAATGCTTTAGTTGAAGCTACTCCAATTTCTGGACCAGCGTGAGTGTAAGCTCCTGCATCCGTTTCTCTTGCAATAGACGATCCTACCACATTACACACTCCAAATACAAATGCTCCTTTAGACTTAGCTAGCTTTATTGCTGCCAAGGTGTCTGCTGTTTCGCCGGATTGCGAAATGGCAATAACAATATCTTTTTCAGTTATAACAGGATTTCTATATCTAAATTCTGAGGCATATTCTACCTCAACAGGAATCCTTGCTAAATCTTCAAAGATGTATTCTGCTACTAGACCAGCATGCCAGGATGTACCACAGGCCACAACAATGATACGGTCAGCCGCAAGGAATTTCTTCATATTGTCCTCAACACCGGCTAATTTAATCATTGCTTCATTGCTTAGTAGCCTTCCTCTAAATGTGTCATAAATTGCATTTGGCTGTTCGTGTATTTCCTTTAGCATAAAATGGTCGTAGCCACCTTTTTCTATTTGTTCAAGGTTGAGTTGAAGCTCCTGTACATAAGGATCTACAAGTGCATCATCCTTAATTTTTCTAACCTTAACCTCTTTTCCTCTTCGCACTATTGCCATTTCCTCATCTTCTAAGTAAATAGCATTCTTGGTGTATTCTATAAAAGGTGAGGCATCACTAGCAATAAAGAATTCGTCTTCACCAATACCTATTGCCAATGGGCTACCTAGTCTGGCAACTACAATTTCATTAGGTTTATTTCTATCAAAAACAGCAATGGCATATGCTCCGATCACTTGGTTCAATGCTATCTGAACGGCTTTGCCTAATTTTAGGTTTTCACTCTTCTTAACATCTTCAATAAGATTTACTAAAACCTCAGTATCAGTATCTGATTTAAAGGTGTAACCTCTTTTTATCAGCTCTTTCTTAAGGGAGTCATAGTTTTCAATAATCCCATTGTGGATTATAACCAAATCGCCAGAATTTGAATAATGAGGGTGTGAATTTACATCATTTGGAACACCATGAGTTGCCCAACGCGTATGGCCAATACCAAGTGTGCCGTCGGTTGAGATTTCCCTTTCTAACTTTTCTTTTAAGTCGGAAACTTTTCCTTTGGTCTTTGATAATTTTATATTGCTACCATCGTATAGTGCAATACCTGCGCTATCATAGCCGCGATATTCTAGTCTTTGAAGTCCCTTTATTACAATAGGGTAAGCCTCACGATGGCCAATGTATCCGACAATTCCACACATAGGTTAATGTTTTAGTTATTTGGTTCGGTGTAATAGATCTCTAAAAACACTTTTTTACTTTCATCTTCAGTATTGTTTCCGTGTAATACTGTACCTCTTGGTGTTATTATTGAACTCGTTGGAATCGTAAAATCAGAATCATCAGCTGTTTGAACTTGTCTTTGGGCTAATATATCCTCTAGATTAACATTTAAGGAAACGGCTAAACCTAACTCAACATTGGTAGAATCTCTTATTAAAAGGTTTTTAATGTGTTCTGTAATTTTGAATTTATATTTTATACCGTCTCCATCTGGTTCATCATCAACGCGTTGCAAAGGACCAAGATGGTTAAACTTTGAAAGCGAAGGTAAACTATTATTGCCTGCATCAATAAAAAAATCTGTTAACGGTGACTTATTATCTATATCATACAAAAAAAGGCGGTCTGGTTCGTTACCATTAACCATATTTTGATCTACATAAAACACTAAGTTAGCTTCATTAATCAAACGTTTTGAACGGACGAACTTTCCATCTTCATCAGTCTCGACAAACTCGTTTTTCCAAGTTTCGAATGCATTAGACGTGTTATCATCTTCATCCAAGTCCTCTCCATCAAATAATTTGATTCTGGCTATAGACCCTTCACCACCTTTTAAATACAACCTGCTATCTCCTGTAGTTGGATTGCCGTCTGCTATGGGAGCGTTAAAATCATTTTCCATAAAATTAACTCTATTAGGTCCAAAGCCTAAAACAAAAGTTGCTTGCTCAGTTGCATCTTCTTCATCTGTGGTTGAGGCTGTAAGTCTAGTATAATAGATGGTAATATTAGAATTCTGTGCACCTGTATTGAGGATAAGAAAACTTCCATCATCGTCAACTGGCTCAGCTTTAAAATAAAGCCCTCTAAAATATTCTGAAAAGTTATTCTGGTTATCGAGTACAGCATCACCTTCTTTGTCTATAATTTTGTTATGCCAATAAGTAGTGTCCAACTGTACCCTAATGCCAGGAAACAATCTTTGAGTCACTTGAGGCTCGCCTTCATCATCCAAACCCTTTAAAACATAGCCTTCTTCTGAAATATCTATGATATTATCAATTGGATCGTATTCTCCTGTGTCTTCATTATAATCAACAAAGCCCAATTCCACTCCTTCTAAAACAGATTCATCTATCGTTTCTGTAGCTGAAGCAGATTTGTTTGAGAAATATGCTTGAGAATCCTCAAATTCACCATTAGGATCAAAATCCCTGATGAAATAATTACTTTCAAATAGACGTAATCTCATAGGTTCTCTACCAAAAACGGAATCTATTTCGTATGTGACGTTATTGTCTTCGTCCACATCTTCAATTGAACCAAAGTATGGCATATATAATACAACAGAATCGATTTTAACACCGTCACCAAAGTCAGTACTGAAAGAGGAGGTAGTTAGCTGCGATACAAAGGAAGATGTCGTTCTGCCATAAGTATCGTCATCATAAATGCCTAATGTGTTAAGTCCAAGACCATTAGTTTGTACTGGGTCAAGAGCCTCAGTATAGGTAATAATGTTGTATTGGTCTGAAACGATATCAAAGTTAGTCGCAACATCATCATTAAGAATATCAGAATCTAATGTTGAGAAATCCTTATCGCAAGCAATAAAACTTGTTACCATTAACGCAAATACTGCAATTTGAAGGGCAAATTTGTTTTTTTTCATAGGTACTTTTTAACTGTTTAGTACAGCTTCTTTATAAAACTCTGTATAAGGATCTGCAAATTCTTCAATAGAATGGAAATCTAAAACAGGCTTAGTTAAATCTTTAATATATGCGTCTAATTCCTTAGGTAATGTTTCAGACCCTTTAATGACCGCATCAGAGTTGTCAATAGCAACCTTCATTAGGTTAATGTAGTTTGGTTTGTCTAAAGGTTTAATTGCTTCTTCATCCAAACCATCAAACTTTACTTTATCAATCATACCTTTATCTAACGTGCCATCAAAGGTTTGATTGTACACCGAAGTCACAATTTTACTCTCAGTAAAAAGAGGTTCTGTTTTGTAAAATTCTTTGAGGTATAAAGGCAATAATGACGCCAACCATCCATTTACATGAATTATATCTGGTGCCCAGTTAAGTTTCTTAACGGTTTCTATAACGCCTTTGGCAAAGAAAATGGCACGCTCATCGTTATCTGGAAAAAGTTTACCATCTTCATCAGTTAATGTGGCTTTGCGCTTAAAATACTCTTCGTTATCAATAAAATAAACTTGAATGCGCTCTTTGGGAATTGATGCCACTTTAATAATTAAAGGCATGTCTAAGTCATTGATAACAAGGTTTATACCAGATAACCGTATCACTTCATGAAGTTGGTGTCTTCTCTCGTTAATATTACCAAAGCGCGGCATAAATATTCGTATTTGCCCTCCTTGTTTGTTTACCATTCTTGGAGCTTCAAAGGACATAGAAGAAATCTCCGTTTCTGGTAAATATGGAACAACTTCCGAGGACACATACAATATTCGTTTATCTTTCATAAATCTTCTGCTTTTGTAAATTAAGAGTAAAAAACATGCAAAATTACAAAATTTTGTGCAGTTTGCTAGTAAAATATTATGTTTGCACGCGTTAATTTTTTGTTACAGAGTTGAAAATCTTTCATAATAATACCGAATTATCCCATTGTTTAGATGGTCTAAAAACAAAGGGCAAATCCATTGGGCTTGTACCTACTATGGGAGCACTCCATGATGGGCATTTATCGTTGGTGGACAAAGGGTTAAGCGAAAATGACTACGTGGTAGTGAGTATTTTTGTTAACCCTACACAGTTCAATAATAAAGAAGATTTGATTAAATACCCAAGGACATTAGATGCTGACGTGTCACTTTTAAAGACTATAAGTGATTCCACGATTTTAGTATATGCCCCTACTGTTAAAGATATTTACGATGATAATGTGCAGTCTCAATCTTTCGCTTTTGATGGTTTAGAGAACGAAATGGAGGGGGCTTTTAGGGAAGGACATTTTGATGGAGTCGGCACCATTGTGAAGCGTCTCTTTGAAATTGTTAGACCGCAAAGAGCGTATTTTGGCCAAAAGGACTTTCAGCAACTGCAAATTATCAGGAAGCTGGTAGAGCTATACCATATTCCTGTAAAAGTGATAGGTTGTCCTATCCACAGGGCCGTCGATGGTTTGGCTATGAGTTCTAGAAACACAAGGTTAACACCAGAACATAGAAAAGCCGCACCATTCATATATAAAACGCTAAAATCTGCCAAAATAAAGTTTGGCACAAAAAGTGCTAAAAAAGTAACGGAATGGGTTGAAAAGCAATTTAAGAAACAACCACTTTTAGAATTGGAATATTTTACTATTGCTGATACAAAAACCTTAAAACCGGTAAAACGAAAATCAACAAAAAAGACATATAGGGCTTTTATAGCAGTATATGCAGGAGATATAAGACTTATAGACAATATCGCCTTAAATTAATTATCTTTGCATCATGCAAATTCAAGTCGTAAAATCTAAGATACATCGCGTTAAATGCACAGGAGCAGACCTTAATTACATTGGTAGTATAACTATTGATGAAGATTTAATGGATGCCGCAAATATTATTCAGGGAGAGAAAGTACAGATTGTTAACAATAACAATGGTGAGCGTTTGGAAACCTACTGTATACCTGGGCCTCGCAATAGTGGTGAAATCACCTTAAATGGAGCTGCAGCCCGTAAGGTCGCTGTTGGTGATGTTTTAATTTTAATCACCTACGCTTTCATGGAAATCGAAGAAGCTAAAGTTTTTAAGCCATCATTGGTGTTTCCTGAGGAAGCCACCAATCTCCTAAAATAAATTTTTTTTGAGCAAATCAAAATCCATCCTAAAAGTTGTTCTACCTTTACTCTTAGGAGTGGTTTTGGTTTGGTATTCGTTATCGCAAATATCAATTCCAAAGCTTATTCAGTATTTTAAGGATGCAAACTATTTTTGGATTGCACTAGGTGTTAGTTTGGGTGTTTTAAGTCATGTGTCAAGAGCTTATCGATGGCTGTTCATGGCAGAACCTTTGGGTTACAAGCCAAAATTTGCAAATAGTTTTATGGCTGTATATTCAGCCTATCTTATTAACCTCACCCTTCCTAGGGCAGGTGAAGTGGCGAGAGCTTCAATCTTAACTACATATGAGGATGTGCCATTTGATAAAGGTTTTGGAACCATCGTAGCCGAACGTGTAGCCGATACAATTATGTTGCTTCTAATAATTGGTGTAGCACTTATTCTAGAATTTAAGTTTATTTACAATTACTTTATTGATAAATTTAATCCCACAACATTGATTTTAGGTGGAGCTATTATTTTGGTCTTTGCTTTAGGCTTATATCTTTTTGTTAAGCGAGGTAGCTCAAGCTTTGCCATAAAAGTAAAAAGCTTTATTAAAGGTCTCATCGAAGGAGCGATGAGCATCTTTAAAATGAAAAAAAAATGGGCCTTTATTTTTTTTACATTAATTATTTGGGTGCTTTATGTAGCTATGTTTTACATAACAACATTTGCCTTGCCAGAGTTGAGTAATATTTCATTGGCAGGAGTATTGATAGGCTTTATTTTTGCTAGTTTTAGTATAGCGGCAACAAACGGAGGTATAGGTTCATTTCCAGAGGCAATAGTAATAGCGTTCAGCTTATTCTATATACCTGAAGATCCGAGTAGAGCTTTTGGTTGGATAATGTGGTCCACTCAGACCCTTGTAATTATAGTTTTAGGTGGCCTGTCATTAATATACTTGCCAATCTATAACAGAAAGAAAACCAGCGTATAAAAATATTTTTTACCTTGCCTTAACTTTAGTCATTCGTCTAATATGAAGAAAATCTACACTTTAGCTATACTTTGCTTATTTGCAATTAGTCTTAATGCACAAGCCATTTATGAAACGATAGATTCATATAAACTAAATGGTAAGCGTGACTTAAAAATTCAATTGCCTAGGAACTATGATCAAGAAGCTAATCGTACTTATCCTTTGGTTATTGTTTTAGATGGTGATTATTTATTTGAACCAGTTACAGGAAATATAGATTACCAAGCCTACTGGGAAGATATACCAGATTGTATTGTTGTTGGCATTAAACAAGCTAGTACAAGGGAAGATGATTTCTACTATGCTGAACAAACGAATTTACCAATAGATAAAGGAGCGGACTTCTATGAGTTTATGGGTGCAGAATTGATTCCTTATATCGAAGAGAATTATAAAGCATCAAATTTTAGGGTTATAGTTGGTCATGATATGAGCGCCAACTTTATCAACTACTATTTGTTTAAGGACCAACCAATGTTTAGAGCGTACATAAGCTTAAGTCCAGATTTGGCTCCACAGATGATAGAAAGGCTGCAACAGCGCTTATCCATATTAGAGCAAGAAACATTTTACTATATGGCAACTGCGGATGCTGATTTAAAAGTTTTGAGAAACTCAATAATAGAGTGCGATGCCAAACTGAAATCCATTGAAAATAGTAAACTACACTACAAGTTCGATAATTTTGAGGATGCTAATCACTATTCTTTAGTGGGACGAGGAATTCCAAAAGCCTTAAATGAGATATTTACGTTGTACAAACCCATAAATGGAAAAGAGTACAATGAGAAATTATTGACTTTTGAAGGCTCGCCATACGATTACCTAATGAAAAAGTATGAAGACATAGAATACTTTTACGGATTCGAAAAAAAATTAATAGAAAATGACATTAGGGCAATTGCAGCTGCCTGTAACAAGCGCGATGATTTAGAATCTTTAGAAAAATTAGCAAAGCTTGTAAAGAAAGAATTCCCTGCATCAATGCTAAGTGCCTATTACATGGGCATGTTCCACGAAAAAGAAGGTAATCTTAGGAAAGCGCTATTACGTTACAAGGCAGGCTTGTTATTAGAGCCATCTCAATATATTGATAAAGAAATAATGCTCGAAAAAATGTACGAAGTACAAGATGCGCTGAACGATTAACTGCACTTCATCGAAAAAAATTTACAACTTAACGATATTTTAGTATGTTTGGTATTCCAAAGCTAAACCTACTTAATAATGAGAAAGACTATTTTAATAGTTCTGGCATCTTTTTTTTGTATGCCATTATTCGCTCAAATCAGTTATGATGAAATTAGTTCATCTAAGTTAAATGCGGTTCGTCAATTAAAAATTAAGTTGCCAAAAGACTACGATCCGTCTTCAGAAATAAAGTATCCTTTAATTATTGTTTTTGATGGTGATTATCTGTTCGAGCCCATAGCTGGCCAAGTAGATTTTCAAACCTATTTTGATGATATGCCAAGTTCTATTATAGTAGGTGTAGTACAAGGAAGCGAGAGACGTTACGATGGCTATTGTGACGAGGTCACTGGTCTGCCAAAAGAATCTGGTTTGCGTTTTCACGATTTTGTTGCAGATGAGCTAATACCTTATTTAGATAATAAATTCAATACAAGTAAATTTAGAGTTGCAGTAGGGCATGACCTAATGGGCAACTTTATCAATTCATACTTGTTTAAAGAAGATCCACTTTTCAATGCCTATGTATGTATTAGTCCAGATTTATCTGGTACTGTGAGAGACTATTTGGGTAAGCGATTAGAGTTCTTTAAAGATGATATTTTTTATTATATGGCAACCTCAGATAAGGACCTGCCATATATTAGAGAAGCTGTTTTAAATGCTAATTCTCAAATTTCGGAAGTAAAAAACCAGTATTTGACGTATTATTTTGATGATTTTAAGAATGACACACACTACACTTTAGTGAACAGTGCAATAGCTAAATCTTTTGATAAGATTTTTGAATTATATAAACCTTTACGAGAAAAGGAACTCGAAGAAAAAGTATTGACCTACGAAGGCACCTTAGATAAGTACCTTGTAGATAGATACGACCGAATTGAAGAGTTATTTGGAATAAAAAAACCAATTACAGAAGAAGAGTTTGAAAAAGTTGTTAAGGTAGCCGAACAACGAGATGATTTGGAGTCGTTAGAAAAAATAGGAAAATTAGCTAAAAAACTTAATCCTGAATCATTACTTGGTACATACTATCTTGCCCAATATTCTGAAAAGGTCGGTAAAACCAAAAAAGCCAAAAAATTATATGAATCTGCATTAACGCTTAATGATGTGAGCCATATCGATAGGGATTTTATTTTCTCAAAAATAGACGAATTAACAATTGTGGACACAGACGAGGAAGGAGAGGAGGAAGACAATGAAGAGAACTAAGAAAAACACATTATCCACCGACTACTTCTTTGAAGCATTGTTTAGAAGAACGAAAACCTTTCTATTTTCTAATTTGCCCTCAAAACTTGCTACTATTAAAATTTTAGCAATAGCCAACTGGTTTAAAGACATCAACTAAAATTATATTAATTTAGCTGTTTCAAAATTTAAAATTTCTGATTCTTTCGGAAGCTGAACATGGCTAAAGTAAAAACAACCTTTTTTTGTCAAAATTGTGGAAGTCAGTATGCGAAATGGCAAGGACAATGTACATCTTGTAAACAATGGAATACCATTGCGGAAGAAGTTATACAAAAGCCCGAAAAAAGTGATTGGAAATCCTCTACTTCGGTTAATAAACGTGTTTCAAAGCCCTTAAAAATCAATGAAATAGATACTTCTCAAGAAGCGCGACTAAATATGCAAGATGCAGAATTTAATCGTGTATTGGGAGGTGGCATGGTTCAAGGTTCGTTAACACTTTTAGGAGGTGAACCAGGTATTGGTAAAAGCACCCTGTTGCTTCAAATAGCATTAAAGCTTAAGTATAAGACCTTATACGTTTCTGGTGAAGAAAGCCAAAAACAAATAAAAATGCGTGCAGAGCGCATTAATCCGAATGACAATAGCTGTTACATCCTCACAGAAACCAAAACCCAAAATATATTTAAGCAGATAGAAGCGTTAGAACCAGATTTGGTCATAATAGATTCCATTCAAACCTTACATAGTGATTATATTGAGTCTTCTGCTGGAAGCATTTCACAGATAAAAGAATGTACAACTGAGCTCATAAAATTTGCAAAAGAAACGGCAACTCCCGTATTGTTGATTGGTCATATTACTAAAGATGGCCATATTGCTGGGCCCAAGATTTTGGAGCACATGGTGGATACGGTTCTTCAGTTTGAAGGTGACCGTAATCACGTCTTTAGAATTCTAAGGGCACATAAAAACCGTTTTGGGTCCACTAATGAGTTGGGTATATACGAAATGCAAGGTTCAGGATTGCGAGAAGTGTCTAATCCTTCAGAGATATTGATTTCAGAAAAAGATGGTGAACTTTCGGGAAATGCTATTGCAGCAACACTAGAAGGTTTAAGACCATTAATGATAGAAGTACAAGCTTTGGTTAGCACGGCGGTTTATGGAACACCACAACGATCAGCAACAGGTTTTAATGCTAAGCGTTTAAATATGTTGTTGGCAGTTTTAGAAAAACGGGCTGGCTTTCGTTTAGGGGCTAAAGATGTTTTTTTAAATATAACTGGAGGCATTACCGTAGATGATCCTGCAATAGATTTAGCTGTGGTGGCTTCTATATTGTCATCAAATGAAGATGTTGCCATACCTAGCGATTATTGTTTTGCTGCCGAGGTTGGCCTTTCAGGTGAAATAAGACCGGTTCAGCGCGTAGAGCAACGCATACTTGAAGCTGAAAAATTAGGCTTCTCTACTATTTTCGTCTCAAAATACAATAAAATTACTTTAAAAAACGCTCAGATTAAAGTTCAGCTTATTTCAAAAATCGAGGATTTAGCAAGTTTTTTGGTTTAACTGACTGAAAATGAGTTGTTTTTTTGTCGGTTATTGTGGCTTTTTGTGCCATAATATTAGTTTTTAACGACTTTTTAACCACTTTATCGAATAAGGATGGTTTGTAAATTTCTTCAGACTACTATTGTATTGTAATTGTAAATCAAATAATTACACCTCTTTCCCTCGGAGTACAATCCATTAGATCTGAAGATTTTATCGTAGTACATAGTTAAAAAGGATTATAAACCTGCTAAATACCATAAACTATGAAAACATTACTACTTAAAAAAGAACAGATTATATCTTTTATGATTTTAATCTTATGTGCTTCACAAACTGTTAAAGCACAAAACGCTTCAAATGATAGCGCAGCAACTGTGCAGAGTTTTAGGCTAGAATTTAATAGCATAGATGGACCTGATGTAAACCGCGTGCTACAACTTAGTTTTAGTGATGACACCTCAGATAATTATGACGAAGGGTACGACACTAAAAATCTAGTATTAATGCAAGATGACCTTAACTTGTTTCAAGAAGGAGAATTTTATACTACCCAAGCTTATAGCTCAATAACTGAGGATAAAATCGCAAACATGGTTTTTCAGGCTTCTGGAAGTTATTTTTATTCTATACAGCTTGTAATGATGGAAAATATGGATGAACAAAGCATCCGCTTAAGAGATAATTTTACAGGTGATGTCTTTGATTTAAAAAGTGGTCAGGCCTATGAGTTTTCTTCAGATCAGGGATACTTTGAAAGTAGATTTGAGATATTCTTTAAATCTGAAGAAACTTTATCACAAACTGATTTTGAAACTTTGAATGTAGATGTGCGATATGATACTACTACAAATTCAATATTGATTTCAAACCCGAATAGCTTGAATGTGAAAAGTGTAGAAATGTATAATATTTCTGGGCAAAGGATTTTTAGCAATGTGTCAGTAAACAATGATGGTTTAATCAGACACAGATTAAGAAAAATAAATACAGGGATTTATATTATACAATTAATAACGGATGATAATAGTGTGTACACTAAAAAGGTTGTCGTTAGATAGGTAGCTTGTGTATAAAACAATGAGAGGCTATCGTCCTCCTTTTAAAAGTAGTGAGGACGACCACTTATTGTTTAGAGTTTAACGAGACATGAAAACTACAAAACATAAAATACTGATAATGTGTCCTATAGTTTAAATTTTCAATAATTTTGAACTAAAAAAAATGTGTTTCATCTGATTTTTTAAACACTTAATCGATAAAAAACTCATTATTTTTTGTTCTTTTTCATGCAAATCACTAATATTGTAGTACATAGCATAAAACCTCCCCTTATGTTTTATCGTATATAAAGCCCTCTCCCTCATAATTAAAGTCCATTGCTTTAAAAATTCAGATATAGTACATAAAATTATTGGTCCCAAACTATAAGCTTATGTATAAAAAACTACTCATTTTTGTGCTATTTTTAATGATAGTGTCATTAAATGCTCAAACTAATGCTCCAAGTATTCAGTCTGGTGTTACATTTCAGTGGAGCGATAATCAGACACATCAAAATCAGTCAGCAACTATAGAAAGTATTACGGTAAATGGAAATGTTTATTTTAACTTTGGTGCTCCTACAGGTTACGAAATGACCCAATTAGGGCCAAGTGGACATGGATTTAATAACATTAGACTTAATGGTGTGCGAATTGAATCTACAAGTGCCAGTCCTACGTGGGATGCTAACGCTTTAATTGCATTTCAATCTTTAAACCTTAACAATTATTTTGAGTGTAACGGAAATGGAGATAATATTTGCGACAATTATACTGCAGAAAATACAACAGACGCGCAAAGACAAACTTTAACTTATGATGGAGGTATCGTGTCTAGTTCGAGTGGTGTTATTGCCATAACTGAACGTAATGCTAACAACTGCTATCATATCGAGTTCTTCGGTATTCCAGAAGATGGTGGGCCTGAGCAATCTCTTGGCGAAACATTTGTTAATAATGCAGGTGGTTCACATTGGGGTTTTGGTGGAACGGGTAGCTCCTCTTCTCTTGGTACTGCAGGTGCACTTAACCCTCCTCCCACAGGTTCAGATTATTGGCTTAGTGATAGGGTCATAGAAAATAGAGGAACAATAGGTATAGCAATTTTTTATCTTAATGATATAGCGCCTACAGGATCTCTGATTACTAAAGCGACTATAACTGCTGCAACTAATGATAATGGTGATGGCAAGATGTTTATTCTTACTTTACCAGACTTTGATAATGATGGAAGAAGTGATGTAGATGATCTGGACGATGACAATGATGGTATTAAAGATACAGATGAGTCAAACGGCATTGATCCTTCTGCAGACCATGACGTAGATGGTGTTCCTAATTATAAAGATCCAAATTTTTGTGTGCTTAACGCTTCGGGTGTTTGTGCAAATTTAGACGCAGATAGTGACGGTATTCCTAATCATTTCGACCTAGATGCAGATAATGATGGTATTCCAGATGTTATTGAGTCTGGAGGTACTGATCGAGGTTTCGTAAATAATAGTTTTGTAATTATAAGAGACGGATATGCGGACGGAAAAGTTGGTGACACTCCGACTACCGATGGAATTCCCTCGTCCGCTGGCACAGGAACAATACCTTTTAACACAGACGGAACAGGTAATTATGACTTTTTGGATATTGATTCAGATGACGATGGTATTCCAGATAATGTAGAAATGCAGCCTACAATTGGTTATTTATCACCTAGCGGAATAGGAGCTACAATTACAGATAATAATAATGATGGCGTAGATGACACTTATGGTGTTTCATTTCCTATTGAGGATACAGACAGGGACGGTATTTATGATTATGTCGATTTAGATTCAGATAATGATGGCCTGCCAGATATTGAAGAAAATGGAATGGCTGATGAGGTAGTCTTATTTTTGGATTCTGATAATGACGGATTAGATGTACTCTTTGAAGGAGGCAATTCTAACGATGCTAATGATGTTAATGATGAAATCGATAATCCAAGTGCTTCAGTATTGCCCGACTCAGATGGGGATTTATATTCTAGTGGCGATTTAGATTACAGAGATTTATTTAATATTAACCCTCCAGTTTCAGCAACCGTAGATTTTGATGGTATTGATGATTACTTAAGCGGTGATAGTTTGATAGAAGGTCTGGGTGAAGTGACGATAATGGCATGGGTAAAGATAGACGCATCGAACTCCGGAAACTCATATGCTACAATAGCTGGTGAAGGTGACGCATTCAAGATATATGCCCAAAATGGTAATCAACTACGGCTTTCAATGCGCACAACTGCTGGTAGCCAACAGACACTTAACGGAATTGATGTTGAATATGATGAATGGCATCATGTTGCCGCCACATTCTCGAATAATACGGGTAGACTAAACATTTACATTGACGGCGTAGAACAAGGTAGCCAGACCAACGTAAACTTAATAGGAGAGACATTGAGTTCTACGAATATATGGAATGGAAATTTTGAGGTTGGTCGCAGATCAATGAATTATACGAATAAACAGTATTTCACTGGTAACATTGACGAAGTAAGAGTCTTTGATGCTGCGCTAACGGAAGAGCAGATACAGCAGATGGTTTATCAAGAAATAGAGCTGGACAATGGACTTGTACAAGGAATGATTGTTCCCAAACAGATTAAGGATACTAAAACACTTGAGACAGTACCTTGGTCACGTTTAATTGCCTATTATCCAATGACGGATATAAAAAATAATACCACATCAGATTATTCTGGAAATGATAGAATCCTGAATTTGATGAATATTACTACAATACAGGAACAGACAGCACCAATGCCATACGAAACTGGTAACAATGGTAATTGGACAAGTCAATCAACTTGGCTACATGGTGATGTCTGGGATATAGAAGATGCCACGAAAAATAAGGATTGGAGCATTGTTCATATTAAACACAATATTACATCCTCCAGTTCTCACACCAACTTGGGGTTATTGATAGATAGTAACAGAACTTTCACAGTAAATGGAGATCAAAAAGTAGAGAACAATTGGTACTTGGAGCTCAATGGAACTTTAGACCTATTGGGAGACTCACAACTAATTCAAACGAATACAAGTGATTTAGTAACCTCAGCTAATGGTAAAATCATAAGACGTCAAGAAGGTACTAACAATAAATACTGGTATAACTATTGGGCCTCTCCAGTAGGTTTCACAGGAGTTACAAGTTTGTCTAATAATAATTTAGAAAGCGATAACGAAAACAATACAACATTCAATTTAGGAATGTTGAAAAAGCCAGATGGTAGTAACTTTCAGTTCACTAGTTCACTTCACCAAACAGGGAAGATAAGTACTTATTGGTTGTACACTTATATCAATGGTTTAACATACTATGATTGGGCACAGTTGAGCCAAAGCTCTCCATTACAGCCAGGCGTGGGTTACACCCAAAAAGGAACAGGAATTGCTGGTTCTGAACAACAGTATTTATTTGAAGGTAAACCAAACAACGGTACCATTGTAATCCCAGTTACAGACACAGGAGGTGCTGGTTCTGTGCCAGCAGTATCCAAAACAGATTACCTGTTTGGTAATCCTTATGCCTCGGCAATTGACTTACACAAGTTCATAGACGATAATATAGGTGTTATTGACGGAACGATACAACTTTGGCAACAATGGAGTGGAAACTCACATATTCTTGATGAATATAATGGTGGTTACGCCCAAGTAAATAAGACAGGTGCAATAAGGGCTTATCAGTTTGTTGGTTTAGAGGGAGCAACTAATGGCAATCAAGATGGTACAAAAATACCAACAAGGTATTTGCCAGTTGGCCAAGGATTTATGACTGAAATTATATCAAACGGTGATGTCGTATTCAATAATGACCAGCGTATTTTTATCAAAGAAGCTGATGCCAATGGTTCTTATGGAAATGGGTCGGTGTTTTTTAGAAATGGAGGTGACCAAGACACTGGTCAGAACCAAAATGAAAGTGAAGAAACAGAGGAAACCTTAATGCAAAAGCTTAGACTAGAGTTCAATTCAGTTGATGGGCCAACAACAAGAAGGGAATTGTTACTAGGTTTTAGCGAAGAAACCTCTGACGATTACGATTATGGATATGAAGCTATTAATGTTGACGGCAACGATGACGACCTTAATTTGATTTTGGATAATCAACTGATGACCATTCAAGCATATAGTTCTATAACTGAAGATAAGATAGTTCCGTTAGTGTTGACAACCTCTGGAGCTTACAACTATACGATTAAGCTTACGGAAGAGGAAAATATTGCTAACGACCAAGAAATATATTTAAGAGACAACTTAACGGGTGAGTATTTTGACCTAAAGAGTTATGAGCCTTATGAATTTTCGTCAGATGCAGGCGAGTTCACAGATAGGTTAGAAATCGTTTTCCATCAACAAGAAAACGAGACACTATCTCAGATCGACCAAGACTTAAAAGCACTTAATTTATATTACGCCATAGGTAGAAAGAAAATTGTGGTATTAAACCCTACCAATGAGGAGCTTAAAAGTATTGAGGTGATTAATATGGTTGGGCAATCCGTACAAAGGATCAACATGTTTGAAGGCTCTTATAATGAGTATGAGGTAACGAATTTAAATACAGGAACATATATTATAAAGTTAACCACAGCAACAAATACAAGTATTACAAAGAAAATTATAGTGAAATAAAAAATTGTTTTAGTTAGTTAGTGACAAAGGCTGTTTGGTTATGATACCAAATGGCCTTTGTTTTTCAAGAATATCTAGATATTTTTTAGCAAAAAATCCTTAATTTCGCACCTCGAAAAGAAATGCGAATAATGAGTACAAAGTTCCCTGAATATAAAGGACTTAACTTGCCAAAAGTTGCTGAGGATATCAACAGCTATTGGGAAGCTAATAATATCTTCGAAAAAAGTGTAACTACCAGAGAAGGCAAAGAGCCTTACGTGTTTTTTGAAGGACCACCTTCTGCAAACGGTTTACCAGGCGTGCACCACGTATTAGCACGTGCTATAAAAGACATTTTTCCACGTTACAAAACAATGAAAGGTTTCCAAGTAAAGCGTAAAGCGGGTTGGGATACACACGGATTGCCAGTTGAGTTGGGTGTTGAAAAAGAATTAGGCATTACCAAAGAGGATATTGGAACTAAAATTACGGTTGAAGAATACAACGAAGCTTGTAAAAAAGCTGTAATGCGCTACACAGATATTTGGAACGACCTTACCAAGAAGATGGGTTATTGGGTAGATATGGATGACCCATATATTACCTACAAATCCAAGTATATGGAAAGTGTTTGGTGGTTGTTAAAGCAGATCCATGATAAGAATTTGTTGTACAAAGGCTACACCATTCAGCCCTATTCGCCAAAAGCAGGTACAGGTTTAAGTTCGCACGAGCTTAACCAACCAGGAACCTATCAAGACGTTACAGATACAACGGTTGTAGCGCAGTTTAAGGCCATAGCAGAAACGTTGCCAGATTTTCTTCAAGATGAAGGTGATATTTACTTCTTAGCTTGGACGACAACACCTTGGACCTTGCCTAGTAACACAGCTCTAACGGTTGGACCAAAGATTGACTATGTTTTAGTTGAAACTTACAACCAATATACATTCAAACCAATGAATGTGGTGTTGGCAAAAAGTCTTGTAGGTAAACAGTTTGATGGAAAATACAAGCAAGTAGAAACCAAGCCAGAACTCATAGAATTCAAAGAAGGCGATAAAAAGATTCCGTTCTACGTCGTTAAAGAATTCAAAGGAAAAGATTTAGTTGGTATTAAGTACGAGCAATTACTAGATTATGCGTTGCCAAACGATAATCCTGAAAATGCGTTTAGAGTCATTTCTGGAGATTTTGTTACCACTGAAGATGGTACAGGTATCGTACACACAGCGCCAACCTTTGGTGCAGATGATGCCTTGGTTGCAAAACAGGCTACGCCAGAAATTCCACCAATGTTGGTAAAGGATGATAATGGCAATTTAGTGCCTCTTGTAGATTTGCAAGGACGTTTTAGACCAGAAATGGGAGAGTTTGCTGGTAAGTACGTAAAGAACGAATATTACAATGATGGCGAAGCACCAGAGAAATCTGTAGATGTAGAACTTGCCATTAAATTAAAAATAGAAAACAAAGCCTTTAAGGTTGAAAAATATAAGCACAGCTACCCAAATTGTTGGAGAACAGATAAGCCAATTTTATACTATCCGTTAGATTCTTGGTTTATAAAAGTGACTGATGTAAAAGGTAGAATGCATGAACTAAATACCTCAATTAACTGGAAACCTAAATCAACAGGAGAAGGTCGTTTTGGTAATTGGCTGGCTAATGCTAACGATTGGAACTTATCACGTTCACGTTTTTGGGGAATTCCATTACCAATTTGGAGAACGGAAGATGGAAAAGAACAACTGTGCATCGGTTCTGTTAAAGAATTAAAAAGTGAAATAGCAAAAGCTATAGAAGCGGGCGTAATGTCTGAAGATATTTTCGCCGATTTCGAAGTTGGTAATATGTCTGAAGAAAACTATGAAAAAATAGACCTGCATAAAAACGTAGTTGATAAAATTGTATTAGTATCAGCATCAGGAAAACCAATGAAGCGTGAAAGTGATTTAATAGATGTTTGGTTCGATTCTGGTTCTATGCCTTACGCACAATGGCATTATCCGTTTGAGAATAAAAACTTAATTGATAGTAAAGAAGCATTTCCAGCAGATTTTATTGCAGAAGGTGTAGACCAAACACGTGGTTGGTTCTATACATTGCATGCTATCGGAACAATGGTTTTTGATTCTGTGGCATACAAAAATGTAGTGTCTAACGGATTGGTTTTAGATAAGAATGGTCAGAAAATGTCTAAGCGTTTAGGTAATGCTGTAGATCCATTTGAAACTTTGGCAAATCACGGAGCAGATGCTACACGTTGGTACATGATAAGCAATGCCAACCCTTGGGACAACTTAAAATTTGATATTGAAGGCGTAGAGGAAGTAAAACGTAAGTTCTTCGGAACATTATATAATACCTATTCATTCTTCAGTTTATATACCAATTTAGATGGTTTTAAATATGAAGAAGCAGATATTCCTCTAAATGAAAGACCAGAGTTAGACCGTTGGATTTTGTCTGAATTAAATACCTTGATTCAAAAAGTAGATGAATACTATGCAGATTACGAGCCTACAAAGGCAGCTAGAGCAATTTCAGACTTTACACAAGATTATCTGAGTAACTGGTATGTGCGTTTAAGTAGAAGACGTTTTTGGAAAGGCGATTACCAAGCCGATAAAATTTCGGCATACCAAACACTTTACACATGTATGGAAACCATAGCTAAACTTGGTGCACCAATTGCACCATTCTTTATGGATCGTTTGTATTTAGACCTTAATGCAGTTACTCAAAAAGAAAGTTTTGAGAGTGTGCATTTAGCAGAGTTCCCTAAAGCAGATGAAAGTGCGATAGATAAAGTGTTAGAACGCAAAATGGAAAATGCGCAGACAATATCTTCTTTAGTATTGTCGTTAAGAGCTAAAGAGAAGATTAAGGTGCGTCAGCCGCTTCAAAAAATAATGATTCCTGTTGATAATGACCAACAAAAGGAAGAGATAGAAGCAGTTTCAAGTTTGATAAAACACGAGGTAAATATCAAGGAAATTGAGCTTTTGCAAGATGCTTCAGATATATTGGTCAAACAGATAAAACCAAATTTTAAGGTACTTGGACCTCGCTTTGGTAAAGATATGAAGTTGGTAGCCAGTGCGATAAGTTCTTTTTCAACAGAAGACATCAAAAAAATCGAGCAAAAAGGTGCTTTAGAAGTTGAAGTTAACGGAAAAAATGTTACCTTAGGAATAGAGGATGTTGAGATAACATCGCAAGATATTGAAGGATGGTTGGTTGCAAGCCAAAGTGGAATTACAGTAGCTTTGGATGTAACTATTGATGAAGAATTACGTAAAGAAGGGATTGCACGTGAGCTTGTAAACCGTATTCAAAATTTACGTAAGGATTCTGGTTTTGAAGTTACGGATCGCATAGATGTACAGCTTCAAAAGGACGCGCAAGTTACAGCAGCAATTGCTTCAAATGAAGATTATATTAAATCAGAAACCTTAACCGAAGAGTTACAAATAATAGAAACACTAAACAATGGTATAGAAATTGCTTTCGATGATGTAAATACCAAACTGTTTATTCAAAAACATTAAAAATATGTCAACAGATACTAAAAACAGATATTCTGACAAGGATTTAGAAGAATTCAGAGTTTTAATTCAAGAGAAAATAGATAAGGCGGAGCACGATTTAGAATTGATAAAAAGTGCTTATATGAACGACCATAACAATGGTACAGATGATACCTCACCAACATTCAAGGCTTTTGAAGAAGGAAGTGAGACCATGAGCAAGGAAGCGAATTCTGCTCTAGCCATTCGTCAGGAAAAATTCATTCGCGATTTAAAAAATGCAATTATCAGAATTGAAAATAAAACTTATGGTGTTTGCCGTGTAACAGGAAAATTAATCAATAAAGAACGATTAAAACTCGTACCGCACGCAACATTGAGTATCGAAGCTAAGAATATGCAGAAGTAATACATTCCTGCGACTTTGTCCACAGATGCTTTAGCGTAAGTGAAAGGCAGGAATCTAAATATGCAGAAAAATAATTTCATATACAGACCTCATAGGTTTTTAAAACCCGTGAGGTCTCTTTGTTTGTTGTTTACTTTAATATCACCCTTTGCTAGCTTCGCCCAAAATACCTTATCTAAAGAAATACTAGCTGACCAAATAAAAACCGTTGCAATAAGCGGTAATCAAATTTTCAACATTACAGTAGGCACTACTGATGAGAATAAAATTTCATTGTCATCAACCCTTGATGGCGAATACCAGAATAAATATCAAATAGCAACTGAAGAGAAAGACAATACATTAACCCTTCGCTTAGAATTTATGTCCTTTGAAGATATCCCAGATGATAAAAGAAATGCACATAAAGTCATAGCAGCAACCTTATATCTTAAAATTCCAAAAAACCTTAATTTAAATATTGTTAGCGATGTTGGCTCTGTTGATGTTAGTGGAAACTACAACTCACTTTCGGTTGAATTACTGCAAGGCCATTGCGTGGTAGATGGATTGACAAAAAGCGCAACAATCAACACTATTGATGGGAATATTAGCGTTGTTACAAGAGATGCGAAAATTAACGCTTCATCCAATAATGGTGAAGTTGTTGTGGACGACTTTTCCCGATCGCAATCCCAATGGAATTTAAAGTCCATTAATGGAGACATTACAGTTGCTAAAAAAGAATAAACATTTACATTTGCCCAAAACCGTTTAATGTCTTTAAAGAAAGCTTTAATTATTATTGTACTCATTTTACTGATAGACCAAATCAGTAAAATTTATATAAAAACCCATTTTCGGTTAACTGAAACTGTTGAGGTAATGTCGTGGTTTAAAATTCATTTTGTTGAAAATGATGGTATGGCTTGGGGAACTAAACTGAGCGATTTTTTTACATTCATTTCAGATCGTTCAGCTAAACTGATTTTAACTTTGTTTAGAATTGTTGCCGTAACCTGTATCGGTTTTTGGTTAGTGGATGTTACCAAAAAGAAAAAATCCAAAACCTTGATTTTTGCAATAGCCATAATATTCGCAGGTGCTTTGGGCAATATTATCGATTCCGTGTTTTATGGAATCTTATTCAGTGATAGCGATATGCAAGTCGCGACATTTTTACCTGAAAATGGCGGTTATGCCGATGTGTTTTATGGTAAGGTGGTAGATATGTTGCATTTTCCTATTTGGAGTGGTGTTTTGCCAGAATGGTTGCCAATAATTGGCGGAAAATACTTTTCATTTTTCGACCCCGTTTTTAATGTAGCAGATATTGCCATTAGCACAGGGATTGGAATTTTAATTGTCTTTAATAAGAAGGCGTTTAAGGAATCTTCTAAAATTGAAACACTCGATTCGGAGTCACACAATAATCCAACTTAACATCATTATCAATGGCTTCAAAATTTTCGGTTTCAGCTTCAAAAAACGATAAGCCAATTTTTAGGGTCTCTGGTTTACATTGTTTCAAAAACCTGTCATAAAATCCTTTTCCGTAACCCACTCTATTTCCTGTTTTGTCAAACGCTAGAAGTGGAACAAAAACCACTTCAATTTGTTTTGAAGCAATTGGAATACCGTCTATAGGTTCGGGAATATTATAGCTGTTTTTCTTTATGGTTGTGTTATCCGTGAGAAGATAATGCGTCATCGAAAAATCTTCAAAATTGCTTTTTGAGATTACGATGTTTTTATCTTTTCCAGCAAGGATGTTTAAAATATATTCTGTGTTGATTTCCTTTTGTTCTTCTATGGTTAAAAAAATATGATAGAACGATTTATCCCAAATATCTAATTTTAGCAATTGATTGGCTATAGACAGGCTGTAGTCTTCAATGTCATCAAAAGATAGTGCCTTACGAAGTGACTTATATTTTTTTCGAAGTTCAGCTTTGGTCACGATTCTGTTTTAGTGGAAATATGAAAAATCGCATCACCTTGATAAATAATTGGTGATTCGTTGACGTTAAAAATAAAACCATCATTTGGCGCTTTCACAAAATGGTTAAAACTACCGTATGGATCCGTAATGTGCCCAAGCACATCACCTTTTTTTACTTCAGAATTGATAGAAACGGAAGATTTAAACATTCCAGAATAGTTGGCTCTTATCCATTTGCTTTGAGAAATGTAAATACAAGATTTTTTAGGTTCAGATACTTTAAATTTAGAACCTAGCATTCCCAAATGATGCAATACGCGTTTTGCTCCATTAACTCCTGTGTTGGTGATATTATTATCAATATTAAATGACTTTCCGCCTTCAAAAAGTAAAATAGGAATACCTAATTTGTGACAAGTATTTCTAAATGATTTTTTAAGATTTTTTGAATAAAGCACAAAAGGTGCCCCAAACACTTTAGCTAGTTCATCTAGATTATCTTCGCCCTTAATTATCCTAATTTGTGCAGCATTGAAACGGTCTGATCCACCTGTATGGAAATCCAATACCAAATCAGCATGAGGTAAGATTTCAGTCACCAATTTAAAGGCGACTCTACTCGCCAGAGAACCACCACGAATTCCTGGGAAAACACGGTTTAAATCACGACCGTCCGGAAATTCCCTATCCATGTGAATAAACCCAAATACATTAATAACAGGAATACAAATAATGGTTCCTTTTTTGGGTTTATTAATGCCCTTGGCTATAATCTGCCTTACAATTTCTACACCATTGACTTCATCACCATGGATACCAGCCATAATTAAAACCGTTGGACCAGGTTTTTTTGACCGTTCAATAATGACAGGGACATCTATAGTATTTTGGGTATGAAGCTTGGCAACATTAAAACTCACTTTAGCTCTTTTTCCTAAAGCAACTTTTTCTCCCAATATATGTAATACTTCTTTTTCACTCATAGTATGTCTTTATAAAGCGGGAATTTCTATTTATTTTCTGTTTCTTTCTATAAAGGTAATAATTGCTCTTGCAATGTTTTTTTGAGTTGCTCTCTCAATACCTTCTAATCCAGGTGTAGAATTCACTTCCATAATTAAAGGGCCTCTGGCAGACTGCAACATATCAACTCCACAAACAGGAAGCTTTAAAGCCCTAGCTGCTTTTATGGCAAGTTTTAATTCGTCTTCTGATAGCCTTATAAGATTGGCATTGCCACCTCTGTGAAGGTTAGAGCGAAACTCACCTTCTTTACCTTGGCGTTTCATGGCTCCAACTACCTGACCATCCACAATTAAAGCTCTTAAATCTGCACCTTTGGCTTCAGCTATAAATTCTTGAACAAGCGCTCTGGCCTGTAAACCGTTAAAGGCTTCGAGCACAGACTCCGCTGCATTTTTGGTTTCTGCTAAGACAACACCTAAACCTTGAGTGCCTTCCAATAGTTTTATAATTACAGGTGGTCCACCGACATGGTCCAAAACCTCTTCAACATCTCTTGAGTAATTGGTAAAAACCGTTTTTGGCATTCCTATGCCTGCTTTAGATAGTCTTTGAAAACTACGAAGTTTGTCCCTACTTCTAATAATGGCATCAGAGGTTACTGTAGTAAAAACATTCATCATTTCAAACTGTCGCACTACAGCACAACCGAAAAAAGTAACAGATGCTCCAATCCTTGGGATAATGGCGTCGACATAATCTAGATATCGATCCTTGTAATAAATTGTTGGCTTTTCTTTTTCAATAATGATATCGCACTTCAAAGGATCTATGACCTCTATTTCATGCCCTCTGTTTACGCCCTCCTCAATAAGGCGCTGAGTTGAGTATAACTGTGAGTTACGAGAAAGAATAACTATGTTCATTAATAGGATTTTTAAAAGACTGGTTTTCTAAATCAACATCTACCATAAATTTTTGCCTAAGAAATTGACGGCCAATTAAGACTGGAAATTTCATATCGTCTCTTGTGCTTAAAGTTAAGTTAATCTTATAGCTTTTTCCAAAGAATATGGCAGTAGTTTTTATTTTGTAGCGATTTTCGTTTTGACCGTTACTACTTTTTACATCAGTAAGGGTGTAGTTGCTAAATACGACCTCTTTACCATTAAAGTTAGGATGTCCCTTACTTTCAAAAGTACAATAAAGCAAACCGTTTACCTCTTTTATTTTAGAGCAATGTATGGCAGAGGTATAGGCACCTGTATCTATTTTAACATCAACTTCAGTAAGATGTAATTCGGGAAAATCAATTTTATCTATGCGTCCTAAAACTTTTTTCATCTTCAACAAATTTTTTAAAAAAGTGGCGCAAGATAGTCATAAAGTTAATTCAAAATAAACAAAAACTTTAACGAATTGTTACCTTTGGGTTAATGCCAGAAACCTCATTAGACATACAAATAAAAACCCTACCAAATCAACCTGGTGTCTATCAATATTTTGATATGGATGATAAATTGATTTACGTTGGTAAGGCAAAGAATATTAAGAAACGTGTAAGCAGTTATTTTACTAAACAGCACGATTATGGTAAGACAAGGGTTCTGGTTAAAAAGATAGCTTCCATTAAGCACATTGTTGTAGAAACAGAGAACGATGCCTTATTGCTTGAGAATAACCTCATAAAAAAGTATCAGCCAAAATACAATGTAATGCTGAAGGATGATAAATCCTACCCATGGATTTGTATTAAAAATGAACGCTTTCCAAGAATATTTCCAACAAGAAGGGTTATTAAGGATGGTTCTGAATATTTTGGGCCATATACCAGCATGAAAACCGTAAAAACACTTTTAGGGCTAATAAAAGGACTCTACCAATTGCGCACATGCAATTATGATCTCGCGGAAGAAAAAATTCAAGCAGGAAAATATAAGGTTTGTTTGGAATATCATTTGGGCAACTGTAAAGGGCCATGTGAAGGATTGGAAACAGAGGAGGAGTATCATGCAAATATTACTGCTATTAGAGAAATTCTAAAAGGGAATTTTAAGGATTCGCTACAGCAGTTTAGAAAACAGATGAAGCAATATGCTGAAGACATGCAGTTTGAAGATGCCCAAAAAATTAAAGAAAAGTTGGTAATTCTAGAAAATTACCAGGCAAAATCTACCATTGTAAACCCTAAGATTAGTAATGTTGATGTGTTTTCAATTGTTAGCGATGAAACCTATGCCTACATCAATTTCTTGCAGTTAAGCTATGGCTCTATCATTAGATCCCATACCTTGGAAATCAAAAAGAAACTTCAGGAAACAGATAAGGAACTTTTAGAGATTGCCATTACTGAAATACGCCAACGTTTTAATTCCAAGTCAAAAGAAATCTATGTGCCATTTAAGGTCAATTTAGGAGAGGAGGTTAAAGTGACCATACCGAAACTAGGAGACAAAAAAAGTATTGTGGATTTATCTAAACGCAATGCGATGTACTATAGAATGGATAAGTTGAAGCAAATAAAGATTGTCGACCCAGATAGGCATACCAACAGAATTATGGCACAGATGAAAGCGGACTTACGCTTGTCTGAAGAGCCACGACATATTGAGTGTTTTGATAACTCTAACATCCAAGGTACAAATCCGGTAGCGGCATGCGTTGTGTTTAAAAATGGCAAGCCAAGTAAAAAGGATTATAGACATTTCAATATTAAAACCGTTGAAGGGCCAGATGATTTTGCTTCGATGGAAGAGGTGGTTTTTAGGCGTTACAAACGATTGCTAGACGAAGATCAACCGCTTCCGCAACTCATTATAATAGATGGTGGTAAAGGCCAATTATCTTCAGCATTAAAAAGCTTAGAAGCTTTAGACTTGCGTGGAAAAATAGCAATTATCGGAATTGCAAAACGTTTAGAAGAATTATTTTATCCAGATGATCCAATTCCCTTATATTTAGATAAAAAAAGTGAAACCCTAAAGATCATACAGCAATTGCGAAACGAAGCACATCGTTTTGGTATTGAACACCACAGGAATAGACGAAGTAAAAGTGCTTTGACCACCGAATTGGAGAATATTCCAGGTGTAGGTGAGCAAACTATAATCGATTTAATGAAACGGTTTAAAACCGTAAAACGAATAGCAAATGCCAAATTAGATGAACTTGAAGCTGTTGTTGGCGTATCTCGAGCAAATAAAGTATATAACTATTACCATAAAGAATAAATTGAAACCATCCCTGACATATCATTTCAATTACAGACACTTTACCATTGTTTGCTGTATCCTCATTTTATTTTTTTGCTTCAACAATATACATGCCCAAGAAACTAAAGAGCCAAAAGTTGGTTTAGTGTTGAGCGGAGGAGGAGCAAAAGGATTTGCGCATATCGGTGCTTTAAAAGTTATTGATAGTCTCGGCATTAAAATAGATTATGTGGCAGGTACTAGTATGGGAGCTATAATAGGATCTTTATATGCAACAGGGTATTCTGGTAAGCAATTAGAAGACTTGTTTAATGAGACCGATTTTAATGAATTGATTAATGATGAATTTCCCAGATCATCCAAGTCATTCTATGAACGCGAAAATTCTGAAAAATATGCAGTAAGCCTACCTTTTGATAAGTTTAAGATTAATTTACCGTCTGCATTATCCCGTGGTCAGAATGTATATAACCTACTGTATCAAATGATGCTTCCGGTTAACCACATTAGCAATTTTGAAAATTTACCAATTCCGTTTTTTTGTATGGCCACAAATATAGAGACTGGTGAATCTATTGTTATGGATAAAGGTAATTTAGCCGAAGCAGTAACAGCTAGTGGTGCTTTACCTTCATTATTTCAACCCGTAATAATTGATGATAAAATCCTAATAGACGGAGGGGTCACAAATAATTTTCCCGTTGAAGAATTAAGAGCTAAAGGGATGGATATCATCATAGGTGTTGATGTGCAAGATGCGCTCAAGGATAGAAAGTCCCTAAAGTCTGCACCCGAGATTTTACTTCAGATAAATAATTTTAGAACTATTAAGGCCATGAAGAGTAAGGCTCAATTGACCGATATATATATAAAGCCGGATATTGCTAATTTTTCTGTTGTCTCCTTTAGCGAAGGTGAAGATATCATTGCCAATGGAGAAGCTGCTGCAAGAGCCAATATCTCAGAATTGCTTAAAATAAGGAACAGCCAAAAAACTCATTCTGATAGACCAAAGCTTCAATTTTTAGATAGTATTAAAATTAATTCCATCAATATTAACGGAAACGATAGGTATACAAGAGCTTACCTTTTAGGAAAATTTAGGTTTAAAAGCGATGAAAAGATTAGTTATGAAGATTTTAAAAAAGGCATCAATAACCTGATAGCAACAAACAACTTCAATACATTTAGGTATTACTTAGAGCCAGTTTCAAATGGTGAGGGATATAATTTAATGGGTGAGATTAGAGAATCTGAGGCATCTACATTTTTAAGATTGGGAGTGCATTATGATGGGTTGTACAAAAGTGCAGCATTGGCAAATATTACAAAAAAGAGATTATTGTTTAATAATGACATAGCTTCTTTAGATATTATTCTGGGTGATAACTCAAGATATAATTTCGATTATTTTATTGATAAGGGGTTTTATATTAGTATCGGTATAAAATCACGATTTAATAACTTCAACAAAAACATAAATCCGCTACTGGCCTTGGAAGAGAGTTCACCATTATTAGCTGGCTTGAATAAAATAGACGTAGAACTTACGGACTTTACCAATCAAATATACCTCCAGACTATTTTTAGAAAGGATTTTGCACTAAGAGCAGGTGCAGAATATAAGCGCCTAAAAATAACCTCTGAAACGCTTATCGATGAAAATCAGGGAGAAGATGATTTTACGTTTGAAAATACGGATTATTTCAGTGTATTTGGTAATTTAATATTTGATGACTACGACAACTCTTTGTTTCCAAAAAGCGGTTTTTATTTTAATGGAGATTTTCATTTGTATCTCAATGCATCCGATTTTAATGCCGACTTTGAACAATTTTCCATAGCAAAAGCAGATATTGGGTATGCTTTTAGCTTTTCAGACCAATTGGCACTAAAATCAGAAACCAGTGGAGGTTTTAAGATTGGTGATAATTCTACTACAACATTGGGGTTTGGTTTAGGTGGTTATGGTAGAAATTTCATTAACAATTTTCAATCATTTTATGGTTATGATTACTTAGCCTTATCAGGGGATAGTTTTGTAAAGGCAACCTTTACATTGGATTACGAAATTTTTAAAAAGCACCATATTCTTTTAGCTGCTAATTATGCAAATATTGGTGATGGACTTTTTGAAAATGGTAATTTCTTTACTACACCAGATTATAGTGGCTATGCATTGGGTTATTCCTTGGAAACTTTTCTTGGACCGTTGGAAGGAAAATACACCTATTCGCCAGAAACAGGTAATGGCTATTGGTTTTTTAATCTTGGGTTTTGGTTTTAATATAAAAATCCCCAACTTTGTAACATAATGAAACCCTTCTGGCCAAACATAAAACTACACTTGCATTTCCTTATCAAAAGGAATCCAGAATAAGATTGGACTTGTCTTCATCAGAAGATAGAGGTCTAAACTTCAGCGCACTAAATCGCTTCATTTTTTGTATCTTTAACGTTATTCGGTTACATCAAATAAACGAATAAACGACGTAACAGTAAAACAAAATTACAAATGCCATTTTATCATAAATTAGGAAAAATTCCACCAAAGCGCCATACGCAGTTTAAAAAGCCTGATGGTAGTTTTTATTACGAACAATTGTTCGGAACCATCGGTTTCGACGGTATGTCAACCAACAGCTATCATGAACAGCGACCAACACAGGTAAAAGAAATAAAAAAACAATATAGTGTCGCACCAAAAGTCGCAAAGGCAAACAATATGCAGTCTTATCGTTTTCATGGTTTTAAGGTAAAGCCCGAAACGGATTATTTAGATAGCAGAAAAGTGGTGCTGACCAATAGCGATTGTAGCATCATACTCGCAGCGCCAAAAAAATCAACAGAAGACTATTTCTATAAAAACACGGATGCAGATGAATTGATTTTCGTTCATAAAGGCTCAGGTAAACTGAGGACACATCTCGGTAATTTAGATTTTAAATATGGTGACTATCTGTTAGTGCCAAGAGGTATTATCTATAAAATCGATTTTGATACTGAGGATAACCGTCTATTTATTGTAGAAAGCAGACGACCAATATACACACCAAAACGCTATCGCAATTGGTTTGGACAATTACTAGAGCATTCGCCATTTTGTGAGCGCGATTTACGTCAACCACAAGAACTGGAAACCTATAATGAATCAGGCGAGTTTCTGATCAAGATAAAAAAGCAAGATGATATATTTGATATGGTCTATGCATCACATCCATTTGATGTCGTAGGTTACGATGGTTACAATTATCCTTATGCGTTTTCCATTCACGATTTTGAACCGATTACAGGACGTGTGCATCAACCACCGCCAGTGCATCAAACTTTTGAAACCGACGCTTTTGTGGTGTGTAGCTTTGTGCCGCGTTTGTACGATTATCATCCTTTAGCTGTACCAGCACCATATAATCACAGCAATATAGATAGTGATGAGGTATTGTATTATGTTGATGGTGATTTTATGAGCAGAAATGATATCGACAAAGGGCATATTTCACTACATCCTGCAGGTATTCCTCATGGACCACATCCAGGAGCGATGGAACGTAGTATTGGTAAAGTGAAAACAGATGAATTAGCAGTAATGGTAGATACATTTAAGCCATTGAAGGTAACAGAAGAGGCTTTGAAAATTGCGGATGGGGATTATTTTAAGTCTTGGTTGGAGTAAATATTTAGAGAAGGGAAAAAAGAAAATAGAGAAGAGAATATGAAAAGACACAACTACAAGAATTTAAAGGTTTGGAGTTTAGGTATTGAAATTGTAGATGATGTTTTTAAATTGACTTACAGTTTTCCGAAAGAAGAAAGATTTGGTTTGGGGTCTCAAATAAATAGATGTTCTGTGTCAATTCCAAGTAACATAGCTGAAGGTTCTGCCAGAACAGATAAGTCTTTTTCTCATTTTATTGATATTGCACTTGGCTCTTCATTTGAGCTTGAAACACAATTAATTATTGCAAATAAAAGAAAGTATATAACAAAAGTACAATTAATAAAGATTGAAGATAAAATAGCAGAGTTTCAAAAAATGACAATGAGTTTTCAAAATAAGCTCTAAAGTCTTTTCTCTTGTTTCTCTTCTCTCTTTTCTATAGAACATACAGATGGATAAAAAACAAATAAAATCAGTAAACTACGGACTCGAAAAAATATTTGAAGGAGCGCAAGACTTTCTTCCGCTTTTAGGAACAGATTATGTAGAATTCTATGTAGGTAACGCCAAACAAGCGGCCCATTTTTATAAGACGGCCTTCGGCTTTCAGTCCTATGCCTATAAAGGATTGGAAACTGGAAGTAAGGACACGGTATCCTACGTTTTAAAACAAGATAAAATTAGATTGGTGCTTACGACGCCTCTAAGCTCTGATAACCCAATAAACAACCATATAGTTAAGCATGGTGATGGAGTTAAAGTCGTGGCGCTTTGGGTGGATGATGCACGTAAATCTTATGAGGAAACTACAAAGCGTGGTGCAAAATCCTATATGGAGCCAAAAGTTGAAACTGATGAGTTTGGTGAAGTGGTGAGAGCCGGAATTTACACCTATGGTGAAACCGTACATATGTTTGTAGAACGCAAAAATTATAATGGTGTCTTTATGCCTGGTTTTATAAAATGGGAGTCCGACTACAACCCAGAACCAGTAGGATTGAAATATATTGACCACATGGTTGGTAATGTAGGTTGGGGAGAAATGAACACTTGGGTAAAATGGTACGAAGACGTAATGGGATTCGTAAATTTCCTCTCGTTTGATGACAAGCAAATACATACCGAGTACTCAGCATTGATGAGTAAGGTGATGAGTAACGGTAACGGTAGGATAAAATTTCCGATTAACGAACCTGCCGAAGGTAAAAAACGCTCACAGATAGAAGAATATTTAGATTTCTATGAAGGGCCAGGTGTACAACATATTGCTGTGGCCACTGACGATATCATAAAGACAGTTTCCCAATTGCGAGCACGAGGCGTGGAGTTTTTATCCATTCCGCCAGAAGAATATTACAGGGCTGTACCAGGACGATTAGAAGAATTTAGTCATGAGCTTAGAGAGGATATTGAAACCTTAAAGGGCTTGGGTATTATGATAGATGCCGATGAAGAAGGCTACTTACTTCAGATTTTTACAAAGCCAGTAGAAGACCGACCAACGTTGTTTTTTGAAATCATTCAGCGTATGGGAGCAAGAGGTTTTGGCGCAGGTAATTTTAAGGCTTTATTTGAGTCCATTGAAAGAGAACAGGCAAAGAGAGGTACCTTGTAAAAAAGCAAAGCGCGTTTAACTCCCTACTGATAAACGCGCTTACAAAAACCAACTCTTAATTTAATAGCATATCTATTTTATAATAGATGCGCTTTGGTTTGCTCTACTTTAACATCGTTAAATATTAATAATGTGAGCATTAATCGAAAAATTTTTAAAATCGACTATAGTTTTTGTCTGTGTTTCAGGGTTTTAATAGATTTGGAACAGTAATTGTAATTAAGATAATTGTAACATTATAATTGTTTTACATTATTTAAATTTACAAACTGAAGATTATGAAACATATCATTACAATATTAGTTTTCTTGGTTGGCTTTAAAGCTCCAAGTGTGCAAAAAGAACCTGCTTTCCAATCTGGTGAGTGGTTTGAGTTCAGAATGAGCTATAGTGGATGGTTTAAGGCTGGAGAAGCAACACTAAAAGTTGACGAAAAGAAATTAAACGGAAAATCAGTCTTTCATGTTGTTGGTAAAGGTAAAACTACGGGTCTCGCTAACGCTTTCTTTAGGGTAAGGGATCGCTACGAGAGTTATTTTGATAAGGAAACGGGTGCTCCTTACAAATTCATAAGAAAGATAGATGAAGGCGGTCATACCAAAGATATAGAGATTGACTTTATTCACGAAGAGCAAAAAGCCATTGTAAACAACAAAAAGCATAAAAAGATAAAGACCATTTCGACAGAAAAAGATGTGCAGGATATGGTATCCATGTACTATTATCTTAGAAACAACATTAATATTTCATCCTTGAAGCAAGGAGATGAAATTAAAACCAACATGTTTTTTGACGAAGAAAATTACGGGTTTAAGCTAAAATATCTCGGAAGAGAAACCGTTGAGGTAGATATCAATGGAAGCGATGTAAAAATTAGAGCGCTGAAATTTAGACCATATGTTATGGCTGGTCGCGTTTTTAAGGAAGAGGAAAGTTTGACCTTATGGGTGAGTGATGATAAAAACAAGATGCCATTAAAAATAAAAGCAGATCTTGCTGTAGGGTCTCTAAGAGCAGATTTGGTAGCATTCAAAGGATTAAAACATCCGCTTAAAATAGTATTTGACGATTAACTAACTTATGCACGACTTACATAAATTTGATAATATCGTAAAAGAACTTCAAAAGAAGTACTTAGCGATAGACCAAGATACTGATGACCATTTATACGGCTTGCTATACAGCAAGCCGATTACATATTGGGACTATATACAAACCGACGCGTTGTTAAGCCTTCAGATTCAACGTACTACACTACCAGATGAGATGGTGTTTATTGCCTATCATCAAATCAACGAACTTATTTTTAAGATGATACTTTGGGAAATTTCCCAAGTCGCCGAAAAAGAAAACCTCGATGTGGTTTTTTTTGAGAATAAAATAATGCGAATAAGTCGTTATTTCGATATGCTTACGACGTCTTTCAATATAATGAGAGAAGGTATGGAAGTAGAGCAGTATATGAAGTTCCGCTATACCTTGACACCGGCTAGTGGCTTTCAAAGCGCGCAGTACAGATTAATTGAGTTCGCCTCAACGGAGTTGATTAACCTTATCGATTACAGATTTAGAAAAGATATAGATAGAAATACACCATATACCCACGCTTTTGAGCACTTGTATTGGCAAGCTGCCGGAAAAGACCACAAAACAGGTAAAAAATCCACACTTTTGGTTAATTTTGAAAAGCGTTACAAAGACGAATTTTTAAGGTTTATGGAAACGTACAATACCAAAAATCTATGGACTCGTTTTAAAGAGTTGCCAAAAAAAGACCAACAAGACGAGGATTTGATAAAAGCCATGCGCCATTACGATTATACGGTAAATGTCACTTGGGTAATGGCACATTATAATGCGGCTAAGCATTACATAGAAAGTGGTATTGGAGATGGAGAGGCAACAGGTGGTAGCGATTGGAAAAAATATATGCACCCTAAATACCAAAGGCGCATTTTCTTTCCAGACCTATGGACCGAAGAAGAATTAGAAAATTGGGGAAATAATATATAATTAGCTTATTTAATGCATTTAAATCGATTAATAGCAATAATCGCAATTTCAGTGTTTGCTTTTGCATGTAAAGAAGACAATTCAGCAGAGGAGAACTATAAAAAAGAAATCGCCGAACAAGTAGAAGAGGAAAAAATTCTCGAGTTTGGTTTCGATCTTAAACAATTCGAGTTTAAAAGAGATACCGTAAAAAAGGGAGACACCTTTGGTATAATTTTAGAACGAAACAATATTGGCTATCCCGAAATTTTTCAAATTGTCGAAAAAGCAAAAGACACCTTCGACATAGCCACTAAACTGCAAGTTGGCAAACCTTATACTTTATTGTTTTCTAAAGAGGAAACCAATGATAGTGTTAAAAAACCGACGACATTTATTTACCAACAAAATTTAGAGGATTACGTTGTTATAGATTTCAAGGACTCTATTCAGGCTTATAAAAGTAAAAAACCAATTACCTATGTTGAGCGTACAGCTACAGGTGTTATAGAAAATAACATTTCTGAAACGCTAGAGAAAAAGGGATTGAGCCAAATGCTGGCATTTAAAATGGCTGATGATATCTATGCTTGGACTATAGATTTTAGGCGACTTCAACCAGGTGATCGGTTTAAGGTAATTTATACGGATAAATACATTAATGATAGTATTTATGCAGGTGTCCATAACGTTAAAGCAGCTTATTTTGAGCACAATGGCGATTCATTATATGCATTTCAGTTTCAAACAGATTCTATAAAAGGAATTGTGGACTATTTTAATGAAGATGCCAAAAATTTGCGAAGAGCATTTTTAAAAATGCCAGTAAAATTTGGAAGGCTTTCCTCTCGCTATAACTTAAAACGGCGAATAGCCTATTATGGTTACAAAATTAGACCACACAAAGGAACAGATTTTGCCGCACCAGTTGGTACACCAATTATGGCAACTGCTAACGGAACGGTTATAGAATCTACAAGACGTGGGGGAAATGGCAAGTACGTAAAAATTAGGCACAACGATACCTATACCACACAATACCTGCACATGAGTAGGCAAGCTGTAAAAAAAGGACAATTTGTAAAGCAAGGAGACATTATAGGCTATGTTGGCATGACAGGAAATACAGGTGGGCCGCACGTGTGCTACCGCTTCTGGAAAAACGGAAAACAAGTCGATCCTTTCAAACAAAAATTGCCCGAAGCAAAACCAATTTCTGATAGCCTAAAAACTAAATACTTAGAGCATATTAAGCCAATTAAGCAACGTCTCGATAATATCTTTTTTTTAGAAGGGGAACCAAAAGAAATGGAGAATACAATAACCGAAGACCAAACAACCGACATTCAGTAATGGCATTAAAATCAACCAACCCAACAACAACCGAGTCTTGGAAAGAATTACAGGCACATTTTGAAACTATAAAATCTAAACACCTAAGAACACTCTTTGATCAGGATCCGAGTAGAGCAAACGACTTAACTATACAGTGGGATGATTTTTACGTCGACTTTTCAAAAAATAGAATAACAGCCGAGACCTTAGATTTGTTATTGGAATTGGCAAATGAGGTTGATTTAAAAGATGCCATTTCAAAATATTTCAAAGGCGATATTATTAATGCTACAGAAGGGAGAGCTGTTTTGCATACGGCATTGAGAACAACTGAAGATACTGAGGTTTTTGTGAATGGCGTCAATGTCATTCCAGAGGTTTTTGAGGTAAAACAGAAAATCGAAAAATTCACAAATTCTGTAATCGACGGAACGCACAAAGGCTTTACAGGAAAATCTATAACGGACGTGGTTAACATCGGCATTGGTGGTTCAGACCTTGGACCAGCTATGGTTGTAGATTCTCTTCAGTTTTATAAAAACCATCTTAATACACATTTTATCAGTAATGTGGATGGAGACCATCATAAAGAGGTAATTAAAAACTTAAATCCGGAAACGACGCTTTTTGTGATTGTTTCTAAAACATTTACAACTCAGGAAACCTTATCTAATGCCAATTCCATTAGAACTTGGTTTTTAGAATCCCAACCAGAAAAGGCAGTATCAAAACATTTTGTGGCGGTATCAACAAATATCGATAGTGTTAAAGCATTTGGTATTGATGAAGCCAATATCTTCCCTATGAAAGATTGGGTAGGTGGACGTTTTTCACTTTGGAGCGCAGTAGGTTTGTCCATAAGTTTGGCATTGGGTTACAAAAATTTTGGAAGTTTGCTCAAAGGAGCCCACGAAATGGATGAGCACTTTAGGACTTCGGATTTTGAGAGCAACATTCCAGTTATTTCAGCATTGTTAACGGTGTGGTATAATAACTTTTTTAAGGCTGAAAGTGAAGCGATAATACCTTATACGCAATACTTAAATCAATTTGCCACATATTTACAGCAGGGTATTATGGAGAGTAATGGAAAAAGTGTAGGTAGAGATGGTGAGCCTACAAGTTATCAAACTGGCACTATAATTTGGGGTGAACCTGGCACCAATTCTCAGCACGCCTTTTTTCAATTAATTCATCAAGGTACAAAGCTGATTCCTGCAGATTTTATAGGTTTTGTAGAATCTCTTCATGGCAATAAAGACCATCATGATAAATTGATGTCTAACTATTTTGCACAGACTGAAGCTTTAATGAATGGCAAAACAAGGGATGAAGTTTTATCAGAGCTTAAAGGACAATCACTTTCTGATGAGCAAGTGAATAAATTACTTCCTTTTAAAATTTTTGAAGGCAATAAACCAACGACTTCAATACTGATTAAAAAGTTAACACCAGAAAGTCTTGGCAAACTTATAGCCATGTATGAGCACAAAATATTTGTTCAGGGCATTGTGTGGAATATTTACAGCTACGATCAATTTGGTGTAGAATTGGGTAAACAATTGGCAAAATCAATCCTCAGCGAGTTAAATGAAGAGGTGCATTCTTCAAAACATGATTCTTCGACTCAGAACTTAGTAGATTTTTATAAAGAAAATCGCTAAAAATTGTTAAAAAATATTTGAAAAAATAATTATGCGCGCATAAAAGTTGCGGAATGTATAATTAACTTACATTGTTAAAATTCTTAACGTTTAGATAATGTTATAACTACCGTTATACGTAATTTTGCGCCACTAATAGAAACCAATTAACTTAAATTTTATATGAAAAAATTTAGTCATTTTTTATTTGCAGCTGTAATGATGTTGTTCACTACAGTAGCTTTTGCACAAGCAACTATTACTGGTAAGGTAATAGATGCTGATATGAATTCACCATTACCTGGTGCTAATGTTATAGTAAAAGGAACAACAAATGGTGCTACTACAGATTTTGATGGTAATTTTACAATTACTGCTAACGCGACATCTGGTGAGATAATTATCTCTTACGTTGGCTTTGCAACTAAAGTTGTAAAGTTTAACGGAGATACTAACTTAGGTACTATTACATTAGAAATAGACAGCTCTTTAGAAGAGGTTATTGTAGTAGGTACTGGTGTTATTGATATTGCAGAATCTAGAGAAACACCAGTTGCTGTTTCTACAGTTAAAGGAAAAGACATTCAATTAAAGATTGCTGGTAACGCCGAGTTTACAGAATCTATGAAAAACACTCCTTCTATCTATGTATCTAATCAAGCTGGGGGATTTGGTGATAGCCAATTGTTTTTACGTGGTTTTAATGACACCAATACAGCTTTTTTATTAAATGGTCAACCGATAAACAGTGTTGAGGATGGACGTTTGTTTTGGTCAAACTGGGCAGGTATGGCTGACGTTGCAAACGCTGTACAGGTACAACGTGGATTAGGTTCTTCAAAATTAGCAATATCTTCAGTTGGTGGTACTGTAAACATTGTTTCTAAGACAACTGAACAAAGAGAAGGTGGTTTTGTGAGATTTATGGGAGGTAATGATAGTTTTGTTAAAGGAACTGTGAGTTACAACTCGGGTGTTAACGATAAAGGCTGGGCATATTCAGTTTTAGTTGACCATTGGCAAGCACATAGAAAATATTCTATAGGTACGGCAGGTCAAGGGCAAAACTATTTGTTTTCAGTAGGATATAAGCCAAACGAAAGAAATACCTTTAATTTTTTACTTACAGGGGCACCGCAATGGCATGACCAAAACTTCTCTACAGATATTGAAGATTACGAAAGATACGGTGAGAAATATAACCCAAACACTGGTTTTAAAGATGGTGAGCGTTTTACGGAAAGAAGAAATTATTATCACAAGCCAGTAGCTAACTTAAACTGGGACTGGGATATTAAAGATAACCTAGACCTTTCTACCGTACTATACGCATCTTGGGGTCGAGGTGGAGGAACCGGAATGTTAGGTAGTAGTTCTAATAGAGTAAGATTAGATTCTAACGGTCAGGTAGATTTTGATCAAATTGTAGAGAATAATCAAGCAGCAGCTGATTCTAACGGATATGCTGGTTTCAGTGATGCATTTGTTAGAAGAGCTTCTGTAAATAACCATAATTGGTATGGTTTGCTTTCTAATTTAAATATTGAATCTGGTGAAAACTGGTCTTTCAATGTTGGTTTTGATGGACGTTTGTATAAAGGTGATCACTGGAGACAGATTAATGATTTAATGGGGCTAGATGGTTTTGTAGATAACTTTAGAACTGACAGGCCAGATGACTATGTTTTTACAACAACTTTTGAAGCTAACCCATGGGCAGCATTGTTTAATACTGCAGATGAATCTGAGCGCACACAGTTTGATTACACAGAGAACATAAACTATATCGGTGGTTTTGGGCAAGCAGAATATGCAACTGAAAAATTCTCTGTTTTTGTACAAGGTGCATTGTCAACACAATCATTTCAAAGAACAGGGCGATTTACTGGTCGTACTGTAAATGGTGTCGATGGATTAGGCGAATCAGAAAAGGTTAATAAAACTGGCTATCAAATTAAAGGAGGTGCAGCATATAATCTTAATGATGAGCATACTGTATTTGCGAATGTAGGTACATTCTCTAGACAACCATTCTTAGACAATATTTTCGCTGATATAAGAAACTCTAATGCATTAGTGGAGCCAGAAATTGATAACGAAGAGATTATTGGTTACGAAGCAGGCTATAGATTTAAGAATGAAACATTTAGATTTAACTTTGATGTCTATAGAACAGAATGGGGTAATAGATTTTTAACTTTTGGTACACAGTTACCAAATAGTGAATTTGGTTTATACAGATTTACAGATGTTACGCAATTACACCAAGGTGTCGAATTCGATTTTGAATACCGTCCATTAATAGGTGGGTTTAGATTAAGAGGTTACGGATCTATAGGTAACTGGAAATATGAAGGAACTACACCTTATACCTTACAAAATGATGATACAGGTGTGTTTATAGAAACTGATGGTGAAGTAGAGTTAACTGATGTTAAAGTCGGTAATGCACCTCAAACCTCATTTGGTGTCGGTGTTGTTTTCGATATCACCAAAGGTTTATCTTTCGACATGGATTACAATATTTATACAGACTTATATGAGTTTGTTGATGTAGAAGAAGCTGTTCAAGATGCTCTTGATGGAAGAGTTTATGAGTCAGAAAAGCTACCAGCTTATGCTTTAGCAGATGCAGGATTGACTTATAGATTCTCACTTGGTGATAACCCATTAACATTTAGAGCTAATGTTTATAACCTATTTAATACACCGTACATTAACCAAACAGATAATTTCGGGACTTTTTTAGGTATTGGTAGAACATTCAATGCAAGTTTACGTTACAACTTCTAGTCCTTGTTAGAATATTTAGAAATAAAAAAGCAGCCAATTGGCTGCTTTTTTATTGAATTATTTTAAGCTTTCATTGTTCCCATCTTACCGATTCCATAATACGCTTTATATCTTTTTTCAAATATTCTGCGGCTGGGTAAATAGAATCATAATTAGGTTGGGCATAAAAGTAAAGTGAGCCACTAAGAAAATGGCTTGTACTGTCGGTAACATAGAATTGCGATTGTGATGCAGCATCACCACCTACTTCGTATAACATGCCAAATACCTTGATATCATAATTTTCGAAAGGAGTTGTTAAGATTTCACTAGCTTTCATGGTATGCTTTTGGGTAAGGTTTTGCGCATCCCGTAACAAGCTATCTAAATTGTTTTGAGTTACAGGCTTGTAGGTAAGATAGATGGTTGCCTTTAAAGCTGGATATCTGATATCCAAACCCTTTGCTTCTTCAGAGGACTTCAGCTTTGTTAAAGGGGATGAAAGTTTGTTTTTATCAAAGGTAAATGGAAGTGGCACATTTGCTTTTTCATACACAGCTTTAGGGTATTCTAACCTCAAGTAACCTTTTGGTTTTGGCAACGGATCATCACCACAACCTATCATAAATAAGCTTAATATGGGTATTATTATACGCTTCATATATTGGTTTTGAGTAAGGTTAGTTTGATTTGTTTTATGCGTTTTCGCTCTAAGGCTTCAATAGTAAAAACGTAATTCTTAAAATTTATTTTACTTCCTATCCTTGGGAAACCTCCTGAAATTTCGAGAACAAAACCAGCTAATGTTTCAGCCTCGCCCTTTCTAATTTCAAAATCCTCTGTATCATCTTCAATGCCAATAATTTTATAGACATCCTTTAAAGGTGTCTTGCCTTCAAAACTATAGTTATTATCGTCTAGTTTAGTGTAGATTAAATCTTCGTCATCGTATTCATCGCTAATATCACCTACAATTTCTTCAATTATGTCTTCTAAGGAAACCAAGCCAGATGTGCCACCATACTCATCTACTACAACTGCGAGATGGACTTTTTTGTTTTGAAACTCAACCATTAAATCATCTAACTTCTTGTTTTCTGGTACAAAAAAAGGATCACGTAGAATACTGGTCCAGTCAAAGGCTTTCTCATTTAAATGCGGTAGAAGGTCTTTCACATAAAGCACACCAACAATTTTGTCTATATTATCTTCGTAAACTGGGATTCTAGAATAACCGTTTTCTACGACTTCATTGATAATGGTTTCAAAAGGCATATTAATACTAAGGGCAAATAAATCCATACGTGGACGCATAACCTGTTTTGTATCGGTATTGCCAAACGAAACGATGCCTTGCAACAACTTTTGTTCTTCTTGCGTAGTGTGCTCGTGATTTGTGAGTTCTAAAGCTTGAGATAATTGATCGACGCTGAGGTTAGATGATTGTTTTCCAAATTTACCCTGAATCTTGAGTGTTACAAAACGCATTGGGAGACTAATTGGAGAAAAAACAACATCCAATACTTTCAATGGTCTAGCCATGAAAGATGAAAACTTTACGCTGTTTCTACTGGCATAAATTTTTGGAATAATCTCGCCAAACAATAAGATTAAGAATGTAGCGGAGACCACTTCTAGCAGAAATCTTAAAAGTGCATGTGTAATACCACTAAAAAGAGTTTCTCCTATAAATGCAAACAATAGTACTATGGCAATATTTATGAAATTATTGGCGACTAAAATTGTGGCCAATAATTTTTTAGGACGTTCCAAAAGTGTCGCTATAATATGCATTGTAGCAGAATTATTTTCAATGCCATCATCGATATTTGATTTTGTTAAAGAAAATAACGCTACCTCTGCACCAGAAATCAGCGCAGAGCAGGCGAGTAGTACAAAAAGTAATACCACACTCGTAATAAACGAGGTATTAGTAACTAATAAATTTGAAATTAAAACCGTGGGTTCTGGGTCCAAGATAAATTATATTATATGAATTTAGAATGGTAAATCATCATCCTCATCTGGTACAACGCTGTTTTGGGACTGTTGTTGTGGCTGTGATGCTTGTTGGGTTTGCTGTTGAGGTTGGTTGCCTTGTTGCTGTTCGTTCTTATTGGATAAAAACGTAAAATCCGTACACTGTATTTCCGTAGAATAGCGCTCCATACCTTTGTCATCAGTCCATTTACGGGTTTTTATACGGCCTTCTATATAAACTTTATCTCCTTTGCTAAGGTATTTTTCGCAAATCTCAGCAGCTTTATTTCTTACTACGATATTGTGCCACTCTGTATTGGAGACACGCTCGTTGGTTTGCTTATTGGTGTAAGTTTCGTTAGTTGCCAAAGGAAAACGACCGACACAATTTTTGTCATCGAAATAATGCATTTTCACTTCATCTCCTAAATGCCCAATTAGCATCACTTTGTTTAACGTTCCTGACATAATAAATTAGTTTTAGTCTGCAAAGTTACTGTTTTTGCATTCGTTACTTTAAAATTAATAAAAAAATGTGATTTATTATTATACCTTAAAGTTGAAGGTTTTTATAAAATCACTTATAAGAACCGAAGTGGGATATTTTGAAATTTTATCTGTAGACACAGCTTCTTCTGGAAGTTCGCTCACTTCAATAATCCAAAACTTGGTGTATAAGTGTTGGTGAGAAAGCTTATGGACGATATCTTTTTCATTATAAAGTGTGTAATCAAATTTCATGGTACTCAACTTAGTATCATTAATATCTAAGTAATGAAATTCATCAGCATCAAGACTTTTTTTAGACTCGATTAAAGGAAACTGATATAGATTTCTCCAAATTCCTTTTTCTGTTCGTTTTTCAAAAAGGGTTTGTCCTTTTTTATCTATAAATACCAGAAAGTTAAAGTACTTTTTAGAGACTTTAATTTTCTTCAGCTTAATGGGCAGAGTAGTGGTCAGGCGTTTTTGAAGCGCAACACAACTTTCCTTTAATGGGCAGGTGTCACAATCAGGGTTTTTTGGTTTGCATTGTATGGCGCCAAATTCCATTATGGCCTGATTGTAAGTCGCAGGCTCATTTTCACTAATGAGTGAAGAGGCTAAAGTTTTAAATTCTTTTATACCCTCTGTAGAATTAATCGGTGTAGCTATTCCAAAATATCTTGCCAAAACTCTATACACATTACCATCTACAACAGCAGTCACCTTATTAAAAGCGATTGAAGCTATGGCACTGGCCGTATAATCGCCAACACCTTTGAGTTGAAGCAAACCTTTGTAATTATCAGGAAACTTTCCATTTAAATTAAAAGCGATATGTTTTGCAGTAGCATGAAGGTTCCGTGCTCTTGAATAATAACCTAAACCTTGCCAAAGCTTTAAAACCTCTTCTTCTGAGGCGTTTGCTAGGGCAAAAACGGTTGGATATTTCTTAACAAAAGATTCATAATATGGTAATCCCTGCTTTACTTGTGTTTGTTGTAGAATAATTTCCGATAGCCAAATGTAGTAGGGGTTTTTGGTTTTTCGCCATGGCAAATCCCTATTATTGTCTGAATACCAATTAGTTAAAATTTTGCTAAAATTCATAAGTCTTTTTAGTGGTGTGGCAAAATTAAATGTTTATCACGTTAAATTTTAATTAATTACGCTTGAAATATTGAAATTAAATTACCTATATTTGCATCCCTTAGAATTTTAATAGTAACCCTAAAACTAATAACAATGACAAAAGCCGATTTAGTAGCTAAAATATCTGATAAATTAGGTATGGAGAAAGGTGACGTACAAGCTACAGTAGAAACTTTTATGGAAGAAGTAAAATCATCTCTAGAGAGTGGTGACAACGTATATTTAAGAGGTTTCGGAAGTTTTATAATTAAAACAAGAGCTGAAAAAACAGGTCGTAACATTTCAAAAAACACGACTATAAAAATACCAGCTCACAACATACCAGCTTTTAAGCCAGCTAAAGTATTTTTAGAAGGTGTAAAATCCAATGTTGAAGTCAACTAAAGACATTAAAAAAAAATATTAATTTAAAAAAGCATTATTTATTATGCCAAGTGGGAAAAAGAGAAAAAGACACAAGGTAGCGACGCATAAGCGTAAAAAACGTAGACGCGCTAATCGTCACAAAAAGAAATAAGCTGGGGAAAAGTAGTTTTTAAACTACTTTTTTCAGTTTTAAAGAACGTTCTTTGATATAGAATTTAAGTGCATTTAATAGAGTGTACTTGAATTTGCTGGATAATCCTGATAACTTTATCAGGACTCCTGTGTCAAATAATTTAGTAAAATCCATCTATCTCAATGAAGAGCTAGATATAAATTAACATTATGAACAAGGAATTAATCGTAAGATCAAGTTCAGATATTGTTGATTTTGCCTTATTAAAAGATGGAAAACTTATTGAATTACATAAAGATGAAGAGGATAATAACTTTGCGGTTGGTGATATTTTTATTGCCAAAATACGCAAGGTTATGCCAGGTCTAAACGCTGCGTTTGTTAACGTCGGCTACGAAAAAGATGGTTTTTTACACTATCACGATCTAGGACCAAAGCTTCCTTCACTTTTAAAATTCATTAAACGTGTAAGCACAGGAAAATTAAGAGATTATACGCTCAAAAACTTTCCTTTTGAAAAGGATTTAGACAAGCATGGCGCTATTGCCAATGCCCTAAAATCCAATCAATCAATTTTAGTACAAGTAGTTAAGGAGCCAATTTCCACCAAAGGACCACGCATTAGTTCAGAATTATCTATTGCTGGTAGATACATTGTCTTGGTGCCGTTTTCTAATCGCATTTCAATTTCTCAAAAAATTGAATCGCAAGAAGAAAAAGACCGATTAAAAAGACTGGTTAAAAGTATCACACCTAAGGGATTTGGTGTCATTATCCGTACGGTAGCAGAAGGTAAAAAAGTTGCCGAGCTAGATAGCGATTTACAGAATTTGCTGGCAAGGTGGACAGCAATGTGTAAAAAACTGTACAAAGCACATCACCCAACCAAAGTACTTGGTGAAATGAACAAAGCGTCCTCAATATTGAGGGATATTTTTAACGATTCGTTTTCTGGTATTGTTGTGGATGATGAGGAATTGTACATACAAATAAAAGATTACGTGCAGCAGATTGCACCGAAAAAAGAGTCTATTGTAAAGTATTACAAAAACGGAATTCCGGTTTTTGAGAAATATGGCGTAGAGCGCCAAATAAAAACCTCATTCGGAAAAACCGTTTCTATGGCTAAAGGCGCTTACTTGGTTATAGAACATACCGAAGCTATGCATGTTATAGATGTAAATAGTGGTAACCGTTCTAATAAAGAAAAAAGCCAAGAAGCCACAGCTCTAGAAGTTAATTTAATCTCTGCCGCAGAAATTGCTCGCCAATTGCGTTTACGTGATATGGGAGGCATCATCGTTATCGATTTTATCGATATGGGTCGCGCAGAGAACCGAAAAAAGCTTTACAACTTTCTCAGGGATGAGATGAAAGACGACAAAGCAAAGCACAAGATATTGCCGCCGAGTAAGTTTGGGTTAGTGCAAATTACCAGACAACGCGTTAGGCCAGAGCGCAATATCAAAACCAAGGAGCAGAATCCCAACCTTGTAGGTGGAGACGAGATCGAAGCGCCAATTAAAGTGGTGCAACGTATTAAGCAAGACCTCGAAAGTATCCTTAAAAAAGACTATAAAAAGGTAACCTTAAATGCACATCCTTTTATAGCAGCCTTTTTAACCAAAGGGTATCCATCGATACGAACCAAATGGTTCTTAGAACACAAAAAATGGGTAAAAGTTTTACCTAGAGATGCTTACACTTATCTTGAATACCATTTCTTTGACAAGGATGGTAACAAAATCACATAATATCTATTAGAAAAAAGCCCTTCCTATTTTTGGAAGGGCTTTTTATTTTAAATTTTTTATTGTGCTAAGATTCGATTTATTGGTTTTAATTTAAATTAAAACAAAAAGAAATTATTTAATTAAAAATTTTATGAATAAACTAATTCCAAAGACAACAATTAAAATAATTAATCTTATAATTAGTTTATCAATCTTATTATTTTTAATGTCTAAATACGAAAGCCAAATGAATAATATTGAAATAATTGGAATCAAAAATACAATTAAAAACCACCCTAAGTAACTTGGTGAGTAAACACCCATTAATACCTTTGAGGGTAGTGAATAAATGATCCCACTTACAAATAACAGTAATCTAAAAGTTTTATTTAAATCTATTTTTGTAATTATATTCTTATTTTTTTACATTATTCAAGAACCAATCCGCTAATTCGTAATTCCCTTGCCAGCGCTCGTCTTTGACGACTATCTTTATCATTTATATTTAACAACTCTATTGGCTTAAGTCGCAGGATTAGGAATCTCCTCATGTACTTTATTAATCGCCTTTATTACATCTTCAGACAATGAAATATTAATACTATTTATATTTTCTTCCAATTGCTCTAAATTGGTAGCACCAATAATATTACTGGTAATAAATGGTCTTTCATTAACAAAGGCCAAAGACATTTGTGCTAAGGTCATACCATTATCTTCTGCAATTTTGAGGTAGCGTTTTGTGGCTTCAGTAGATTGCGCACTACTATAACGTGAAAAACGCGGAAATAAATTCAATCTTGAGTTTGGCTGATCCTTACCTTTAATGTACTTCGCAGATAACACTCCACAAGCCATTGGTGAGTAAGCTAACAAGCCTATATTTTCACGATGTGCAACTTCTGCCAGATCGCTTTCAAATTGCCTGCATAATAGGGAATAGGCATTTTGTATGGTAATCATTCGTGGTAAATCGTTATGCTTGGATTCTTCCAAATAGCGCATCGCTCCCCAAGCACGCTCATTTGAGAGTCCAACGTGTCTTATCTTACCTGCTTTGATGAGTTCATCGAGATGATGAAGAATGTCATTAAAATTATCCTCCCATTCCTCATTTGGATTATGCTTATAATCTCGCTGTCCAAAAGTGTTGGTGTTGCGTTCTGGCCAATGCAATTGGTACAAGTCTATATAATCGGTTTGTAGTCGTTTTAGACTGTTGTTAACCGCTTCGTTTAAAGCGTCTTTACTAAATCCTGTGGTTCTAATATGTGCTGTGTAATCACCAGGTCCTGCAATCTTTGTTGCCAAAATCACTTTGTCTCTATTGCCGGTTTTTGTGAACCAATTGCCTATAATACGTTCGGTTTCGGCATAAGTTTCTGCATTTGCAGGTACAGGATAAAGTTCGGCAACATCAAAGAAATTAATGCCTTTGTCCAAGGCCATATCCATTTGGGCAAAACCTTCGTCTTGGGTGTTTTGGTTGCCCCATGTCATGGTGCCTAGGCAAATTTTACTGACTTTTATATCGGTGTTGGGTAGTGTGGTGTATTTCATAGTATTTCCTGCGAAGGCAGGAATCTTTTATATTAAACTTGGTTTTTCCGAAATGGATTCCTGCCTTCGCAGGAATGACAAAACATAATTAACAAATATAACAAGACCTCACAGGTTTCTATAACCTATGAGGTCTAAATCTATGTTAAGATTTGTTTCAATACAATGCCTGCATATACTCAATTTCCCTGATTCGGAGCTCTGTAAAAAATGTCATGGATTGCATATAAATAATACCTTCTGTATGAGCACGCCAACCATCAGCCTTATACATACTTACGCTTTTCCTTTTGGCCTCCCAAAGTATTTGTTGATTTTTAAAAACTGAGACTAAACTGTCACTCTTTTCAATTAAATCGTTGGTCTTTACATAATTAATGAAATTGTTGAACTTAGATAACATCACAGAATCTTTTTGGCGAAGTTCAATGTTAGCACAAATTTTACTTTCAATCATTGTTCCAGTAGTGCTATCACAATTAAAGGTTTTGCCATTAAGTTGTTTAATATACCATAGGTCTTTCAAAAAGCCAACATCTTTTGTGTTTTGGGTAAAGCCAAAAAATGATAAACCAAAGATAAATATGTATAAGAGTTTATATCTCATTCAACAGCTTAGAAATCTCATCCAGTTTAGGTGTTAAAATCACCTCAATACGCCTGTTCTTAGCTTTACCTTCAGCGGAATCGTTGGGTGCAATAGGTGCGTATTCTCCTCGACCAGCTGCTGTTAAATTTTCTGGATTAATGGATGGATTTTCCCTAAGAATATTTACAATTGCTGTAGCGCGTTTGGTCGATAAATCCCAGTTGCCACTGAGTTGTGCGTTGCCTTTGTAAGGTACATTATCGGTATGGCCTTCAATTAAAATTGCGATATCAGGATTTTCAGCAAGTACACTGCCTAATTGCTTTACAGCTTGTTTACCTTGAGCGCCAACATACCAGCTGCCAGACTCAAACAAAAGTTTATTCTCCATAGACACATAGACTTTTCCATCTCTTTGCTCTACCGTAAGCCCTTTGCCCTCAAAATTTGTTAATGCCTTTGAAATAGCGTTTTTTAGAGCGCGCATATTCTCATCTTTTGCTGCGATAACGCTTTCTAGTTCGGCAACACGCTTAGAGCGATCCTCTAGTTCTTTTTTCAATTTTTCCAGACGCTCGTTTTCTGCAGCTAAGGCTTGTTCTTTGGCTTCTAGCTGGGCTAATAGCTCTCTGTTCTTTTGGGAATTCTTGGCGATTTCTGCTGAACTGTTTTTTTCTAAAGCATCATAAGACGCTTTTAAATTATCTAGATTTGATTTGGTTGCTGCATAATCACTTTGCAACTTATCACGTTCAGCTACAGCTTTGTCATAAGCTTGCTGTAATGCTTCTAAATCATTTGTCAGTTTGTTTTTATCGGTTTTAAGCGTTTCAACCTCATCAGATAAATTTCTATTTTCTTTTTTAAGGTCAGCATATTTAGTTTCTAGATCTGTATAGATTTTTTTTGATACACATGAAGAAAGAAGTGTAAAAGTCAATGCAAGTAATGAAATTCTTTTGATCATATTATGGGTTATTATATTGTTCATTTATTGTTAAATATCGAGTTCTAGTAAAATAGGACAATGGTCGCTATGTACTGCTTCAGTGAGTATAACGCTTCGTTTTATCTTTTCTTGTAATGGTTCACTTACCATGGCATAATCCAGTCGCCAACCTTTATTATTGGCTCTGGCATTTGCTCTATAACTCCACCATGAGAACTCTTGTTTTTCTGGGTGCAAGTATCTGTAACTGTCAATAAAACCGCTATCAATAAAGTCACCCAACCATTCGCGCTCTTCAGGCAAAAAACCGGACACTCCTTTCATTTTTGGATTATGAATGTCAATTTCCTCGTGGCAGATATTGTAGTCTCCACAAACGACTAGATTAGGAATTTCTTTTTGAAGCTCATTGAGGTACTCATGTATCATGTTCATGTATTCAAACTTATGTGCCAGTCTCGAATCATTGGTACCTGATGGTAAATACATGCTCATTATAGATATGTCTTCGTAATCTACTCTTAGATTTCTACCTTCAAAATCCATGGACTCAATACCAGTTCCAAATTCAATATGATTGGGTTGCGTTTTGCATAGAATAGCCACTCCACTATAACCCTTCTTTTGCGCACTAAACCAATAATTGTACTCATAGCCTGCATCATTGAATAGATCTAAATCCAGTTGATCCTCCATAGCCTTTATTTCCTGTAAACAAATTACATCTGGATTTGTGGCTTTTAACCAATTTATAAACCCTTTATTTATTGCTGCTCTAATACCATTGACGTTGTAGGATGCTATTTTCATTAAGTATATTTATTATGTATTTAAGCTAAATGTTGATTATCGGTCTAAATTAAATAATACCCTACTTTTACACTATTATTTTGAGCCTATTTTAACAATAAAATAAACCAGGCTTTAAATAGTTATAGTTCTACAATGAAACAATCGCTACTTTTTCTATGGTTACTCTGTTCTTTTTTGGGTGTTGCCCAAGAGGGCACCAATAATTACAGGAAAAAGCGATTAGCAGTAAGCGATTCTATTGTTATTGATTCCGTAAGTATTAACCCTTCTAAATTTATTATAAGAACTAAGGATGGAAAAGCGTTGGACTCTACGCTATATGTTATGGATTATTCAAAATCCATTTTAAGGCTTTTAGAACCAATTGATACAGATACTATTGAGGTTGAATACTTACGTTATCCAAACTTTTTAACAAAGGTCTATAAACAACTCGACGACAAGGTAATTGTCGATCGCTCATCAGCAGGCACAGAAACTTTATATAAGTTACAAAACTCGAACACACGCAGTATTTTCACACCTTTTGACGGATTGACAACCTCCGGCAGTATTTCCAGAGGGGTAACCATTGGCAACAATCAAAATTCTGTGCTGAACAGTGAACTCGATTTACAGATTTCAGGTAAATTAAGCGATAAAGTTTCGCTTAGGGCATCGATACAAGATGCTAACATTCCTTTGCAAGAAAGTGGCTACTCACAACGTTTGGATGAATTTGATCAAGTGTTTATCGAGCTTTTGAGTGAGAATTGGAACATTCGTGCTGGTGATATCGACTTGGTAAACACCAATAGCTATTTTGCAAATTTCTCTAAGCGTGTACAAGGCTTATTGGTCAATGCCAACTTAAGTGAGAAGACATCGGTTTTTGCTTCTGGTGCTTTGGTACGAGGACAGTTTACAACAACACAATTTACGGCTCAAGAAGGTATTCAAGGTCCTTACAAATTACGAGGACCAAATAATGAACTCTTTGTACTTATTGTTTCTGGTAGTGAAACGGTTTATGTGAATGGAGTACCTCTGGAACGTGGTGAAAACAATGATTATATAATTGATTATAATGCTGGCGAAATTATTTTCAATTCTACATTTCCGATAACTTCCGAAATGCGAATTACGGTTGATTATCAATTTAGTGAGCGCAATTATTCCCGATTTACGGTTTTTGGCGGCAGTTCTTATAACACCGAAAAGTTAAATTTAAATATTTCTGTGTATTCTGAAAGTGATGCTAAAAATCAGCCACTGCAACAAAACCTATCCACAGAGCAAACCCAAATACTTGCAGATGCAGGCGATGATAGAAGTTTAATGGTTGCACCTTCGGCAACACCAGAATCGTTTTCTGAGAACCGAATACTTTATCGTAAAGACATTGTTGGCGGCGAGGAAATCTTTGTGTTTTCCCAAAACCCAGACGATGAACTTTTCAGTGTTCGTTTTTCGTTGGTCGGTGCAAACCAAGGCAATTATGTGCTGAGTAACGACAATGCCGTTAGCAATATTTTTGAATATGTAGCACCTATTGGTGGTGTACCACAAGGTAATTATGAGCCTATTACACAGCTGGTTGCGCCAGAACGTTTGCAGATTGCTGTTTTAAATGGCCGCTATCAACCAACAGAAAGAACAGATGTGTTTTTTGAATTAGCAGGAAGTAAAAACGACGAAAACCTCTTTTCTCAATTGGATGATAATGATAATGATGGCTTCGCGGGAAAACTAAGGATAAATCAAAAATTGATAAAATCTGACAGTCTCTGGAATTTATCTGCTTTAGTTGATGCGGACTTCATTCAAAAGGATTTTAGAACTATTCAGCGTCTGTACAGGGCAGAATTCAATCGTGATTGGAATTTAGAAAACAATAACCGTGATGATCAGGGCAATTTTAGCTTTGGCAACCAACTATTGTTAACATCAGGATTGAAATTATTTCATGTCAAAAAAGGAACAGCTGCCTATAATTTTGAATACCTTGATTATACCAATAATTTTAATGGTAATCGCCATAATGTTACCGCTAATTTAAGATTGGGCCATTTTAGTATATTTTCAAATTCGAGTTTTCTTAATAGTGAAAGTACCATCAACCGTTCTACCTTTTTAAGATCTTTTAATCGTGTGGTATACGGTAAAGATAATAAGTGGACTGGAGTGAAATTTGCAACCGAAGACAATAAACAAACTGTCATTGCAACCGATTCTTTAACTCCCTTAAGCCAAAGATTTAAGGCCTACGAAGCTTTTGTTGGCATTGGGGACAGCACTAAAGTTTATACCGAGGTTGGTTACATAAAACGCTTCAATGACAGTTTAAGAAACAACTCTGTAGAGCGTGTTAATAATTCAAATACGTACTATTTAAAATCGCGATTGATTCAGAATACAAATACTAATCTTCAGCTATTTGTAAATTATAGGAATTTGAAATCTGAAGACCCAGATTTTGAAGACGAACAAAGTTTAAATAGCCGTTTGAATTACAATCAAAAATTGTTTAATAACCTCGTCATTTGGAATACCAGTTTCGAAACCAATTCCGGTACATTGCCACAACAAGATTTTACTTACGTTGAGGTAGAAGCTGGGCAAGGGGCTTACACATGGATAGACTACAATGAAAATGGCATACAAGAACTCAATGAGTTTGAAATAGCACAATTCGCCGATCAAGGCAATTATATAAGAGTATTATTGCCCAATCAGATTTTTTTAAGAACCCATCAAAATAGATTAAGCCAAACTTTGACGTTCAATCCCATTCAATGGAGCCAATCCAAAAACAAAACGGAAAAATTCTTTTCACATTTCTATAATCAGACCTCATATTTAATCGATAGAAAGGTACGGCGAGAAGGCAACAATTTCAATCTTAACCCTTTTAAAGACGACGACGACGACAATCAATTAGCCTTAAATAATAGCGTAAGAAATGTATTGTTTTATAACAGAGGAAAGCAACGGTACACAACGTCTTACACATTTTTGACCAATACAAGCCGAAACTTATTGTCCATCGGTTTTCAAGAGAATAAATTGACGAGTCATCAATTAAACTTCAATCATAAGTTCGCTACAAATTGGCTAGTAAATGCTTTGGCAAGTTTTGGAACGGACGAGAGTATCAGTGAAAATTTTGCAAACAGAAATTTTAATATTGAAGAAGAACGTTTTCAGCCGAAATTATCCTATTTATTTAACGAAAATGCTCAGTTTGATGTCTTTTACCAATACACGTCAAAAAGTAATACCATAGGAAATCTGGAAACCTTATCGCAGAATAATTATGGGTTATCCTTTACCTACAACAATGCACAAAAAATTGCTTTGACAGGAGAGTTTAACTTTTTTCAGAACGAATTTGAAGGCAATGCCAATACACCAGTGGCTTACCAAATGCTTGAAGGTTTACAGCCAGGAAAAAACTTTACTTGGAGTTTGTTGGCTCAAAAGAAACTGACCAAATTTCTGGATTTGAATCTCAATTATTTTGGCAGAAAAACTGAAACCTCAAAAACTATTCACACTGGTACGATTCAGTTGAAGGCTTATTTTTAATAATAAAGAGCTTTCTTGCGTAATCATTTGTATATTTAATCATCTATAAGTTGTAATTATTGGATCAAACAGCCTAGAATGAAAAAACACATATTGATCTTATCAATTTTAATGACTTTGTCTTGTAAAGCACAATCAGTAATTGTACCGATTGGTAGCGGAGAAGATTTTGAAAAAACACCCAACTACTATAAGAAGGATGTCAACAATGAGTTTGATAAATTTGAAGGTACTTGGAAATATCAAAACGGAAATAATGAAGTAACTTTTAAGTTAAAAAAGGAAGAACATTACCAAACTTCGTCAGAATCCAACTATATGGATTTATTGGTTGGAGAATACCAATACAAAGAAGATGGTACAGAAATAGTCAACACACTTTCTGACTTTGATGATAACTCAATTTCTGGTTATGAGCATAATATAAGCGGTGGTGTTTTTGTATATCGTAACATCACAGAATGCATTGACAACAGTAACCCTAACGAAATAAAGATAGAACTTATGATAACGGTACAGAAAAGTTACAGGTCTGTATCTATGATTACACGACGTTGGCTGATGATGTTAATGCAAGAATCCCAATACCTGACGGTTATTATGAGTTGATAAAACAGTAACAAATCTTAATATTACAGAATAAAATCCCTTTCTATGTATTGAAAGGGATTTTTCAAGATATAATTAAAATTTTTACTTCATCTTCATCAACCACTCCTTAACATCAACCTCTTTTTTAATGATGTCGCGTAACTCTTCAATCTTTACACGTTTTTGTTCCATAGTGTCTCTATGGCGAATGGTTACTGTATTATCTTCGATACTTTCGCCATCTACTGTTATACAGAAAGGAGTTCCGGCAGCATCTTGTCGTCTATAGCGTCTTCCGACAGCGTCCTTTTCATCATAATCAACGTTGAAATCCCATTTAAGCTCATCAACGATATCTTTTGCCATTTTGGTTAAAGCTTCATCTTTTCTAACCAATGGCAGAACTGCAGCTTTTGTAGGCGCCAAAACTGCTGGTAATTTTAAAACGGTTCTTTCGCTGCCATCCTCTAAAGTTTCGTCTTGTAAACTATTTGAAAATACAGCTAAGAACATACGATCCAGACCAATAGAGGTTTCTAACACATAAGGTGTGTAGCTTTCGTTATCCTCATGATCAAAATACTGTAGTTTTTTACCTGAGTATTCTTCGTGCTGTTTTAAATCGAAATCGGTACGCGAGTGGATACCTTCCAATTCCTTAAATCCAAACGGGAAGTTGAACTCTATATCTGTAGCGGCATCAGCATAATGCGCTAATTTTTCATGGTCATGGAAACGGTAATTGTCGTCTCCCATTCCTAAGGATTTGTGCCACTTTAAACGGGTTTCCTTCCAATAGTCAAACCATTCTTTTTGGGTACCTGGTTTAATGAAAAATTGCATTTCCATTTGTTCAAACTCACGCATTCTAAAAATGAATTGCCTAGCCACGATTTCATTTCTAAAGGCCTTACCAGTCTGGGCAATACCAAACGGAATCTTCATGCGTCCAGTTTTCTGAACATTGAGAAAATTCACAAAAATACCTTGCGCTGTTTCTGGTCTCAGGTATAGATCCATAGCCGTATCTGCTGAAGCCCCTAATTTGGTCCCAAACATGAGATTGAACTGCTTGACATCCGTCCAATTACGACTTCCTGTCATCGGGTCAGCAATTTCAAGTTCTTCAATCAAAGCTTTTACATCTGCTAAATCTTCTTTTTCCAAAGATTGGCCAAGACGTTTTAGAATGGTATCTATTTTTTCCTGATAACCAAGTACACGACCGTTGGTAGTAACAAATTCTTCTTTGTTAAAAGCATCACCAAAACGTTTTTCAGCTTTCTTTACTTCCTTATCAATTTTGGCTTCAATCTTTGCACAATAATCTTCAACCAAAACGTCAGCTCTATAACGTTTTTTAGAATCCTTATTGTCAATCAAAGGATCATTAAAAGCATCAACGTGGCCAGAGGCTTTCCAGGTAGTTGGGTGCATAAATATTGCGGCATCTATACCAACAATACTATCGTGCATTTGTACCATGGCTTTCCACCAATAATCACGAATGTTTTTCTTTAACTCAGCACCGTTTTGTGCATAGTCATATACTGCACTTAGTCCGTCGTAGATTTCACTACTCTGAAACACGTAACCATACTCTTTTGCATGAGAGATTACCTTTTTGAATTTGTCGTCGTTTGCCATGTTGCAAAAATAAAAAACCGCTCAAATTAACAGAGCGGTTTTCTAAAAATAATGTAGTTAGATTACTTTAATTCTATGCTGGTACTTCCCAGCTTGGTATTATTATGAAAGACATTGATAAAATAAGTGCCTTTTTTTAGCGGTCTATCTTCTTTATAAGTAGCTACAGTAGAACAGATCTGAAGGTTTTTGTTATCAAAATTCACCGTTTGTTTTTTACTGTATATCAATGAGCTATTGCCAAAGAATACTTCACCTTTATCTGAAATAACATTGTTGTCTGGGCTTACAATTTGTATATAAAACTCCTTGGTGCCTTTTTCAGTCAGAGGATTTTCTACCAAATCTATACAAACATCTATGGCGTTGGCGCGTCTAGCCCTAGTGGTTGATTTCTTTTTGGTATTGTTTATCTTAAAAGCTTCCGCATTAACACTACTTGCCCTTAACACTGAAGCGATATCTATGGTTTTATTGAGGGAATCATTTTTTTCTGCTAATGCACTGATCTCAAAAGTTTTTCTTTCAATCGTGTTTAAGGCATAGCGCTTTTCTTTCTGCAATCTTAGGTTTGCAGAATTAAGTGAATCTACCGTGGCAAGAAGTACTTTACTTTTGGTTTTTAATACCGTTAGTTGGTCTTTAAACCTTGTGATTATTGATAAGTCACTTTTTAATAATCTTAAAGAATCTAAAGCAGTTTTAGTTTCTAATTTTGCCTCTTGGAGCTGTGAGGCCATAAGATCATAATCTTGGCTTAGTTCGTCGTAACTTTCCAACATTTCTGATAGCTCTTTTTCTATCAAAATTTTTTCTTGCTTTAGGAATTCTTCGTAGGATTCAATGGATTTATAGTTTGTGAAACTATATACTCCTAAAACTGTTAAAACGACCAATAAAGAACCTATAATTAATCTGTAGTTAAATAGTTGAGGGTTAACTATCATCATTAATTTTAATTAGTTGACGCGAAATTAGAGTATATTAGAGAGCAATATTATTTTATTCGATTAAGTGGTAAAAAATTTGTTGAATTTGTTTTTTCCTAAGGTCTGCGAAGCTTGTAATACAGTTTTGGAGGACAATACCTTGGTAATTTGTATTAACTGCAGGCATCAATTACCTGTTACCAATTTCCATTTCGATAATTCTGAAGCAGTTAAAAAAATAGTTTACGGGCGTGTAAAACTAGAAAATGCAACTGCGCTATTGCACTTCTCTAAAAAAGGGATTGTTCAGCAACTGCTTCACAATTTAAAATACAGAGGACATAAAGAAATAGGCGGCTTTTTGGGCAAATGGCTTGGTAGAGAATTGAGTACGGTTGAAGCTTATCAGCAAATTGATGTTGTAGTACCAGTTCCATTATACAAAACCAAACTACGTCAGCGAGGTTACAACCAGGTGGAACAATTTGGGAAAGAGATTGCTCAGGTACTCAATGCTGAATACAATGATAAAGTTCTCATAAAAACCAAAAACACCAAAACTAAAGTTTTTGAAGGCAGGTTGCAACGTTGGAACGATGATGGAGCTGTATTCTCCTTATCCGAAAATAAATCCCTCAATGGTAAGCACATCTTGTTGGTTGATGATATCATAACAACAGGCGCAACAGTTGAAGCTTGTGCCATAGAACTGTTAAAAATTGATAATATTAAGTTAAGTCTGGCAACTATGGCAATTGCCAATTGATTTTTTCGTTTGTAAGCTTTAAAATTGTTTCTTTGTGCTAAATTATTTGCAATAAATGCGCTCATTTTTATATCAGATATTTTTTATTATTTCCATTGCAATAACGCTTGTGAGTTGTGCCAATCGTGGTTCACCTTCTGGTGGAGATAAAGATGAAGAGCCACCTGTGATAGTAGATGAAGTCCCAGAGAATTTTTCGACTAACTTTAAAGGTGACGAAATTAGAATATACTTCGATGAGTACGTAAAAATAAATGATATAAGAAAACAACTTATTATCTCTCCACCAATGGACGTTGACCCAGTTATAATACCAATGGGAAGCGCAAGTAAGTACATTTCGATAAAAATAAAAGACACCTTACAAAAGAACACAACATATGCATTTAATTTTGGTGAAAGTATCGTAGACAACAACGAAGGCAACCCTTATCCTTATTATCGCTATGTTTTTTCAACTGGAGACACCATTGACTCACTTTCGGTTAGAGGATATGTTGAGGACGCCTTGCTTGAGGAGCCAGATACTTTTATTTCCGTGATGCTTTACGAAGTAGATTCTACATATACAGACTCTATTGTTTACAAGGAAAAGCCAAGGTACATAACCAATACTCTAGATAGCTTAACAACCTTTAGTATCGACAACATAAAAGCAGGCACTTATAAACTCATAGCCTTAAAAGATAAAAACGGCAATTATAAGTTTGACCAAAAGGATGATAAAATCGCATTTCACGAAGAGTTTATTTCGGTACCGTCAGCGGCAGAATATAAACTGACTATGTTTAAGGAAGAGGCAAACTTTAAAGCTATAAAGCCAAAACAGGAAGGGCGAAATAAAATCATGTTTCCGTACGAAGGAGATTATGAATCCATGCGAATCGAAGTTTTAGGAGGTAAACCAGAAGGTTATCAAACGCGCATTGTAAAAGACGCTACAAAGGACACCCTATATTATTGGTACAAACCAGATTTTGAAATTGATACCACTTTGTTTCTTGTCACCAATGAAAAATATGTAGATACCTTTAAACATCGATTTAGAAAGCTTGATGCCGATTCCCTAGAGATAAAAACAGTAACCTCTGGTACATTAAATTTTGAAAACGAATTCACCGTAGAAGCTAATATACCATTGACAAAGATTGACACTTCAAAAATCAAATTAATCAATCGTGATTCTACTGAAATAGCTTTTGAAGTTGAATATGATTCAATATTAAATCGTTACAGATTCCCTGTACAAAAGGAAGAAGGGGAGAAATACTTTTTTGAAATGTTGCCTGGTACCTTTACGGACTTTTATGAAGGCACCAATAAAGATACTTTGAATTACACCTTTAGAACCAAGATGAAATCAGAATATGGCAACATTAGGGTGAATCTGAGAAATGCTAAATTTCCCCTAATCGTACAGTTAGTGGATAAGAATGGTGTGGTGCTTTATGAGCGCTACACAACTGAATCACCTGTAGTTGACTTCACAAATTTATCGCCAAGACAATACGGTTTGCGCGTTATTTACGATTCCAATGGCAATGGTAAGTACGATACAGGCAATTACCTCTTAGGCATACAACCAGAACGCGTAAGTTACTCCCCTCCAATAGAAGAAGTAAGAGCAAGTTTTGATTTTATTATAGATTTTACGCTTTTAGATTAAAAGAATCCCTATCTTTTAAAAAGCCCAGTTTTTCGCGATATGTTGTTATGTGCTCTTTTTCTAAAGTAACAAGTTCAATGGCTTCCTTGCTTTGTGGAATAGAGTCCATTCGATTGCCTAAAACATCATAAGCTCCAGAATGACCAGAATATTCATAGTTGTTGCCATCTAGACCAACTCGGTTGACTCCAATACAATACGCCATATTTTCTATAGCACGAGCTTTTAAGAGTGTATCCCAAGCAGCAATACGCATTTTTGGCCAATTGGCAACATATAGCAATAGATCATAATCTTCGGTGTTTCTTGCCCAAACAGGGAAACGCAAATCGTAGCAGACCAAAGGGCAGATTTTCCAACCTTTGTAATCTAAAATTACTTTTTCTGTGCCAGCAGTATAAACCTTATGTTCGCCAGCCAAGGTAAATGTATGGCGTTTATCGTAAGTCGTAAGCGTTCCATTAGGTTCTACAAACACCAATCGATTGTAGTAATTGTCATTTTCGGCAATGACTAAGCTGCCCACGATTGCAGCATTTTTAGTTTTAGATAATGTTTTTAACCAGGTAATAGTTTCACCATCCATGGTTTCAGCAACCTCAGTAGCATTCATAGTAAAGCCAGAGGTAAACATTTCTGGTAAAACAATAAGGTCAGCACCATCGATGGTGCTGACCTTATTTTCTATGTTAGCTCGATTAGCCTTTGGGTTTTCCCAAACTAAACTAGTCTGTATGAGTGCAACAGTTAGGGAATTGCTCATTGCTTATAGTTTTTTCTTGGCTTTCTCCACTTTCTCAGTAAGATTTTCTATTTTTTCTAGCCACTTTTCTTCATCGACAGGAGATAACTTGCCTTTCTTTTTTAGTTTCTCGTATTTTTTTTGTGCTTTGGCCAGCTTGTCTTGTGCTCTCTTATAATTATCCTTGGCTTTTTTCTCCTTTTTTAAAGCTTTTTCTGCCTTTTTTCGTTCTTTTTCGGCTTTTTTTGCTGCTTTTTCGGCCTTTTTGTTCTCTTTTTCAAGTTTTTTGGCTGCTTTTTCAGCTTTTTCTTTAGTCTTTATTTTTTCTGAGATTGTTTCAGCTTCTTTTAAGATTGCCTGTTTTTCTTCAAGATTTAAGGTTTCAGTGACATCTTCACCGTTTAGAAAAATTTTTTCCTTTTTTACTTCGTAGGTCTTTCCGTCTTTCTCCACCTTTTGGGCAAATGATGAAAAAGAAATCATGAAGAACAATAGGATAATATAATATTTCATTTTATAAATGTTTTGGTTTTAATATGTGACACAGGAATTTACAAAAAGTAACTTAGAGGTCTATTAAATTTTACATAAAATTTCTGCGGCACGTACTAAAGTTTCATCTGTTTTTGCAAAGCAGAAACGCAGTACATTGTCATCTTTATCGTAATCATTAAAGACTGAAAGCGGAATAGAGGCAATCTTAAATTCTTTGGTTAAATGTTTTGCAAAATCGACATCGTGTTCGTCAGTAATATCAGAATAATCCAGCACTTGAAAATAGGTGCCAATGGATGGTTTAAATTTAAAACGGGATTCTGAAATGAGATTCAGAAATAAATCGCGTTTTTGTTGAAAGAAATCATTCAATCCCAAATAGGTTTCGGCATCTTGCATATAATCAGCAATCCCCTTTTGTATAGGATGATTTACTGAGAAAACATTGAATTGGTGTACCTTTCTAAACTCCATCATTAAATTTTTTGGACCACAACAATAGCCAATTTTCCAACCTGTGTTGTGGAAGGTTTTTCCGAACGAGGCGGTAATAAAACTCCGCATTTTTAAATCAGGAAATTTACAAACACTGTGGTGCTGTTCTTCGTCAAAAACAATGTGTTCGTAAACTTCGTCGCTCAATACGATAATGTTGGTGTCCTTTGTTAATTTTTGAAGTTGTAGCATATCCTGTTCAGACCAAATTGTTCCACTAGGATTGTGAGGCGTATTGATTATAATCATTTTGGTTTTAGATGATAATTTTGAAGCGACCTCATCCCAATTCACTTTATAATGTGGTGCTGATAGCTGAACTGAAACTGTTTTACCGCCATTGACCTCAATTGCTGGTTGGTAGCAATCGTATGCTGGTTTAAAGATTATGACTTCGTCACCAGATCTCACAAATGCAGAAATAATGGTGTAAATGGCTTGTGTCGCACCAGCGGTTACTGTAATCTCGTCTTCAGGATGGTAAGTCGATTTATAGAGTAACTGGTATTTATTTGAAATTGCTAAACGTAAATCGAGATTGCCAGCCATTGGTGCATATTGGTTGTAACCATTATTCATGGCATCGGCAACTAGGTCATTTAATTTTTGTGAACTCGGATAATTAGGAAAACCTTGCGATAGATTTATAGCATTATGTTCTTTTGCCAAAGCACTCATTACAGTAAAAATGGTAGTGCCTACATTGGGTAATTTAGATTGATGTTGCATATTTTGAAAGATACTAAATCTCTAGTGCTTTCGTTAATCTTTTATGAAGAAAATACTACTCTTAATTTTATTTGGCTTTTCGTTATTTGGCTTCTATGATAATGAGGAAAATAATAAAACCATTCACATTTTTGTTGCTTTATGCGACAATGAAAATCAAGGAATTGTTCCTGTGCCTAGTAAATTGGGAAATGGTAAAGACCCAAAAAACAATTTATATTGGGGAGCACTATACGGTGTGAAAACATATTTTAAAAATTCAAAAGATTGGACTTTAGTTAAATCCTTAAAATCAGATAATCCGAAGATTTTAGAACGCTTATTATTTAAGCATAAAACATCAGACACTTACCTGTTAGCCGACGCCTATGATGGTGAATTCATAAAGCAAACAACTATAGATTTTTTGGAAGCCACAGCAGGAAGAAATGATGTTGTTATATCACACAACTCTTACAATTTAAATTTTGGCGGAAAATCTGCATTGCTGGCTTATGTGGGACATGACGGCTTAATGGATTTTAATGTTGAAGGTAATTTTACTCCGATAAATAAAGTTAAAAGAGAAGCAATTGTTTTGGCGTGTGTTAGCAAAAATTACTTTAAACCTTATTTTGAAAAAACCAAAGTAAATCCTTTAGTTTGGACAACAGGATTAATGGCGCCCGAAGCTTATACTTTAAAATCAGCCATTGACGGTTGGATTTTAAATGAAAACGACAATCAAATTGTAGAACGTGCTGCCCAAGCTTATAACAAATATCAAAAATGTGGAATTAAAGGTGCAAGAAGATTGCTGGTTACTGGTTATTAACTTCGCGATACAATTCCTCATTTTTCGGAATCACTCGAAGTGACGAAATAGAAGTTGGGACGTCAGTTCGAGTGAAATTCTTGAAAAGAATTTTGTATCGAGAACCGTTTTAAATGTTATTATTTCCTTTCGCTATATCCAAATACATCATCACATCATTGATACAGGTTTTAAGATTATCCTTGACCTCGTGTGTCCAAAATCGAAAAACAGTAAAGTCCATTTCCTTTAATTGTTGATTCACTTCTCTGTCGCGTTGCATATTCCGTTCAATCTTAGGAATCCAAAAGCCTCGATTACTTTTTAGTTTATCCTTACGTTCATCCCAATTGTAGCCGTGCCAAAATTCACCATCGATGAATACGGCCAATTTGTATTTTTTTATGCTTACATCTGGTCTGCCAGGAAGTTGTTTGCTATCTACGCGATAACGAACTCCTTTTTCCCAAAGAGCTTTTCTAAACAATAATTCTGGCTTGGTATTCTTACCACGAATTTTGCTCATTATTTTAGAGCGTTTCTTTGTAGTGTAGAAACCAGATTCTTCATTGAACCTTGGGACTTTTATTTTGTCTTCTGAATAGCTCATTTAGAACTTAAGATAAGAAATTTTAATCTGAGCAATTCGTAAGCTCGAGTGAAATTTTTGCAAAGAATTTTATATCGAAAACTAACAACACTTTAGCTTCTCGATACAATTTGCTCTTGCTTCGCAAATCACGTAAAGTGACGTACAAAAAAATCCCAAATCCCGAAACTTCGGGACTTGGGATTTGATATTTAATTATATGGAATTTTCGTTATACTAGTAACGATAATGCTCAGGCTTAAAAGGCCCTTCAACCTCTACACCTATATATTTAGCTTGGTATGGCTCAAGTTCTGTTAACTCAACACCAATTTTTTCTAAATGTAACTTTGCTACTTTTTCATCTAAGTGCTTAGGTAACATATATACCTTGTTTTCGTATTTGTCAGAATGGTTCCAAAGCTCTATTTGCGCTAAAGTTTGATTTGTAAAAGAATTACTCATTACAAAACTAGGGTGACCAGTAGCACAACCTAAGTTTACCAAACGACCCTCTGCTAAAACAATGATGTCGTTACCATCAATTGTATATTTATCTACTTGAGGTTTGATAGTGTCTTTAGTGTTGCCATAGTTTTCGTTTAACCAAGCCATTTGTATTTCGTTATCAAAATGACCAATGTTGCACACTATGGTTTTATCTTTCATGGCTTTAAAGTGCTCAGCACGAACAATGTCTTTATTACCTGTTGTAGTAATTACAATATCAGCATTGCTAACAACAGTTTCTAGTTTTTTAACTTCAAAACCGTCCATTGCAGCTTGTAATGCACAAATTGGGTCAATCTCAGTTACAGTAACAATACTTCCTGCTCCTTTAAAAGACGCAGCAGTACCTTTACCAACATCACCATAACCACAAACCACAACACGCTTACCGGCTAGCATAACATCTGTAGCACGACGAATAGCATCTACTGCACTTTCACGACAACCGTATTTATTATCAAATTTAGATTTTGTTACTGAATCATTTACGTTAATTGCTGGCATTGGTAATGTACCATTTTTAACACGCTCGTATAAACGGTGTACGCCAGTTGTGGTTTCTTCAGATAAACCTTTAATTCCAGATGCTAATTCTGGGTATTTATCTAAAACCATATTGGTTAAATCACCACCATCATCCAAAATCATGTTTAATGGTTTACGGTCTTCTCCAAAGAATAAGGTTTGCTCTATACACCAATCAAATTCTTCCTCGGTCATATCTTTCCATGCGTATACCGCAGTGCCTGCAGCAGCAATAGCAGCAGCAGCTTGATCTTGAGTAGAGAAAATGTTACAAGAACTCCAAGTGACTTCTGCACCTAAAGCTTGTAACGTTTCAATCAATACAGCGGTTTGAATCGTCATATGTAAGCAACCTGCAATACGAGCACCTTTTAATGGTTGTTCGTTTTTGTATTCTTCACGAAGACTCATTAAGCCTGGCATTTCGGCCTCTGCTAATTTAATTTCTTTTCTTCCCCAAGCCGCAAGCGACATGTCCTTTACCTTGTTTGGTACGTAAGCAATTGTTTTTGTACTCATATTTTTTGTTTCTAATTTTTAAATGATTTGCCTTTGGGATTTAGTTCTTAATTTGGTTAAATTCGCTTACCAAAAAATTCCAAATCTGCCTTAGGCAGTGCAAAGATAATCAATAGGTTTTAGAAAATTAAATGCCACTGTACAAATCCATTAGCGTAAATTCACAAACTACTGTTAAAATCTGGAAGATTGAAGAATCCTATGATGATTTAATGCAGCCATTAGATTTAAAACCCAACAGCCTAGAACGTGTTTTAGGCATGAAAAGTGAATTGCATCAACGTGGTTTTTTGAGCGTACGACATTTGTTGCACGAGTTTGGCTATACGGACCAAGATTTATTTTATGACGAAAACGGGAAGCCTCACCTTAGAGACGGTAAGCATATTTCCATAACACATAGTTTTACATTTTCGGGAGTCATTGTTAGCGATAAGGAAGTGGGTATAGATATTGAAAAACAAAGAGATAAAATCACCATAATAGCTCATAAGTTTGTGGATTATGAGTTTAATTATTTAGATGATTCTGCAAAGGACTATATTAATGAACTCACCGTAATATGGTGCATCAAAGAATCCCTTTACAAGCTGTTTGCTACGCCAGGCATGTTATTTAAAGACCATTTTTTGGTGATTCCGTTTACAATAGAAGAAGGTGAAACTGTGGCTTGGATAGACTACAATGGCAAAAAACACAGATACAACACCGCGTTTTTAGAGTTTGAAGGCTTTACTTGTGCATACGTCGTTCCCTAGTCTATGACCATCTATTCTCACATAAAAAAGTCTGTAGCAGAAGGTAATAGGTTACTTGCTGTTTTAATCGATCCGGATAAAATAGAACTCAATAAGGTTGAAGATGTAATTGCAAAGATTAACCAATCCATCGTGACACATATTTTTGTGGGAGGAAGTGAAGTGGGTGAAGGAGTTACTGAAACTTTAGTAAAGGCCATTAAGAAACACACCACATTACCACTTTTGCTATTTCCAGGCGATGTATCTCAAATTACAGATGAAGCTGATGGTATTCTGTTTTTGTCATTAATATCAGGTCGAAATCCTGATTATCTTATAGGAAAGCATGTTGAAGCGGTTTCAAAATTAACTAAAACGCAACTTGAGATTCTTCCAACAGGTTATGTTCTTATCGAAAACGGAAAACAAACCGCTGTAGAGCGTGTTAGTAATACCAAACCTTTAGCAAGGAATAATATTCAGCACATCGTAAATACAGCCAAAGCAGGTCAGCTTTTAGGTCAGCAATTAATCTACCTCGAAGCCGGAAGCGGAGCGACACACCCTATTGAGCCTGAAATTATTTCAGCAGTAAAAAAACAATTGCAAGTACCCTTAATTGTTGGTGGTGGAATTAGGTCTAAAACGCAGTTAAACGCAGCCTACAAAGCAGGAGCAGACATTGTAGTCATCGGTACTGCTTTTGAAAATAACCAACTTTTTTTTGAACAGATAAAATTATAATCATGCAAATATCAATAGACTTAACCTTATCTCCTTTACAAAACGATTACGAAGCTCATATTATAGATTTTATTAAAACCTTGAGAGCTTCAAAATTTAAGGTTTTAGAAAATCCATTAAGCACACAGATTTTTGGAGAATTTGATGAGTTAATGCCTTTTTTAAACGACGCTATTAAAACGTCTTTTGAGAATACTGATATTAGTGTGCTTACAATGAAAGTGGTAAAAACGAACAGAAGTGACTATGAACCAAATTTTTGATTTTTTCTTTTCACAATATGCTGAGTACGCTACGATTGATATTGTATTAGAAATTGTTGCGGTTGTATTTGGGTTTCTGTCAGTTTGGTTTTCAAAGCAAAATAACATTTTAGTTTTTCCAACAGGAATGATAAGTACCTTAATATTTGTGTACTTACTTTTAAAATGGGAGTTGCTGGGCGATATGATGATAAACGCTTACTATTTTGTAATGAGTATCTATGGTTGGTTTGTGTGGACAAGAAAGGTTGATGAAACTCATGTAACTCCAATTTCAAGAACCACTTCAAAAGAGAAAATATTGAGTTTAGGCATCTTCCTAGCGACATTAGTATTTGTCTTTATAATCTATAAAACTTTTGACAAATGGAACGGTTGGGTGGCTTATGTAGATACCCTTACTACTGCAGTTTTCTTTGTAGGTATGTGGCTTATGGCAAGACGAAAAATAGAAAACTGGATATTTTGGATTGTTGGAGATATAATCTCTGTACCTTTATATTTCTATAAAGGATTTACTTTTACAAGTTTTCAATATTTAGGGTTTACTGTAATTGCCATATTTGGTTATTTAGCATGGAAGAAGCACTTAAACAACAACCTGCAGACTGTATAAAAGTCGTTTTATATGGCCCAGAATCTACTGGAAAAACGACACTTTCCAGACAGTTGGCAGAACATTATAACACACTTTGGGTTCCTGAGTATGCTAGGGGGTATCTTCAAAAAAAGTGGGATATCGAACAGAAAATATGCGAACCAAAAGACTTACTTCCTATAGCCATTGGTCAAATGAAATTAGAGAATGAAGCCGCAAAAAAAGCAAATGAAATTTTAATATGTGATACAGATATCTTAGAAACCAAGGTTTACAGTGAGGTCTATTATTCAGGTACTTGTGACCCGATTTTAGAGACATATGCTCTAAAAAATTCTTATGATCTCTATTTTTTAACTTATATTGACACACCTTGGGAAGCGGATGATTTGCGAGACAAACCTTTAGAACGGGAGTCCATGTTCAAAGCTTTTGAAACCGCTTTAATAACTCACCAAAAACCGTATGTAGTTTTAAAAGGAAATAAGGAGGAGCGGTTTAAAGAAGCCGTAAAGCAAATAGATAAATTGTTAGAAAGAAAATGAAATTTACCCAAAACGACCTACAACAAATTAAAGACAAGGGCATATCTGTTGATGAAGTAGAAGCACAGATAGAATTGTTTAAAACAGGCATTCCCTTTACCAATATAGCAGAATCAGCAACAATAGATAACGGTATTCTTTCCTTGAATGAAGATCAGATAAAATCTGCTATAAATGAATTTGAAAAAAAGAGAAATTCCCTCAATTTATTGAAGTTCGTTCCTGCCTCTGGTGCTGCTACCAGAATGTTTAAGTTTTTGTTCAAGTTTGTTGAAGAATATGACCCAGAGGAACAATCCATCAACTCATTTATAAACAAGAATAACCTTAAGGATATGTCCTTATTCTTAGTTGGGTTGGAGAAATTCCCTTTTTATAATCAGGTAGTAGATTTGTTAGGTGAGAAAGGCGTAGATTATGATAATCTATCTAACAGTAAAAAAATCTGGTACTTTACACATGCAATGCTGCGAGAAGACCAATTGAATTTTGGTAATCAACCTAAAGGATTACTTCCTTTTCATAAATATAAAGACAATCATATATCCACAGCTTTCGAGGAACATCTTTACGAAGCGGCACTGTATGCTTCAGATGAGAAGACAGCTGAATTGCATTTTACCATTTCAGAAAAATATAAAGATAAGTTCACTGAAGAATTTAGGCGTATTGAAGAAGATGTAGAAAAGCAAACAGGTGTTTCGTTTGAAATTTCATTCTCTTACCAGCACCAATCTACAGATACTATTGCTGTTAAACCAAGTAACGAACCTTTTAGAAATGAGGATGGAAGTTTGTTGTTTAGACCTTCAGGACATGGAGCTTTAATAAAGAATCTCAATACAATCAATGCCGATATTATTTTCGTTAAAAACATTGACAATGTAGTTGTTAAGCAGTACAAAGAAGAAATGGTAAAATATAAGAAGGTACTTGCTGGAATTTTACTTAAACTTCAAGACAAAGCCTTTCAATACATGAAAATGTTAGACACATCGAGTTTGTCTGAAGATGACTTCAAAGAAATTGAAACCTTTCTTAGTGAAGAGATGTGCGTTAAAATTTCGGGCGAGTACAAAAAGTACTTAGATAAATATAAGGTTGAATATTTAAGGGAGAAACTCAATAGACCAATTCGTGTTTGCGGTATGGTGAAAAACGAAGGTGAACCAGGTGGTGGACCTTTCTGGGTGAGGGATATGTACGGTAATTTATCCTTGCAAATTGTTGAGTCTGCTCAGATCAATTTGAAGAATAAAAGTCAAAAAGATATTTTAACCAATTCCACACATTTTAACCCAGTAGATTTGGTCTGTGGTGTGAAGAATTATAAAGGTGAAAAGTTTAATCTGGAAGATTATGTAGACTCTAAAGCCGCTTTTATAACCAATAAAACCAAAACAGGAAAAGACCTAAAAGCACTAGAGTTACCAGGACTATGGAACGGAAGTATGGCTTTTTGGAATACGATTTTTGTAGAAGTGCCAATCATAACCTTTAACCCAGTTAAGACCGTGAACGATTTGCTTAAAGCACAGCATCAAATTAAGGAGTAGTGGATTTAGAAGCATTAAAACCCGAATTAACATACAAAGCGGTTAGAAGCTCTGGCAGTGGTGGCCAAAATGTAAATAAAGTAGCGACCAAAGTAGAGTTGTACTTTCATGTTGAGAATTCTCAGGTGCTATCTGATGAAGAAAAAGAAAAAATCGCAGAAAGCTTAAAAAACAGAATCAATAAACAAGGGGTTTTAATGTTGAGTTCTGATGAAAGCAGAAGCCAATTAAAGAATAAAAATTTAGTTACCCAACGCTTTATTGAATTGCTAACTGAAGCTCTAAAGGAAGAAAAAGAGCGAAAACCTACAAAGATCCCAAAATCAGTAAAACGCAAACGTCTCGAAAATAAACGCAAAAACGCTGAAAAAAAGTCAAATAGGAAGCCACCTAAAATCGATTAGCTTATAGTTTGTCACTCTTTGTCACTTCGAGCAATTCTGAAGAATGAAGAATTCTATCGAGAAGTTTTTAATAATTCATTAGTAATCATTTGTCATTGTTCCATAGATATTTATCTTTGCACCGTTCTCAAAAAAGGGGTGCCAATAAGTGGCTGAGATCATACCCATTGAACCTAGAACAGGTAATGCTGTTTAGGAATTTAAGATGACTTGTCATGCTGAACTCGTTTCAGCATCTTATCATCACAAAATCAATTATTAACAAAGAATAATTACCTCTTTTTATTCGATTATAAACTTATAGTCGTAATGAAAAACCTATTCTATTATTTGTCATTCCTGCGTAGGCAGGAATCTAAATTTTTATTTTTTACTTTATTATTTATTTTAAGCCTTTTTTCAGCTTATGGACAAGAAAAACAACAAGACACCACTAAAACCGAAAAACTAGATGAGGTTTTGGTAAAAGCAGTTCGCGTAAAGGAAAAAGCACCAATTACACACTCTAATGTTACTAAAGAGGACATCGCTAAACGTAATTTAGGGCAAGACATTCCCGTGTTATTAAATTTTTTGCCATCAGTTGTTACCACCACAGATGCTGGTGCAGGTATAGGCTACACAGGTATTAGGGTTCGTGGTGTAAGTTCGCAATCCACAAATATTACTATTAACGGAATTCCGTACAATGACGCAGAGTCGTTAGGTACGTTTTGGGTTAATTTGGGTGATTTTGCGTCATCAGTTGAAAGCTTGCAACTACAACGGGGTGTAGGTACATCAACCAATGGTTCTGGAGCTTTTGGTGCAAGTATTAATGTATTGACAGATGCAGTTTCTAAAGAAGCTTCGGGCGAAATTTCTAATTCATTTGGTAGCTACAATACCAGAAAACATACTGTAAAATATAGCACAGGACTTATAAACGACCATTTTGAAATTGCCGGTCGTTTATCTAATATAGTATCAGATGGTTATATAGACAGAGCTTCGGCAGACCTAAAATCGTATTTCTTACAAGGGTCTTATGTAAATAATAATACTTTAATAAAAGCCTTGATTTTTGGCGGTAATGAGGTTACCTATCAGTCTTGGTATGGATTAGAGGATTTAGATCTGCTGAGAAATGACCGAACATTTAATGTGGCTGGTATATACACGGATGATGATGGCAATACGCAATTCTATGACAATGAAGTCGATAACTATGGTCAAGATCATTACCAGTTGCACTGGAACCAACGTTACAATAACAATTGGTCAACAACCCTAGGGTTAAATTATACCTATGGTCGTGGCTACTTTGAGCAGTATAAAGAGGATGAAGACTTTGCCGATTACGGATTAGAAGAATTGGATTTCAATGGAGAAGTTGTTAATACTACAGATTTAATACGTCGTCGTTGGTTAGATAACGGTTATTATGTTGTAAACGCAAGCGCAAACTATAAAAATGATGTTATAGATTTAATTTTTGGTGGTTCTGTAAGTCATTACGATGGCGACCACTTTGGTGAGATTATCTGGGCAGAATATGCGAGCCAAAGCGAAATTAGAGACCGTTACTACGATGGTAATAGTTTAAAAAATGATCTATCGGTTTTCTCTAAAGCTAACTATAAGCTAAATGATAAAGTAAGCCTTTACGGAGATTTGCAAGTTAGAAATGTAACTTATAAAACCTTCGGAAATACGTCTGATTTAGTAGATTTTGAAGTTGATAAGGCATTTACATTCTTCAATCCAAAAGCAGGTATCACTTATCAATTAAACGACACTAACAGTTTCTATTTCTCTTATGCCAGAGCAAACAGAGAACCAAACAGAACAGAGTTTGAAGAAAACAATGACATTAAACCAGAGCAACTTAATGATTTTGAGTTAGGTTGGAGGCACAAAAAAGGTAATTTTATCTTCAATGCCAATGCGTACTATATGCTATACAATGAGCAACTTGTACTTTCAGGACGTCTTGATGATGTTGGTAACCCAATACGTGTTAATAGTGGCGAGAGCTATCGTTTAGGTTTAGAATTAGAAGCTATAATTCCTGTAACACCTAAGCTAACATTGCAACCAAATATGACTTTGAGCTCTAATAAAAACAAAGAAACTTTCAGGGAGTTTAATGGAGAACTTCAAAATTTAGGTAAAACTGATATTTCATTCTCACCAGAACTTGTAGCAGCAAATGCCATTGTGTTTCAACCGACAAGAGATTTACAAATGTCACTTTTAAGCAAATATGTGGGTGAGCAATATATGGGTAATACTGAAGCAGATGCCTCTAAGTTAGATAGCTATTTTATAAATGATTTTAATATCAATTATACGTTGTCATTCCGAGGAAGAGAGGAATCTCAATCTGTTTTCGATTCTATTGTATTTACAGGATTGGTTAATAATATTTTTAACGTAAAGTATATCTCTAACGGTTATTATTATACCTACGATGATGACTTTAGTAATCCAGGCACAATTACCACAGTAGAAGGAGCTGGTTTTTATCCACAAGCAACCACTAACTTTTTGGTAGGTATGACTTTGAATTTTTAATTAGATACCAAATACATTTCATTACCAAGATTATCAACCCTGTATGGTACCAACGTACAGGGTTGTGTATTGCCATCAAGTCCTAAACCTGTTGCCAAACTGTATTGGTTTTCGTCATCACAGCCACAAACCACGATATCACCAGTGCCAGCATCGGTAAGTGTAGAGCATGCTGCCGGAGCATGACTAGGATCTGCTGCATCCCAAGCATAAAGGGTAGATGAGTTTAAACGGTACAACCAGATGCCATTATTCCCTTGGTTGGGTACATAAACAGCATTGCCATTAAACTGTAGTTGATTAAACTGAGGCAAATTGGTATTGACGTTTAAGTTAACACCAGCATCAAATAAGAAGTTACAATTGCTTCTATTGCCGTCATCTCCATTACAGGCATATAGTACTAAAGAAAGGATTATAAGTAGTTTTTTCATCACAAAATTTTGAGGCTCAATTTACGATTATTTCAACTATACCGTAAATTTTTTGTATATTTGCATAGTAATCTCGTTGGCGCGAGATTTTTTTTATGCTGAATTCACTTCAGCATCTTTTATTAAAACGAATGAATTATGAGTAAAGTATCTTATTATACTGCTGAAGGCTTAAAAAAGCTAAGAGAAGAATTAAATCACCTCAAGGATGTAGAGCGCCCAAAAGCATCGCAAGCCATTGCAGAGGCAAGGGATAAAGGTGATTTAAGTGAAAATGCAGAATACGATGCGGCCAAAGAAGCGCAAGGTATGTTAGAGATGAAAATCTCTAAAATGGAAGAAACTTTGGCAAATGCTCGTGTTATTGACGAATCTCAGTTAGACACTTCAAAAGTGTTGGCGCTTTCTAAAGTGAAAATAAAAAATCAAACCAATGGTATGGAAATGACCTATACCTTAGTTGCAGAAAGTGAGGCAGACCTATCTGCAGGTAAAATTTCAGTAAACTCACCTATTGGTAAAGGGTTATTAGGTAAATCTGTTGGTGACACTGCTGAAATACAAGTGCCAAATGGCATCATGAAGTTTGATATTTTAGAAATTTCGAGATAACAAATCCCTGATTGCACATCTTGGTTTATCAGGCTGAGCCTGTCGAAGCCGTATCGATAGTGAAGAGATGTCTAAACCTTATTTATAATAGTAGTTTAAAAGATTCCTTTCTCAAGGAATCTTTTTATCTTTATAAGATATTCTTCAATCTATGGCTACACTTTTTACAAAAATTATAAAAGGGGAAATTCCGTCATACAAAGTGGCAGAGACAGAGCATTTCTATGCCTTTTTGGACATTAACCCAAACTCAAAAGGCCATACCCTTTGTATTCCTAAAAAAGAGGTCGATAAAGTCTTTGATTTAGATGAGGAAACCTATATGGGATTAATGCAATTTTCAAGAAAGGTTGCAATGGCTATTGAAAAAGCAATTCCTTGCGAGCGTGTTGGTATGTCTGTAATTGGTCTAGAAGTGCCACATGTGCATGTGCATTTAATTCCATTGCACACTATGGAAAACGCACGTTTTACACACAAAGAAAAATTAACTTCAGATGAATTTGAAACCATAGCAAAAAAGATAGCTATGTACTTGTAGTTAAAAAGAAATTACACCAGTAATTGCTAAAATAATTACAGTTATTAAGATTACATCCAAAATGATAACGACCCAAGCTAGTGGTTTTAACTTTATCGATTTTGGTTTGGGCTGCACGGCACGTTGCTGGTATTCTACAACACGTTCTATATCATCCGTCCACCGTACAGGAAAAATAGTAGTGTTACAGTTGTAGCAATGCATTTGGTGTGAGGTTTCAGAGGTTATGGCTTTGTAAAAAGTGTTTTCAGTCAACTTCTGTTTAAAGGTAATTTCCAGGCCATCATTAGAATAACATTCTGGGCAGTTATTGCTAAGTCTGGCTTCTTTAAGTGTGAAGAATTTTGATGAACCCATACCCAAATTTAAAATAATTTTTAATACCACTGTAAGGAATATTTCCAATTGTGGAATTTCGGAGAATGGTATTTCTACAAAACTTTAGGCTAGTTTAGGTTAAATCAAAAGTTATTTAGTGCATCTAGAGTGTTTTCAACATAATCTGTATCGTTGTGCCTTTGCCTACTTCAGACTGAACCACTTTGATTTTACCATTATGGTAATCTTCAATAATGCGTTTTGCCAAAGACAAACCTAATCCCCAGCCACGTTTCTTGGTCGTGTAACCAGGCTCAAAAACTTTATTGAATTGGTTTTTTGGAATGCCTTTTCCTGTGTCAGAAATATTTACCTGAACATTCTTTTCGGTTTCTGAAATCTCAAGTTTTAATCGTCCTTTGCCTTTCATGGCGTCGATAGCATTTTTAACCAGGTTTTCGATGGTCCAACTGTAGAGCTGGGGATTTAACTTTACGGGAATTTCTTTTTCAGGGCTAACGATTTCAAAATCAATTAGCTTTGATGAGCGCGATTTTAGATACTCATAAGACGATTGCGTAACTTCTACAATATCGTGTTGATCGAGCTTTGGCATGGAGCCAATTTTGCTAAAGCGCTCGGTAATGGTTTGTAGGCGATTAATGTCTTTTTCGATTTCGGTTAGGTATTCTTCCTTTACATTTTCGGATTTCAAAATTTCTGTCCAACCAACAAGGGAAGATAACGGAGTGCCTATTTGATGTGCGGTTTCCTTTGCCATGCCTGTCCAGAGCTTGTTTTGTTCCGCATTTTTTGAGCTTTTGTAGAATAAAAATACGACTGTGGCAAACAATACGATTATGAGTATAAGTGCTAAAGGATAATATTTTAACTTGTTCAACAATGGGGAATTGCCATAATACAACGTTGATAATACTTCATCCTTGTAGCGAATTTCTATTGGATTATTCTCTTTCTTAAACTTTTCAATTAGCTTTATTAAATAGATCGAGTCTTTTGCTTTTTCTTCATCTATGTTTCTGTAATCAAATTCTCCTTCCTTGCTAACAGTTATCATTGGAGTGGTCTTATTGCTAGAAAGAATTTGCAACGGAAGGTCGCTTATGTTTTCTGCAAGATTTCCTGTAGTGCTTACCTCCTTCTGTGCAAATGACCAATTTCTCATTTTACTGCGCTCTTCAGCTTTAAAATTCTGAAAAAACATATAAGTATTCCAAAGAATTAAGGAGATGATAATAAACGAAGTCAATATAATAATCCAGCGAGCTACATTTCTGTTTAGGCTTAGGTTCATTAGCTAGTGCAATTTCTTTTTAAATATAATCGAAAACTGTTAATAATATTGTGTTGCAGTATGGGCAATTTACTTTCATTAGCAGATCAATATAATTATATTTGCTCAAAATCAGTTTACTGCATGCTATCTTTTGATCCCAAAGACCTTTCCACAGGTAGATTACATGGCTATTTGTTGAGTGCTGTAGCACCAAGACCTATTGCTTTTGCAAGTACAATTGATGCTGATGGCAACCCTAACTTATCACCATTTAGCTTCTTCAATGTATTTAGTGCCAATCCGCCAATAATGATATTTTCTCCTGCCAGACGTGTTAGGGATAATACAACTAAACATACTTTAGAAAATGTTGAGGCTGTTAAAGAAGTAGTGATTAATGTTGTTAATTACGACATAGTATATCAAATGTCATTGAGTAGCACAGAATATCCTGAGGATGTTAATGAATTTGAAAAAGCGGGATTGACCATGCTGTCTTCCGATAAAGTGAAGCCTTTTAGAGTAGCGGAATCTCCAGTACAATTTGAATGCAAGGTCAACGAGATTGTTAATTTAGGTGCCGAAGGTGGAGCAGGGAATTTAGTGATTTGCGAGGTGGTGAAGCTTCATATTTCAGATGAAGTTATGAATGCAGACAATACCATTAACCAAGAAGCCTTAGATTTGGTAGCGAGAGCAGGTGGTAGTTATTATAGTAGGGCCAAAACAGGCTTTTTTGAGATTCCAAAGCCTTTGAGAACAATGGGAATAGGAGTCGATGCATTGCCAGAGCATGTGAGAAACAGTATGATTTTAACAGGTAATAACCTAGGAATGTTGGCGAATGTTGATGTATTGCCCAATGAAGATGAGGTAAATCAGTTTATAAAAGACATCAGCAAGCGTTATCCTGAAATTAAAACAGCATCGCATCGCAAAAAACACAAACTGGCACAAAATTATTTGAGCTATGGAGACGTAGAAAGTGCATGGAAGTTATTACTTTCGTAAACTCATAAATAACAGAAAATTTAATTATAGATTAAGCAAAAAATGGAAGTACAAGGACGTATTAAGGTGATTGGAGAAACACAAACTTTTGGGAACAACGGATTTAGAAAAAGAGAGCTAGTTGTGACAACAGAAGAGCAATACCCACAACACATTATGGTGGAATTTGTTCAGGATAAAACGGAATTATTGAACAATTTCCAGGTTGGGCAACAAGTTAAGATTAATATCAACCTTAGAGGTAGAGAATGGGTGAATCCACAAGGTGAAACTAAATATTTCAACTCAATACAAGGGTGGAGAATTGAAGCATTACAACCAGAAGCATCAAGTGGAGATATGCCACCAGTACCACCAACAGAAGCTTTTGAACCTGTAAGTGATCTAAATGAAGACGATCACGATGATCTACCATTTTAATGGAATGAATTTAAAGCATAAAAAAGACTTGCCTTTATAGAAGGCAAGTCTTTTTTTTAATGAAAAAGTCCCAATGGTTAGTTGGGACTTAGTATTGTGGTTTTAGGTTTTGACCTCTACAAACAAACTTAAAAAAAAGCAATGATGAACAAAAATTTATTACATAAAGGTCGGCTCAAATATCAATAAAATTCTTATACTATCAAAACCTAAAGGTCTATTTAACAGTAAAAAATCGTCTAAAAGCATAAAAAATGCACTTTCTGACCCAAAAAATAGAGTTTCCGAATGTCAATGAAGCTACTCATGAGGGGCTATTGGCGTTTGGTGGTGATTTGTCCGTTGATCGTTTGTTGCTTGCTTATCGTAGTGGGATTTTTCCATGGTTTGATATTAATGAACCTATTTTATGGTGGTCTCCCGACCCGAGATTTGTGCTTTTTCCAAATGAGCTAAAGGTCTCCAAAAGCATGAAGCAAATTCTAAACAGAGATACATTTAAGGTTACCATAAACAAAGACTTTAAAACAGTCATAACTAATTGTGCTCTGACCAAACGCAAAGACCAAAGTAGTACTTGGATTACTGATAGTATGATTGAAGCTTATGTAAGACTACATACTCTCGGTTATGCAAAATCTGTCGAAGTTTGGAAAGACAAAACACTGGTGGGTGGTCTCTATGGTGTTGATTTACATAACGGTGTGTTTTGTGGGGAAAGTATGTTTACCACTGTAAGCAATGCGAGCAAAGTAGGCTTTATAAAGTTTGTTCAGGATTCTAATTATAAACTGATTGACTGCCAACTGCATACCAAACATTTGGAAAGCCTTGGAGGAAAGCATATTTCTAGAGAGGATTTTCTTAAATATCTTTAAACTTCATTATACCTAAAACAAGACACTTCATGGTCATTTACCATACCAGTTGCTTGCATGTGCGCATAGATTACAGTTGTGCCCACAAACTTAAAACCACGTTTTTTTAAATCCTTACTTATGGTGTCGCTAAGCGGTGTGTTAGCCGGTGCTTCTTTGTAATTTGTAAGACTGTTTTTTATTGGTTTGCCATCTACAAAAGCCCAAATATATTTTGAAAACGATCCAAACTCATCCTGAATTTTCATAAAAGCCTGCGCATTGGTAATCGTTGCGTTTACTTTCAGTTTGTTCCTTATGATACCAGCATCTTTAAGTAATTCATCAACTTTAGGCTGTTGATATTGGGCTATTGTTTTGTAGTTAAAATCATCGAAAGCTCTTCTGAAATTGTCGCGCTTTCTTAGCACGGTAATCCAGCTTAAACCTGCCTGAAACGTTTCTAAGGTCAAAAACTCAAACAAGGTGTCGTCATCATAGACAGGAACTCCCCATTCTTCGTCATGATAAGCTTCGTAAAGTGGGTCACCAACGCACCAACCACATCTATGTTTTTCCATTTTGTAAGGATTTTTTATTTGTGCAACTAATGTAACAACTGTTGCACAAAATATAGTAAGTCAGCCTTAAATTTACAATATGAAAGTAAAAGAAATATCAGTGATAAATGAAATTATTTTGAAGAGTCTTACCAAAAGCATTTCCTATCCTCAATACAGAGCACTTGTTGCTGAATTAGTGCAAAAACGATCCACAACAGGAAATGAAAAAACAGAGGCTTTAATCAACTATACTATGCTAAATGACAGGCGAATGAAACGTTGGGATAAAACGGTTAAGCTTTCTGATGAAGCAATAATTAAGATCAAAAACTATAATAAAAAAGTGACATGGTTGGTCATTACCGAGAGTTGGTGTGGTGACGCTGCCCACGTTTTGCCTGTGATAAATAAAGTTGCAGAGCTAAATGAAAAGATTGATTATAGGATTGTACTCAGGGATGAAAATGATGAGTTAATGCAAATGTTTTTAACTGATGGCAACAGAGCAATACCAAAATTAATTATGATTGATGATGAGTCGGGTGAAGTCATAAACACTTTTGGTGTGAGACCATCAGTGGCTACTAAGATGGTAAAAACCTACAAAGCAGAACACGGTAAACTTACACCAGAATTTAAGGAAGATTTACAGCGTTGGTACAATAAGGATAAAGGGCAATCTACGATTCAGGATTTATTGAAATTGTTAGCTTAGTTCTTCCCTCTAAATCGAAACGTAATGGTACCGATTTGTTTTGCTTTACTGGACGAGTCAAATCTAACACCCTTAGCGTACTCCAGAGCACGTTCAATTAAACATTGATTCCTAGAGCTAGAAGATCCATTAATTGAAGCATCCATGACTTTGCCTTTTCCATTAACCTCAATGTTTACTACTATCTTGCCTCCTTTTTCGCACAAGTAGCGTGGAATGTCGTAAGCTTGCATCACCCTGCCTTTTAAAGAGTAGGTTAGTGTACTTTTGCTTTTGGCATGCTCATCAGCCGTTTTTTTATTTTCTAAACGTTTGTTGAGTTCTTCCTGTAGCTTTTTATAAGATTCGGTTTCGTCCGAGTTTAGAGCATAAGCGTTACTGTTAGCATAAGACTTATTTACACTATTCTCTTCTTCTAACACCTCATTGGCTTTAGCTTCTTCCAAAGCTTTAGTGGTACGTTCAAAATCATTGGAACTAACGGTTTTAAAGTTACGCATCATGTCCTTGTACTCTTGGTCTTCGTTAAACGCTTTGTTGGTAGAAGGTGCGTTAGGGTCTTCAAAATTTTCAAGTTCTTGTTCAGATAGTTCTTCCTCTGGCAGTTCTGGCTCTGGTTCTAATTCGTAATAGCTTTCTGTGATGAGGTCGCCTTGTTGCTTTAGTTGAATACTGAACATAGCAAGCACCACAGTTCCTGTAAGTAGAAATGTGATGATAGCGGCTTTATATTGTTCAATTAGCTTCAAAAGTTCCTTAATTCCTGGTATTTAGATATACGAATATAACATTGAAAAAGTTTAGACAAGCATCATAAACCCTTGTTAAATCCTTATTTACTAGGTAATGAAGTTATAAAATCTTCAGGACTTAGAGCGTTTTCGACTTTAAACTCGCCTATACGTGTACGTCTTAATTCTGATAAATGTGCGCCAGAATTTAAGGCTTTTCCGAAGTCGTGAGCCAAAGAGCGAATGTAAGTGCCTTTACTACAAACCACTCTAAATTTGAGTTCTAAACCACTAATTTCGGTAATCTCAAACTCAGTGATTTCTACTTGTCGCGATTTTACTTCTACTTCTTCGCCGGCTCTAGCAAATTCGTACAAACGTTTTCCATCTTTCTTTATGGCCGAAAATACCGGAGGAAATTGCTCAATTTTACCTATAAACTGTTTCGTAGTTTTGTGGATGAGCTCTTCAGAAATATGTTCCGTAGGAAAGGTTGCATCTATTTCGGTTTCCAAATCATAGGATGGAGTAGTGCTTCCTAAAACAAAAGTACCAGTATATTCCTTCTCTTGACCTTGAAACGTATTGATCTGCTTGGTCATTTTGCCTGTACAGATGACCAATAAGCCTGTTGCCAACGGATCTAAAGTTCCAGCATGGCCTACTTTAATTTTCTTAATTGAAAACGCTTGTTTTATGGCCCAGCGCAATTTGTTAACAGCTTGAAAAGAGGTCCAAGTTAACGGTTTGTCAATCAAAAGGATTTGACCATCTTTGTAATCTTCTAATGTTTTCATTTAAAGAATAGTGTCCAGATTATCGCAATAATACCAACAATAACACAGTAAATGGCAAAATAGGTGAGTTTGCTTTGTTTAACGAGTTTTATCATCCAGGTACAAGCAAACAAACCTGATATAAAGGCAGCAATGAATCCAGCACTTAAATAAGTAAAATTTGAACTCGAGTAGTCAATCTGACCTTCTAAAACATCTTTTGCAATTTTTCCGAATATCAATGGAATAACCATTAAAAACGAAAATCGTGCTGCTTTGGTTTTATCAATTCCCAACAATACCGAAGTGGAAATGGTCGCACCAGAACGTGATATACCAGGCAACATAGCGATGCCTTGGGCAACACCAATTATTAAAGCATCCAGTAGTCCTACTTTTTTATGTGTTCTTTTGGCTCTATCCGCTAAGAACAGAAGTATTGCTGTAACAATAAGCATACATCCTACAAGTAAGATATTATTGCCAAAAAGCTCTTCAAAAACACGTTCGTATTTGTAGCCAATGATAACGGCAGGCAACATGGAAACAATGATTTTTAAAGAGAACTTAGCCTCTTCTGTCCATGAAAAGGTTTTAATCCCTTTAAAGAGACCAGATAAGATTTCTACAACATCTTTTCGGAAGATAACGATAGTACTCAAAGCTGTAGCAAAGTGTAATATTACTGTAAATAATAAACTCTCTTGAGGTAAGGATTTACTGCCTAAAATCGCTTTACCAAGTTCTAGGTGTCCGCTAGAAGATACAGGCAAAAACTCCGTAAGGCCTTGAACAATTCCTAAAATGACCGCATCTATAATCTCCATGAGGCAAAAGTATTACATCGAATTACGATGTGCGGCAAAAGTAAGTAAAAAGAATGTTATTTTTTTGAGTCCTTATTTGGGTTTAGTAGTATAGCATATACTTGAATGCCAAAACCGATAAGCACAAGCGTTGGTGCAAGTCTAATACGTCTCCAGCTAAATACATCTGGGTTCCAAACATTTGGGTCGTCACTGCCACCGCCTGCCATGAGGATAAAACCAATAACAATAAATGCCAAACCTATAAGCATAAATTTGTAGTTCTTCTTATCGAAGATAAACTCACCTTTTGATTGTTCTTTACGTTTTTTTTCTCCCATGTTCATTTCCTGAAAAAACAGGAATTTTTAATTAGTGCTGAATTCTGTATAAAGGATTTGGTCTTCTATAGCTAACTGTGCTATATGTTTAGAAGGCCCATAAATCATCTTTGGTAGGTGCAAAGTAACGGTTTTATTTAAAACTTTTGCGTTAAGGGAATCTAAATTTAGTCCAGATTCGATGCCTCTATTAATGTAGTAAGTTGTTCCTGAGCTAGTATTAAATTGAATATCATAAGTTGGGCCAGCTTTGAGTGCCGTGACTGTTGCCGTAACAACCTCACAGTTTTTGGCTTTTGGGTTGTAAATAACGCAAGATCTTAAAAACAATAATGGTAAAAAGATGGCTAGGAAAAGTAGAAGAATCCCATTTCTAATGGATTTGTTCATGGTTGGTGGTTTCTTGTTATAACGATAACAACTTAAATTTATTTTGAAATGTTGTCATGCTGAACTAGATTCAGCATCTAAGCAACTATTTGGATCCTGAAACAAGACTTCGACAAGCTCAGTCTGACAGTTTAGGATGACATAAAAACTATTTAAATATCAATAATACAACTGATCCGTCTTCAAATTCAAAAAGCGTTGTGTAGCAATAAAAGTACTGATCCAAGTGATAACTACACCTAATAAGAAAACCCCAACAAACAGCGCAATAATCATTACAGTGTTTCTCAAAAGCTCTAGTTCAGGGAAGGTAAGGTCTAAATAGTACAAAACAATGGCCATGCCTATTAAGGCAATGATAGCACCAATGACACCAAGTTGAATACTTTTCCAAACGAAAGGTCTGCGAATAAAACTTTTGGTGGCACCAACCATTTGCATGGTTTTAATGATAAAACGCTTAGAATAAACCGCTAATCTAATAGAACTGTTAATCAATAATACAGCAATAAGCGTAAATAGCCCACTGATGACCAAAACCCAAAACGATATTTTCTTTACATTATCGTTCATCAGCTCTACCAAATCGTTATCGTACCGTATTTCTTCTATAAAGGTTTTGTTAGAAAGAGTTTCGGTAATTTCTGTCAATTGTTCAGTAGTGACAAAATCCGCTTTTAGGTAAACATCAATTGAGTTTTTAAGCGGGTTATAGCCCACAAAATCCATAAAATCCTCGCCAGTTTCGGCTTTCATGAGTTCGGCTGCTTCTTCTTTAGAAACATATTTAGCTTCTTTGGTGTAATCTGCCATAGCCAGAGTTTTCTGTAGCTGATTGACTTCTACTTCCTTGGCAGTATCGTTAAGATAGATGGTCATGACCACCTGTTCCTTAAAATGATCGGCCACTTTTTTGGAGTTTATTACCAATAACCCTAAACAGCCTAAAAGAAATAGGACTAGAGCAATACTAATAACAACTGAAATGTAAGAGGATATCAATTTTCGTTTTTGATACTTATCAAAAGATGATGCCATGGATTAATGCTAATTAGTGCTGTAAAAATAAAAAAGAAAATGCTTATACTGACTAATACAACGTTTAGTTTTTTATTGTGTTGTAATACCACTAAATTTGCACCTTATTTCAAGGAAAACAGGACAATGAGATACGATTTCAACAAAATCGAAAAAAAGTGGCAAGACTACTGGGCAAAACACCAAACGTTTAAAGCAGTAAATAATTCCGACAAGCCAAAATATTATGTTTTGGACATGTTCCCTTACCCAAGTGGAGCAGGTTTGCACGTTGGGCATCCTTTAGGTTATATTGCTAGTGACATCTATGCACGTTACAAGCGTCATAAAGGGTTTAACGTATTGCATCCGCAAGGTTACGACTCTTTTGGTTTGCCTGCGGAGCAGTATGCGATACAAACCGGACAGCACCCTCGTATTACCACCGAAGAAAATATAAAAACCTATCGTCGTCAACTAGATCAAATCGGATTTTCTTTTGACTGGAGTAGAGAAGTACGTACCTCAGATCCTAACTATTACAAATGGACACAGTGGATTTTCATTCAACTGTTCAACTCTTGGTATAATAATCAATCCAATAAAGCTGAAGATATCTCTGAGCTTATCAAGATTTTTGAAGCGGAAGGAAATACAAATGTTGATGCCGCATGTGATGAAGATACACCCAATTTTACAGCTGAAGAATGGAAAGCGTTTTCGGATGTTGAAAAACAAGAAATTCTCCTAAAATACAGACTCACCTATTTAGCTGAAGCCGAAGTGAACTGGTGCCCAGCATTGGGAACAGTATTGGCAAATGACGAAATCGTAAACGGAGTGTCAGAACGCGGAGGACATCCTGTGATTAGAAAAAAGATGACCCAATGGAGTATGCGTATTTCTGCCTATGCAGAGCGTTTGCTGCAAGGCTTGGAAACCATCGATTGGACAGATGCACTTAAAGACATACAACGTAATTGGATTGGAAAGTCGGTTGGTGCGCAAGTTGAGTTCAATGTCATTCAGAGCGAAAGCGAAGAATCTCATACCATTTCTGTATTCACCACAAGACCGGACACCATCTTCGGAGTGTCATTTATGACGCTTGCACCAGAGCACGAATTGGTGTCGCAAATTACAACACCAGAACAAAAAGCAGAGGTCGAAGCCTATGTTGAAGCTACTGCAAAACGCAGCGAGCGCGACCGTATGGCTGATGTAAAAACCATTTCGGGTGTGTTTACGGGTGCTTATGCCGAGCATCCTTTTACAAAAGAACCCATTCCGATTTGGATTGGTGATTACGTTTTGGCAAGCTACGGTACAGGAGCTGTGATGTCTGTACCATGTGGAGACCAACGCGATTATGACTTCGCCAAGCATTTTGGGATTCCGATTCCAAATATTTTTGAAGGAGTGGATATATCTGAAGAAGCGTTTGCAGATAAAGAAAACACCATCATTACCAATAGCGATTTCCTAAACGGAATGAACTATAAAAAAGCGACTAAACGTGCTATTTATGAGTTAGAGCAACTAGGACAAGGTGAAGGCAAAACCAATTACCGTTTGCGTGATGCTGTGTTTTCTAGACAACGTTATTGGGGAGAACCATTCCCAGTATATTACAAGGATGGCATGCCGCAAATGATTGACGCACAGTATTTGCCATTGACACTTCCTGAGGTTGAAAAGTACCTCCCAACCGAAACAGGCGAGCCACCATTGGGTAATGCTACAAAATGGGCTTGGGATACCAAAACAAACAAGGTGGTTTCTAATGATCTTTGTCATGCTGAGCCTGTCGAAGCATCTCAGCATAATGGAGTATACCCGTTAGAACTCAACACCATGCCAGGTTGGGCAGGCAGCTCACAGTATTTTAACCGTTACATGGATCCGCATAATGACGAGGAAATCTTTTCTCAAGAAGCTATAAACTATTGGAAACAAGTGGATTTATACATTGGTGGAAGCGAACATGCCACAGGACATTTACTATACGCACGTTTTTGGCAAAAATTTATGTTTGACAAAGGTTTAGTGCCAGTTGATGAGTTTGCTAAAAAACTGATTAATCAAGGGATGATATTGGGGACTAGTGCTTTTACACACAGAATTTGGATAAATTATGGTGATTATAATACAATTAATAAATATGTATATGTTTCCAGTAGTACTTACAAAAATCATTTAAACTACAATTTTGCGTTAGATTATTTAGAAGATTCAAAGAATGTTAAAATCAAAAAAATTGTATTTGAATTAATAAGAAGTGTTTTAGGAGAAGATTTTGAAGTAGAAATAAAGAATATACATTTGGATTTTTTTAAAAATCATGTGGATATTAGTCTGCTGAACGGCCTCACAAATGAATTAAACATCGATCAATATTTAATAGATAATAGATATAAAGAATTTCAAGCCGAGTTCTTTTTGGATAACGATGAAAATAAAATTATTAATGATTCAGGAAAATATATTGTTTCTAGAGACGTCGAAAAAATGTCCAAATCCAAATACAATGTCGTTAATCCAGACGAAATTTGTGAGCAATACGGAGCAGACAGTTTAAGACTTTACGAAATGTTCCTTGGGCCATTAGAGCAATACAAACCTTGGAATACTGCAGGTATTACAGGTGTACACGGATTCCTTAAAAAACTTTGGAAACTGTATGTAGGTCAGGACGGTCTAAATGTCAATGATGCAGCGCCTACAAAAGATAATTTAAAAACACTTCATAAAACGATAAAAAAGGTAGAAGAAGATATTGAGAATTTCTCGTTCAATACCTCAGTTTCGACCTTTATGATTGCGGTAAACGAGTTAACCGCTCAAAAGTGTACAAGTATGGACATTCTTGAGCCTTTATTAGTATTGGTGTCACCTTATGCGCCACATATTGCTGAAGAATTGTGGGAACAACTAGGGCATAATAAGTCAATTTCAACAGCACCTTTCCCAAAGTTTGAAGAAAAGCATTTGGTAGAGAGTTCTAAAAACTACCCAATTTCATTCAATGGTAAAATGCGTTTTACGTTAGAGTTGCCGTTAGATTTATCTAAGGAAGAAATTGAAGCGGCTGTAATGGCTCACGAAAAAACACAAGAGCAGTTACAAGGACGCACCCCTAAAAAGGTCATCGTGGTACCTGGCAAGATTGTAAATATAGTAGGTTAGGCAATACCCACGTCAGCTCGAGTGATTTGAGAAGTTATGATCAAATCGTATCGAGAACTAAATTTTAATAAAATATGATAACAAGGCTAAAAAGAAATGATAAAATCGGATTATTTTTCTTTGTAGCCTTTATCATTAGTACATCACTTATTTGGCTATTTGAGGAGCGTTTCGACAAGGAACAATGGAGAAGTAACCCACAGCAACGCTATAAAATGGCTGATGATCTTATAGAATCGCAATTACTTATCGGTAAGACAAAAGAGGAAGTCATTTCCATTTTAGGGTACAGCAGTAATACTATAGAATCGAGCCAAGAAATACTCACCTATAGCTTAGGAAAACAACCAAGCTTTTTTGAAACCAAAAAGGAATACCTGCTCATTATTTTTATTGATGGTAGGGTTAAAGAAGTCACCTTGGCAGTTGAGTAGCTTTTGTCAATTCGAGTGAAAACCACCAAAAACTATTTAAAATGGGATGGCTTTGAGGATAGAAATTTATTGCATCTCGATACAATTTTTCGTACCTCAAAATCACTCGATGTGACGACGTTATTAGTATTTATTTCTTTTTTTCGTCAGTTCGAGTGATTTCCAGTTCTTAAAAACTGAAAATTGTATCGAGAACAACAATTAAGTAAATATCCACTTCCATTTCATCGGAACAATAATACATTCGTCTATTGCTGTATTTATTTGAAAACGTGGTGGTTATTGTTAATCCTGCAAAATAAAGACTTCAAAATAAGAATTTCATAAAAATCACTTCAACTTTAGACTCAAATTTGGAAAGTTAGATTTTTTGATGGTATTTCATATCGCTATTAATCTCAAAATTCTAAACACATGAAAATTGGAGTCCCAAAAGAAATCAAGAACAACGAAAACCGTGTTGGCATGACGCCAGCTGGAGTTTACGAACTTATTAAAAACGGTCATACCGTATATGTACAAAAAGATGCTGGTTTTGGAAGTGGCTTTTTTGACGAAGATTACGAAGAAGTTGGTGCCAAAGTATTAGACACTATAGAAGAGGTGTATAATGCTGCAGAAATGATTGTAAAGGTAAAGGAACCTATTGCAGTGGAATATCCTTTAATAAAATCGCATCATGTCGTTTTTACGTATTTCCATTTTGCGTCCAGTGAACCCTTAACAAGAGCTATGCTCAATAGTGAAGCAGTGTGTATTGCTTATGAAACGGTTGAGGATGAAGACGGATCATTACCACTACTTACACCAATGTCTGAAGTAGCAGGTAGAATGGCCGTGCAACAAGGTGCGAAATATTTAGAAAAGCCGATTAAAGGTCGTGGAGTATTGTTAGGTGGAGTGCCAGGTGTACCACCAGGAAAAGTGTTGGTATTAGGTGCTGGTGTTGTTGGTATTCAAGCGGCTAAAATGGCTGCGGGACTTGGTGCTCATGTGACGATTATGGATATTAACATGAAGCAACTACGCTATGTTAATGATGTAATGCCAAACCACGTAGTTACTGAATTCTCTAGTGAATTTAATATTAGAAAACGTATTAAAGATCACGATTTAATTATTGGAGGTGTACTCATTAAAGGAGCAAAAGCACCAAAGTTAATTACCAGAGACATGCTCAAGGAGATGCGTCCAGGAACCGTAGTTGTTGATGTTGCGGTAGATCAAGGAGGCTGTATAGAAACCACAAAAGCCACAACTCACGAGAACCCAACTTATATTATAGATGATGTAGTGCATTATTGTGTGGCGAACATGCCTGGTGCTGTGCCGTATACCTCTACTTTGGCATTGACCAATGTTACTTTACCTTATGTTTTGCGTTTAGCCAATCAAGGTTGGGAAGTCGCTTGTTCCAAAGATGCCTCTTTACGCAAAGGATTGAATATAATTAAAGGAAAAATTGTTTACGAAGAAATCGCTGAAGCCTTTAACTGGTCTGTAGATGCCATGTAATTACTGACAAAATTTCTTAACTTAAATTTGGCTTACTATTTGCTATTCTTTAATTAAATTTACAATATTAAAATTTTATAATTATGAATGGTATGATGGGTTATTACATCCTTATTGGAGCTATTGCTCTAGTGAGTTGGTTGGTGAGTAATCAATTAAAAAGAAAATTTGCAAAGTACTCTAAGGTACAGTTGAGAAACGGTATGAGTGGTCGGGAAATTGCCGAAAAGATGCTTTCAGACAATGGTATATATGATGTTGAGGTCATTTCAACAGCTGGTCAGTTGACAGACCATTACAATCCAAAAAATAAAACAGTTAATCTGAGTGAAGCAGTATATAATCAAAGAAACGCAGCAGCTGCAGCAGTAGCCGCCCATGAGGTAGGTCATGCTGTGCAACATGCTCAAGCCTATAGTGCTTTAGGTATGCGTTCTGCTCTAGTGCCGATTGTAAGTGTAACATCTGGGATGTCGCAATGGTTGGTAATTGGTGGACTTATTTTAGGTGCTGCTGCTGGTGTAGGACTCGGATATTGGGTTGCTGTAGCTGGATTGGTTTTTATGGGCTTTGCAACATTGTTTAGCTTTATCACTTTACCAGTGGAATATGATGCGAGTAATAGAGCATTAGCTTGGTTAAAAGCAAAAAACATGGTAACGCCCGAAGAATACAAAGGTTCAGAAGATGCTCTGAAATGGGCCGCAAGAACATATTTGGTGGCTGCTATTGGTGCATTAGCCTCATTATTGTATTGGGCATTGCAAGTGTTTGGTGGAAGAGATTAAGAAATTAAAATAGAATATTTCAAAAAATCCCTATGTATTGCATAGGGATTTTTTTTAGTTTTAAGATTAATTTTAAAACGACGCTGAGATTTTGACACATATGAATGGGCATCATTATACTAAAATTAAAAACTTAAGCACATACATTGTACTGCTATCTTTTATTCTCTTTACTCATTTAGCAGTTTCACAAAATGAATCTAAAAAATATTTCAGTGTATTAGATTCGGCTGAAGCATATGTGTACATTAATCCAGATAAGGCGCTGGCATTACTCAATACAATTCCCAACCCAATCGATAAGTATATCGAAGAAAAGCAGGGGGACTATTATAGTCTACTTGCCGCTTGCTACTATGAAAAGCACGAACTTACCAAGTCTTATCAAAACCAATTATTGGCTATTAATGCCTTCGAGAACAAAGGAAACTTAACTGAAACAGCCAAGACATGCATAGAAATATACTTGTTGTTGTTTTTATCAGAGCGGGTTGAAGAGGCAAATAATTATAAGTTAAAAGCCAAAAGACTATTTGAAGAAACTAACAATGAATATGGGCTGCTAGAAATACAGCAATTGGAGGCTTATGCAGAATTTGCAAATAAAAATTATGCAAAAAGCAATGACCTGCTGTTACAAGATTTGCATATGTACAAAAATGTTGAGAAGAAATTTCATTACCTCCTTGCACTTTATATGATAGCTTCAAACTATACCTATCTAGATGACTTAGAAGCTTCTCATATATATTATTCTAGATTTAAAATGTTAAAAAATGCCGAGGATGTATTTGAAGATGAATATATATTTTATAACGCAGTTTTGCAATTAGATTATGCGAAGTATCATTTGAAAATTAACCAGTTAGATTCTGTTAAAAATTACTTGTTGCAGGCAAAACAAGCCCATGGTTATTTTAATGATACAGCAAAACAAGACTATTATAAAATCAACATTGGTTTATATGGAGCGATTGGTAATGAAAAAATGCGACAAACTTATACAGACTCACTCAATGATTTTAAAAATGAGATGCTTAATTCTAATATTTCTGCCAGTTATGCCATTAGTGAATCTTTAAAAGAAACCCGAGAGAGTTTAGATATTACAGCTAAGAAAAAAAGAGCCAATTTCATTTTAGCAATGGTATTGCTTATTGTTTTTCTAATATGTTCTGCAATTATATATAGAAATTTTACGGCTATAAAATCTAAACTCGGCACATTTGAGACTAGTTTAAGCGAGTTCAATTATTTAAAGCGAAATCAACAGAAATTAGGAGCTAAAGTAAATGGGCTTGAAGAGTATATCGATTCACTTAAATCTGAAATTAAGGATATCTCAAAAATATCAAATGTAGAACTTCAAAAAAAGCGTATAAGGGAACTGTTTAAAACCATGCAATTAAACTCTTCGAACATCATTAAAAATGGTGATAGTCATCTACAAATAATAAATGAGTTAAACGTTGAATTCTTTAAAAAATTGAATGACGTCCACCCTAATCTTGAGTCTTCTACACAAATGATTTGCTACTATGTTTATATGGGATTTAAGAATAAAGAAATAGCATTTTTCCTTAACCTTTCCGTAAGGTCTATTGAAGGAAGACGATATCGAATTAATAAAAAGATAAATGAGAACAATTTAAGTACTACGCTACTAGAGTATTTAAATACATTAATGCAGCCTGTCAATTAATTCTTGCTTACCTATATATATCCAATTTTAAAATCTATAAATGGTTATTATCCGAACATAATCGTTTATTCTTGTAATATGTCGTGTGCGTGTAGAAGGCGAGTAGCGGATTTTGGTGTAATAAATTGTAATCCTATTAATTTTATTTCATTAACTATTAATTATACCGAATATGAAATCAAAAATTACGCTAATTGCAGTACTTGTTTGTACTGTTTTCTTCTTCAATTCTTCAGTGGCACAATCGCAAGAAATTGAGTACAAAAGAGCACCAGTTGAAAATGAAAGTAACTACTTTGAAATAACAGCACAGAAGCGTGCAGGGTTTCAGGTGCTAAAATCTATGGGCACCTTAAGCCGATCCCAAAATAAGGCTTATAAGCAGTTTGAACGATGGGCTTATTTTTGGAAGGATCGCATAAATAGCGACGGTACATTTCCTTCGCCACTAGAAGGATGGAAAAATGTGGGACTTTTAGATAATGTACAAGCTCATAATCCAACTAGTGCCTCACAATCGACACAAAGTTGGACTAACATAGGTCCTCAGACGAATCCTGTACCAAATGGATATCCAAACCCACCTCAATTAGGACGCTTAAATGCTTTTTGGCGCTATAAAGACATGTCTAATGAGTCTGGAAGTGTGTTAATTGTTGGCGCACCAACAGGAGGAATTTGGAAATCTACTGATAATGGTGCTACTTGGTCACCTAAGTTTGACACTTTTGCAGGTATAGGTATTACAGATATTAAAGGGTCTTCAACTGATACGTCGGTACCTGGAGTTCTTTATGCTACAACAGGAGATTATGATGCCCAAGAAGTGTTAAATTCAATAGGGGTTTACAAGTCTACAGATATGGGTGAAACTTGGACAGCGACCAACTTATCATATGCCCTTAGCGGTGCTCAATTGTTGGGTTATTTGGTGGTAGTGGATGATAACACAGTTGTAGTAGGCGCAGCAGATCATATCAAAAGAACTACAGATGGAGGTGCAACTTGGACTGATGTACTAACAGGCGACTTTAGTGGTCAGAATTTTGGAAGAATGGCGTCTTTTGGGACAAACATTGTATGTACTGATGCCTTAGAAGGAATTCATTTTTCAACAGATTCAGGAGCTACATGGACTACACTCCAGGCTGCTACCGGAAATTCAGGAAAACATGCGGTCACGGTAGATGAAACAGGTGTGTTTTTTGTTCAAAACCAAATGGGTCAAATAAAACAGTTGGATTTAACGGGTTCAGGTTCAGCTACAAATGTAGGTACAATTCCCCCCCCAATATAATGCACAAGGTGGCTACAATCAAGTCTTACTCAAAAAAAACGGTATATTTATAGAAGGCTCCGTAAATGGTAACACCTCTACGGATAATGGACAAAACTGGTATCTATCGTTGAATGGCTATTGGAATAGTAGTGCAGACCCAGGGACCTATATGCATTCAGACCATCACCAATCAGGATTTTTGAATTCTTCATTGTCTATGTGGAATGTGCATGATGGAGGATTGAGCTTTATTAGTATGGATGGGTCTGGTACTTTGGAAAATCCAGTGGTAGAATATAAATCACAAGGCGTGATTAACACACAGGTTTATGCCATAGCTATTAATCCCTCTACAGGAAGCAATGGAGACTTTATGATGGCTAACCAAGATAATGATGGCTTCAGCAGAGAAGCTGGGCAATGGGTGAGTGCTTCCGCAGGTGATGGCGTGGCTTGTGCTATAAATTATTCTGATCCATCGATCCGTTACTTAGGAGGTACAGAAGGGGCTCTTACCAGGTCTGATCAAGTACAAGGATACACAGGCAATTACACGGGTGTACAACTTAATACTCCAGGAAACGCAGAGTTTATTTGGCCATTAAGTTTAGATACAACAAACCCTTCTAAACTCTTTGGTGGTTTTGACGATATGTATGTTTCTACAGATGACGGTGATAACTGGACAGCCTTAAATGCAAATGTAGGTAAGCCTGTAAGTTTTGATAACCAAGGCAATACAATTGCAGTTGTTGGTACTGCAGGTTTAGCATATAGTAATAATGGTGGAACTAGCTGGAGTACCATTAATCAACCAGAGAGTGAGGAGATTAACTCGTTTTCTATTGATGCGGCTGCTCCTGCCACATTATATGCTACCGTTAAGGGATACAATAATGGTAATAAAGTGTATAAATCAACAGACAGCGGAAATACTTGGACAAATTACTCTACAGATATGCCAAATATATTGATGAAAAAGGTTTTGCTAATGCAAAACCAAACAGAGGAGTATTTATTTGCAGCTACGGAATTAGGTGTGTATTACAGGTCACCAGGTGTAACCTCATGGACTAAGCTTGGCACTAACTTACCGAATGTAATTGTTAACGATATGAAAATTAACTACATGAATGAGAAGTTATACATTGGCACTTATGGTCGTGGGATGTGGGAAATAAATGTATCCACTAATACCTTGAGTAAAGATGAAGTAATTCAATTAGGCGAGGTTAAGGTATTTCCCAATCCAGTAAAAGATGATTTATTAAATGTAAATGTTACCTCAAATCTTGATAGCGTTGATTATGTAATCTACAACATTGTTGGAGGTGTTATAAACCGTGGTCAACTTTCGGCAACCGAAAATACAATAAATCTTAACCAACCTGCAAGTGGGATGTATATCATTAAGTTGAATGTTGGAAACAAGTCAATAACTAAAAAATTTATGGTTGAATAAATTTAAGTTTTAAAATTTGGACTTTGATTAATGGCCTACCTTTTTTTATTTATTAAGAGGTAATTTATTGAAGTTGAAGCTGAGTCGTCAGGCTCAGCTTTTTATTATATAATGCTATTAAATCTTAATCTGCCGATCAATCTGTTGTTGCAATGAAATAAAAGTTTCAGTTCGAGATACTCCTTTTATACTTTGAATTTCAGTGTTTAAAACATGCATTAAATGTTCATTATCCTTTGAAAGAATTTTTAAAAAGATACTCCAATGACCTGTAGTATAATGACATTCGATAACTTCAGGAATTTTTTGAAGTTGTTTTACTGCCTCTGGATTACTAACAGCCTTATCAAGGTACACACCAACAAATGCCATTGTTGTATAGCCCAATACTTTTGGGTTAATTACAAATTTTGAACCTGCTAAAAGCCCTGATTTTTCGAGTTTTTTTAACCTTTGGTGTATTGCTGCGCCAGAAATACCAACCGACCTTGCAATTTCAAGAATAGGCGTTCTGGCATCCTCCATTAAAGCTCTAAGTATCTTTTTATCGATACCATCTATATATATACCCTTTTCATTAACCTTCATGTTTAATTAAGTTTAATAAATGAAAGTTAAAAATAGAAAAACAATTTCAAATTATAAGTTCAGTTCAAAGGTTTAATGGATTATAACCAAGATAGGGCACTTCTTTTTCATTAAAAACAACGCCATAAGTTTCAAGCTCTTCTAATATAGGTGTATAAACCTCTTTAGTAATCGGAATTTGAACACCTGGCGTTGTGATTTTTCCATTTAGAATGTCTAAAGTTGCAATTGCTACTGGTAAGCCAACCGTCTTCGCCATAGCGGTATAGGTTTGGTCTTCACCAACTACTACCAAGGTAGAATCTATCTGATGTTTTTGGCCATCTAACTCATACCCAAATTTATGGTACATAACAATCATATCTTTATCTTCCTCGCTTAACGTCCAACTATCCATAAGAATTTTTTGAAGAATTTGAGCAGGTGTCGCTTTGTCTAACGCTACCATTTTTTTAGGATTAAAAAGATCGAGTTCTAGAAACTTATCCCAAACAATGTCATCCTGGTCTATTTTTAAGGCATGTCTAAACTTCAACTCTACTGAATCTGTAGGGCTATATGGTAAAAAGGCATTGACAAAATCACGATAGCTCATGTTGGCACTATCATCTATGGTATAGCTGTCGTCTGTCATTCCTAGTTGCACAAATACATTCCATGCTCTACTAAAGCCAACACGCCTCATAGTCCCTCTATACAAGGTTTTCACCTTTTCTAATCCGTAAACATTTTGATATTTAAGAGAGTCTCTATTGGCATAGGCTTCAAAACGTCCAAAACCTTCGACATCCAAAAATTCGGTACGTCTAAACAGCCTATGGTATGGTATATATTTAAACTGACCTTCCTGTAAGAATTTTGCGGCTCCACCTTGCCCTGCAACGACTACATTTCTTGGATTCCAAGTAAACTTATAATTCCAAAGATTATTATCACTTTCAGGCGCTACTAAACCTCCTGTAAAAGATTCAAAAAGTATCATTTCACCACCTTTGTCCCTAATACGATCAATAACGTGCATAGCACTCATGTGGTCGATACCAGGATCAACACCAATTTCATTCATAAAAATAAGTCCATTGGATTTGGCAGCGTCGTCCAGCTCTTGCATCTCCTCACTTACATAAGAGGCAGTAACCATATGTTTTTTATAGGTGATACAATCCTTTGCGACTTCAATATGAAGACGTGCAGGAAGCATTGATACAATAATATCTGCATTCTTTACGGCGGCTACCCTAGATTCATTATTAAAAATATCTAAGTGAATAATGTCTGCTTTAGCGTTGCCAACTAATCTTTTTGCACTTTCAGTATTAAGGTCTCCAATGGTGATATGAAGATTTTCGGACTGGGATTTATCCAATAAATATTTTATGAGGTATGATGAGGATTTTCCGGCACCAATGATTAAAATTTTTCGCATTATAACTAATTTTGTAATGCACGAATGTAATAAATGTAAAAAGCAAAAAGAAGATAAAATAAGACTTTAATTATGAACAAAAAGATAATAATCACGGGAGCCGTTTTTGGGGTTTTAGGAATTATTTTAGGAGCATTTGCTGCGCATGGCTTGGAGAAATTGGTCGATGCAGAAGCTGTTAAAACTTTTGAAACTGGTGTGCGATATCAGATTTATCATGCTTTTTTCTTACTCATCCTAGGAGGGACATCTTTTGTAAATCTCAAACACAAAAGAATCATTTTATATTTTGTGATTTTGGGTGTGATTTTCTTCTCAGGATCTATATATGGGTTGGCGACGAACGAGCTCTCAAGCTTTGATTTTAAGACCATTGCAATGGTAACTCCAATTGGAGGTTTGCTGTTAATTTTGGGCTGGATAGTGATGTTAATCGGTATTATGAGAAATAAGGTCGATTAATGCAAAAGCTGTGGGTCTTTTTAAAATAAAGTTATAATTTTGCAGCCTAAACAACACAAAAATTATGGTAAACCATACACAATCAACGAAATCGATTTCGTTAGACAATTACGGTATTAAAGATGCTAAAATTAACTACCAACTAAGTCCAGATCAACTTCATGCAGAAACCATAGCCAAAGGTCAAGGTGTGGAAGCATCCTCGGGAGCTCTTGCTATTAATACGGGAGAGTTTACGGGTCGTTCACCAATGGATAGGTTTATTGTGAAAGATGACATAACTAAGGACAAAGTTTGGTGGGGAAATATTAATATCCCTTTTGAAAGCGATAAGTTTGACGCGCTTTACGACAAAATTACGGCATATTTGTCTGGCAAAGAGATTTATGTTAGAGACAGCTATGCGTGTGCGGACCCTAATTACAGAACGAATATTCGAGTAATAAATGAATATCCATGGAGCAATTTATTTGCATACAACATGTTTTTGCGTCCGACCGAAGAAGAATTGAAAGATTTTAAACCAGAGTGGACCGTAATTAATGCACCGGGATTTATGGCAGTGGCAAAAGAGGACGGTACTCGCCAGCATAATTTTGCAATATTAAATTTCACAAAAAAAACAGCTATAATCGGTGGAACTGGCTATACAGGTGAAATTAAAAAAGGCATATTTTCAGCCTTGAATTTTGAATTACCAGTATTTAAGAACACCTTACCAATGCACTGTAGTGCAAACGTTGGTAAGGATGGAGATACTGCTATTTTCTTTGGTTTATCAGGTACAGGAAAAACAACTTTATCAACCGATGCAGACCGTAGTTTAATTGGTGATGACGAACACGGATGGACTAATGAGAATACCGTTTTTAATTTTGAAGGTGGATGCTACGCAAAGGTTATTAACCTTTCGCAAGAACAAGAACCAGAAATCTATGGAGCCATTAAGAAAGGTGCAATTCTTGAAAATGTAATAATGGACAGTAATGGTGAGGTTGATTTTGCAGATACATCCATTACACAAAACACAAGAGTAAGTTACCCGATTTACCATATCGAAAATATAAAAACACCATCTATTGGTAAGAACCCAAAAAATATCTTTTTCTTAACGGCAGACGCTTTTGGTGTTTTGCCTCCAATATCTAAGTTAACACCAGCGCAAGCAGCTTACCATTTCATATCTGGGTACACAGCTAAAGTTGCTGGTACAGAAGCTGGTGTTGTTGAACCTGTGCCAAGTTTCTCGGCTTGTTTTGGGGCACCTTTTATGCCATTGCATCCAACTGAATACGCAGATATGCTAAGCAAAAAAATGAAAGAAGCAGGTGTAAATGTTTGGCTTGTAAACACAGGTTGGACAGGTGGTCCTTACGGAGTAGGAACACGTATGAAATTAAAGTACACACGTGCAATGATTAATGCTGCTCTAAACGGCGACCTTGGGGACTATACGTATGAAGATTACCATATTCACTCAGTATTCGGTGTAGCTCAACCTAGAAAATGTCCTGGTGTACCTACAGAAGTATTGAGCCCTAGAGCCACATGGAATGATGATCAGGCATACTACAAAATGGCGTTTAAATTAACCAATGCCTTTAGAGAGAACTTTAAAAAATTTGAATCTTATGCCTCTGAGGAAATAAGACGTGGAGGCCCTCAGCGTTATAGTTTTTAATACTTAAGGTTTCCATATTAATTAAAAAAAGGCGATTCTAATCTAGAGTCGCTTTTTTAGTTACTATAACTATCTGAAAGTAAAATATTTAAAGTGTATAAGTAGATTTAGGGAAACATTTTATATATTGGAATCTTAATTCACAGAAAATGAAAAGATTATCCCTCATAATTTTACTTTTTTTGGCGCTTTTTCACATTGTAAATGCCCAGTCTAAGAAAAAGTTTAATCTGTATTTAGTTTTCAATTCTGAAAATAATGAGATGCGTGTTGAAGATAAAAAAGTGAATGATTCTGTAATGATTAAAACCTTCAATTTATCTAAGAACCTTGCCGAGGAGAATTTTAAATACGAACTATCCGTTAATGATAATGGTGAAATAAATAGAAACCAAAAAAAGAAACCTGTTTCAAAAAAAGGCGAAATTACGCTCTACCATTTTTCTTATATGCACGATGAAGAATCCTTGGATAGTTTCTCAAGTGCCAATAGTATTAATTATGAGGATTTTATAAATTCAGAGTTTAAAAGCTTTAATAAAGTTTTAAACAGTGCTTCCAAAATCTTTATTGTGGATTTAAAGGACAAGGACAAATCTATCTATAGGGCTTACGAGGTAAAATTGTAGAAAAAAGCCCAATTGAATTTGTCAATTGGGCTTTTAAAATTTCTTTCTTTAAGAGGAGCTACTTTCCTTTATTTACAGCATCAATATATTTTTGCAGCGCCATTGTCATTGAAGGTGTTTCAGGTGTTGGTGCAGAAATATCCACACGCAATCCTTTTTCCTTAACTGCTTTTACAGTTGTATTTCCAAATACTGCTATGCGTGTATCGTTTTGCTTAAAGTCTGGAAAATTATGGAATAAAGATTCAATTCCAGATGGGCTAAAGAACACTAAAATATCATAATAAACATTAGCTAGGTCCGATAAATCACTGATTACGGTCTTATAAAATGTAGCTTGCTTCCAATTAACATTAAGACTATCCAAAGTTTCAGGAATTATTGGCTTTACTTTATCTGTAGTAGGCAGTAAAAACGTTTCGTCCTTATATTTCTTAATCAATGGGGATAAATCCTCAAATGTACGCTTGCCCACATATATCTTACGCTTTCTGTAAACTACATATTTCTGTAGGTAATAAGCAACAGCTTCTGATTGGCAGAAGTACTTCATGGTATCAGGTACTTTGAAGCGCATTTCTTCCGCTACTCTAAAGAAATGATCTACGGAATTTCTACTGGTTAAGATAATAGCGGTGTACTTAGTAAGATCAATTTTTTGCTGTCTGATCTCTTTTGCAGAAACCCCTTCTACATGGATAAAAGGTCTAAAGTCAACTTTAACTTTTTGCTTTTCTTGCAAATCAAAGTATGGAGAGTTCTCTATTTTAGGCTCTGGTTGCGATACTAAAATTGTTTTCACTTTCATACGATATCCCTTTGTTTTAAACGTTATAGCCTCTAATTACCTTATATAAAAGCACATAAGGTGCAATTTCGAGAGCGCAAAGATACAATAAAAAATAGAAAAAATTGAGATTTATTGTTTTTTGATTGTTTTTGAATGAAGTGACAAAGCCTATAAGATTTATTAAAAAAATAAGACTAAATGCTACTATAATGATAATATTGGCATAGGTATTTGTGTATAACAGAAACAAATTGGCAACTAAAAACACCAATCCAGAATAATTTTTAAATGTTGTTTTTTGAAATAAGTAGCTGTCAATTAAGGAATCAATCTCAAAAAGACTGCCTATTAATCGCTCCAGCAAGGTTTTAATAATGATAATGGTAGAAACTACCAAAAGCAGTTTTAAAAACGGAACCAATTCAAAATCCAAAGGAGAGACAAACGTAGAATAGCTGAAGAAAATAAAAATACTGGCAGAAAATGCTAGATTAAGGAATAGAAAACCATCAAATAAATCAATAAATTTTTGGTCTTTACTATAAATCTTTAAATATTTTGAGTTGCCAACAACCGACAAAAAATCGTTAAACCTAAAAGTGTTGACATATTTAGCTGCAACAATAAAAAGTAATCCTAAAACCGTAAGGACCGTAAACCACTCGTAGGTAATAAAATTTCGCATACTGCTAAATTATAAAGAAAATTTAGGCATAAAAAGCAATTAGGAAATTTCTTGATAAAACAAAATCTTATGATAGCTATAACAGTTTTTAATCCATTAAAAACTTTACTTTTGTCCTAGCTCAAAAACAATAGCGACGTAACGTATTTAAAAGTATGCAAATGTCTGACGCACTTGTCATCATCCCAACATACAATGAGATTGAAAACATTGAAGCCATAATCCGTGCCGTATTTTCGCAAGAGAAGATGTTTCATGTTTTGGTAGTTGATGATAATTCACCAGATGAGACGGCAGTACGTGTTAAAACCCTACAACAAGAATTTCCCGATAGGCTTTTTCTGTTGGAGCGCGATAATAAAAACGGGCTAGGGCTTGCATATATTGCTGGTTTTCAATGGGCTTTAGAAAGATCCTATGACTATATTTTTGAGATGGATGCCGACTTTTCACACAACCCTAATGACTTAATTAGGTTATACAATGCTTGTGCAATAGATGGTGCGGATATTTCGGTTGGCTCAAGATACGTTAGAGGTATTACTGTTGTTAACTGGCCACTGACCAGAATTCTCTTATCCTATGGAGCATCGCGATATGTGCGATTTATAACCAGGATGAAAGTAAAGGATTCTACTGCAGGTTTCATTTGCTATAAAAGAACGGTTTTAGAAGCCATAGATTTATCCAAAGTGAGATTTGTTGGCTATGCTTTTCAAATTGAAATGAAATTTAAAGCCTATAAAAAAGGATTTAAAATTGTTGAAATTCCAGTTATATTTAAAGATAGAATAAAAGGAAAATCCAAGATGAGCGGCAGTATAATTTCCGAAGCCATTTTTGGGGTGATTAGTTTAAAATTAAAAAGCTTATTTTCTAAATAGTACAATGAGGAAACATACATTAATTAAGAACGCTAAAATTGTCAATGAAGGCAAGACAATTGAAGGTGATATACTTATAGAAAATGATATAATAAAGGAGATCGCCTCCTCAATAAGCGTAAAGTCTGCGGATATTACGGTTATTGACGTAGAAGGCAATCACGTCTTACCAGGCATGATTGATGATCAAGTACATTTTAGAGAGCCTGGACTTACGCACAAAGCAAATATAGAAACCGAATCCAAGGCAGCTTTGGCAGGTGGAATTACATCATTTATAGAGATGCCGAACACCAATCCGCAGACAACAACTGTTGAAAAGCTTGAGGAGAAATTTGAAATTGCTTCCAAAACCTCACATGCCAATTACTCATTTATGTTTGGCGGTACTAATGACAATCTCGATGAAATTTTAAAGGTAGATCCAAAAACTGTTGCTGGATTGAAACTGTTTTTAGGCTCTTCAACAGGCAATATGTTGGTTGATGACCCAGCTGTTATTGAGAAAATATTCTCAAGTACGGATATGGTGATTTCAGTACACTGTGAGGATGAAGCCACCATTAAAAAAAATCTTGAAGCACATATAGCTGAATATGGTGATGATATTCCTATGGAAAAACATCCTGTCATTAGAAGTGAGGAAGCTTGTTACTTGTCGTCTTCAAAAGCGATTGAATTAGCTAAGAAAACAGGAGCAAGATTGCATGTGTTTCATCTATCGACAGGAAAGGAAACTAATTTATTTACCAATAAAATTCCATTAAAGGATAAAAAAATAACTGCTGAGGTCTGCATACATCATCTATGGTTTTCTGATGAAGATTATGAGAGAAAAGGTAGCCATATTAAATGGAATCCTGCTGTAAAGACATCAAAAGACCGAGAGCAGCTTTTAAAAGCCTTGTTGGATGGTAGAATAGATGTTATTGCTACCGACCATGCGCCACACACTTTAGAAGAAAAAAACAATTCTTACACAAGTGCTCCTTCGGGTGGACCGCTGGTACAGCATGCCCTGGTAGCTCTTTTAGAAATGCACCATCAAGGCAAAATTTCAATAGAAAAAATTGTTGAAAAAGCATGCCATAACCCAGCCATTTTATTTGATGTTGAAAAAAGAGGCTATTTAAGAGAAGGCTACTATGCAGATTTGGTCATTGTTGATTTAAAGAGTCCGTGGACAGTTAATAAAAGTAACATACTATATAAATGTGGCTGGTCTCCTTTTGAGGGAAACACCTTTAAAAGTAGAGTAACACATACTTTTGTAAATGGGCAATTGGCATACAACAACTTTAAGGTTTTAGACGTTAAAGCAGGACGACGATTAACGTTTACCAGATAATATGAAAAAGATAGGTGTCATATTAATTTTAGGTCTTTTGATTTTTGCTTGCAACAGTAAGGAAAAACCGTCAAGACCAGATAACCTTATAGCTAAAGATAAAATGGAGCACATTTTATACGATTTGTATATTATGAATGCTGCTAAAGGCGTAAATAGAAAGATTTTAGAGAACAATGGTGTAGTGCCAGAAACCTATGTTTTGACCAAACATAATATTGATAGTGTTCAATTTGCGAATAGCAACACCTATTATGCTTTTAATGCTGATGAGTACAAAGCTATGGTTGAGAATGTCAAAGCAAGATTGGAAAAAGAAAAAATAGAGTTTGAGGAATTAGAAAAAATAGAGGGCCAGGCAGCAAAAAGAAGACGAGACTCTATAGCAGAAGCCAATAGGAAAAAGAAAGACTCAATTACGAAAGCCTTAAAAACTTCTGGCAATTAACCTTCAGATTGTCTTAAATCCAAAAGGTAGCGTTCGCATATTTCGTCAATAGATTCATCTATTGATTTAAATTCAAAATTTAGGGCATTCTTTAATTTTGAATTATCATATTTAGTGATGCTAATCGCTGATCTAGCTGCTTGTTTAGATAAGCTTCGTCTTTTACCTAATAATTTATGCTTCAACCAATCCAATCGCCAAGCTAAATTTAACAACCAAGGTTTAGCTTCTTTTTTTGGCGGTACTACACTTAGTGCTTCAGCAACTTTATGCTGAAATGCTTTAAAACTAAGATTCTCTGACACTAAAATGAAATTTTCATTTTTAATGTCGCTTTCCATTAACTTAATCATGGCATTAACGACATCAAAAACATCAACATAACCAACAATCCCATTAACATAGTAGCGCATACCATTATGTATTTTTCTAAACAGGTTCCCACTACTACCACCTTTCCAGTAGCCTGCACCTAAAATAATCCCTGGATTAACAATCACGGTATCAATACCTTCTTGAGTTCCGCGCCAAACCTCGAGTTCCGCTCCGTATTTAGTAATGGCATAAACGCTATTGTCGTCCTCAGGATTCCAGGGCGTTTGTTCATCGATAAGTTTTTCGGGGTTTTGATGATGTCCAATTGCAGCAATAGAACTGACATAGCATAGTTTTTTAACCGAATGGCTAATACACAGATTAACGATATTGGCAGTGCCTTCGATGTTTATTTTTCGTAGTTGGTAGTATTTATCGGGCTCAAAAGAAACGAATGCTGCACAATGATAGACATATTTAACGCCCTTAAAGGCATCTTGCAACTTAGGTACATTGTTAATGTCAGCTTCGACCCATTCAATGGCATCAAAAAGTGGTTCGTAATCATCAGAAAAATAAGAGAACACATGCTTAACACGCTTTAAGGTTTTTTCTCTTCTGTAGATGGCACGTACATTTTTACCACCGTCTATTAACTCATAAAGCAAATGAGCACCTACTAATCCTGTACCACCTGTAACTAATATCATGCAGTAAAATTACGTTAAAATTGTCTTTTGTCTTTTATAAGGGTAACATATCTTTGCCGAAACTGAATTACAATCATATAAGTAATGGGAAAGAATTTTGTTGAAGAATTGCAATGGCGAGGTATGTTGCACCAAAGTATGCCAGGAGTAGAAGAACATTTAGCCGAAGCGATGCGTAGTGCTTATGTTGGTTTTGACCCAACGGCAGACTCTCTGCATATAGGTAATTTGGTGCCAATAATGCTGTTGGCGCATTATCAACGTTGTGGACACAAACCTGTCGCGTTGGTGGGTGGCGCTACTGGTATGATTGGTGATCCATCAGGTAAATCTAGTGAGCGAAATCTTTTGGATGAAAAAACCCTACGACATAACCAAGAAGCCATAAAAAAGCAGTTATCCCATTTTCTGGATTTTGAAAGTAATGAACCCAATGCAGCAGTTTTAGTAAATAACTACGATTGGATGAAGGAATTCAGTTTTCTTGAATTTATTAGAGACGTAGGTAAACATATCACGGTAAATTACATGATGGCCAAGGATTCTGTTAAGAATAGAATTTCGGGTGAATCATCCAGTGATGGGATGAGTTTTACTGAGTTTACTTATCAATTGGTACAAGGATATGATTTTTTGCACTTGTACAGAGCAAATGATTGCACCATACAAATGGGAGGAAGCGACCAATGGGGAAATATAACAACAGGAACTGAATTGATTAGACGTATTGGCAACGGAAAAGGCTTTGCCATTACTTGCCCTTTGATTACAAAAAGTGATGGTTCTAAATTTGGTAAATCCGAAGGTGGAAATGTTTGGTTGGACGCGAATAGAACATCCCCTTACAAATTCTATCAATATTGGTTGAACTCTAGTGACGAAGATGCTGAAAAGTATATTAAGATATTTACATTCTTGTCAGAGTCACAGGTCAATGAGTTAATTTCAGAACATGTTAAGACACCACATTATAGGGTGTTGCAAAAACGATTAGCAGAAGAAATTACGACAATGGTACACACTAAAGAGGATTTTGCAAACGCAGAGAAAGCATCAAATATCTTATTTAGCAAATCTTTTAAAGAAGATATAAAAACCATTGATGAAAAAACCTTTTTGGATGTTTTTGAAGGTGTACCTCAAGCTGAGATTTCTCAATCGGATTTTGAGGAAGGCCTGGATATGATTGGTGCATTGGCAGCAAAAACAAATTTTCTAAACTCAAACGGTGAAGCAAGACGTGCTTTAAAGGAAAATTCTATTTCGGTTAATAAAGAAAAAGTAAAGGAAGATTACATGTTGTCTTCAGATGATTTGATTAACGGAAAGTATGTCATCCTAAATAAAGGCAAGAAAAACACATATATCATTAAAGTGGTGTAAATAAAAGTGCCCGAAAAGAAATTCCGGGCACCATCTAACCAATCAATCAACTATTGAAAATCTCTCTTTTCGATAGCACATATTTAGTCGTAAAAAAGATAATTTCCTTACAAAGCCATTAAATTACAGCCACGAATATCTGAATTATCAAATCTACCTATAATTTCAAATGTCCCATCGTCATAAATTCTGCCTAAATCTTGTGTGGCAATAAAGGCACAAGAATTTATATTTGCTAGGTCAATAACATTCATACCACCTGTTTTATTGGACTTCTGAATAGAGAGTGCGTCCTCAGTATCTCTGGTTAAAATCTTCATCCACGGAGGACATTCAAAAATTCCATTGCCTCTAGAGTAAGCCTGACTCAAAAGCTCTGTCATGCCATATTCGCTATGGATATGGCTTACACCAAAACCCGATTTAAGAATTTGATGCAGTTCTTGTCTAATGAGTTCTTTTCTTCTACCTTTCATACCTCCTGTTTCCATTACAGTCGTGTATTTTAGTTGAAATTGAAACTTCTCAACTAAATCCAATAATGCAAAAGAGACACCAATTAAAAGTGTTTTTTGATTTTTAGCTTCAAGTTGATTCAACATTTCCGCTAGCTCTTCTAAATTATTAAGATAAAATCCACTTTCAGTGCGGTTGGATTGCTGTATTAAATCATTGACCATATAAATTAGTGAAGAGTCATCACGTTCTAAATACGAAGGTAGTAAGGCTAAAATCACATAATCTTCAACATTACCATAAAAGGTTTGAAAACCTTTGGTGTAACTTTCTTCATATAAGCTAAGGTTAGTGACTAGGTGTTTGCTAGTGATACTTCCGGTTGTTCCAGAACTGGTAAAGGTTTTTTCAACAGAAGATGCCGAGCTTAGGACATCGTGACTTTTAAAAAACTGAATGGGTAAAAACGGAATGTCCTCAATAGTTTTTACGTCTGCAGGATGTTTATATAACAAATCGCAAAATGAGCGGTAAACCGCGTTTTTTTCAAATTGAAATTTGAATAGTTTTAAGGTTAAAGATTCAAACTCAGCTTCGGTTTTTATATTAAAAATAGAATCTTTAGAAATCATAGGGCAAAAGTATATAAAATAAGAAAGCACTGTTCAAAATTTTGAACAGTGCTTTCTTTATGAAATCAAAAATGCTTATTTAATCACTAACTTCTTAGTGGTTGAAGCATTGTTTTGCGTAATCTTTAAGATATAAACACCAGTGTTTAAATCAGAAACATTTAACGTATTGTCAGTCAAAGTTTCATTCTTCACCTGCTTACCTAAAATATCAAATACCTGTACGTTCATTACATCACTATCTGCTGATGTTATGGTTACAGAACCAGTATTTGTTGGGTTAGGATAAATAGAAAATGAATCTGAGGTAAACTCATTATTTGATAATGATGCTACAAATGGATAAACACAAGTACTGCTGAATGTTGTTTGGCTTCCATCAGTACAATTCACTGTTCCATAGATCCAACCAGAAGGCCAAGCAGAACCAGAAGTTTGCTTGTAAGCCCAAGAGTCTAAATACTCCCAACTTTGTCCAGTTCCGTCTACATTTACATCACCAAAAGTTTCAATAAGCGTACCATTTTTAAATAATTCTATACCATCATCTCCATTCATATTAATATCCGTTGTCGCCGTAAGAACAATATCAAATAAATTATAACCATCAGTTGTAAGGTATTGTTCCATTGAACTCGGAGTTCTTGCTAAAAGTATATGGTCGCCATTACTAACACTTACGGCATCAAATGTGTATTCTTGCCCATCAGAGCCAAGACCATTTGCTGCAGTTCCAATTCCATAAACACTTAAATCTGCTATATCTGCTGTAGCAACAACGTGTATCGCTTTTCCATCACTACCACCAGAAGGAACCGTAAAGTCCATTATGCCTTTAAATTCTAAATCTATACTCCCTAAGGGTATGCAGTTAGGACTTGTAATATCGAGTGTAATGGAGCAAATACCACCATCTGCCGTATCATCTAACGAAATTGTAATATCTGTCCCTTCTGTTACGCCACTTACAACTATGATCCCATTTTCTTGAGTTGAAGGGTTGTCGCCACCTATGGCTCCAGCAGTAGAAGAAACGTTAAATGTTGTTGAAATATTTCCACCAGAATACGCTATGTTAACAGAATAAGTGTCATCTACCGATCCTGGGTTCGTAGAATCACATACTATTTCAATCGATTCAATCTCAAGAGAGCAGACTGGAGGGCAAACTTCATTAGGCAGACCAGGTGTGCCTAGATCACCATCACCATAACTCGACATGGACAAACACCAATTACCTCCGTTGTCATTGTCTATTTCGTTTAGAAATGTTGGATTTAATTGCATACTTACACCCGCGACATCTGGAAAATTAGGGCCACCATCATAATTAACTCGAGAAATTTCAACACTTCCAGGGGTTACAAGGACTACTTCATCTGCGCCGTTGCCCATATTAAAATTATTTTGATAAGCATAATCAATAGGTGCTCCGCCGTTTACCATTATATCAAGACTTCTGCCAAGTACTAAATAACCTCCAGCAGGTACTACTGTAACACCACCAGTGCCAGTCACAGGATCTATTGTAGAGTCAATGATATAGTTATTGGTACCGTCGTCTTTCAGAGTCCAACCGTCAATATCAATATCTGATGCAGTTGTATTGTGTAGCTCAAACCATTCACCATTATCATCTATAACAGCGGTAGGGTCTTTCATAATTTCAGTAATAACTAAATCACCTGGATTTTGTGCAAAGCTTATGTAAGAGATTAAAACCAATAAGAAGTAGAGTTTTTTCATAGGGTTTGGGGATTAGGATTTCGGGTTAAGTTAGTTCGAATATCTATAACAACCAAAAATTCACTTAGATACTTTTGTCTATTCTGTAAAAAATAACGCCGTTCAAAATTTTGAACGGCGCTTTAAATATGAAATTAAAAATGCTTATTTAATCACCAACTTCTTAGTTGTTGAAGCATTGTTTTGCGTAATCTTTAAGATGTAAACACCAGTGTTTAAATCAGAAACATTTAACGTATTGTCAGTCAAAGTTTCATTCTTCACCTGCTTACCTAAAATATCAAATACCTGTACGTTCATCGCATCACTATTTGATGATGTTATGGTTACAGAACCAGTATTTGTCGGGTTAGGGTAAATAGAGAATGAAGATGAATCAAATTCGTTTGTTGAAAGTGATGGATCGTCATTTTCTTGACCTGGTGAAAATAATGCTCCTCCGTTTCCTGAAATAGTAGAATGGTCAACAAATGCACCAGTAAAGTCTGGATTTCGACCTACAGATTGATCTGTTGCACCTGCATAAGTATAGGCCACTACAACTACGCCAGAACCATTTTTTACTATAACATCGTCTCCTCCGTTGTTAAGCCCAAGCTGACCTTCCGAAGCTACTTGTACTAAACCAGAAATTCCTGTTGGTGTTCCACCACCAAAAACTGTGATAAAACTATTAGCTGGAACAACTGTGCTTGCTGGGAAAGTATGTCTTAGCCCGAACCCATCTTCAATGGTGAATCCAGAAATATCTAAACTACTTGATCCAATATTGTAAAGTTCAACAAACTCATCATCAGAACCATCTCTAGTTCCATCTCCGTTGGCATCTCCAGTTATATCTCCTGCAGGGTCAGCCAAAATTTCATTGATTACCAAATCCATAGTTACAGGATCACATTGAGCAGAAGGGACTGATCCCGATATGGTCGTACCGTCGCAGTCACCACCATTAATTGTAAGGTCCCAAGCATCACCCTCTCCAAGACCTGTAATAGTAATTATTCCATCAGCAATTCCAGATGGATCATCTCCACCAACTAAACCACCTGAGGTCGTTGTTACAGAAACTATAGTATTGTCAACACCGCTGTAAGGTATATTTATGGTGACATCGTCATTGTTGTCACCACTAGTGTTGGTTGCGCAAACATAGTTCTCCGTTTGTAATGCAACATCACATACAGCACAGTCAGATGTAGGTCTAGAACCTAGAGTTGGACAAGTGCCAAATGCACCAATACTTACATTAGATAAACTCCAAGAAGAGAAAGAACCATCAGAATCCAGATATTGTATTCCAATAAAAACATCTGTACCAGAAGCTCCTGAAATATCGACAGAATAAGAACCAGAATCAGAAATAGTTTGGGCAGATGTCCACGTGGCACCATCTGGGCAAAGACTAGAATAATCGTTTGTATACTGAATGTTCAATTCTGTTCCATCAAATCCTTCTGTAGCATCAAATATTAATGCAAGGTCTGATACACTAGTCATGTCTAGAGGTCCAAATATTAACCACGTATTAGATTCCTCCATACAGCCACCTCCACAGAAACCATTCATGTCATATGTTCCTGAGGTTTCCGTCCACTCATCGGTGTCAGAATTTGTTGCGACAGAAACTGACTCGAATAATTCTGGTCCTCCACTTAAATCAAAACACGTATTTGGTGCAGGATCACATTCAGCTGCAGGAACAGTTCCTGACATTGAAACACCATCACAGTCACCTCCTTCTAAAGTTACATCCCAAGCATCACCTTCGGATAAACCAGAAATAGTAATTGTTCCATCTGGTGTACCAGAAGGATCGTTTCCTCCAACTGTGCCACCAGATGTGGTAGTAACATTCATTATTCCAGCATTAAAATTTGTATAAGGTATATTAATTACAACGCCATCATTATTATCTCCGACGGTATTAGTATTACAAGTATATGTTGCTGGTTGTAACGACACATCGCAAGCAGAATCATTCATAATCTCATTCCAAGAGGTTGCTACACGCACACCATCTATAAGGACTTCAGGAATGTTTGATGATTGTCTAAAGGCAATTGCATTAATAGCTGTGCCTGATGTGCCTGTATTAGTGGCCTCAGGTGTACCTGGTTCGGTAGGTGTCACGGCAGAAAGAACATGGAGGTTGGCAACACCTGTAGCAATTTCATAAGAAAAGACCAATAAATACGTTGTGTTTAAACTATATGGAGTAGTGCCATAAGTTAAGGTACCACTGCTCGTAGATATGCCAAATAATACATCTCCATTTCCATCATCCTGAGCACCAACCCTAGCTCTAAATCCACTAGCATTAAAATGCATAAAATAATTTCCACTACCTACAGCGGACAAGTTAACCAATGCACTTCCATACACTGTTCCAGTAGTAATGTCTGTAAATGCTCTATTTACATCTTCAGAATTAGAACCTGTTAAAGAAACATGGCCACCAACACCAGAAGATGGATAGCCTGTCATGGATAAACTAGTAGGAGCACCTACATAGGCAACTGCGGTTGATCCAGAGTGATTGTTCCATGCACCGCTACTAACTGCTGTTAAATCTCCGCTTGTTGTACCATAATCAAAATCTTCAGCCAAAACCTGGGCAAAAGAAACTGTTGAGACTATCAAGGCGAATAATAAAAAGTAAAGTTTTTTCATAATTGATTTTTAAAAAATTAGTTTATAAATATACTAACAAAATGTGAGTATCTGCAATGGTTTTGGCAACATTTTCTTTTTTTTACAATATGATAACATGTTAAAATTAAAAGTGTGGTAATTTACAGCGATGTAGAATTTCAATGTTAGCGAATTGTTATCAATTCAAAAAGTTTACTACCATAACAGAGATATATTTTATCTTTACATAACCTTAAAATTACTTAGGCAGTGAAAAAAAAAGACATAAAGATTTTATTGGTCGATGACGAGCCGGATATTTTAGAAATAGTTGGTTATAATTTATCTTCTGAAGGCTATCAGGTTATTACTGGAGAGAATGGTTTAGAAGCTATTGAAAAGGCTAAAAAGCACAAACCTCATTTAATTATCCTGGATGTTATGATGCCAGAGATGGATGGCATAGAAGCCTGTGAACGTATAAGACAAGACTCCAAGCTCAATAATACCGTTATTACGTTTTTGACTGCAAGAGGTGAGGATTATTCGCAAGTTGCCGGTTTTGACGCAGGTGCTGATGATTACATAACCAAACCGATTAAGCCAAAGGTACTTGTTAGTAAGGTTAAAGCGTTACTAAGAAGACTAAAGGAAACAGAAAGCGCAAGTGATGCCATTAAGATTGGGGATTTAGTGATTAATAGAGAGGAATATAAGATTACCAAAAAAGGAGAAGAGATAATACTGCCAAGAAAAGAGTTTGAATTATTATCTTTGTTAGCAACCAAGCCTGGTAAAGTATTTAAACGCGAAGAGATTTTGGATAAAGTATGGGGAAATGAAGTCGTCGTTGGTGGCAGAACCATTGACGTACACATTAGGAAACTTCGTGAAAAAATAGGTAATAAATCTTTTAAAACGGTTAAAGGTGTTGGTTACAAGTTTGTTGACTAATGCAGAAAAAAAATTTTAAAAAAGCGTACAAGTTTGCTATACGAACATCTTTGTATGTTACTTTGTTTGTAACACTCCTTGTGAGTGTTTTTTTATATTACTACCATACGTTTAACTGGCAGATTATATTTTTTCCTCTAATTTGCTTCCCGTTGACCTTTGCTATTATACAATTTAGGGTCGAGCGTTTTATTTACAGGCGAGTAAAAAAAATCTACGATGACCTAACCTTGCTAGAGTCAGTAAATTTGAGACAACAGCCCATAACTACAGATATGGGTACGCTCACCAAAGAGATAGATAAGTATGCTAGGGATAAAAAAATAGAGATTGAAACCTTAAAGGTAAGGGAGGAATACCGAAAGGAATTTATAGGCAATGTGTCGCATGAGCTAAAAACACCATTGTTTACTGTACAAGGTTACATCGATACACTTTTAGATGGTGGTATTGACGATGAAAAGATTAGAAAGAAATATTTGGCAAGGGCGAGCAAAGGTGTGGAGCGCTTAACTTACATCATTAAAGATTTGGATATGATAACCAAGTTAGAAGTTGGTGACCTTAGCTTAAACAAGGAGCGTTTTGATATAGTTAAATTGGTTCGTAATGTTTTTGAACTCTTTGAAATGAAAGCAGCGAAGAAAAACATAACGCTCACTTTTGATATAGATTATCCTTTACCAATTATGGTATTTGCAGATGTGGAACGTATTCAGCAAGTGCTTACTAACTTAATTGTAAATTCTATTAAGTATGGTAGAAAAAAAGGTACCACAGAGGTAAGTATAGAAAATCTTATAAAAAATAAAGTTATAGTAAGGGTTACGGACAATGGTGAAGGCATAAAGGAAGAATATTTACCGCGTTTATTCGAAAGATTCTATAGAGTGGACAAAAGCGGTTCGCGTAAAGAGGGAGGTTCTGGTCTGGGACTTTCTATTGTAAAGCATATTATTGAAGCCCATGAGGAAAAAATGTATGTGGAAAGCGAAATTGGAGTTGGCAGTGAGTTTTCCTTTACACTAGAAAAGGCCAAATAATTTTTTGTAGTTAATTTCAAAATTCAAGATTCTAAACCCTGAATAATTATCAATTTCAGATAATAAATGCAGTTTAAAATCATCTTGTTTGCAACATGGTGCGATACCCTCCTTATTAAACTTATGAGCTAAATACTCTTGCTCAAATTGCCCAGGAGTAGGTATAAAAAAAGCTTTTTTTTCGAGTTTGGCATAATCCATAATAGATGTATATCCAGATCTTCCTAAAACCAATTCACTTTCGTTTAAGGCCTTTTCTAACTCTATGCTTGTCATAAAATTGTAAACCGTAAGATTGCCGCTAATAGTTTTAGTTTTTTCGGGTTCAATAATTCCCTTCACAAAACATACATTGCCTTGGTAAGCTTTTAATTCTTCCATGAGCTTTTCTTCAAGCAATGTACGTTGAGGTTCTGGTCCAGATAATATTACCAACAAATTGTATTTGATGGGTAGGTCTAACTTTTTAAACCTGCTCAATGGACCAATATATTTTAATGAAGATTGATAGCTCTCGGTATGTCCTAAATCGCCACTTAGGTTTTTTGTACCTATATGGTCTGGTACCCAACATTCATCAAATTTCGAAATTATTTTTTGATGTAGTTTGCTACTTAACCAAGTTGTACTGCCACTTAATACGCGCAGTTGATGCGTTATAAATACAGATGGAACGTTTGAGTGTCTAACTCCAAAGCGATTATCTGAAATTATACCAGAAACAACTTCATTTCCAACCAAAGCAGCAACAGCTTTTTTTTCTTTTTTTATGGTTTTTAAAAGATGAGGGGAATCTTTTATCAACTTTAGTTTAAAGCTATTTGCTTTTTTAGCATAAGTAATATTGTAAGAAGGTAACTCAAAGGATTGAAGTTTGGGAAATTCCTTTTTTAACAATTCCAAAGCTTGTCCGTCACTGGCTATGATCGGTTCAAAATCATTGTCCAATAAAGCATTTACAATAGGAATACACCTTGTGGCATGTCCCAATCCCCAATTGAGAGGTGCTACTAATATTCTTTTTGTTTTCAGAAACTGAACAATTTAAAATCAAATTAATTTACAAAGATAAACCTAAAATGTTTCCTTAATTTTACCGAATTATTAATAAGCAGTAAAACGTGGGAAGTAAAAATAAGCTCAAAAGATTTAAGGAAAATGAAACATTCGCTAATGTATTTCAGCCAAAACGGGATGAGTTAACGGAGGGCAATTATTCATTAAAAGGCAATTGGAGAAAAAACGTATTTAAAAACGACAACCCTCTAGTATTGGAATTAGGTTGTGGTAAAGGAGAATATACCGTTGGTCTGGCAGAACGATATCCAAATAAAAATTTTATAGGAGTCGATATAAAAGGAGCGCGTTTTTGGAGAGGTGCAAAAACAGCGATAGAAGACAATATACCCAATGCTGCATTTATAAGAACACAAATAGAACTTATAGAACATGTTTTTGAAGAAAATGAAGTCGATGAAATATGGATTACTTTTCCAGACCCTCAAATAAAGTATAAGCGCACAAAGCACCGATTAACAAACCTGCAATTTTTAGAGCGTTACAAAAAAGTTTTAAAACCAAACGGTTTAATGCACCTTAAAACAGACAGTGAGTTTATGCATGGTTACACACTTGGGTTGCTTCATGGCATGGGATGCGAAGTGCTCTATGCTAATCATAATGTATATAAGCTAGAGGGAAGCCCAGAAGAAGTCACAGAAATACAAACCTTCTATGAAAAGCAATATTTAGAAAAAGATAAAGCAATTACGTATATTAGATTCAAAATCAACTAAAATTTGAGCATTACAGTTGTCTTCTTCCTCGGGCTTTTCGTAGCTCTTGTCGGTGTAATCCCACCTGGCTTGCTTAATATGACAGCGGCAAGGATTAGCCTTAAAGAAGGTCCTGGTAGAGGAATAACGTTTTCTTCTGGTGTTTGTTTAGTGGTTTTTATTCAAACTTATGTTGCAGCAATTTTTGCCAGATACTTATCTAACAGACCAGATATAGTTGAGATTCTACAGCGCGTAGCGTTTGTCATTTTTGTTCTTATAACCATATATTTTTTAATAATTGCCAGAAACCAAAAGGAAGCAAAGGTTGAAGATGCTGATGTAATGAGCAAGCAAAGCCGTTTTTTTCATGGTATGTTTTTGTCTGCCCTCAATGTCTTTCCAATTCCTTATCAGGCTTACATGACTATTACCTTGGCATCGTTTGGATGGATGGATTTTGAGCGAACAAGTATCATTACTTATGTTACTGGAGCTTCAATGGGTACATTTGTAATGCTATACTTCTACATTTTCTTTTTTGATAAGATAAAAGATAAAAATTTCACATCCCAAAAAAACATGAATTACAGTATAGGCATCATTACGGGAATTGTGGCGTTGGTTACTTTTATCAATATTTTGAAAGAGTTGTGATGAAAGCGGAAACATTAGGTTTTTTTGAAAAAGTATATGAGGTTGCGCGACTCGTTCCTTACGGAAGAGTAACTAGCTATGGGGCTATTGCAAAATATCTGGGTGCAGCCAAAAGCGCACGTATTGTTGGCTATGCCATGAATGGTTCAGGAGGGAAAGATGTGCCAGCACATCGCGTGGTAAATAGAAAAGGTTTGCTAACTGGGAAACATCATTTTGAAGGCACAAATCTTATGCAACAACTGTTAGAAAATGAAGGTGTTGAGGTTGTAGATAATCAAATTCAAAATTTTGAAGCTTTATTTTGGGATCCTGCCAAGGAACTTTGATTTCAATTATATGTCATTCTGAACTGTCACACTGAGCTTCGGTCACTGAGGTTACTCGAAGTGTTCGAAGTGTTATTTCAGAATCTCAAAATCCAATTACTGCCAATTTTCAAAATTTGAAAAAATAGCATATTCATTCTATCAATTTAAGCATAAATAACTTCAAGTATTCAGCTTCTAAAATCTAGGTTTATTACGTATCTTTGCATTTAGAATAAATCTAGATAACGAGCGAAATGAGCTGAAAAAGAATGTCTCTACAATATCTAGAAAACAAATAGTGAATTCCATCTTACAAATGGGTAAATTCAATTTTAATAGATGAAACTTAACAAGAAAGATATATTAGAAGCCTTAAAAAACATCACAGCGCCTGGTGAAGGAGAAAACATGGTAGACAGTGGTGCAGTTACTAATGTAGTGACTTTTGCAGATGAGGTTATTGTAGATATTACGATAAAAAACCCGAGTCTTCAAGCTAAGAAAAAAACAGAAGTTGAAATTTTACAAACCATTCACAAGGAAGTTTATGAAAAGGCAAAGATAAAAGTGAATGTTAAGGTAGATGCTCCTGCAGCTCCACCAAAAAATGAAATCAAGGGGAAGCCAATTCCCGGTATTCAGAATATCATAGCTGTAGCCTCTGGCAAAGGAGGAGTAGGGAAATCAACTGTAACTGCAAATTTGGCTGTAACATTAGCTAAAATGGGTTTTAAAGTTGGCGTTTTGGATGCAGATATTTATGGGCCATCGATTCCTATTATGTTCGATGTAGCAAATGAACGTCCATTATCAGTAAATATTGATGGTAAATCAAAAATGAAACCGATAGAGAATTATGGTGTCAAAGTACTGTCAATAGGGTTTTTCACACGACCAGACCAAGCTGTGATTTGGCGTGGACCAATGGCTTCAAAAGCATTGAATCAAATGATTTTCGATGCCGCTTGGGGAGAATTGGATTTTCTATTATTAGATTTACCTCCAGGAACAGGTGATATTCACTTAAGCATTATGCAGGCGTTGCCGATTACGGGAGCAGTTGTAGTCAGCACCCCTCAAAATGTAGCATTGGCAGATGCTAAGAAAGGTGTGGCGATGTTTCAACAAGACAGTATTAACGTACCTGTTTTAGGAATCATCGAAAATATGGCGTACTTTACTCCTGATGAGTTACCAGAAAACAAATATTATATTTTCGGAAAAGAAGGTGCCAAAAACTTAGCGGAAGACTTAAAGGTTCCATTTTTGGGTGAAGTCCCATTGGTACAAAGTATTAGAGAGGCCGGCGACGTTGGTAGGCCTGCGGCAATGCAAACAGCAACACCTCTAGAAGGAGCTTTTGAAAAGTTGACACAAAATGTCGTTCAACAAGTGGTAGATAGAAATGAAAATTTACCAGCTACAGAAGCAATAAAAATTACAACAATGGCAGGTTGCTCTGCCGTAAATAAAAAGTAGATGAGCACAGAAGAATTAAAATTAAACGTAGAAAAAGCATTAGACGAAATCCGTCCATTTTTGCAAAGTGATGGTGGTGATATCAATTTACTGTCTATTGACGACGATAAGTTGGTTAAAGTGCAGCTAATCGGTGCATGTACATCTTGTAGTGTTAATCAGATGACTTTAAAATCTGGTGTTGAAATGACGATAAAAAAATATGCTCCTCAAATAGAGAAGGTTATTAATGTAGAATAATTAGGTGATATTTATCACATTTTACTTCAAGTTACATTAGTAGTTTTATATGCAATTCTCAATTCATGATTAAAACAGATATCCTTATAATTGGTGCCGGGCCAACAGGACTTTTTACGGTCTTCGAGGCAGGACTTTTAAAACTAAAATGCCATTTAATAGACGCATTGCCCCAACCAGGTGGTCAATGTTCTGAAATATATCCAAAAAAACCTATTTACGATATACCTGCATACCCAGAAATTTTAGCAGGCGACTTAACCGACAAATTATTAGAACAATGCAAGCAGTTTGAACCTGGTTTTACTTTAGGCGAACGTGCTGATACGATTGAAAAACAAGAAGACGGTACATTCATAGTTACAACCAATAAAGGCACAAAACACCAAGCGCCTGTTGTTGCCATAGCAGGTGGTTTAGGAAGCTTTGAGCCGCGCAAACCTTTAATTCACAATATCAAAGATTTTGAAGACAAAGGTGTGGAATACATAATAAAAGACCCAGAAATGTATCGCAATAAAAAAGTGGTGATTGCTGGTGGAGGGGATTCTGCACTAGACTGGAGTATTTTTTTAGCGGATGTTGCAAAAGAGGTTACATTAATCCACAGACGAAATGAATTTAGAGGTCACTTAGATTCAGTTGAAAAAGTTCAAGAATTAAAAAATAAAGGAAAGATAGCCCTAGTTACGCCAGCTGAAGTGATAGGTTTGGTAGGTGACTATGAGCTAAAGGCTGTTGTTGTTAAAGAATCAGACAACATACACATAGATAAGGAATACGAAATAGAGTGCGACCATTTTGTGCCACTTTTTGGCTTATCTCCTAAACTCGGACCCATAGCAAATTGGGGACTTGAGATAGAAAAAAATGCCATTAAAGTGAATAATGCACTGGATTATCAAACCAATATACCAGGGATTTTTGCCATTGGTGATGTCAACACCTATCCAGGAAAATTAAAACTGATACTTTGTGGTTTTCATGAAGCGACTTTAATGTGTCAAGCTGCTTATAAAATCATTAATCCAGGCAAACGTTATGTTATGAAATATACTACGGTTTCTGGTGTAGATGGTTTTGATGGCACACGCAAAGAAGCTCCAAAAGCAGTTGTAAAAAAAATAGAATAATAGCGCTTTTAGAATGTGTGGTATGCTGAGCTTGTCGAAGCATTTTTAGTATGGAAAATCAAGATATAAACATAACAATAATAGATCGAGAAGGAGTGATCCATAAAATTGAAGCTCCTACAGACATGGCCATGAACCTAATGGAAGTGGTTCGCTCTTATGAGCTGGCGCCAGAAGGAACTATTGGTGTTTGTGGAGGTATGGCCATGTGTGCATCATGTCAATGCTATGTAAACTCAGATCATGATTTACCAGAAATGCAAGATGATGAAGAGGCCATGTTATCTGAAGCTTTTTATGTAAAGGATAATTCACGTTTGGGTTGCCAAATTCATATCACTCCAGAGTTAGAAGGTTTGGAAGTAGAGTTGGCACCTGAGTCTTAAATTTCTGCAAAAGTATGAGCTTGATAAAAGTGAATAACTACTTTTGAAAATATGCATCTAATAAATGTACCAAGTTTTAAAATCAACGAATACTTAGTTCCTGAATTTTCTATTGAAAAAGGAAAGATGTTGAGATTTTGGGTAGAAATAATTCCTAAAAATAATAGCGATACAGATGGCTATTTGGTGCAAAAGCTAATTCAAAAGCAAATAGTCAATAACTTCACTAAACATAAAGAACTTAAAATGTTCAGTTGTCCTGATAAAATTAAGGTAGGTTTTTTTGACTTTTTGAACCCTATGTCAGTCGACGACTATTTAAAGAATAAAATTGACTTAGATGAAACTAAAGTTGCTCAAATTTTAAGTTTTTTCACGATAAAACCTCATTATATTATCAGAAAAATGGGATATAAAGATCAAAAGATTTTTTCTATTATCTCTAGTATCGAAAGTAATGATGTTGTTTTGCTCGACTTTTATGGATTTTCACCACAAAATGAAAAAGCACTTACAAATTATTTGCTAGCAAAACTTAAAGAGGGTAAAGCACTCATTACTTTTGATAATTTATATTTTAAAGAGAAGGGTTCCAAAAATATTTTTATTGAAGATATAAATATTATTCGAAGTTAGATATAACAGATTCCTGCGTGAGCAGGAATTTTATTCCGTCTTATAATCAATCAAAGGAGTAGGCCCTTCCAGCAAAAACCGATCTATTTTTAAAGTTCCATCTTCGGTGGTTACGATTTGCCATTTAATCAAGGAAATTTTACCCTCTTCAATTTCAAGACCTGTAATGCTTCGAGGGTGCACGCAACTACCATCATTAAAATAAGCAATGTCACCAGGCTCAGGAAAACGAGGTCTGTGGGTGTGACCTGTTATGGTGATAAGGTTATTATTGGCGATAATCCACTTTTTAGTTCTGCGCTCAACCTTTATAAGTTCTTTATAGTTTTTTGCAGGACTGGTTGGGTCTGCAATACCCATAACGTTTAAAGGCTTCCAAAGGATACGCACTAGAAAACGGCTCCATTTCCAGAATAAAAAATTCCACCAATCGGCTTGATGACCATGACAGAGAAACAGTTCCTGTCCTGTTTCAGAATGCTTTAAAACAATGCCTTCATGATATTTGATGTCGCAAAACAACTCAACATCTTCACCAATTTTAGGATCGAAATAGGTTGACAAGTGTTTTTCTACATATTTTGGGTCACGATACACCATATCGTGATTTCCCCAGATCATGTGTAATCTATTTTCTTCATGAAATAGCTTCATTAGCATATAGACATTTTTATGGGCATTCAATATGGATTCAAATGAAAGATTCTCCCAAAGTTCATCACCATCACCAAGTTCACAGTAACTAAAACCTTCAGAATAATAATGTTTTAAGGCGTGGAAATAGATGTTTCGGTTGTTGGCAAAGTCATCGGCAAAACTGTTGTCGCCACGATGGCAATCACTAAAGAGTATAAACTTGCTAGAATCATTAAATGGGATGATAGGTGCATTATTGTAAGCTCTGTCTAACCTGGTTCTCGAAGACATTTAGAAACATTTTCAACTAAAATAAGTAGAATTACAAAAATGTAGGTAAACTCAATCGATTTTTTCTAAAGCATAAGGTAGTATGCGCTCCACAAATCTTGAATACGCCAATTCTGATGGGTGTAAACCATCAGTAGCCACTAGGCTGGGATTATCTAGTCCCTCGCGAGTAATGTCTGTAATGTTCACAAAAGTAATATTGTTCTCATTACAGTAGTTTTCTGCAAATGTATTGTACATATCAATCTCTTGCGAAGTGGTTTCTGGATTACCAGAATTTTGTCCAAAAGGAGTATAGGCATAATCTGGAATAGAAATTACAATAACCTTATCTTTATTGCCGCCTGATGCTGTAATAGCTGTTTCTACTAATTCTGGAAATTCAGACTCATATACTGAAAATGGAAGTCCTTGGTATTGATTATTTACACCAATCAAAAGTGTGACTAAATCATAGTCAGATGTAAGTGATTGATTATCTATTGAATTGATGAGGTCTGTCGTTGTCCAACCAGTCTGGGCAATAATATTAAGGTCGATGGTGTAGTCAGTGGTATTTCTTAATTCACTTTTTAGCTGCTCTGGAAAACGGCAAGTATCACATACACTCTGGCCGATGGTGTAACTATCTCCTAAACTAAGAATTTGCCTTGTAACATCTACTGGCGTTCCAGTTTCTTGTGATGATCCAATTTCCTGATCTTGATCAGTTGTACAAGACCATAAAGCAAATATGTTTAATATTAATAAAAAAGCTATATTTTTCATATGTACTTTATATACGCAGCATAAGCTGTTATGGTTTGTTTTAATAGGCCTCTACAGAAAATGCTCCTCATTTAAGAAAAGCATTTCTTGTATTACTTTATGTTGATATTATTCACAGCGAATACATCTTGGTGATATAAACAAACGTCTATTAGAGATTATTTAAAAGCGTTTAGGCCTGTTATATCCAATCCAGTAATTAGTAAATGTATATCGTGTGTTCCTTCATAGGTAATTACACTTTCAAGATTCATGGAATGACGCATAATACTATACTCTCCAGTAATTCCCATACCTCCTAAGATTTGCCTTGCCTCTCGTGCAATATTAATCGCCATATCCACATTATTACGCTTTGCCATGGATATTTGGGCAGATGTAGCGGTACCTTTTTCACGCATTACACCTAGTCTCCAAGCCAACAATTGTGCTTTCGTAATTTCGGTAATCATTTCGGCTAGTTTCTTTTGTTGTAACTGAAATTGTCCAATAGGCTTTCCAAATTGCATACGCTCTTTGCTATATCTTAAAGCCGTGTCATAACAATCCATGGCTGCACCTATTGCTCCCCAAGCAATACCATAACGTGCAGAGTCTAAGCAACCAAGTGGTGCACCCAAACCAGATTTGTTAGGTAATAAATTTTCTTTTGGAACTTTTACATTATCAAAAATCAATTCTCCAGTAGCAGAAGCTCTAAGCGACCATTTGTTATGCGTTTCTGGAGTAGAAAAACCCTCCATATCGCGCTCTACAATCAATCCATGAATTCTACCCTCTTCATTTTTTGCCCAAACGATTGCAATCTGGCAAAAAGGAGCATTAGAAATCCACATTTTAGCACCATTTAATAAATAATGGTCTCCCATGTCTTTAAAGTTCGTGGTCATGCCTCCGGGATTACTGCCGTGATCTGGCTCAGTCAACCCAAAGGAACCTATCCACTCCCCCGAAGCTAATTTTGGCAAGTATTTTTGGCGTTGTGCTTCGTTACCGTATTTCCAGATTGGGTACATTACTAAAGAGGATTGTACAGAAGCCGTACTACGTACGCCAGAATCTCCGCGCTCAATCTCTTGCATTATTAAACCATAAGATATTTGGTCTAGACCAGCACCTCCATATTCTTCTGGAATGTATGGACCAAATGCACCAATTTCTGCCAAACCACCAATAATTGACTTTGGAAACTCTGCTTTTTGTGCAGCTTCTTCAATAATGGGAGAGACATCGCGCTTTACCCATTCTCTTGCGGCATCACGAACCAATTTATGTTCTTCGGAAAGTAATTCGTCTAGGTTGTAATAATCTGGTGCCTCAAATAAATCTGGTTTCATTTTAATATATTTTTAATTAGAAGGTAAGTAAGGCAATGTTTTCTGCCAAAAACCCATTATGGGTCAAAAGTAACGAAAACGTTTTCAGGGAGCAAAGAGTAGTTTACATTTTCAAGTAAAAATCTTTGGTAAGATTAATATAGTCATCAGTGTAATTATGACGATCAGTTTCAATAATTAATTCTGAAATTTCAGTATTAGTTTCTGTATAGCTGAACTCTATTAAACTTCGTTTGATTTCAGATTTCGGATTGCCTTTGACTCTTAAGATGCGATTAGGAAATAGACCAATTAGACTAGCTTCCTCAATAAATTCTTTTTCCATTTTGTAAGGAAGAACTATGGCGAACTTACCATTTTCAGATAGAAAATTTATTACGGCAAAAACAATGTGTTCCATTGGCATCGCATCACTAAAACGCGCTAAATTTCTTGCTTTGTCGGTAGATTTGTAATCTTCTGAATAAAAAGGCGGATTACAGATGATGAGATCAAATTTTTCATCCACGGCTTCCATATATTCCAATAAGGAAGCATGAAAACAAAACAATCGGTCATTCCAAGGGGAATTTTCAAAATTCTCAGCACATTGCTCAAATGCGTCATCATCAATTTCAATAGCTTCTATTTGTTCTGCATTACTGCGTTGTGCAAGCATTAAACTTAAAATCCCTGTGCCTGCACCAATATCTAAAATATTAAAAGGATTATGTCCCACGGATGTCCAGGCGCCAAGTAGGACTCCATCAGTACCAACTTTCATGGCACAACGGTCTTGTTCTATCGTAAATTGTTTGAATTTGAATGGCTTATTCATTTTGTTGTTATGCTGAATTTATTTCAGCATCTCAAAAGATTTATTTTGCAAAGATTCTGAAACGAGTTCAGAATGACAAGTAATATTAGAGATATAAATCAATCAAACCTTCGGGCGTGCTAACCTCAATTATTTTATTGGGCTTGTCAACTTTAACAATAAATTTATCATTCATAGGTATTAAAATTTCAATACCATTTCTGTCGATTTCAAAAAGAGCTTGTGCTGTGGAATCGTTAATTGCTTTTATGGTACCAACTTCTCCAAAATTACTGTCTATAATTTTAAAGCCAATAACTTCGTGATAATAAAACTTATCTCCTTCTAATTTAGGAAGTAGGTCTAGAGGTAAGTAAAGTTCAGATTTAATTAAAGCGTCGGCATCAGCTTCAGTATCTACATCTTCAAATTTCAGTCTGAGCAAATCTGATTTGTGCAATTGAGAAGCTTCAATAAAAAACGGCACTAGATTGCCTCTTAAATCTAAAAAGATAGCATCTAGATTTTCATATAAATTAGGTTCGTCTGTATCTAGTTTAGCTAAAAGTTCTCCTTTAAAGCTGTACTTTTTTACAATTTTACCTAAATAAAAACAATCTTCTTTTTTCATGACAAATTACTGATTTGTCACCCTGAATTGTCACACTGAGCTTGTCGAAGTGTTATTTCAGGGTCTTTATCATACAAATTTTAGATACTGAAACAAGTTCAGCATTATGCAAAAGAAAGTTTTTTGCATAAAAAACCCAGACCAACTATAGCCTGGGTTAAAAGTATAAAAAATAAATTCTTTATTCTTCTTCGTTAGAAGCAGTAACTTCTTCTGTTGTAGCTTCGGTTTCTTCAGCAACTTCTTCTTCAACAACTGGAGTGGCTGCAGCGATACGTGCTTCGTTAACAGCTTTCTCAGCTTCTAAAGCTTTAGCCTTAGCTTCCGCATCTGCTTTGGATAAACCATCTGCTTTAGCTTGAATTTTAGCAGTTTTCTCCTCTAACCAAGCGTTAAATTTAGCTTCCGCTTGCTCTTCAGTTAAAGCTCCTTTTCTTACACCACCAGCTAAATGTTTCTTTAGCATAGCACCTTTATAAGATAAAATTGCTTTGGCTGTGTCAGTTGGCTGAGCACCATTTTGTAACCATTTTACAGCTCCATCAACGTCTAATTCTATAGTTGCAGGATTTGTGTTTGGGTTGTAAGCACCTAATTTTTCTAGGTATTTACCATCTCTTTTAGCGCGAGAATCCGCTGCTACGATCCAGTAATAAGGTTTTCCTTTTTTACCGTGTCTTTGTAATCTGATTTTTACAGGCATAATAATTAATTAGTGAGGTTCTCGACCTCTGTTATTAATGAGGGCGCAAAGATAATATATTTTTTTAATTTATAAGACTTTAAATCATTTTAACTGAAAGATTAATCCTTTAGCCTAAAGAAGGATTGTTGATGGGGTAAGTATTAAAAATTATTATACTTTTGGCATTCTTGTTTCGTTATATTTGAAGCATAGATAAATTACGCTTTTTAAAAATGAAAAAACTAATTCTCTTATCCCTTACTTTTTTAACATTGTTTGGCTGTGGCGACGAGGTTCAGTTCAATACTCCTGCCTTTCAAGGAGATCGTGCAAATGAACTTTGGAGAGCAAAAGCATTTTCGGCTAGTATCGATGCCAATGGTTTTTTAACCATTACTGGAACCAATAATATAGAAACGGTAAACCTTAGAGTGCCTTCTGTATTTGAGGGTACTTTTGTTGTTGGTAATGTTGATGCTATGGAAGCCGAATACATTGATGGTTTTGGTACGCAATTTACTACAAACAACAGACCAGACCCTAGTGTCTCAATTTATCCAGAATTAGGTGAAATAGTTATTGAGGAAATAGATGTTGCCAATGCCACATTTACGGGCACATTCAGATTTTTGGCTTTTGACGCTTCAGGATTGAATTCAGTGGGCTATACCAATGGTATCTTTTATAAGGTGCCTTTGATTTCTGGCACAATACCAACTAACCCAGTTACATGTACAGATACCGAAATGGCATCTGATGTAGCTTTGTTGGCTTATCAGGCAACATTCGATTCTAGCAATGAATTTATAATCAGCGCAGATTTTGAAGCTGCTTGTAATGCCTACAGTGAAGCTTTAACAACACAACGTAATTTCTGTGGTGATGCAGATGGATCTATTCAAGCGATGATTGACGCCTTAGGGAGTTGTCAAATTAGTTGTGCGCAAGCCACGGATAACAGAGCAGAGGCAGAAGCACAATACAATACTGCTACAATAGGGAATTTCGATGAAAAATGTGCGCAGTATATATTTTACCTGCAAGAGCAGATTCAGTTTTGCGGAGATGAAGACGGAAGTATACAAGCTGAAATTGATGCGCTGGATTGTAGTGACGCTGATGCTGATGGTGTCCCTAATGCCTTTGAGGATTTTAATGGTGATGGAGATCTAACTAATGACGATATTGATGGTGACGGAATACCAAACTATTTAGACGATGATGACGATGGTGACGGAGTCCCTACGGCAAACGAAGCGGTTGATGTAGATGGAAACCCAATAGATACCGATGGTGATGGTGATGTGGATTATCTAGATAACGACGATGATGGAGATGGCGTACTTACCAATTTCGAAACTGGAGATACCGATGGTGATGGTATAGCTGATTATTTAGACGACGACGATGATGGAGACACTATATTGACAATTAATGAAAATGCCGATCCTAATGGAGACGGTAACCCAGTTGACGCTTTAGATACTGATGCCAATGGAGTGCCTGATTATCTGCAAGCATGATAGTTAGCAAATTCAAAACTTAAAAAAAAGCATTGCTCAATTGAGCAATGCTTTTTTTTGTTAAATAGATTTAAGGCTTTGTTAAAGATGTTAAACCGTTCGATTTTTCCTACTTTTTGAGTTATATTAATAACTGTTGTGATGTAAAACGATACGCATCCTAAAAAGAAAGTATCGGAACCTAAAAACAACAAAAAATTATGACATTTTCAGAAAAAATTTCAAATAAATTAAATGAATTGTTGGTAAAGAATTATGATGCCGAAAAAGGTTACCTAAATGCCATTGACAATGTTGAAGGTAAAAGGCTTAAAATGTTCTTCAAAAGAAGAGCTTCTGAACGCAGCGAGTTTGCCAAAGAATTAAGAACCGAAATTTTAAGATATGGTGAAGACCCAAAAGATTCAGGTAGTCTTAAAGGTACAGTTCATAGAAACTGGATGAGTCTAAAGTCACTCTTCAGCTCAAATAATGAAGAAGCTATACTAGAAGAAGCCATTAAAGGTGAAGAGGCTAGTTTAGAACTGTATAATGAATTACTAGAAGAGCGCAGTTTACCACCTTCTATTGATAGTCTTTTGATTAAGCATAAAAACGCAATTCAAGCAGCCATCAACACAGAGAAGGTGCACGAGGAAATGGTTTCTTAATTTTTAAAGTGTAGCCAAATAAAAGATGTTAATCGATGCGCATCTTAGAATCAATGTATTGAAAAATTTAAAAATGAATAAGATTATGAAGTACGAAAAAGAAATTTCAGATAGATTAAATGAACTGATAGAAAAAAATATGAATGCTAAAGATGGTTACGAAATGGCTATCGATAAAGTAGAAAATACCGAAGTCAAGAACTTCTTCAAAAATAGGGCAAGAGAACGCGCCAGATTTGTAAAAGAATTGCGAAAAGAAGTTTGGGATAAGGGTGAAGTGCCCGAAAACTCAGGTAATATCTCAGGAGAATTACATAGAACTTGGATGTCTCTAAAGACAGCATTTTCATCTGATAATGAAGAGGCTATATTAGAGGAGACTATTAAAGGAGAAAAGTCGAGTTTAGAAGAGTATAATGAAATTCTCGAAGAGAAAGCCATGCCATTACCAGTAGCTAATATTTTAAGAGAACAAAGAAATGCTATTGAGGCTACGGTCACAAAAGCTAAGAATTTTGAGGTTATTTTGTCTTAAGCAATAAACCTTAAATAAAGAAAAACCACACTAGAAAAGTGTGGTTTTTTTATGTTCAAAACTCATAATAACTTCACTTTAAAAAAGTATAAATTCTACGTAATTTTATATGCTATTTTATTTTGTCGTTGAGTAGTGTCAGACTGAGCTTGTCGAAGTCTTGATTTAACATCTAAACACCTCAATAGACCCTGAAACGAGTTCAGGGTGACAATCTTCAAAAAGGAAATAAAAAGGGTCTATATGTATTTAATATTCGACACAGAAACCACAGGATTACCAAAACGTTGGGATGCACCAATTACAGACACGGATAACTGGCCAAGAGCTATACAGATAGCATGGCAGTTGCACGATGCTATGGGTAATTGTATTGAGCATCAAGATTATTTGATAAAACCAGAAGGTTTTAATATTCCTTATGATGCCGAAAAAATTCACGGAATTTCCACTGAACTTGCCGAGGAAAAAGGTGTGCCATTGACAGAAGTATTGGAAAAGTTTAATGCTGCTTTAGCAAAAACGAAATTCGTCGTTGGGCAAAATGTAGGTTTCGACCTAAATATTATGGGTGCCGAATTTGTAAGGGAAGACGTTGCCAATCCTCTTCAAGAGTTACCCGTTTTAGATACATGTACAGAGCATACAGCCCAATTGTGTAAAATTCCCGGAGGACGTGGAGGAAAGTTCAAACTACCTACATTGACAGAGTTGCATGAGTTTCTTTTCAACACACCTTTTGCCGAAGCGCATAACGCTACCGCAGATGTGGAAGCAACTACACGTTGCTTTTTTGAGCTTATCCGATTAAAGCAATACACCAAGGAAGAACTCGACGTTCAACCTGATTATTTTGAAAAATTCTCAGAAGCTAATCCAAAACCTATTCAGCTAATAGGGTTAAAGCATATTAATCTTAAAAAGGAAAGTGCTAAGATAAATGCTAGGCTTCAAGAAGAGCAAACCGATACTATTCCAACTCAAACCAATAAGGAGGCAGTATCGCAATTAGCTGAGGTCGATTTTGTTCACCTTCACAACCATTCTCAGTTTTCGATACTCCAATCTACAATTAGTATCAATGATTTGGTGAACGCAGCCGCCAAGGAAAATATGCCGGCCGTTGCGCTGACGGATCATGGTAATATGATGGGAGCATTTCACTTTGTGCAAGCGGTTTCCAACCACAATAAAGGAATAAAAGCACAGCATGAAGAGGCTGAAAAAAACGGAGAGGAGAAAAAAGGCAAGGTCATAAAACCAATAATAGGTTGTGAGTTTTTTGTTTGCGAAGACCATACGGACAAAACCAGAAAAGACAATGGCTATCAAATTGTGCTTTTAGCAAAGAATAAAAAAGGGTATCATAATCTGGCAAAACTCTCTTCGGCAGCATTTATAGATGGATTTTATTATGTGCCAAGGATTGATAAGAAGTTAATTGAACAATACAAAGAAGATTTAATTTGTCTTACAGGAAACCTCTATGGTGAAGTGCCAAGTAAGGTGCTGAATATTGGAGAAAACCAAGCTGAGGAAGCCTTAATCTGGTGGAAAGAAACTTTTGCGGATGATTTATACATCGAGTTGATGCGTCACAATCAAGAGGATGAAAATCGTGTCAACCAAGTCTTGATTCAATTTGCTCAAAAGCATAATGTCAAACTCATAGCCACCAACAACACCTATTACGTAGAGCAAGAAAACGCTAATGCCCACGATATTTTATTGTGTGTAAAAGATGGGGAAAAGCAAGCCACACCAATAGGCCGAGGTCGTGGATATCGTTACGGTTTGCCAAATCAGGAATATTATTTTAAGTCTTCTGAAGAAATGAAGGCTCTTTTTAGGGATATTCCTGAAGCCATCGTAAATATTAAAGAGGTTGTTGACAAAATCGAGCCTTTTCAATTAGCAAGGGATGTTCTGTTGCCTGCTTTTGATATTCCAAATGAATTTAAGGACCAACAGGATGAGCAAGATGGAGGCAAACGAGGTGAAAATGCTTACTTAAAGCATTTGACTTATGAAGGTGCCAAAAAACGGTATGGTGAGATCACACCAGAAATAAAGGAGCGTCTCGATTTTGAGTTGAGTGTTATTGAAAATACTGGTTATCCAGGTTATTTCTTAATCGTAGAGGATTTCATTCGCGAAGCGCGAAAAATGGGAGTTTCCGTAGGTCCAGGACGTGGTTCTGCAGCGGGTTCTGTTGTCGCCTATTGTCTTTGGATTACAAATATAGACCCAATACAGTACGACCTGCTTTTTGAGCGTTTCTTAAATCCAGATCGTGTAAGTATGCCAGATATTGATATCGATTTTGATGACGAAGGTCGAGGAAAGGTGATGCAGTACGTTATCGACAAATATGGAGCTAATCAGGTGGCACAGATTATTACCTATGGTACCATGGCTGCTAAATCTTCGATTAGGGATACTGCTCGAGTATTGGACTTACCATTAAACGAAGCCGACCACATTGCCAAACTTATACCGACAATGTCTAAACTCGGAAAGATATTTGGCCTTAATGAAAAGGATCTGGCAAAAAAATTCAGACAAGAAGATTTAGAGAAGGTCAATCAGTTGCTCAATATTTCAGACGGTGAAGATTTACAAGCTGAAACTGTAAACCAAGCTCGAATTTTGGAAGGTTCAGTTAGGAATACAGGTATTCATGCGTGTGGTGTTATTATTACACCTGGGGACATTACCAATTATGTACCTGTTGCCACGGCAAAGGATTCCGATTTATACGTTACGCAATTCGATAACTCGGTTGTTGAAAGTGCAGGATTGCTGAAAATGGATTTCCTGGGATTAAAAACCTTGACTTTAATTAAGGATACGGTAAAAATCGTAAAGGCAAAACATGGTGTAGAACTCGACCCAGAAAGCTTTCCGTTGGATGACGAAAAAACTTATGAGCTCTTCCAGCGCGGTGAAACCGTAGGGATATTTCAATACGAATCGCCAGGAATGCAGAAGCACATGAAGCATCTAAAGCCAACGGTTTTTGACGACCTCATTGCCATGAATGCATTATATCGTCCTGGTCCTATGGAATACATTCCGAGTTTCATTAACCGTAAACATGGGAAAGAGGAAATCATCTACGATTTGCCAGAAATGGAAGAGTACTTGCAGGAAACTTATGGTATTACGGTCTACCAAGAGCAAGTGATGCTACTATCGCAAAAGTTGGCGGACTTTACCAAAGGTGAAGCCGATGTTTTGCGTAAGGCCATGGGTAAAAAACAAAAAGCGGTTTTGGACAAGATGAAACCAAAGTTCATCAATCAAGCGGCTGCAAAGGGTATGGATAAGGAAAAGCTGGAGAAAATCTGGAAAGACTGGGAAGCTTTTGCAAGTTATGCCTTTAACAAATCGCACTCCACATGTTATGCTTGGATTGCTTATCAAACAGCCTATTTAAAAGCTCATTACCCTGCAGAATACATGGCTGCGGTATTGTCCAATAATATGAATGACATTAAGTCCGTAACATTTTTTATGGAAGAATGTAAGCGTATGCGTTTACCGGTTTTGGGACCAGATGTCAATGAAAGCTATTATAAATTTTCCGTAAATAAAGACAATGCCGTACGTTTTGGAATGGGAGCCATAAAGGGTGTTGGTCATGGTGCGGTTAAAACCATCGTAGAAAACAGAAAAGAAGAGGGCAATTACAAATCTATTTTCGATTTAGCTAAGCGTATCGATTTAAGAGCGGCCAACAAAAAATCTTTTGAAGGCTTGGCAAATGCTGGTGGATTTGATTGCTTTACGGACACGCATCGCGCACAATACTTTGCGCACGAAGGCGATAACATTACGTTTTTAGAAAAAGCCATACGCTATGGTGCCAAATATCAGGAAAATGAAAATTCAGCCCAAGTAAGTTTGTTCGGTGACTCTAGTGAAGTTCAAATACCAGAGCCACAGGTGCCACCTTGTGAGGAATGGGGAACCATGGAGAAACTATCTCGTGAAAAAGAAGTAGTAGGTATTTACATTTCTGGTCACCCGCTGGATGATTTTAAGATTGAAATGAAAACCTTTTGCAATGGTACTATTTCTGTGTTCAATGATTTGCACTCTATCGTAAATAAAGAGATCACCTTTGGTGGAGTGGTTACGGATGTGCAGCATCGTGTAAGTAAACAAGGTAAGGGTTGGGCAGCGTTTACCATAGAGGATTATACCGATAGTTATGAGTTTAGGATTTTTGGGGAAGACTACTTAAAGTATCGCCATTTCTTGGTCCAGAATTCTTTCGTGTATGTACGTGCCTATGTAAGGGAAGGTTGGACCAATAGAGAAACCGGTCAAAAAGGAGAGCCTAGGATTCAGTTTAATAATTTCCAGTTGTTGCACGATGTTATGGACACCTACGCAAAAAAGTTGTCCATACAATTAAACATAGATGATTTGGAAAAAGACACGGTCTCAGAATTGCAAAACCTGATTAAAATGCACTTAGGAAACCATAACTTAAACTTTGTAGTCTATGACCAAGCTGAAAAGTTAAAGTTGAATATGCCTAGCCGAAAGCAAAAAGTAAAGATTTCACAGGAGTTGTTGAATGAGCTGCATGAGTTGGACGTTCGATATAAGTTGAATTAACCCAATTTCAAAATATTTATGACTTAAAATTAAATCCGTCAATATGGCAATAACCAAATGAAATACTGCCATTGTAAGGTTTGGCAAAATTTTTGACTAATTTTGTGTAATTAAAGTAGAATACATTTAAAATAAATATTATGGCATTAGAAATAACAGATGCAACGTTTGAAGAAACAGTATTAAAAAGTGATAAACCAGTAATGGTAGATTTTTGGGCAGCGTGGTGCGGTCCTTGCCGTATGGTTGGACCAATCATTGATGAGATCAGTTCAGAGTACGAAGGTAAGGCTGTAGTTGGTAAGGTAGATGTTGACGCTAACCAAGAATTTGCAGCTAAATATGGAGTAAGAAACATACCAACGGTATTGGTTTTTAAAGATGGTGAAGTAGTGGGCAGACAAGTAGGTGTAGCACCAAAGAATGCTTATGCTGAAGCTATAGATGCACTTTTATAGTCGATACTCCAAAAGAAATGATAAAAGGTTTGCCAATACGGCAAACCTTTTTTAGTTTCGGTACTACCTAAATAAAGCTTTATGTCACATCGAGCGTAGTCGAGATGTCTTTACTTGAGATTTCCCGACTACGCTCGATGTGATAGATAAATAAAAGATTGGTTATAAGATATTTTGAATCTACAACAAGAACTCAATAAAGCAGGTGGTTTTAAAAACCTAGACTTACTCGCCAAACAAGTTGTGGAAGGGTTTATTGCTGGTATGCATAAAAGTCCTTTTCATGGGTTTTCGGCTGAATTTGCGGAGCACAAAATTTACAATCAAGGGGAAAGCACCAAACATATCGATTGGAAACTGTATGCCAAAACAGATCGATTGTACACAAAACGCTATGATGAGGAAACCAATCTCAGATGCCATCTCATTGTGGATCGTAGTGCTTCAATGCACTATCCTGAAGCTGCTGGCTTTACCATAGACAAACTTAACAAGATTGCTTTTTCAGCCTTAGCATGTGCATCTTTAATGCACATCTTAAAAAAGCAGCGTGATGCTGTAGGTTTAAGTATTTATAGCGATACTTACGATTTTTATGCTCCAGAAAAGGGTAGCGAACGCCACCATTATATGTTGCTGGATAAATTAAGCGAAACAGTTGTTTCAAAATCTGAATCTCAAACTACCGAGACGTACAAATACCTACATCAGATAGCAGAAAAGATTCATAGGCGTTCATTGATTTTTTTGTTCACGGATATGTTTCAGACTTCAGAAGATGATGAAAAGTTATTTGAGGCTTTAAGACATTTAAAGCATAACAAACATGAGGTGGTTTTGTTTCATGTATACGACAAAGAAAAGGAGCTAACCTTTCAGTTTGATAATAGGCCAAAACGGTTTATAGATGTAGAGACAGGAGACTTTATCAATTTGTACCCAGATAACATTAAGGAAAATTACGAAAAGGCTGTTAAGAGTTATTTTGAGAATTTAAAACTCAAATGTGGGCAATACCGAATTAAGTATGTTGAAGCTGACATTAACCAGGGCTTTAACCAGATACTCACCACATATATGATAGAGCGGCAAAAATTTGTGTAAAGAAATCTCTATTTTTTTAATTTTTTGTTTGCGATATTAAAAATGCAGTGTATATTTGCCCTCGCAATTACGCAACGGTCTGGTAGTTCAGTTGGTTAGAATATCTGCCTGTCACGCAGGGGGTCGCGGGTTCGAGTCCCGTCCAGACCGCAAAAAGCTTCTAGATTTAGGAGCTTTTTAAATATTAAGACGTTGTGTTGTTCCTAGAGTGATCTAGGAGTGGTAGTAAGATTCTCAATTAAATTGGGAACTTACCAATGAAAGGCTTTCCTTTTTTCTTATAGAAAATTGGGATGCTTTTTTGTTTTATAAATAGCCGAAACAATTCTGGTTATGTAATCTCAGTTTAAAATCTATCATGGGCTGTCTTTTTTTTTGTATATTAGGAATATTCTTGTATGACTCAATTTTAACAAAATTTATTACCAGCCAGCCCTTACTGGCAGAATATTATTATTGTGTCAAATGAAAAAAGATAAAACTCCAAAAAAAGACAATAGTACTGGCATTGCTGTTTTTGATCAAAATAGCATATACTCAAAGATTTTTCATAATAACCCAACTCCGCATACCCTCGCAAAAAAGAGTGATAGAAGCTTAGTTGATGTCAATGAAGCATGGGAGAAGTTTACGGGCTATAAAAAGGGAGAAGTTTTAGGGTATGCTGTGGAGGATTTAAATTTAATTTGTTTAAGTGAGGCCAATTCTATTAGAGCGTTTTTAGCAGATCAGGAAATTCTCAAATCATACGAACTAGAGGTAAATAAAAAAAATGGTGAAATCACCTATGGGCTGGCCACTTTTCAATTGGTAAATTTAGGGGGAGAAGACTTTGTGCAATCCTCAATTTTAGATATAAGTAAGCTCAAACATACTGAGAACCAACTTCAAGTATCTAAAAATTTTTCTGAATCTTTACTAGATAGTATGCATGAGGGACTTATTGTGCTAAATGCAGATCTCACTTGTATTCGGGTTAATAAAGCTTACCTTGAAATGACAGGCTACAAAGAGTCTGAAATAGTTGGTACAAAGCAACCATTCCCGCATTGGCCGCCAGAGCATTATCAAACCTTTAGAAAATATGTAAGCTTAGGTCTAAAAGGTATTTTTAATAGGAGCCAGCTTACATTTAAGAAAGCTAATGGTGACCGTTTTGAAGCCGCCGTAGCTTCGGCCAAAATCACTAACAATGAAAACGAAACAATTGGCTATGTTTCAACTCTGGTAGATATCTCTGAAAGAATAAAATACCAAAACGAGTTGCAGGAAAGATCAATTCAAATGGTGCGAAAAAAAGATGCGATTCTGCAATTGGTGAATCTTGTTGGTAAGGATTTTGATACTATTCTAAAAAATATTACATCCATTACTTCTAGGACTTTAAACGTAGCAAGAGTTAGTATTTGGAAATTTAATGAAGATGAATCACAGATACATTGTATTAAAGCATTTCATTTAGATTCTAATTCTTTTGTCAATAATGAGATACTAAATGCAGAAGATTATCCAAGCTACTTTAAAGCACTTTATAAAAATAAAACCATAAAGATAAATAATGCTATATCTGATGAGATTACTAAGGATTTAGCTGAAGATTATCTTCCAAAATATAATATTTCCTCAATGCTCGATGTATTTATAACAGGTATAGATAAACCTTTTGGTGTTATCTGTTTTGAACACACTGGAGAGCCAAGAAAATGGACTGCGTCTGAAGAACAATTTGCTACAACGGTTGCAGGTTTAGTTTCGCTAGCTATTGAAAATAATAAAAGAAAAAAAATACAGAAAGAGCTAATTGAAATAAACGAAAAACTCTCTCTGGCCAATACAGACTTAAAAAACCTAAAGAAGGAGTTAGAACAACAAAACGTATACTTAAGAGAAGAGATAAATCTTGTATTTAATTATGAGGAAATGGTATATGGTAGTGCCGCCTTTAGCCAAGTACTTACTGATGTAGAAAAAGTGGCTGAAACAGATGCCACTGTTTTGCTTTTTGGGGAGTCTGGTACAGGTAAAGAGCTTATTGCAAGAGCAATTCACAATATCAGTGAAAGAAATACCAAGCCCCTAATTAAAGTTAACTGTGCAGCAATACCCAAAGAGCTCATTGAAAGTGAGTTGTTTGGTCATAAAAAAGGATCTTTCACCGGTGCGTTTAGTGATAAGGAGGGCAAGTTTAAATTGGCGGATGGAGGTACACTATTCTTAGACGAAGTAGGCGAATTACCTTTAGAAATGCAACCAAAATTATTGCGTGCCATACAAGAACATGAGATAGAGCCTATAGGTAGTTCTAAAGTTGAAAAAGTAAACTTAAGAATCGTTGCTGCGACCAATAGAAATCTAGATGAGGAGGTAAAAAAGAAAAACTTTAGGGAAGATCTCTATTTTAGGCTCAATGTATTCCCAATAGATATACCACCACTCAGAAAAAGGCCAGAAGATATCCCCATTTTAATAGAGCATTTCGTTGACAAGTTTTGTAGAAAATATAATAAGGAAATCAAGTTTATCTCTCAAGAAACAAAACAGGCCTTATATAACTACAAATGGCCTGGTAATGTAAGAGAGTTAGAAAATCTAATAGAACGTTCAGTTATATTAACCAATAGCGAAACCCTGTTTGTCCCAGGCTTTAAATCTTCAGAAAAGGAGGCGCCTATATCTTCAGCAACACTAACCTTAGATGATGTGCAAAGAATGCATATCGTTCAAATCTTAAAGCAGTGCAATTGGAAAATCGATGGATCCCAAGGTGCCGCTAAAATTCTCGACATTAAACCAAGCACATTAAGGGACAGAATGAAAAAGCTTGGAATCAAAAAACCATAGTCACGGTATTCCGTGATTTTGATTAACGGTAAAGTAGACCCACGGTATCTCGTGGCTTGGCTTATTTGTAAGAAAATATTTAATATTATATAAATCAACGACTTATAGTTTTTTTGTTTTAAAAAATGGTATTTGGCACGTCTTTGGTATTAAGAATGGACGAGTAATAAAATTATATGTCTATTACATTATCACATGACTTTCATATAGTTAAATTTTGGACAGAAAGTAATATACTTTACTGTCAGTTTTTAGATAACAACCTCAATCATAATTTAACGGTTAGAGATATGGGGAGATTTTTAAAAGCAATTGAAGATTTAACTAAGGGAAAATGTATGCCATTAGTGGTAGATTTGAGAAATGTGGTTTGTAATTTTACTGTTGAGGCTTTTAAACTACTAGCGCTAAATGACAATTTTCGCCAATGTATAACCTATGAAGCCTTTATTACAAACTCAGTAAAAGGGAAACTCATGGTTCTAGCCTATAAAAGAATTTTTGAACCAAGTAAACCTTATGACATATTTGATAACATGGAAATGGCCGTGCAATATTGTACGGAAGTAAAGAAGAAAGAATGCAAGCCCCAAAACTTGAACAACTAAACTTAAAAGGACAAAACGCTGAAATATTAAGTACTCTAGATGACCACCTCATTATATCTGTAAACGACAGATTTGGTCGTGTTATTTATGTCAATGATAACTTTTGTGATCTCTTAGGCACATCTCAAAATCTTATTCTTGGAGAAGAAAATGAGATTTTAAAGTCGCATTTACACACCAATGAGGTATACAAAAATCTTTGGAAAACTTTAAAAGAAGGTGATGTATGGAAAGGGATTCTCTTTCATAGAATTTCAGAATCTAGGCACTATTGGTTACAAACCACGGTCTATCCCATAAAAGATAGAAAAGACTCAGCTACAAAATATCTTTCAGTCTATAATGATATTACCGATTATTACCAGAAACATTCCATAGATAAAACTGTTGCTCTTGGAGAAAAGGTTGAGTTTAAAAGTTTAGAGAACGTTGTTCTTTCAGTTAATAATAGAGCAAAAATAATTAGGGCGCAGAGTGCGTCTTTAAATAAGGACTATGACGAATTGGTTGGCTCATATATTTATGATTTTATAGACAAAACCTACCATGAAGCCATAAAGTCTAAAATTGCAGAGGTTTTTAATGAAAAAACACCTAATGATTTTCAATTTGAATCATGCCAAAACAACTACAGTAAGGAGCTTTATTTGTCGGAGGTGCAGCCTGTTGTAGATAAATATGGTGAGGTTTCTTACGCTAAAATCACCACTGAGCTTAAAACTAAGGATGTAAAGATATTAAGAGAGTTAAAAGACATCCAAACAAAATATAAGAATATACTAAAGTCTTATAACCTTGGAATTGTTGTTGTAACAGATAGTAATGGTATTATAAAAGAATGGAACAAGGGTGCCGAAGTTGCGTTTGGCTATAAAGAAGACGAAGTTGTAGGAAAGTGTTTTACTATGCTCATTTCTAAATCGCAAATAGAAACAGGTGTAAAAGAATTGCTCAGGCTTAAAAATAATGTCAGTGATGTTACAGAAAGAAATACTTTAGAAATGAGTGCGCTTAAAAAAAATGGTACAGAGTTTCCTATAGAGTTTGCTGTAAACGGATGGTTCTGTGGTAAGGAGCATTGTTTTTCAGTATTTATGATAGACGTAACGAAGCGAAAAAACCTTGAAGACCGCCTACGACAAAAAACTAAAGACCTTGAACTTTTTTTGTATCGATCTGCACACGATCTCAAAGCACCTTTAACCACTGCAGAAGGGTTATTGGCACTCATAAAAGATGAAAAAATTGATAGTAGCACTTCTGAATTGATAAAGTTATTAAGTACAAGCCTTCAAAAAGGAAAATTACTGTTTGATAATCTTGCATTTGCTTCGTCTATATCGCAGAAAAAACGGGATGTAAGTGCCATAAATTTTGAGAAGGAAATTCAAAAAACAATTGAAACTCTCAGTGATGTTGATGGTTTTAAAGATATAAGGTTTGAAATAAACATAACACAAGTAAAACGGTTCTATTCAAATAAGGAGCTTTTAAATTCTGTATTTAGAAATTTAATTCAAAATGCTATCAATTACAGGAAGCCCTTATCTGCTAATTATAAGCCACTAATTAAAATAGATATACAACAACATCAAAACACGGTTGCTATTGTTATCTCAGATAATGGATTAGGTATAAAAGAAGAGAATCGAGATAAAGTGTTTGATCTTTATTATAGGGTCAGTAGCGAAGGAGTACAAGGAACTGGATTAGGCCTTTACATTGTAAAATGTATAGTAGAAGATCTAGGTGGTACTATAAGACTAGATAGTAATGCTGCCAACGGAACAACCTTTAAAATAACAATCCCAAATTTATCAAAAAAATAGAATGGTTTCAAATGTAATGCTCATAGACGATAACAAAATTGACTTGTTTATATGTCGCAAGATAATTGAGAAATATGATCCGCAGATTAAAACTAGAAATTTTACAAATGCAACTTCAGCACTCAACTATTTAAGGTTATGTTATCCCAACAGTAAATCAAAAACTTTACTTCCTCCAGATTTGATCTTACTCGATATTAATATGCCTCAAATGGATGGTTTTCAGTTTATAGAAGAGTTGAAAAAAGGAGAAATTTACTTTAATAAATTCCCTAAAATCTACATGCTTTCATCCTCCTTGTACCCAGAGGATATCTCAAAGGCAGACAACAACCTTTATTGTGCGGGATATTTGACTAAACCGCTTACTGTAGGCAGTTTTTCCAGTATTTGCAATACAGCAACAAAGAATAGGAAACTTAGAAATTCTTACCTAAGATTAATCTAAAACAATCTAACCCCAATTCATAATGAAAAAAATCTACTTTTTAATTGTTGTTATCCTAACAATTATGGCGTCCAAGTTAAATGCTCAAATCAGTAACCATGGGGATTTGAAAATCGTAAATGGAACTGATGTAAAGTTTATGGACGAATATGTTAATAATGGCAACCACAGTTCTGATGGAAATTTACAGTTAAACAATAATTTTATTAATAATGGAAATACTGTAGCAAACTCTGGAACAACATTTTTTAAGAGCGCAACCAACAATTTAATTCAAATATCAGGTTCTGCAAATACCATAAACTTTTATAATCTAGAGCTAGACGTCACAGCGGCAGACACTAAGGGTGTCCTTGTTCAAGATAATAGATCTATTAATCTTCAAAATTCACTACACCTAAAGAATGGGGATTTAAGGTTAATGGGAGAATCACAACTCATACAAACACACTCTGGTACAAGCTCTAATGTGTTGGGTGCGGGAAAATTGTTAATGGATCAACAGGGTGAAAGTTCGGTTTACAAATATAATTACTGGTCTTCGCCAGTAAACCGAAGTTCTGTTTTTACGATAGCGAGCTGTATGTTTGACGGATCTGACGCTAATGTTAATCCGTTTAATCCACAGCCTGTTAATTTTAATAACGGTTCGCCTTTCAACGGTCTTCCCTCAGTAACAGACGGAGGCGGCAATGTTACAAGTTCACTTACTATAAACAGCTATTGGCTATATACTTACGTGTTTGGTGATGGTTCTTATGCAGATTGGTTGCAAATAGACGAAAATACTCCACTAAATCCTGTACAAGGCTTTACCATGAAAGGCACAGGCACTGCATCTTCAGATCAAAATTATGTGTTTTATGGAGAGCCCAATAATGGTGATTACACTTTTAATATAAATGGAGGGGATAGTGCTCTTTTAGGCAATCCCTATCCATCCGCTTTGGATGCAGATCAGTTTTTAACTGACAACTCTAGCGTTGTTGATGCACTATATTTTTGGGTTGATGGTGGCTCAACATCACATTATTTAACAGAATATCTAGGTGGTTATGGAGTAAAGAACTTAACCGGTGGAACTCCACCTTCAGTGGCTTCACCATTAATTTACGGAATAGGAACTGCTGGCTCAGTGACTTCACCAACACAATATGTAGCCGTCGGTCAAGGGTTTTTTGTACAGGCTTCTTCTAATGGTACCATTCAATTTAATAATGCACAGCGGGCATATAAAACCGAGTCTTCGACAGAGACTACTTTTTATCGACAGAATGATAATACCAGTGACTTAAAAAAATACATAAGGATAGGTTACGAAAATCCTGAAGGGTTCCATAGGCAATTGTTACTAGGATTTTTGCCTAACACTGTAGCGAATTTAGATTATAACATGGGCTACGATGCCAAAATGTTTGATCTAAGGGATAATGATGTTTATTTCATAATCGAGAACAATGATAACTTACAATATGTAATACAGGGTGTCGGTGAGTTCGGTTCACAAATGGAGTTTCCACTAGGCATAAAAATTTCGGAATTGGGAAATCATAAAATCACTATTGATGCTCTAGAAAATTTCAGCCAGCCTGTTTACTTACGAGATAATGATACAAATACGGAAATTGACTTAACAGAATCCGACTACGAATTTAGTTTGCCGATAGGTGTTTATAATAACAGGTTTGTGATAGCTTTTGAAGCTTTAAACACTTTACAGGTTGATGACAATAGCCTAAAGACGCTTCATGTTTTTTACGACGGCTTAGAATCTATAGTGATTAAGAACGACAAAAATATTCACATAGACCGTATTGAAATCTACAACACATTGGGTCAATTAGTCTTAGAAAAACAAAATAACCTAAATAACAATAACACCATTACAATACCATTTGCCCATCCAAACGGAATCTATATCGTGAATGTAAAAAGTGAGAATAGCCAAAAGTCTACTAAAATCTTAAAATATTAATTATGAAAAATCTTAACCAAAAATTAGTCTTTATTAAATGCCTTATTGTTGTATCTATTAGCTTTAATAGTTTTGCCCAAGTAGGTATTGGTACGCTCAATCCAGATGCATCATCTATGCTGGATGTGAGCTCTACCTCAAAAGGTATGTTGGCACCAAGAATGACAAGTGCCCAAAGAGTTGCCATAGCAAATCCTGCAAATGGGCTATTGGTTTACGACACTACAGAAAGCTCATTTTACTATTATAACTCTAGCCAATGGGTTAGCCTTAAATCAAATACGCGAGACAATTACAAGTTAGTAAAATCAGTTGCTGATTTAAGTGATGAGTTAACTGCAGGAGGTGGCTCAAAATACCTCCTGTCAGAAAACACGTTTTATGAAATTAACGGAACTATAAGCTTGGCTTATCCCATAGACATTAATAACGCTTTTATATCTGGAAGGGATACCTACGAAGATGTGTTGTTAAAGACTGGAGGTACAATGTTCGTTAGTTCTAAAGGAGGTGTTATTAAAAATACAACCATGGTAGCCGCTGGAGGTACTGTATTCAATTTCACGGGCACATCTGCAGACAACCTCATAATAAGGGATGCTGTTGTAGCTAATTCTAATGCGGTTGGAAGCATATCTGGATTTCCATTGGTATTTATGAGTATCGTGCAGTTTGTTGGCAATTCAAATGGAATAACCTATACAGATATTGACGATCTTTTAATAAGCAATACAGGATGGCAATCAAGTAATTCTGGTGTATATGAAACGTATTCAGGAACATTCGATTTTATTCAAAAACAAGGTGGCTATATGATTATAGATGGTACAGATGTTGGTATTGATGTGAGCAGTAATCCTTCTATCAACAATGCGGTATTAACAGGTGTAAGTTTTTCTGGGACTAGTAGCCAGTATGTAGACGGCTACAGTGTCGGATCTTATACTGGATATAATTTCGATAATTCCTGGACGGTCAATTGTCCTGGGATACCAGTAGAATCTGATCAGGTAAGTGGTGGAAATATATATTATGATGGTACCATAACTACTGGATTTGTGCAATCAATAACTAATAACAGCCCATTAAATCTCAGGGGTAATAGCAATTCTAATACCACAACTCTGGTTAATGAATTACGTACAATGTCCGCACAAGATAATAGAATTACCTATACAGGTGAGAAAACTAGGACTTTTCAGGTTAATGCAGCGCTATCTATAAGAGGCAACTCGGGTGTAGGAGACTACTACGCTTTTTTCATAAGAAAAAATGGAACAACAACATTAACGGAAACGAACACCTTAATGAGAGTCAATAATACGTCAGACATATCCAGTAATGCGATTTCAGGAACTGTGGAGCTCGCACCTAATGATTATATTGAAATTTGGGGACAGCGGCTAACAGGTTCTGGAACAACCTCAATCACTGTTTTTTCATTGAATTTGAGTATACAATAACATCACGCATATATATAGATGTGATTAACAAAATAATTGTGCATAACAATTAGTTTTTTTTAGTGTTAGTTATGAAGCCCCATATTAGTTGGGGCTTTGTTTTTTGATAAATAAATTAACAAATAATGCACTTAATCGATAAAAAAACACCCTTAATCGATGATTTGTGTCTTAATTTTTTAATTAATTATATATTCGTTGTCCCTTATTGAAGTTGTTTCAAGCTTTAATTTAATCCATTTTACTGTTAGACAGTTCTGTCTAAGAAAACATCCCTCGTTTTATTTTAGTACAATTTAGGTTAATACCTAAAAATAGTTAATTATCCATTCCCTCCCTCAACGTAACGTTTAGCGTTACAAAATATAATAATGACTATTTAATAACCCCTAAATTGATACTTATGAAAACCCTAAAAATTACTTTAGCCTTAGTTGCAATCGCTATCTTAACTATATCTGGTGTGCAATCAGAGAATGTTGTTGTTGATAACGATCCTACTTTTAAAAATTATAGCCCAAAAGATTTGTTGGCTGTAGATAAAAAGAAGCTTAAAGTAGAAAGTCAAGGATAATCTATACTTTCTAGATATAATTTCTAGCTCTTATCTTTAGATGAGGGCTTTTTTTATTGTGTAAATTCTGGTTATCTAATTTTAAACTATTTTTGATACAAAGTGTTGTACATTGATAAAATATATATTTTTTATATTATTCATCTTGCTTTTGCATTTACCACTTGTAAATGCTCAAAATAAATCAATAGATTCAATTAATGGGCTTATTGAAAAATCAAAGGACAACAGTTTTTCAATAGATGAAAAATTGCACTTTGCCCTTAAGTCTTCTGAAATAGCAAACAGAACAAATGTAGACTCAATAATTCTTATGGCTAATAGAAACTTATCCATGAGGTATTTTGAATCTGAAAAGTATGACGACTATATATCTTTAAATAGAAAAAACTTTGAGCTGGCCAGGAGAATAAATGATTCTTCAGCCATAACAGTAGCTGGTTCAAATTTGGGATCTTTGTATAGGTACTACGAAAAAAATGACAGCTCCTATTATTACTATTCACAAGCCTTAAAGTATTATCAAGCAGATGAAATTTCCGAACCTAAGGCAACAGCATTACTTTACTTAGCTGATATTCAGCAGATTGAAAAAATTTATGTAGGAGCAGAAGAGGCTGCCATAAAATCAATCATTATTTTAAATAGGCTTCCTGAAACTCAAAATCGTTTAGATAAACTTTGGAACGCATATAATCTTATGGGCATTATATCCAGGGAGTTGGGTAACTATCAAAAAGCTCTAGAGTATTACGAAAAATCAAACTTTTATGCCAAAAAAATCAAAGATGGATTTATAAATGAGGCTTATTCGATAAATAATCAGGCCTACGTATATAGACAGATCGGTAATTTCGAAAAAGCAATCGAACTATATAAAAGTCTGTTGCCTCTGAGATATAAATATGAGGAAGCTGACCCATCTTTCTATCCTACGATTTTAACAAATATTGCGGCAACCGAATTAGAATCCGAAAATTATGATTTTAAATTGGTGTTGTCTAAGTTGAGAAAATCATATAGCTTGGCTAAAAAACTTGATGATAATGTGTTAAGAATGAACGTGGCGATGCATATTTCTAAACTATATTTTCAAGCTGCCCAAAATGATTCAGTCTATAAATATGCAAATGAGGCATTAAAAATTTCTTCGGAAGTATCAGCAAACGAATTGAAACAAGAAGCGCTCTTGCTGTTATCTAAAATAACTAATGGTGAAGATGCAAAAGCTTACCTTCTACAGCATATTAAACTTTCTGATAGTTTAATTAAAGAAAGTAGAAATGTTAGAAACAAATATGCACGTATAGAGTTTGAAACTGATCAGTTAGAAGCTGAAAATGAAAAAATTGAAGCCGAAAACAAACAAATCTCTAGAGAGAACCTATATCTAATATTTATTTCTATCGGCTTGCTTCTAACAGCTATTCTCGTTTACATTGTTATATCCCAGCGTGCCAAAAACAGAAAACTAAAACTTATACAGGTACAGCAAAAAGCCAATGAAGATATTTACAATCTTATGCTTAGTCAGCAAGACAAAGTAGATGAGGCAAGAACCCAAGAGAAGAAACGAATTTCTGAAGAACTGCACGATGGTGTTTTGGGACGTCTTTTTGGTACAAGGCTTAGTCTAGACAGTATCAACTTTAAAGATGGTAAAGAAGCTATGACCACTCGGGCAAATTATATTGGCCAGCTTAAAACAATTGAAGAGGACATCCGTAAAATATCCCATGAGTTAAATACGGATTTTGTTTCGGGATCTGGCTTTATGGATATTGTTTCCGAACTTATTGAAAACCAAACCAAAGCTTACGGTTTAAAGTATAGTTTCGATTATACGGACGATATCAGTTGGGACTCTGTGTCCAATAAAACCAAAATAAATATCTACAGGATTATCCAAGAATCTATGCAAAACATATACAAACACGCCAATGCAAAAGCTATAAAAATTAGCATTTCATTAGAAAATAATGTAATTTGCCTAGACATCATTGATGATGGAGAGGGATTCGATACATCGAAAAGCAAAAAAGGAATTGGTTTAAAAAACATGACCTCTCGTATTGAGGACATTAATGGAAAAATCACATTCACTTCTCAATCTGGTAATGGTACAATTGTTAATGTTAAGATTCCCTATACAAACCAATCGACATGAAATGCGCCACGAAACACATTAAATTTAAGAACCAAAACAATTCATGGCGAATTCCATCTGTCTAAAATATTTGAACTAAAACACAGATGAAACATATTAACATCTTAATGGTAGACGATCATCCCATAATTCTTGAAGGCTACCAAAATGTGTTAATGGCAACAAAAGAAGAAGACCAAACCTTGCTAATTGACACGGCCAACAACTGTGATACCGCACAATTAATGATTAATAGAGCATCTAAGGATACTCCCTACGATGTTTGTTTTTTTGATATTAGCTTACCGCCATCAGAAGATGGCAAATACACATCAGGTGAAGATTTAGCGCTTTTGGCAAAAAAGGTATTGCCAGACGCCAAAATCATTATCCTCACTATGTTCAATGAAACCTTCAGAATTCATAATATTATAAAAGAAATAAACCCTGACGGCTTTCTTATAAAAAGTGATTTAACTTCGATGGAATTGGCTGATGCTTTTCAGCAAATACTAAAATACCCTCCTTACTATAGTAGTACGGTTAGCAATTATGTTAAGAAGACCATTACTAGCGAAATTTATGTGGATGATATAAACAGAAAGATTCTACATTTATTATCACAAGGCATCAAAACCAAAAGCCTTAGCGAGTATATACCGCTATCTACAAGTGCTATAGAAAAACGAAAAAAACAACTCAAACTTTTGTTTTCTGTTACGGATGGTAAGGACGAAAGTTTGCTTCAAGAAGCCAGAGACAAGGGTTATTTGTAAAAAAACAGTCCTTTTCCTAGCCAAATAAAACCCACTCAAAGTATTGTCAATACTACAAACTACGGTTTTTCCGTAACAAGTCTACGGTTTTACCGCAACAAAATCTTACTCCACTTATCTATATTTACCCCAGGTCAACAAGAGTTAATTAATCCCTTAAGTAATTGTTGAGTTAATAGCAAAAAAACTAAACCTAGTTGCATACGATGTAACTAGGTTTTGACTTTTATAACCAACTGGCGTTATGTTCAGAGAGTTTCACAATAAAGAAACCCAAGTAAATGATGGCCACAATAAACTTTAAAAACGTTGAAGCTATAAAGCCTAAAAACGACCCAAATGCTGCCTTTAGAGCTTTTTTCATATCATTTCTGTGAATCATCTCACCAACAAGTGCGCCCACAAAAGGACCAATAATGATCCCAAAAGGAATAGGTGAGAGTATTCCAATAATTAAACCTATTGTTGTTCCTATCATTCCAGACCTACTGCCACCAAAGCGCTTGGTGCCTATGGCAGGTATAATATAATCTAGCACATATATAAAAATTGCGACCAAAAGGGTTGCGATTAAAAAAGTCTGACTCAGCTGTACTCCCTCACTAAAGTGCAGTACCAAAAGACCCGCCCAACTTGTAAGTGGGCCAGGTAAAACAGGCAGAAAACTACCTAAAATTCCCAATAACATTAAAAGTAGTGCAATAAGCACTAAAAAAATCTCCATATTAATAATATAAGTTCAATTATAAGACGCAAGAAACAAACCAAAGTTACAGTGAACATACGCCAACTGAAAATCGCAAAAAAAAACGTACATTTCGGTATCAAAATATGCCAATGAACCGAATTGTTTGCTTTTTTTTAATAGTTCTCTTTACGTCTTGTGATTATTTTGAAAAGCAAAAAGTAAACTCAGAAGATTTGCTAGAAGAAGAATTACAAACCTTCAATTGGAACGATGTAGATATTTATCCAACTTTTAACAGTTGCGATTCTATTACTGCCAAAGAAGAAAGTAAGATTTGTTTTCAAAATACGCTTTTATCTCACCTCAATACTTATTTGGGGGAGCAAAATATTGTAGTTTCAGAGGATGTCAATGACACCATACGATTAAAACTTATTATCGATAGTAAAGGCCAATTGAAAATTGAAAATATGGTCATAAAGCCAGAAACTCAATTTCAGATTCCGGAAATTGATAGTTTACTTAGACAGAGTTTAAAGGACATTCCTAGAATTTATCCTGCGATTAAACGAGGACAGCAAGTTACCACAGCTTTTGAGCTACCTGTTATTGTCAAAATTGATTGAGTTTACTTTGGGCAATTAAAAAAACAATACTTGTAGTAGCTTCAGTTAGAGTAAAATTTTTGTGTCAAGAACTTCTTAATATGATGACACTTCTCGATACAATTTGCTCATCCTTCACAAATCACTCGAAGTGACGGAAATAATATAATTCAGAAGCGTATTGCCAACTTCTGCATTAACCTAAGCACTTCTATATACAACCAAATTAGCGTTGCCAGAAGTCCCCAAGTAGCAATCCACTCTTTGTGTTTTGGCGCTCTGCTTTTATAACGTTCTATATAGTCGAAGTCTAAAAGTAGAGCAAACGATGCTACGATTGCAGCTAAAATATTAAACACAATGGCAAACCAAGACGTTCCCCATATATAGGTCTTTATTCCAAAAAAGCTTAATATCCAAGAAATTAAATACACCACCATAATACTTATTGTGGCCGTTATAATAACACTACGTAATTTCTTGGTAACGATAATAACTCTAAGTTGATACAAAATGAGCATCACAAAAAAAGTTACAATGGTAACACCAATTGCTTGGTATGGTAACTCAGGAAAATTACGATGTGCATAAGACGAAAAACCACCTAAAAAGAAGCCTTTGGCAATAACATAAAGCGGTACTAATATGTGTGCCCAATTTTGCCTTACGGAAATTAATATACTCATAACTATGGCACCAAGCATACCGCCTAGGGTAAACCAGCGCATAGTTGTGCCAGCTTCATTGAGTTTCCATAAATAACCCGTAATTGCAGCAATTACTAAAATGCCAAGCATAGATTTAAAAAAAATGCCAGCAACAGACATAGTCTTGGAAGAAGACCTACCATCTTCCCAGAAGTAACCGTTAAAAACAGGATTGGAAGTTTTAAAGTTCCGTAGACTCATTATAGGTTGAATTTATAACCAATGGCAATATCTGTAGAAAAATTACCTTGGTTATCTAAAAATGCAGCAAATAACTCTCCATATATCAATGTAATATAACTGTTCTCACCAACTTTAATATCAGAACCTACTCCAAAAATAAAGGGGATATCAAATGAAGTCTCATTGACATCAACTTCCATGTCGCTTTCATCAATGAATGTAGCATTGGAAAAGTTAAGGGTCGCAAATTTAACTTGGCCGTAAATAGAAAACGTTTCCGTATTAACAAATCTAAAACGGTAACCTAATGAAAATTCGGTGGTGCTGTAAGGAAAATCGTCGCTATCAAATGTATGTCTTGCTTGTAAAAAGCCCGAATGTCTCTGCATACCATGGCCTTCTAAGATTTCTAATTCTGCACCAATCATTGGTGTTTTTTTATTATCTGGGTTGCCAACAAAAGGATTGTTGGTAATACCGCCAGAGATCCCTAACCTTAGCTGTACACTGCGTTTAGTCTTTGATGAGGTGTAATTGGAATCCACAGAAGCATTATATGTATCTATGTGGCTTCTAAGACTGTAAAGTGTCAACTTAAGTTTGTCGGTTGACATTCCTGTAAGTTCACCTAAAGTCGATTTGTACTCTTCTTTATAATTGTTGTCTTCGTCCCTCGTATTTTTTAATTCGATTATGTTATCATTTTCTGTGCGAACAAAATAACGATATTCACCATCGATGATATTCCATAGAAGGTCTAGCTTACCATCAATTTCAGTTTTGAGTTCAAGCGTCTCACCATTTATGGCATAGGTTTCTTGGCAATGATTTAGCTGAAACGCAAAACTGAAAATTAGGATTAAGAATATTTTTTTCATTGATTTTATGACTAGGTTTTAGTAAATCTACAAAAATATACGAGATGTTATTACTTTTTGAATGTTCTGCCTTTCCATTCATAAGATTTGAATACAGAAATTAGTACAATATAGACACTAAAGAAAGGGTATAAAAAACATGAAAATACGTAAGATAACAAAAGGGTTTCCTGTTTAAAAAAGCGAGTGGTTTTAAACAAAAGTAAAAAGTCAATCGCAAACTTTATGACCAATAAGGCAATAGCAATTCTATTACTAATAAAATCGAAAACCAAAAGAGGAAGAATGGCTATACAGATTAAATTGGCCAATAAAACAACAAGTCCTACAAGTTTTGAAAACCAATTGGGATTACGACTGGTTTTAGATGCCCAACGTAATCGTTGTTGTACTAATTGACTTAAAGTTAAGACAGGAGTGGTGTGAACTATAGCTTTCTGGTTTTTTAAGTAATTGACTTTTTTGGCATTAATTTTTTTGAACTTTTCCAATAAAAAAATATCATCGCCACTTGCAATGTCAGAGTTGTCATCAAAGCCATTTTCTTTGGTAAATACGGACTTCCGATAAGCAAAATTGGCACCATTGCACAAAAAGGGGAGATTTAAACCAAAACCACCAATTGCCGCACCTTGAAGACTTAAAAAGTCCAAAGTTTGAAAACGATTAAAAAAAGATGTTTTACCATAGTAGGTCACTGGCGCCACAATACAGTTGGGTTGCTTTGTTTGAATAAATTCATCATAAACATCTAACCAGTATTTTGGCAAAACACAATCCGCATCTGTTGTAATGATCCATTCATTACTTGCAATATGTATTGCTGAAGTAATCGCATCTTTTTTTGGTGAATTTGAAATCCGTTTGTTTTGTATAATCTTTATATTGTCGGTTCGAGCGAAAGTCGTTTTATTGGATTTTGCATCGAGAGTTTTATTAATTACCACAATTGAGTTATCCTCAGATTCATCATCAACCAATAACACTTCAAATAAGTCTTTAGGGTAATTTAATTTAACGATGGAACCCAATAAACTTGAAAGGTTTTCGGCCTCATTCCGAAAAGGTATTATAATCGAAAATTTAGTTTTGGACTTTAAATCCCGAAGTTGAAACTCATCAACCTTATCAAAACCAAAGGCTAGGCTACCGATTAAAATTAGATAGGCAATTATGATTGCTATTAGAAAAGTTGCTATCATTCTTGTGGTTTAGGCAATTTAAAATTCAATATAGAATAGCTTCCAAACAAACTTGGGGTGGCAAAGTTCAATAACCACATTATGGTAATAATTGACAGTATGGTAAGTTCGTTCACTTGCACATAGCCAAATAAAAAAACCGCAACACTTCCCTTTATTACCACATCAAAAATTGAAACGGAAGGCACTATCGAAGCCAGAAAATACATGCTGGTAATTAAGACCATAGCTTTGGTGTAATCTACTTCGACCCCAAAAATGGTGAGTAAATAGTAAAATTGGAATGAAAAAATTAAATAACGTACCAGAGACAATAACAAGTTGCTGGCATGTACTAGTAGAGAAATGCTTTTTACATGCTCGAAAATACGATTAATTGAATAGCCTTTAATACTAAATTTTGTGTACTTAATACCAAAAAAAGCAAAGGCGCTAATTATAATTAACAGAAAGACAAATCGAGTAACCTTGTAATAGTCCACTTCTATCTGATAGCGACTGACAAAAACAATTGACCCAATACTACCTAAAACTGTAGTTATAGTCATTTGTGCCATGTTGCCCAAAAGATTCAGTAGAACAATACGTTTTCTAAACGGTTTGGCAAAATAAGCTGCTTTTGCACCATACTCTCCAATTCTATTTGGTGTAATCAAGGAAGCGGTTAATCCGCCTAAACTTTGTTCTAGTGCATCTCTGAATGAAATATTTTTTATGGTTTTTACTAAGAATTGCCATTTCAAAATTTCAAAAAACCAGTTAAAAGCGCTTAAAATGAGTAAAAAAATGATGTTTTTTAGCGAAAATGTGTCATTTTCTCTTAGAAATGCTACAAAATCACTGAATTTTAGATTTTCGTTTTCAGCAAGTTTAGAGTAAATAAAATAAAAAGCACCAATGACGATGCTTAACTTAATAAGTACGAAGAAGAATTGCTTAGTTTTGTATGGCACGTTGTAAAGCATGTTACAAATTAAATCAAAAACATACAGATGCGGCAATATTTAAAACATTACATCTTTTTTGTCATCGTCTTTTCTGCCATGCTAAATAGCTATGCACAATTTAAAGACACTTCCAAATGGAAAGCACTTTTTGCTGTGGGGTTTAATTACCCTACAACAGATGGCTTTGTCGATGGTACCTATGCGCAGTCTATCAATTTTCCGACTGTTAATCTCGGTGTTCAGCACATGTTTAAGCGAAGTTATGGAGTGAAGTTAGATTATGGTTTTAACCGTTTTAAGAATGATGGTGGTTCTCCAGAATTTAAGATTAATTATTCGCGTATCAATGCGCAATTTGTGTTCGATCCTAATGAGTATATTGGTTTTTTGCCTATGAGATTACGTACTATTTTTCATGCAGGACCTGGTTTTAGCTTTGTAAAGCCTTTAGGGAATTTAGGAGATAACAAACAATCGTATTTAAATCTTTTAGGCGGTTTGGAAATTCACTATGCTATTAACGAAAAAGTTTCTGTTTATGTAGATACGGCTTATATTTATGGATTAACGTCATTAGATGATTACAATCCAGTTTTGAGTGGTTTGGGTGCGTTTAACGGTAGTGTTTTTAATGTTACTGTCGGCTTGGCTGTTTCGTTAAGTGGTTGCCAATATTGCGATTAAATAAATGAGTAAGGAAAAAATTATATTAGGTATTGATCCAGGTACCACCATTATGGGGTTTGGTCTCATTAAAGTGGTAGGTAAGCAAATGCAATTTATGCAACTCAATGAATTGCAGCTCAAAAAATACGATGACCATTACCTAAAATTGAAACTTATTTTTGAACGTACAGTTGAACTCATTGATACCTATCACCCAGACGAAATCGCTATCGAAGCACCATTCTTTGGTAAGAATGTGCAAAGTATGTTGAAGCTGGGAAGAGCCCAAGGAGTAGCAATGGCTGCAGGTTTATCTAGAGAGGTGCCTATCACGGAATATTCACCTAAGAAAATAAAGATGGCCATCACTGGTAACGGTAATGCCAGTAAAGAACAGGTTGCCAAAATGTTACAAAGTACATTAAAATTGAAGTCATTGCCCAAAAACCTCGATTCAACAGATGGCCTGGCAGCTGCGGTTTGTCATTTTTACAATCAAGGCAGAGTTGCTATTGGTAAAAGTTATACCGGCTGGGCTGCTTTTGTAAAACAGAATGAAGACAGAGTAAAGTAAATAGTATTTGGAATTACTCATAACACCAAAAACAGTTTTAATATTAAGGATAGGTTTTCTTTATTTTGTTGCACGTGAGCTTTACCTGACTAAATTTAAAGAAAAGAAGAGTAAGTTTATTTGGTTTATAATAGTCGTGTTTTTTAGTCATTATGGTTATGCCATTTATTTAGCCTATAGAAGAAGACTAGTAGTGAAGCGCAACTTTAGTCCTCAATTCAAACCTAGATAATATCCCAATGTCCGGCATCTACATCCATATCCCATTTTGCAAGCAAGCGTGTCATTACTGTGATTTTCATTTTTCTACGTCATTAAAAAAGAAAGGTGATCTCATAAATGCGTTGGCAAAGGAATTGGAGCTAAGAAAGGATGAATTCAAAGGCACTACAGTTGAAACCATTTATTTTGGTGGCGGAACACCAAGTCTATTGTCTAATGATGAATTGCAAATGCTAATTGATTCGGTTTACGAGAATTATAAAGTTGCAGAGAACCCAGAAATTACACTTGAAGCCAATCCAGATGATTTATCACTTAAACGAATCCACGACTTAACGATTACACCAATAAACAGACTAAGCATAGGCATCCAATCCTTTTTTGAAAGCGACTTGAAACTTATGAATCGTGCACACAATGCAAAAGAAGCCAAAGCTTGTTTAGAAGAAGCGACCAAGCACTTTGATAATATTTCACTCGATTTAATTTATGGTATTCCTGGCGCATCAAACGAACAATGGCAAAAAAATATTGAAACGGCTTTAAGTTATAATGTACCAAATATTTCGAGCTATGCACTAACAGTTGAACCGAAAACGGCACTGGCATCATTTATTAAAAAGGGCATTATCGACGATGTAGATGATGAGCAGGCGCACGAGCAATTTCATATTTTAAAGGAAAGGTTAAAGCAGGAGGGTTTCATTCATTACGAGCTTTCTAATTTTGGTAAAGAAGGCTTTTTTAGTAAAAATAATTCAGCCTATTGGCAAGGCAAATCATATTTGGGTATTGGACCCTCAGCACATTCTTTTAATGGTAAGCAACGTAGCTGGAATGTGAGGAATAATTCAAAATATATAAAAGCCATTCAGCAAGATAAGTTGCCATTGGAAATAGAAAACCTAACAAAAACCGATCAATATAATGAGTACATCATGACTGGTTTAAGAACCATTTGGGGTGTTTCACTAAAAAAAGTGGAAGAGGATTTTGGAGCAACCTTTAAAAAATATTTAATTGAGCAAGCCAATGTTTTTATAAATCAGCATTTATTGTATATTGATAATGAACATTTAAAAGTGACCAAAAAAGGACAGTTTTTAAGTGATGGTATTGCAAGCGAACTATTTAAAATAAACATATCTTGATAACTACAATACAATACAACTCTAGAAAGATAAAAATAGATTTATCTCAACCTCTGGATATCTCTATATCCATAAAAGGTGGTGCATCAAACGTTAATGCTTGGTATATTGGCCCACCTACAATTAAGCCCGAAGTTTTTGATGGTGAAACTATTAGTGTAGAAAAAGGTGCTGCTGTAAATTTTAATACCATTTCTTTCAACCCACATTCTCATGGAACACATACCGAGACTGCTGGGCATATTACAAAAGAGCAGTATTCCATTAACAAATATCTAAAGCAGTTTTTCTTTTTGGCCGAAGTGGTTACCGTTGCACCAGAAAAGTTAGGCGATGATTATGTGATTTCAGCTAAGCAATTGCAATTTGCATTAGGAAACAAAAAAAGAGAGGCCTTAGTAGTACGTACAATGCCAAATACCAGAGATAAAAAATCTAGACAGTATTCTAATACTAATTGGACATATTTTAAGGAAGATGCCATTAAGTTATTGGTAAAAAAAGGTATTAAACATTTACTAATTGATTTGCCAAGTGTAGATAGGGAGGAAGATGGAGGTGAGCTAAAGGGACACAACGCATTCTGGAACACCAAAGGAAGAATAAGAAAAGATGCTACCATTACAGAGTTCATCTATGTATCTAACAAAATAAGTGATGGTATGTATATGCTCAATTTGCAAATTGCCCCTTTTGAAAATGATGCTACGCCAAGTAAACCTGTTTTGTATAAAGTAATGGAGTAACACTTTTGTGACCAAAGACAACCCAAAGTGTCTTAAAAATAGATATGGAAACATTTTTTATAATCATTATAAGCATATTGGTAACCTTGGGTTTGGTTACAATCTACAAACAATGGAAAACCAAAAAGAAAACCAACGAACAATCCATTGTACTGCTCGACAAGATAAAAAGGGTATGTAAATTTATTACGGTTGAGGGCGACTTTGCTGAAATCTATCATTATGAAGATGTAAAGGAAAAGTTCTTAAAACTTATCTCAAGCCGTAAAAAAGCCTTGGTAGTCATTAATGCAAAAGCACATGTTGGGTTCGATTTAAGTAAAATACAAATGGATTCAAATACCAAGACCAAGACAGTTGTTTTATCACATTTTCCACAACCAGAAGTATTGTCCATAGAGAGCGATATTAATTATTACGACAAGCGTGATGGCATGTTCAATAAGTTTGAAGCATCAGATTTAACAGATCTACATACTAAAGCTAAAGAGCATATTGTGGATAAAATTCCAGAAAGTGGTTTATACAATGTGGCCAAATTAGAAGCTTTAGAAGCGATTCAACTCATTGAAAATTTGGTAGAAACCATTGGTTGGACGCTGGATTATTCTGCCTTAAAAATTGAAGTTGATGACCAAAAACTTTTGAAGTGAATATTGAGGATTACAGAAATTACTGCATGGCCAAAAAGGAAGTTACAGAGCACTTTCCTTTTGATGATGATGTCTTAGTGTTTAAGGTGTGCAATAAAATGTTTGCCCTTGCGTCGCTCTCTAAGTGGGAAAAGGGAGAAGGCTTTATAAATCTTAAGTGCGACCCAGAATATGCTGAAGAGTTACGATCAGAATACAACAGTATAAAACCGGGTTACCACATGCACAAAAAATCGTGGAACAGTGTTTATTTTCATACAGGTGAGTTACCAACAAAATTGATTTTAGAGTTGATTGACCATTCTTACGATATGATTGTAAAAGGATTGCCTAAAAAAGTACGAGACAATTTATAGTTGATGTATTGTAATTCAGGTTAAAGGCAAACATCAACCATTCGTCCCCACCAAATGTTTATCCGTCTAAAAACACCAGTTTTGAAATAAGTTTGCTTTTAAATTTGTCATATCAAATAATCAAAGTTCACCAAAAGCTATGACTAATTTATTGACATTAACACAGGGCACGTATTTTAATTTAAATAATTTCATACAATGCTGTTTCAAAAGCTATTTAAATGTAAAACAATCCATTTTTGCAGATGCGCAAAAGATTAAAAACACAAAAATTGCTGAGCCCAAAGCATTAAATATTAGGTTTTTAGATAATGATAATATCACATTAAACAAAAACCTAAAACACTTAGAGTTTATATCTCAATTTGAAATGTATTTAGAAGAAAGGAATTACAATAACTTTTCAATTGAGTTTTTACAAGCATTCGAAAAAATGAAGTATAATGTACAGTTAACTACCTTAAAAGCAACTGAGCAATTAAATCATGAAGGCTTAATGGCGGCCTAGTTAAAAACCATTCGTCGACACTAAATTGCAATCCAACGACAGTAAGTCACGCTCAACCGAATAAAACCTAAGATTTTGACATATTCAGGTAACTTGCACCACTATAAATTAGCTAGGTATGAGATCACTTAATGTTTTGCTTATTGAAGATGATATGATAGAGGTTATGAAGCTTAGTAGGGCGACATCATCTTTAAACTTAAATCATAAGATTGTAGAAGCCAATAATGGTGAAGAAGCGCTTAAACTTTTGGAACAAAAAGACAAGCTTCCAGATATTATACTCTTAGATTTAAATATGCCAAAAATAAATGGTATTGAATTCCTCAAGATATTAAAGGCAGATGATCGGTTAAAATATATTCCGACAATTATCTTAACAACATCCAACAATCAACGCGATCTTTTAGAGTGTTACAAGATTGGTATAGCGGGTTATGTACTAAAACCTTTAAAATACGAAGATTATGTTTCTAAAATAGAAAAATTATTAGCATATTGGAGTATTAATGAATTGATTACAGCTTAATGCACTGGAATAACAATTAGTCTGTATTAAGCAAATCGATTAACGATTCAACATTTTGTAATCAACTTATATTTTTACATTAAATATAAATCTATGAAAGGTATAATCTTTACTGAATTTTTAGAATTAGTTGAAGAAAAATTTGGCCTGGCAATGGTAGATAAAATTATCGACCAGTCTAATTTGGATTCAGATGGAATCTACACGGCTGTTGGTACGTATGAGTTTTCAGAAATGTTGCAACTCATATCGCATTTAAGTCAAAATACCGATATTTCAATTGACGATCTGCTAATGGTTTATGCAGAACATCTATTTAAAGCCTTAATAAAATCACATCCAAATTTAGTATCGCACTACAAGGACCCTATGGATTTATTGGCATCAATCGAAAATCATATTCACGTTGAGGTAAAAAAAATATATCCAGACGCTCAGTTGCCATCCTTCGAGTTAGAAGAAAGAACAGATGATAAAATGGTGATGGTATATAAGTCCGACAAAGCATTATATATGCTTGGCAAAGGCCTAATGCTAGAAACATTCAAATTATTTAATGTTGCGGCAAATATTGAATTTGAAAAACTTAATAAACAAGGAACTGAGGTTAGGTTTTTTATCAATAAAGCATAATAATGAGCCAAGAAGAAGTAGACATTCTTAAAAGGGCACTCGCCAGAGAAAAAGCTTCAAGAAAAGCGGCAGAGGAGATTTTGGAAGCAAAATCTGCAGAATTATATGAGCTTAACCAAAAGTTAGAGGCATCTCATAAAGAAATTACAACGCTATACTCTAAAACCAATTCCCAGCTACAAGGTGTTTTTGAAAATATCGTAGATGCCTATGTTATTATGGATTTATGGGGTAACATTTTAAAAATGAATGAGGCAGCGGTCGATTTACTGGGTTTTAAAACCACTAAGGATGACGGTAACCTGATGAACTTGGTTGACCCTAAGGAAATGGACATTGTCGGCCCTGCATTTAAAAAATTAACAAATGAAGGCTCAATAACAGATTTCAAGATTTGGATAATTACCAATCAAAGAGAAAGGAAGTACGTCCACATTAATGCTAGTGTCATTTATGAGGATGGTCAAGCTGTTGGTGCACAGGGCATTGTAAGGGATATAACGCTAGAAGATAAATACCAACAAGCTCTGGAAGCTGAAAGGCAAAAGTACAGTAGTATCATTGCGAACATGAATCTTGGTTTAGTAGAAGTGAATAACGATGATGAAATACAAATGATCAACCAGAGTTTTTCTGAAATGTCTGGCTATTCAGAAGATGAACTTATAGGTAAAAAAGGAGGTCAATTATTGCCTGTAGAAGATGGTGGCGAACGTATTGCAAAAGAAAATATGAATCGTTTGGATGGTAAGTCTAACTCTTACGAAATAAAAGTAAAGACCAAGACTGGAGACCTTAGATATTGGTTAATCAGTGGTGCACCCAATTACGATCTCAATGGAGATGTTGTAGGTTCGATAGGCATTCACTTAGATATTACTGACCTCAAAAATTTACAACTTCAAAAAGAGAATTTGCTTTCTGAGCTCGAGAAAAGTAACGATGAACTTCAGGAATATGCCCATATTGTTTCTCACGATTTAAAATCGCCATTACGAAGCATCGATGCACTTATTCAATGGATCAAAGAAGATAATAAGGGTAAGTTTGATGAAGTAACACACCAAAATTTCAATCTTATCGAGACTACATTAGAGAAAATGGAACATTTGATTTCCGATATTCTTAACTATTCGAGTGTGGGTTCTTCTGAACTAGATAGAACAGAGGTCGATATGGAGGTATTGGTCAAAGAAGTTCTGGATATATTATATATTCCAGATCACATTGAGATTGCCCTAGAGAACAAATTGCCAAAACTACGTGGGGATAAAACCAAATTACAGCAGTTGTTTCAAAACCTAATAAGCAATGCCGTAAAGTTTATAGATAAACCCAAAGGTCAAATTACAATAAATGTAAAATCGATGGATGGGTATTACGAATTTTCAATAGCCGACAATGGTATCGGTATAGAAGAACAGTACCACGACAAAATCTTTAAAATATTTCATGCACTAAATAAAAGTAAGGAATCGACAGGAATTGGATTATCTATTGTAAAGAAAATTGTCAATTTACATCAAGGTAAAATTTGGGTAGAGAGTGAACTTGGTAAGGGCGCCACATTTTACTTCACGCTAAAGAAATAATATGCTAATAACATCAATAAATATTACTGAAATTACAGAAGCAATTTCGGCGCATGTCAATGAAGATGCTGCGCTCATTACTATAGGTGAACACACCGAAATTGATATAAAGGAATTAATTAATCAGTTAAATACATCAGGAGTTAATTTCATGGGAGGTGTTTTTCCAAAGGTCATTCATGGAAATTCTATTTTCGATAAGGGCATCGTCATTAATACCCTTAATAATTTGGAGTCCATATTTTTAATTGAAAACATTAGCTCTAAAAACTATACGATTCCAGTTGTCTCTTTAGATAAAAACCAAGATTATAGCCTGTTTACTTATGTAGATGGCTTAACATCCAACATATCGCACTACCTAAGCGAATTGTATAGAAATTATGGCATGCAAACTAGCTATTTTGGTGGAGGCGCTGGGAGTTTGTCTTTAGAACAACAGCCTTGCGTTTTTACTAATAAAGGAATTTTTCAGGATGCAGCAATATTTGGTATTTTAAGCATGTCATCAAGGATTGGGGTAAAACATGGCTGGCTTAAAATCGAAGGTCCATTTATTATTACTAAGGCTGAGGGAAATATTATAAAAGAAATCAACTGGAAAAATCCTTTTGAGGTCTACAAGGAAGTTGTGGAAGCACACTCTGGTAAAACGTTTACCGACGATAACTTTTTTGATATTGCCAAAGGCTATCCTTTTGGTATTGTTAAAGACAATGCAGAATGTATTGTTAGAGATCCGCTAATGGTCAATGAAAATGGGGAATTGATTTGTGTTGGTGAATTGGAGGATAATACCTTGGTGGATATATTAAACGGTAGTGAAGCGTCATTAATTGCTGCTGCTAAATCTGCAACAGAGGAAAGCATTAAGCAAGCTGTTAATCCTAACAAAGCGATAATCATTGATTGCATATCGAGAATTCTATACTTGGAGGATAACTTCAATAAAGAATTGTCTGCCATTACGGACACCTTGAAAGAAAAGTTTCCTGAAGTGTCTATTGGCGGTGCATTAACCTTAGGGGAAATTTCGTCTTATGGTGAAGGGTTTCTGGAATTTTATAATAAAACTACGGTCGTTGGACTATTTGAATAATGAAGATAGAAAATCATGTTTTAGAAATTCTACAGCTCTATGAGTATGCCATGGCTATTGGTAAATCTCTGGACTACGAAAAGAACTGCGATTTGTTTTTAAAGCTTATTTTAAAGCGAAAAAGCTTTAATGCGGCATGGATTATAGAATCTGATGATGACGTATTTAGGTCTACCTACGCCATACCTTTGGGCAAGGAAATAAAAATTAAGACTAATGAGATGATAAAGAACCTCCTTGGCGAGATTGATAAGAGCAAGATACTTGACGTCGCATCTATCGATTCAACTTTGGCACCTATGAAACTTGACGGAGGTAAGGTTGCAATTTTTAACTTAAACGAACAAGGCTTTTTGTTTCTGTATTCAAAAAAGGACAACATTACGTCAAAAAATGTATCTCAATTAGAACCTGTGATTGATAAATTTGGGATGCACCTCAAAGCATGTAAAGCGTTTAAAGAACAAGAACAATTACTTCATAATTTAGAAATACAAAATCAGGAATTGAGTGACTACGCTCACATGGTATCGCACGATTTAAAGTCACCTTTGAGAAATATAGATTATTTAACCACATCAGTCACAGAAGATTATAATGAGAGATTAGATGACAGAGGCAAGCAGAGTCTTGGTTTAATTCGTAATAATGTTGAGAAGATGGATACTCTAATTAACGGTATTCTGGAATATTCAACCATTGGGAAAAATAAGATAGATGTTTATGATGTTGATCTCAATAAATTAGTGGAAAGTATCATAGAGAGCTTAAAGATACCTGAGCATTTTAGCGTTAATATAAATCAGTTGCCAACGATTAAAGGTGACAAATACAGACTTCAACAATTGTTTCAGAATTTAATATCCAATGCCATTTCTTACAACGACAAAACAAACGGCCTTATAGAAATTGGAGCTGAGGAAAAAGATAATGCGTGGCAATTCTATGTGAAGGATAATGGTAAGGGAATTGAGAAACAGTATTTTGATAAAATCTTTAACACTTTCGAAAAGCTTGAAACTACTGTCAATTCTACTGGTATTGGTCTGTCTATAGTAAAAAAGATTGTAGATCTTTATGGTGGGAAAATATGGCTCACCTCCGAGCTTAACAAAGGAACCACTTTCTACTTCACACTAAAAAAAGACTCACATGGAAAAGCCTAATTTGTCCTACATAGAAAGTATGTCTGGAGGTGATAAAGCCTTTGAACAAAAATTGATTACTATTATTAAGAAAGAATTTCCTGAGGAAAAACAAGTGTATTACCATAATATTAATGCCAAAAATTATGAGGAAGCCGCAGAGAACGTTCACAAACTTAAACATAAAATTAGTATTTTAGGGCTCGTTAAAAGTTATGAGGTAGCTGCTGATTATGAACATAATCTTTTAGAAAAAAGCACTGCGGGTAAAGACGACTTTGAGTCGATTTTACAAAACATGACAGAATTTTTAGAGACCCTATAAGTAGATTTTATGAATTGTATTATTATTGATGATGAAGCAACAGCCAGAGCCATTATTACCCAACTGTGCTCTAATGTTGATGGCCTTAATATATTAGAAGAATTTCCGAACGCTATACAAGCCATAAAATACTTAAACCAGAATGATGTTGATCTAATCTTTTTGGACATACACATGCCAGATTTTACAGGCTTCGACTTTATAGAAACCATAAAAAATCCTCCAAAAATTGTATTGACGACGTCCGATTCTAATTTTGCAATACAAGCGTTTGAGTATGATTGTATAGTCGATTATTTGGTAAAACCAATCACGTCAGAGCGTTTTGCTAAAGCTATACAGAAAGCAGAATCTGTAGCTAGTACACCTAAAAAAGCTAAAAAATCATCTGATGAGGTAGCGACAACCTCTGGTAATGATTTGTACGTTAATATAGATAGAAGACTCATAAAAATAGATATTCCAAGTATTTACTTAGTGGAGGCCAAAGGTGATTATATTCTAATAAAAACAGATGACAAAAACTATACTGTACATTCAACTTTAAAGAAAATCGAAGAGAAATTACCTGATAGTTTATTCTTAAAAATTCATCGTTCCTACATTATCAATGTAGATAAGATTATAGACATTGAGGATAATAGTGTTTTAATAAAGAAAGATGTTGTTCCCGTGAGTCGTTCTAACCGCCCAGAGTTAATGAAGCGTCTTAATTTACTTTAAAGAACTCATCGTTTAAACAACGGTTCACAACGCTTCAAAATGTCTTTAACCAAAATTCAACTTTTTTAATCTTAAAAAGTTCTACCCAATTACCATTCGTCGACACTTAACTGCATTCCAAAGTTATTCCAATCGTATTCAACGAAAAGCGAGTAATATAGCTCTAACTATTTGGTAATTTTGGCGTCGGTATAATTACCTATATGTTTTTTTGGGTCAATAGGAAGAATAAGTCAAAGGTGAAAACCCAAGTCTTCTCATACAAAAAATGATTGATAGCAAATAAGTATAATAATCAGCGGTAATCTTATCCCTTAAGAACTGATTATTAAATAACCTTAATTAATAACCTTAAGTGTTGAAGGCAAAAGCGAAAGCTTTTGCCTTTTTTTTGTCTCTGTCATGCAGAGCGAAGAGGTGAATCTTTTTATTTTCCGTTTTAATGGTATATTTATAAGGAGATTTGTTTGACGAACAATTTAATAGAGATTAAACATACAGGTAGGGTATAGTTAATATGTATATCCATTTGTTGGGCAACATTTGAGAAACCGAGAACTGAATGAAAAAATGGATTTTAATAATAGTCGGAATTGTTATAATTGGAATTGTGGGAATCGGAATTAAAATCAACTCGGATTTTGACAAAGTTGCAGAAGCTTTTCACTCTGAACATTCTCTAAAAGACGCAAGTTTTGTTCTGATTTCCGACTCAATTTCACCGAATAAAAAATACAAATATTATGAATATCAATTTGACAATGGCGGATTTGGTTATTCCCGAGTTTTTTGGTCAGTTATAAAAAATACAGAAAACAAATCTGACCTTGAAAAAGGACTGATTCCAGATGGATTTAAAATAATTGGTTGGACAAATGACAACGAACTGATTTTAGAGAAATGGGAACCTTATTACGAAATAAATAAAACGGAATTGAAAAACGGAACGGAATTTAACGGAGTGAAAATCAATCTTGCGGAATAAAAAAACGTTGCCCAACACCGGCTATAGTTCATTGCGGCGGAATTTCCTCACGGAAATTCCCGTGTATTTGCTAACTTTGGTTTATGGCGGAATAGTTCTGCCGAACCATTCCGCAACGAAACCATAGCCAAACACGTTGTAGGTAATTTACCAACCCAAGAAACTGAATGGAAAAAATTCATAATCTGAAACACACAAAAGAAAATTTTTACTACGCTTTATCAAGAATGCTCGAAAGAGCATCTTATTATGGTTTCAGAGCTTTAGTAATTCTGTATATGACTGGAGAAATCCTAAAAATGGACAGAACTGAAGCATTAACTATCTATGGCTGGTTTATAGGTTCAATGGTTTTTTCTCAAATAATCGGAGGACTTTTTGGGGATTTACTTATTGGAAATAAAAAAGCAATAATAATCGGTGGAATTATTCAAGCAATCGGAGCTTTTAGCTTGTGTATACCTTCGACAACTTGTCTTTATTTAGGTTTGTTTCTTGTCGTTTTAGGTAGTGGATTTTTTACGCCAAATATCCTTTCAAATTTTGGAAAATCATATTTGAACAAAACTAAATTGTTGGATTCAGGATTTACAATTTTTTATCTCGCAATAAATTTAGGCTCATTTCTTGGAATTTCATTAATTGGCTATTCTGGAGAAAAATTTAGCTACAATATTGGGTTTGTAATATCTGGAATACTGATGTTACTGTCAATTGTTCCAATTGTTATTTCAAAAGAGATTAATCCAGAAGAATTTGAAAAAAGCGAGACATCAATAACTAAAAGAATTTTAAACATTCTAATCGCTTTTATTGTGGTCGGACTATTTTGGGGTATTTACGAAATATCAAATATTCGGATTTTTGACTTACAAATTCAATTCAGTGAAATTTCAGCGTGGAATATCTCTAAAAGTCTGTGGCAAACTATAGGTTCCATTTTCACTTTACCTATTTCATTAGTTGTAATTGTTCTTTGGACTTTTTTCTACAGTTCTCAATTTTTTAAATTAATGGTTGGATTTGTTTTTGGAGCAATTTCACTTGGAATTTTATTTCTAATTCCAGAAATCCCAACAGAAAATCATACAATTACATATTTAATATCATTACTTTTTCTCGGAATTTCAGAAATTCATATTGCACCAGTAGTTCATTCGATTTTGACAAAATATGCAAATCCAAAATATTTAGCAATTCTAATGAGTTTAGCATTTTTACCAACAAGATTAGTTTCTTTAATCTTTGGTCTGTTTAACGACAAATTATACGACAATCCAATGTTAGGACTGAAAATCGGAATAGTAGGTATGACTGTTATCGGAATTGGACTTATTGGATATGTAGTGTGGTATAAAAACTACCCACAACACCGCAATTAATTATCTTTCGGTTACGGCGGAAAAGGACGCAGTCATTTTCCGCAACTAATCATACACAAACATGTTATTTCTTAAATTCTTTCTTCAAAAACACCCACTTAAAACGCAAGCCAACCTCAGTAAAGGTAAAACCAGCAGCAGTAGCAGAAGCAATGTTACTGTGTGTGCCATAAAGGTTAAGTAAGCTGCGCTCAGAAAATTTGTAGCCAAAAGCACCTTGTAGTCTGTATGCTGTTTGTTTTGGGTCGTCTTCTATAAACTGGTAACCAAAAGCACCTGTAAGATTATAAAACCATTCTTTTGGTTTGGCAGCAGTTTCATCTTTAATAAGGTTTGCAAAAACCTCATAGGCATTAAATTGTTCTGGGCTAAAGTATATTGTTGGTACTTGGTCTTTAAAGGTAATATGCTGATAGTTTACACCTGCTTTTAAGCCTGGTTTTGGTAAAATGTTATAGTATAATGACGTAAATAACAGGTTTCTGGTATTTCCATCATTTTGCGAGGTGTGGATTAACTGCGTGTACCAACCTAAGTTAAAATTTGTGCTAAGATTATAATTAGCATAGTAGTTGTTTTGTACTAACTCTCGGTCTAACAGGGCTGCATTAAAACTTTCTACTTGGCGCTTATAACCTAGTTCTAAGGTTTGTAGTTTAAACGTTTTAATGTTTAATGATACGTCCGCTAATAGCTGGTTGTAAGCATTATTTTCGGCTTCGGCAGAATTAAGTCCTGCAATACCTTTCAACGTTAAATTTGGGATCAATTGATACGATAAACCAAAGGATAAGTTATTTGCACTTGCCGAAACTTCTTTAACACTGTTATTGGTTAAGCGGTAGCTGTAATTTCCTAATAATTGAAATTTAGTTGATAAAGGGTAGGTAACATTTGCAGAAAAGGTATAAGCTTTGTTATCTCCATTATCAAACGTGTGCGATGCTTTGGTTTCTATTGTTGGACTAAAACTAAGATCTAACTGGTTAATAAAATTAGTAGCGTCCTTTTGTTTATTGTAATATTTTAAAGTGTTTTCTGCTGAGGTGTATGCGTCTTCAGTTCTTCCTAATGCCTTTAAGACGTTAGCTTTTCCTAAGTTACCATCAAAAGATGTACTGTCGTTTACAAGGATTTTGTTGTAATCTTCAAGACTCTTTTTAAAGTTACTTTTATAAATATTTAACGTAGCACGTAGCGCTAAAACCCAGTTTTCGTTAGGATATTCAATAATAAGTTGATCTATTAATTCTGAAGCTGCTTTAAACTTTTTGTTCCAGATTAAAGCTTGTGCATAACGCTCTGTTGTTTGTTTTTTTATTGTTGTATCTGTTGAATCACTAATGCTATTGTAGGCTTGAGTACTTAAAGCTAAAGCTTGTTTTTCTTTACCTTTTAGATGAGCGACTAATGCCAAGCCATTTAGAGCGATTGTATTGTGTTCTGCTTGTTTTGCTAAGCGATTGTATATGTTTTGCGCTTCATCGTACTTTTCCCATATTAAGTATAAATTACCAAGGTTGAGCAAAGTGTCTTTATCGTCATTAAATAACTCTAAATTTTTATTTAAGAGTTCTTCGGCTTTTTCATAGTTCTGCCCTTGCTGATTTTGATAAGCATAACCTAAATAAATATACTTTTTTGAGGTTAAGGCATTTGGGTTTCCTGGTGATACTTCTAAGGCTCTATTTACGTAGGTTAGAGCATCTTCATATTCTTTCAGGTTAGATAAGGTGTTGGCAAAACCTAATAACGCGGCAAAGCTCTTAGGATTTTCAGTTACCAAACCTTTGTAGTAAGACTTAGCGTCTGCAAAGTTGCTATTCCAAAGTAAGGATTCTCCGTAATTCAGTTTTACTTCAAAATCATTTGGGTAATCTTTTAGTAAATCTGAAAACAAAGCATTAGCAGCGTCAGTTTTTCCATTTAGTCCAATTGCACGACCATAACACAAACGTGCTGTTTTGTTGTTTGGGTAATCCTTTAAAATAGTATTAAAGAATTGTTCGGCTTTAGCGTATTGCCCAGTTTCTAAATAGGTAAAACCGTCTTGCATATTCTGAGCAGATAAGCTCAAAGTAAATGCTAAAAAACTAATAGTAAATAATGATTTTAAAGTCTTCATGTCTGTTACATTTTAACTATTTGCAAGTTACGGTAAGGTAGTGCTTCATTCATCTACAGTAAATTGCCATCCGTCGAAATAGAACGCTCGTACATGGAAATACGAAAGATATTTGTGTCAGAATTAAACAAAAACCCATTAAAAAATTACAATATTATGGCACTTACAATTAAAGAAAACAACGGAGAATTTTTAGTAGAAGGAGCAATTAATGCGTCAACTGCAAAACACTTTCAAAACCATTGCGAAATGTTATTAAATGCATTAGGAAACCTGACTATTAATATTGAAAAAATCACTCAAATTGATAAGAGTGGTTTACAAGCTCTAAAAGCTATATACGATCGTGCAATTACCTACAATAAAAACTTTTATATGGTAGGTGTAGGTTGCAAGGAAATCTATGATGAATTCAGATTAAATGCAGCAGCTTAATTTCAATCTAAAAAAGCAAAACAATGCAAGCCTTAGCCATCCTGAAGTCTAAAAAAATCACACCAGAACAACTCTTTATGATTAGTGTTTTGGCGGTTAATGGAGGTAACTATTTGTACAACCTTATTTTAGGTCGTGTATTAGGACCTGCTCAGTTTGCAGATGCTGCCGTACTCATCACATTTTTATTGGTACTGTCTTTTGTAGCGATGACGTTTCAATTGGTTACAGCTAAATTTTCGGTGTTGTTTGAAGGAGACACGTTTAAGAGTTTTGTTGCTAAAGTCTACAAGCAATCCTTTATTGTAGGTGTAGTTTTTGGCCTTTTAATTGTGGTTTTTGCACCACAACTACAAGCGGTTTTTAATACATCATCATCAAATATGTTTGTGATTTTTGGTTGTGGTGTACCGCTTTATTTTCTAATGAGTGTTAATAGAGGAACTTATCAAGGAAAAAAAGCTTTTAAAGCTTTATCTATTACTTACCAAGGAGAAATGTTAAGCCGATTGCTTATTACATTAGCAATAATTTTAATCTTCGATATTAAAGCATCTTGGGTTATTGCTTTAGGTATTTTAATCTCTTTTGCGTTTGGATTGTTTCCATTTAAAACAAGTCAGATTAGTTTTAGTAAGACTTTAAAATTAGAAGCAGAGCATAGTAAGCAAATAAAACGCTTCTTTTTGCTAACAGCGTTTTATGAGTTAACACAAATCATCATTAATAATAGTGACATCCTATTAGTGAAACACTATTTTGATTCTTACGAAGCTGGTTTGTATGCTTCCTTAGCATTGATAGGTCGTATCGTATATTTTATTGCCTGGATGTTTGTAATGTTACTATTACCAGCTGTTGTGGAACTAAAAAAAGAAGGGAAAGAAACGGCATCAGTATTGTTTAAGTATGTTGGGTACATCGCTACAATATCTGCAGTTATAGTATCAGGTTGTGTGCTTTTTCCTGAGTTAATAATAAATATACTTTTTGGTGAAGCTTACACAGATATGGCACCACTGCTTTGGCAATATGCTATTGCGACTTCTATGTTTGCCTTATCTAACATCTTTGCTTACTACTACTTGTCTTTAGATAAATATGTGCCTGTTATTATCTCAGGAGTATTTGGAATGTTACAAGTTGTATTGGTTGTGTTTTGCCATGATAGTTTAGATCAGGTTGTGCACATGCAAATTATTGCTATGGCTTTGCTGTTAGTCATTCAGCTAGTGTTCTTTAGACTCGAAGTCGTAAGACAAAAAAGGCTTAATCTAAACTAATTTACCATTCGTCTACAGTAAATCGCAAACGGTCTAAAATCAACCAATTTTATTCTTATAAACCTTCAAATTTGTAGTGTAATAAACAAAAACCTAGTATTATGAAATTAGCAATCGTAACAGCATATCCACCAAGTAAAGTCACTTTAAATGAGTACGCGTATCACTTGGTAAAGCAATTTAGAAAGCATCAAAATGTAACAGAGTTAATCTTATTAACCGATAAAACAGAGGGTGATAAAGATTTACAGTTTGAAGAAGCTGGTTGCAAGATCACAGTAAAGGACTGTTGGTCGTTTAACAGCTATAAGACGATTTTTTCAGTAACAAAAGCAATCAACCAAACAAAACCAGATTCAGTATTGTTTAATTTACAATTCATGAAGTTTGGCGACAAGAAAGTTGCAGCGGCTTTAGGATTAATGTTGCCGTTGGTTTGTAAACTAAAAAGAATTCCAAATATAGTATTGCTTCATAATATTCTAGAAGAAGTAGACCTTGGAAGTGCTGGTTTTACATCAAACAAAATCATGCAAAAAATATATGGCTTTATAGGTTCTACGTTGACACGATTAATTCTAAAAGCAGATACAGTTGCTGTAACTATGCAGAAGTATGTAGATATTTTAGAAGAGAAGTATAATGCTAAAAACGTAAAATTAATACCTCACGGTACTTTTGAAATACCAGCAGAGCCAGATTATTCTTTGCCAGAAGGACCGTTGCAAATAATGACTTTCGGAAAGTTTGGAACTTACAAAAAAGTAGAAGGTATGATTGAAGCTGTAGAGAAAGTAAGACAATCTACAGGCTTAGATATGGAAGTTGTAATTGCCGGAACCGACAACCCAAATGTACCAGGATACTTAGCCAAAGTACAAGACGATTACAAACATGTGCCACAAGTAAGATTTACAGGATATGTAGAGGAAGAAGATGTACCTGTAATTTTTAACGAAAGTGCTGTAGTTGTATTTCCTTACACATCAACGACAGGAAGTTCTGGTGTGCTGCACCAAGCAGGAAGTTATGGTAAGGCTGTGGTAATGCCAGATTTAGGAGATTTAGCATTATTAGTACAAGACGAAGGGTATTTAGGTGAGTTTTTTGAGCCAACTAGTGTTGAAAGTTTGGCTTTAGCTATTGAAGCTTTAGTTACTAATGAAGCTCATCGTTTAAACATTGCAAAGGCCAATTATAAAGCCGCAACTGCACACCCAATGTCTCAAATTGCAGATATGTATGTGCAAACGTTTCAGACAATTATAGAAGATAAAAATCTAAATATTCCGAAGTTAAATAACACCAACGAAGTTATTCTTTAGAGGAAATATATTTGAAAGATGGTTTTTTAATCCCATTTTCATTAATAAAACCAAAATGCTTTTGAGCATTTTTTCGCCAAGGAAGTCTACCCACGACTTCCTTTGGTATTTTAGAAAAGTCATATAGCGTCCAGGACATAAATGGAATGTCTTCTTCTGCAAAAGTCGATTGAATTTTTTTGTGATATTCCGCTTGATCGTCTTTGGATGGTCCAAAAGGTTTCCAAAAGCCACTATAAGACGACATACCATATTCAGTAATTACAATAGGTTTGTTTTTAATTTTAGATTTTAAATTGGTGTATGCTTTCGATAAATTATCAAGATTTTCATAGTAGTGAAAAGAGATAAAATCTAGTTTGTCTTTAAGAATTTCTCCACTTTCAATGTTAGACCAACCTATAGTTACAGGATGATTGTTATCTACAGACTTTATAAAATCTATCATTTTGTCAAGCCAGGCAGTAACCAAGGATTTACCTCTGGACTCAAAATCTAAATTAGGTTCGTTTTTAATGTCCCAGCCTAATAAAGCATCGTGATCTTTTAAGGCAGTAACTACTTTTTTTGCATGCTGTTGGGTTAAGGTCCAATCTAATACGGAATAGTCACCATAAAAATCGAATAAGGTTATGAGTACTTTAAGATCTTCTGCCTTCGCTAAGTCTAAAAGTTGTTTTACTTGGTCTAGTTTTGTGGCATCTACGTTAGCTTTGCCAAAACTTTCATATGGAATAAAAACACGGATACTGTTGAGGTTAGCACTTTTTATAATTTTAAAATCCTTAGCAATCGTATCTGTATTAAAATTGTCGCCATACATATCCCAAGCTGTCGCTTGCGGATAGTAGTTAATGCCCTTAATTTTTAGTTTTAAAGTATCTTGAGTGGTTTGATTTTCAAATGGACGGCTTTCTAATTTTACCATATGTCGTATTCGCCAAAACCCATCTTCCAGTAAAAAAGTAACACGATAATCCGAAATCTCTGTTGCGTCAAAAATTAGCATATTGTCTTTAAAAACGCGTTTGTATTCCACTACATCATAATCTGTTAACACTGCAAGTTGACCATCTTCACTAAAAAAATCGAGTTTAGGATTGTGAGATAAAGTGGTAGCATCTATTGTAGTATTACTTTCAGTATTTAGATGTATAATGTTGTAAAGATTCTCTCTGGAGCTTTCGGTATAATAATCAGTTATGCCTTCAGTAGTGTTAGTTTTGTATGCAACTTGCTTTATGTACCAAGCATCTAAATAATCGGTTTCAATAGCTTTTAAGGTTTGCTGGTCCATTGGTCTACCTTCATTAGTTAAAGGTTGCCATTGCAGTTGTGGTAGGTATTGTTCTACTTTTTTTACTTCTGTGTGTAGCATTTTGCTTCGGTCTGCACCAGTATTAAGGTAACTATAAATGGAAGCAATACCGTAAACCACCAGGCCAATGATGATAACATAAGATAGCATTAAAGCTGTACGTAATATGCTCTTGTTAATATTACTCATAGGCAATGGCAGTAAAGGATTTTGTTGTTCCAGCAGCATAAAATTCAAAATTATATTCTCCTTTTGGGAAACGGTCTTTGTTTAGTTTAAAGGTTGCAAAACCATGTCTTGTTTCCTTAATGAAGGTGTCATCTATAGTGTCATTTTTAAAGATTTTTAAACTCACGTTGAGACCATCTGGCACACGTTGGTTCATAAAACTTTTAATTGGTCCAACGGTTAAAGTACGTTTGTCTTCGGAAAAATTGACCTCAAAATCACCAATGGCTTTTTTATACGAAATATCAATAGTATTGCTTTCTGCCATACCTTCAACATAAGCTTTTACTTCGAAGTTTTCTTCGTGGTCTGGATGTAAAAATTTTGCTTTGGCAATTCCGTTAATTGTTAGTCCAGATGTTAAAGATTTGTACCCTTTAGAGTTGGTTAAATAGAAATTTACAAACGTACCATCGCTAACTGTATTGCCGTAACGATCTTTTAATTCTGATGTTGAAAATGTAGTAATTTGGTTGCCATCTGCATATTGGTGAATTCTGCTATAATCAATCTCAAAATTTGTAGGAATCGCAGGCACTACATTGACATTATATTCTTTTGAATTAAGCTCTAAACATGCCGTGCTTATAATAATACGACCATGTTCTTTTTCGGAATAAATGTTTTTGTAAGCAATACCATTTTTCATGATGATATTGTCTTTGAAATTTCGATCTAAGAATTGATGTTTTACAGTAACCTCAGTGCTATCTGCCAAAGGATTATCTAAGTGGTCTGTTGGTATAGTAACTAACATTGTGTAGTCTGTAGCGCCAGCTTCAATACTTGGAGGACCAATATAGGTTTCAATAGCTTTTATTTTAGGTTGTGGATTAACATAAAGTGTACCTGTTTTAAGAACAGAATCATTAATCAGTTGCCAGTTTATAGTACCTGATTTATTGGCGAAACTTTGTGGTAACTGAAAACTATATATTGAATTTTCTATGCTAGGTGCAACTACAATGGTTCCGTAACTATTAGCGCATAATAAATAAACAGAGGCATTTGTATTTCCTTTAAATTGTAATGAAATGTCCTCGCCAGCTACATAAGAAGTTTGCATTGTGAGTAGCTCAATATCATGGTCAGAGTCACTTGAGTTTTGCTTGTTATTAGTGACAAAAAACAAAAGAAAAAGGACGATATAGAAATACTTTAGCTGCATTAATTAGGATTCCCTATATAGGTGTTAACTTCTAGTTTTACAAATTTATAAAGTGGATGGTTTATAGGTTGTAACTCGTTATCATCGTGCTTGATAATTCGATTAGGTACAATCTTATCTGAAATGTCTTCGTTTGGTAAACCGTTAACATAACAGTTTTTCATATCATCATTAATTAATTTTGATTTTTCTTTTTTCAAAAGAGCATATTCAAATGGACGTTGACGTTGCTGTCGTATACCATCTTTAATAAAAATATGATCTACCCAAATCAACTCTTTATTTTCGTTATAATAAGATACCAATAATTGCGGAATGGTAACTTCTTCTGTGCCACCATTAAATAGTATTCCAGAGATTTTAGAATCGTCAATATTCTGAATAGAAATAGAGGTGCGCTTGTACAAATCTGAACTCGATACATTGCCGGCCACCTGAAGATTAAATTTTGTAGGTTGTTCTTCAAACTCTATAGGCGTAAATTCATCAGGATTAAAAGTCTTTGGAATAGAATCTTGTGTTTTAGACCATGCAATACCTTCAAAATTTATTCTAAACGAACTTACTTCTTTTGGCATCAATTTATGCTTTACGTGGTATTTGGCGTTGTAGGTTGCTAAAAACTTGTTGTCATCGTTATATAGCGTGCCTTTAAGCACTACATCTGCTGGTACATTGTCTATGTTTTGTACTTCGCCAATCAAAGCATAATGATTTTCAAACTTTACCAATTTTGCATCTAAAATTTCTAAAACAGGCTGTTTTAAAATGTCTTCGTGATGGGTTTCTTCTGTGGTAATACGTCGTCTACCTTGATTAAAATAATCGGTCGTATTCATAGAATACAGTTGGTCTGGTGGTAGGTCTAAATCGATATCTTCTGGCTGTAAATACCATTTGCCTTTTACTTTTTCGAGATACTTATAATCGGTTTTTTTAATTTTTTCAAGAGGTGTAATCCATTCGGTGTTCACTTTTATGCTTGCTAAACTATCATTTTCGCTTATGGTTTCTGTAGTAATAGCATCGAGCTTAGCGTAGGAGCTTAATAAGCCATCTGTAACAGAAACTTCAAGCATGTATTGGTCTAGAGGCATATTGCTCTTTGGATTAATAAGGCTATGTGCTTCTTCAAATCGTTTAAAATCTATAGCGTCATAGTATGCGATAACGGCATTCTTAGCAGAATGGTGAGCGTCATTCTTAATGTAGAATAAATAAATGCCATAAAACACAATAATTGCTACAATAATGGACCAAATATGAGTGACTCTTAGTACAAGACGAGAGAATTTGTTGTAGTTGTTCTTAAAATTTAAATAAACAGGTGGTGGAGCGTATTTAGTTTTTAAGGCATGCACCAATAAAAACTGAACATTAAGAACAAAAGCCACCAAAACAGTTAAAAAAGGCATTGTGCCCCAAAGAATCTTTAGCCAGGTCGCAACATCTTCTTTTGGAAGTATAGAAGACAAAGGAGGTACGTTGAGTTTTTCCCAAACCATAATACCATTTTCTAGTTGCCTTAAGCGTTGCCATCCACAGAAATATAGGATTGGGTCGTAAAATTTATCGTTAGAGAAAATGTATTTAAGATTGTATTTCTCTGGTGCGGTTAAAAATTGCTGTAACGAGCCAATACCTTCTATACCTTTGAATTTTGAATTTTCTAAACGCTCAATAGGTCTTGTTGTAAGCTCTGGCAAACGTCTTGCTGAATGATAATTACCGTCAACGGACAATGCTTTTGTTTGCGCAGACAACCATGCCATTTGGTCGCCAAAACCAAGAGTCATATAACGCCATTGGTCGTGATGATCCTGACTCAAAAAATTAATAATAGGTAGCATTTTAATTTTTTGAGGTTGCGAGGGTTTAAAATAACCAAGACTTAATGTAAAAATGGTCATAAACAAGAACAAACCAGCCAAGAGTCCTCCAGCAACTCTGTGGTACACGTCTCCAAGTCGTTCTTGTATGAGTGTTTTTAAATCGCCTTCAACCAATCGATAGGCAAACTCTCCAAAAAGCGGTAAAGACATTATAGATGCCCAAAGCGTAAAACGATCTAAGGTTAGAATGTTAAAAGCAGTTTCACCAAGCGCAATTCTAGGAATTGGTGTTGTACCACCTGTACCCAAAATAGTTAAAATGGTTATAGACAAACCAAAAAACAAATAGCGCTTACTGTAATAGCGATAGAAAATATATGGTAATAAGATGAGTAAAACTCCCCAAGGAATTAAGAAAAAAACGAGACCAGAAGATGTTATTTCCAAGAAATTATCTCGAGAGCCATGCGGAATTGGAACCTGCGTAATAGGGTTGTTTTTAGAGTTTATCCAATACGGTAAAATACAACATACAATGATTACTAAGGATAACATTCCAAAGCTAATAATGCGTTTAAATAGCTTAAAAAAGCTATTGATAAAAAGCTTGATAGTAACCTGTTTGTAAGACTCTATACCCTCTCTGGCATGATCCATTATTACCATTCCTATCAATGGAAAAATAAAAAACACCATTCCAAATATAGGAGTCACATGATGCGATGTAACTGTAACAGATATTAAAGATAATGAGGTTGCTAGGTAGCGAAATTTTCCTGTTTTAAGCCATAGGTAGATTTCTGGCAAAGCATGCATTAAGACCGAAATACCAATAATACTAGGTAATTGACCAAAAATATGGAGTGTTTCTACAAAAGATGATGAAAAAACAGCTAATACAGCTGCATAACCAGCAGCTTTCTTACTTGCTGTTATTAAATATGAAAACCTATAGACACCTGTGATAAAAAGAACAATGCCTATGAAAGCAACAGTAAACATTCCAAACTTTAAGCCACCAATAAAAGATAATGCAGCGATAGATTGATGTACTAAAGGCGGATAGCTCATTACCGTAAAACCAGTATACCATTTATAGTTCCATGGCTCAAACCAGCTCGTGGCATAATGGTCTGCAAAGAATAAATGAATAAGAGCGTCATAAGTAGTCTCTAGTGTAAAAAACATAGAGCTACCATGAAATACTATACCCATCAAAAGGGCAGCAATCAAATATTTATTTGAGCTTTCTTTCATCTATAATACTGATGCTTAAATCATTTTGGTAAAGATATATAATTTCAAAGGTGGTTCTAATTTTATTCATCTTAAGCAATCTACCATTCATCTACACTAAAGGTCTGATTAATCTAAATTAAAATTTTCAGGATGCCTTATCCAGTAATTTTGAACTGAAATTAATACACAAAAACACAAATTATGAAAGTTTTAGCCATAGACGATCAACAATTAGTATTACTTCCTTTAGAAAAAAGATTGAAGGAGTTAGGATACGATGTTAAAATAGAAACTAGTGCAGACAAATCATTAGTTCTTTATGATGAATTTCAACCAGATTTGGTAATTGTAGATTTTAACATGCCAAAAATCACCGGATTTGATGTGGTAAAACATATTAGAACGTCAAAAAAATCTGAAACACCAATAATGATTTTATCAGGTAATACTCAAGATGCAATTATAACTGAGGCATTTGAGTTAGGTGTCACAGATTATATGAAAAAACCTTTAAGCTTAAACGAGATTTGTGCACGTGTAAAGCGATTAATCGGAGTGCTACGAACAGAGGCAGCTAACTCTTCTGAGAATATAATGATTCAGCAACGTTGTGTTGGTGTGGTTATTCCTTGTTACAATGAAGAAGAGCGATTGTTAAGTGATGAGTTTTTAAAGTATATAGATCAACATACAGGCTATCATTTATGCTTTGTTAATGATGGTAGTAAAGACAGAACCTTAGAGGTTTTACATGACCTTCAAAAAGGTAGAGAAGACTTTATTACAGTTTATGATTGTGAAAAAAATGGAGGTAAAGCAGAGGCTGTAAGATTAGGAATGTTGCACATGGCGCAGAAAGAAGATCTTGATTATATAGGGTTTTTAGATGCAGATTTATCTACCGATTTAAGAGATTTTGATGATTTGGTGAAGACTATAGAAAATTCAGATTTTAAAATTGTAAGTGGTTCTCGTATTTCTAGAATGGGAGCAGACATTACCAAAGAGTCAGCACGTAAAATCATTAGTCTTACGATCAATTTTATAATCAGAAAGATTCTAAAAATGGATTTCAAAGACACACAATGTGGTGCTAAAATCTTCCATAAAGATGTCATTGATATTGCTTTTAGCAAAAAGTTTGTAACACAGTGGATTTTTGATGTAGAAATCTTTAAAAGAATGTCTATCCATTTTGGTCTTAAGAAAGCAAAAGCCATGCTTTGTGAGCAACCTTTAAAACGTTGGATACACGCAGATGGTTCTAAGTTGTCAATGAAAGATTCAGTAAAGATTGTAATGCAATTAGCACAGATTGCTTGGGTTTATAGATCAAAAAAATCACAAGCTAACAATTCAGAAGTTCTTGAAATAGCATAATCACTTGCCAAAAATGAAGATAGGAATCATAATTATATTCAGAAATAATGAATCTTCAATTAAGGTAGAAAATCTAGCTAAACATATGCAGTCTGCTGATTTTGTAAAGTTTTGTTTGGTAGATAATAATAGTAAGGATAATACCATACAATTACTCAACGAAATAAAAGAAAACTGTACAGACAAAGTAGAAATTGTAGAGATAAAAAAGATGGTTTCAGAACCAATGGCTAAAAGAGCAGGTGCACGTTATTTGTTTAGTAATTATAATTTGAAGTATATAGGGTTTATAAATCTGGCATCACTTCAAAAAACAGATAAAAGTCTTGATGAAATTTTGGAGCACATTGTGAAAAACAAAGAATTCATGGCAGAGCTAAAAACCAAAATAGATAAAAATAATCCTAAGCCAAATTTCTTTAAGGGAATTATTTCAATTGTAGATTCAGAAAAAAAAATTAACAAATACAGGGCTTTAAAACCAAGCCTTTAAAAATAGAATGAAAATGAAAGCATATCCGATAAAATTTAGACCAATCTTAAAAGAAAAAATTTGGGGAGGAAATAAACTCTCAGAAATTCTTAATAAGGAAACAGATCTAGAAAATATAGGTGAAAGTTGGGAGATTTCTGGTGTTGAAGGTAATATCTCTGAAGTAGCTAATGGTGATTATAAAGGTCAATCGTTAAATGATCTAATTAAGACCTACAAATCAGACCTTTTGGGTTTAGCAAATTCAGAACGTTTTGGAGAAGAGTTTCCGTTGCTAATTAAGTTTTTAGACGCAAAAACAGATTTGTCTGTACAAGTGCATCCTGATGATAAAATGGCCCAAGCACATCATAATTCCTTTGGTAAAACAGAAATGTGGTATATCATGGATAGTGATGACGATGCAGATATCGTTCTTGGATTAAAAGATGAAAGTGTAGATAAAAATATATTAGGACAAATTAACGCAAATAATGTTGAAGAGGTCTTTAATAGAGAAAAAGTAAAGCAAGGCGATAGTTACTTTATTCCAGCAGGAAAAATTCATGCCATTGGTGCAGGTGTTTTGGCTGCTGAGATACAGCAAACCAGTGATATTACTTATAGAGTTTACGATTGGGATAGAACCGATGATTCAGGAAATAAACGAGATTTGCATACTAAACAAGCCATAGAAGCAACAAAGTCTTTTAAGTCTACGGGCAAGTGTGATTATGATTTAAAATCTAATGAAAACAGTAACTTGGTGTCTTGCAATTTCTTTACAACTAATATTTTTGAGGTAAAAGGCTTAAGACAAATAAACTATGGGAATTTGGACTCTTTTGTTATCTACATGTGTGTAGAAGGTGAAACAAAGATAGTTGTAGATGGACATACAGAAACTTTAAAAATTGGAGAAACCGTATTAGTGCCAGCAGCAATGAAGACGGCTTTATTTAACGGTAAAAATGCAAAGTTGTTAGAAGTGTATATAAAACCACAACAATCTCAAAGTAAAAAATTAGCTATTTAGTAGCCTTATAATTTTATATTTGCTCATCTTTAATATTACATTTTGATGAGTTTAGAAAGAGAACTTCAAAAGCGAAGTGGAAATCGTTGCGAGCTAAGTGGAGCTACAGAAAAATTAGCGGTTTATAGTATTCCTGATGCCAAAGACTTAGCTTTATATGCTTCAGAAACTTGTATAGAACAGATGAACGATGCTAGTAAAATTGATGCTAACCATTGGAGGTGTCTTAACGATAGTATGTGGAGCGAGCATGATGCTGTAAAAGTTATGGCTTGGAGAATGCTTCACAGAATTGAAGCCGACTGGACGGAAGACTTACTCAATATGTTTTACATCGAAGATGACTTGTTAGAAGTAGCAAAAGCATCAGGCGATGGTGAAGATGATGAAAATAAGATTACACATCGCGATGTTAATGGTGTGGTTTTAGAACATGGGGATTCTGTTGTGCTTATCAAAGATCTTAAAGTTAAAGGCTCCAGCATGGTAGCCAAACAAGGAACTGCCGTAAGAAATATTCGCTTAGACCATGAAAACGCTGAATATATTGAAGGTAAAGTAGATGGTCAGCAAATTGTAATTATTACCCAATATGTTAAAAAGATTTAATCCGAATCTTTTTTATTGAAGAAACTAAAACTAAGCGGAATCATAAAAACAAGAAACAAATATTTACCGGTTACAAGACCATAAATGGTAATTGCTGCCAATATTGCCATTAGGATAAGTTTGTAGCTGTATTTCATAGGCCAAAAATAAATATAACACTTCAATTGGTAAAAAAATTGAACCAACTCATTAATAAGAAGTGAGCCTTATTTTAACTAAAAAAGTCTATAACGCTGCAAGGAAAGAATTGTATGCCACAAGCCTAAATTAAAGTAATTTTTCTTACAATCTATCTATCTGTAAATATGTTGTTTGTCGAAAAAAAAGGCAATTAATTTCAAATTGTCTAGTCAAAAACACCATTTATCGAAATTATAGGATACTAAAAATAATAAGTCGGATATTAGGTCATCCCTTAGAATTAATAGCACCAAATTTACAGATTAATAGCCCTAGATTATTATTAATGATTTAACAGTATTTTATTATGGATTTACAGATTACAAACTACAACAATCGTTTTCAGATTAAGGGAACTTTGAACAAGTTAAACTTAAAAACGTTTCACGCGCACTTCTCTAATATTTTTGATAGGCTAGATGATGTTTTATTGGATATTGAAAGTGTTGAAAGTATTGATAGGGCTGGTGTAATGGCTTTGGCAAGATTGCACAATGAATCAATTACAAGGTCAAAAAGACTATCTATAATCGGTTTGGGATGTAAGGACTTATATGACCATTTTAAGAGTCAAGAACAAACTACAGTAGCTGCTTAACAACAGATAAAGATTTAAAATAAAGTGTTTCCAACTAGTATTTTTTGTGACAAATTGATACTCTTGGAAGCACTTTTGTTTTTATGTGTTTAGCAGGTCATATCGGCTATAATTCTCCATTTACCAGCTATCTTCTTAAAGATAATGATAAAGACACCATCTGCATCACCAACATCACGTTTTAGGTGGTATTCGCCCATTACCCAATAATTCTTACCTTCAATTTGAGTAATATCATTGATTACAAAATTAAGTGTACCACTGTCAGCTTTTGTAGGGTACCCTTTTTTGTAGTTAGTCAACGTTTGTTCCCAGCCTTTTGTTAAGCCATTACTTCCATAGAATTTTAATGAGTCACTTTTCCAATAGCCTTGCATAAAACCTTCCAAGTCATGGTTGTTCCATGCAATTTCTTGGTCATGCATTACCTTTAGTATTGCTGCTTTGTCAGCTTCAAACGTGTCTTGATTGGCTTTGGGTTGAGAACCACAACTAAAAAGTATAACTAAGATAAAAAGGTAGAGAGATTTCATTACTATTAGGTTTATAGTTTCCTAAAAGTAATGATTTTATAATTTAGGCAAGTTTTACATTAGACCTTTCTGGTTCTTTACTGAGGTTACTCGAAGTCTAAAGCCTGAAAGGTCTCCTAAAATTGTGGCTGAGTCTGTAGAAGTCAAAGCACGCCTTTCTGCTTATTCAAAAACGCATCAGCTTGGTGTTGCATGAGTTCTCTTGCCTTTTTTCTTTTATAGTTCATTACCTCTTCTTCATCAGCTATTTCCGTGTAAACCCTATTATTGATCTCGTTATCTGTTGATACCAATAATTTACGTTCTGCAACCTGCTGTTCTACCCAAGATTTTACAACCGTTTCCTGGTCGTCTAATTTATAATCGTATTCGCCTTTAGGTGACAATAATTTTGCAATTATAGGGGAAGTTTCGATGGCTAAAAACAATAAGAAAATAAAAAACGAAGGCAACCAAGGTAATGCACCCAATGCATTGACTCTAGCCATTAAACCATCAAAATTGTCAATTACTGGCTGTGATTCTGCAACATTGGCTTTGTAATCTCCTTGCAAGGCTATGATTTCATTTTCTATAGCCTCTATCTTAGTTTTATTGTCGGTTTTAAGCTGCTGTAGTTCTGCTAAAGCAGCATCGTGTTTCTCACGCTTTTCCTTGTAAACAGGACCTTTGCCTAGTTTCATGGTGCCAGACGTGCCTTCTGCTTCAGTTATATAAGTGTCATACAACGCATTGACTTCTGTTTCTTTAGTGTCTATCTGCGATTGCAAACCAATAATTTGATTTTCTAAATCTGTGATTTTAGGGTTGAATTGCTGAGCTATCTGATTTTGATTGGCTAAGGTTAGATCATTTTTCTGTTCTAGCAGCACCTGATTTATTTCCTTTTCAAAAATCTTTAGTTCCAAGGGTTTTGAAATAACCACAGCAATGATTATAGCCAGAAAAATTCTAGGTGTGGCTTGAAGAATTTCATCTAAAACATTATCTCTTTTTTTAATAGTGGAAACAATATAGCGATCTAGGTTAAAAATTAACAAGCCCCAAATAATTCCAAAAAAGATGGAGGTATAAAGATTATCAAAAACGGTGTAAAGTGCATAACTCGAGGCTATGGTTGCCATTAATGCCGTAAAGAAAACGGTAGCTCCGATACCAGCATATTTATTTTGCTCACCATTGGAGCAATCTTCTAAAATATTTGTGTCCGCTCCAGAGCAGAGGATAAAGAATTGTTTTAGCATAACTGTTTGTTTTTTGATTGATTGATGATTTGTTGCACTGAACTTGTTTTCAGTGTCTATTAGAACGCTAAAAGTTGCTGTTTGTTACAATTTTAGACAAAAAAAAGCCTCGAATTTCGAGGCTTTTATATCTGAATAGTAATTATTTAAGTGTGTATTTAATCATTCTCTTTAATTATTATTGGCTTCTTGGTAATGTAAACCGATGGCTTCCCATCTTTGGATTTTTCTTTGGCATTAATATTTAAATTGTCATTTTCTTTAATAAGCGCTATAGCTTCATCTGATGAAATTGACTTTCCTTCATTGAAGAATTTTGCATCAGCCTTTGCCATTCTTATAACTAAATCCATGGGAGATTCTGGTTTTGGTGGTTTAGGATAACCAACTACAGTTATCGGTTCTAGATTTTTAGCCTCCTCAACTTTTTTGGGAGAAGGATAACCTTTTACAACAATTTCCTTTTGTTCATTATTTTTATTTAGAGAATAACCAACTACAGTTAATTCATTTGGCTCATTACGATTCAAATTATCATTTTCTCCTTTTGTTGGTGGAGGTGGTGGAGGAATGTCCTCACCTCCTTTTCTAACCTTTGGTATTTCTGGTGCTGGTGGTGGAGGTGGAGGTGATGGAGGAATATTTGGCCATGGTTCGGCATTTTCGCGTTGCGCTTGAGTCATTAGGTTATTGTAAATCTTATAGTATTTATCATATTCCTTTTGCGTGATTATAGGGTGTTCTTTTATTTTGGTATTTGTAGCTTCTGCTTTTTTAAGGGCTGCATTCATTTTTTTTGCCCAAACATTGTATTGTGTTATTTGTATTACACTTGCTTTTTGTTGTTGAGTTTTAGGCGGAGGAGGAGGAAATTTTAATTCGGTGTTTTTTAACTCTTCGTCTGCAATAGGTAACTTAACTGAATTTTGTTTTTGCTCTTCAGTCATCCGTTTGTAAATACTAACATACTTAACTAAATCCTTTTGTTTTATAATAGGATATTCTGCGGTTTTACCATTGCGCTCATTTTCTTGTGCTCTTAAGGTTTCTTTCTTAATTTTCTTTGCCCAGACATTATAGGCTTCAACTTCTTCTTGAGTCGGTATGTCTTGTTGTTTTTGAGCAGGAATGGGTGGCGTTGGTAAAATATTGTATTTATCTAAATCTTCTTTTGTGAACTGATTGTAGATTTTATCAGCTTGTGCTTTTATTATTCTAAGCTCTGAATTATCTGTTTGATCTCCTTTTAAATATTCAGAGATTGCATTAGAGTATGTTTTGGTTAGTGCCCTGTAATCATTTATATAAGCTTCTGTATAAAACTTATTAAAGCCATCTTTGGTATATAAACTAAACTGAAATCGCTGAGGAAACTTTTCGCTTTGTGCATTTTTATGAACTTTAGAACCTTCAAAATGCACAATATCATTAACTGAATACTTATTTAAAGTGGAATTTGAAATGTGTTTTCCATCTAACCAAATGGCGAACTCCTTTTCATTTTTCCAAGATTCAAATTGAGCAGATGTAGGTTTACTGGGTTTTGTCGAAAATAAATTAGGCATTATTGTTTCTTGAAGAAAAGGATGAGTCTCAACCGAGCTACGTTGCTCTTCGTTCATTATGTCATAGATAGCGGCTAAACGTTCCCATGTACCTACAGGTATAAAAAGATTTGAGGAATTGTTGTTTAATTGTTTAATCCAATCGTTGTATTCTTGCATCATGGCTTTGGTTGCACCTTTGGATTGAGAATTTTTTTCTAACTGTAAAAGTCCAGAATTTTCAATTGGTTCCTTCTCAATATACTCTCTTTCGGCAAAGCTGAAAAATAGAATAGCAATGATTGGGAGCAACACTAAAGTGCTCAACCACATTCTGGTTTTTGAGGTTTGTGTTTTCATAACTGTGAATCGTTTTTTAATTGATGAATAATTGATGGCACTCATAAATTGAAAATCTTGAGTGCTTGATGAAAATTGTAATAATATGTTTTGGTAATTTTTAGCAGCTATACCTTGTTGTAATACAGCGTCGTCTGCCAAAAATTCGTGATTGAGTTTTATATGATGCTTTAGGATATAGACTAAAGGATGAAACCAAAACACAACTTGAAGCAACTCTAGTAACAAAATATCTAAGCTGTGCCATTGTTTGGCATGTGTTTCTTCGTGCAACAAGACTTCTTTTGGTATGTCGTTGTTTTCAAACTTAGACTTGTTTAAAAAGATATACTTAAAAAATGAATGCGGAATACGGTAGTCTTTTAGCAATACATAGATAAAAGAACGATTGGATATTTTTTCATTTCTTGAGATTCGACGATATAAATTGGTAAGGTTATATGCAAATCTAATGGCAAAAAGTAACACACCTATACCATAAACGAGCCAGAGAATGTTTTCTGCGGTAATTACGGGTTTTTCATCAAGTTGTACTTCCGTAAGTGTAGATTCAATAGGAATGTACATTGGTGACGTTTCAAAATTTTGAACAATTGGTTCTACATATTCAATAATTGTAAGCTGCGGAATTACCAAGGCAATAACAAACGAACCTAACAAATAAAACCTTTTAAAATGATGCATTTGTAGCTTTTCTAGTAACAATACATACACTAGCCAAAAGATAAAAAGACAAGCTGAAAATTTTAGTAGATACATTTCCATAATTACTTACTTTTAATTTCCTTATCGATTATGGTTTTTAATTCTTCTAACTCTTTCTTGGTTAAATCTGTTTTTCTGGTAAAAAACGATGCAAACTGAGAGGCACTGTCATTAAAAAACGTTTTAATTAAGCCATTAACATGCTTTGAGAAATAATCTTCCTTTTTTACAAGTGGGTAATACTCTCTTGATTTACCATAGGTTTTATAAGCTACGAAACCTTTGCCGATCATACGTTTTAATAATGTGGCAACTGTTGTGGTTGCAGGCTTTGGTTCAGGATATGCCTCTAGGAGATCTTTCATAAAAGCTTTGTCTAGCTTCCAGAGGTATTGCATCAACTGTTCTTCGGTTTTTGAAAGTTCCATATTCTACATCTTTAGAATTAACTCTACAAATGTAGAATAAAAAATTTAATAAACAAAGTTAAAATGTAAAAACAGCTTCAAATCAGTATATTTGCAGTAATTAAAAAGAAAATTAAGAAGATGAAAAGTGCCTGCCTTTCTATTTTATGTGTTTTTACAGTTATCGGTTTTTCTTATGCGCAATCTATTGAAGATTTAATGGGAGAGGTCAGCACCGGCAACTTACAAACGAAAGTGGCTGTGCTGTCTGGTGAGCAATCTGCCAATATCAATGGAACGATGCAGACGATAACTAGTCGAGTACATAGCAATAATGATTTGGCTGCTGATTATATTAAAGAGCAATTAGAAGCTTTGTCAAACCTTTCGGTTGAATTTCAAAATTTTAATACAACTGGCAAAAACATCATTGCAACACAAATTGGGCAGACCAACCCAGAAGATATTTACCTTGTTTGTGCACATTACGATTCTGTAACAACCTATTGTGCAGATGATAATGCTACTGGAGTTGCTGCTGTATTGGAAATCGCAAGAATTTTATCTTCCCAATGTACAGATAACACTATTGTTTATGCGCTTTGGGACGAAGAAGAAATTGGTCTTAGAGGTGCTAATTATTATGCAGAGCAGGCCGCGGATGATACCAATGGTAATACACGAGATAATATATTGGCAGTGGTCAATATGGACATGATAGGTTATGATGGTGATGCTCCGGGAACAGCTGGAGATAATGATTTTGATATTGATGTAAGAAATATTGCAAATTCCGTGGGAATTAAAGATGACTTGTTGGCCATTTTGAATACCTACACCTTTGATTTGAATGAAATCGTAGTCAATCCAGGAACAACAGCTAGCGATCATTCACGTTTTTGGAACCAAGGTTATTCTGCGGTTTTGGTAGGTGAGTCTTGGGAAACCAATGATGAAACTCCAGATTACCACACGTCAAACGATAGGGTAGAGGATATTGATTTTCAGTATATGACGGAACTAACTAAGTTGGTCACCGCATACATGGCAACTAAGTCCGGATTAATAAACTTGGACAACGGCATTACTCAATCTTCTAACATGTTGTCGGCAAATCAGTCTTCTGTAAGCTACCAATGGTTTAATTGTGACACAAATTCTGAAATTACAGGTGAAACCAACCAAACGTTTACACCACTTTCGAACGGGAACTATGCTGTTGAAGTGAGTAATGGTAGTTGTTCGGAAATGAGTATGTGTATTAACTTTTCCGTTTTAAATACTGAGGAGTTTTCTACAAATGAAATTAAGGTGTTTCCAAATCCAGTAACTTCAATTTTAAAGATTGAAAATTTAACCCAATCAAAAATAAATGTTGTACTCAACGATATTTCAGGTAAAGCCGTTAAGGAACTCACAACAGAAAAGGAATTAATCGAGATTAACCTTAATACACTTTCTCCTGGTGTTTATTTTGTAAATATAAATGCTGACACAAAATCTTCAACCTTTAAAATTGTAAAGGAATAGAACTTACTTTTTCATTTCGGTAAAGTATTTGTAAAACCAAGGAATAGTCTCAATACCTTTTAGATAATTCCAAATTCCAAAATGTTCGTTTGGTGAGTGTATCGCATCACTATCAAGTCCAAATCCCATAAGAATGGTTTTGCTTTTTAGCTCTTCCTCAAAAAGTGATACAATAGGAATACTCCCTCCGCTACGTTGCGGAATAGGCGTTTTGCCAAAGGTTTGCTCATATGCTTTTGAAGCTGCTTGGTAACCTACGCTATCAATTGGTGTTACATAACCTTGACCACCATGGTGAGGTGTTACTTTTACTTTCACAGCATCTGGCGCGATACTTTCAAAATGCGTTTTGAATAATTGTGTTATTTCTTCCCAGTCTTGGTTAGGGACTAAGCGCATAGAGATTTTAGCATAAGCTTTACTAGCAATAACAGTTTTGGCTCCTTCTCCTATGTAACCTCCCCAAATACCATTAACATCTAGTGTTGGTCGTATAGAATTGCGCTCATTTGTAGAGTAACCTTTTTCTCCATACACAGCATCAATATCTAAAGCTTTTTTGTAGTTCTCTAATGAAAACGGAGCTTTAGCCATTTCGGCTCGTTCCTCGTTAGAAAGATTTTCAACCTTATCATAGAAACCAGGAATTGTGATGTGATTGTTTTCATCATGGAGTGACGCAATCATTTTAGTCAATACATTTATAGGATTTGCTACGGCTCCACCATAAAGACCAGAATGTAAATCTCTGTTTGGACCAGTAACTTCAACTTCAACATAACTTAAGCCACGAAGCCCAGTTGTTATTGATGGCACGTCTTTAGCAATCATGCCAGTATCAGAAATTAGGATAACATCGTTTTCTAATTTTTCACGGTTTGCGGCAACAAATTTCCCGAGGTTGGCACTGCCAACTTCCTCTTCGCCTTCTATCATAAACTTTACGTTGCATGGCAACTGGTTATTAGCTGTCATGTATTCTAAAGCTTTTACGTGCATATACATTTGGCCTTTGTCGTCACAAGCACCACGAGCAAAAATAGCACCTTCGGAATGTAATTCTGTTTTCTGGATAACAGGATCAAAAGGTGGCGAATGCCAAAGGTCTAGAGGATCTGGTGGTTGCACATCGTAATGACCGTAAACCAGAACGGTTGGTAGATTTTTATCAATAATTTTTTCACCATAAACAATTGGATAGCCGTCGGTTTGGCATATTTCAACGTGGTCACAACCTGCTTTTTCTAAACTAATTTTAATTGCATCTGCAGTATTTAAAACATCTTTTTTGTAAGCTGAATCTGCACTAATGGATGGTATTTTAAGAAGCTCAATGAGTTCGTCGATAAATCGTTGTTTGTGTTCTTTAATGTAAGAATCGATATTTTGCATAATTATACTTTGGTTTCTAACAAAAATAACAAAAACAAAACCGAAAATATTCTAGTTTAAATGCTATTTGAATATTGAAACTATTGTTTATATTTGCGTCCCATTATTTTTGGGAAAAGCAGGCGTGGTGGAATTGGTAGACACGCTAGACTTAGGATTAAACCAAATAAAAAGTGTTAAATTGCACTTTATGCGGGTGTGGTGGAATTGGTAGACACGTCAGACTTAGGATCTGATGCCGCAAGGTGTGGGGGTTCGAGTCCCTTCACCCGCACAAAAGCCGAAGATTTATCTTCGGCTTTTTTTATTGAAAAAACTAAGCGAAAAAATGGATAGGTACAACATAGGTACAACATTTTGTCTTTTTTTGGATGCTAATAAGAAATGACATCATTTGTGATTTTTAGATATTAATTGCAATGAAAAAGTCTTTTCTTTAGAAAAGTCTAGTGATTTTTATCATTCCACTCAAGGAATTACAGTTTTAAAGTACTTTGCTCTTATCCCAAAAAAAGTATGAATATGGGACAAATTCTTACCTCAGACTTCTGCTTCCTCTAGAGATATGTATTAAAATTAAAAGCATTGGTAAGAAGTTTTTTATCATACAATATTCCCGAAAGTTAAACTCGTAAAATACTTCCATCAAAAGACTACGGCATAAAGCCATCGCTTATGCCCCTACTTATTTATTCCGTTTCCTTTTGAGCCAAGATTTTATCTTCCGTTTGGTTCACTACTCAAATATTGTTTAATCTAAAATTTGAGTATTATGACAACAAAAGCGAGTACCACAAGAAAGCGTAAAGGAACATCGACTACTGCGAAGAAAGAAGTTAAAGGAAATAAAGTTCCGGTACTTCAAATCGAGAACATTCCCATTGGCAAAATCAAGCCTGACCCTAAGCAACCAAGAAAGACCTTTGATGAGAAGCAGCTACAACAGCTTTCGGATAGCATCAAGGAATTTGGGGTATTGCAACCAATAACGGTTCGCAAATCTGGAAAGGACTTTATCATCGTTATGGGCGAAAGACGGTTTCGCGCAAGCAAGATAGCTAACAAAAAAACGATTCCCTGTATCGTTAGAAGCTATGAAAACGACGAAGTGCTTGAAGTTCAAATCATCGAAAACCTTCAACGTAAGGACGTAGAGCCTACCGAAGAGGCCGAAGCGATTGCTTATCTGAGGGACAAACACTCGCCTTCAGAAATCGCTAAACGCTTGGGAAGAACGGACAATTTTATAAGACAACGTTTGAAGTTGGCTGGATTGATTGACGGTTTCAAACATTTCGTGCGCAGTGGTGAAATGACCATATCGTTGGGCGTTGGTGTTGCGCTTTTTGAACCAGAGGAACAACAGATGATGCTGGAAACGATGGGCGAAGAATTCAACGCACATCAGATAAACCGAATGATAAATAACCGAACCTACGATTTGGAAAAAGCATCTTTTGATGTAAAGGATAAGAAGTTGGTGCCGAAAGCTGGGTCTTGTATAGAATGTCCTTTCAATGCGGCAAATCAAGGTAATCTATTCGGCGAGAGTAAAATGGTCTGTACAAAATCAGCTTGTTTCGAGACAAAGAAAAGCAAGTCGTTCTTGAACTTGATTGAAAAATCCAAGAAAGAAAACCTACTGCTCATTCCTGAAATACGACAGTATTGGGCAGATGACGAAAATAATCAGCTCATTATTTCACAGTTGGAAAAAAATGGTATGAAAGTCTATTTGCTGGATGATGTAGAAATAATCGAAGAACCGACTAAACCGACAATCGAAGCCATTAAGATTGAATATCAGCATTACGATTATTCAGAAGATGAACTGAAAGCTGAGCTCGACAAGGCTATCCAGCAATATGAGGAAGAACTGAAAACGTATAATTCAGCAGAAAAGAATGGTTTTGTAAACGGTATCGTCTTCCATCCTGAAACATACCAGCACAAAAGTGCCTTCGTAAAAGTGATTGAGAAATCAGAAAACGAATCAACTGAATATTCAGCACCATTAGCAAGTAGAAAAATGGCAGATTGTACGCCCGAAGAACAAATCATCAAAATCAATGAAAGGGAAATCCGTAAGAAGCATATTGAGAACAATAAGCAGTTTGAAGAAGTTGTTGAAATGATACGAGAGACAAAATACATCGATACGAAGAAGACACTTTCGACAGACGAAATGGTAGCGTTCTCAATATCGCTTTTTGAAAATAATGTAGATTATATGAGCCAGCAAAAGTATTTCTCAAAGTTCTTGGGCGACACGTCCAAAATGACCAAAGTTGAAATGGTCGAGAATTTCAAGAAGAAATTCAAAAAGGAAGTCTTCCACAAATTGATTCGCTATATCCTCACGAGACAAGTCCATTTTGGCGAGAGCAACCACGTCAACAATCTAACGAATATATCATTCTATAATGCAATACAAGGATATTACAAGTCGAAGATTGCTGAAATTGAGAAAGCATATTCTGAGAAAAGAGACAAGCGTGAAGCACGTTTGAAAGAGCGCATCGCAGTTCTTGAGAAGAAAATTCAGGAACTCAACGATTAGCTTTTGTTGTTTGAAGAAGGGTCGGCATTCGTGTCGGCCCTTTTTCTTTTTTAGGATACTTAGAAGAAGGTGTCAATCAATACCTGCGCAAAGGTAAACTCGTAAAATGCACCCATCAAAAGACTACGGCATAAAGCCCTTGCGCGCATTCCATTTCTCATTTATTCCGTTTCCTTTTGAGCTGTGATTTTAGCTACCGTTTGGGTACTGCTCAAATATTGTTTAACTAAAATTTCAACATTATGAAACAAGTATCAACAAAGGCGAAGATTTCAGTGCAAGAAGCCGAGGCACATTATCAATCTAGTAAAGAAAATTACAGGATTGAAGGTGCTGAAAGTCATCTGGCCTACTACAGAGAAAAGCATCCAGAGTATTACGCTGTGCTATCACAAAATGTTTAACCTAAAATTGAAAAGCTATGTATTTACAAAATTTACAACAGGATGAAATTTTTGTTCCATCAGAAATGAAATCTTTAAAAACCTTAACGCAGATGGAATCTCGACGTGGACTTGAAAACGTCATCATTTCAAATGGAAAAATTGTTAATGTGGTATCGAACAGCTACGGCCACATCCCGAACCAACTGTTCTTCAAGAAAGCAGAAGAAATGTTGATTGATGCCGGACTCAACTACCACAAACGCACCATCAATAAGAATGATAGGTCGTTTATTACTGACTTTATCATTGACGACAAAAGTCAGTTTACGGTCAAAAATGATGAGGATTTGATACTACCAATGCTTCGTTTCAAGAACTCGTATGATGGTAGTGAAAAGACCTCTGGCCACTTTGGATTCTATCGAAAAGTATGTTCCAATGGACTTCACGTTTCACAGGCCGAAATCGAGTTTTCGATTAAGCACAGCAGAAACAATACAGACCTTATAATGCCGAGGCTGAACAATCTTTTCGATAAATTTCTTGACAATGAGTTCTATACCATCACAAAGAAATTTGACAAGATGAAGGAATTTAAAATCATCGACACCAAGGAATTTGTAAAAGCGATTCTTGACAGAACCAAACTGTTCCGCTATGAATGTAGCGACAAGAACAGCGACCCATCGAAGAAGTCGAGAGAGGTTTTAGAAATCCTCAATTATGAAGCCTTACTGCTTGACGAGGAACCTAATTTGTGGTTGGGTTATAATGCTTTCAATTCGGTTCTGCACAATGTCCTCAAAAAGAGCTTTGGTCAACAGGAAAGGTTGGACAAGAAACTCTTTGATGAAGTCTATGCCCTGGCATAGATTTAAAGGTTTATCCAGTACCTATCTAAACTGGATTTTTTCTTTTTAATTTTCAACTTTTAGGTGAAAACAAATAATAAAGTATATTGTACATTATTGACTATAGTTGTGGAAAAGCTTACTGAAAATAGAACTATTGAATTATTGATGCCTTTTTTGGTACAACAAGGCTATTCAATAGAAAGTTTCTGCTTGGGACAAACCAGAGGTTATGATATTGTTGCGGTAAAAAATAACAGGAAGCTATTCGTAGAAGTAAAAGGTGCGAAAGCGCATAACGATTCACCCACTAAAAAACGCCCATTTTTTAATTCAGGCCAAATTAAATCACATTTGGGAAAAGCTATAATTAAATGCCTCGAAACCAAAGTCGCACATCCTGAAGCGACAATAGCCATTGCCCACCCAGAGGACGAGCAAATTAGAAGTGCAATTGCTGGGATAATTCCAGAACTAAACAAAATAGGAATTAGTCATTACTGGGTAAGTGCCGATGGAACTGTTCAACTTGATTCATACCCCTAAGTTTGAAACACTCTTTAACTAAATCATTAGACAGCCTATTCAAATTCCTGGAAAAGAACCGTGAATTTAACCATACTGTACAGACAAAATCATATTACCGTTTTTTGTCGCCATATAGCAGTACACAAGAAAAAGTATATTCCCTTCTACATCATATCGTAAATACCCAAAGCAGACCAAATATAAACAGGCTCTCAGATTTTTTTCAAAAGATATATGCCAACCAACATCTCTTAACAGGCTTTCGCAATTTTGTTGAGTTTCTCACAGAAAAAGAGTGTGAAGAATGTAATTACGAACTGCTGTTTAATGCAATGTTGAAACAAGATGGCTGGGGAAAAAAGACATCTGCATTGTTTACAAAGACCATCCACCACGTTCATAGTGGTAGTTACGACCAATCATTACGAATATGGAATGATGCACCACAACAGATAGATTCCAGCGAAAAATTCTTTTTGCCTGTGGATGCCGTGATTGAAGCAATCTTTTATAAACTTGATTCATCAGAAAAATGGAATTTTGATAACATCAATTCCGTTTTACAACAAATCTATTCATCTGAGCAGATGGAAATCTGGGATGATTTGTGGTTTTGGGGTTTTATCACACAATTGGGTTCTGGTTTACAACGAGAACATATTTGGAACGAACAAAAATACTGGGCATTGCTTGAGACCGATAAAGACAAGGTTGTTATTGAAAAAATACAATCAAAATCCTTGGAATTTCTGTCAATATTAAACTTTAAGCAGTAATGACGTTGATAGCAATTAATCAAAATTTTACCACTTAATTTTGATAGTGGCAATAATTTGTTTTCAAATATTTACCACTTTTTTGTATTTTTGGCGAAGTTTTGATTTTTAGTTATGCCAAAAATTATAGAAAATAGACTTATAGAAGCCTTTAAGGACCGCAGTTCATTCAATAGGGATGAACTATATGACTTTTATCTCGATTTTGAACCAGACCTCAAAGAGAATACGTTTGGTTGGCGAATCTATGACCTTAAAAAAAAGGATATCATTAAAACAATAGGACGTGGGCTATATGTTATTTCCTATAAGCCTAAGTATAAAGCTGTTCTGTCTGATAACATTTATAAAATCGCTCGCAAGACCAACGAGCGTTTTGAGGATATAAAATATGCAATCTGGGAAACCCAATGGCTTAATGAGTTTACCCAACACCAAACTTCCAATCAAATAATTATTGTCGAGGTAGAAAAAGAGTTTATAGATTCACTCTATTATTACCTCAATGATAATCTGAGAATGGATTTTTTCCTAAATCCAGATGAGAAGGAAATTCAGTTTTATATTTCAGAAAGTAATGTGCCAGTTGTTATTAAGCGTTTGGTGACCAGGGCGCCCATTCAAAAAATAAAAAACAAGAAGGACGTTGTAGCCATAGCCACATTAGAAAAGATAATGGTTGACCTATTTGCAGATGAAAACCTCTTTCATTTTTACCAAGGTCCTGAAATGGTACATATCTATGAAAATATCATAGACAGATACAGCATCAATTTTACTAGGATGTTCAGCTATGCAAAACGACGTAAAAAAGAACAGGAAATCAAACAATTTATAAGTAACCACATTCCAGATTTCTTAGAAGATATACCATATGATTGATAAAAAAAGTTTTACAAAGGAATGGCTGGATAACTTTCGTTCAAAAAAAGAACATAAGTCCATTAACGTAACTATTTTAGAAAAAATGGTTCACGCATTGTCCCTGTTGGAACATTTAAAATTAGCCGGACTTGATTTTGTGTTCAAAGGTGGGACATCACTGGTGCTCTTGCTAAATGAAGGTAATCGATTTTCAATCGATATCGATATTATTTCGAGCATCGAGCGTAAAGAATTAGAGGCAATATTAGATACGGTAATAGCCAATTCACATTTTACAAAACACGTATTGAACGAACGTAGAAGCTATAAAGAAGGTGTGCCAAAGGCACATTACACATTCGAGTTTCAGTCGGTGTATAACGCAAACGTGCCAGGAACTATTTTATTAGACATTCTTTTTGATAGTCCACACTACCCAGTACTTATCGAATCACCAATTGAAACACCTTGGCTCTCTGTTAATGGAACAGTAACCACGGTAATGACGCCATCCGTTAATGCCATATGTGGTGATAAGCTAACTGCATTTGCGCCAGAAACTATAGGTATTCCCTACTATAAACAAGACCAGCTGTTTGCAATGGAAATCTGTAAACAATTGTTTGACTTGTCAAAACTATTTGAAAGTATTACGGATATGGCCACAGTGAAAAAAAGTTTTTCTGCTTTCGCGAAAGCAGAATTATCCTATCGCAGTTCGGATGCTAATTTTAGTAAAAGGAATCTCAGTGATAAAGATGTGCTGTGGGATTCTATAAATACCTGTGCAATTATTGCACGACGAGAGCGCAATCTAACTGCTGAAGCAAAAAAGAAATTTGCGGATTTAAGTTCTGGCATACGAAGTTTTGGCAGTGCGTTTTTGATGACAGGAAATTTTAGAATTGAAGAAGCATTGTCCGCATCAGCCAGAGTCGCTTATTTGAATGCAATACTGCTACAAGAGGAAGTAGTTGAAATAGAATATTATGAGAATCAGGATACCGGCAAACTGACCATAAAACATCCAGATTGGGCATTTTTGAACAGATTAAAGCGACAACCGGATAAGTCCATATTTTATTATTGGTATAAGACGGTAGAACTATTAGTAAATTAACGTGAATGGAATTTAAGTATATCATAGAAATTTGTGTCGCTATCGATATTGCAATTTTGGGTATAGCATACCCTATTATCGTAGACAAAATATCCAATATTGGTTATAAGTTTTCATCAAACTATTTGGCCAATGCTTTTGAAAGTGAATTTCCGCAGACCAAATTTCTTGGAATACTACCAGGAAGGTCAAGAAGAATAACAGTTTTTGAGTGGGTTTTATTCCTTACAATCGGCTCATTTATATTCCTAATATTAGACCTCGAACCTCTTTTTTGGAAGGATAACTGGTGGATGCAAAACTCAGCTAGAATCTTAGTATTGCTTTCAACAATTGCGTTGGTTGTGATTTTTATTATTTGGTTAGATAAAGTATCACTCTACAATGGCAAGTCTACGCGTTTGCTTACCTATATTATTTCCGAATACCGAAAGCTGAAGAAAGATGAAGATGACAAATTCTATTTCAAAATCATCAATGAACTGGCGATATTCGCTATCAGAACACAGGATAAGGGTCTGGAAGAAACATTAGTTACGTTCTACACAGAAGAATTTAACAATTACCGTGCAAACTTCATAAGGCCTAGAGAAGAAGAGAAACCTGATGGATTTGAAAACTTTAAAGTTGAGTTTAATCACGAATTTCACAATGGCATAAGGGAAATCATTAGGGAAGTTGCTAAGGGTAGAAATGAAGACTTGCAAAGTCTTGAATATTTTGTTGTAAGTGGCATATGGCTGATGGGGCAAGGCATATTTGAAACCCCAATCTCTAACGAAACCTACAAAGAGCTTTGGCGAAATGTTGTACTCATATCAAACAATGCCAAATTTGTGGGGAACTATTGGGGTACGGCACATCAATATTTTAGTTTTGGATTACAACGCGTGTATGGAACAAACTATAACTTCGAAACCCACACATACGATAACCAGTCATTAATAGATAAAAGGGATAACGAAAGAAAACGTTTTTTTGAGTTCCACTTGGCATTAGGTGGTTTATTGATATATCAGAAAAACTATGAAGCCATTAAAACGCTGTTTACATATACACAGCATCAGCCACCAAAATATGTTCTGTTACCTAATAATATGACAGAGATTTTTACCTGGTTCAGTAGTTTCAAGGATGAATTTGGTAGAGGATATTATCCTATCGATTTATCATATCCCTTCCCAGGATTGGATAATTTAGGGAACAGAAGGCGCGTTACTTTTTACATATGCCAATATCTAGCACTGCTCTTTTTAAGGCAGTTTAAATTAACTGAATATAATACCTACGATAACTTCACTGCGCAACCTACCTTACCTCAGACCGAGGTATTGGAATTATTACGTTGGCAAGAATCCATTAATTATTTCAGGTTCTGTTTGAAAAAAGTGTTGAAAGATAAAAATCTCTTAAAGACAATATAATATGAAGAAGAAAGAGATAAAGAAGCTAAAGGCCAAGTCATCAAAATTTATAGATGTTCTCGAAACATCCATTGAAAAAGCTATTGAAGATGCAAGATTAAATGCAGATATTGACTATGATAAAGAATGGGATTTTCTAATCAATTCTAAAGATGCCATTGTAAGGGCATTGGCAAGATTTGACAACATCCAAAATTCTGCTGAGAATTTTGATGGGCAACCTACTATTTCCTTCGGTGTAAATGGTACAATGAATTTGTTTCAGAAATCTGCGTTTACATCCGGAGATATCCCGCATCTTAATGCGGACACTATATTATCCCAACAGATAGTGTACCAGAACATTAATTATTACATTCCCAACGCATTTCTATCAGCCAGAAAAAAAAGGTATCTTCTTCGTAAAGATGACTTGGTAAAAGGAGTTGAAAGATTAGGTTTTGATGCAGAAAGAGATGTGATTGTAGCAATGAATCTAAATATCTATGGGATAGATGACTTTAATAAAATTGAGGATAATATTATTAAGATTCCATCTACAGGAGTTAGAAATGTACTGTTCGTTTTACCAAAAGCTGATTTGCCTATTCTAAAACATAAGGACCTTGATATTGATGAACAAAAAGAACACCAACTTGGGATATTAGATGAAGATAGAAAAATCTACGGCTCTTTAATCGACTTAACGCAAGAAGCTAATTCTAAACATAGGGACAAATGGAAAAATTCCAATATCGATTTTGCTACCGATTTAAAAGTACAACTTACCATAGCCTTTATTACGGAAGTTGTTTGGAAAGCCAACGCCAATGTTGTTCAAATCAATATTGAAAACTCATTAAAGGAACAGGGAATCGTAAATGAACTATCAGATATAGAAGAACTGGTTCCTAAAAGAGAAGATAAAAATTAAGATTAGAAATCCATACCAATGAACGCAACTGGAAATGCAGGATTTAGTATTGTTAACCGCTCAGCACATTCCCCTGCATTTCGCGAAAAGCTACACTACGGTAAAAGAGCTTCACTATCCAAGTCTTAGACACAATCCCCAATTTAGCTTTCCATTCCGTTAACTCTTTCCGCTACGCTGGAAAGGAACACTTCATTCCCGAGCCAAAATTGGGAATTAAGTCCGCTTTTCATCGGAAAGCCATCACTTCGGTTTTCTTAACAGAATTTACGGTAAGCCCTTCTTGAGCGCTTCCTCGAAAATTCTTAAAAACCGAACCGCTGTCTTACACATTTTAAGGGGTTTATAATGGATAAAGCCTTTATTGTTTTTCGGGGCATCGAAAAACAGGCACGACATAACCAATTCTAATTTAATCACAGCTACTTGTTTCGCTTAACTGTCGGTACGCTCAAACGCAACTGCGTTTAAAAGAATTGCTAATGCCCTTATGGAACTTGTCAAGACTGTACTGAGTTTTATTGAAAAATAAGGTTTCTACTTCCTTGAAATTCCAAGGAATTTACTACGTCGCAAACACACCTGATTTTACCCTAAAAGTCTTGACAAAACCCACTTTATCCATTGTGCGTTGCACGAAAGAAAAGAACAAACACCCCTTAAAATTTAATCACAGTTGAATTGAAAAGGGAAATATTAATCTTTAAATCTTTTATTATGAGTACTATTAAAAATCACGTACAGTTAATTGGAAACGTTGGACAAGAGCCAACCATTACGAACCTTGAAAGCGGAAAGAAAGTAGCCCGTTTTTCACTCGCCACAAATGAGTATTATAAAGACAGCAAAGGCGAAAAGCAAACAGATACCAATTGGCATACAATTGTTGCCTGGGGCAAGACTGCTGAAATTGTAGAGAAATATGTTGCCAAAGGAAAAGAAGTTGGAATATCGGGAAAACTAAAATCCCGAAGTTACACAACTGATGATAACGAACAACGCTATGTTACGGAAGTTGTAGCCGATGAAATCCTTTTACTTGGAAGTAAAAGCGATAAGTAAACCTAAAATGAAAGAGGGCGTAACCGTCTAAAGATGCGCCCTCTTTTTTTCATTCACACTTTAATTAAATGCAAAATGAAGGCACAAGTTAACGAAATAAAAATAAGTTATGAAGGCGGTGTCAAATCCAAAGATTGGGTTCAGGTTTCATCCTCTGCACAAGCTGCGGAAGTCCTTTTTCAAAATTGGGATAAACGTACTATGGGGTTACAAGAGTCGTTTAAAATTGTACTCTTAAATAACAGCAATAAAGTGAAAGGTATTTGCCAAATTTCGCAAGGTGGAATTGCAGGAACTTTAGTGGATATGCGTATCCTATTTGCAACTGTTTTAAAATCCCTTTCGGTTGGTTTGATATTAGCACATAATCATCCGAGCGGTAAGTTGGAGCCGAGTAGAGCAGATATAGAATTGACAAACAAAATCAAGAAAGCTGCATCCGTTTTTGATATTCGATTGCTAGACCATTTGATTATAGCACCCGATGGCGATTACTATAGTTTTTCTGATAACGGAATTTTATAAAGAAAAAGGCTATGGTATATCTCAATTTTACGGACTTGAGCGAAGAGGCTCAAAACCGACTTTTAGAAAATTCTAAAAAAGATGTGGAACGAAAATTTGGGGATGCTATCCGCAAGTTCGTAAAGGAAAATCATAGCTGCTTTGAAACGATGATTGAAGAAGAAGCGATACGGAATTTATATTCTTATAAGTTCGTTTTTAACATATGATTTCTAAAATTGATAAGTAAGCACCTCTTAATTTTTAGAGGTGTTTTTTGTATGTAATCCATATCCAATTGAAGAAAAAAAACGTATCTTTACAATGCTGAAATTCAGCGTGCAAATTAAAGTAAGGTTATCCATTTTTTGACTTTCGCCGATACCCTTACACATCGAAAAATAACATATCGGAAAATCATTTTCCTTAAAAAAGGCAAACGGCTTTTTAGCCGGATTGTGTGGATTTTTGTCCCGCGAGCGGGACGAAAAGGAATAGCAAGAGGGTAACACGCTTCGCGATGTTTCGGATTCCTTTTCGCTTTTAATTACCTGAAAAACAGTTAATTAAAAAATTTATAATTTCTTGACAATCAAAGATTTGCGACAAACGGGCTGGAAACGCCCATTTTTAGGGAAGATTTTGCGACAAATCGGCGAAATATGGACTCATTTACTGGAATTAGATTCAAAAAAGAAACTGCAAAACGTTTCCAAACATTCTCACGTACTTACTTTAAATCGCACACTGAGGCAATGGCTACAATGCTCGATTTTTTCTTCTATAACGAAATTTCGCCAAAGGAAAAGTTAGGTCCGACGGGGCGAACCATAGAGGCCAAACTTTTAAAAAGAATCAATGCGGTTATCGCCATAATGAGGGATGTTGAAAAGACACAGACCAAACCTACGGTAGCTATGATTCAATCTCTTTTTGAAACGGAAGAGCCAACCAAAAAACCGCTCATTATAGAAAAGAAATATGCCGAAGAAAAGAAAGAAGTACGCTTTCGGGAAAAGCAAAGTCCAAGTAATCAACTCTAATTTTTTAGATATGTACATTACAATAACACCTCAAAAATTGGGTAACAATTATTCACAAAGTTCGGCTGACTTTGTCGGGTATTTAGAGAAGGAAAATGAAGGTTTGGAACAACAGGATATGGAGCATTTTTTCAATCAGTATGGAGATGAGATTTCCGCTGAAGAAGTGGTTAAAGAAATTGACGGAAACACAGCAAAATTAAAAAAGACAGAACCCAAGTTTTATTCGATTACGGTCAGTCCTTCAAAATATGAATTGAGAAAATTACGGAACAATAGCCAAGATTTAAAACGATACACCAGAGAGCTGATGAAGGATTATGTTGCTAGCTTCAACCGGGAAATCAATGGACGGCCGATTACAATAAACGATATAAAATACTTCGCTAAAATAGAACACCAACGCACCTTTAAAGGAACGGACAAACAGATAAGAGAGAACCAGCCCTTTGCTACGAAAATATTGCAACTCAAAACAGAAATCCGAAATATTCAAGAAGGACGAGCTGAAGGGAATATTAAAAAGCTGAAAACCAAAATTGCCAAGTTGGAACGACAAGCACCACATCAGCAAAATGGAAAACGGATAGTCCAGGGAATGGCAAAAGATGGAAACCAAAGCCATATCCATATTATCGTGAGTAGAAAAGACGCTTCCAACTCGGTCAGTCTTTCCCCAGGAAGCAAGCACAAAGCTTCAGAAGTTGAAATGCACGGTAAGAATGTGAAGCGTGGTTTTGACAGGGATAAATTTTTTGAGAACGCAGAAAAGACATTTGACAAGACTTTTGGCTACCAACGCAATTTCGCTGAGACGTACAAGGCACGAAAGGATTTTGTAAAAAATCCCAAGCTCTACTTTGCTGCCTTGATGAAATTACCAGCTAATGAAAAAGCATTGGCTTTCAAAATGATGACGAAAACGGGATTGCCAATCGTTCCAAATATTCCAGTTAGCCAAGCACAAATTGCACTTCGGGTTTTCAAGCGATTAAGACGTGGTGCAGAAGTGGCCATAAAATCAAGTTCCATCGGAATCTAATTAGAATGCAGATAGATAATATCATAACAATACTTTCGATTATTGGTCTAGCCAGTACTGTTTTTTATGCGATGTTTCGAGTAGGCAAATATGCGTTTCTTTTAAATATCATAATACTTTCAATTTTCGTATTCTATTTTTCTGAAGGAAATGAATTAGTATTTATATTACTTTATCTGGTATGTCCTCTAATGTTAATTAATATAGGATTTTATGTTTTTCTGCATAAAACTGAGGACGCACAAAATGGAAGTACAAAATACCAAGTCAGTTTTTCTACGAATAAAGGAAACTTCAAAATAGATAATATTAAACGTGGCGCATCCGTCATCGGATCCGCCGGAAGCGGAAAAACTGAAAGTGTCGTATATGGATTTCTAAAGCATTTCCGTAATGAGAGCTTTTGCGGAATCATTCACGACTACAAGGATTTTGAATTGACCGAAATGGCATATCCACTTTTCAAGGACAGCAACATTCCATTCAAGGTCATTTCCTTTGACAAAATTATCCATAGAGTAAACCCTATTGCACCTCACTATTTAGAGAACGAGGAAAGCGTGAACGAGGTGTCAAGAGTGCTAATTGAAAACCTATTGGAACAAAGAGAAAGCGGAACCTCTGGAACCACCAAATTCTTTAACGATGCCGCTGAAGGGCTGATAGGTGGTTTGATTTGGAAACTAAAGACTGATTATCCAAAATACTGCACACTACCTCATTTAATAGCTATTTATCAATTATTGGATACAGATAGTCTTATTCAGTTTTTGGAAACCAATACCACATCCAGAGCAATGGCGGATGCTTTTATTAGTGGGAAAGATTCGGATAGGCAGACAGCTGGTGTTAAAAGCACTCTTGCCAATGCGTTGAAACGAATTAGCACACAGCGTATATTTATGGCATTATCTGCTGATGAAGTGCCTTTGAATATCAATAGCGAAGATAATCCTGCCATCATTTCCGTAGTGAACAATCCAAAATATGAGACATCATATTCGCCCGTAATTGCAACTATTGTTCATGCTATTACCAAACAAATGAGTGTTCGAAATTCTAAACCTTCATTTTTGTTGATGGAAGAAGCACCGACTATACGCCTTTTGAATATGCACCGTATTCCAGCAACATTGCGAAGCTATGATATTGCTACTATCTATGTGATGCAAGACAAAATTCAGAACGATATGATGTATGGCGACAAGGCAAGTAAGGCGATTTTAAGCAATTTGTCCTATCAGTTTTTTGGAAAGGTAAACGACCCAGATACTGCAAAATATTATGAACGCTTTTTTGAAATTATCAAAAACCCAACTAAAAGTATTAGTCGTGGGCACAATCTTGATTTTGACACGCGAATCACAACTGGAGAAAAGGAAATTCCAAAAATTAGAGCCGACGTTTTCTTTAGATTGAAACAGGGCGAGTTTATTACTTATGCTGACGGAAGGGATAAGAAAGTTCAGTTAAAATTGGCTAACATTAAACGAGAGTTGCCAAAGGAATCGAAGCAATTTTCTCAGGCTGATTTAGCGGCGAAATTTGAGAGGGTTTATGAGGAGGCGAGATCCATATTTACGTAACCAACATTTTGGGTTTCATCTCATTAACAGAATAATGTTATATTGTAGGATAGGTAAAATGAGTTTTAAATCATATTATATGTCAATCCTTTAAATGAAAATAGAGAACACTGAAGAAATACTAAAACTTAAAGAAATTGTTGAAGAACTATGTAAAAAACATCACTTAACAATTGAAATTGCGGAAGAAAATTATTTCAGGATATTTACTGACCAATCCTCGGGCATCACTCTTTTTCTTCAGTTAGATGAAAATTATAATTTATCATTTTATTTTCTTCAAAGAACATATGATGTTTTTTATACAGGTGATAGATCTGATGCGCACGTTATTTTAAGCCTAATGTTCACTTCTTTTTTAAGATTCTATAAAACAGGAATCTCTTGTGAGCAATTTGACATAGGTCATCCCGTTGTGCCTGATGAAATTTGGGGAAGGTATTTGGTTCCTTTTCAAACCCCAATTTTATACGGCATTTCAACTGTCGAACAACTCTTTGAAGTTGTCGAGGAAATCATAATAATGGTCGCTTTTTGGAGAGAAAGCTTATGGTATTTTGCGGGTTGCCCTTGTGACAAATGTATGAAAGTTGGGAATATTGATAACTCAAATTACAAGTATTCTCTTGAGGATGTTGAAGCTTTGTTCTCAGATTTGCATAGTATATCTAGCCGTAATAATTATGGAGACCGAGAACGACCAGAATGGGTGTATTTCTATGACATAGAAGAGGAAGTTACAATGATTAAATCTAGCAGTCTCGCAAAGTTTCTCAATTCAACGTTAGACTTGTGTACAGATAAAACAGAATCGATGAAAGGAGAGAATGGCACATTTGTGCTTAGCGATAACATAAAAAACTTTGTCCACGATGATACGAAATCTGAAATGGACGAATATTTTAAAATAATCAATAAGAATGGTAAATTGAAAGGATACCCAGTTATCCCTATGGAAAATATGGTTGTTACCGTAATGGAAGATTATGTTATTGCATTAGGTAGAATCTGTGGATTTGATGAATACAAAAAAGAGAGAGAACTCATACGACAACGCCATAATAGAGAATCAGAACTATTGTTTCCTATATCACAATTTATTTGGAAAGAAAAGGTTTGCCCGGACCAATTCGAATTATTGGTTAAAGCACTTTTGGAACGTGAGCCGAATGTAAAAAGTGTGAGAAGACCTGCGCCCATTAATCAAGGGGACAAGGGTAGAGATTTAATTATTGAGTGGAATGTAATAAATGAATATATGTCTGATACCACACCACCAAAAAAATTGATAAAAGTTGTAGGGCAATGCAAATCGGGAAAATCTACCATTGGAAAAGGGAAAGTTTTGGATATGCGAGATACTGTAGAAACTCATAACTCACAAGGCTTCTTTTTAGCGGTAAACACCCAAATTTCTTCAGCACTTACAGAAAAGCTTGAATCGTTGCAGTCCAAAGGAATTTGGACTTCTTGGTGGAATAGGGATGATATTGAGATGAGACTGTCTAAAAATCAAGATTTAATCCCAAAGTTCCCAAACGTATTAACATCTAAAGACCACATCAAATTTGTAGATAGGGATGATTAGCTATATGGTAATTTTTATATGATTGACTGAAATTAGTATACTAGATTGTTATTGTCTAGAATTTGTATTTAGGAGGTGGTCAAATAGGTGGTCAGATAGGTGGTGTAATGGGTGGTGTAATGGGTGGTGTAAGTGTAGTTGTATGATAGAATAGTTACCACTTTGCCAAGCTAAATTTAGTATTTTTTACATTTTTTATTGGATTGATTCCGTTTCAATTGTAGCCATATATTATTTGTTAAATACTGACTGTTAGTTAAATATTTAGAAAATAATTTTTTTAAAAAGGCCCATTATCCAGTGGCCCATTATGCGTAACCTTCCAATGGCCATCTTCTTTAACCAATTTAAAAATACCAGGTTTTGGGTCATAGGCTGTGGAATATTTAATCCAGGCCACTTGCCCTTCCATTGCTTCATCGACCACCTTAAAATCGGATTTTGAATTTTTATCCTGAACGAACATTTCTTGAATGCTGGAAAGATTCGCATAGCCCTCTTCAGTAGTATGCTTTTTTAGAGAAGCTTTATCACCGTGATAAAAACTTTCGGCAACAACTTTAGCAGTTTCAGAAGGAGACATATCTTTATTTCCAGAACAGGAGATGAAGAGCGACACAAGTAGATAAATGACTAATTTTTTCATAATACTATTAATTTGGGTTATTGATATATCTATGTGAAATTTTAAGTTCAATATTGCGCTCGCCGTCTTTCTCGTTCAATTCCAAAATTGCCCTGCGCTCATTTGATAATGAGAATTTAGGCATCACGTAAACCAATCGTACCATTTTGCCTTCCACGATTTTTGAAGGCGAGAGATATTTGTAAATAGGCTCTTGGTACAAACGCTGTAATGATTTTCTTTTTCCCTTTTGTCGCGTTTCGATTGAGAGGTTTAAAAAATTCAAATCGTAATCCATTGAAGAATTATTCTCAATCCGCATAACAAAGTAGAGCTCTTCTTTATCAAAAACAATATTTTCTACGGTCAAGACAATGCCCTGTGTTCGTTTCTTAATTCGACCAACACGCTGGTATCTATTAAGAAGATAGGAGCAGAATTTTTGATAATAATAAGTTCTGTTATCTATATTTTCTTCAGTAGAAACAACCTGAATCGAATCAGGTACTATTGGCTTTTCATTCCCAATACTACTCGATAATGGGATAAAATAATTGAGCTTTGACAGTTGCTTTTTATAACTTACAATATACGAAAAAATTGAGCCATTTCTGTTGATTACCAGAAGATTACTTTCCTTACCAGGTTTGGCTTGAAGAAGACCAAAATATTGTTCTTTTTCACGATTATAAGTAAATACAAAATTATCCGAACCGGTTATACCTTGCCGTATGGGTTCCGGAAAAAATAGCGCAACATTTTTAGTGTCATTTGCGTAAATGGTGTCGAGGGCTGTATGTGTTTGTGCTTGCGCTAACGCGAAAAGAAATAAACTCGTTATTAAAATTATTGCTTTCATAATTTTGGTTTTAGGATTAATTTGTAATTGTTCAGCACGGTTACTTTTACCCTTCTGTTAGAACGTCTGAATACTTGTGTAAGCCCGCCTACTTGTGGGACACTAGGAATATTAATATCACTAATGACATCATCGAGTATTTCTCTAGTTGCCTCTTCCCTAAAGCTATTTTCGACATATATGCCCTCGCTTCCATCCAACAAATCGAATGCTTTAAGTTTAGTAGGATGATGTTTTATGTTTTCAATCTCAATCAAGGCACGATTGGGTTGAAAACTGATAAACCCAAAAACGGGCGTATTCTTTGGCATCAGCTTACCATTAACGGTAGCTGATTTGGTAAGGCGCATTCGTAATCGGGTATTCGCTTTAACAACCTGGTCGCCATCAACCACTACATAAATCGTTTCATCTGTATTGCCAATTACCGAAACCTCTTTGGGCTTAGGCGAAGCGGCGAAGAATAGTTGATGTTCCAGCCCCAATTCTTTCGCCTGTATTTTTTGTTCCCGCTTTAGTTCGGCTGAGTCGATTTGTTGCGTGTGCTTTTGAGTGACTTTCTTTTGCCCCAGGTTTCTATACTTCTTTTCAGAATATTGAATCTTACCAGCATTGTATATACTATCCACAATGCGTTCTTTTTCTTGTTCCAGCAAATCAGGATTGTATAGCCCTGTGGAATCTAAAAGTTTTTCATCGTAGATACTAGGTGCGTTATTCTCGCGCACTTCCTTTAAGTCATTGATGGCATCCAACTTGGAATCGTATTCTTTTTGGTTTTCGTCCAATTCTGGTACTAAGGTCTGTTCAAGATTTTCATTTTCATTTTCGTCATCGCCCATAACCATCATAGAATAGGAAATGAGGAATATGAAAATTACAGCCAGTACTGCTGCGAAGACAATTTTATTTTTTTCAACTTTCATCGTTTATTTTCTTTAGGGTGTTCTCGAAATAGTCTGTAATCAATAAACCGTGTGGGTTGTTTGGAAAGTTTCTGTCAACAGGAATTAAATTTCCACTTGAGACAAGTTCGTAGGTGTCAATTATTGAACCTCTATTGATTTCAAAAATGGTAACAGTTCTAAAAACATACATTCCGTTTTGTTCTTCGATTTGTGAATCTATGCTCAGTACCTTTTGCACTAATGAATATTGCAGTAATCGGTTATAGACACCATCGGCTTTTTTCTGACGATAGAGATTATCAACAGAACTGTTACCCAGCCACAGAGCCTTTTCAAGATTCCGTTCATAGTTACTGGCATCGATATTATAGAAATAGTTGTGGAACAGGTCTAAATGGGCTAAGGCCTCGACCTTGAAATTTTCTTTTTGGGTAACGAGCTTAAGCGGAATAATACTACCATCAGTATTGATGGCAAAGGCACTATTGAGAGCTTCTTTATTCGTTTTAAAAGCCATCCAAAGGGAAAAAGTGCTGGATAGCATTGCAAAAATGACAACTGCCAACACGATAAATCTGTTCAACTTTAAAACTGCATAGATGTTTTTGTAAGGTGTTTTCATTTTCGTTGGATTTAACTGGTAAACAATCTGAGGGTAAACGATGTGGCGCGCTTGTATAATTTGAACTTTAGAAACACAATGAATCCAACCGAGCCAAGTTGAACCACAGGTGCAAAAAAGCCCTGACCAACATTTGTCCCAAACAGGTTAGTCCAGAAATTCGTGTTGATTTCAGTATAGAGCGCATTTACAAATATGTTGACCAGAAAGAAGGCCGGCACCAACATATAGACCGCAGCGTACAATTTGAAAAATGTGTATGCGAGTGAACGGAACTTTTCAAAAACAGCAAGGCTTATGACCAATGGGAAAAAGGCCTGCATTATCCCTAGTAGAAAAAAACGTTCAGCGAGAAATAGCGGATATATGAACAGGTCCAAAATCCATAGTATAATACCAATAATAAAAGCTAGTATTTTGAATCCATAAAGTGGTGTGACCAACGCTTCATATAATAATGTCATAGCATTTTTGGCAGCATCCATTAAATTAATGTCTTCTTCTATTGGTATATCTTGCATTTGTATAGGAAGTAATGCAGGTGCCGTACCACGATATTGCGCTTCAATAGAAACCAATATGCCATCAAAGAAACCCAATACCTGAGTAGAAAAGATAACCAAGAGAACTATGGCAAAATTCTTTGCAAGTTCCCCTGGACTCAACCCCCAAGTGTAACCGTCCTTATCCGAAATACCTTCGTTATATTTTTTAAGGATATTGACTAGAAAGAACAATACAGCTAGCGTTTTCATCCCTGCAATGGTGTATTGCGAGAAGCTGCTATTCTGCATCGTTTGAAAAACGGTGTCGATATATTCCAGTCCGATTGACATTGCTTTTAATACTCAGTTTCTCGGTTATTGATTTTATCCTGCATTTTTCTGAAGGAAATAATGTCCTTGTAGCGTTTCGTTTTAGTTGTGATATTAGCAACCATTTCCTTTGATTCCTGTTCTTTTTGTTTCAACACTTCAGCACGTTCGGCATCGGACATCTTTAGATTATCGCTAGATAAGATTTCGTCCATAAAATCAACTGTGTCTAAAGAGTTTTGTACTATGGCATCGAATGATTCCGCAACCCGTGTGACTTCCTCGGGCTTTATGTATGGCGAGTTTAAAATATCCTGTAAATCATTCTGCATTACATTGATAAGGCGTTGATTGTTTTGGGCAATTTCCTCAACTGCTCTTAACTGTTGAACGACGCTAGATACTTTCTCTATAGCGTCTTTAGCATCTTTCAGGAATTTTACAGACTTAATCATTTCAGCCGTCTGTTTGCCTGATTCTATAAGTTGTTTTACCAAGCTTACAAAGTTGGTATTGTCATAAACTGGCATTCCTTGAGCGGTAGTACCATTGGGTAATAGAAGGGCAATTGTTAAGAATAACCCGAATAAGATTGTTTTGATTTTTGTCTTCATAATATTATGTTTTAGATGTGAATTGAATTATTGCTTTTTCCATATCGTGATGCTGTTCGTACAGCTTCATTATTTCCTCATTTTCCTGCCCATCGGTCAGATAAGCTGCATACACTTCTTTAGGGACTTCAAGCCTGAAAATGTTGCTTTCCTTGCCTATTTTGATAAACATTTCGGTGTACTTCCGTGGTCCGGAAAGGTTGTTCTTGATGGACTTTAATTGGTTTAAATCGTGGCTGGATAGATTGAGACGTTTGACCAGTTCATCATAGCCTTTTTCATTGTTCAGGCTATAAATGACTTGTGTATTTTCAAGAATACTAGCTGATGTTGAATTGTTGGGAAGCTGATTAATGGATTGTAGAATTATACCGATAGCACCATTCTGTTTACGTATCGCTTGATAGTAGAACTCTACGCTTTCAAGTACGTTATCAAACTTCAGTTGTTTTGCAAACTCATCGAACAAGATGATGCCCTTTTCAGCCCTGTTTTTCCAAATAGTCCTTTGGATGGCAGACTTAATCAGCTTCAACATTACTGACAGGATTTCCTTGTTGTCCTTGACTTCATCAAGTTCAAAAACAATCAGGCGTTTATCTTCAATCTTGTAGGTCTGGTCTTCGCTGACTTCAAACAGGAAGCTATATAGACCATCGCCGACATATTCAGACATTACGTGCAAAAAGCTAGTAATATTGAAATAGTCGGGATGGATTTTTAAGGTGTTTAGAAGGTCTTTCTGATTCCGCTCTATAAAATTGTAAAAACCATCCAGCGAATGATTTTCTAAAGTATTGTTGTAATAGTGACGCAATATCTTTTTTACTGAAACCGATTGTGCCTTTGTGACTTTTAAATCTGATACGAACAGTTCAAACAGAAAGATTGATAAATCCTCTAGTCGTTCAGGTGTCAGGTCATTTGCATCACTTATGTAAAAAGGATTGATACCGAGATTTTTGCCACTTTCATAACGAAGCACAGTGTATTTCTCAGGGTAGAGTTTGGCAAATTTTGTGTAGGATCCGCCAAGGTCAATTATGACCAGACGGACGTTACTTTCAAAATATTGCCTCAGAATATTGTTTGCCAAGAACGATTTGCCCTCACCCGTTGGGGCGAAAATGGCAAAGTTGCGTGCCTTGATGCGCTTCTTACGCTCGTCCCAAACATCCTTTAGAACGGGAATATTATGTTCACGGTCGTTAAAGATGATTCCCGTTACATCAGACTTGTAATTGGTGTTGTTGATGAACAGGCATAAGGCGTGCTTTAAATCGGTAACGTATAAATCGTTGTTTGAAAAGTTTGAAGAGAAACAGCAGTAACTATTCAGTATGTAGTTTTTGCGTTCCTCACCTCTAGGATAGTATGGAATGATGTCCAGTTCCTTAAACTCAGTCTTTATTTTAGAAGTAATTCTATCTAGCTCTCGAGCTTCCCGAGCCCAATACACAATGTTTAAATGGCCACGAATAACGCGTGCATTGTCATCGGCATTGATTTGGTCCAGAATATGCTGAATTTTTCCAAGGACTACCTTGTTCTGTGAACCGAAGTTGGAACTTTTGTTAAGTTCTTCAACTTTCTTATCGAGCAGTTTTCGCCATTTCTGTTTATCATCTAAATAGAGTATTTGATTAACGATATGGTTTTCATTAAGCGTAAGCCCTAAACCATCAATAAACCCCTGGTGAAACACAAAATCGTCAGAAGTGAATTTCTCATTGGTCTTGCTACTCTGTACACTTTCGCCAAAGCACAGTTCGCTATTGATAGCCAGGGCATCAAAATAGTTTTCGCCAATATTGACGCTTTTTTTATCTAATATGATATCAGTATCAAACCCCTCATTGAAACCATTGAAGTAGCCATTTGTAAGTTTTTGTATTTCGCCAGCATTAAGGGGAACAAAAGTCATTTTACGACAATTGTTTATGAAAGAAATAGAGTCGCCAACAGAACCTATGAAGCTCTTAACGTTGTCATCTAATTGTTGAACAATCCCTTTGGAAACTTTACGAAAAGGGTTGACGTATTTTGGATTGTTCAGCGCTTTATTCTTAGTGAGTGTAAAGAACAGAAAGCAACGATGTTCCATATACTTACGCCCTTTGAAATGGTCGTGTGTCGCTTTCTCTAAAAACGTCGTATTCGGAAGTGCTTCTGAAGAATAGGTCTTTTTTAGGTATATATCCTGTTTATGAACCACCGTGCCAATTGGAAGCGATTTCAAGGCCTGAAACCAGGCACCGTGCATATCCTCAAAGTCTTTTTCCGATAAGGAATAGATTTCTGGTAATGTTCCTTCATAGCATAGGACAACATTACCGTTATTGGCAAATATGATATTGTCCTGAATATCCGTAATAGGTTGATATGCCGAAAGGTTAATCTTGTTCATAATCAAAGCCAGAGTTTCTTTTGTTACTAATTATTCTTGGGAAGGCTTTAGCTATCTGAAATAGTTGTGGGTTATGGGTTATTCTGGTCAGGGCTACGTACAAGGCAGCGTTAAAAACCAATACGCCAATTATTATCCCAAAACTGAAAGAGAAGATGATAATGAGCAGCGAAGCTAAAATGGACACCATCATTAGGGCAAACATGGAAATAGGCAGTCCAAAAATGACCGCCCTTTTCCTAATGTTTTTATAGACCTCGAACCGCTTCACTACACAACGATTCCTATTAGGTATGTGAAGATCCCGACAACCGCGCCAGCAATCAGAACAAATACAAGTACTCTAGTAATTCCTTTTTTAAGGTCTGCATTCTCACCGAAGAAATGACCGGCGTTAAACAGGAAACCGACTAGGAATATGACACCAAGCAGAATTGGGAAAATAGCTCTGATTGTGTCGCCAACATCATTAACAGAATCTTCAATACCACCAATTTGAGCAAAAAGTGATGTTGAGAGCAACGATAAAAAAGTTGCTAAGTAGATTGATTTTTTCATAATATAACTGTTTAGATTTTTTATTCATTTTCTCTTTCTGAAATTTACATATATTTGTTTATAAATAATTGAAAATCAACAATTTGTGAGTAAAATTTTATTTGAAATTAATTGAATTTAATTGTTATTATTTGACATCAAATTCTATTAGTTTTTGAAGGAAAGTTGTTGATAACCCGAAAATTGAAAATGAAAAAAGTGCTCAAAAACGTCAGTTTTGTGGTTTTGCTTCTAAAAATGTGCATCTTTTTTGGACAGCAATCAAGTACTCAAAAACGAATTGTAATTGACGTTGGACACGGTGGAAAAGATTCGGGTGCAGTAGGCATAAATAAAATCCAAGAAAAGGATGTCGTATTGGATATTGCAAATGCCATTTTGGAACTAAATAATGGGCTGGATAATCCACTTGATATTTATTTAACTAGGTATAGCGATACGCTTTTTTCATTGTTGGACAGGACTAAACTGGCTAAAGCATTAAAAGCAGATTTGTTCGTGTCATTACATTGTAATCATTCCGATAATGCGAATGCGAGAGGTGTTGAAGTATTTGTAGCTAACAAGGAATCGGTAAACCAACACGATTCTACTTGGCTAGCGTTTCAATTACAAGATATGCTCAATAAGACATTAGGATTTGAAAGTAGAGGCGTGAAGTTTGCAAATTTTCAGGTTCTGAGAGATACTATCGATTACTGTAATTCAATTCTAGTCGAAATGGGTTTTTTGAGCAATCTTGATGAGGAAAGCTATTTTACTAACGATATAAACTTAAAAGCATTAGCCCATACCATTCTCAATTTTTTAAAAGTAGCAAGCTTATGAAAACTATGTATGCAGAAATATTCACGAATTTAAAAGACACAATTTTGTTATTCATAAAAGAGATGATTCTAATTACAAAATCGTTTAAGGCTAAGAAAAGGTAGGTATTTATTCCATTAATTGATTCAATATATCTGTATTAATTAAAAGGATTCTAAACTCAAAATTAGATATTTATATTTTTAACTTTGCAATTGTTATTTAAAGAAGTGAACGAAGAACCTATATATTTTGATTTTGCATCAACCACACCTGTAAAAGAAGAAGTTTACAAGGCAATGTTACCGTATTTTCTTAATTACTATGGGAATGCTTCTAGCAGCACTCATATACACGGGGAAGTAGCTTCAAAAGCCATTGAAAAAGCTAAAAATCAAATTTCAAAACTCGTGAACTGTGAAGAGAATGAGGTCTTTTTTACTAGTGGTTCAACGGAATCTATCAAATTAGCCATAAGCCAAATTTTCTATAATAGTTTAGATGTAGGAAACCATATAATCACTTCCAGAGCAGAGCATAAGGCAGTTTTGGATACGTGTAAGGATTTAGAAAAGGTCGGTGCTCGGGTGACCTATCTTGATGTTAATGAAAATGGACAAATAGATACAAACTTGTTAGTACAGCATATTGGAAATGATACAATCCTCGTAGCCTTGATGCACGTAAATAATGAAACAGGTGTCCTAACAGATGTTGAGGAAATTGGTGCCATATGCAAAGAGAAGAATGTTCTTTTTTTTACGGATGCAACACAGGCTTACGGAAAACTTGCGATAAACTTTCAAGATGAAAATATAGATTTACTATGTTTTAATGCGCATAAAATTTATGGACCTAAAGGCATTGGTGGCTTGTTAGTAAAATCAAATGCTAAAACCAAATCTGGTACAATGGTTAAACACCTTATTGATTCCGTAAATTTAGGGACACAAAATGTCCCGGGAATCGTAGGTTTGGGAAAAGCTAGTGAAGTAGCAATGTCTGAGATGAAAAATAATTTTGAGAGAATTCACAAGTTAAATACTTATCTACAACAAGAATTACTTCAATCAAAATTGGGTGTAGTTAATGCAAGTTCAGTTAAGAGAAGTCCATATATTCTTAATATCCAGCTTTTAAATCAGGATGCTGAGTCATTTATCTTAAGAAATAAAAATATGTTTTCTGTCTCTACTGGTTCTGCTTGCAATTCTCGCTTATTAGAACAATCTCACGTTCTGAAGAGTATGGGGTTGAGTAAGGAAAAAGCTGATAGAAGCATTCGTGTAAGTTTTGGTGCAATGACAACTCAAACCCAGTTAAATAAGCTGATTAAAGCCTTTAGAAGCGCGAATAGTTAGTTTCAAAGGAATTTACAATAGACGCTGCTAATTTTTTAATTCTCGAATTTCCTGTTCTTGGGCTAAGTCTTACCCACGAGATAACATCAAAAGTAGGGTTGAGTTTACCACGCAATAAAATCAGTTCTTTTTGTACCAAATATTCAACAGCTTCCCTATATGATTTTTCTACTGATGTAAATTCTCTTGTTTTAGGCAAAGGGAAGGACAGTAGTAATATGTCATCTACATCGTTGACTTCGTAACCTCTAGTTTCGATAAATCGTTTTCTTAAGGTTCCCTTTCTATTGAAATGAGCACCAGCTCTACCGATTGTACCAGTATAACTGTTGGTCATTCCTACGTAGACGATTTTGTGTTTTTTAGAAAGCCAGATGTAAATATAGGCTTGGTCTGCACCGTTGAATGCACCCATAATACTAGTCTCAAGCATACTTTTCGTCACTGTAATTTGGTGGCAAATCGTTCTCTAGTTTTCGGCACATATTGGCGAGAAATTCTGATACTATTCTTCTGGATTCACGTAAAATAATTTTTAGGTCATCGTATTCATATTTCGCAATATTCTTGTAGGCATATAGTTCAGAGTCGGCAAATTGAAGCATCATTAAATCGAAGAGAATCTGTAAGTCTCTATTTTCGGCATTGTCTTCATAGATTAACCTTGCAAATCGGTGAATTCTATTAATCCTTACACAATTTCCTAAGTCCGTATCATAGTAAGGTTCCCAAAGTAAGTTATCTTCAACGGATGACACCCTAAATATCTTAGTGAGGTTAGGGTTCTTTTCACCTTTAACAGCTTCCTCTTTTTCATCATCGGTGTAATCATCATCTACATCATCCACTTCTTCACCCTTGTCCTCTTTCATCATTTTGATTATCCACTTGATTTTTGAGGTCATATCATCTGTAATAGCTTTTAATCGCTCTAAAGCTATTTCCTCATCAGGTAGGTCATCACCAGGCAATATTTCAATCTGCTCAAATTCTTCTAAGAGTTTATTGGCAATTTCGTTAGGCGCTTTATTAATTATGTCCCGACTAATCTTACCTGCATTTTTCCAAGCGGCCTTACTTTTACTTTTTGCTTCTTTGGTAAAATCGCTGATATTTCTAAACGCTTCTTCAGAAAGGGTGAGCGAAGATTTTTTTACATCAATATTGAAGAAATCATCTGCCTCATCATTGATAAGTATTCTTCCTCTAAAGGCATAAAAGTCTTGGTCGTATGGAATGATGCCCTGTAAATTTGAAGCCCAAGAAATCAGTCTTTTGTTTCTGTACACATAAAAGCCATAATTACCTGCTTCAATTAAATACCTTTCACGGACTTCCTTGTCTCTCGATTCCCCAATATTTTTGATTCTATAAATAGGTGGATAAGGCAGCTGTGTTATTTCGATAGTCACATTAATTTGCAGTTCGTCATCAAGGGTAAGTTCTTTTGGTTTTTCTATCCATCGTACTTCGGTTCCGTCCCATTCATTTTCGTTTAGGTTTCCATTTTCGTTAGCTTCAGAGACAAACAATGGGTCAATTGCATTAATCTCTTTATCACCAATGGTTATATTTACACCACTTTCAGAAAGGAAATAGAAATAGATAACACCGACTTTTGTTTTAAGTTCCTTAATGGTATTTCTAACACTTGGATGATTATTCAATCGAATCGCAGAAATGATAATGATAGTGCCTTTACCTTCTTTTAGATAGGTCTCAATCAGTTCAGATTCATTCTCTTGAATCTCGGTCTTTTCTGCAAAATATTCCTTGGCTTCCATCACTTTTGGAAGAGAGACTTCGTACTTGTTAAATCCTGTTCCATCCGAAGAAATTACCTTAAGAACATCACCCTGAGAAAATGAAGCTGATTTTAAACCTAAGCCAAATTTAGATAGGGATTTATCATCATAATGGTCATCGGTTGAGCCTAGTTTAAGCGCTTCTTTTATGGCATTTTCGTCCATACCATCACCGTCATCTATTATAATGTATTCCTTGACATTGTTTCTCTTGTTATCTGAGAAGTCCTCGCGCTCTTTTTTGATTAACAGATTTATATTCTGTGCATTTGCCCTTACTGAATTATCTATAATATCGCATATCGCCGCAGAGGTCGTATAGCCAATTCTACTTAACCCGAACAAAAGCCTTCCGGCATCTATGGATAAATCGATTTTATCGCTCATATAATCTTATATTTTAAATGAAACAGCTAGCACAACCGAGGCCTTCCGCTTCTATAATTTCATCTTTCCAACTGTTAGTGGTTCTTTTATTTAGCTGTCTTTTCATTCTTGTGAAATGTTCTTTTTTAATGGCTTGAACCCTTTCTGGCTTGGATAATTCTTCTAGGGTCTCACTATCCATCCAGTTGTAACCATCTTTTTCATATTCCATAGCTTTTTTAAATAAGGCTGGGTGATTTTCCAAGAGCCACACCCACTCAATCTTTTGCTGATAAAAACAAAAGAAACAACCTGACCTGCTTCGTGAATAAGTTCCAGTTTCTAATTTACCCTCAATTTCTACTTGGTACGATTTTTTTATATAATATGCTGGTATGCCAACACCGCTTTCATCCAATATTTTAAAGATGTCGCCCAATACCAAAACGTCATCATTATCTATTAAAGGGAATTCTTCCAAAAGGCCTACGGGATAATTGGTATTTTCTTTTAAATATTCAAACACTACCCGATTAAATAGTTTTACATCGCTGTTTAGAAGAAATTCTAATTTTTGCCCCTGTCTAAAACTTGGTGAAATTGTTTGCTTGACCTTATTTAGGATATCTTCTTTTAAATGAGTTGGGCTAAAACCGCTATAAATTTTTGCAAGCTTGGGAATGTTTGAATTAGCCAAAACTTCTTTTATAACATCTTCGCTCCAAATATTTTTTCTAAACGGGAAAATGGATTGTACATTAGTTTTTTTGGATATGTAGCCCTCTCTATTTTCGTCCCCTCGTATTCCTACATAGGATATTGTAGGCTCGTCTCCAATGTATTTCTCAAAGGGTTCCAGCTTCAATTTCTTGGTGCACCACCTTGCTGTTGACGAGGGCAGATAACCACCATATTCAGCTAGAAAATGGTCAAATGTGGTTTTGTAAGGGGTTTCTTTTTCTGGTTCGACAGCAAAAATTGTTTTAATGTCTTTACCCAATCTACTGTTTAAGGCTTCTATAAGTTCATAGGTCTCTTTTAACTCTTTGCCTGTATCACAAGAATAATATTCTACATCCAAATTCGGGTATAGGTTTTTAAGATAAAGTGCTAGGGCAGCACTATCTTTTCCTCCAGAAATTCCGAGTACGTGTTTAACCTTCATTGTGTAAAGTTTTTAAATATCTAATTATAGCAGCTGCACTCAATTTGTCATTTTTGGAAAGCACCTTGGCCAAATCTTTCTGTAATTCTGAAACTTTCTTTTCTTCAGAAGCGTTTAGAACAATATTTTGTTTTATAGTTTTCCCTGAGACATCTGTTAATTGAAACTGTACTATCTCGTTATTTACAATTTCATTTGCTAGAGAGTGTAACTCCAGTAGGTTGTCTAAATTTGAGAATACCTTTCTTGTATTGTCCATCAAAAGGGCTTCTTCCTCATCATTCATTTTCTCAATAGACTTTCCAAGAATCACATCGGCAATGGATTTTAGCCAAGAATCACGCTCGTCTAGTTTGGACATTATACGGTTAAGAAAGACTTTTTCCTTTTGAATTAACAAATGTGGTTTCAAAGACTTGTAACGTGCTTGAATTTTACTCTTGTAAGTCGTAAAGTCGTCACTTTTCAGATTGAGAGCGTCATATATATTTTCTTCGTACCTGTTCAATAAACCTTCATAGGCAACCCTTATTTCGCTGATAGCACTATTTAGGCGTTCAATGAAGTCATTTAGGATTTCACTATCATTTTCTTCGAGGTTAATGTTTTTATAGCCTAATCCTTTAGGTATTTCTGATAGTAGCGCATTTTCTGGGTCCTTCGCTGATGCAATAGCATCCCTCAAGCCTTTAGCTGATGGACTTAATCGATTGGTTCTTTTGACGTATTCTGGTAGGGCATTGTAAAAAGCTATGAAACTACTGAAAATAGAAATTAGCGAACTTTCGGGCTTGTTACTAGCTGTATCAACACCTGTAATCTCTTTATATTTATTGAAAAGATTCAGTCTTACGCCTTCGATTTTGTATGATTTTATTTGATAATCTGAAGGTTTCTTATGCACCAGGTCAAGCACTTCATTGGTTAGGTAAGGTACATACCCAGAACCTTTATGAAATAGTGCATAGTCTTGATTTTTTACAATAAGGAATATGGGAACCCAAAAGTCTATGAACCCTTTTTTAAGCTTAAATGGTGGTTCGGATAGCGATTCATATAATTCAGAGAGATTCTTTTTAATGTGTTTTGAGTCCTCCAAGAAATTATTACAATGCCTCCAAAGCGGTTTAAAACTGGAATCCGTAGGCTCAGTAAGAATATAAGTGCTGTTTTGAGCTTGGTGTATTCCTGTTTCTTTTAAAAGCCCTAAATAAATAGATTTTTGAGGTGGAAATTTACTGTCGTCATAATTTAAGTTTTCAACTTCACTATGGTTAAGTAAATCTTTGAGAAGGTTTTTGCGCGCCGTTAAAATGGGGGTGCTCAAATACTCTTTGTTTACCATTTCATTTAAGTAACGAGGCGTCTCAGGGTATTCTTCTTTAACTATTAAGGAAAGGTTTCTGTTTAGGGTTACCTTTGAATCGATTTTAAGCTTTTTGCCATCATAAAACCAATCAGCATTGGATTTTTCATAAATACCGTACTCCAGAAGTTTTTGCAGTTTTTGCACTTCGTGAGCTTTCTCTTCCGTTAGTATTTTCTTCACAACATTGTCCTCTGCATACTTTTGCAGTACAAAATCCATCTTTTCGATGTCATAGATACAGGACTTTACAAATTCAAAATCTTTTAGAAGTACATATAGTTGTGCCGGTTGTTGGGTGCTGTTATTTTTTACTTCCTTTTGTTTTATGTCTTTATTGAGGATTATATGTATGTAACCGTCAATCTCTCCTTCTGGTCTAATACATTCGATGTAATCCGATACATTTACCTTAAAGAACCTTGGCGTGCCAATTTCAAAATAAGCTTCCTTGGCAAAATGATATTTTTCCGTGAAATAATATTTGGTTTTTGAAGCAATATTAATAGCAGTATCGATATGAGAACTTGCGTCAATCAATTCCTGTTCTATATCTACATCCGTTCCATCAATGAAGAAAAACTTATTACGATAATTATAGAACTTAATTATTTTTTGACTTATTAGCTTTTCAATATATTTTTCGGAATCAGGAATGTTTAAGGCATACTTACCATAATTTTCTAGGAAAGTTTTATCCAGCCTACCGTAAGATTTTGCAAATAAGTTTACAAGACCAATAGTCTTGATGATTTTGGCTAAATGCTCATATCCAATATCGTTAATAGCCTCTGCTTTGTCCAATGCTTTTACAATGGTATTCCATTGAGGCTTGTGTGGGTTCGAATATCTATCCTCTAATTCACTAGTTAAATGAAGTGTTAGATAATCAAATACGTCAGCTACACTAAAAAATGTATGATTGTCTTCATCTATTTTATCAAAGAAAACTTGACTGTTAGCCAAAAAAGAGAATAAAGACCTTTCGTTTTGACCATACTTTTGCAAAGCTTGAGCCAGAATATTTGCTGATAGAATTTCAAAAGGGTAAAGTTTATTGGCTAAATCGTAATTGAGGGTTTCTGAATTGCTAACCAGCTTGCTTTCGTTTATTTTATCGAATAAATTATCAAAACCAATATTCTTTGGTTTTTTAATTTTCAAATTTTCTATTCTTTCTGAAGCTAAATAAAGTAGTTGCTCAATGGGTTCATCAAACGAAATGTCAATTAATCGTCCTTTTACTTTATCCCATTCATTTTTTTGGTTTTGAGATAAGTCAATAGCGTAAGAACCAAAATTTTGATGCAACGTTGTAATCAAAATAATATTCCTATTGGAATCGTTTACCAACTCAGCCAACTGTTGTATGAAGTATAATTCGCTATCGGGATTGTGTTTTGCTGCATTTTCAAGAAATTTACCGAACTCATCAATTAAGATAACCAATATTTCACCCTTATCTTTAAGTGATGCAGCACGCTTGCCTATCGTTTCAATAAGACTGGAATTCGCTGTTTCTTTCTTAACTTTAAAAGATTTCTTTAGTACCGTTGTCAAGGGTGCGGCTTCCCCAATAATTTTTAAGAATGAAAACTTTTCGAACCCATTAAACTGGCCATTAAGATTAGCGAAATAGGGTTTTCTGTCATTAAGGTTTTTTTCGAAAGCCCATAGGAAACTGGACTTTCCTGTTCCATAAGAGCCAATTATATTGAATGAATGATGTCCCTGTTGAAAACCAGAAACTATTCTTTCAAAAACATTTTTTGCATTGGGTGTAACTACGTAATGGATGTCGTTTACGGCATCGCGCTCAATATTTGTGGATGTTGTAAACTTATGCATTATAGTAACGTTCTAATATGTCCCACTTGTTAGGGATATTTTTAATTTGTATTTCTTTTCTTCCAGCATCCTTCTTATAAACAACTTCTTTAAAAGCTTCCGATATTTCCTGAATTTTGAGTTCTGTGCCTTCAGTAGAGCAAGCAAATACATCACCTATAATGTTTTGTATATAATCAAAACCTATAGACGTAAGCTCTGGGAATTTATCTAAGATTAAGAAGTAAAATATTTCTCTAGGTATCTCTGGTCTTTCACTTACTTTTAATTGAAAAACTGAACCTTCCTCGGTATCGGTAACTTTAGTAATGAGATTGAGGTCGATGAAGATAGACGATAAATCGTCTTCCATATCCTTGATGTTCTTATCGGCTAGGTAATATGTTTTTATAAATACCTTGATGTCATTTTTCAGAGAGTTTTCAGCTATGGAAGTCTCATTGTTAGTGGCTGTCCTTATCAAATACCTAAGTAGTTGTTGGGCTGTAAATTGTGAATTAACCCTACTTTTCCTGAATTCCTTAAAAACCAGAGGGTAAATAGATGCTAGATTGGTGTCTAACAATTTATAGTGCAATAACCACAAAGTACCTTCATACTCTAAAAAAGGGTCGAAGCCTGTATTGCTATCAAAGATTTTATCGGCGAATACAGTGGCTTGTTCTTCTTGGTCATTTATGCCGAAAGCCTTAAGCCAGAAGTTAATGGACATCACCATATTTTTCCCAACACCTAGAGCTGTTACCGCATCAGGGTTTTTGAAAGACTGCCCCTTAGAAAGGTAATCGTAGCCTTTCTTCAACCAAAAATGGCGACAGTGAAATGTTTCGTGTCCTGTAAACGTTAGTTTATTCATTTATTTTCGATTCGCCGTTTTTATTTTTTAAATAGTTCAATTTGTCTTTACATTCAACTAAAATACGCTCTGGATTTTCTTCCTCTAAAAGGGTGAAAACCACCTTATCAGTTAAGTATTTTTTTTCCAAATCAGAAATAGCAACATTATAGAATGAAGCGAAATCTGATAGCAGTTCTCTTTTAGGAAGCCTCTCATTTCTCTCATATTTACCAAGTGTAGACTGGTCTATATCTAGTGCCGCAGCAACTTTTCTTATAGGCAGATTTTGCAATTCTCTTAGTGTTCTGAGATATTCACCCAATGTTTCCATCGCTGTTGAATTTTATTTTAGAGACAAAATTTGTCCTTACAAAAATAGGATTATTTAAGCCATTAACAACTTTTGGGATGGGATATAATGACTTTATTTTTGCGCTACGGTATTAGGGTAGGCAATCACTTGATGTTAATCGCCAATTCCCTGCATCATAGCTTCCATACCACCAAAATTTAATATAAAGGTTGAGTAGTAGTGGTCAAACAAATCCTTCAGGTATTGGCCTAAATCCACGTGTTCCAATTCATTTTTGCCCTCTACTTTTTGCCTAATCTCATACCCTCTGTTTTTACTGATTGTATAGAGGAACAAGGTGTGAAAATATACCGAGGTGTAATATTTCCGGTTAGCAAGTTCTAATTGTTCTTGGTTGATGTTCTTTTCCTTAGATTTGAAGTTTTTCAGTACAGTGCTGTCCATATTGATAAAAATGCGATTGAGTAAATCCCCTTCAGCATCCGGAATCATAACAGTAGAATAATCCACATCGAGGCTGGTGGCTTCTTCAACAGCTTCCCAAGTTACGTCCGTGCCAGAATTCCCATCTGTGTTCTTGTACATAAAGACCAGCTTTGGCAATCCCAACAAATCATTATCGCTTTCTTTTTTCGGCGCCTCACTTTTTGGTTTATTGTTGTTAGCAATTTTTACCCAAAATAATTCCTCGATGTCACCATTAGGGGATAACAAGCTTGCTTTTATTTGAATGCTGTCGCCCACCTTCAATTCATCTTTAGGATTAAGGGAAATTTTTATTTTGCCTTTGTTTGGGCTACTTTTTACCACGTTAAAAACTTCATCAATTTCTTTAGGTTCCCCAGGTTTGTTTCCACCATCAGAATCATTGGGTTTTATGTTGAGTACACTAACCCTTAAATCCCCGGGCTCTTCAATTCTATCAAAATAATCATTGGTTACATCTGTAGAAAAACGAATCGATTTTTCACCATTTAGCGGTATTGTGGCAACTTCTTTTTTATTACTACTGTTAGCGTCGATTCTAAAAAATGATGGAAATCTTTTGGGCTCAAAAGGTGTTGGCACTTTTTCATTTGAAGTACGATTCTTTCGTCCCTCAGTTTTCTTTTCCTTTTTAATGTCAAGCTTAAATGTTTGGTTCAGCAATTTTGCCAACTCAGAATCAAGTGGCAGATTTTTGGTAAAACTTTTGAGTAAATCACTTGTGTTTGAAGAAGTATCAATATCAACAGCCTGTTTTCTGCGCTTTTCTATTTCTGCTAATCTTCCATCTTTTGCACTCAATTTTTTCGCTAGATAACTTCTCAGAAATTGAGTTTCATCGCCGTCCTTGAGCCTGTCCCTGGAAGCCATAAACAGTTCCTTCCGAAAGTTATATTTCATCTCGGTACAATCCACGTGAATCAATAAATGACTTTTCAATAGATTTAGCTTTAACGAACGCGTAATAAATTCAGAGGTATAATGCCCGTGGGTTTGTCCATTGAGTGAAAACATCACCGCCATTGAATTTTTAAAGTATCTATCCTGAATGATTTTTTTGGTTCTCTTGAGGTCGTAGTCCTTGACCTTGGTTTTGAAAACGTAGCAGGACACTTTCATCTTTCCAAAAACATCATCCGAGAAATTCTCTGAAAAGCTTTCGTCTAAATATTCGGATTCCTCGGCTGCTAAACGTCTTTTTAAACCGAACAAATCATTTTCCAGAACCTTATTATTTGGATAACGTTCAGCGGTATCTACTGTTAAAATTGGTAATGCAGGTTGAAATAGAAACTCATTGATACTCTGGTTCAAGTCCTGGGCAAAACCAGAATAGCCTTTGGGAAACTGATATGAATACAGTTTTAATACGGTGCCTGTTTCAAATTGGCGATTGTTAAGACCAAGGTCTAGTTTTGAAGCTGCGAACGAAGGTATTTTTCCATCAATAAGTAAGTACTCATACCAGGTTTCTTTTGCTTGGTCCGATTCTTTTTTAGGATGCTCACGTACTAAAGTGAAGCCAAAATTACCATCGTTTGTGTACCGCTTCGAAGCAATAAGTTGGTATCGTTTTTTTCCGCAGAACACAATAGCGCCACTTCCACCCATATTGTATTTGCCTTGTACGAAATGAATATCGTTCTTATTGCCGCGAAGTAGCGATAGAAAGGTATCCTCAAACTTTTCGGGATGCTGCCCTTCACCATTATCATAGACTACGACTGATGTTGGATATTGGCTTTTCTGGTTCCTTGGTCCTTTACCGTCAGCAATAATTTGAATATTTTCGGCCTGCTCTTTCCGAAATGAAGATAAATCCCAATTATTTTCTGGATAAAATTTTTGAATGGCTTCGTCCATTGAATTCGGTGCAGTATCAGATTTTGGGTCAATTCCCGAAAAGATGCAATCTTTGGTTAGTATAGCATCAATGGCATTGGTGACTTTTTCTATTAGAGCGGCAATGGGACTTGATTGTTGATTTTTTACTACACCATAATTACTGAAATTTCCACCCAAAGGTTTCCAGTTTGAGTCGTCAAATATTGTGGGATAAAGGCCGATTATGTTTAACAAATCTTCTTCGTCTTTAGCGTTATACAGTTTAAAAAAGAGCTCTTGATTATTAATTTTTGATGAAGATTGGGTAAACAGGTTTGCCATAAATTTAAAATAAATGTTATAGCCCCTAATATAGCAAAATCGTATGCTCACGAAAACTGTTTTCAGTATTTTTTGAAGCAGTTCAATGAGGTATTAAACTCTTTTTTGAGCTACAATTCACTTGCGCTTATCCCTAGTCTTTGTATCAAAAGCAATCAGATTAAATAGTTCCCGCATTCGGCTTCGAACACGGTTTCCGTAGCGTTCTTCCAATTCCTCTGCATTAAGGTTGGTAGTTGCGTGGGTTTTAATTTTATGTTTAGTATCTAGGTAAAGTTCATAACGAGAGAGTAGTACTTCACCCATTACGTTTAAATCCTTGCCGTAAAACCGACCCACTGGTTCTACGCCTAAATCATCAAAACAATAGAATTTGGTATTGCCATATTCTTCAACAGTTTTAAAGCCTAAATGGTTAAAGCTAAACGTCACGTTTCTACAGGGAATCATTTCATAAGGTCGTTGCATTGGTACGATATGTCGTAATAATTTCATCAAACTAGTCTTACCGCACCCAATAGGTCCTGAGAGCAGTATACCTTTTTCGATGTCAATTCCGTAAGATTCGCAATTACTCTTATCCCTAATGAAGTAAGAACAGAGTTTTAGCAAAATATCTTTATCCTCGTCGTAAATCCTGAATTTTTTACCAAAGAGCAACTTGCCTTTAGCATTCAAATAAATCAATATTTTTGGAAAGTCGTAGATTACACTTTTTCCATCAAACTTCCCTAGCGAATATTCCACGCCACCTTCGGTAATTTTAGAGGGGTTGCCCATAATCTTTGTTTTTAGTGGTTCGCAAGTTGTCCTTGATTTGGGATGCCTGATTTTTGTTTTGTTTGTTTTCAGATTCGAACAATTCGGCTCTATCCATCCAGTTGATGGCCACTGCTCGCCAATCGCGGATTGGTTCATCATTGCCAGTATGCCAATTTCGGTTGGTGTAGTGCTGGTAAAATTTTTCAGCTTCTGTGATATTAAAATTCTTTTCCTCAAAAAAATCGACAACGGCCTGACAGTCCTTTGGCTTTTTTATATAGTTTTCTTGTTTGGTATTGTTTGTATTAGGTACCACTGCTTGTCCATTGGCGGGACGGTGTGGGTACACTTCCTGTCCATTTTTGGGATGGTGGTGTCCCTCAAGTGGTACACCTCTGGGATAGTATTGCTCTGCAAGCTGTTCCAATATGGGATTGTACTGTCCCAAAGCTGGTTCATTACTTGTACCGATAATGGACATCTTGATTTTACTGCCTTTGTATGGATTGTTGGATGGGAAATAGGAAAGATAGAGCCACGAATCTAAATCGGTTATGCACCTGTGATATGTGGATTTTGAACCAATTTTAGCTACGCGCATCAATTCTCTTCGGTTTACGTAGAATTCGTCCATAAAACGACAACTGTTCCATTCTTGGAACAGTGCCATATACAAACTGATATGGGTAGGATTCAGGCGGTCATCAAAATAGAACTTCTCAAAAGCCGCATTAAGTAGCTTTATGTAGTTCATAATTTATGAATTTGAACCGTGCTGAACACGGTTGGCTGTCATTATATTCTGAATTTCTTCAGCATCATAATAGATGATACCACCAACCTTAGTATATGGTAGTGTTCCGTTGATACGAAGATTTTGTAGTGTGCCAGGACTTACTTGAAGTAAATCCATTACCTCAGAAGATTTGAGGTATCTCTTGAGTTTTCCAGTGGCTTGTTTTGATAATAATTTTTTAATGTCATCGAGCAATTCCATTTTAAATTCCCGAAGGTCGTCTGTGGTAATAATACTTGTCGGCATAATAGAACGATTTTAAAGAGTAAAGAAAGGGACTATCTGGGTTCATACTTTTAATTGATAGTCCCTAACCTGATTTAGCTCACGACCTTTACTATATTTAATAGAAAAGAGTTCGTGAATCTGTCGATTTGACTTTCGTTCTACAAAAATGGATTGTTTTGTTGAATTATAATCCCAAGGAAGACCCAAGTTGGGTGATTTTATTATCTCATTTTCAATAACTTAAATTGATTTGATTTAGTGTTTGATATTTAAGTTATCCGTATCAAATGATACTAATTAAAATTATTCTAATTTTTTCCCAAGTACTACCCAACTTGGGTGAAAATTTAACGTTTTACGTACTTAAAAAACTATCCATCAGTTTCTTCCATACGTCTTAATAATGTCGTTTTTAATCTGTCAATGAACTTGGTTTGGTCAATCTTTCGTTCTCTTATTTCAAGGAAGGTTCTATAGACGTTTCCGAGGTTAAGGTCAAATATCTCTTCGCAAGCTGATGCCATTTCTTTAATCCCAGCAGTTCCACTTTTAATAGCACCAGATGCCTGCAACGCATAGATTAATTCTATTAAATCGGTCTTTGAAGCAGTCCACCCAAGACGGTCACCATTCGATAGTGTATTTAGATTGTTAGTTCTGCCTAAACAAATATCCCTTAAATTACTTAACTCTTGAACGTAATGATTTATGAGTAGGTCATAAGCAACAATTTTAGCTACAGCATTGTCGTGGCTTGTGGAAAACTCTGCATCAGTATAAAAATGGGAAGTATCTGAGACTAAGTTGATTTTATCGTTTCCTCGAAGAAAATAGAACTCGTCTAAAACCGTAGATTCCTCTCTGTAGTATTTAATAAAGTCCAGATTGCGCCTATTGCTTTCTTGAAGCTTCTTTATTTCTAAATCTATAAACTCTTGCTGAGATTTGATGGTACCAGCAGGTCTATGGGTCATAAAACTATGAAGTTTGGCATAAAACTTCAAACGGCTATATACATAGGGCTTTTGCTTTTTAAAAAAGGTAATTTCTTCTTGTGGATTCTTAAAGTCGTTTTCCCTTACACATATTCGCAATTTTTGAAGATATGTCCTGGAAATGTATATTCCTTTCTCAATATTACCAAAATCGTTAAGGTTAGATTCTTCGATTACTTCGATTTCTTCCTTATAGTCATTTAAAATTTTATTGATTAGTTTATGCAAAATCTTTGGGGCTTTTAGTTTTGTGGTTTAATCCTCCATTACTAATGTATGGTTATGGTCATCTTTGTATTTATCTGGTGGTTTGAGAAAGCCTAAAATTCCTATAGCTCCCAAGACAATGCTTCCAGCAATTATAAATGGATAAAAAAAGCCACCTGCGACTAGCCAAGTTCCTAATACTGGGCCTAAAATTTGACCAATACTATTTGTTGAACTTTGTATCGATATATTTCTACCAGTATCTTCTTTTGAAATCAAGGAAACAGCCGATAGTAGGTTTGGGGTAATCATAGCCCCACCGGCAGCAAAAATGATGATAAGTCCATATACGACCAATTCATTGGTGAAAAAAGGAAAAAAGACTAAGGCTACTCCGGATATTAACAACCCTAATGCTATTTGCTTTTTAGTTGAGAGAAACTTTTCTCCATAACTGGCAAAAAGGGGTTGTAGAATAGCCATAACCAGTCCGCATAGCATAAATCCTATACCTACTTGACTACTGCTAAATACTAATTCATCTTTTCCATAAATAGAAAATACTGTTTCAAAAAGTGTGACCACAAATTGTATTACGAAAGAGAGCAGTAAGAGTGCCATAAAATATTTGCTAATGGTAAACCGAAATGTCAATTTTTGAGTTGTGAACTTGCTGATTCTGGTTGTGTTTTTAAGTCGTTTCAATACTATAATGAAGACGATAGCCCCTAACAAGGCAGCAAATAGAAATGGAACCGAAAAACGGTTAAAGTGCAACTGTCCTATTGAGTAATCTAAGTGCAGATTGGTCTGAGAAAGAAATCCTCCCAGTACAGGCCCGAAGATAACACCTGAACTTACCGCTACACCTGACCAGGCCATTATCTTGGTTCTACGTTTTTTTGATGTAATATCACTTAAATAAGCATTACTTACTGGAATTACAGAAGAAGTGAAGATACCACCAAAAATACGTGCTATATATAGCATTGTAAGCGTAGTGGCCAAACCAGTAAGCAACTGCATTATAACAAAACCAATGAGACCTATTATGATTATTGGTTTCCGGCCATACCTATCTGAGAGTTTTCCCCAAACAACAACAAAAATGAGCTGAAATAGTGGATATATACTCGTTAATAAACCAATATGAAAATTGATTAAATCGGTATCCAGATTGGCTTTAAGTGCCAATCGCTCAGTGTGGTAAGGAAGGGTAGGTAGTAAAATACCATACCCTAACATTACTACGAATAAACTCAAAAGGACTAAAAAAATCCTATTGAGTTTCTCTTTCTTCTCCATTATTTTTTACCGATTTTACGTTTCAGTAACTGAGCATTAATGGCGACAATAATAGTACTAAGGCTCATAAATACCGCTCCTACGGCTGGTCCCAATACAAATCCAGAAGAATACAATACGCCGGCAGCTAAGGGTATGGCTACTACGTTATATCCCGTCGCCCAAATCAGATTTTGAATCATTTTGTTGTAGGTCGCTTTTCCGAAAAGAATTAGATTAGCAATATCCTTAGGATTACTATTTACCAGAATAATATCTGCGGTTTCGGCTGCTACATCAGTCCCAGAACCAACGGCAATACCAACATCAGCTCTAGCCAGTGCAGGTGCGTCATTTACTCCATCACCTGTCATTGCTACAAATTCATTCTTTGCTTGCAGTTCTTCTACAATCTCTACTTTTTGATGTGGTAACACTTCTGCGTAATAACCATCTAGTCCTAATTTTTCACTAACAGCTTTAGCTGTCTTTTCATTATCACCCGTTGCCATTAATACCTTGATGTTGTTCTTTTTGAACACTCTAATCGCATCCGCAGATTCTGGTCGTATTTCATCGGCTAAAGCAATATATCCTGCTAGTTCCCTATCTATCAAGACGAAAACCACCGTTTCAGCGGCGTCACTATAGGCATCTTTTGGGATATCTATTTTTTGATCCCTTAAATAACCTGGACTAACTACTTTAACCTGTTTCCCTTCAACATCGGCCTCTACACCTTTGCCAGTAATGGCATTAAAGTTTTCTGGCTTAGGGATGGTAATATTATCTTCTTTCACCTTTTTTATAATGCCAACAGCAATGGGATGTTCTGAACTCTGTTCCAAGGCGCTTGAAAGCCTTAAGATTTCTTCTGAGGTATATTCTTGATTAACCGATTCAACTCTTGTGACACCAAAATCACCTTTTGTCAATGTTCCGGTTTTATCGAACAACAAAGCTGATATTTTACGTGATTCTTCAAAAGCCGTTCGATTCCTTATCAATAAGCCGTTTTGAGCGGATACTGCGGTAGATATGGCGACAACTAAAGGAATGGCAAGTCCTAATGCGTGCGGGCAAGCGATAACCATAACCGTTACCATTCTCTCTAAGGCATATACAAAAGGGAAGCCTAAAATGAGCCAAACAGCCAATGTTCCAAAGCCAATCGCTAACGCTATGTAGGTTAACCATTTTGCGGCCCTATCAGAAAGGTTCTGCATTTTAGATTTGGTCTTTTGCGCTTCCTCAACCATTTTAATTACTTTGTTTAGATAACTATCCTTACCAGTATGTTCGACCTTAACCTTTAACGTGCTATTGCCATTTACTGAACCACCAATTACTTTATCATTTTCCTCTTTTTTAACTGGTTTGGACTCGCCCGTAAGCATCGATTCATTTAAATAACTGGAACCATCTACTATAATACCATCAGCTGGAACTTTCTCGCCAGGCTTTACTAAAATCACATCGCCTTTTAACAAATCTTCCAAAGGAATGTCTTCTACGGTATCATCCTTTACTCTATGCGCTTCAGCGGGCATCATACTTACTAAAAGTTGTAAAGCTTTGGAAGCACCCAAAACACTTTTCATTTCTATCCAATGTCCCAATAGCATTATAGCAATTAGTGTAGAAAGTTCCCAGAAAAAATCCTCTCCACGTAAGCCAAAAACTGTCGCGGTGCTATAAAAGTAGGCAACACTTATAGCCATAGAAATTAGGGTCATCATTCCTGGTGCTCCTTTTTTTATTTCAGACCAAAAACCTTTTAAAAATGGCCAACCACCGTAAAAATAAACTACAGATGAAAGGGCAAAAAGCACATACGAATTACCCGGAAGTAAAAATTCATACCCGAAAAATTCCTGTATCATTGGCGAGAAGAACAATATGGGAATGGTAAGTACAAGCGTTACCCAAAACCGTTTCCTGAAATCGGCAATCATCATTTTATGATGGTCGTGACCCATTTGACCGTGTCCAGGATTATGACCGGAATGGTCGTCTTTGCCGTGGTTCATTTTAGAATGATTTTCTTTTTTGTGTTTCATTTTCGAATGGTCCATTTTGGAATGGTCCATTTCTTCGTGACTGTGATGTTCGTGATTTTCCATTATTGGTATTGTTAAAGTGTTATCGTAATTTTTTTCTCATTGCTTCTGAAATATTTTCGGCATAAATGCCGTAGGCATCTACCAAAAGACCTTTTATTCCATCTTTTGCTGAAATGGCATATAGAACGCTATTGTCATCGGTACTACTCATTCCTTCAAAGCGATAGGTTTCATCCACATTAAAATCTTCAGGGTGTATCTCAATTTTCAGTGAAGCACACTCCAAACATTCAGGTTTTAAGTTGAAGTCATAGGTGTATCCTCTTTGTTGAAGATTATTTATTGCTTCTGAAAGTGTATCGTAATTTTTCATTTGTATTTATTTATAGTTCATTGTAAAATAACTACCATCTTCTTCGGTAAATTTTTGAAAGGTTAACAAGCCATTTTCGTTTAATTTTTCGTTGACCGAATAGTTAAATTGCTTGATGCGAATACCCAATGCATAGGCTTTAATGTTGATTTTTGATTTAATGCGGTTTTTGTTTTCGTCCAATTGTCGGTCGTAAATCTTTATGGTGCTTTTTGAACCAAAGAAATTCAACAAGCCCGAATCAAAACTCATTTCCAGTTCAATATCCTCCAGATTATCCAAATCGTATAATTCCTTGAAATTTTTTGAAGTGGTGTTGATTTCGGTTTCCTTCGATTTTGGTTTTGCAAACGGAAATGCCATTACCATAACACTTGCTTCAGCAGGTTTGCAACGATAGGTCGTTGTGTATTTTTCGATAGAGGTATTCTCGCTATCAAATAACTCTGTTACAACCTCAATTTGATAATAACCATCTTTTTCCATTATTTCTCCAGCCTCAAACGTCTGCTTGTTAAGCAATACGCTATCTTCATCAAAATTTTCACGCGCTACCGTTCTGCCTGAAATTTGCCCAATGAGCATTTCGGTCTGTCCATTCATTGTTAATATGGATAGTATAAAAAACAGTATGAAGCTTCGTTTTTTCATATATGGTGCATCAACTGTTTTACTTCTTTTGCCATTACACCACTTAAATCAATTGCATTTGAAGGATGTGGAATGGTATTGCAGGTCACTATTTTTTCAACGCCAGAGTCCATTAGGTCTTGATAGGCATTGCCTGAAAAAACAGCGTGAATACCTACACATATTGGTGGTTTCATTCCAGCTTTTTTTAGGTGCCCTACGGTTTCAATCATTGTACGAGCGGTTGAGATAATATCATCGACCAAAACAGGCGTGGCATCTTTATATTTGTCTATATCAGGGACGGAAACTTCTACATCACGGTCGCCGTGACGTACTTTTTGTAATACTGTAAAGGGTGCATCTGCATTTTTGGCTACTTCAGATACCCATTGCTCACTTTCCGAATCAGGACCTATCAATACTGGATTTTTGATATGCTCTTTTATCCATTCTGAAATAGCATCTGCGGCGTGAATTACTTTGTTTGGAATATCGTAGACTTCACTTAAAGAGTGTATCCGGTGAAGGTGAGGGTCAACGGTAGTAATACTATCAGCAAAACCGGAAATCAGCTTTCCGAAGAACGTAGAGGTAACACCTTCACCCTCATTAAATATTTTATCTTGTCGCATATACGCCAAGTAGGGTGCTACCAAACAGGTGCACATAGCACCTAATGATTTTGCCGTATGGCTCAAAAAGTATAGCGGTAATAATTTTTCATCAGGGTCGTGTAGCGTACAGACCAAGACCACACATTTATCTTTTACGTCAGACAGTATGCGTGTGTAAGATTCGCCGTCTGGAAACTTCCGTAAGGTGGTCTTTCCTACTTCTGCATCCATTTTTGTTGCTATTAGTTCTGTTAGTTCCTCGTTTCCCGGAAGGCTGAATAATATAGTTTTCATTTTGTTTTTTATTTAATGGTTATGATATCGTTATGGCGATTTTTGTATTCTAAAGCATAGTTTAGCTCACCCTGCGATTCTGCAAAAAGCGTGTATAGTAAGCCATCTTTTTCAACCTTGTCATTTAAATGGACGTTCAATAAAATTCCCGCAGATTTAGATTGGGGTGCGCCTGAAAGTTTTGCGAGCTTCGCTATCTTTCTATTGTCAATACGCTTTAAAATACCGGAAGTCTCCGCTCTGATTTCTGTTTTATAAGGTGCTAAAACAGGTTGTGTAAAACGCCCCTGGGCTTTACAAATGGCAAGAAATTTTTCGTAGGCCTTTCCAGATGTAAGTATCTCTTTGGCAGTTTCCATTCCTTTTCCTTTTTCGACCTTTCCTGAAAGTTCTAACAGTTCTCCAGCCAACAGCATAACACGTTCTTTTAGGTCTTTGGGTGCATTTTCTTCATTTTTTAGCACATTCAATATATCGATAGCTTCTAAAGTTGGTCCGATGCCATAACCTACAGGCTGCAAGCCATCTGTTATGATTACTTTTACATTTAGGTCAATGGCATTGCCTACAGTTTCCATATGGTTTTGTAGTTTTTTAGCCATTTCCATACTTCGTACCTTGGCCGTTTCACCCACAGGTATGTCAATAACAACGTGAGTAGAACCTGCTGCTGCCTTTTTAGATAATACCGAGGCTATGAGTTGGCCTTCACTATCAATATCCAATGCTTTTTCAATTTTAATGAGCACATCATCTGCGGGACTTAGTTGGGCAGTACCGCCCCAAACAAAACAACCTCCTTCTTTTTCTACCACAGCCGTTATTTCTTCGGAAGAGAGCGTTACATTGGTCAAAACTTCCATAGTATCTGCTGTTCCAGCTGGCGAAGTGATAGCTCGCGAGGACGTTTTTGGCATTGTAAGTCCGTACGCAGCAACTATAGCAACTACCAAGGGTGTTGTTCTATTGCCTGGTAATCCGCCTATGCAATGTTTATCGACAACGATTTCTTTATTCCAATTCAATTGTTTTCCAGAGGCAATCATAGCTTTTGTTAGGTCGGATATTTCATCAATATCCATTCGGTCTCCCGCACAGGCAGTAATGAATGCTGAAAGGTGTATATTGGAATAGTCGCCTTCAACGATGTCGGTTATGATTTGGTTGTAGGCGTTGTAATCCAGTTTTTGGTTATAGATTTTTGCCCTGACGTGGCTTAACGACTCTATAGGATCTAAATGGGAAACATACAGGGTGTCATTGTCGGATACATTCAACTTTTTTGCAGCAGCATCCGATAGTCCTATTTCGTTGGGCAGCAGGATATCAGAATTTAAAACATTTAGACTTGCAACGATTGAGGTGCTTGCATTGGATATCCTTATTCGTGTTAATGCTTCAAAACCTTCTGAAATACAAACGTGGCAGTCTTCACGCATATACACCACATTTTCGTTTTGGGTGTAGATTCCAAGATGTTTGTATTTTAATATATTTGAATGTTGTTCCATAGTTTATTCTATTTCTTCAATGCTATATAATTCTGGTATTTCAGCGTCCCAACCATACGTTTCCTCGATGCCTTTTTGTAATGCTTCTGCACTTTCTTTTTCACCGTGCACTATGAAAATCCGCTCGGGCTTATTTTTTATTTTACTCATCCAATCCATAAGTTCTGTGTGGTCTGCGTGTGCCGAAAGTCCTTCGATTTCCGCAACTTCCATATGAAATGGCACCCATTTTCCATACACTTTTAGTTCCTTTTCGCCTTCCAATAATTTTCTGCCGCGCGTTCCTTCGGCTTGATATCCTACAAAAAGTAAGGTGTTATTTGGGTTTTGCGCTTGTGTCTCCAAATAATTGAGCATTCTTCCACCAGTTAGCATACCACTCCCAGCAATCACAATTTTTGGTTTGTTGTCGGTTCTTAATTCCATAGTTTCCCGATAACTACTTACAACCGTGAAATGCGAGCACATTTCATCACATTCATTGTCCTCTAATCTGTGCCAATCTCTTGTGCGATGGAAGAGTTCCAGTACATTCGCTCCCATTGGGCTGTCCATTATCATTTGTACTTTCGGTATTTTGTTCTCTTTTAGCAATCTCCAAAAAATCAACATCATCAGTTGGGCACGTTCTACCGAAAAGCTTGGTATAAACAGGCTGCCACCTTTATTTATGGTGTCATTTACTAATTTTTCAATCTGCGGAATGGCCTCCTCTTCTTCAGGATGAAATCTTCCGCCATAAGTGGATTCAATGAAAAGCACATCCGCTTTTTTTGGTTTTAGTGGTGGGTAGAGCAATAAATCATTGGTTCTTCCAATATCTCCCGAAAAGACAAAACGTTTTCCGTGTATATCCAACTCAATATAAGTAGCACCAAGAATGTGTCCGTTGTACTGAAATCTTGCCTTTACATCCTTGAGAATGGGTAGCCATTGCGAAGGTGGTATCCCTTTAAAACGAGGTATGGTTTTTTCAACATCTTTTAAGGTATACAAAGGTTCCGCAGGACTGTGTTTGGAATAACCCTCTTTGTTAGCACGTTCCGCCTCCTGTTCTTGTATTTTTGCACTATCATTTAGTATGATTTTAGCAATATCCAGCGTAGGATTGGTACCATAGATGGCACCCTTGAAACCTTGTTTGACCAATCTTGGCAAATATCCTGTATGGTCCATATGACCGTGGGTAAGCAAGACTGCATCAATTTCTGAAACATCGACCGGTGGATATTCCCAATTTTTAAGGCGTAATTCCTTTAGCCCTTGAAAAAGTCCGCAGTCTATGAGTATCTTTCTTTCTCCCGTATCCACTAAATATTTTGAGCCGGTTACCGTTCCTGCCGCACCTAAAAAGTGAATGTTTATTTTAGTGTTGTTCATTTATCCTATTTATTTCATTTTGTTCTACATAGTTCTTCAGAATCTTGTAAAATCCTCTTATGTCTCGATTTTTCAATTCCAACTTGATTCAATAAAATGGGATTATTATGCACTTCTTTACAGAGCACAATCCCTGTGTCTAGTAACATTGTTTTTTCTTTTTTTGTAAGTGTTGTTAATGCCGTTAATGGATGTAGACCAGATTGGTCTATTCTATCCTTAATACCATTTCCCTTTGGGTAATCCCAACTGGTCATTAGTAATCCAACACATTTGCCATATTGTAAAGCATCAGTTGTAAAGCGGGTGTTGGTGTACACTCCACCTTGATGAAACTTTGTATTGTGGCCTTTTTGATATTCCCACTGTTTTTCTACATCTAGAAATCTGGAATTGATATATAAGGGGATTTTTACGTTGCAAAACCGTCCTTGGTCACTATGGTATTTGCATTCAATCATATAATGTTTATCGTCTTTTTGCGCAATGACATCTATTTCGTGCTTAACGCAATTGCCTTGAACAATCACACCAACTTTGGTATCAAACCCTTCGTGTCCCATTATCTTGCCTATTAATTTTTCAAAAGGAAAACCGGAAGGCCCTAATTCCATTATGGCTTTTTTGAGTTTGTATTTTGAAGCACTAACCCTCGATTTTCGTTTAAGCATATTAAAGGCCATTTGGTATATTTTTTTTGTGGTTATACCATCGTATATCGTGTCTTTAATATGTTCAACAATTTCTTCAATTACTACGTCAGTTGCCTTTGCACGCCTTAACGAATTGATGAGTTTTTCGCTTTTGAATGGTACTACATCACCCGAATATTTTATTATGTTTATGGACTCGTTCATTGCCTAAATATGTATTGTCATTACAGGTAAAGTGGAATGGTTTGTAACACCTTCGGCAATACTTTTTGAAAAAAGACTTAAAAACCCTGTTTTACCGTGTGTGACCATTGCTATTAAATCTGTTGGTTGTTGCTCTACAAACGTATTAATGCCTGTTTCCACTGAGGGTTCATTATAGACAGCCATTGAATAGTTTTTTAATTCTGGAAAGTTTTGTAACATATTTTCAATAGGGTCTAGACCAAGCTCTATGCTATTGAAATCCGTCTCGGTATTGATTCGCAATAAGTGGATGCGAGCGTCACATTTATTTGTTATGGATATCACTTTTTTAAAAGCATCCGTTATATCCTCTTCAAAATTTGAAACAAAAACAATATTTTTAAATGGAAAGTTGACTTCTTCATCTTTGACCACAATGACCGGTGCATTGGCTTTTCTTACAATTTGCTCTACATTGCTACCTGTTATTTCTCTAATGACACCTTTGGTTCCACTACTTCCCGTAATAATAAAATCGTGATGATAATGGGTTGAATGGTCTAAAATATCACCTTGGCCAGCATCAAATTGTAAGAACCTTCGACACTTTAATCCCTCACGTTCGGCTGTTTTTTCTAGTTCTCTTAAAGCCGATTTTGCTTTACCTATTTGCTTTAATGTTTCAGGATAGCGTTTTTCCTTTTCTTTGTCCAGTTTTACCCAATCCACTGGGGTTTTCATAAGGTGTAGAAAGTGAATTTCGGAATTGTATAGCTTTGCCATTTCTATACCAAGGTGTGCTGCTTTATTGCAGTTTTCTGAAAAATCGGTTGGTACTAATATGTTTCTCATTTTTTGTTGATTTATAGGTTTGTATGTTTTTAGTTTAGCGTAACTTCATTTCCAGAAGTTACTTTTTCTTCAAAACAGTTTAAATTGTATATTGTAGTGTCTGCAATGTTTTTTAATGCGGTCTCGGTTAAAAAAGCTTGATGGCTAGTAATAAGAACATTATTAAAAGTCATCAATCTGGCGATGACATCATCTTGTAAAATGGTATCAGAGTGGTCTTCAAAAAACAATCCTTCTTCCTCTTCGTAAACATCCATCCCGAAATACCCAATTTTACCCGATTTCAAACCTTCAATTACGGCTTTGGTATCAACTAAACCACCACGGCTTGTGTTAATGAGCATAACACCTTTTTTCATTAAGTCTATGTGTTCAGTATCAATTAGGTGCTGTGTCGATGATGTCAATGGAACGTGTAAACTAATTATATCTGCTTGCTTGCAGATAGTAGTACAGTTTGTATAAATTACATTATAGGAATTGATTAAATTTTCATCCTCAATAACATCTTGGGCAAGTATTTTACAGCCAAAACCGTGAAGTATTTTTACGAGTACTGCACCAATTTTCCCTGTCCCTATGACACCTACCGTTTTACCGTTTAGGTCAAACCCTGTAAGCCCATTCAATGAAAAATTTTGTTCCCGAACTCTATTGTGTGCTCTAATTATTTTTCGATTGAGTGCTAGAATGAGAGCCAGAGTATGTTCTGCAATTGCATACGGTGAGTAGGCTGGTACGCGAGCTACTTTTAGTCCAAGTTTATCAGCTTTTTTTAAATCAACGTGATTGAATCCTGCTGAACGTAATGCGATGTATTCAATACCCTGTTGGTACAACTCATCTAAGACATCAGCAGAGGCATCATCGTTTGAAAATAGTGCAATGGCTTTAGAGCCTCTCGCTAATCTTGCTGTTTCTTTGGTAAGCCTGTACTCCAGAAAATATAACTCGTGCTTACCGTTGTTTGCCTTTATAAGTGAAGGTTTGTCAAATTTATGCGTACTGAATATGGTTGTTCTCATATCTTAATAGTTTATGAACCAAAAATTTCTAAAAGGCCCTGTAGTTCTTCATCTATTTGATGTTGTTTTACGACACTTTGAAATGAGGTTGTGCAAATCATATTATTAATCAGTCCTACCATAACATTTTGAGAACCTCTCAAAAGAACTTCTATAGAGGTAGCACCGAGTCTTATTCCTAACATTCTATCTAATGCAGAAGGATTACCACCACGTTGAACGTGTCCTAATCTCGTAATTCGTAAATCTACATTTGGGTTTACTTCCTTAATTTTAGATGCGACTAATTCTGTTCCTATTTCATCACCTTCGGATACTACAATTAGGAATGCGTCTTCACTATCATAGTTTTTTACTTTTTCTAAAAGATAAATCAGGTCTTTACCGCTTTCTGGAATTAAGATGGCATCTGCTCCGGTTGTTAATCCTGAATGGATACCGATATAGCCTGAATCCCTTCCCATTACTTCTACTATGAAGACACGGTTGTGGGATTCGGCTGTGTCCCGTATTTTATCAATATTTTCAATAGAGGTATTTACAGCAGAATCAAAGCCTAAGGTGTAATCCGTTCCAACGAGGTCATTATCAATAGTTCCTGGAATACCAATAAAGGGGATGTCGCATATTTCTGAAAAGGCCAATAGTCCCTTAAATGTACCGTCGCCACCTATGGCAATTAGAGCATCAATTTTATTTGTTCTTAAGGCTTGTAAGGCTTTTTTGCGACCCTCCAATTCCATAAAACGTTTACTTCGAGCTGTCTTTAGAATCGTACCACCTTGGTGTAATGACTTTTGTAATTCGTGTGATTTTAAGGATATTAAATCCCCATCTATCAACCCTTCATACCCTTTTCGAAAACCACTAATTTTTATACTCTTTGCTTCAGCGGATTTGGCAATGGCGTACAGAGCAGCGTTCATCCCAGGACTGTCGCCTCCAGAAGTGAATACGCCTATATGTTTTATTTTAGTGATTTTCATAAGTTTATTATTTCAAGCTTGATTTATTATTGCTTTTAATGCCGACTAATAGTGGTGTTTTGCCATATAACGCATTGAACACCATACAAGCTGTTAAATCTCCTGTGACATTCACTGCAGTTCTGAACATACCCAACAACCTTTCTACTCCAATGATGATGATGATACCTTCAGATGGAATGCCAACACTTACCAAAACCGAGGCGAGTATCACTACACCACCTCCAGGTATGGCTGGTGTGCCAATGGACGCCGCCACAATGGTTACGATTACCACAATGATATTCAGTAAACTCATTTCCAAGCCATAGGCTTGAGCGATAAACAAAGTTGTTATGGTTTGGTAGAGGGCAGTTCCATCCATATTTACTGTAGCACCAATAGGAATGATAAAATTACTGATAGTCTTATCTACATTCAGTTCTTCTTCTGCGGTTTGCAGCGATAAGGGCATTACAGCTGCAGAACTCGTAGTTGAGAAGGCCAATAATTGGACATCCCGAATTTTCTTTAGAAAATGAAATGGGTTGGACTTTCCTAACAAGGCAACCAAGCATAAATAGAAAATCACCAATAGTAAAAGACCAAGAAGTACGACTCCTACATAGTATGTTAAGCCGGACAGAGAACTTAGTCCAACACTAGAGGTGAGCTGCGCCATAAGACCAAAAACAGCAATAGGTACTAGAAGCATTGACCATTTTACTACTGTCATACAGACTTCCTGTATGGCACTTAAAAGAAGCTTTACTGGGCGCAGTAAAGAGTCCTCAAGCGATAGCACAGCTACACCAATAATGATTGTGAAAATTACGATACTTAACATTTCACCACTTACCATCGATGCCAAAGGATTTTCAGGAAGTAAATTTGATATGGCATCAGGTATATTTTCTAAGCCGAATGACAACCCAGTATTTTCTGAGTTTACAGATGGTAAATCGTTGTGCTCAGTTAGTGCTTGTTGATGCAAAAAACGACCTGGTCTAAAGAGTTGAGAGAAAAGGGTGCCTATGCTCACTGAAACGATTGTTGTACCTAAAAAATAAAGCAACACGCCACCACCTAGTTTTTTTAGGCTATCCTTGTCATTACTTGCAATACCAGTAATGATAGATGCTACAATTAATGGAATCATAATCATTTGAACAAGCTTTAGAAAAAGCACACCGGGAAGTGCTAGCCAATTACCCACGACATCTGCAGTTTCTTTAGATATCCAGCCATTTTGAGGACTCAAGAGCAATCCCAACCCAACACCTAGAAACAGAGCAATAATTACTTTGAGCCATAGGCGGTTTTCTACCAGTTTTACCAGATAGTCGTTAAATGATTTAAGTGATTTTATCTCTGTGTCAAACATTTTTTGTTTTGTTATGCTATGCTGATTTTTGAATCCAAATAAACGCTTTGAACCAGCTTTAATAATTCTACACCTTCACCGAAAGGCTTTTGGAAAGCCTTTCTGCCTAATATTAAACCTGAGCCTCCAGCACGTTTATTTACTATTGCTGTTGTTATGGCTTCGGCTAAATCGGTTTCCCCTTTAGAACCCCCTCCAGAATTAATCAATCCTATTTTTCCCATATAGCAATTTGCCACTTGCAACCTGCATAAATCAATAGGGTGTTCTGTGGTGAGGGTTTCATACATTTCATCATTGTATTTGCCAAAAGCGATATTCTTAAAACCAAAATTGTTGGTTGGAAGTTTTTGCTTAATAATATCTGCCTGTATGGTGACACCTAAATGATTTGCCTGACCGGTTACATCGGCAGCAGCGTGATAATCTTCTTTTCCTGTTTTAAAAGCTTTGTTACGCGTATAGCACCATAAGATGGTTGCCATACCCAGACTATGGGCCTCTTCAAAAGCTTCAGAAACTTCTTTAATCTGCCTATTGCTTTCTTTTGAGCCAAAATAGATGGTTGCACCAATGGCAACCGCTCCCATATTCCAAGCATCTTTTACCTTTCCAAATAATGTTTGGTCATATTTATTTGGGTAGGTTAGCAGTTCATTGTGGTTTATCTTCACAATAAAAGGTATTTTATGAGCGTACTTTCTGGCATTTAGACCCAAAACCCCAAAGGTTGATGCTACACCATTGCAACCTGCTTCCATAGCAAGTTTTATAATATTCTCTGGGTCGAAGTAATCAGGGTTTTTATAGAAAGAAAAGGCAGCACTATGCTCGATACCTTGGTCTACTGGCAGGATGCTTAAATAACCTGTTCCTGCCAGGTTCCCGTGGTTATATAATTGTGAAAGACTTCGCAGTACCTGTGGATTTCTATTGCTATTAATAAAAACCTTATCAAGACTATGATCACTTGGTGTTTGTAGTTCGTCTTTAGTTATTTTTTCACAAACGTGGTCCAAATAGTAGGGTGCTTTATCACCCAATATATCTACAATGTTCTTGCTTGTTTCCATTTTTATAAGAATTTAGTGTATGCCTAGACTTTCATTGGTTTTGGCAATCGATTTTGCGCCATCGGTTTCAATTCCCGTAAGTGCCCTTATGGCATCAATGGTTTCAGGGATTACAATGGCTTGGTTATCGACGATGTAAGCATAAAAAAGTTCATCACCCTGTACTTTGAGCATATCTTCCCAAAGGGCTACTTCGTACATATCGCCCCAAGGACGTCCCATATCTAAAAACATTTCTTTAATGGTATTGTTTGACACCAATCCTTGGTCATATTGAATTAGTTTAATGCGACTGGAAGTTTTAAGCGCGTTGAGGACTTCTTCCTTAGTTGCCTGCTTTTTTAACTTCACATTCCAATAATGCATATGGCTAAGGGTTTCGGGTACTTTTACTGCAGCAGTAATTACATCCAATTCTGGGTCGACGCTTTTAGCATCGGGACCTTGATGGCTCGGGATATCTTTCTCTGGTACCATCGTATTCATTATGCCTCCTAAATGACTTTCCCAAGGGTCAGTAGCTCTTCTTAAAAGTGTTCCTCTTGCATAATCCAGTAAGTCAGCTCTTTTTAAGGCGGTTAATGTTCTAAGTATAGAAGTTGTGTTGCAAGAGACCACTCTTGTAGCATCCCGATTTAGAGTTGATTCATAATTATTTTCGGCACTAAAGGAATGGCCTGTGGTTTCGTGTTTTTCGCCACCGTGCAATATGAACTTTATGTTCTGTTCCTTATAGATTGCTACGTTTTGAGCTGCAATCTTTTTTGGGGTACAATCCACAACAAGGTCTGACTTATTTAAAAGTTCCTGCATATTTCCCTTCACTGAAATGTCTTCAGACTTCATTTTGTCAGTAGCTTCTTGGGTTGCCGCGTAGATATCATACTCTTTTCTTACAGCGTTTTGAATACGCCAATCACTAATGATATCGCAAACTCCTGAAAGCTTCATATCGTCTTGTAGATTGATGGCATCTGCCACTCTTTTTCCTATAACTCCGTATCCTATTACTGCTATTTTTTTCATTTGAATTGTTTTTAAATTATTCTTCTGTTTCATTTACTAATGATTTCGGTTTAAAATTTCTAATAATCAGGCGGTTGCTCTTTTCGTAAGTGAAATAGCTTACCGCCCAATTAAAACCAACCATCAATCTATTTCTAAAACCGCTTATGGACATTAAGTGTACGATAGACCATAATAACCAGGCGAAATAACCTCCAAATTTGAATTTGCCTAAATCGGCTACTGCTTTTCGCTTACCTACTGTGGCCAATGAACCTTTGTCCTTATATTCAAAAGGTTTTACACCTTCATTCTTAATTATTTTTAATAGTACTTTACCTAAGTATTTCCCTTGCTGAATCGCTGTTTGTGCGACCTGAGGATGTCCTCTTGGTGTATTTTTGGTAATCACAGCAGCTATATCACCTACGGCAAAAATATTTTCGTAACCTTCTACAATTAAAAATGAATCTGTTTTTAAGCGGTTACCCCTAACAACATATTTTTTGTCGATACCATTTGGAAACTGACCTTTGACACCTGCGGTCCAAATTAAGTTTTTGGCCAAAAGGGTCTTACCACTTTTGGTTGTGACTTCCTTTCCATCATAATTGCTTACAGCTTCATTTAATAATACCTTTACATTCAAATCCTCTAAATATTTGAGGGTTTTTGAAGATGCCTTGTCTGACATTGTGTTAAGCAACTCATCAAGGGCTTCTATCAAATAAATATTCATTATAGAAGATGAATATTCTGGATAATCCTTTGGAAGAATGTACTTGCAAAACTCTGCCAAAGCGCCTGCCATTTCTACGCCTGCGGGACCGCCACCTACAATTACAAAATTGGTTAGCGCATCACGTTCTTCATCATCACAAGTAATGGCCGCTTGTTCGAGATTCTGCAACATCATATGGCGAATATTCAGGGAATCGCGAATATCCTTCATTCCCAAGCTATTTTCTTCAACCGTATTCATTTCGAAGAAATTGGTAGTAGTACCTGTTGCCAATACGAGGTAATCGTAATGAATACTTCCTTTATTAGTTTTTACAACACTTAAAGATGGCTGAATTTCTTCTACTTCTGCCAATCGGAAAACCACATTTTTATAACCGTTAAACTGTTTTCTGAATGGAAATACAATACTATCGGGTTCTAGGGCACTAGTTGCTACTTGGTAAAGCAATGGCTGAAACTGGTGGAAGTTGTTTTTATCGAACAATACCACCTGTACCTCTTTGTGTTTGAGTTTTTCAACCAATGCCAAACCTGCAAAACCGCCGCCTATAATAACAACACGTGGTAAATTAGTATCTGGAAGACAGATTTCATCTGTTAGTTTGCAAGCCGTTTCATTTTTGTGGTTTTTTGTGTGGTTAGCTGTCATATTCACAGTATTGATTTTTTGTTTGAAAGCACAAGGTTCACTAATGCTTTATTTGCTGTCTTTTTCTTTAGCGATTAAGACCGAGCATTTGGCGTGGGTTGCCAAGTATTGGGAAACTGAGCCCAATAAAAAGCGTGAAAATGCGCCCTGTCCTTGTGAACCCACTACAATTAAATCAGCCTCAAAGGATTCTGCCTTTTCCAAAATTTCTTTTTTGGGTAGACCGCTAACAACACTGGTTGTAATTGTTATAGTGCTATTACTTTTCTTTAATTCTTCGGCAGCAACGGAAACAATCCTTTTTCCTGATTTTTCGGCATTGGCAACAAACTCGTTAAAATAGTCGTCAAGAGTACCTGCGGTTGCCATTAGCTCTGGGGTTGCCATTGCGGGATGCTCATAAACGTTTATGATGCAGACTTCACTTCCATTTGGTAAAGGCATTTTTGTAAGTACTTTAATAGCTACTTTGCTAAAATCAGAGCTATCTATCGCTAATATTATTTTCATAATCTGAATGTTTTAATTAATTATGGGCTTTATTTAAGTGTATAAGCTTTCTCCAATACAAGTGTTCGTATAAGCCAGACCAATACATTCCGAAGGTGAAAGCGAATAGTAGTTTTTCAATGGGAATTCCCAAAACAAGAATATGGGTTAGGTTGTCGAGATTCCAGTACAGCTCCACAAATCGGGGATAAAATGGAAGGATACTTCCAAAGTATATGAAGTATAATACCGTAAACAAGATGCCCCCAACCCATATCTTTCTTTTTAAATCTGGGCGACAGTATAATGTTGCTAAACCACCTAGGAACATCGCTATACTACCACAATAAATATGGTTTAATGATGTAAATAGCGCTAAAATTAAAAACACGATAGCTGGTACAAATAAGATGTATATATGCAAGCGATGTCTTCTGTGATTTCGCTCTGTAGGTGTTATTTCTTGCAAGGTTTGTTTAAAAATAAGATTATAAAGTACCACACCAATACCACCGATTGCAAAAGAAAAAATGAGACTTTCGATATCAAACCTTGTTTTTTCAGCCAAATCAAAGAGCGAAGGTGGCATCCAATATTCTGGCACAAACAATGGTTCTGTTAAGCCAAAAGGCATTGTAATCAGGCTCATCTTGAGCATTTCTTTTCTAGAATCTTTCTTGAAGAGATATATTACTGCCCAAAGCGCCAGGATAATTAATGACCATATAAACCAGACGTATTGCATAAAATGTTACAAGCTTTTATTTTTTTATTTTAAGTTGTGCATTGTAAAATGCCGCAATACAGGCACCAACCAGCCAACCCAATATGAAGGTCTGTATGATTCCTAAACCAGCTTCCCACAGTGGAACATCCATTCTGATTATACTTGTAGTGTCCAATCCGTGCAAAAGGCTGTTGAAAAAATCGATTGTGGCTTCCCTACCTGCGGTTGACATCACTATCATACAGCCCAAATAGATTAATGCTCCGGTTAGACCAAAAGCAAACCCTAGTTTTTTTACGTTTAATCGATACATAATTTTATAGTTTTGAATTAATTATCTGCTTTTAGAATCTTTTTAGATTCTTCATATTCCTCCTTAGATATCTCGCCCTTTGCAAAGCGTTGTTTAAGAATATCCAGTGGGCTGTCTTTCGCTGATTTTTGATATGGTATATCTGCTGGGATGAAAAATATCCAAGCCAATAAAATAATCCATATAATCCACCATATTAGGTGCATACCTCCAAAGTGTCCGTCGTATAAATGCATAATTTTTAGTTTTAAATTACTATTGATTTATTTTTGAAATTGTATATCCGTTGAGTTCATCAAGTTGCTTTTGTATGTCTTCAACCGAGAGCGTTTCGTTCATAGTGATAATTGTAGCCCCTTTTGGTGCCAAAAAAATCTCTGCTTTTTCGATATTAGGATGATTCTCCAAGGTTTTCTTGACCCTTGAAACACATCCGCCACAAGTGATTCCGCTTATTTGAAATTTTTGTTTCATAACATTTGCTATTAATGATGTTGATGTCCTTTTCTTTTCTCTGTTGAACCATCATCAGACTGCTTTTCATTATGTTCGTGGTCGTTATGGTTTCCGTTATTGTGTCCGTGTCTTCCGTGGCCTTGAGACCCGTGAGGCATAAACAGGTGAATGGCGAACATAAACAGTATGAAGATGAAAAGGGAAGAGCCTCCTCCTATACCAAAAGAAGGTGCTAAAAAGATGAACAGAAGCGGTAAGCCACAGCCTATAATCATCCATATCCAGTGATTGTTTTTCATATTTGCTTGATTTTTAAGTATTATTAATGATGATTGTGGTCATCTTTTTTCGATGTGTCCATCTTGCTTATTTCTTTCATATCCATTCCCTTGTTGCTCATCATCTTAGTACACAATTCCATACAATCTTCGCTCATCATTCCTTTTTCGTGCATCATTTTCATCATTTTTCCCATCATTTTCCCGTCTTTCATCATCCCGTCCATCATAGAATGCATCATCGTACTGTCTTTCATCATCATTTGCATTCCTTGCCCTTTCATCATAGCACCCATCATTTTTTCATTGCCTCGCATCATTTCCATTGTATGCTCATTGCCGTGCATACTTTCCATAAATTCGTTGGTATAATCATCGTTTTCAACAATGGCATTATAAATCGCCGTACGCTTCTCAGGGTTTTCCATTAGAGCCTTAGGGTCTTTTTCTTGTTGGCAACTGTATAAGCTTAAAAAGCCAATTGCCATTAAACCGATAAATAGTGTTTTCATTTTTTAAATTATTTTAGTTAGACATTGTTTGTAAACCCATTCCCAATAGCTAATTGGGTTATAGAGAGGGAATGGGTTATCAGCTATTAATAGGGCTGAGCTTTAGTCTTTTTTGATATCATAGTTTTGACTTTATTGTTCGATTTTTTTAATACGCCATTTAGCGTCATCCCCTTTTACCGCAATCAAATTTTTAGAGATTAGTTTTGATGTTATTTGCGGTGGGCTGTTGTCTTTTCTGTTTTGGGGCGAAACGTGCAAGGCTAGTTGGGTTAGATGTTCTAATGTAGTTCCGTTACTATCTATTGCCACTTCAAAATAATGGTAGCTTACTACGTCTTTCTTGAAAATGTCGTTATAACCTATAGTTTCTCTGTGCACCTTTAGCGCTAATGCTTTTCCTTCTTTAAAATTGGTGGCATTTAGGAACTGTGGTGTAATGACTGTTTTTCCGGATTTATCAATATATCCATAATACAATATGTCATTTTTTTGATGGGCAATTAGACATTTATCATTGCTGAATATGGGATAGCTGTCATTGTTTGTCTTGGTCGGCACCAGGTCGCTTCTAAAATCTACAACGATTTTACCTTCATTATTGATAAACGCCCATTGGCTACCTTTTTTGATAGCCGCAACCTCGTTATGGAAAGGTGAGATATAGTCTATATTATCAATTGTTTGTGCCATTCCCAAAAAAGGAATTGATACGAATGTGATGAGTAGTTTTCTCATTTTGTTTGATATGTTTGGATAAAATTAAAGACTGCCATATGGATTTATCTGCATAACTTTCGCTGTTTTCTATATAATTTCATCATAGAAATTCCGTTTCCAATTTTCTGTGTTTTTATAGTCGGTCATACTCATTCCCACAACTTCTTTAAACTGCCTGGACAAGTGGTTAACGCTGCTATAATCCAGCAGATAGCCAATGTCAGAAAAGGTATGTTGTTTAAGTTGTATAAGTTCTTTGGCCTTTTCTATCTTTAATTTGATAAAGTACTTTTCAACTGTTGTTTTTTCTTTAGATGAAAATAGTTTACTAAGTGTTTTATAATCACGATGCAGAGCCGACGCCAATAGTTCTGAGGTCTTTACCTTTATGTCCAGTGGTAAATCAACAAGTTGCTCAATTAGAATAATCTTAATTCTCTCTATGAGCATTTCTTCTTCACTGTGTACGATTTCAAAATCATTGGCGTGAAGTACTGTTGTTACCGCATCGATAATTTCATTTTTGGTTTTGTTTGGTGCTTCAACGAGCAACCTTCCCAATTCCAAAGAAAGCACGGTTACTTCCAGTTCCTGTAATTCCTGCTTAATTACTTTTAGGCAGCGGTTACAGACCATATTTTTTATCCAAAATTCTTTTGATTTGCTCATTGTATTTAGTGTGTTGTCATCGAGTCTTTAACTCAATGGTTTGAAAGGTCAAGACCTAATCTTGTTAATGGTGTATGATGCTTTTGAGAATTGGGTACAACAAATGTTAGCCAAAAGTGAAACTATGGCTATAGAGGTAATGCAGATTACTTAGTGTTATCTGCGATGTGTAAAAATCAAATTAGGAAGGTCTCGTGAAGTAGTAGAATATCCCTGTACAACAAAGGCGGTCTGTATTGCTCGAAAGGAATAACGTTTGCTTCTAATTCTTCAAATAGATTGAGGTATGTATAAAAGAAAGTATTTAAGAAAACAATGTTTTCAAACTCATTATGAGTTTGAGCTTTTTTTATTGAATCATCCGCTGTTTTAACAATCGTTTTATTACTACAACAGTCTTTTTCTTCTATGGAAGTACATTGCCTAAAATTATTATCTTCTTTTTGAGCAATATCAGAGCAAGATTTTGCCTTACCAAAAAAAGTCATATCCACTAATTTATTACAGCAAAAGTGCATATCTACTGCAAACGAAACCGTACTAAAAAATATAGTAGCGGCTAAAAAGAAAGATACTATTTTGGTAAAAAAAGATTTCACGTAATAAAATTAATGATTTTATATCATATTCTTTAAAAATATGTTAAAAAATTAGTTTATAAAAGTGTAATGTTGTAAAGCAAGTATTAGTTTGATGGTTCAAATGTAAATTAGTTGATTTTATTAAAAGATGACTTTTGTCATACATTGTTAATACTTAAAATCCATACGCCACGGCAAAATTAACCCCAAATGGATGCCCAGGACGTAACCCTGCGGGAACTCTCGATACTGCATAGGTTGTATTAAAAAGATTTATGATGTTCGCAGACAGGGTAAAGTTCTCATCAATAAAATAACGGGCAGACAAATCCACTATGAAGTTTGAATCTACTTTAAAGTTTTCCGGGATTGGTCCAGAACCTGCTTTTGTTCTGAAAGCACTAGTATATCTTGAATTTACATTTACATCAAACTTTCTGTGCTGCAACCCTAATGACGCGTTGAATTGATTTCTTGCAATATAAGGTATCTCATCGCCTACGGTAACTACACCGTAAATATCCTCATTACTGTCAAAACTGGTTAAAAATTCAGTATCGGTAAGGGTGTATGAGATGGATAAGGGCAGCTTAAATCTACTACTTTGTTTATGCAACAGGTTGTAATTAAGCAAAACCTCGATACCACTTACACGAACTTCGCCAGCGTTAAATTGGTCAAGGCTTCCTGTACCACCAGTAGCGGCCAAATCACTTCCAAGTAGGTTTTGGTAGTCATTGTAAAAGCCTACGACTTCGCCGTTGAAACCTTTAAAGCTAAATCGGGAACCCAATTCATAATTAATGCTTTCTTCAGGATTTTGCCCTGGGGTATTACTTGGCGGTGAAAAGCCTTTATGAACACCACCAAATATTGAGAGGTCATTACTGAACCTATAATTAGCCCCAATTCCAGGAATCCAGACATTTACTTCGTTTTCTCTAATCGATAGGTCTTGACCAGTTCGTGAAGGGTCGTCAGTACCATAATCTGTCCGGGTTAATGTGATATTTTCATAGCGCAACCCTGGCGTCAAGGTCAAATTTTCAATTTTTACCGTGTACAGTAAATGTGCTGCCAGTGCTTTAGCACTGCTTATACGGTTAGCATCTGTTCCTTTTTCGCCAACGGTAGTCCGTATCATTTCTTGGTTTTGAAAAGCATATCTATCCACCCATTGAAACCTGTCCTCGTCATCTTCGTGGTAGCGTATTCCTGCTTCTAAGTGCTGTATCCATTGGTTACCCCATTTTAGCGTAGCAACAGATTGAATTCCGTTTGAAGTATAGACCCTATTGTTTGCCTTTATACCCAAAGCATCGGGTTGGGTGTCATCGTTGCCCAAGAGCGTTTGATATTCAGAAGGAAAATTTTCTGGTGATGATAAAATATTGTTAATACTTACGCGTTCACCTAAATTTACATCATCCAATTTATACCAATTCCGTTTAAATCTATTGAGATAGCCTGTGGTCCTTATATCAAGTGATGGTGACAAACGGATAAAATGGGTAAGCTGGTATTGTTGGTGTTCGGCGTTAATAACATCTTCTGAAGAAGCTCTATATCTTCTAAAAGTGTTTTCCTCAAAATCTGCGTCTGTCAGTCCCAAATAGGTCTCGTTGGCCACTTCTTCTGAATATTGCATTTTAAATAGTAGCGACTGATAAATTTTGGCATCCAAATTTGTATTTATTCTAAATTTGGCCAAATAATCTGTCTTGTCGAAACCCGTGTTGCCACCTCCGTCTAAATCCTTGAAACCATCGGAACTGTAGTTGAAATAATCCGTCACAAACCCAAAATTCTTAAAACTATTACCTAATATCAATTGGGTGTTTCTTGAATCATAATTTCCTGCAGCAATCGACGCTTTTCCAGAAAATTTTTCCGGTATACGAGAGGATATCATATTTATGGCACCACCTGTGGTGTTGGGCCCGTACTGTATTTGACTGCTTCCCTTTAACACCTCTATGGCTTCCATTCTGCCAATAGTAGGAAAATAGTAGGCAGCTGGTGCACTGTAAGGGGCAGGCGCAATTAACACACCATCTTCCATTAAATTAATCTTAGCGCTACGCTCAGGCGAAGTACCCCGTAGACTAATATTTGGGCGTAATCCAAAACCATCTTCTTCGTAGATATTAATACCTGGAACCGTGCGTAAAATTCTATTGATGTTGGTATAAGAGAATTTTTTTAAATCTTCATTTGAGATATAAGTTGCAGAACCCGTTTTGTTCCGTGCCTCAAATTTACTACCCAATAATACATTTCCCGTAACGACGACTTCCTTAAGTCGCTCGGTTTGTTGCGTAGTTGAATCTTTTTTTTGTGTGTTGGTCTGTGCCAATCCCGAAATATAAAATAGCAAAGCAATTGCTGTTAAGGGTATAATTTTCATTTGAAATTTTATTTAGAATGATTATAAATAGAGCCCAAATGTAATATACTCTTTATATATCTTCCAAGTTATTTAGAATAATTCTTAATAATTATTTTTTAAAATCATTTATGATTGAGATACAATGAAAAATCATACACATAAAAGTGTAGATTCCTAATAAATCTTTTTAAATTTTTAATAAAATGAATCCAAAATATTTGTTAATTAGATAAGCTTTGGCAAAAAATTTATACTTTTGTAGCATTGATGAAAGATTTTATAAAAAAAATAGTATCTTTTATGATGGCTCTTTTGATGCTGTCCTCAACCTTTTCTTTTACGGTTGCGAGTCACTATTGTGGTGATACATTGGTAGATTCATCAATTTTCGGTCACGCTGAAACTTGTGGAATGCAAGTTAAAAAAGCAGTATCTAAGACCGATTGTGATATTTCAGATAAATCTTGCTGTACAGACGAACAAAAACTGGTAGAAGGGCAGGATACACTCAAAACTTCATTCGATAAATTAGAAAAAGAACAAAAACGCTTTGTTGCAATTTTCGTTTCTAGTTATGTTCAACTCTTCGAGTCCGAAGAAGTTGATAATGGGTGGGAAAAAAATTATATTCCGCCCCCCTTGGTCAGGGACGTTCAAGTTTTAGACCAAACTTTCCTTATTTGATTTTTAAGTAATTGCTTATTAAGTCCAACATTAATTTGTTTGGGCTAAACTGCCTGTATCTTGTTTTTTTAACAAGTAGTCTAATTACTTAATAATTATTTTTATGCTGAATAAAAGCATCAAATTTCTTATAGAAAACAAACTTGTCGCCGTTATATTGCTCGCCTTATTCGTGGGTTGGGGAATCGTTAACGCACCCTTCAATTGGGAAACAGGTATTTTACCAACTGATCCTGTAGCGGTTGATGCCATTCCAGACATCGGCGAAAATCAGCAAATTGTTTTCACCAAATGGCAAGGGCGTTCACCGCAGGATATTGAAGACCAAATTACCTATCCACTTACAACTTCATTGTTGGGAATCCCTGGTGTCAAGACCATCCGAAGTTCTTCAATGTTCGGTTTTTCCAGTATCTATATCATTTTTGAAGAAGATGTAGAATTTTATTGGTCGCGAAGCCGTATTCTCGAAAAACTCAATTCACTTCCCGCTAACTTATTACCCGATGGTGTTAACCCAGCATTGGGTCCAGACGCCACAGGTTTGGGTCAAATTTTTTGGTACACGCTGGAAGGTCGTGATAAAGATGGCAATGTAACTGGTGGTTGGGATTTACAAGAATTACGCAGTATACAGGATTATTATGTGAAATATGGATTGTCTTCGGCAAGTGGTGTTTCAGAAGTGGCCTCAATTGGTGGGTACGTCCAGGAATACCAAGTGGATGTTGACCCAGAAAAAATGCGTCAGTACAACATCGGTTTGACCGATATCGTAAAAGCCGTAAAAGAAAGCAATCAAGATATAGGTGCGCAGACCTTGGAAATCAATCAAGCCGAATACCTGGTTCGGGGTTTAGGGTATGTAAAATCTGTCGCGGATATCGAAAATGCGGTGGTTGCTTCTGAAAATTTCACTTCTATCCGAATTAAGGACATTGCAAATGTCCATTTGGGACCACAAACGCGACGCGGTATTTTGGATAAAGAAGGTGCCGAAGTGGTAGGCGGTGTCGTGGTAGCTCGTTACGGTGCTAACCCATTGGAAGTTATCAATAATGTAAAGGACCAAATAGCCGAATTATCATCTGGACTGCCCACAAAAACCTTGGCAGATGGTCGTACTTCACAAGTGACCATTGTTCCCTTTTACGACCGTACTCAGCTTATTCAGGAAACACTTCACACGCTCAATGAAGCCCTCACTCTTGAAATCCTGATTACCATTTTGGTCATCATCGTAATGGTGTTCAACCTACGTGCGTCCATTCTAATCTCTGGCCTGTTGCCTGTTGCCGTTTTAATGGTTTTCATAACAATGAAGCTCTTTAATGTAGATGCCAATATTGTTGCCTTGTCAGGAATTGCCATTGCTATCGGTACAATGGTGGACGTGGGCGTCATACTCGCCGAAAATATGATTCGGCATCTGGAAGATGAAAAATTACGCTTTCGCGAAAGCGGAATAGAATACACTACAAACGAAATTATTTACAATGCAACTGCCGAAGTCTCTGGTGCAATTTTAACCGCTGTGCTCACAACGATTATCAGTTTCCTACCTGTGTTCACGATGATAGGTGCCGAAGGGAAACTCTTCAGACCATTGGCTTTTACAAAGACAATGGCACTTGCGGCATCTTTGGTTATTGCTCTTTTCCTGATACCGCCATTTGCCGCGTTCCTTTTCAGAAAAACAAATATTCGCCAGCGATCCATACTGCTTTTGAATGGTCTTTTAATCGCATTCGGCATCACTGCACTTATATTTGGTTACTGGCTTGGGTTGATTTTGATAGCTTTTGGATGTAGCGGTTTATTCTTTTCGCTTAAAGCGAAAAAGGAATACAACCATACCATTGCTGGCTACAGGCTCAACATCAATCAAAATGTAGTAAATATCATCATTTCCTGTATTGCTATCGTCGTGCTGTTAGCCGAATACTGGCGACCACTTGGTTTTGACCGCAGTATCCTAATGAATTTGATTTTTGTAGCGATTATCTGCTTTGGACTGCTTGGTGTGTTTACAGTTTTCCGAAGATACTATGACAGCATTTTGCGTTGGGCACTTCAAAACCGATACCTGTTTTTAATCATTCCAACCACGTTGCTGATATTAGGTGTGGTCATAATGCGTAACACTGGGAAGGAATTTATGCCTGCACTTAATGAAGGCTCATTCCTGTTGATGCCAACATCCCTACCTCACGCCGGTGTGGAAGAAAATAAGAGGGTTCTACAACAGCTCGATATGGCTGTGGCGAGCATACCAGAAATTGAAACCGTAGTTGGGAAAGCTGGAAGGACAGAATCTGCGCTCGACCCTGCGCCGCTCTCGATGTATGAAAATGTCATTCAGTACAAGTCTGAATATATGCGAAATGAGAATGGCGAGAGACAACGCTACCGTGTAAATGAGGATGGTTTATTTGTGCTGAAAAATGACAAATTTATTATCAACCCAAATAATGAAATCGATGATGATGCAAACTATGAAGCGTCACAACTCAAAACAAGTGCAACACGCAATGATTTGATCGAAGATAATGACGGGGAATATTATCGAAACTGGCGACCGGAAATCAGCAGTCCTGATGACATTTGGAATGAAATCGTAAAAGTGACCAAATTCCCAGGCGTGACTTCTGCGCCCAAACTGCAGCCCATCGAGACGCGACTCGTGATGCTACAAACGGGTATGCGAGCACCAATGGGAATTAAAGTAAAAGGACCCGATTTAAAAACCATAGAAAACTTTGGATTGCAACTGGAAGATATTTTAAAGCAAGCCGAAGGTGTCAAAGAACAAGCCGTTTTTGCAGACCGAATTGTGGGCAAGCCTTATTTGTTGATTGACATTAAACGAGATCAGTTGGCACGCTATGGGATTTCCATTATGGATGTTCAGGAAGTCCTTCAGGTTGCTGTGGGCGGTATGCCCCTTACCCAAACGGTAGAAGGCCGTGAGCGGTATGGTGTCAGAGTACGCTATCCACGGGAATTGCGTGCAAATCCAGAAGATTTAAAAAGCATCTATGTTCCTGTATCAACTGGAAGTCCGGTTCCTTTGGGCGAACTGGTGGATATTCGTTACGAGCAAGGTCCACAGGTTATTAAAAGTGAAGACACCTTCTTGATTGGGTATGTGCTGTTTGATAAGCTCGATGGCTTTGCCGAAGTAGATGTAGTGGAAAATGCACAAGCACTTATTCAGCAGAAAATAGATAATGGCGATTTGGTCGTGCCACAAGGAATCAGTTACCGATTTACAGGAACGTACGAAAATCAATTACGGGCAGAAAAAACGCTATCGGTAGTTGTGCCACTTTGTTTGCTGGTCATTTTCTTGATTTTGTATTTCCAGTTCAAATCGGTTTCTACGTCCCTTATGGTTTTTACTGCCATCGCCGTAGCATTTGCTGGTGGCTTTATAATGATTTGGTTATACGGTCAGGATTGGTTTTTCAATTTCAGCTTTTTTGGTGAGAATTTACGGGACTTATTCAATATGAAAACCATCAATTTAAGTGTGGCCGTGTGGGTCGGTTTTATAGCCCTTTTCGGTATTGCAACTGATGATGGCGTTGTAATGGCAACCTATTTAGACCAATCTTTTAAAAGCAACGAGCCAGACAGTCAAAAAGGCATACGTCTCGCCACATTGGAAGCGGCAGGTAAACGCATACGCCCGTGTTTGATGACCACCGTGACCACAGTTTTGGCATTGTTGCCAGTACTCACATCTACAGGAAAGGGAAGCGACATTATGATACCGATGGCCATCCCCATTTTTGGCGGAATGATTATCGACGTCACATCTTATTTCCTATTACCGGTTCTATATAGCTGGAAAAAGGAATTTCAACTTAAAAGAGCAAACAAATGAAAAATATAAAAATCATAATCTGTCTTTTGTTTGTTTCCGCTTTAGCAAAGGCGCAACAATTACAGTCCTACATTGAAGAAGCGGAAGCTAATAACCCGGAGATTCAGGCTTTTGAATTGCGCTACAATATTGCCGAAGAAAAAGTAAACGAGGTCAACTGGTTGCCAAATACCGTGGTAAGCGCGGGATATTTTGTAAGTGAACCCGAAACCCGAACCGGTGCCCAAAGGGCACGATTCTCTATTTCGCAGATGTTGCCTTGGTTTGGTACGATAACAGCGAGAGAAAACTATGCGAGTTCGATGGCGGAAACCGAGTTTGTAGAAATTGCCATCGCCAAACGGAAACTTGCACTTGCGGTCGCCCAATCCTATTATCAACTGTATTCCATAAAGACGAAGCAACTTGTGTTCGATGAGAATATCGAACTTTTGGAAACTTATGAACGTCTTGCATTAACCTCGTTGGAAGTTGGTAAAGCATCAGCGGTAGATGTTCTTCGACTTCAGATAAGACAAAACGAACTCGTTCAGCAAAGAGAAGTTTTGGAACAGGATTATCAGGCCGAACAGACGCTTTTCAACAATCTTTTAAATAGAGATGAAACGATGCCTGTAGATGTCATAGAAGATATGATGATTCCTGATGTTGACCCTCTCGTTTTAAATGAAAATCTTCAATTAAATCCTGAGCTCATAAAATACGATAAGCTGTATGAGTCTATTGAACAGTCAGAGTTATTGAACCAAAAGGAAAGTGCACCCAGTATTGGTTTTGGATTAGACTACGTACCAGTTTCAGAACGACCGGATATGAATTTTTCAGATAATGGAAAAGACATTGTTATGCCTATGGTATCCATATCCATACCAATATTCAATAATAGGTACAAATCTGTAACCAAACAAAATGAACTGAGGCAGTTGGAGATAAAATCCCAGAAAGATGAGCGGCTTAACAGCCTCAAAACACGCCTTGCGCAAGCTGTCTATAACAGGAATACTATGAGAATCAAATTCAATACGCAGACAGACAATTTAAAGCAGGCGAATGATGCCGAGGAAATTCTCATTAAAAATTACGAGACCGGAACCATAGATTTTAATGATGTACTGGATGTACAAGAATTACAGTTGAAGTTTCAAATCAATTTAATCGAATCTATTAAAGGGTATTATACAGAATATGCTAAGATAAATTATTTAACAAGATAAAATAAAAACATAAACAGTCAATGGGTGAAACCCAAACTTGATAAATTACAAATAGTTAAAAATGCAAATTATGATTAGAAAGATAACAATAGTATTTGCGCTGCTCATAACATATATGGGTAATGCACAAGTAGGCACAAACGGACAAGATAGAAAAGAAGAAGGAAGACCAGTTAAGGAATACAATCTTACGATTGAAGAAAATGAAATGACGCTCGCTGGTGTAACCGCTAAGGGAATGACCATCAATGGTGGTATTCCTGGACCGGTTTTGGAATTTAACGAAGGCGACCTTGCCATTATCAATGTAACCAATAAAATGGATGAAGAAACCTCAGTGCACTGGCACGGGTTGATACTTCCCAACTTTTACGATGGTGTTCCGTATTTAACGACACCACCAATAAAACCAGGTACAACATTTCAATATAGAATCCCTATTAATCAATCAGGAACCTATTGGTACCATTCCCATACGATGCTACAAGAGCAAAGCGGTGTTTACGGTTCAATAGTTATTCAACCAAAAGAAAAAACATTGGATTATGACAAAGATTTAGTAGTGGTGCTGTCAGATTGGACCAACGAAGATCCAATGAATGTATTGCGAAACCTTAAAAGACGTAACGAGTGGTATCAAGTTAAAAAAGGAACGGCAGTACCGTTAAGTAGAGTCATAAAAGAAGGTGCCTTGGGAGCACAATTTAAGTTCTGGAGAGATAGAATGGAAGGTGCAGATATAGCAGACATTTATTATCCCGCATTTTTGAGCAATGGTAAATCACTGGCAGAATATCCAGAATTTAAACCGGGAGAAAAGGTAAGACTTCGCTTCATCAATGCCTCGGCTTCTACTTACTACTGGGTAGATTTCGGTGGTGGTAACCCTTTGTTGGTTGCCAGTGACGGAGTTGATGTGCAACCCGTTTCTAAAAGCAGATTTCTCTTTGGTATAGCTGAGACGTATGATGTTATCGTTACCATTCCCGAAGGTACTATAGAGATTACCGCTACGGCACAAGATGGCTCTGGTTATACCTCTATACAATTAGGTAGCGGCACACTCTATCCAGCTAAAAGAATTGACAGACCTGATAAAGTGGAGATGATGAAGCAAATGGCTAAAATGGATATGAAAATGGGCGCGCCTGCGATGGTGGGCAACAAAAAGAAGAAAACACCAGAATATCTGAAGGAGAATTATGGAATGAAGATGGATATGAAAGACGGTCAGATGAAAATGGTGATGCGCGATAAGATGTCGATGAAAGATGGCAAAATGAATGACCAGATGGATATGAAGATGGATGATACGATGGGAATGAAAAAGGACAAAATGCAAATGAACCAAGCAGGGGATTCAGACAAAATGAGTGACCATATGCAGCACGATATGTCAAAGATGCAAAAGGATACTTCCTCATTTGATTACGAAACCCGTAAAACCTATTTCAACTATGATTTTTTAAAAGCAAAAGAAAATACTGCATTTAAAGATGATTTACCAGTAAACGAACTACTATTGAATCTAACAGGAAATATGGAACGGTATGTATGGAGTATGAATGGTGTGCCATTATCAGAAACCGACAAGATAAATATAAAAGGAGGTGAAGTAACCAGAATTACACTTAATAACCTCACAATGATGCACCACCCAATGCACTTGCACGGCCATTACTTTAGGGTCATCAACGAAAATGGTGAACGTTCCCCATTAAAGCATACGGTAAACGTACCGCCAATGCAGAAAGTGGTCATAGAATTCTATAACGAAGAATATGGAGATTGGTTCTTTCATTGCCACGTACTATACCATATGATGGGTGGTATGGCGCGTGTGTTTAGTTACGATACCCCAAGGGACGAAAGAATGAAAGATTATCCAGTTCAAAAGCTTATCAATGAGACAGACCATTACTATTCTTGGGGATTGTTGCGTGCAGGCTCAAATTTTAACGAACTCTTTTTGATGTCAAGCAATATCAGAAATGGATTTGGTTTAAGGGCAGAGTTCGACTATGACAAGAACCTTGAGGCCGAAGTGAACTATGATAGATATCTAAATGATTGGTTGCGTCTCTATGTAGGGGTAAATACAGAAACAGAAATACCTAATTCCTTCGATGAGTTCAATACTGTAGGATTGGTCGGTGTAAAGTACTTTACGCCATATAGATTTTATGTAGATGTGAGTATGGACCATCAACTGCGCCCAAGAATTCGTCTGGACAGGGAAATCTTGATTTTTCCAAGAATTTTTCTGGAAGGCGAATATGAATATAGGGCAGACTTTGGATGGGTAAATGATATAGGGAATAGCTCTTATGAGAGTGAAACCCAATGGTTGGTTGGACTTTCCTACATCCTATCAAGAAATTTTTCAATACAAGCAAACTATAACAACCGATATGGCTGGGGTGGCGGCTTATTAGCCCGTTTTTAATGTTTAATCAAATACTATATACAAATGAAAACACTAATGAAAACAACAATCGCAGCTTTTGCACTTATAGCGTTTATTAGCTGCAAGGAAAAACAAACTGTAGAGATTAACACACCTGAAGAGGTAAAGACCGCAAAGGAAAACACTGCAGATGTGGCAGACCAAGGCTTTATAGACGGGATGACCGGGAAGGTGTGGCACAATTACCTTGAAATCAAGATGGCTCTGGCAAAAAACGATGAGAGCCAAGCAAAATCCATTAGCAAGGATATGGCCGCATCATTTGGTGAAGAACGAATGGAGATGAAACAGCTCGCACAACAAATGGCAGATGCTCAAGATATAGAAGAGGTAAGGGAACTTTTTGCACAGTTCACGGAAAAGGCGGGGCCTATGTTTGAAGATGCCTTATCTGAAGGAACCATATACAAAAAATACTGCCCAATGGCATTTAACAATGAAGGAGCCTATTGGTATGCAGCGGTAAAAGAAATTACCAATCCCTATTTCGGAGAGAAAATGCTGAAGTGCGGGTCGGTCAAGAAAACCATTAATAAATAACCCTTAAATATATAATTATGAAAATTATGAAACAAAATGTAATGATTGCCGGACTGGCATTAGTTCTATTAAGTGCTACTGCCTGCAAAGACGGAAACAAAAACGAACCCGCAGCGCCTATGAGCAATGAGATGCATCAAGAATCGATGGATGATATGATGGATGATAAACCAATGAATGAAGATGATGAAATGGCAATGAACAATGGTCAAGACGCAAAAGCAGAAGCTATTTTGACCGACTATTTTAAACTTAAGGACGCTTTGGTGGCAGATGATAATGCCAAAGCCAAAGAACTTGGGGCAAGCCTCGCAACAACCTTAGGAAAGTTGGATATTTCAGAATACACCGATACACAGCAATCAGATTTAAAGGACATCGTTGAGGATGCGGTAGAACACGCAGAGCACATTTCAGAAAGCGATATAGCACACCAGCGAGAGCACTTTAAAGTATTGAGCAAGGATGTAACAGATATGGTTGCTATTACGGGAACAGAAAACACCTTATACCAACAGTTTTGCCCAATGTATGATGGCGGTAGCGCTTGGTTGAGCACGAGCAAGGACGTGAAGAATCCGTATTATGGTAGTAAAATGTTAACCTGCGGTAAAGTCCAGAAAGAAATCAACTAAATGAAGATTGTAAAAATCATAGCGGGAATTATTTTGGTGGTGTTTGTGGTAATTCAGTTTATTCCTACAACACGTAATCAAAGCGATACCGTGCCCCAAACAGATTTTATGTTGGTGCATAAGGTTCCGGAGGCTATTCAGAAAAAGATACAGGTTTCCTGCTATGATTGTCACAGTAACAACACCCAATATCCTTGGTATAATCGAGTTCAGCCAGTTGCTTGGTTCTTGGAAGACCACATTAAAGAAGGTAAGGCAGAGCTAAATTTCAACGAATGGGATTCATTGTCAAGTCGCAGAAAGACAAGTAAATTAAGGTCTATCATCAAGCAAATTGAAAGTGGTGAGATGCCCTTGGATTCATACACCTTAATTCATAGAGACGCCAAGTTCTCGAAAGAAGAAACGGAAGAAATCATCAATTGGGTAACACAATTAAAAGACAGTTTATAAATAACCTAAAAATTAAAATTATGAAAAAGATAAAAATGAGTATAGCAGCAATGCTATTATTAACGGTTTCTTTTGCTTATGCACAGGAAAAAGATAAAATGGACCACAGCAATATGAAAATGGACCATAGTAAAATGATGGATACCAAGACTGATGCAAAGGCAGAAGTGATTTTAAATGACTATTTCAACCTAAAAGATGCCTTGGTGGCTGATGATACCAAAAAAGCGGCACAATTAGGCACTACATTAGTGGCTTCCTTAAAAGCATTTGACAGCAGTCACTATACAAAAGAACAACAAAGCGAGCTGGCAGATATTATAGAAGATGCCACCGAACACACCGAGCATATTGCCGAAAGCGCCATAGACCACCAACGCGAACATTTTAAAACGTTAAGCAAGGATATCACGGATATGGTGGCCATTACTGGAACAAAAAATACATTGTACCAACAATTTTGCCCGATGTACGATAAAGGTAGCGCGTGGTTGAGCCAAAAGGATGAAGTGAGGAATCCGTATTACGGGAGCAAGATGCTTAAGTGTGGCAAAGTACAAAAGACTATTCAATAGATTATCCCTATCCAAGAAGTCCTTTTCTTGTTCTGGTTTATTAGTTAACAGATAGTTATAGAGTTTTTGGAGAATCTAGAATAGTTTATAAGTCCTGTCGTGGGAAGAAAATAATTGATGGTTAGTGTAAGTTCCTTCCCAAGTCAGGCAAAAACTTAAGTCCTAATAAGAGAGAAGGCACGTATTTCTGGTTGGTTCTAAGGCCTTTTCTCTTAATTAGGCACAATAAATTTATTGAAAAAGAAAAGTTGATTTGGTTAATAGTAGCTCGAATATGGAAGAGACGATGCATCAATTAGTGATGAGGAAGCTCTTCCCTTTCCGGGCAAAATGGAGAATTATTGAAAAAGAGAAGTTTAGTGAAGATTACTTGATTTTGGGAGGTGAGCATTTCAGATTGGTTTATTGGTTAATACCAGTTCGCCTCTCATCTTCAAGTATAATCTAATAATTTCAGTTTCATAATCTCAAGCTGAAAATATATAAAGTTAATGAAGGATTGCTGTAATACAAATAATGGCAAAGCGCAAAATAAAAGTCCATTAAAGAAATGGACTAACTATATAGTGTATACTATTATTGCTGTCATAGTTATAGGAGCATTGGTGTTGCAATTATCAGGTAAAAATTAATAACCGTAAGAAATGAAAACAATAAAAATCTTTTCAATTATTTTGGTCATTGCCTTTTCAGGCAGTTTCACCAATGTTTTTGCCCTAAATGAAAAACGAAACGATTCAGATAAAATTGAATTATCGACTAACATAACATCAATTGCACAATCGGATGACGTAAAAGCAGATTTTGATGCGTTTCCCAACCTGCACCCTATGGTGGTGCATTTTCCTATCGTACTGCTCATTATTGCAGTACTCTTGCAGCTCATACAGCTTTTTACATTGAATCGAACAATGGATTGGGTTATACTCTTAATGGTAGGCTCAGGGTTTATAGGCGCATATGTAGCCAGCACTTTGGTGCATCCACATACTGCAGAATTGACCGAAATAGCCCAAAGCATATTAGACCAACACGATAAATATGCGGAATGGACACTGTGGTCCAGCGCTCTTGCTGCGATTTTAAAAATAGTAAGTCTGTTCCGGGTCAGATTAAAGTGCGGCTTCGAAATAGCGGTTTTTTTGGTTATGGCATTTTCGGCATATTCGGTTTCTGAAGCGGGACATTTTGGTTCGCAGCTGGTATATATAGAAGGAGTTGGGCCACAAGGAAAATATATCGAGACTGAAAATAAAGAAGGAAAAGGCGAAAGTGACGAACATTCACATTAAACTAAACCAATGAGAAAAGGATTTATTATCACGAGCATCATCTTGATTTTGGCATTAGCTGCCATAATCATTCTATACCCACTTTTGTGGTGGTTGGCTTTGATACTACTTCCAATCCTCGTTTTGGGTTTAATAGATTGTTTTCAAAAATCCAATAATATAAGACGCACCTATCCTTTGCTGGGAAGAATTACCAATCTATTGGAAAAACAACGTCACGTCATTCAAGAAACTGTATTGTTGAACAGAACAGAGGGAAAACCTTTCAATTGGATACAGAAAGAAATCGTTTATAAACGTGCCGAGGACGCGGTCAAAAACCAACCCTTTGGAACGCAGATTCCGTATGACGAAGTTGGTCGCGAATGGTTTACCCATTCCACGTATCCTGCAAAAGAAATCAAAGATGATTTTAGGGTTACCATAGGGAGTTCAAAATGCTCAAAACACTATTCGGCAAGCATCCTAAATCTGGCAGGGATGAGCTATGGTTCCATAAGCAAAAATGCGACCCTTGCTTTTAATGGCGGTGCAAAAATCGCAGGCTTTGCCCAAAATACTGGCGAAGGTGGATTTACGCCCTACCATCAGGAATATGGAGCCGATGTTATTTTTCAATTTGGCACTGGATATTTTGGATGCCGAGATGCAGAAGGAAATTTTGACCCTAAAAAATTTGCGGAAATCGCATCCAATGTGGTGGTCAAAATGATTGAGATAAAAGTCTCACAAGGTGCAAAACCCGGTTTTGGTGCCATTCTTCCTGCCAAAAAAAATACCGAGGAAATCGCAAAGTACAGGGACGTAGAAAAAGGAACCGAAATTCTATCGCCACCAACTCACGCTGAATTTAGTACTGATTTGGAAATGATTGCCTTTGTACAAAATTTAAGAAAGCTGTCTGGAGGAAAACCCATAGGGATTAAAATGTGCATCGGACAGAAAGACGAATTCGAACGAATGGTTCGCACTTTTGCTGAAAAGCAAAACTATCCAGATTTTGTAGCCATTGACGGCGCAGAAGGTGGTTCCGGTGCTGCACATATGGAATCGCTACATTGGGCTGGAATGCCAATAATTGAAGCCGTACATTTTGCAAACGGCATTCTTAAAAAGTATGGATTGCGAGATGAAATAAAAGTAATGGCGGCAGGAAAAATAATTTCAGCTTTTGATATCTATAGAATGTTGGCACTTGGTGCCGATGCTTGCTATAGTGCCAGAGGGATGATGTTTGCCTTGGGCTGCGTACAATCCTTAAAATGCAATCTGGATACCTGCCCTACGGGAATCACCACAATGGAACCTTCAAGGGTAGCATCATTGGTAGTAGAAGATAAAAAGACCAAAGTAGCCAACTACCATAAAAACACTATGGAAGCTTTTAAGGAGTTGCTTAAATCAATGGGAATTGATAATAGAAGGGATATCGACAAAAAGTATATAATAAGAAGAATCAATGAGAATGATACAAAGACGTATGATGAGATTTTTACAGATAACAAATAAGAATGGATAAAGAAAAAGACATAGAAACCACAAGGGCGTTTTATGGGCAGCTTTTCAATAGCTCAAAGTATGTTTTATTGGTGCTGCTTATTGCTTCAGTAATCGAACTGTATGCGCTACCTACTATGAAAGGGTCTTATGCTATAATCATCCTTCTGGCCTTAACATTACTAAAGATAGGATTCATTATAGCCTTGTCCTTTAACCAACTAATGAAGATAATTGGTCAGAGCCATCTATTGAGCCACGTACTGGTCTTGTTCGGATATCTGATTGTGTTGATAGTTTTATCGTTTGCAATAGATTACACGGCGTTACAGTTTGTGGATGCTATTCATTTTAAAATGAACAACAGTATTGGCAATGATGGACTGTCGGTATTTTTTGATTTATCCTATTTTAGTTTGATAACATTCTCATCAGTAGGATATGGTGATATAGTCCCAATTTCCTTACCCGCGAAAATCCTGGTGGCGCTTGAAGTGGCACTGCGGTTTTTCGTCCTGGTCTTTGGTATCGCAAATGTGAATAGAATTCGAGTAAATAAATAACCTTTAAAAACTAAAAGTATGAAAACACTAAAATTAACTACGGTGGTAATGTTGCTCATAATAGCGACAAGTCCACTATTTGGACAAGATGCAAAAACAGAAAAAGAAGCAGTGCTTACAGTAATGAAAAGCTATAAGGATGCCCTACAAAACCTAACGACCGATGGTACTTTCGAATTATTTACCGAGGATTCCGAGGTTTTTGAATCGGGAGGCGTCGAGGGTACGTACAGCCACTATATAGAACATCATTTAGGACCGGAATTGGGTCACTTTGAAAAATTTGAATTTTCAGATTATGAAATCGATGTAAAGGTAGATGTACCCTATGCCTTTACTACCGAAACATACGTATATACCATTGTCCTCAATCCGGACGACAAGGGAAATAGCCGGACCATAAAGAAAAAAGGGGTAGCAACCTCAATCCTTAAAAAAATAGATGGAAAATGGAAAATAATAAAAACCCATTCATCTTCAAGAAATACTAAGTAACAACCGATGAGTAGATATATTTCAATTAGTATAGTGTTCGGTCTTCTTCTTATTACCAGTTGTAAAAAGAAGAAAACCGAGCCATTGCCAGAACTGTCAAAAGAAGCAACCACAGACCAACCGCCAAAAAAAGTGTTAAGCCCTCACACCTCTGCAATGGCGACCATTGGTAATGCGCACATCCATATTGATTATTCATCGCCAGGGGTTAGGGACAGGATGATTTTTGGTGGTTTGCTGGCGTATGACCAAGTCTGGCAAGCTGGGGCACATATGGCCACGTGGATAGAGACGGATACGAATTTAGAAATAGATGGTAAGGAACTAAAAGCAGGTAAATATGGATTTTTTACCATTCCTTCAAAAGAAGAATGGACCATCATTTTAAATTCCAATTGGAACCAGCACGGAAAGGATGAATATGACCAAAAAGATGATGTGTTGCGGTTTAAGGTGAAACCGATTATTGCGGATAGCCTAAAGGAACACTTAGAATATAATATCAAGAAAATTAGTGATACTGAAGGTGAGATAACATTAGCTTGGGAAAAAGTTAAAGTAGTAATTCCATTCAAAGTAAAATAACAAGATAGGGTCAACAAGGGTACGATGATAAAAAAAATAAAAAAACGTGAATCATCAAAGAATAAAAACTAATACAGTTTAAACCGTGAACGAATTTTTAAAACAATGGGGCGAGGCCGCCTATACGACCACCGGATTTTTCTGGATGGCGCTTTGGGCATTCATTTTGGGTTATATCATCAGTAGTATGATACAGATTTTCGTGACAGAAAAACGGATGCAAAAAACAATGGGCGAAAACGAAGGCAAAAGTGTGCTGTTGGGCACGTTTTTCGGTTTTATAAGTAGCTCGTGCAGTTTTTCTGCTCTGGCAGGTACAAAATCCATTTTTAAGAAAGGGGCAAGTTTTGTGTCTTCCATTGCCTTTTTGTTGGCATCGACCAATCTCGTCATAGAATTGGGGATTATCATTTCCATATTCTTAGGATGGCAGTTTGTGGTGGGCGAATATGTAGGTGGTATTCTCTTGATTGGTATTTCGTGGATTCTGATACGACTCATCAATCCTAAAAAACTCATCGAAAAAGCCCGTAAGAATCTCGAAAATGAAGATGATGATGAGATGGACGGTTCCAAAGATTGGAAGAAACAAATAGCTAACGAAGACAGTTGGGCGCGCGTTGCCAAAAAATATAAGATGGAATGGCAAATGGTCTGGAAGGATGTAACCGTAGGTTTTACCGTTGCGGGTATTACAGCGGCTTTTGTGCCAGATTCGTTCTTTCAGACCTTATTCATCAATAGCGGTCAGGGTAATACAGATTTCACATTTCTCGAAATTTTGGAACATATCGTTGTTGGGCCGGTCGCCGCATTTTTGACTTTTATCGGTTCAATGGGTAACATCCCATTGGCAGCATTACTATTCGGCAAAGGCGTAAGTTTTGCGGGCGTAATGGCCTTTATTTTTAGTGATTTGGTGGTTTTTCCAGTACTGAGAATCAATGCAAAGTATTATGGTTGGAAAATGTCACTCTTTATTCTATTCTTACTTTTCACGGCATTGATTGGCACCTCTTTGACCTTACATTATGGTTTCGATTTGCTGGGAATATTGCCCGACCCTTCGCAGGTCAAGATTCAGGATAAGGAACATTTTAAGATTGATTATACCTTTTTCTTGAACGTTGCTTTTCTCATCATTTCGGCCTATCTCGTTTATCTGGGTTTTTTCAAAAAAAAAGATGTAGAACATTCAATGAGCGAGATGGCACCCAAGAGTCCATTGTTGGAAAGTGTTTTAAAATATGCAGCCTTCATCTGTTATATATGGCTCGCTGGGGGACTTATTGTAAAATTTTTAGTGAATTAAAATGAAACACACATACCACATACACGGAATGACGTGCAACGGTTGCAGAACCCACGTCGAGAACACCCTTTCTAAAGTAAAGGGTGTGACCCAAGCGTCGGTCGATTTGGAAAAAGCCGAAGCCACCATCGAAATGGAATCGCACATTCCTATCGAAACGTTTCAGGAAGCTCTAAAGCAAGATGGTGGTTCGTATAGCATTCACAAACCGGGCGAACATCATCACGAGGATGATTTCGCTTCCGCGAAAAAGCAAAAACCAAAAGGCAAGGGAACCGGAACGTTCTACTGCCCGATGCACTGTGAGGGCGATAAAACCTATGAAAAGCCGGGCGATTGCCCAGTCTGCGGAATGGACTTGGTCGAAGAGCAAAAGTTGACTACAACTACTTCTGAACAGTGGACCTGCCCAATGCATCCTGAAATCGTAAAGGACGAGCCGGGAAGCTGCCCCATCTGTGGAATGGACTTGGTACCGATGGAACCCGACCTATCCGCAGAGGAAAAAACCTATAAAAAACTGCTCAAAAAGTTTTGGATAGCGGTTGCCTTCACCTTGCCCATCTTTGTGATTGCAATGTCAGAAATGCTGACTAATAACCCCCTGGAAACTGTACTTGATATAAAATACTGGAACTGGATCCAGTTCGTGCTTTCCCTTCCCGTTGTTTTCTATGCCACGTGGATGTTTTTTGAACGTGCGTATCGCAGTATCGTCACCTGGAATCTAAATATGTTTACGCTCATTGGCATAGGTACCGGAGTGGCTTGGGTTTTTAGTGTTTTTGGGATGCTGTTTCCGCAGCTTTTCCCCCAAGACTTTTTAACCGAATCAGGAACTGTATTCGTTTATTTTGAGGCGACCACAGTTATTTTAACGCTAGTGCTACTCGGACAGGTACTCGAGGCCCGTGCGCATAGCAAGACCAATAGCGCAGTAAAAGAATTATTGAAGCTGGCCCCCAATAGAGCTATTAAAGTTGTAGATGGAAATGAAGAGGAAGTTTCCATCGACCAGATAGAGAAAGGAGATATATTACGAGTGAAACCAGGCGATAAAATTCCTGTTGATGGCAAAATTACCGAAGGCAAAACCACCGTAGATGAATCGATGATTACAGGGGAACCTATTCCCGTGAATAAATCTGTCGATGATAAAGTAAGTAGCGGTACCATAAACGGCAACCAGTCGTTCTTGATGGAGGCCGAAAAAGTAGGTAGCGACACATTACTATCCCAAATCATCAAAATGGTAAACGATGCCAGTCGCAGTCGTGCACCCATCCAAAAGCTTGCAGATACGGTTTCAGGCTATTTTGTGCCAGTAGTCATATTTATTGCGGTCACAACCTTTATCGTTTGGGCAATCTGGGGTCTGGAACCCGCTTATGTCTATGGGTTTGTGAATGCAATTGCCGTACTGATAATCGCCTGCCCCTGTGCCTTGGGGTTGGCCACACCTATGTCCATTATGGTCGGTGTAGGTAAGGGGGCGCAGAATGGCGTACTTATCAAGAATGCTGAATCCCTTGAAAAAATGGACAAGGTAGATACCCTTATCGTAGATAAGACTGGAACGATTACCGAGGGAAAACCCACGGTGGAGAAGGTAGGTTCTTTTGATGATAAACGCTTTCGCGAAAGCGAAATTCTACATCTTATCGCATCTCTAAACAGTTCCAGCGAGCATCCATTGGCTGAAGCTACCGTGAAATACGGAAAGCAGCAGAATGTCGAAATATCAAAAACCGAAAACTTCAGCGCAGTAACGGGAAAAGGCGTAGAAGGTACTGTTGATGGCAAGAAGCTCGATTTAGGAAACGATAGGATGATGGAATATGCCAAGGCTACTATTTCATCTGCTATGCAAGATGAAGCAAAATCCTTTCAAAAACAAGGGAAAACCGTTTCGTATTTAGCTATTGATGGTAAGGTTTCAGGCTATGTCGTGATAGGCGACAAAATCAAGAAAACAAGCGCCAAGGCCATAAAGGAATTACAGGACAAGGGGATTGCCGTGATAATGCTCACGGGCGATAACCACGATACGGCACAGGCCGTAGCATCAGAGCTAAACCTTGCTGACTTTAAAGCAAGTATGTTACCTGAAAATAAGTTGCAGGAAGTTGAAAAACTGCAGAATGAAGGGAAGGTGGTCGCAATGGCAGGTGATGGCATAAATGATGCACCGGCACTGGCAAAAAGTAATGTGGGAATCGCTATGGGGACAGGTACCGATGTAGCCATAGAAAGTGCGATGATAACCTTGGTAAAAGGTGATTTGCACGGTATCGTAAAAGCTAAAAATTTAAGCCATATGGTTATGCGAAATATCAAGCAGAATCTCTTTTTCGCTTTCATCTATAATACCTTAGGTGTGCCCATTGCGGCTGGAGTGCTATTTCCGTTTTTCGGTTTGTTATTATCACCTATGATTGCAGCTTTGGCAATGAGTTTTAGTTCCGTATCGGTTATTGCAAATGCCTTACGATTACGTACCAAAAAAATCGATAGCTAATGGTCAACAGAAAAACAGCAAAATGGATTCGAAAAGCCCACCGCTACTTGGGTATCTTCCTGGGTATTCAGTTCCTGATGTGGACGATTAGCGGGATGTATTTTAGCTGGACGGATATCGATGAAATACACGGCGACCAGTTCAAAAACGAGGAGCCAAAACAGACGGCTTTTTCAGATTTATTGGGTACAGGCCAATTAGATAGTAAGCAACCCATCCAATCGCTGGAATTATTGGAAATAGCAGAAGAACCTTACTATTGGATAAACGAAGCAAAGCTTTATAATGCCAAAACAGGAGAGGAAAAGGAAGGTATCACTAAAGAAGAAGCGCAAGAGGTAGCACAAAGATATATACTTCCAGAGCTTAAAATAGCCGCAATAAAAAGAATAGAAGAAGTCGGAGACCACCACGAATATCGAGGACGCCCCCTACCGGCTTATGAGATTTCGTATGAAACACCACAAAATCTAAAGGCTTATGTGGCTGTCGAAAATGGGGCGTTTCAAACGGTGCGGCATAGAGATTGGCGCTGGTTCGACTTTCTGTGGATGACCCACACAATGGATTATGACACGAGGGATAACTTCAACACCATTGTTTTAAGAGCCTTTTCGCTCTTAGGCTTGATAACGGTATTGAGTGGCTTTTTGCTTTGGTATATTTCATCACCAACTCTTAGAAAATTAATTAAAAACAAAAGTAAATAAGTAACATTAAAATCAACTATTATGGAAAATTCAATGGAAAACAAAAAGAAAAATCAATACACAAAATTTGTAGGAATGCTCGCTGCATCCTTTGTTGCAATGTATATCACAATGTATCTAAATACCTATGAGTGGGACCACGTGTGGTTTAGCCTAACCCGCTTTTATATGGTTTGTTTAGGGATTGCGGCAATGGCCATTATTATGTTTGTCGCAATGCGCGGGATGTACAAAAACAAGAAAAAGAATATCGCAATTGTTTTAGGAAGTATAGTATTGTTTGTTAGTGCTTTGACCTTGGTGCGTGAACAAAAATCAACCGTGGGTGATGTACTTTGGATGAAAGCAATGATACCGCACCACTCAATAGCAATTCTAACAAGTAAAAGAGCAGATATCAAAGACCCTGAAGCTAAAAAATTGGCAGAAGAAATTATTGAGGCACAATTACGGGAAATCGCACAGATGAAAAAAATTATTTACAGATTAGAAAACGAAAAAGAGGAATAGTACGAGTACTTATTTCTATAAAATTATTATTATGAAAAAGAACATTATTTATATAAGTGTTGCAGTTATTGCAGGTTTGTTGGCAGGGTATCTCATATTCGGAAATTCGGGAACAGAACAAAATGCTGTTAAGGATTTATCTGATATGTCAGATACTCACGACCATTCCGGCGAGTCGGAAAACCAAATGTGGACCTGCTCAATGCACCCACAGATTATGCAACCCGAACCGGGTGATTGTCCCATTTGCGGAATGGATTTAATTCCTGCCGAATCTGGTGCAGCTGGCCTTGCAATGAATGAGATTAAAATGACAGACAATGCAATGGCGCTGGCAAATATCCAAACTTCTATTGTTGGCAAAGGACTAATAGGAAGCAATTCCCTTAAATTATCTGGTAAGATAAAAGCCAATGAAGAGTCTAATGCAGTACAGGTCACCTATTTTGGAGGAAGAATCGAAAAACTATACGTAAATTCTACAGGAGAGCGTGTTCGCGCAGGGCAGCGCTTGGCAACGATTTATTCACCAGATTTGGTTGCGGCACAGCAGGAATTGCTTACCGCTTCATCCTTGAAAGAGTCACAGGCGGAATTGTATAAGGCTGTTAGAAATAAACTTAAACTTTGGAAGCTTTCAGAAAATCAAATTAACGCCATAGAAACTGCTGGAAAAGTACAAGAGAATTTCCCTGTTTTTGCAACCGTATCGGGCACAGTTACACTTAAGATGGTTGAAGAAGGCGACTATGTTAAACAGGGTCAGCCCCTGTACAAAATAGCGAATTTAAATACTGTTTGGGCAGAATTTGATGCTTATGAAAACCAGATTGCATCCCTAAAAGAAGGGCAAAACATAAAAGTAACCACCAATGCTTATCGCAACGAGGTATTCGACGCCAAAGTCTCGTTTATTGACCCATTATTAAACTCTGCGACAAGAACTGTAGTTGTGAGAGCGGTTTTACCAAATAAAAAAGACCTCTTTAAGCCAGGAATGTTTGTAGAAGGAACAATCGAGGGCACTCAAACAAGCACGGAAAATATCGTTTCAATACCTGCCACGGCCGTTATGTGGACAGGTAAGCGCTCTGTAGTCTATGTAAAGACCAAGCCTGATGTTCCTGTTTTTGAGATGAGAGAAGTTCGGTTGGGTAACGCTACTGGTGATAGTTATACTATCCTCGAAGGTCTTAAAATCGGAGATGAAGTGGTAACCAACGGAACATTTACCGTAGATGCCGCTGCACAATTACAAGGTAAAAAAAGTATGATGAATGCATCAGGAGGTAAAACGATGACAGGTCACGAAGGACATCTGGGAATGCAAGAAGGTAGCTTTGGAGAAAATGCAGATAAAACCAATCATTCTCAAATGAAAGAAAGAATTGAAGTTTCTAACAAATTTCAGAATCAGTTAAAACAGGTTTTCGATGATTATATCCTTTTAAAAGATGCTTTGGTAAAGGATGAGGCTAAAAGCGCTCAACAAGCAGCAAAGCAAATAGACCAATCCTTGAAAAAAGTGGATATGAAATTATTATCCGGTGAAGAAGCACATAACCATTGGATGACAATTCAGAAAGAGCTGAAGAAATCTGCCAATGCTATAGAAAAAAGTTCAGATATAGCAAATCAAAGAGTGCATTTCAAGCATCTCTCTGCCCATATGATAAGTGGCGTACAGCTCTTTGGTGTAAACGAAACAGTTTATAGTGAATTTTGCCCTATGGCAGATAATAATAATGGTGCTTTCTGGTTGAGCTTAGAAAAAGAAATTCGCAATCCGTACTACGGTGAGGCAATGCTTAAGTGTGGTGAGGTTAGTCAGACAATTGAATAATTTTTTTTTGGATTAATTAAGTAATCCTTGTCATATAAAGAAGTACGATGATGAGTGAAAGCAGAAGAAATAGAAGAAAGGAAAAAAGAAAAACTTCCAAAAGCGAAATCTCTAGAAAAGATAAAGTTATTGGCATACTAGCAATGGTAGCCATTTTTATGGCTGCAGTAATCGCAATAATATTAATGAATCTTGGTTTTTTCAAACATTTGTTTGAATGATAAAAAATATCCTACATATAAAAAATATGGTTTGCCCGCGATGCATATCTTCTGTTTCGCGAATCTTAGAAGATATGAATATTTCCTATCGTACAATAAAGTTGGGCGAAGTACAATTGGACGCTCAACTTGAAAATGAGGACAGGGCGGTCTTATCCAAAAAATTAAATGAAGAGGGCTTCAGTATCATAAACAATCGTAAAGCACAACTCATTGAAAGAATGAAAAACTTGGTTGTAAAAACCATTCACCATTCCAATGAAGGTAAAGACGTTATTTGGGCTAAGCTCATAAGCAATGAATTTCACCTGGATTATAAATATTTAAGTTCATTATTCTCATCTGTTGAAGGTATAACTTTAGAGCAGTTCATCATCAATCAAAAGATTGAGCGCATAAAAGAACTAATAGTTTATGATGAATTAACCTTAAGTGAGATAGCTTTTAATTTAAACTATAGTAGTGTTGCTTATTTAAGCAATCAGTTTAAAAAGCTGACAGGGATGCCCCCTTCAAAATTTAAGAAGAGTACGAATCAAAATCGCAAATCTTTGGATGAGATTTGATAAAAAGTTCCATTAGAATAAGGGATTTCTTGTTTGTAAGCTCAAGGAAAGTGTACGCTAAAGCCCACATCATTAAGGCTAAAAGAGCTTTATTTCTTAAACACTCTACCGTAAACCTAAAATAATTCAAAATAAATTTGGAGACCACCCCTATGCCAACCCCATCTTTGTCGTGTAATTAATTTTAATCATTAAAATCCTAAAAAGATGAATCGACAAATTGAAGTATTCACGGCTGGATGTCCAGTATGTGAACCAGTAGTAAAAATGGTAAAAGAAATGGCTTGCGACTCTTGTGAAGTTACTGTTTATAATACAGTTGAACAATGTGACGAAAAAGTCTGTGTTGACAAAATGAAAGAGTACAACATCAATTCCCTGCCTGCAGTTGCTGTAAACGGCAAATTACTTTCTTGCTGTAAAAACAGAGGAGTAAATAAAGATGAATTAATCGCTGCTGGAGTTGGAAAGGCAATCTAAAAAGAAGTTGCTAAATTTAACATCAATACATTCCAAACGCTGTTTACAGCGTTTGGAATGTATTTAATTGAAATCATTATGCTGCCAAAAGATTTAACCAAAGACCTTAAAGACCGTCTAAAGAATATCAACGGACAAGTAGAAGGGCTTTTAAATATGCTTGATAAAAGTGATAATCCTGCTCAAATTCTCAATCAGTTTAAAGCGGTCAATAAAGGTTTTGAAAAAGCCCAATATCTGCTTTTAGATGAAGTGTTCAGAAAGACATTAGCTATTAAAATTGCAGAAGCATTGGAAACTTGCCCAGGCAATTGCGGTCAAGAGGAAAAAATTGCAACCATAAGACAGCAGTTTCCAAACTTAAATCTTTACGAGCTTACTGATAAGATGGAAGAAATTGAATCCATTTATGAATTTCTACAAACAAATACAGAAGAAAATATGCAAACTATAACGCTAAAAATTGACAATATGGTGTGTCAAGGATGTGCTGAAAAAATAACGGACATTTTAAAAGAATTAAAAGGAACAAAAAAGATAAAAACCAAAGTGATTAAGAAATTGGTACAAGTTGAATTTAATCCAGACCTGATAAATGAATCAGAAATAGAAACTGCCTTGACCAAATCAGGATATCAACCAAAAAAAGCTGTTATATGAAATCCGTTTTCAATTCTTCATTATTTTTATTGTTTATGCTTTTAACGGGTTGTGCTGAAAACAGTAATAAAAGTAAGCAAACTGACATAAATCAAGCTGATAACGTTTCTGTTGAAATTTCTATTGAAGGAATGAGCTGTATGTCTTGCGTAGCAAATGTGAAAAAGACACTTTCTGATTTGAACGGTATAAAGGAAGTAAAAGTTAGCCTTGAAAACAAAAATGCAACACTACAATACAATCCAAATATCATTCCAATAGACAAGATAAAGCAATCCATTAATGAAATTGGTTATAATGCGGGAACTGTGAAAACATTATCTCAATGAATCTGGAGCAATTTTTAAATGAATTTACAGCTGCATTTCAAGACGGCTCAATTTTAAGTTTAGGAATAGCTTTTGTGGCAGGCTTGATTTCAAGTGGCATTTGTCCTTGCACGTTACCTGTTGGACTTGGGTTTGCAGGTTATATTGGTAGTACTTCTGTGCGAGAATCAAAAACAGGCTTTGCAGTAACGTTTTCATTTTTTATCGGCATAGTATTTTGTTTGACATTATTAGGGGCAATTGCAGGCTATTCTGGAATTTTCTTGACTGAAATATTTGGTAAATATTGGACTTTAAGTATGGCAATAATTTCGTTAATCGCAGCAGGAATTGCATTTTACGGACCATATTTACGTGTAAAACACCTTGAATCCTTACGAATACCAGGAATTGGTGGTTCATTCATTTATGGATTTATATTTAGTTTAGGTACAGCAGCCGCACCTCTATTGCTCTTATTGTCTTTTGCAGTTGCAAAAGCGAATTTAATATATGGTCTACTTCTCGCCTTGTGCTTTGGTATTGGAAGAGGACTTCCTTTTTTGGTTGTAGGTCTTTTTTCAAGTTCTGTTTCAAAACTTGCCAAATTGTCTTGGTTGAGAAAAAGTATTCAAATAATGAGTGCCCTCGCTCTTCTATATTTAAGTTTCTATTTCTTTAGGATCTTCAGCTTTTATCTATAATTAGTTTTCACCCACAAGACGTAATTAACACCAAAATACCTAAAATTTCTCTATTGCTTAAGAACTATGTTTTTAAGTATTTGCTTAAATACGTAATTAATTATACCTTAGTTCGCCTAAATAATTATTATGAAAATGGAAATTTCTTGTACGAGAGCTGAAGCTGACCATAAGCAGTTGCTAAACTGCAAAACGGTCATTGATGGTATGACCAATGATTTCGATAAAATAACAAAACTACTATCCATCTCAGGTAATGAGGTTCGTTTGAAAATTCTATTTCTCTTAAATATGGAAAAAGAACTGTGTCCTTGTGATTTATCCGACATTTTAGGTATGAGTGTTCCCGCGGTTTCACAGCATATACGAAAAATGAAAGATGCAGCTATTATAAGCTCAAGGCGAGAAGGACAAACCCTATACTATTCATTGAACGAGGATGAGACGGATATTCTGGATAGTATTTTTAAGTCAATTAAATTAAAAAGAAAAACAGCATAAATTTTTAATAATGAGTACCGTAATAACATCGAAAAATGCAGCTTATACAGGTTTGTTTGCTGCTGTAGCTGCATCATCTTGTTGCATACCACCAGTTATTGCATTAATTGCCGGCGTTGGGGGAAGTGCATCGGCTTTATCTTGGATGGAACCTTTTAGACCCTATTTAATTGGTATCGCTGTCGTAGCAATTGGTTATGCGTGGTATGATTATCTAAAACCGAAAAAAGCAGAGGATTGTTGTGAAGTGGATGCAAAGCCAAAGTGGTTTCAAACTAAAGGTTTTTTGTTAGGTATTATGCTATTTGCGGCTATATCAATAAGCTTTCCTTACTACTCTCATATTTTCTATCCAAATAATGAGAAAGAAGTAGTTATAGTAAATCAATCCAATATCAATACGGTAAATTTTGATATAAAAGGGATGACTTGTGCAAGTTGCGAAGAGCACGTCAACCACGAAGTAAACAAGCTCGACGGAATTGTAACCTCAAAAGTGTCCTACGAAAATGGGAATGCCATCATTGAATTTGACCAAACAAAAACGAATGAAACGGAAATCGAGAAAGCAATTAACTCAACAGGCTATAAAGTAACCGACAAAAAACAAACCAATTAGTATGAAAGAATATGATGTATTTATAATTGGTTCGGGAATGGCGGGAATGACTATCGCCAATAAGTGCGCCTCAAAAGGCCTGAAAGTCGGAATCACAGATGAATTACCGTATGGTGGTACTTGTGCTTTGAGAGGTTGTGACCCAAAAAAAGTGATTATAGGCGCTACAGAAGTACGGGATTTTGCCAAAAGGCTTAAAGGTATTGGCATTGATACCATACCTAAAGTAAATTGGAAGGACATAATGGCCTTTAAGCAAACCTTTGTGGATGAAATGCCACCAAAAATTGAAAAAGGATATAAAAAGAATGGCATAGACACCTTTCATAGTTCAGCTAAATTCCTCTCAAAAAACACATTAGAAGTTGGAAATGACAAGGTAAAGGCCAACAAAATTGTAATTGCATCGGGTTCAAAGCCAAGAGTTTTAGAATTTGAAGGCGGTCATTTTGCCAAATCCAGTACCGATTTCTTAAATTTAGAAGAATTGCCAAAATCGTTGTTATTTATCGGTGGTGGCCATATCGCCTTTGAGTTTGCACATATTGCAGCTCGATGTGGTGCAGAAGTTACTATTGTTCATCGTGGGGAAAATCCCTTGGAAAATTTTGAACAGGATATAGTAAAACATCTTGTTTCTGCCACAAAAGAGTTAGGCATAAAACTTATTCTTAATACAGATGTTACCGCTATTGAGAAAGTGGATGGCCAGCATCGCGTAGAGGGTAAATCCGCAGGGAAAATAGAATATTTTGAAGCTGAAGCTGTCTTTAATTCTGCCGGACGACAACCTGCGATATTTGATTTGGATATGGACAAAGCCAATATAGCTTATACTAAAAAAGGTGTTACCGTTAACGAATATCTTCAAAGTACTTCAAACCCTCATATTTATGCATCGGGCGATGCGGCAGATTCGGAAGGTTTGCCATTAACGCCGGTTGCGGTCTTGGAAGGTCATACGGTTGCTTCAAATATCATCAAGGGCAATTCTAAAGAAGTAAGTTATCCACCTATGCCAACGGTAGTTTTTACTTTGCCTACTATGGCATCTGTTGGCTATACTGAATCGAAAGCGAAAGAGCTGAATTACAATATTCGAGTAAATTTTGAGGAAGTTGGCAGTTGGTTTAATGCCAAAAGATTGAATGTAAAAGAATATGCATTCAAAACTATCGTTGACGAAGAAACTCAAACAATTTTGGGTGCGCATCTAATCGGACCACATACAGAAGAAACAATCAATCTTTTAGCAATGGCCATAAAAACAAAGATGCAAGTCAATGAGATTAGAACAATGATTTTCTCATATCCAACATTAGCTTCGGACATACCACATATGCTTTAATCAAAAATTGAATGGAAACTATATTAAAATCTGAAATAACCTGCCCAAACTGCGGGCATAAAAAAATAGAGGAAATGCCAACGGAGTCCTGTCAATTCTTTTACGAATGTGAGAATTGTAAAAAAGTATTACGACCAAAAGAAGGCGATTGTTGTGTTTATTGCTCCTATGGAACAGTTCCTTGTCCACCAATTCAAGAAAACAAATATTGTTGCTAACATCTGAACAATCTTTGCACAACCTGTGCATCGATTAATTTGTATCTTTGTTAAAATTTATGAAAACACTTTTTTCCATATCAATGTCGCTATTATTCTTTTTTCAGGGAATTAGTCTTGATATGGACTTTTGTGGGCCAATTAAAGAAATTTCAAGCATCGTAACCCATTACCAGGACCATAAAGTTTATGGTGACTCTTTCCTCGATTATGTAGTTGAGGATTACTTTGGTAAGGAAGCAAAAGATGAAAGGCACCACAATGACACTGATAAGGAGAATGCACCTGTACATAGCCATCATCAATGTTGTCATCCCTTAGTTTTGTTTGCTGCAAATAAAAATACCGATACAACAAATCGGTTAAAGTTTGAAGATAAAAAGCAATTTAGTTTATATAAGGTAAACTTCACTTCCAGATATCTGGAATCCCTATTCCAACCCCCTAAAGTATAATTCAGTTTTTTTAAGGATAGCTATATCCTATCGTGATGCTTTTCAAAATAAGTATCACATCATAAACGTATTGCATCTATTTGCATTGCGAGGTTTAAACTGAATTAATACTTTTTCTATGATTAACAAAATCATTTCATTTTCCATTAATAACAAGTTTATTATTGGGCTCTTTATAGTGGCGCTTGTGGGTACGGGCATTTGGTCTATGGCCACTATAAACTTGGGTTCTGTACCCGATATTACCAACAACCAAGTACAGGTTATTACTGTTGCCCCAAATTTAGGTACTGAAGATATTGAGCAATTTGTCACCTACCCTGTGGAATTGGCAATGGCCAACCTTCCTGACGTTATCGAGCTACGTTCCGTATCCCGATTTGGGCTGTCTGTGGTTACTATTGTTTTTGAGGATGAAGCGGGTACCTACCTACCCCGGCAATTGGTGCAAGAAAAATTAACCGAAGTTTCAGGGGAAATCCCCGAAGGCTTCGGCGAGCCATTTATGGCACCCATAACTACAGGTTTGGGCGAAATATTCCAATATACCTTAAAAGTAAAGGAAGGCTACGAAGAAAAATACGATGCTATGGAGCTTCGTACCATTCAGGATTGGATTGTAAAGCGCCAGATGGCATTAGTTCCTGGGGTGGTTGAAGTTAATGCTTTTGGAGGCTACGTAAAGCAGTACGAAGTGGCCATAAACCCTGACAAACTAAAAAGTTTTGGCATTACAATGAATCAGGTTTTTGAAGCCCTTGAAATGAACAATGCCAATACGGGAGGTGCTTATATTGAAAAAAACCACCAAGCCAATTTTATTCGTGGCGAGGGTTTAGCGCGTAGCCTTGAAGACTTGGAAAACACCGTTGTAACCAATCAAAACGGAAGCCCAGTTTTGGTAAGGGACGTTGCCGAAAAAGTAGGCTTTGGCAATCAAGTGCGCTATGGTGCGTTTACCCAAGATGGACACGAAACTGTTGGTGGCCAAATTTTAATGCTTAAAGGCGAAAGCCCTGGCACTGTCATAGAAAATGTACAAGAGCGCATCAACGAAATTCAAAAATCGCTTCCAGAAGGTGTTTACATAGAGCCGTTTTTAAGCCGAAGTGAACTCATTGGAAGAACCACAAGTACCGTAGAAACAAATCTTATTGAAGGTTCACTTATCGTGATTTTTGTACTGGTATTGCTCTTGGGAAGTTTCCGTGGCGGATTGATAACAGCCTCTGTAATTCCGCTATCATTACTCTTTGCATTTATCCTGATGAAGCAATTTGGTGTATGGGCCAATTTAATGTCCTTGGGAGCAATCGATTTTGGAATCATTGTGGATGGTGCAGTTATTATTGTAGAAGGAATGGTATTCCACATCCATCAACGGATGAAAAAATCAAAAGCAGCGATAGGTCAGGCCGAAATGGACGAAATCGCCTACGACTCGGCAAGTACAATGATGAATTCGGCATTTTTCGGACAGCTAATTATCCTTATCGTATTTACACCGATTCTCTTTTTGACCGGTGTTGAAGGAAAAATGTTCCGTCCAATGGCGTTTACTTTCGGATTTGCAGTTTTGGGAGCCATTATCCTTTGTCTTACCTACGTGCCAATGATTTCGTCAATGTTTCTCAAACCTGCCAAAAATCAGAATAGTTGGTTTGCCAGATTTGAAAACAAAATTGACAGGTTCAGTGATAAAATAATGTCCGGTTTAAACAGGGCGTATGTTCCCTTGCTCAATTTTGCACTTCGCTTTAGAGCTGGTGTGGTTATAGGTGCAGTCGCCTTATTATTGATTGCAGGATATATTTTCAGCAATATGGGTGGCGAATTCATACCCAAATTTGATGAGGGCGATATTGCATTTCAGGCCTTGATAAAACCAGGTAGTAGTCTTACAGAATCTATAGAGGCATCAAAAAAACTTCAAAATTTAATCAATGAATTTCCTGAAGTAAAAACAGTGGTTTCCAGAATAGGGGTCGCCGAAATTCCTACCGACCCAATGCCGATGGACATTGCCGATAGCTATATCATTCTTGAAAAGGATAAGAGCAAATGGACCAGTGCAGAGAGCAAGGACGAACTCATAGAAAAAATACAGGAAAAAATTTCAGTGGTTCCCGGTGTGAATTTCGTGTTTACGCAACCCGTGGAACTTCGTTTTAACGAATTGCTAACGGGTGTTCGTGAGGATGTGGCCATAAAGTTATATGGGGAAGATTTGGGCGTATTGGCAGACAAGGTTCAAGAAATCGCCGCGGTCATTAGGAGTGTTCCCGGAGCGGCCGACCTCAATGTGGAAGCTACGAGCGGTTTACCACAGATGACGGTAGCATACAATCGTGCAAAAATGGCTCAGTATGGAGTAACTGTTGATAAGCTAAATGATTATGTAAGTGCTGCATTTGCGGGAGAATCGGCAGGTGTGATTTTTGAGGGCGAAAAACGCTTTGATGTGGTTATTCGTTTGGCGAAAGAGTTTAGGCAAGACATTAATAATCTTAAAAATCTGTATATCGACCTACCAAGTGGTGCACAAGTACCTTTAAAAGAAGTTGCAAATATAAGTTACAAACCAGGGCCAATGCAGATTTCAAGAGACAACACCTCGCGCCGTATTTCGGTAGGTGTCAACGTTCGTGGACGTGATGTAAAATCGATGGTTGAAGAAATTCAGCAAAAATTGGAAACAGATGTAAAACTGCCACCGGGCTATTTTGTAACCTACGGGGGTTCGTTCGAGAACTTACAGCGTGCATCAGACCGATTGATGATTGTAGTACCTATCGCACTTTTTCTGATATTCATTTTGCTCTATTTCGCTTTGAGCTCGTTCTCACAATCACTAATGATTTATATGGCAGTGCCTCTGGCAGCCATTGGCGGAGTGTTTGCCCTTTGGATAAGGGGGATGCCATTCAGTATTTCAGCAGGAGTCGGTTTTATTGTACTCTTTGGGGTAGCGGTATTAAATGGATTGGTACTGATAAACAAATTCAATGAACTAAAAGAAAGTGGAATGACAGACTTAAAAAAACGAATATACGAGGCAACGCACGAGCGCCTACGCCCTATTTTATTAACGGCAACGGCGGCCATTATGGGCTTTATCCCTATGGCGCTTTCTACTTCGGGCGGTGCAGAAGTGCAGCGACCATTGGCAACGGTGGTAATTGGAGGATTGCTCACAGCAACATTTTTAACACTTGTGGTCCTTCCAGTCTTGTATTATTGGTTGGAAGCTCGTAAGCAACGAAAGGATAACGGTAACGACCCAAGCTATATTAACAAGAGTACTACTGTTTTGGTTGTGCTATTGAGCTTGGGAGGATTTTTAACCTCAAATTCAGTAAATGCGCAAGATAGCGGAATAGCACAGACTGTTACTTTGGAGGAAGCTATTTCTTTGGCAAAAGAAAATTATCCTTCCCTTAAGGAAAGTCAGTCTTTTATAGACCGTGAGCGGGCGATGAAAGGAACAAGTTTCGACCTTGGTAGTACGCAAATTTTTACGGGCAAGGAAGAATTCGGTAATGACCTGCCCGGTGTGCAAACTACCATTGGGGTGCAGCAGGGAAATATCGATTTGTTATCTGGTTTCTCAAAATCCAAGTTCTATAAGCAACGTGTTCAATTGGGTGAGAAGTTTTATGCCCTGAGCGAGCAACAATTAGTGCGTAATGTGATGCAAGCCTATGACCAGATAAATTATAACAAAGCCCAGTTGCGCTTCGCAGAACAATTGGATAGTGTATATAACAACTTCAAGACAGCTGCAGAACTGCGTTTTGATACAGGTGAAACCGGGAAGCTGGAATTTATCGCGGCTTCTTCTGAATATCAACAGATACAGGTCTTGAGACAGCAGGCCTATGACGATATCGAGATTGCCAAAAGGGCGCTTAAACAGTATTTGGGGATTGACCAAGAAATTGAAACCGTTGGAGGTACTTACGAACCGTTGAATTATATGAGCGTTATAGATTCAACATCCATAGACAATAATCCATTGTTGCAATATTCTATGCAAAATGCCGAGGTGAGCAAAGCCAACGTTGGGGTCGAAAAATCCCAGTTTCTACCAAAGTTCAATTTGACCTATGGAAGACAAATCGTTGACGATGTTTCAGGGTTCAACACCTATCAAGCAGGTATAAGTATTCCGTTGTGGTTCTTTCCTCAAAAAGCAAGGGTCAAGGCTGCTAAAGCAGATGCTTTGGTGGCCGAGAACCAATATTTGGAACAAAAGGCAATAACCGAAAGCAGGGTGTCACAATTGTTAAAATCATTGGAAAAAACCCAAAAAACGCTTAATTATTACCAAGAAGGTGCACTGGTTTTGGCCGAAGAGCAGATTACAACTGCAGAACTTGCTTCCAAAGAAGGCGAGATAGACTATGTAAACTATATCACGATTTTAAACAGTGCCATTCGCATAAAACAGAACCACTTACAATTTATTAACCAGTATAATCAACAAGCCATTGAGTTACAGTATCAATTGGGCAATTTATAAACCTAAAAAAAGGAGAATATAATGAAAAATATAGCAATAATTATAACAGTACTATTAACCTTCTTATTGGTAGGCTGTAACGGCAAACCCGATTCTGAATTGGGTCATAATGAAGCTGAAGATGTTTCAAAAACCGAAGCTACTGGAGAAGATACACACGGCGAAGAGGGTCACGACGAAGAAGAAGGTGACCACGAGGAAGAAGGAGAAGAAGGCGTGGTAGAACTTACAACACAACAAATAGAGACCATTGGCTTGGAGACCAAGACCTTGGAAAAAAGAAACCTCGGTAACAATATTAAAGTTACAGGTAACCTCGAGCTATTTCCTCAAGATATGGCCAACATTAGTCCTTTTGTAGGCGGTAATGTACGTTCCATCAAAGTAATAGAAGGAGATAAAGTACGAAAGGGTGAGGTTCTGGCCTATTTGGAACACCCAGATATCATTTCTATGCAACAGGAATATCAGGAAAAGAACGATGAACTCGTGTTTCTTAAACAAGATTTTGAGCGCAAGCAGACCCTTTATGATAAAGGTGTTTCTTCGGGCAAGGAATTTCAAATGGCACAATCCAAATTTCGTTCTACAACATCGAGTGTAAATGGATTAAGGTCAAAATTACGCCTGTTGGGAATCAATACAACTAAGGTTGAACAAGGTGAAATATTTTCAGCCGTACCTATTACTACACCAATTTCGGGCTATGTCGATGAAGTAATGGTAAGCTTGGGCGATTACGTGGCACCACAATCCAAGATGTTTACGGTAAGTGATAATTCTAAAATTCATTTGGACCTTAAGGTGTACGAAAAAGATATTCCTAAAGTAAAGGAGGGTCAAAAAATACAATTTACGGTAGCGTCAAGACCAGATGAGCTGTTAAGTGCCGAAGTACATTCCATTGGAAAGACTTTTGAGGAAGACCCCAAAGCACTGCACGTACACGCAGATATAGACAATAAAAACGGCGACCTCTTACCAGGTATGTATGTAGAAGGACGAATTATACAGGGTAAAAAGTCAGGCTTTGCAGTTCCTGAAGAAGCAATCATCAAGGAAGGAGAACAGTCCTACGTTTTTATCGTGGATGAAGACGAAGCACCAGAAGAAAATAAAATCAAGTTTAAAAGAATACCTGTAAGCATTGGTATTCAAGATTTAGGCTTTGTAGAAATAAACCTTCCCGCCGACGTTTCAACGGATGCCAAAGTGGTCATCAAAGGGGCTTATATGCTTTCCTCGGAAATGATTAAAGGTGAATTGGATCACGACCACTAGTCCTATAATTAGCAAAGGTTTTGATTCCGGGTTTGTTTATCGTCTTAATAAGTTAGTTAAAAATTAGAAAATAGGCTCGGTTCAAAATCGATTAACATTTTAAAAACCATAATATGAAGGAAATAAAAGCATTTGTAAAACCAAACCGCATTCAAAGGGTCATCGAGGCCCTTAGCGATAATGGTTTTAAAAGTATGACCCTTTCACAAGCAGAGGGTACTGGGGCATTCAAAGCAAAAGGAGCAAGACCTTCCCTTGATTTTAATGTAACCGATAGCCCAGTTGTTAAAGTGGAATTGGTATGTCAAAATGAAGAAGCGCAATCAGCAATCGACATCATCTTAGAAAATGGTAAAACGCCCGAACCTGGCGACGGAATTATTTATCTATCTGATATTGAGGATGCCTTCCAAATCAAAACAGGTGAATCCCTAAAACGGTACGACCTTTAAAACCCAGTGATAGAAATGGAAAAAATAGTCCAACTTCTGGAAAGCAAAGGCATAAGACCAACAGCTATGCGGCTAATGACCTATAAGCGCTTGGCAGAATTAGAGATGGCCATTAGCCTTGGCGATTTGGAAAAGGATTTCAAAATATCCGAAAGGAGCACCTTGTATAGAACGATGAAGACCTTTGAAGAAAATGCCATCGTACACCAAATTGAAGATGGCACAGGAGTACTAAAGTACGCCCTTTGCGAAGAGAATTGTGAATGTGAGGTGGGCAACGACCTGCACCTGCACTTTCATTGCAGCAACTGCGATGAAACCGTTTGCCTCACAGAACATAAAATACCACAAATCAATCTACCAGAGGGTTATATCACAGAAGATATCAATCTGGTTGTAAAAGGTGTGTGTGAGAAATGCAGTAGGCAATCAGAATAATTAATATCAAGAAATATAAACCATAAAAATCCTATTATGTTAGCGATTTATAAAAAAGATAAAATCCTATACACATTGGCAGAAAATGGTATGGACCAAGGTGATGTCGCAATGTTATTAAAGGCTGTTAGTGAGCACCTTGAAAAACACAAAAGTGCTGCTTGGTATATAGAAGTCAGTGAAGTCAAAAATACACGGCATCACATTATTAAAAATGAAATGCAATTCAAAATTCCAAAACAAGACCATTTAAAAAAAGTGGCACTTGTAGGTAGTATAGAATGGCAGGAAGAATTTACCAAAAATCTTTTGCCATTCTCTGAGGCACATATTAAATATTTTCATTCGGAAGATAAAGAGCTTGCTAAAAGCTGGATTGAAAAATAACGATGGCGAAATAAAATATTGAATTTTTTAAAATGAAAAAGTGTGTAATTAGGAATTCCGAAGAAAAATGTAAGAATCCCAAGATTTGATAGTCAAGGTAAAAAAAAATGGTTTACAGGAAAAAAATAGCGTTTATAATAATAATTGGCTTTCTCATTGGACTGTTCATCATTCAGCCCCTGGGACTATCACTTTACTTATTTGATGAAACAGGAGATACTGGTAACTGGTACGCACTTTTTTTAGCAACCATTAAAAACACGATACGTTTTGGTGATATAGACCAAATATTTAAAAATGTTTTGTTCGGGATTATGGGCAGTAGCCTTACCCTTATGGTTTTTCTAAGAAATAAAATTTTCATTTTAATAAAGAAAAGAAATGACGGCAATGCAATTATAGCGCTTATCAAAGACGGCGAAAATCAGTTTGTAGAGTTCAAGGCTACCTTGAGGTGGGATTTACGTCAATCCAAAGTGAATAAACAATTGGAATTTGTTGTTGCCAAGACCATTGCGGGCTTTATGAACACCAACGGTGGTAAATTGCTTATAGGAGTAGACGATAACGGCAACATCCTCGGTCTAAACCAGGATTTTGACACCTTGAAAAAACCGGGTACAGATGGTTTTGAGCAATACCTGATGCAGTTGATATCTTTAAAATTGGGAACCCATTTATGTACGGCTGTAAATGTATCTTTTTACAGATATGGAGAAAATGACGTGTGCTACATAGAAATAGACCCGGCCAAAACACCAGTCTATCTAAGTCAAGACGGGAGGTCACGGTTTTATATTAGAACGGGCAACGGAACACGCGAACTCGATTTGCCCGAAGCCATCTTGCACTTAGGAAAAGAGAAGGCGCTTTATAATTAAGAAAAGTAAGTGTAGGCCAATGGATATTTGCACATACAATGCAGTAATATTTTAAATAGATTAATATAAAGATATACAAATATGGTACAGATTATAAACTTGGAACAGGAACACCTAATTGCCGCTAAAATCAGCGGGAAACTTACGGAAAAGGATATGGAAAAGATGCATCCGCTTATCCACAACATCATAGAAAAAGGGCATAAAGTGGATTTCTATTTTGAAATGGAAGATTTTAAAGGCTATACCCTTAAAGGCTTTTGGGAAGACCTAAAGATTGATTCGGCTCACTTGGGAGATTATGGCAAGATGGCCTTTGTGGGCAACAAAAAATGGCAGGAATGGGCCGCGAAGGCAACTGATTTTTTCATAAAGTCTGAAGTTAAATTTTTTGATATTAAAAATAAAGAGCAGGCAATGACCTGGGTCTCAACAAAAGGATGAAAAAGAAAAAACTACAGCTACGGGAGCTAAAAGGGAAACAGTCCACTGTAATTTCAGCAAGCGAAAAAAAGCTCAAAACCTATTTACCGGCAATTTTCAGCTTTGTGATGCTCATAGTTGGTATTGCCATTGACTATTTCGATGCCTTTCCTTTCTTTAAGGGATGGGTCAGGATTGTGTGGTACACGGTGGCTTACATCCCTGTTGGCTTTCCAGTCATCAAGGAGGGATGGGAAAGTATTAAAAATGGCGATTTTTTTACGGAATTTTTCCTGATGTCCATCGCAACCTTGGGAGCATTTGCCATAGGCGAATATCCAGAGGGTGTTGCCGTGATGTTGTTCTATGCCGTGGGCGAACTGTTCCAAAATGCTGCCGTAAACCGTGCCAAAGGAAACATCAGGGCACTTCTGGATGCACGACCGGACGAGGCATTGGTCTATCGTAATGGGGACTTCGTTTCCGTCAATCCCGAAACGGTCAATATTGGCGAGAAGATACAGGTACGGGTGGGCGAAAAAATCCCGTTGGATGGCAAACTGTTATCAAACAAAGCATCGCTCAATACAGCTGCCATTACTGGCGAAAGCAAACCCGACACCATAACACAGAACGAAAAAGTCTTTGCGGGAAGCATCAATCTCGACGGTGTCATCGAAGTAGAAACCACCAAGAAATTCAAGGACAGTTCCATCGCCCGTATTCTGGAGATGGTACAGAATGCCACGGCCCGGAAATCGAAGACCGAATTATTTATTAGGAAGTTTGCACGGATTTATACGCCCATCGTGGTTTTCCTTGCTATCGGACTCACTTTGTTACCATACTTTTTTGTCGATGAATATGTGTTTAGGGATTGGCTATACCGAGCTTTAATTTTCTTGGTGATTTCCTGCCCTTGTGCCTTGGTCATTTCCATTCCACTGGGCTATTTCGGCGGTCTGGGTGCGGCATCGCGCAACGGAATCCTGTTCAAAGGTGCATCCTTTCTCGATGCAATGACCAAAGTGAATACTGTGGTGATGGACAAAACCGGAACCGTTACCAAAGGGGTCTTTAAGATTAAGGAAGTGGTGACCAAGAATAACTTCGCGCCTGCCCTGAACGCAGTCAAAGGGGAAGCAGAATTTCCTGTATTGAGCGAAGCCGAAATGATGAAATACCTGATGGCGATGGAAGAACAATCTACCCACCCCATTGCAAAGGCAATTCTGGAATACAAAGCGGACGGTACTGATTTTAAGGCATCCGAAGTTTCTGAAGTTGCCGGTAAGGGATTAAAGGGCACAGTCAACCATAAGCAGGTCTTGGTCGGCAACAAAGCATTGATGACTTCCAATAGTATTGATGTTCCCCCTGAAACCGATGTGATAGTCGAATCTATAGTGATGGTCGCCATCGATGGAAAATTCGCAGGCTATGTGACCATTGCCGATGAACTTAAGGAAGACGCACATCACACCATTCAACAGATTCGGGAGGCCGGAATAGCTAAAATCATAATGCTCTCAGGAGACAAGGATTCCATAACCCAACAAGTTGCCAAGGAACTGAATATTGATTGGGCCAAAGGCGGCTTGCTACCCGAAGATAAGCTCAACGAGGTCGAAAAGCTCAAGGAACAACCTGAATCCACGGTAGCATTTATGGGCGACGGCATCAACGATGCACCCGTGCTTGCAGCCAGTGATGTGGGTATTGCAATGGGTGGTTTGGGCAGCGATGTGGCCATAGAGACCGCAGACGTTATCATCCAGACCGACCAGCCGAGCAGGATGGCCCGAGGAATCCAAATTGGACGCTCAACACGCCGTATCGTATGGCAAAATATTGGTCTTGCTTTTGGGGTAAAAGGGATTTTTCTCATTTTGGGTGCCATCGGTTTGGCTACGATGTGGGAGGCTGTGTTTGCCGATGTAGGTGTTTCGTTCGTTGCCATTCTCAATGCAATACGTTTGCAAAAAATGAATTGGAAATAGCAAAAATGTTAACCTTTAACAAATTACAAGCCCAAAACTGGATTAAATCTTAATTAACAATAACAAAACCATTAATAATATGAAAGACAAGGAAAAACACAGCAAAGGCGATGGCCACAATCACGACCACGGCGGCATCTTCGGCAAAAACACGGAGCTCTATTTTGCAATTTTAAGTGGGGTCACACTAATTACAGGTTTCCTGTTGGAAAAATATACAGGGGTTTCAGCTAACATCCCTTTTGGGCTCTATATTGCAGCCTATTTTTTTGGAGGTTATTTTACCCTAAAGGAGGCCATTACCAAAGTGTCCAAAGGCGAATTTGAAATCGATTTCCTGATGCTGGTCGCAGCTGCAGGAGCCGCCTATTTGGGCGAATGGGCAGAAGGTGCCTTGTTGCTCTTCCTTTTCAGTCTGGGTCACGCACTGGAAAACTACGCAATGGGCAAGGCAAAAAAGTCCATTGCAGCGTTAACAGACCTTGCGCCTAAAACCGCACTATTAAAGAAGGATGACGATACCGTTGAAGTCGGTATAGAAGAGTTACAGATAGGTGATACTATCGTGGTACGCCCCAACAGTAAAATATCTGCTGATGGTGTTATTGTAAAGGGCAATAGTAGTATAGACCAGTCACCCATTACCGGGGAAAGCGTTCCGGTGGACAAAACACCAATAGAAAATCCCGATAAGGAATATACAGCAAAAAGCGATATTCCCGACGAGAACCGTGTTTTTTCAGGAACTATCAATGGCAACAACACCCTCGAAATAAAGGTGATTAAAGAGGCAAAAGATTCTACCCTCAACCGCTTGGTCACTATGGTTCAAGAGGCCCAGGACCAAAAATCGCCCACACAATTATTGACCGACAAGTTTGAGCGGTACTACGTGCCATCGGTAATCTTATTGGTCATACTATTGAATTTTGCTTTCCTGGTCATTGATGAAACGTGGAATGAAAGCCTGTACCGTTCCTTGGCGGTACTTGTGGCAGCCAGTCCTTGTGCCTTGGCTATATCTACGCCATCTGCTGTATTGAGTGGTGTAGCAAGAGCAGCACGAGGCGGGGTTTTGATAAAAGGCGGCCGCCCCTTGGAAGATTTAGGGGTACTTACCGCTCTCGCTTTTGACAAAACGGGAACACTTACCGAAGGAAAACCAAAACTCACCGATGTGAAAACTCTGGGCAACATTGAAGAAAAGGAGTTTTTGGAAATTGCGGTCGCGGTGGAAGAACTCAGCGACCATCCCTTGGCGAAAGCCGTGGTTCGGGACGGAATGGAAATGCTCGGAAAGGACAATAAGATACCCGATGCCGATAATCTGGAAGCTATTCAGGGCAAGGGTATAAAGGCGAGCTATCAGGAAAGCCCTGTCTTTATAGGCAATCTGGAACTCTTTGAGGATATAGATGATGGTGTCCCCGATAAAGTCTCGGAAAAGGTAAGAAACCTCGAAGGTGAAGGCAAAACCACGATGCTAATAAAAAGGGGCGATGAATTTATAGGGATGCTCGGGCTAATGGACACCCCAAGGGAAAAGGCCAGGGAAACCCTTTCGCAACTGAAGGAAATAGGCATCAAGAAGATGATTATGCTTACGGGCGACAACCAGAAAGTGGCCGACGCTGTAGCGGAGGAAATCGGGCTGACAGAAGCCCGTGGTAGCCTGCTGCCCGAGGAAAAAGTGGAAGCCATCAAAAAGCTTGCGGAACAGGAAAATAAACTGGCAATGGTCGGCGATGGTGTCAATGATGCCCCTGCTATGGCAAACAGCACCGTTGGCATTGCAATGGGTGCAGCGGGAAGCGACGTGGCCTTGGAGACAGCAGATATAGCGCTGATGGCCGATAAACTGGAAACCCTACCCTTTGCCATTGGTTTGAGCAGAAAAGCAAAAGCTATTATCAGGCAAAACTTATGGGTAAGTTTGGGGGTTGTAGCCTTTTTAATCCCTGCGACCATAATGAGTTGGGCAAGTATCGGCATAGCCGTGGCGGTTCACGAAGGCTCTACATTGGTAGTGGTGGTCAATGCATTGCGCTTGCTCGCCTATAAAAAATAAATCAAATAAAAGAGATTGGTTTTGAATCAAGTTTAAAAAAATGACCAAAGCGGAAAAAATATTGTCAAATCACGGTATTCGCCCTACTCAAATGAGGTCCAAGATATACAGGTATCTGAGAAGGAAGCAAAGTGCTGTGTCCTTTTCCGATTTAAAAAAGGTCTTTGCTGAGAAGAGCGAAAACAATAAGACAGCAAACAGAACGACCTTTTATCGCAACCTCAAGATTTTTGAGGATAAAGGACTTATTCATCAAGTTAATGATGGAACCGGAATGGCAAAATTTGCGATTTCTGGTGAAAATACAAAAAGTAAATACGGTACGGATTTACATCTGCACTTTCATTGTACCGAATGTAAAAAAACAATCTGTTTGCCAAATAAATTACCGGAAGAAAGTTTGCCAGATGATTATAAAATAAACGATGTCAACTTGGTATTAAAAGGGATATGCGTGAAATGTAATGAAAAATAAAAGGTGGGAGTTCCAGAACTTTGAACACTTGCGCCCAAGAGTCAAGTTCAAGGTTCTTCCACCTTATTTAACCCAAAAAAATACAATTATGGAAAAATATGATATAACAATTATTGGTTCTGGTCCGGGTGGCTATGTGTGTGCCATACGTGCCGCACAATTGGGTTTTAAAGTGGCCATAATCGAAAGGTACAGCACCCTTGGCGGCACTTGCCTTAACGTGGGTTGCATCCCATCAAAAGCCTGGTTGGAAGCCTCGGAACATTACCACAAGCTCAAACACCAATTCGAAGATTTCGGCATTGATGTCAAGGAGGCGAACGTAGATATTGCAAAAATGAACCAAAGGGTTCAGGACGTCGTGGGGGAAATCATCAATGGGGTAGCCTACCTTATGAAAAAGAACAAGGTTACCGTTTATGAAGGCCACGGAACCATCAAGGACAAAAACACCATTGAAATTAAGGGCGAAGGCAAAACGCAAACCATAGAAACCGATAAGATGGTCATTGCTACCGGGTCGAAACCCGCATCCCTGCCCAATATTGAAATAGATAAAAAAAGGATTATTTCCTCTACGGAAGCCCTTGCCCTCAAAGAAATCCCCAAACACTTAATGGTCGTTGGAGGTGGGGTCATTGGGGTCGAGATAGGTTCGGTTTTCGCCAGGTTGGGTTCAAAGGTTTCCATCGTAGAGTATTTTGATGGGCTTATCTATACAATGGACAAATCTTTAGGGCATCAATTGTACAGGTCCCTAAGGAAACAGGATATCGAGTTCTATCTGGAACATAAGGTCACAAAAGCTGTGGCGGCAGAAGATAAAGTCACCCTTTCGGCTCAGAATAGAAAAGACGAAAAGGAAATGCAATTGGAAGGCGATTATTGCCTTATGGCCATAGGCAGAAAACCATATACCGACAATCTGGGCCTGGAAAACCTGGGAGTGGAAACCAACGATAATGGACAGATAAAGGTAGATGACAACCTGGAAACCAATGTAAAAGGGGTCTATGCCATTGGAGATGTAGTCCGTGGGGCGATGCTCGCCCATAAAGCCAGTGAAGAGGGTATTTTTGTGGCCGAACGCATTGCGGGACAAAAACCGCATATCAAATATTCCCTCATACCAAACATTGTCTATACACAGCCAGAAGTGGCCGGCGTGGGCCTTACCGAGGAGGAACTTAAGGAAGCAGGTAGAGCGATAAAAACGGGCTCGTTTCCTTTCAAGGCCAATGCAAGGGCCAAGATAAGTATGGATACCGACGGCTTTATAAAAGTGATTGCGGACAAGGAAACCGATGAGATTTTGGGCGTTCATATGATAGGTCCACGTATAGCCGATAGTTATACGGAAGCTGTCGTGGCGATGGAATTCAGGGCAGCGGCAGAAGATATTGCACGGATGTCCCACGGACACCCCACATTTTCAGAAACCTTTAAGGAAGCCTGCTTGGCCGCTACCGAAGACCGGGCGTTGCATATATAAAATTATAAAAAAACGACGATGAAGAAAATTCAGAAGCTAACCCAAGAAATCAACGAATTGACAGTAAGGATTGAGCAGGAACATCCCGAACTCTATCGCTATTTAGATGAGAATCCCATAACTATTCCCGTAGATGATGAAGCAAAACCGACCATTAAATCGTTCACTGATTATTTGGAGAGCTTAAAATCGATTTTGGAAAAATATATGGAATCCCATAATAAGTAAAGATTTGAAACACCAAACGTAGAATTTAATACAGATTAATCAAATGTCCACCATAAACAAAACCACTTTTAAGGTCAGTCAAATGGATTGCCCTTCCGAAGAGCAGATGATACGGATGAAACTGGAGTCAAATCCTCAAATCAAATATCTGGACTTTGACATTCCGAATAGGAAATTGGATGTGTACCATCAGGGGAATGCTCAAGAAGTAAACATCGCATTGGGTACATTAAAGCTGGGTGAAAAACTCTTGGGAACAGAAAAGGCGGAAGCACCTATTGCTGAGGCTGAGACCAAACAAAAGAAGATACTCTGGTGGGTTTTGTACATCAATTTTGGTTTTTTCGTTATCGAAATGACCACGGGTTGGATTTCTTCCTCAATGGGCCTAATTGCCGATTCTTTGGATATGTTGGCAGATAGTATTGTGTACGCTTTGAGCCTTTTTGCCGTAGGTGGTGCTATTGCACGAAAAAAGAAAGTGGCAAAGTTCAGTGGCTATTTTCAGATGGCGTTGGCTCTGCTTGGATTTTCTGAGGTGTTGAGAAGGTTTTTGAGCAGTAGCGAGACCCCTTTGTTCCAGTGGATGATTATTGTTTCCATTTTTGCCCTTATCGGCAACCTCGTTTCCCTATGGCTCATAAACAAAGCTAAGAGTAAGGAGGCGCATATGCAGGCAAGCGCCATCTTTACCTCAAACGATATTATTGTGAACGGCGGGGTAATCTTGGCAGGGGTGCTGGTTTATTTTTTGGACAGTAAATGGCCCGATTTGGTCATAGGCGGTATTGTGTTTGCCTTTGTGATGCGAGGAGCCATTAGAATTTTAAAATTGTCGAAATAGTTTAAATGAAAACATTTGTAGTACATAGTAACTGATGAACATTCAACCGTTAGGAATTAAAAAGCGAAGCTGAATACTTAAAATAATAATGGAAAAATCGAGAAAAAAGAATCTTAAAGAAGCAAGGACACTTCAAATATGGAACGTCATTTATGACGTTACCGAAGTGGTTATTTCGCTAATTGCAGGAATCACAGCAAACAGTTCGGCACTTATTGGCTGGGCATTGGACAGTACCATAGAAGTAATTAGTGCGGCAACGTTGGGCTGGCGATTGCACGGTGAGCTCAAAGGTATAGATGAAGAAAAGGTTAAACGTCGAAAGAAGATAACCTTGTATGTAATTGCGGCATCCTTTACCCTGGTCTGTATTTTCATTTCCTACGATTCAATCACAAAGCTCATCAATCAAGAAACATCAGATTGGAGTACATTGGGTTTAATTATTTTGCTTGTTTCATTGGTAGTTAATCCTATTTTAATCTATTACAAAAGGAAATATGGGAATAAACTTGAGAGTCCAGCTTTGCTGGCCGATGCCAAAGACACTTTTATTTGCCTATATCAAACCGTAGTGGTACTTGCTGGATTGTTATTGGTCAATTGGCTAGGCTGGTGGTGGGCAGACCCTGTTGCGGCGTTGTTAATTGTGCCCTATGCGGCAAAAGAAGGTTGGGAAGCATACAATAAAGCTAAAGATATAAACTATAACGCCGAGTAAAAAAGATCAAAATGGAGAGAAGATCTTTAATTGTATCGCGTCAGTTTGCCGGTAAGGGTTTTTTACGTGTTGAAACTTTTTCGATAGATGAAAGATGAACTTTTTAAAGATTGCTCGATGAGGCTCAATATGCTGGATGAAAACATCCACAAATTGACAGTAAGTTATGCTGAAGAATATTATACAACAAACCAATGTTCCAATGAGGAAGCCCTTGAACGAGCATTATAAATGAAGAGATGGGAATTAGAAAAATTTAATCATTTTAACTAAAACAATTTAATAATCAGATGGACTGGATGTTTGAAGACTTTAAAACAGATTTGGATAAACTCAATCCAACAGTAAGGGAGAAGGCTATAGAAATTGCTAATATATTAATTGAACAGGATGATTTTTCTAAAGAAAAGGCTATAAAGGAAGCGATCGTGCGAGCTGAAGAATGGTTTTATGATTTAGGAGGATAAATAACAAAAAATAGTTATGTCCATTAATAGAAGAGAAAGAAGAAAGAAAAGAAATCTAAAAGCAATATTAGTAAAAAAATTATAGGAACTTTTGCTTTAATCGCTGTATTTGCCGCCGCCATTCTTTTTTGCTTTCTTTTTCTTATCATCCACCATCATTAAACAAAATACTGCCTAGCATCTAAATATCAATGGATTAAGCTTCGCATTGAACATTAGTTTAATTGTTAATTGATAAAAAAACAAATGGCTTAAATAAACTATTAAAATGACCAACTCGGAAGAGAACCATATAAAAGCTATTTTTCATTTAAGTGAAGAGGGAATTAAAATCGCATCTACAAATGAAATTGCAAAGCGGATGAACACAAGGCCATCCTCTGTAACTGATATGATTAAGAAGTTATCAAAGAAAGGTTTAGTCAATCACAAAAAATATAAAGGAACTTTTTTAACAACGAAAGGAAAAAAAAGAGCACTTCAGATTGTGAGAAAACATAGATTGTGGGAAACTTTTATGGTTGAAAAGCTCAAATTTAATTGGGATGAGGTTCACGAAATTGCAGAACAATTAGAACATATTCATAGCGAAAAATTAATTAATAAGCTTGATGAATTTCTAAATTTTCCAAAAGTTGACCCTCACGGCGACACTATACCCAAAAAGGATGGTTCGTATGAAAAACAAGAAAAAATACGTTTAAGTGAATTACCTATTGGTAATGTTGGGGTTTGTGTTGGTTTAGGAGATTCTTCAACACCTTTTTTCAAGTTTTTGGACAAATATAAAATTGCCTTGGGTAGTACAATTAAAGTATTGAACAAAGAAGAATTCGACAAATCAATGGACATTTCCATTTCGGGCAAAAGTTTTCATATATCACATCAAATTGCGTATAACCTATATATTAATATCGAACATTAAATGGAATATATAATAGATTATTTTGAATCTATCAACCCCATTGTAGCAGCACTATATGCAACTTTATTTACGTGGGGATTAACCGCGGCTGGTGCTTCGCTGGTTTTTTTATTTAAAGGTATGAATCGTGTAATTTTGGACGGAATGTTAGGGTTTACTGGTGGTGTAATGGTGGCCGCAAGTTTTTGGAGCTTGTTGGCACCAGCAATTGAAATGAGTCCAGGAGAAGGGTTCGTTAAGGTATGGCCTTCTGTAATTGGATTCTTTTTAGGCTCACTTTTTATTTTTGGATTAGATAAAATTCTTCCTCATTTGCACATCAATTTTAAAGAAAGTGAAAAAGAGGGTTTACAAACATCTTGGCGCAGAACCACGCTTTTAACATTAGCAATAACGATGCATAATATACCGGAGGGGCTAGCAATTGGTGTTCTGTTTGGTGGGGTATCTGCTGGATTTGAAGGTGCAAGTATTGGGGGTGCAGTGGCTTTAGCATTAGGTATAGGCTTGCAAAATTTTCCAGAAGGCTTTGCTGTTGCTATGCCGTTAAGAAGACAGGGATTAAGCCGACGAAAAAGCTTTATGTTTGGTCAAGCTTCTGCCATTGTAGAACCATTTGCTGCTGTTATAGGGGGCTGGGCAGTTTCAACCTTTCAGCCCATTTTGCCTTATGCTCTCTCTTTTGCTGCGGGTGCAATGATTTTTGTGGTAGTTGAAGAAGTAATTCCAGAAACACAACGGGATAACTATACTGATATTGCTACAATGGGTTTTATAGGCGGTTTCATTATAATGATGGCATTGGATGTTGGTCTAGCGTGAAACAGTAAAAGTATTGAGAAAGATGATTGTATAATCTATTAATTTTTAATCCCGAATTATAATTTTGAGACGGGTTTGATAATTAATTAAAGCTATTGAAGTTAGAAAAATAATAAAACATAAGAACAATACGCATTTTGAATGTCCTTTATCGTTTTTCAAAGTAATAGCATTGCTTATTGCGGCTCTTCTAAAAGAGAGTTTAGACTTAATTAGTTTTCACATAAAAACACTATTTAGTAACAAGTTCAGCAACCTGAACTAATGCTTGTATAGCGAGGTCTAATAGTATAGAAGTAGATAAGGTAGGGTGCCTAAAGAAAACGCATAATTTATAATTGCGATATGCTTTTCACGGGCCCGTCTGTAAATTTCCCACGATTCGATCTCAAAGCTCATTAATACAGAAACGGCTAAGTGGAGTAATTTAGATTTAAACATTTGAGTGATTCATTTCGTAAATTTTTAAAAATAAGAGTATTTTTTTAGTGTTACTAAATACAATGCCATTTGTATAGAATCACAATCCTGTTGATCATAGCATTTTTTATTTCTCTGATTAAAAACAAAGTAATTATTGAAATGATTGTTAAAAACCCAACTAATATATTTATTAGAGCAATTAATTAATGTAGAAATATGAAAAAGAGATTTTTAACTTAGAAAATAAAATAATAGAAAATGAACAAAGCACTACAGTTACACTATGGCTCAACATTTGAACCAGCACTTATAAAAGAAATACAACAGGTCGCAACCTTTATGGAGGTACTCGAAGGGCAAGATTTATTAAAACCTGGACAGTTTATAAAATCGATGCCATTATTACTTTCTGGAAGCATAAAAATAATGCGTCCCGATGCCGATGGAGAAGAGTTACTACTATATCATCTTGAAAAAGGCGACACCTGTGCAATGACGATGACCTGCTGTATGGGAAATACCAAGAGCGAAATCCACGCTGTTTCGGAAACACCGGCAAAGCTACTTATGATACCTATTGGTAAAATGGAAGAATGGTCGAGAAAATATAAAACCTGGCGCAATTTTGTTTTTGAAAGTTATCACAAGCGTATGATGGAAATGCTTGAAAGCATTGATAACATTGCTTTTAATAATATGGACGAACGACTTGAAAAATTGATAGCAGACAAAACCCAAATTTTGAACAGCAAGCACATTTACACCACTCATAAAGAAATTTCCCAAGACTTGCACACGAGTCGTGTGGTCGTATCGCGCCTACTCAAAAAAATGGAAAACGACAATAAAATAAGGTTACATCGTAGTTTTATTGAAGTCCTGTAACATCGGTTACCAACATTAAATATACCTACAAGTACATTTGTCCCATAATTGGTTTGACAAATGGAAATCGTAAAAATATTAGGATATATTGGAGCACTTATAATCGGGCTCGTTTTAGGTTTAATAGGTGGTGGTGGCTCTATACTTACCGTACCTATTTTGGTATACGCACTTTCACTTAATCCTGTAATGGGTACAGCCTACTCATTGTTTGTGGTGGGTATAACATCTCTTGTGGGTGCCATTAAAAACCTTATGAAGGGAATGGTGGATATTAAGACCGCTATCATTTTTGCCATCCCTGCTTTTATAGCAGTATATCTTACCAGAGCCTTTCTAATTCCTGCCATACCCGAAGAGCTCTTTCAAATAGGCAATTTTATGGTCACTAAGAATCTGGCCATTATGCTGTTTTTTGCTATCATAATGCTATTGGCTTCCGTTTCGATGATACGAAATAAACGTAAGGAAACAGATGAGGAAACGAAAATTACTTATAATTACCCGCTTATTATTGTTGAAGGACTCGTAGTTGGAGCCATAACAGGTATCGTAGGTGCTGGCGGTGGGTTCTTGATTATTCCGGCTTTGGTTCTGTTGGCAAAGTTGCCTATGAAAAAAGCAGTGGCCACTTCACTTTTGATTATAGCCATTAAATCTTTGATTGGCTTTTTGGGAGATGTTCAAAATTTAGATATTGATTGGCCATTCCTGCTTATTTTTACAGGAATTTCAATAATTGGCATTTTTATTGGTATATGGCTAAATAAATTTATCGATGGAAAAAAATTAAAGAAAGGGTTTGGCTGGTTCGTGTTGGTAATGGGCATTTATATTATCTATAAGGAAATTGCCAAACAATAACTATGGAAAAATACATTGAAATAATAAAACAATCTTTCTCAGGGTATTACAACTACCTTGTTCAAGAAATAACCAATCCATCTTGGACCAATTATTTTTATTGGCTCATAGGGTTGTCCTTACTTGTATTTCTATTGGAAATTGTTATTCCTTGGCGAAAAAAGCAACCTATTTTGAGAAAGGGATTTTTTCTGGATGCCTTTTACATTCTTTTTAATTTCTTCTTGTTTTCCTTGATTGGCTATAATGCACTCTCTAATGTGGGTGTAGAACTATTTAATGATTTCTTAGGCCTTTTTGGCATAAAAAATATAGTGGCTATAGAGATGCAAACACTTCCTGTATGGTTGCAGCTTCTAATAATGTTCATTATTGCAGATTTTATACAATGGAACGTGCATAGGATGCTGCACAGGGTACCGTGGATGTGGAAGTTTCATAAAGTGCACCACAGTGTCAAGGAAATGGGTTTTGCGGCACAGTTTCGGTTTCACTTTTTAGAAACTATCGTGTATAAATCCATTCAGTACATCCCCTTGGCTATGATAGGTTTCGGTATCGAGCAGTTTTTTGTGGTACATATGTTTGCCGTTTTTATAGGTCATCTCAACCACGCAAACCTTGACTGGAGTTATGGAAAATTGCGCTATATATTCAACAATCCTCGTATGCATATTTGGCATCATTCCAAAAAATTGCCTGAATCACATCCCTACGGAATGAACTTTGGCCTTACACTTAGCATTTGGGATTATATTTTTGGAACGGCCTATGTTCCCAGAAGTGGTCGCGACATAGAATTGGGTTTTGAAAACGACGCAAATTTTCCAAAAACATTTTGGGGACAACTTAAATATCCATTTATTCAAAGTACAAATAATCAAAAAGAATATAACTCGTAAGTCTATTCAACTGGCCTAATCTATTCTTGTGTATCAATTGTTACCGAAATTGGTTTTGATATTATTTAATATTACAAGAAAATTAAATAAGTATGAATATCAAGCAATTTGAATATAAGCCACTTGCCCACTATTCCTATGCAATTGAAAGCGAAGGTAAAGTGGCCATAATAGACCCAGAACGCAATCCAGAGCAATATTATGCTTTCGCGAAAGCGAACAACGCAGAAATCGTTGCGGTAATCGAAACACACCCACACGCTGATTTTGTAAGCTCACATCTTGAAATCCATAAAAAAACCGGAGCAACGATTTATAATAGTAAAAATCTGGGAGCCGACTATCCGCATCAATCATTTGATGAAGGCGATGACATTCAATTAGGAAAAATTACTATTAAAGCCATAAACACACCTGGACACTCGCCAGATAGTATAACCGTTGTGGCGACCGATGCCAATGATACAGCATTATTTACAGGCGATACCCTATTCATAGGCGATGTAGGCCGTCCAGATTTGCGGGAAAAGACGGGAAATATGAAAGCCAAACGTGAAGAACTTGCTGAGATGATGTATGAGACCATCACCCATAAATTCAAGGGACTGCCTGATGATGCCCTTGTTTATCCAGCCCACGGTGCAGGCTCGCTTTGTGGTAAGAGTATGAGTGATGCCAATAGCAGCACTTTGGGTAATGAGCGTATGGGCAATTGGGCCTTTAAAGAACAATCGAAGCAGGAATTTATGGATACTATTCTTGAAGGACAACTCTTTATCCCTTCTTATTTTGGGTACAACGTAGATATTAATAAAGATGGTGCCGAAGTAGTGGAAACGGCTTTGGAAAAAATTCCTTTCGAAGATAATGCGACGGCCCAGGGCCTTATTATTGATATGCGGGATGAGAGCGAATTTAAAAATGGACATTTAGAAGGAAGCATCAATATTCAGGCAACCTCAGACAATGCAAAATTTGAAACCTGGTTAGGTTCCATAGTAGAGCCAGAAGAGGAATTCATACTGGTTATCGATACCGAGGGGAATAAGGACAAGTTATTACATAGAGTGGCAAAAATAGGCTATGAAAAACAGCTTACGAAAGTTATCACGCTTTCTGATAAAAATCTAGTGAAAACTGAAAAATTGGATTTAGCCGATTTCAAGGAAAATCCAAACAATTACACCATTGTTGACATACGCAATAATAGCGAGGTAAATGAAGGAAAGTTTTTTAAAAGCGCTCTGTCGCATCCGCTAAATGAATTGAGAAATACTGCAAAGGAAATCCCAACCGATAAACCCATCGTGGTACATTGTGCAGGTGGATACCGTAGCGCAGCGGGAAGCAGTATTCTCGAAAAACAATTGAAAAGTGTAAAGGTTTATGATTTAAGTGATGATGTGAAAGATTTTAAAAATTAATGAAACCTTGCTTATGAATTGGATTTATGAACCTTGGCCGTGGTATGTAGCGGGACCACTTATCGCACTTGTAATGTTCCTTTTATTGTTCGTAGGAAAGCAATTCGGGATGTCATCAAACCTACGCACGGCTTGTGCAGCAGTTGGAGCAGGAAAAGCAGCTGATTTCTTTAGATTTGATTGGAAAGCAGAGCGATGGAACCTAATGGTCGTTTTTGGCGCCATTATTGGCGGTTTTTTAGCGTCAAACTATATGAGCAACAATACGGTAGAAATCAAACCTGAAATCGCACAACAACTTTCCGAAGATTATAACATTCTAAGTGCTGGAGAAAGTTATCTGCCACCAGAAATATTTGCGACAGATGCTTTGGGCGACCCATTTATCATAGCGGTACTCTTAATGGGCGGGCTTTTAGTGGGCTTCGGGGCACGATATGCAGGAGGCTGTACCTCGGGACACGCCATTTCCGGATTAAGTAATTTGCAGTTGCCCTCACTTATAGCTGCCATAGGCTTCTTCATAGGTGGGCTGGTAATGATACATTTAATTTACCCCTTAATATTTTAATAATGAGATATATCACCTATTTAGCAATTGGTATTTTTTTCGGAATTATAATGTATAAATCCGAGGCAGCATCGTGGTTTCGTATTTACGAGATGTTCCAGTTTGGCAGCTTTCATATGTACGGCATAATAGGTTCAGCTTTGGTGCTTGGAATTATTGGCGTTCAGATAATCAAAAGAAAAAATATTAAACCGCTTGACGGAAGTGAAATGAGTCTAAAGCCTAAAGATAATAGTGTTGCTCGATATTTAATAGGTGGAATTATCTTTGGATTGGGATGGGCACTGGCAGGTGTTTGCCCAGGGCCAATGTATGTGCTGGCAGGTGCGGGGTATGTGTCGATATTTATGGTAATTTTTGGTGCAGTTGTAGGTACTTTTTTATATGGTCTTATAAAAAATAAATTGCCACATTAAATATCAAAAAAATTATTTAATATGGGTCTGAATATAAACGTGAGGTAATACCAATATTTTAAATGGAATGTATTTCAAACAACTATCATCTTAGTCGGTTTTGATTGTATTAAAGATAGTTTGACAGTATATTTAGCGAGCAAATTCTACAACTCTTTCAGCGAATAACGTAACAGCTTTCCCGTGTTTATTCCGAAATTTGTGAAATACAAAACGGAGTAATAAAATGGAAGCAACCAACATATTCAATGCCAAACCCAAAGAACAAAAAACAGGAATAAAAAAATCCTTTCCAGTTACGGGTATGACCTGTGCCGCCTGTGCCAGCAGTGTTGAGTCGATTCTTTCCCATACCGATGGCGTAAACAAGGCCATCGTAAATTTTGCCAGCAATTCGGTTTTAGTCGATTACGATGAAACCATTTCTGAAGAAAAACTTCAGAACGCACTGCGTGAAGTGGGCTATGATATCATTATCGATGCAGAAGACCCAATGGAAGCACAACAAGAGCTTCAGCAAAAGCATTACCAAGACATTAAAAACCGTACCATTTGGTCAGCTATTCTGACACTGCCCATCTTCATACTTGGAATGTTCTTTATGCAATGGGAATCTGGTAGGTGGATTTCTTTGGTATTGGCTATTCCCATTCTCTTCTGGTTTGGGCGTAGTTTTTTTATCAATGCTTTCAAACAGGCCAAACGTGGCAAGGCGAATATGGATACCTTGGTGGCTTTAAGTACGGGTATTGCATTTTTGTTTAGTGTGTTCAATACCTTATTTCCGGAATTTTGGTTAAATCGTGCTATTGAGCCACACGTTTATTACGAAGCGGCGACAGTGATTATTACCTTTATTTCTTTGGGGAAATTACTGGAAGAAAAGGCCAAATCGAATACTTCTTCTGCCATTAAAAAATTAATGGGACTACAACCTAAAACGCTTAAAGTTATTGATGATGGGGAAGAAAAAGAAATTCCTATTTCGGCTGTGCAAGTAGGTCAAACTATTTTAGTCCGCCCTGGAGAAAAGATTCCCGTAGATGGGGAAGTTATTAAAGGAAGCTCATATGTAGACGAAAGTATGATTACGGGTGAACCTGTTCCAGTACAAAAGTCCAGAGAAGAGAAGGTATTTGCTGGTACTGTCAATCAAAAAGGTAGTTTTCAATTTACTGCAGAAAAAGTTGGAGGTGAAACCCTGCTTTCCCAAATCATAAAAATGGTACAGGAGGCACAGGGTAGCAAAGCACCCGTACAAAAATTGGTCGATAAAATTGCTGGAATATTTGTTCCCATCGTATTGGGGATATCCATTGTTACCTTCATCGTCTGGATGTCTATGGGAGGTGATAATGCGTTTTCTCAAGCTCTATTGACTTCTGTCGCTGTATTGGTCATTGCCTGTCCTTGCGCCCTAGGGTTGGCTACACCTACTGCTATTATGGTGGGTATTGGCAAAGGTGCCGAAAATAATATTCTTATAAAAGATGCCGAGAGTTTAGAACTCGGTCATAAAGTTAATGCTATCATCCTTGACAAAACTGGCACTATTACCGAGGGAAAACCATTGGTGACCGATATACATTGGAAAGGTACACTTGAAAATAAGGTTGATTTAAAACAGTTCTTGTTAGCAATAGAAGCCCAATCTGAACACCCCTTGGCGGAAGCAGTTGTTAATCATTTTAAAGAAGAAAATATTGAAAAAGTTGAAATTGCTTCTTTTGAAAGTATTACGGGTAAAGGTGTGCAGGCTAAAACAGAAAATGGCTCACAATACTATATTGGAAACCATAAGCTAATGCTTGAGAAGAATATACAAATTGATGCTTCCTTGATGCAAACAGCAGAAAGTCTTGAAGAGCAAGCAAAAACCGTCATATTCTTTGGTAATGATAAAGATGTATTAGCGATACTTACTATTGCAGACAAAATAAAGGAAACTTCAAAAATAGCCATTGCAACACTTCAGGAAAGGGACATTGATGTCTATATGCTCACAGGTGATAATAATAAGACAGGATCAGCCGTAGCCCAACAAGTGGGAATAGCAAATTTCCAAGGGGAAGTAATGCCATCGGATAAAGCAGCCTTTGTGAAAAAATTGCAGTCTGATGGTAAGATAGTAGCTATGGTAGGCGATGGCATCAACGATTCCAACGCCTTGGCGCAAGCCGATGTAAGTATCGCTATGGGCAAGGGGTCCGATATTGCGATGGATGTTGCAAAAATGACATTGATAACCTCAGATTTACAATCCATTCCAAAAGCATTGGCACTATCAAAAAAAACGGTACTGGGAATCCGTCAAAATCTATTTTGGGCATTCATCTACAATATTATAGGTATCCCAATTGCAGCGGGCGTGTTATACCCTATAAATGGCTTTTTGTTAGACCCAATGATTGCAGGTGCAGCAATGGCATTTAGTAGTGTCTCTGTAGTTGCAAATAGCTTAAGGTTAAAAAGGATAAAACTTTAATATTAATTATAAATTAAAATAAAATGAAAACCTTAAAATTTAAAACAAACATTAATTGTGGCGGTTGTGTATCAAAGGTAACACCATTCTTAAATAATCAGGAAGGTGTTGAAAGCTGGGAAGTGGATACTGTAAACCCAGATAAAATTCTAACAATAAAAAGCGATGGTGCTACCAAAGAAGATGTAAAAGCCACATTGCAAAAAGTGGGCTTCAAGGCAGAAGCTGTAGATTAATACTCTTTAGTTTAATATGGCTTACATTTTAATTTCGGTTGTAATTCTTCTATTTGCGATTCATTTTTATAGAAAAGCGCAACGTCATAGCATTAAACCATTTCCAGAACATTGGCACGGGCTATTACTAGAGAATGTACATTATTATAGTAATCTTTCAGAAGAGAAGCAAAAGGTTTTTCAACAGCGAATGATGCAATTTCTGAGTGAAGTCTATATTGATGGTGTGAAATTAGAATTGGAAGAGCTCGATAAAATTTTAATCGCTGCGAGTGCAGTAATTCCTGTATTTGGTTTTAAAGAATGGCACTACACCAATTTAAGCGGAATTCTCTTGTACCCAGATAATTTTAATGAGGATATGCAATTTGGCAGTAGGGATAAATCACGTAACATTGGTGGAATTGTTGGCAACGGTCGATTTGAAAAGCAAATGATTTTGTCTAAAAAGGCATTATATCACGGTTTTAAAAATAAGAGTGATAAAAACAATACTGGGATCCACGAATTTGTACACCTGATAGATAAACTTGATGACAGAACGGATGGTGTACCAGAACGATTATTGCAGCACCAATATGCCATACCGTGGTTAAATCTAATCCATAAGGAAATGGAAGCAATTAACGACAACCATTCGGACATTCGTAAATATGGTGGTACCAACCAAGCAGAATTCTTTGCGGTTGCATCAGAATATTTTTTTGAGCGACCAGATTTACTCAAAAGAAAACATCCTGAACTTTATGGTATGTTGGTTGATTGTTTTAAACAGAAACTCGCTTAAGGTTAACAGTATGTTTTGGACTAGAAATATTATTTCAAAAATTAACTACACTATTCAAAGCATCATCTGCTTCTTTGTGAATAAAATTAGCTTGATAGTTCAATGTGGTTTTTAAATCGCTATGGCGATACAGTTTTTGCAACATCAAAGGATGAATGGTATCACCAGCTATATTTCCGAAGGTATGTCTCGCAATATGCATTGTGATTTTCTTATCTATTTTTGCCTTTTTAGCAATAGACTTTAGATTATCATTAAATTTCTTGGTAGCTGTCTTTCTTTTGTTATAAACATCTTTGGCATTATCGAGATTTGCTTTTTTCAGTTCGGGAAAAACAAAATCTGTTGCATATCTTTTATCTTTTCTGTAGTAATCTAAAATTTTGAAAACCTTATCAGGTATTTTTAATGACAATAATTTTGAATTCTTATTCATTCTATAATGCAACCTTTTGTCGTAAATGTCAGACCACTTTGTTAACAATACATCGGTAACTCTCATCCCAGCAAAATTGAAACTAAAGAGCCAAACATTTCGCGTATGAACCTCGCTTAATGTCAAATTTTCAAGAGCTTCTATAGCTCTTACTTCAATAATATTCAAACCAACCTTACTCGTTTCTGGAAACTTAATTTTAATTTTGTCGCCACCAAAAGGATATAATTCCCTACTAACTATCTTTAGCTTTATGGCTCTATTAAATAACAAACGAATGAGAACTAAGACGTTCATTACCGATGTTTCTGAGAGTCCGTGATTAGATTTTAAATGTAACATCAGCTTTTTAAGAAAGCGTTCATCTATTTCCTGAAATGCGAGCTGCTTTGATTTATTGAATTTTATGATATAGCTAATCAAAGCGCTATCAGTTGAAAGACGATTCAACTTTTTAGCAATTTCCAATTCGTCAAGATGCTCTTGAGCTAGTTCGAAAAAGGTAGAAGAATTTCCCGAGGCATAAATCTCTTTTTTGATTTGATTGGCAGACGCATCTTTATGTTCGGATTGCAAGTCAATCAATGCTTTATTTGCATTTGAGAGTTCTTTTGATAGCAGTTTATTTAAACTATCAGCATTAGGATTAGATTTTCTTACTCGAATATTTTTTTCGTCCCAATCTTCTAAATCGATATAATGACCAACATATTGATATGTTGAACGACGATTTTTTGTGATTCGAATGGCTAAAGGGTAGAGTCCTTTACTGTTTGGTTTTTTGCGTAGAACTATCTTAGCGTTTGATGACATAATTGACCTTTTTTGAGTACGAAAGTCAAATCAGGTACAACATAGGTACAACATTGTGATTTTTGCTCAATTTTTGGTTTATACCTTTGATAAAGGTACAAAATTATTGGGCTTTTTAGGTACAACATAGGTACAACAAATGTTGATATTAACTGATATTAATTGACTTTAAATAAAATGATTAAAAACATAAGTCATTGAATATGAGCGATTTTATGTTTTATTGGTGCAATATATACCAGACTTAGGATCTAGTGCCGCGAGGTGTGCGAGTTCGAGTCTCGCCGCCTGTACAAGTAAAAAGCTTCAGTTTTATGCTGAAGCTTTTTTTGATTCCAACACGTATTGAAACCAAACTATTAATCTAGAAATTTAGTTTACAGATTTTAAATGAATCTCTCCTTTTTTAAGACCTTTACCAGTAACGGTTAATTTAATATCACCAGCTTGTTCCGTAGATTGAACTAATACCACCAACTTACCACTGAATAATTTCATAGTTGGTAAATGAAATAACTCTAATGATGTAGCGTCGCCATTACAAGCAGCTCTGTAAGTTCCATTGCCTTTAACTTTAAAGTTAAGTTGATTGGTAGCAGTTGGGCAAGGAATCCCATTTTTATCTATAACAGAAACCGTTACAAAAGCCAAATCTTCACCATTAGCTTTTATGGTTTTTACGTCAGAATCAAGGACAAGTTTATAAGGTTTTCCTGCGGTTTTAATTTCTTTTTCTGCTGCTGGATTACCGTTTTCATCAAGTGCGACGACTTTTAATGTGCCTGGCTCGTATTTTACATCCATCCACATTAAGCGATAACGATTTTGCTTGGTGTCTTTGTTTTTCTTTTGAATACCAAGACTTTTTCCATTCAAGAATAATTCTGCACTATCATAGCTTGTATACACAAAAACAGGTGTGGTTTTGCCCTCGCGACCTTTCCAATTCCAATGAGGCAACATATGAAGCGTTTCATCGGTTGTATTCCAACGGCTTCGGTACAAATAATAACGGTCTTTTGGTAAACCAGCCAAATCATTTATCCCGAAATACGAACTTCGAGAAGGCCAAGCTTCATCATAAGGTGTAGGTTCGCCTAAATAATCGAAACCAGTCCAAACAAATTCGCCAATAACCCAAGGTTTATCATCTTGTAACACAAAATCATCATCAGGAAGATTAGACCAGCTGCAATATTCTAAATCGTAAGACGAGGACTGAAAATCTGGATAAGTTTTCATACTGGCAATCTCTACGGGAAACTTATAAATACCACGAGAACTCACTGTTGAAGCTGTCTCGGAACCTAAAAGAAAGCCTTGCGGAAAACGCTCATACGCTTCTTCGTAAAGATGCACGCGATAGTTTAAACCAGGAACATCCATAATAGCGCCAAAGCCAGATTCCATAACTGCTTTCACTTGGTCCATACCAACCGTTACAGGTCGTGTTGGGTCTTCTCTGTGGAAAATATCTTGCAACCATTTAGCACGTTTTACACCTTCGCTTCCCCATTGGTCTGGTACTTCGTTGCCAGAACTCCACATGACGATACTTGGATGATTTCTGGTTGCTCTTACCAGATTTACAACATCCTTTTCGGCATATTCATCAAAAAAACGATTGTAACCATTTTCAACTTTTGGTTTTTTCCATTCGTCAAAACTTTCAGCTAAAAATAGAAATCCCATTTCGTCACAAAGCTCTAATTGCTCAAAAGATGGCATATTGTGCGCGCTTCTAATAGCATTACAACCCATATCTTTTAAGATTTTGAGTTGACGTCTCAAGGCAGATATATTCACAGCGGTACCAATAGGACCTAAATCGTGATGCAGGCAAACACCTTTAAATTTTCGGGTTTCACCATTAAGACTAAAACCAGTTTTGGGACTGTAATCTATGGTTCTAATACCAAAGCGTTGCGTTATTTCGTCTTTAAGAACGTTGCCTTTATAAAGTTTTAAAACAGCTGTGTATAAATATGGTGTTTCAGGACTCCAAAGTTGCGGTTGGCTGATTTTTATATTCTGTTCAAATTCATCATTGATGATGGTTGAAGTTTCTTTGGAAGTAATTTTGTTTTCATCAGCATCAAAAATTTCGGTTACTAATTTTAAGTTCGTTCCAGAAGCTTTAGTTTTAATATTGACTTTAGCTTCATCTTTAGTAATCGAAGGCGTTGTGATGAAGGTTGACCATTGCTCAAAACTTTCTTTGTCTTTTACAATAAGCCTTACATTTCTGTATAAGCCAGCGCCAGGATACCACCTTGATGATTTACCAACATTAGTAAGTTTTACGGCTAAAGTATTTTGAGAAGTATCATTTATGTATTTTGAAACATCAAAATAAAAATAGCTGTAACCATATTTCCATTCGCCAACTTTTTTGCCATTCAAAAAGATTTCTGGTTCGCTCATTGCGCCTTCAAAAAGTAATAGCACCTTTTTAGAGTCGTCAAAATTTTCAAGTGAAAAAGTATTTCTGTACCAAGCTTCTCCTATGTATGGTAAAGCTCCAGTTCTGCCCGTTTTTTCTGTGGCAATGTTTTCGCCATTTTGGGTAATGGCAACGGTTTGCTTGTCAACTTCTTTGTCAAAAGGACCATAAATTGCCCAATCATGCGGAACGGTTACAGTTTCCCATTTGGCATCGTTAAAGTCTATTTTAGTGGCATTAGGATGTTGTCCTTTGTTGAATTTCCATCCTTTTTTTAGCGTGATGACTTCTCTGGTTTGCGCTTCTAAAAAAAATGCTCCACAGGTTATTAGAAATAAACAAAGAAGTGAAAATATAGTTTTATTCATCTAGTGAAGCATTGTAAAATTTAATTCCAAGAGTTGCTTTATTGTCGTGGTCAAAAAGTGTGGCATTATCCCAATGCGACCCTTGTGCCCAAAGTGTAGAACAGCCTGTAGAAACCCAAGCTGGCTCCCAATAAACAAGACCTTGTCCACCTGCGTTTTCAATAATTTGTTTTAGTTGATTAAGATAATCTAATTGCCCTTGTTGCGTTGCAGGATAACCACCTGTTAAAGCATCAGAGCCTAAGATATTATTAGCACTATCTGCGTTATCTAAAGTAAAAGGATAGGCAGTTTCTACGATCATTAATTTCTTGTTGTAGGTATTAATTAATGTTGAAAGTGGTGTTTGTACTTCATTTAAATCGTAGTCAGACCAAATTGGATAATACGACAATCCAATCCAATCAAAATCGGTAACACCATTAGCTGTAGCTTGCTCAAACCACCAAAGTCCATTTTCTGGTTGCGCGATATGAAGCATAACTTCTATGGTCTTATTTTTAGCGGCTGAAATATCTCTAACAGCTTCTATACCTTTATTGATTAATGCCGAATTTCTTGCCCAATCAATAGGCCAAACTAGTTCTCCTTGTTGTAAAATCATTCCGTTGATTTCATTACCAACTTGTACAATGTCAGGTAATAAATTTTCATTAGATAGTTGGTCTAAAGTGTTGTATGTGTAATCGTAAAGCAACTGACTTAATGCAGGTGTGTTGTTTATTTCACTAACCCAAGCCGCTGGGATTTCCTGTTTTGATGGGTCTGCCCAAGTATCACTATAATGAAAGTCTAACAGTACTTTTAAGCCTTTTGATTTGGCACGTTGGATCGTTTCCTTAACATCGTTGTAGTTAGAGTAGTTGGTCCAATCTGGATTATGCCATAAACGAACTCTAACCAAATTTGCACCTTCATCTTTAAAAATCTGGTAAACATCAGTGGTTGTGCCATCTAAGTCTTTGTATGTAGCACCACAATCTTCCATTTCATTGGCATAAGAAAGGTCAGCTCCATAGTAAAACGAAATAGGTGTTTCTATAATACCATCGTCACCATCATTTTGTCCAGAATTGTCTTCTGAACAGGAATTAAGGCTTAGCAGAAACGAGAGTAAGATTGATATAGTTGTAATGTATTGCATCTTAGAATTGGAATTTGTCATAATTCATAGCTGTTTTCTGCTAAATTAATAAATTATTTCTCAAAAACCTACCAGTACCTACCAGTTTTTGCATATATTTGCCTCGTGAGCATTATTTATGTAGATAACAATACTGGTATTCCTAAGTATCGGCAAATTATTCAGTCCGTAGAGGTAGGATTGCAAGAAGGTCGTCTTAAAAAAGGTGATAAATTATCTTCAGTCAATAGTATTAGAAATAGGTATTCTTTATCAAGAGATACTGTTTTTATGGCTTTTGGTGAGCTGAAAAAGCGAGGAATTATTGAGGCTATTGCGGGAAAAGGGTATTATATAAAAAGTGAAGATGTTACTGTTGTAAAAAAGGTGTTTTTGCTTTTTGATGAGTTGAACATTTTTAAGGAAGATCTTTATAATGCTATTGTTAATGCTTTGGGTGAAGGTGTACAGGTTGATATATTTTTCCATCATTTTAATCAGAACGTTTTTGACAAGCATATCAATGATAATGTTGGTAATTACAATTATTACATCATAATGCCAGCAAGTTTGGATAAAGCATTTCAATCGTTAAAAAACCTTCCTGACGACAAAGTTTTTTTGTTGGACCAAACCAACAAAAGCTTGAAAGATTATGCAGGTGTATTCCAAAATTTTGAAAAGAATGTGCTTGAAGGTCTTACAAGGTTAAAAACACAATTGCAAAATTATAAGCGATTGGTTTTTGTGAATCCAAAATCCAATCAGCCAAAAGGGATTTATTCGGGATTTCTGAAATTTATTTCAACAGATACAATTGAAGGCTATACAATAGAAGGCACGGATTCAATAGTACCAAAAGAAGACGAAGTTTACTTTGTGCTTGATGATAGAAGTTTAATCGAATTGATAAAGACAATCAATAATACGTCCCTTAGAATAGGCAAGGACATAGGCATCATCGCATACAATGACTCCTTGCTGAAAGAAATTGTTGAAGGTGGTATTACAACCATTTCAACGAATTTTAAAGAAATGGGAGAGCGTATGGCAAATATGATACTAAACGAAGAACGTATAAAGGTTGAAAACCCTAATAATATTCTTGTAAGAAAATCGCTTTAAATGTATACTATAGATAATACAGATAGTAAACTTTCCCAGAATATTGTGGTAAGTAACAAGGATGGCTCTAATCGTTTAGTAATAAGTTTAACGGAAGGTGGTCGCGTGAAATTATATAAGCACGAAAACTTACTTATAGTTTCAGATTTGGAAAATTCTGGGTATAATACAAATTATGCTTCAGCAATACTTTTTCCTTTTGCAAATAGGATTGAAGATGGTAAATATCAGTTCAAATCTAAAGTGTACCAATTACCATGCAATGAAGTCACTAATAGCAATGCTATTCACGGCTTGGTTTATAATAAAACTTTTCAGCTCTTAAATGAGGATACTAGATCGAATTCGGCAAGGATAGAACTCAAATATATTGAAGAGAATGGTTGTGAAGGATTTCATTTTAAATATTCTGTTCTGTTGAGATATATTATAAGCAATGACGGATTAAAATTAAAAATGACTGTAAAGAATGAAGATGAAAGTACATTCCCTTTTACACTAGGATGGCATCCTTACTTTATAAGTTCAGATTTAAGTAAAAGTGAGTTATTTTTTAACTGTAGAGAGAAATTTATAACTAATAAAAAAGGCATTATTACAGGAAAAGAACGATTTGAAGAAACCATGCCAGTGAAGTTAGCTAAGGTAAAATTTGATGATGCTTTTACTGTGGGTGCTGATATGGTTACATTGTCAACACCAGACTATAAAGTGCAGATAAATTCATCATTAAAGGAAAACAATTTGCAAATCTATACACCACCAAACTCTAATGGAATTGCATTAGAGCCAATGGTAGGTGTGTCTAATAGTTTTAATAATAGTATAGATTTAAAAACTTTAGACCCTAACAAAAGTTTTGAAGTAGAGTGGGACCTTAAAGTTTCTTGTCTTTAGCGTAAAAACAAATGAATAAGGAATTAATACATAGAGTAAATCAACATTTTGAGACTCGGTTTAATACCGAACCATTATTAATCTTTTCACCAGGAAGAATTAATCTTATAGGTGAACATACAGATTACAATAACGGATTTGTGTTTCCGGCAGCTATAGACAAAGGTATTGTTATGGCAATTGGGGAAAGTGAAACAGAACATTCGATAGTGGTTTCAATGGATATGAATGAGGAGGTACAACTGGATTTAAAAAACTTGAAACGCTTAGAAGATAATACTTGGAAAAACTATATAATAGGTGTTGTTGCAGAACTACAAAATACAGGAAAAGACATAAGTAATTTTAACTGTGTCTTTGCTGGTGATATACCCGTGGGATCTGGCTTATCTTCTTCTGCAGCATTAGAAAACAGCTTGGCTCTTGGTTGTAATGAACTCTTTAGTTTGGGTTTAAGCAAAAATGAGCTCATTCATATCTCTCAAAAAGCAGAACACAATTACGTAGGAGTTAATTGTGGTATCATGGATCAGTTTGCAAGTATGTTTGGACAAAAAAATCATGCATTATTCTTGGACTGTAAAACATTGGAATCCGATTTTGTGCCAGTTCGACTGAACGATTATGAAATTGTTTTAGTAAATAGTAATGTAAAGCATGCCCTTGCTGAAAGTGGCTACAATGATAGGTATGCCTTATGCCAAAAACTGATTAAGCTTTTGGATAAACCTTCGTTAAGAGAAGTTTCGGTAGAAGAACTAAAAACTATTAAGTCTGAAATTTCAGAGTCAGATTACAACAAAGGGTTGTACGTTCTTCAGGAAAATGCAAGGGTTATAGAATGTAAAAATGCATTAAAGGAAAACAACTTACATAAAATGGGAGAAATTCTTTTTCAATCCCACAATGGACAAAGTAAGATGTATGAAATAAGCTGTGAAGAACTCGATTTTTTAGTTGAAAAAGCAAAGCATAACGATTCGGTTATAGGAGCAAGAATGATGGGAGGTGGTTTTGGTGGCTGTACGATTAATTTTGTTTTAAAGAAGGATTCCCAAAAATTTCAACAAGAAATAAAGAAGGTTTATAAGGAAGCATTCAATAAAGACTGTAGCATATATAAAGTAAAACTTGACGATGGTACTAGAATCATAAATAAAACATGAAATGGAAGATTATTTGCAGAATTTATCACACAAGCGTTTTAATATATTGACCGAAGAATGGGTTTTGGTATCTCCGCACAGAACAAAAAGACCATGGCAAGGAAAAGAAGAAGAAATTCAGAATGAAGAAAGACCCTCGTACGACCCAAGTTGCTATTTATGTGCTGGAAATAGCAGAGCAAATGGGGATGTTAACCCTGATTATGAAGATGTGTTTATCTTTAAAAATGACTTTGCTGCCTTAACGCAGAACAAATCAAACCATATCACAGAAGACGGTTTACTAAAAGCCGAAACAGAGAGTGGTATTTGTAAAGTTATATGTTTTAGTCCAGACCACTCTAAGAGTTTAGCACAAATGACTGTTAAAGCTATTGAAAAAGTTATTTTGGCTTGGCAATCAGAGTATATAAAACTAGGAAAAGAAGAGACAATAAATTATGTGCAGATTTTTGAGAATAAAGGTGAAGTAATGGGCTGCAGCAACCCTCATCCACATGGACAAATATGGAGTCAAAGCTCGTTGCCTAATGAAGTTATAAAAAAAGACTATAGCCAACTAAAATATTACGAAAAGAATAATAGTTCTTTGCTAGGTGCTTATTTAAAGCAAGAATTAAAAATTAAAAAGCGTATAATTTTTGAAAATAGAGCTTATGTGGCCTTAGTACCATTCTGGGCGATATGGCCTTACGAGGTTATGATTATTCCTAAGTCGCACCAAAAAGATATTTATCAAATACCTTCTCAAGAAACGATCTTTTTTGCTGAAATAATTTCGACTGTAACCAAGGCTTATGACAAATTATTTAATTGTTCTTTTCCATATTCAAGTGGAATACATCAAGCACCTACAAATAAAGCCAATAATAAGCACTGGCACTGGCACATGAGTTTTTATCCACCGTTGTTGAGGAGTGCTACGGTTAAAAAATTTATGGTAGGCTACGAAATGTTTGCAAGTCCACAGCGCGACATACTTGCCGAGACTGCTGCTGAAACACTAAGGTCTTTAATATAAAAAAGGCTTCTCATTTGAGAAGCCTTTTTAGCTCAACTAACACTTAATAATAATTAGAGCTTAACTAACTTGGTTGTTTTGGTTTGGTTATTGTCATTCTCAACTTTAATGATATACATTCCCGTATTTAATGTTGAAATATCAAAAGTATCAGACTTAGTGAAATCTCCTCTGTAGGCTTTTACTATTTTGCCAGTAAGATCATAGATTTCAATATCTGAAACATTTGTATTGATGCTAAATGAATCATGAGAAGGGTTAGGGTATATGGTAAAGCCAAATAATGCTTCATCTTCAACACTTAAAACATTAGAAGGCTTATTTCCTAAGATTCTAAATTGTCCAGCAGGAATTGTTATTGAAGTCGTGGAATTTGCTACAGTGGTATTTCCGGTAGGGTCCATTAAATCATACCAAGTGGTGGTAACACCTCCTGGGAAATTAGTATTAACCGTTTGCGATACCACGTCAAAATTAGCAAGTATAATCACATTTTTCAACTCTGTATCTGGTATTGAATTGTCAAAAACGTCTATTCTAGGAGTAAAGTTTCCTGAAGTCATGGCATATTCACCTTCAAAAACAGCTTCTTCAATTTTTAATTTGTGCAATTTAGACCAGTCGTCGTAAACTGCTCCTCTGACAGCGTCAGTTAACCAATTGTTTACCCATTGTGGTTGAGGTTTAGTGTCTAACTTACAATCTCCATCACTTCCTCCAGGTAAATTAACAGTGCCGTTGTTACATGTAAAGATTGAGTTTTCCATACCTAATTCCCCGAAATGCCAAATCATTTTAGGTCCTGGAACCATTACCGATACTGCAGCTAATGCAGACATTCTCGAGATAGCTGTATTTAAGTCTTGAACATTATGACTGCCATTACTTGTATTACCAAATTGGAGGTTTTTATACATTAAACGCTCTTCGTCATGACTTTCAGGATAACCAACAACTCTTGGGCCATTAAATGAGGCTCTTGAGTTATGTCCGATACCATTAATGTTTTTATTTCCGTTTTGACCCATGGTCAATTCATTGTAAGGATCTGTCATTTTTCCCCACATCATTACACCTTTACCTTCATCATATCGGTAATTTGCCCATTCTTTCTCTTCATTTTCACTTCCTAAATGTTCAAAAATCACATAATGGTCTGGATCAAGTGACCAAGAATAGTCTGCGTATTCCTTTAAAACATCAACACGGTCTTGTTGGTATTGGTTTGTGCAACCCTCATTGTTTTCACAATTTTGTGTAAATCCTTTTGTTAAATCCCAACGGAAACCATCAATGTTGAATTCCTCTATCCAGTGCTTCACTACGCGTTTTACATAGTCTTTAGTTCTAGGATTAGAGTGGTCATAATCACTACCTACGCTATAACTATGCTGTGCAACTTGGTTAAAGTAAGGATTGTCACTGCTTGGGTCTCCCCAACCATCTCCATCGGGATCATTCATCCACATTCTCACCATAGGGTTTCTTCCAAAGGCATGATTTAGTGCCACATCCAATATGACTGCAATTCCATTTTGGTGGCAAACATCAATAAGTTCTTTAAATTTATCTTCTGTACCATAAAATTTATCCAACGCCATGTGGAACGATGTATTATATCCCCAACTTTCGTTACCTTCAAATTCCATGACTGGCATTAAATATATTGCATTAATGTTTAAGTTTTTGAAATAATCAATTTTGTCAATTAAATCTTGATAATTTCTATCAGCGTCAAAATCCCTAACTAGAACTTCGTAAATGATTAAATCTTCTTTTTTCGGTTTTTCAAAATCTGTGACTTGCCAATTGTAAGGGGATTGACCAGTTTGTAACACCGTAACTTCACGTTCCTGTCCATCTGGGTAAGTTGGCAGGTTTGGATATGTCGAAGCTGGAATAAATGGGTCATCAAAAGGCGACAAAACTAAAGTGGAATAAGGATCAGCGACTTTAACTAAAGAAGGTGAGTTTGCCGTTGGTGTCTTATCTGCTACCCAGTATTGGTAGGTTTCAATTTGTCCAGGTGTTAATCCAGTAAGTTCTATCCAAAATTTATTGTTTCGCGTAGGGTCCTTCTTCATGGCATAGTTAGAATCTGGTTGGTAGTTATTAAAACTTCCTGCCAAATACACAAAATCTTTACCAGTTGCATATAACACTAAAACAGCAGTATTATCATCTATATATGTAATACCATCTTGATATGTAGTTGGCATAATGCCAATATTGCTTCCAGGGTCAATAAGAACACTAAATTCTCTTGTTATGGTTGTGCCATCTAAAACCACAACCAATTCATAGTTTGTATTTGTTGTGATATTAGTTGCTGTGTAAGAATAGCTGCTTGTAGAACCGTTTGCATCAATAACGCTACCGTTAGCACTTAAGGTATAGCTGGCATTTCCTCCAATATTGGTGGCGGAAATGGTAAGGTTATCACCAGAATTAATAATTGTTGTTTCTTCACTCGGTGAAGACAAGCTTACTTGAAACGTGCCAACGTCAAAAAAGAAATCTTGGCAACCAGTTGCTTTTAGTTCTTGGGTACCATCAGAATTTCTAAAAACCATACCCATTCTTACAACGTTTGAAGCTTGCTGTGGTGTTAAACCATAATAGGTTTCTGGCACAAAAGTTATAGTCCAGATTCCACCACCTTGATTGGTCATTTCACCTATACCGTCGTCTTGTCCCCAATTTCCGATGACGTGAGTCCACGGATCAGATGTGTCTCCAACACCAGAATGTATATATACTTTTGTTGGATTGCTTAACCCATTACAATCGGTAGCACCACTATTTAGGTCTAATGTAATGGTTATGCTTTCATCAACTTCGAATGGGTTAGGTGTAATAGCCACCTGACTAAATGCAAGTAGCGAAAGGCCTATACATAAAATTGATAAGTAAAACTTTTTCATAAAACTTTATTTTTTTAAAAAAAGGGCTGAAAAAATCAGCCCTTTTTGGTTATAAGGGTTGAACCCTTTTATTGAATTTTATTCAATTCGTATGTGCCATTGGCAACATCCATTTTAACACGATATAAACCAGCAGTTACAACAATATCATCTCCACCAGCATCTAAAGTTCCATCAGCACCTACATCACCATAATCTGTAGCCCAATCATTATTTGGTCTAAACTTCATGGCTCCATCCATTAAAGTAACAATATCACCTACATAAACGTCAGGTTGAACTTGTGTAAGTGCAAAATCAGGTCCATCACCTCCCCAATTGTTATATGCACTACCTACTACACCCCAAACATCAGCAGATTCAATAGTATAAACACCATTATTGAAATCTAAAGTGATATTATAATGGCCAGCTGTTACGGGAATATCATCTCCACCAGCATCTAAGGTACCATCAGCACCTACATCTCCAAAATCAGTCACCCATTCATTGTTTTGTCTAAATTTGATAAGACCATCAATTAGTCTTACACCAACTTTAAATGTGTCTGTAGTGTAATCATAATAGAATTTTGCATCTGGACCTGCATTTCCCCAATCATTATAACCAGAGCCAACAACTCCCCAAGAGAAATCTTCCATCATATATGTTCCACCTGCAACATCTAAAGTGATTTTGTAAGTTCCAGCCGTAACATTAATATCTGCACCACCATCTTCTAAAGTGCCATCAGCTCCATCATCTCCTAAATTGCTTGCCCAATCATTATTCTCTCTAAACTTAATGGCTCCATCAATAAGCGTAACATAAGCGACAAAAACATCGGCAGTACTTGTAGTGTAGAATTGGCCATCAGGTCCGGCATTACCCCAGTCATTATAACCAGAGCCTACAACTCCCCATGTAGCAGGCATAATTCCGCCTTCTCCGGTTCCTGTGCTTTCTAATAATTCAACATTTATTACTACTGCATCAGTAAAGGCTTCTGTTCCACTTCCTGTATCACCTGGGTACGCTCTTAATCTAACCGAGAATGACCCAGTATTTGGTGCTGGGCTATCCGGATCAGCATCTAAACCTGCTTCAGTAGCAACGCTCATCATCTGTCCTATGGTCATTGCTATTTCGTTTGAAGTAGTAGATGAAACAACATTGGCATCTGTAAAATCTCCGCTTACTGAACTTTGTAATTCGTAAGTCACGTTTGTAGGTGTGCCAAAATCTGCATTTCCCCAAGTGAATCTTTCTCCAAGGTTGCTAGATGTTCCGGCAGCAAGTACATAATTATCTAGAATGGAATTTGTAAACACAAACCCATCCGGTTCTTGTGTTGTGAAAACAACGTCATCTTCCGTTTCGCAACTATTGAAATTTATTAAGGCAAAGATGAAAAGGCCTAAAATTGATAATTTTTTCATTTTATTTTTAGTATTTATTAGTATCCTGGATTTTGTTCTAAATTGGTATTTATACCTAGGTCGGTAGCAGGTAATGGCATTAAATCCCTAAAAGATTCTGTTGTGGTGCCAGATTGTACTCCACCTTTCCATTGCCAAACACCATTATCTGAAAATTGATCAAACCTGATTAAATCGGTTCTTCTGTGGGCTTCCCAGTATAATTCTCTAGAGCGTTCATCGATTATAAAATCTAAAGTTAAATCGCCTTCCGAAATATTTCCACTAGTATCGCCATAAGCACGTTCCCTAAGTTGATTAATGTAACCAACTGCAGTACTGGCACTTCCGCCACCACCTCTTAAGAAAGCTTCAGCATACATTAAATAAACGTCTGCTAATCTAAACATAGGGAAATCAATATCTGTATGGTCGCCCGTTGTGTCTGATCCTGGGTTACCATTGACATCTACGTTACGGTACTTAGCAACAGCATAACCATCTGTAAAAGTAGCTACAGACATAATATTTTTGTTTTGACCATCGGTATAAAGTAACTCACGTCCGTCTGCCGAATTTTCTTCACCAGGGAATTGCTCGACAAACGTTGGAGTAGTTCTAATACCAAACCAACCACCATTGATTCCAAAATCAGCAGGATCCATAGATCCACCAACTGGCGCATGGGTTAAGAATGTCATGCCACCAAAAGCTTGAGTTCTTTGACCGTCAAATGGAATAGTAAAAATTACTTCCTCTTCAGCACCATTGGAATCGTTGTCTGCCAGGAAGGAATGGAAATAAGGTATGTCTGGAATCATATATCCAGCACCAATGATATTATTTGTGTAAGTGATAACATCGGCATACCTTGGTGTACCTGTATATACTTCTGCATTTAAGTAGATTTTTGCCAACAACATCCAAGCGGCAGCTCTATCTGCCCTACCATATTCATTACTTCTAGGGGCAGCCATATCATCCAAAATAGCCAATAGTTCTGATTCAACGTAATCAAACAAATCAGCTCTTTGTATTTGCGGAGGAAGGAAAGCTCCAATAGGATCATCTTCTGTTATAAATGGTGTATTACCAAATAAATCCATTGCATGCCAATAAGTCAATGCTCTCATGAAACGTGCTTCTGCTCTAAAAGTTTCAATTTCTGCTCTTAGCTCTGAAGATACGCCTCTGCCATCTAACTTAGAACTAGTTGTTTGGCGCAAAAATTCATTGCATAACGCCACTTGATAAAATAAGCGACTATACATAGTTCTGATAAATTCATTTCCAGAGGTCCAAACTTGACCGTGTAAATCTTGAATAGTACCATCGTTCCAAGCTATCAGCGCTTCGTCAGTGGTAAGTTCTTGCATTTTCCAATACAGTCTCAAATAGTTGGAAAACCCTTCGTCTAAACCAGCTAGATCTGGTGCTCCTGCAGGACCCTCTTGACCACTCAAAGAAATACCAGCATATAGTTTGGCTAAAAATTCTTTGTAAGCATTAGGGTCTTCAAACGCAGCATCACCAGTGAGACGTTCGTCTTCTGGTTGTAAATCTAATCGGTCTGCACAAGACTGCACAAAAAGTGCAACGGCAAAGACCAAAAAGATGCTTTTAATTGTTCTTAACATCATAGCTTTGTTGTTTATATATTTATTTTTCATTTTTTTTAAAATGTAAAGTTTAAGCCTAATACAATATCCCTAGTTCTCGGATAGAAGTTATTTTCTATACCATTACCAATTTCAGGATCTAAACCATCATACTCCGTTATTACAAATAAATTTGTAGCGGTTAATGATGTTCTTAAAGTCATTTTTGAGAAAGGAATAGTATATCCTAGAGAAATATTATCCAATCTCACAAAATCGGCACGTTGTATATATAAGTCTGAGAAAAGCTCTTGATTAGTAAATCCAGTATTTAATATGCTAGAATGCGCATTTGCCTGGTAACCAGGTTGGTTAACAACCGCATTGGCATTACCTCTATCGGATGCTACGTTGTTGTAAACGTAGTTTCCAAAACTTCCTCTAAATGTAAAATTCAAATCTAAGTTCTTATACCTAAAATTATTTGTGAAACCAATAAAAGCATCTGGCGTTGCCTTTTTGTAGGCTTGCCTATCCGCTTCAGTAATTTGATTGTCTCCATTAACATCTACGTAAGAACCTGCTATAGGGTTTCCGTTGTCGTCATAAACCTGTCTAAACACAAAGAAAGTTGTTGGGTCGTAACCAGGTCTTAAAATTTGAATGTTATTACCTACACCGCCAGAAATACCTCCTGTTGGTAACGTAAAGTTAGGATCATCACTTAAACTTAACTTGGTAATTTCAACATCTTGGAATGTTAAATTAAAATTAGTGTCCCAACCAAAATTTTCGGTTTGTGAAATTACACCATTAAGGCTTAACTCTATACCTCTACTTGTTGCTTCACCAACGTTAGTAATTAATAAGTCCGTTAAATTAGCACCAGCTGGTACAGGAACACGAGATAATAAATCTTCAGTTTCTCTGTAATACGCATCGATAGTACCGGTTAATCTATTATTAAAAAGACCGAAGTCTAAGGCCACATTATATTGAGTGGTTTCTTCCCACTTAAGTTCCTCGTCAAAACCTTCAGGTCTAAGCGTTTGGAAGAAAATAGGATCTCCGTTTGGAAGTGTGCCAAATTGAATGTTGGCAGCGTTGTTACGAGATGGTGTATAGATACCTAAATAACCATAGTTTTGTCCAATTTCTTGTTGACCAGTAACACCCCAACCAGCTCTAAGCTTTAAATTAGAGAAGAAGGAATTTTCCATAAAACTCTCGTTCATCAACTTCCAACCAACAGAAACACCAGGGAATGATCCCCAACGATTATCTTCACTAAATCTAGAAGATCCGTCACGTCTGTAACTTGCAGATATTAAGTATTTGTCTGCAATGTCAAAACTTGCTCTCGCAAAATAAGATTCAAGAGCATTTCTGTTGATATCAGTATCAGTCAATAGGGTAGCAGATACTCTATCTACAAAACTTTTAATATAAAACTCTTGGAAAGCATGACCCGCAGTAATATCTAATTTAGTGTTTATGGATTCAACGTCTTTTTTATAGTTTAAATAGAAATCCAATGATGTATTTCTGTTAAGACCAGAAGACACTTCATTTGTTGGTACTGCATCATCATTATTTGGGTTGGCAGCTTCAAACCTGTGACCATCATTCTCAGCATAATCTATACCAGCATTAATGTTTAAACGTAAGTCTCTCAAAAACCAAAATTTATAGTCTACATTAAAGTTAGAGATAACGCGTTTAATGGTTTGTCTGCTTTCATAATTATTGTTATCTAATAAAAACAAAGGGTTAGCAGGTGCTAAATTGGCGCTATTTCCGTATTGGGTATAGTTACCATTTTCATCAAATACAGGTTGTGTAGGATCAAAAGCTACTGCTGCACCAATTGCACCTTCATTGGCGTACGAGAATTCATCTTTAATTCCTTTAGCAACCAAAGTTAACTTCAAATCATTGTTAAGAAAACGATGAACAAATGATGTATTGATGCCATTTCTTTCATATAAGTCATCAAGTGGTCCTTCTTGCGATACGTGGTTTAAATTCACTCTAAAATTGAAGTTTTCATAACCTTTAGAAACTGTAAGGTTGTGAATAGCCCCAACGCCAGTAGTGTAAATTTCGTCTTGCCAATTTGTATTGGCATCACCTAGAGCAGAAAGATCTCCTCCGTTATCTTCTACAACTTGCCTATACTGATCAGCATTTAAGACATCAACAGTATTGGTAATACGCCTTGTAGAAGCTTGTAACCCATACTCTACCTTAAAAGGTTGATTTACACTACCCTTTTTTGTTGTGATTAAAATAACACCGTTAGAAGCTCTAGAACCATAGATAGCTGTAGCAGATGCATCTTTTAGAACTACGAAGTCTTCAATATCGGCTGGGTTGATAGCGTTTAAGGCATTTCTACTACCTTGCGCTCCGCCTCGTTGGTCGATAGGAAGTCCATCAATTACAATCAATGGATCGTTGGTTGCGCCAAAATTAGAACCTAATGATGCTCCACCACGAATTCTAATTTCACCACCTTCACCAGCTGCACCACCTCCAGACGTTATTCTAACACCAGCGGCTTTACCTGCTATAAGCTGTTGTGGCGCTACAATTGCTCCACGGTTAAACTCTTCGTCTCCTACTTTTTCCACCGCACCTGTTGCGTCTTGTTTTGTAGTAGAACCGTAACCGATAAGGACAACCTCATCTAATTGTGCTGCATCTTCCTCTAATACTACATCAACAGTAGATTGTCCATTAAAGACAATCTCTTGCGATTTATAGCCTACGTAAGAAATTACAATGGTTTCTCCTTGGTTGACTTCAATTGTGTATTTTCCGTCAAAATCGGTAGATGTTCCTCTTGAAGTGCCTTTTACCAGTACATTTACACCAGGTAAAGGCATTGCGTTTGCTTTATCTGTCACTGTTCCACTTACGGTTGATTGCGCCATAAGTGTTGCTGGTAACATAATTAAACAGAATAGTAAAGCATTTAAGAATGTTTTCATACAATATTTTTGAGTTAATTACTTAGTTAATTGATTTATATTTTCACTTCTCGGGTTAAATCTATGTAAAATTAATGTGATTTAAGTGTTAAAAGACCAGCGCAACTTAACGCAAACGTTTTCGTGTTAAAAACTTTTTTAAAATTATTCATAGCGGAAGGAAAATAGCGAAAAATTTAGATATTATCAATAGATGGTTGTTAAAATTAGCAAGTCCATAAAGACAGTGAATGTAATTTTAGTGTATATTCGTTCTTAAATTTCCCAATAGTTTAAAATTTTCAATGAAGCGAAAAATAACCCTAAAGCAAATTGCAAGAGAGTTGGATGTGTCTATTTCAACAGTATCTAAAGCATTGAGAAATAGTGATGAAATCAGTGAGGATACAAAGCAAAAGATTCAGGCTTTTGCAAAACTGTACAATTACAGGCCTAATAATATTGCTTTAAGCCTTAAAAATAGAAAAACCAATACCATAGGGATTATTATACCTGAAATTGTACATCATTTTTTTTCAATGGTTATCAGTGGAGTCGAAAATGTGGCCAATAACAGAGGCTATAATGTTATCGTTGGGCTTTCCAACGAATCCTTCTCTAAAGAGGTAATTAACATGGAAATGCTTGCTAATGGTAGTATTGATGGGTTTATTCTATCTATTTCAAAAGAAACTCAACAATTGCAAGATTATCACCACTTTAATGAAACCATGAGTCAAGGAATGCCAATTGTTATGTTTGATCGTGTGGTTTCAGATATTAAATGTGACAAGGTTATTGTAGATGACTTAAAAGGCTCTAAAAACGCAGTAGAAAAGTTGATAACAAGCGGATGTAAATCCATTGCCTTAATTACAACCAAAGACTATGTAAGTGTTGGTAAATTACGCACTCAAGGTTATCTTGAAGCATTGCATGAGCATAAAATACTGCCCAAGGCAGAGTTAATTCTAAAAATGGATGACACACTAGATTACGAAGTCCATTTAGATGCCCTAGAATCGGAAATAGAACAATTGTTTAAAACTAATAAAACAATCGACGGAATTTTTGCCGTCAATGAATTGTACGCTTTATCAGCGATGAAAGTTGCCAGAAAACTAGGTTTGGATATACCTAAGGATATTCAGGTCATTGGTTTCACCGACGGTGTTTTGTCAAAGCACGCTACACCTAGTTTAACAACCGTAAGTCAGCATGCGCAGCAAATGGGAGAAACGGCAGCCAATCTGTTAATTGACAAGTTGGAAAAAGAGTTTGATGCCGATACTGAAGAGGAATTTAAGACTGTGGTCATTGCAACAGAACTGATTGAGCGCGAATCCTCAAGATAGAAATTTAACATTGCCATTTTAAAAACTTTTATATCTTTACCCCTAAATCAGAACTTATATTTTCACTTCTTCAAATAAGTTTTGATAAGCACAGCTTGTCAGAATAGTATAAATTAACAAAATACTATTATGAAAAAGCGTACACTAGGTTTTTGGGAAATCTGGAACATGAGTTTTGGTTTTCTGGGAATTCAATTCGGTTTTGCCTTACAAAATGCCAACACTTCAAGAATATTTGAAACACTAGGTGCTGAGGTAGATAATTTAGCAGTTTATTGGCTGGCAGCACCAGTAACAGGATTGATAATTCAACCTATCATAGGATATTTTAGTGATAGAACTTGGCACTCTAAATTAGGGCGTCGAAGACCCTATTTTTTAATAGGAGCCATACTCGCATCAATAGCGCTATGTTTAATGCCTAACTCACCAGTATTGTGGATGGCTATAGGTGTGCTTTGGATTATGGATGCATCCATAAATGTATCAATGGAGCCCTTTAGGGCATTTGTTGGTGATAATTTACCAGATCACCAAAGAACAAAAGGTTTTGCCATGCAAAGCTTCTTTATAGGTATTGGTGGTTTTGTTGGCTCTTCATTACCCTATATTTTTTCTAATTGGTTAAATATTTCAGATACTGCACCACAAGGCGTAATTCCCGATACGGTCAAATATTCATTTTATTTAGGCGCTGCCGCATTTTTATTAGCTGTGTTGTGGACTGTCATAAAATCCAAAGAGTATTCGCCAGAGGAATTTGAAGCTTTTGAAGCAAGTGAATCGGTTGATTCTGACAGTCAAACCCAAAAAGGGGTTACAACAACAAAGCAATTTAATATTGGATTGATAATGATGATTGTAGGATTGTTGGCGACCATGGGTATTGTATATTTTGAATTAAAGAAAGACTTATATATTTTATCAGTGGGTATTGCTATCGTTGGATTGCTTTTTATAATTGCAAGTGTTCTCAGAAAACAAAATGCAGATAACGGATTTGTACATATTATGACAGATTTGTTGAGGATGCCTGATACTATGAAGCAATTGGCAGTTGTACAATTCTTTTCATGGTTTGCAATGTTTTCTATGTGGATTTATGCTACATCAGGTGTGACCAGCCACATTTATAAAACTACTGATACGACTTCGGTACTTTATAATGAAGGAGCAGATTGGGTGGGCGTACTTATGGGAATTAAATTTCTTGTTGCGGCCTTAGTAGCATTCCTTATTCCTTTGCTAGCCAAAAAAACAAGCCGTAAAATGGCACACCTCATATGTTTAATAATAGGTGGTTTGGGACTTGCATCATATTTCTTTGTCACAAATCCAGATTATCTTTTGTTGTCAATGATAGGTGTTGGCATTGCATGGGCAAGTATCCTTTCAGTACCTTATGCTATGTTAACAGGTTCTCTTCCTGCCAATAAGATGGGTTACTACATGGGAGTGTTCAACTTCTTTATAGTGATACCACAAATTGTAGCAGCATCCATTTTAGGATTTATGCTCAATACATTTTTTGATGGAGAACCAATCTATGCTTTAGTGGTTGGTGGTATATCCATGATACTTGCAGGTTTTTTAACATTGCGAGTAAATGATAATGTAACGATAGAAATAAATGAATAAAAAAGGATTCATATTTGATCTAGACGGTGTCATTGTAGACACTGCGAAGTACCATTTTTTGGCTTGGAAAAAATTAGCTAATAGTGTCGGAGTAGATTTTACAGAAACTCAGAACGAACAACTCAAAGGGGTTAGCAGAAAAAAGTCATTAGAAAAAATCTTAAAATGGGGTAATAAATCGCTATCTGAAGACGAATTTTCGAAGCTTATGAGTCTAAAGAATGAAGATTATCTAAGTTACGTCAATAATATGGACGAGTCTGAAATTCTTCCAGACGTCCCAAAAATCTTAAATTTTCTTATAGAAGAAAAACAACCAATAGCACTAGGTTCTGCAAGCAAAAACGCAAGGACAATTTTAGAGAAAGTAAATTTACTTTCTAAATTTAATACCATAGTAGATGGGAATGGTGTTGCTAAGGGCAAACCAAATCCAGAAGTATTTCTTACTGCTGCCAAAAACCTAGGAATAAAAGCCGATAAATGTATAGTTTTTGAAGATGCCAAAGCAGGAATTGAAGCGGCAAATGCTGCAAATATGGTATCAATTGGCATAGGTGAAAAAGATGTGCTACAAAATGCAGATTACGTTTTTAAGGACTTTACAGAAATCTCAGAAGAATTTATTACTGAATTAATAAAAAACTAAATCAATCATAGACCTTTATTTTAGGGTTAAAAAAACAATACAAATGAACTTAGATTATATCATACCTAACGATTGGTCTATAATCGAAGAAGGGTTTCAGCCAAACAAGGTTAAGGCTTCAGAAAGTATCTTTAGCTTAGGAAATGGTGCAATGGGACAGCGTGCCAATTTTGAAGAAAGGTATTCTGGACCAACGTTTCAGGGGAGTTATATCGCAGGCGTTTACTATCCTGATAAAACTAAAGTAGGCTGGTGGAAAAACGGTTATCCAGAGTATTTTGCTAAGGTGTTAAATGCACCAAGCTGGATTGGTATCAACATTATGATTAATGACGAAACCTTAGACCTACATACGTGTAAAAAAGTTGAAAACTTTAGGCGCGAACTTAATATGAAAGAAGGTTGGCTGTCCAGAAGTTTTACTGCAACACTGCCTAATAATATAGAAGTTGAAGTTAGAGTAAAACGTTTTCTCAGTCTTACCGAAGATGAAGTTGGAGCCATCAATTATGAAGTAAAACCACTAAACTCTGATGTTAAGGTAACCTTTCAACCGTATTTAGATAGTGGAATTACGAATGAAGATACTAACTGGGACGATCAGTTTTGGGATTCTCTAGATGTGATTCAAGATGGTGAAAAAGCATTCATCAAAGCCAAAACGATGAAGACTGAATTCCATACCTGTACTTTTATGGAATCTCGCATTTTCCTTAATGGAACTTCAGTTGAAGCAAATGCAACAGTTGATAAAACTTCAAACAAAATAGCATTTACGTACACGCAAGATGCAAAGCAAGGTGAAACTGTTGCTATTCATAAATTTGGTGGTTACACGGTTGATAGAAATCACGATAAAGACCAATTAATCAACGCAGCAAGTTCTGTTTTAGATACAGCCGTAAATGCTGGATTTTCAAACTTGTTAGAATCTCAAAAAGATGCTTGGGCGAAGATTTGGGATATGGCAGATATTACCATTGATGGCGACTTAAAAGCACAACAAGGTATTCGATTTAATATCTTTCATTTAAATCAAACCTACTTAGGAACAGACCCGCAATTAAACATAGGTCCTAAAGGATTTACAGGTGAAAAATATGGAGGAAGTACGTATTGGGATACCGAAGCGTATTGTATTCCATTCTATATGGCAACCAAAGACCAAAGCGTTGCCAGAATGTTGTTAACCTACAGATATAAGCACTTAGAAAAAGCCATTGAAAATGCCGAAAAATTAGGCTTTAAAAATGGTGCGGCTTTATATCCAATGGTAACAATGAATGGTGAGGAATGCCACAATGAGTGGGAAATCACTTTTGAAGAAATCCATAGAAATGGTGCTATAGCATTCGCGATTTATAACTATTTCCGTTACACAGGCGACTTCAGTTATGTGCCAGAAATGGGACTAGAAGTGTTGATTGGTATCGCAAGATTCTGGCATCAACGTGCTACGTTTTCAACATACAGAAATAAGTATGTCATTCTTGGTGTAACTGGTCCAAACGAGTACGAAAACAACATTAATAATAACTGGTACACCAACTACATTGCACAATGGTGTATTAAGTATGCTGCTGAATGCATAGATAAGGTTGAAGCTGATTATAATACCGATTATACACGTATTATGAACAAAGCTAAACTCTCTAAAGCTGAAGTTAAAGAATGGCTAGAAGTGGCAAATAATATGTACTTCCCATATTCTGAAGAACACAATGTGTATTTACAACAAGACGGTTTCTTGGACAAGGAATTAATCACTGTGGCGGATTTAGACAAGTCGCAACGACCAATTAACCAAAAGTGGTCTTGGGACAGAATTTTACGTTCGCCTTACATCAAACAAGCAGATACGTTGCAAGGATTCTATTTCTTTGAAGACCATTTTACAACTGAAGAATTAGAGCGTCATTTCGATTTTTATGAGCCATTTACGGTTCATGAAAGTTCATTGTCGCCTTGTGTGCACAGTATACAAGCAGCGAAGTTAGACCGAATGGACCAAGCGTACACGTTCTATTTAAGAACATCACGTTTAGACTTAGATGACTATAACCACGAAGTGCACGAAGGACTTCACATCACATCAATGGCTGGTACTTGGATGAGCATTGTAGAAGGTTTTGGTGGTATGCGTGTTAAGGACAATATGCTAACGTTTGAACCTCGCATTCCTGAGCAATGGGAGGGCTATTCATTCAAAGTGAATTTTAGAAATCAAATCTTAAAGGTTATCGTTAATCAGGGTAAAACACACTTTGAGTTAGATGGTGATCAAGATTTACAAATACTAGTAAATGGTGAAAATGTAACTATTTCGCCAAACAATTTAGTAACAGTTTAAGCTGCTACATTTTACAAGAACATTAAACTTATTATTATGAAGAAACTATCATTAGTTATCACGCTTTTTTCAATCGTTTTAATGTGGTCTTGTAAAGAAAAGGCAGGTTCTACAACGACTGAAACCGAAGATCAACCAGTAGTTGAAGCGAATGACATTGAGAGGGTTGAACCGCCATTTTGGTGGATAGGCTTCAAAAACAAATCGCTTCAACTTTTGGTTAAACATCCAAATATTGGCAATGCTAAAGTAGATATTTCAAAATCTGGAATCACACTTAAAGAAGTCCATAAAGCCGATAGTCCAAACTATCTGTTTTTAGATTTAGAATTAGCTGAAAGTACAAATCCAGGTAAATTCAATATTGTTTTTACTCAAGACGATGGCACCGAATTAACGCAAACCTACGAGTTAAAGGCCAGAGAAAAATCAGCTGAAGATTATGTAGGTTTCGATAGTTCTGATGCTATTTACCTTATTACTCCAGACCGTTTTGTTAATGGCATCACAGCAAATGATACACCAGCTGGTATTGAAGGGCAGCCACAATTGCAGGAAAAAACCATTGATAGAAGTGATGATTATGCAAGACACGGAGGCGATATTGCTGGTATAACTTCTCGTATAGACTATATTAACGATTTAGGATTTACGGCAGTTTGGCCACAACCTTTACTAACTAATGATATGAAACGTGGTTCTTATCATGGCTATGCTGTTACGGATTTGTATGAAATTGACCCTCGTTTCGGAACGTTAGAAGAATATAAGGAACTATCAGCTAAGCTGAGAGAAAAAGGTATGAAGCTCGTAATGGATCAAGTTGCCAATCATTGTGGACTATATCATTGGTGGATGAAAGATTTACCATTCAAAGATTGGGTAAATCTTCAAGAAAATTATGAGGAAAATCTAGAAAATTGGGGTAATGATTTTACAATTAACTCTAATCATAGACGTACAACAAATCAAGATATTTATGCTTCAAAAGCCGACCACGACGGCATGTCTCAAGGTTGGTTTGTGGCGACAATGCCAGACTTGAACCAAAAAAATCCATTTATGGCCAATTACATTATTCAGAATAGTATTTGGTGGATTGAAACGGCTCAGCTTGGTGGAATTCGTCAAGATACCTATCCTTATCCAGACAAAGATTTTATGAGCGATTGGGCTGGAGCCATAATGACGGAATATCCTAATTTTAGTATTGTGGGCGAGGAATGGAGCTACAACCCATTATTGATTGGGTATTGGCAAGAAGGAGCCAATAACAGAGATGGTTATGACTCTAACCTAAGATCTTCCATGGATTTTGCCATGCAGCAAAATGTCGTTGATGGGATAAAAGAGAAAGAAGCTTGGGACAAGGGTTTGGTAAAAATCTACGAAGGTTTGGCAAACGACTTCCATTACGCTAGCCCGAAAGATATTATGGTTTTTGAAGGTAACCATGATAAAAGCCGAATATTCACAGAAATGGAAGGAGATGTGACCAATACCAAAATGGCAATGGCAACATACGCGGTATTGCCAAGAATTATGCAGATGTACTACGGCACCGAAATCTTAATGGAGGATTTTGAGAATCCTGGTGACCATGGTTTAATTAGAACTGATTTTCCTGGTGGTTGGGAAGGAGATACAGTAAATGCATTTACTGGTGAAGGCTTAACAGATGAACAGAAAGATATGCAGACGTTCATTAAAAAGCTATTCAACTACAGAAAAAACAGTAAAGCCATTCACGACGGAAAAACTGTGCATTTTGCACCATTCATTGGGACGTACTTTTTGTACCGCACATTAGGAGATGAAACCGTTATTTTAATTCTTAATAAGAATGAAGACCTCATCACCATTGACCTTAATTACCAAGAGGAAATGGGATTAAAAGGACAGACGCTTAAGAATGTAATTACTGGCGAAACGGTAAAATGGGGTGAGGTTATTGAGTTAAAAGAGAAGGGCGTTACACTTTTAACAACAAAATCATAGTTATGAAAAGCTTTAATTCTCTATCAATATTGATTCTGTTGTTAATGGTTTCCTGTAAAGAAGACACCAAAAAACAAGAAGCAACAGCATCAGTTCAGGGAACAGAAGAACAATCTATAGTTGAATTCAAAACGGTTGAAGATGCCAAATTAGCGTCAGGAAAACTGTTGCGAGTAGTAGATTTCCCATCAGAATACATCAAACCAAGACCAGTCGATGTTTGGTTACCAGAAGATTATTCTGAAGATAAAAAATACAGCGTGCTGTATATGCATGATGGCCAAATGTTGTTCGATAGTACCACAACTTGGAATAAGCAAGAATGGAAAGTAGACGAATGGGCTTCATCATTAATGTCAGAAGGAAAAACTAAAGACTTCATTGTTGTGGCAATTTATAACATTGCAGACATTCGTTGGCAAGATTTATTTCCTCAAAAAGCATTTGATTCATACTTAGATAAAGAAACTCGTGAAAGACTATTAGCAGAGGCTGTAAATGGAAATCAGAATACAGAACTTTATGGCGATAACTATTTAAAATTTATTGTCGAAGAATTAAAACCAACCATTGATAGCAAGTATTCAGTTTATAAGGATAAAGAACACACGTTTGTAATGGGTTCTAGTATGGGAGGTTTAATGTCTATCTATGCTGTTAGTGAATATCCAGAAGTGTTTGGTGGTGCAGCTTGTATATCCACGCATTGGGTTGGAGCAGCACCTAGAGAAGATAATCCTTTACCAGATGCGATTTTTAAATATATGGAAGCCGATTTACCACAAGCAGGACAACACAAATTGTATTTCGATTATGGTAACAAAACTTTAGACGAACATTATCCGCAATACGCACCAAGAGTTGACGCTATTTTAAAACAAAAAGGATACACAGAAGATAATGCTAAGAACTTATTTTTTGAAGGCACAGACCATTCCGAAAATTCTTGGAATGCAAGATTGGATGTGCCATTGATATTTTTGTTAGGAAATAATTAATTGGCTTTGTCATTCCGCACTTGATGCGGAATCTATTTTATTGCATATGAAACACATCATACTATACATCTCAATTTTTTTCATAACGGTTTCAGTAACTGCGCAAAACTCAAAGCGCATATTTGAATCTAGTAAAAAAGAAAAAACAAGATTAGAGGTTTTTACTAATGATGGTTCTTATATTTTTCAATTTTTATCTGAATATATATTAGAAACTACTTTCGTTCCTAAAGGTGAAGAGAATAGGTCAATATCTCACGCTGTAGTTATGCAACCCAAGGAAGTAGTAACTGTTTATGATTGTAAAGAAGGTGATGGAACTATCGGTTTTTCGAGTAAAGGGATATCGGTAATCATAAAAGAAGAACCATTCACTATAAGTTATAGATATAAAGGTAAACCTTTAATTTCCGAAAAACGTGGCTACTATAAAAGCAAACACGAACCAATGGATATGGTAAAAGGTAACATCGTTGCTGATTCCACCGAGAAAATAGAATTCAACCTGTCAAAAGATGAAATGTTGTATGGAGGCGGAGCAAGAGCTTTGGGGATGAATCGCAGAGGTTATCGTTTGCCGCTATTTAATAGAGCACATTATGGTTACGAAACACATAGCGAGTTGATGAATTACACAATACCAATAGTATTGTCTTCTAATCAATATATGATTCACTTTGATAATGCACCAATTGGGTATTTGGATTTGGACAGCAAAGGAGACAACACCTTAACTTACGAAACCGTTTCTGGTCGTAAAACTTATCAAATCATTGTAGGAGAGTCGTGGTATGATATACTGAATAATTACACCAATCTCACAGGAAAGCAACCTATGCTACCTCGTTGGGCTTTGGGCAATTTTTCAAGCCGATTTGGGTATCACTCACAAGAAGAAGTTGAAAACACGATTTCAAAATTCAAAGAAGAAAAAATTCCTGTAGATGCTATTATTTTAGACTTGTATTGGTTCGGGAAAGAAGTTAAAGGTACTATGGGAAATTTGGAAGTCTTCCGAGATTCGTTTCCAGATTTTGAAGGTATGGTAAAACGTCTCAATGCTAAAGGCGTCAAAACGATTCCTATTACAGAGCCATTTGTGTTGACTACCTCAAAAAAATGGGATGAGGCTGTAGCAAAAAATGTCTTGGCAAAAGACTCTGTTGGTAATGATGCGAAATATGATTTCTACTTCGGAAACACAGGACTTATCGACATCTATAAGCCAGAAGGCGAGCAATGGTTTTGGAATATTTATAAAGATTTAGCCAATAAAGGTGTGGCTGGTGTTTGGGGGGATTTAGGTGAACCAGAAGTGCATCCAGATTGGGTGCAACATCATACAGGTTCGGCTTCCGAAGTGCATAATATTTACGGTCACGATTGGGCACGTTTAATCTACGAAGGTTATCAAGGTGATTTCCCAGAAATAAGGCCATTTATTTTAATGCGTGCTGGTTATTCTGGTAGCCAACGCTATGGAATGGTGCCTTGGTCTGGCGATGTTAACCGAACTTGGGGAGGACTGCAAAGTCAACCAGAAATTGCGCTTCAAATGGGAATGCAAGGCTTGGCTTATATGCATAGTGATTTAGGTGGTTTTGCAGGTGCAAATTTAGATGACGAATTGTATGTGCGTTGGTTACAGTATGGAGTATTCAATCCAATTTTTAGACCTCACGCGCAAGAAGATGTACCAAGTGAGCCTATTTTTAGGAGCGAAAAAGCCAAGCGATTAGCAAGTTTTGCCATTGCAATGCGTTACAGATTATTGCCATATAATTATAATTTGGTGTACGAAAATCATAAATACGGAAAACCGCTAATGCGTCCACTATTGTTCGAAGAACCTAGTAATCCAGAATTATTCAATTATACCAAAACCTATTTATGGGGAAATGATATTTTGGTGTCGCCAGTTTTAGAAGCAGGCAAAAAAGAACAAGAAGTTTATTTTCCAAAAGGCTCAAAGTGGTTCGATATTGAAACGGATAATATTACTGAAGGCGGAACAACAAAAACCGTTCAGTTGCGAGAAGATTTTATTCCGGTTTATGTCAGAGCAGGTGCATTTATTCCGTTAACAGATATGGTTCAGACTACTGAAAACTATGAGGATAGTACATTTCAATTGCAGTATTATCACGATGCTTCTGTGAAGCAATCTGAACGAGAATTATATTTTGATGATGGAAAAACAGCTAACCCAATCGAGAATGAAGCCTTTCAAATTTTAGAGTTTGAAGCTGAAGTTGAAGGCAATTGGTTAGAAATAGAATTTGAGGCTGAAACTGGAAAAAACTATTTAGCCACAACAAAAGAGATTGCTTTAACTATTCATAATATTAAGAATAAGCCTAAAAAAATCAAAGTAGGAAAAGATAAGGTTGAAGGTACCTACAACGAGAAGAACAAAACACTTACTCTTAATGTAACTTGGGGCACATCAAAAGAAAAAGAAATTAAAATAAAGCTTAATAAATAGTATGCGTTCAAAATATATAATTGCTTTAATTTTACTTGTAACGCTTGTTCTTGTTTTTAGTTGCAAAAACGAGCCAAAACAAACTATAAAAACTGAAGAAACTAAATCAGTGATGAAAAAGAAAGAAGTTGTATATCAAGTCTTTACGCGTCTTTTCGGAAATACCAATACTAACAACAAACCTTGGGGGACATTAGAAGAAAACGGCGTTGGTAAGTTCAACGATTTCACAGATAAGGCACTTGCCGAAATCAAAGATTTAGGAGTCACACATATTTGGTATACAGGAGTACCGCATCATGATGTCATTACAGATTATACAGAGTATGGCATTTCCAATGACGACCCAGATATAGTAAAAGGTCGTGCAGGTTCGCCTTATGCTGTTAAGGATTATTATAATGTAAATCCTGATTTGGCAGAAAATGTAGAGAATAGATTGCAAGAGTTTGAAGCCTTAATTGAGCGATCTCACAATGCAGGTTTAAAAGTGTTAATAGACATTGTACCAAACCACGTGGCCCGAAATTATCAGAGTTTAACTAATCCTGAAGGCACAACGGATTTTGGTGCAGAAGATGATACAAGCGTGACTTACGTAGTTAATAATAACTTTTATTACAATCCAGGTGAAACTTTTGAAGTACCATATTGGGAAAACGGATACAAACCATTAGGAGGAGAAAATCATCCAGAAGCAGATAGTAAGTTTGAAGAAATTCCGGCAAAATGGACTGGCAATGGCTCACGAGCGTCGCAACCAAAGATGAACGATTGGTACGAAACTGTAAAAGTTAACTATGGAATAAATCCAGAAGGTAAAAAGGATTTTGATGAATTGCCTGAAGGTTTCGATAACGAAGATTACAAAGCACATTATAACTTTTGGAAAGACAAAACCGTACCAAGTTCTTGGGTAAAGTTTAAAGATATCGCTCTGTACTGGACGGAAAAAGGTGTCGATGGCTTCCGTTTTGATATGGCAGAAATGGTACCTGTGGAATTTTGGAGTTATATGAATTCGCACATCAAGATGCAGAATCCAGATACATTTCTATTAGCTGAGGTATACCAACCGCATTTGTACAGAGATTACATCAAAAAAGGAAAAATGGATTACCTGTACGATAAGGTGCAATTGTATGACACCTTAAAACACGTAATGCAAGGTCACGGAAGCACGTACAATATTCCACCAATTCAAGAGGATTTAAAAGACATTGAGCACCATATGCTGCACTTTTTAGAAAATCACGATGAGCAACGTATTGCGAGTCCAGATTTTGCAGGCAATGCTAAAAAAGGAAAACCAGCAATGGTCGTTTCAGCAACCATAAGCACATCGCCAACAATGGTATATTTTGGTCAGGAATTTGGCGAAAAAGCAGAAGAAGACTTAGGCTTTGGCGACCCAACACGAACGTCGATTTTCGATTATGGAAGTGTGCCAAGCGTTGTACGTTGGGTAAACAACAAACAGTTTGATGGTGGTCAATCTACCGAAGCCGAAAAAAACTTGAGAGATTTTTACAAGCGCTTGTTAAACTTCACGATTACTAGTGATGCTTTAACGGGAGACTATCAGGATTTACAACATTACAACCAACAAAATACAGAATGGTATAACGATAAAGTCTTAAGTTTTGTACGTTGGAGTGACGATGAAAAACTTATTATAATTTCAAATTTTAATGCTGAAAACACCTATGGTTTTGAATTGCAATTACCAGAAGATTTGGTGTCTAAATTAGAGTTGAAAGATGGAGACTATCAAGTGGAAGACCAGTTGTACAAAACGTATACTTCAACCTTAAAAGTTGAAAATGGTAAAGCCCAAGTTCGTATAGATATAAAACCTTTAGAATCATTCATACTTAAAATAAAGTAATCATGAAAAAACTAATATTTACCTTTTTTGCAATTGCTCTGTTTGCAAGTTGCAAGGAAGAAAAAAAAGAAACTAAAATAGTAGACGAGCCAAAAACGAGTGTTGAAATCGAACCGATTTCAGATGAGGTTTTGGAAACAGCCGTGATTTACGAAGCTAACATTCGTCAATATTCACCAGAAGGCACCTTTGCTGAATTCACAAAGGATATACCAACGCTAAAACAGTTGGGAGTAAAAGTAATTTGGCTAATGCCTGTTTTCCCGATTTCTGAAACTAAGCGAAAAGCTACGGGTGGAGAAGGTAGCAAATTTGCTTCTGATTTTCCTGAGGAAGAGCAATCAAAATACTTAGGAAGTTACTATGCCGTAACAGACTTTACAGAAATCAACCCTGAATTTGGTAATAAAGAAGATTTTAGAGAATTGGTTAAAACCGCTCACGATAATGGTATTTATGTCATTTTAGACTGGGTTCCAAATCACACAGGTTGGGATCACGAGTGGTTAAAAAACCATCCTGAATATTACACTCAAAATGAAGAAGGTGAAGTGATTCATCCAGAAGGTACAGATTGGACAGATGTTGCAGATTTAAACTACGACAATCAAGATATGCGCAAGGAAATGATTGAGGATATGTTGTATTGGGTAAAAGATGAAGGTGTAGACGGCTTTAGATGTGATGTTGCAGGTTCTGTGCCTGTCGATTTTTGGGAAACAGCTATTTCAAAATTAAGAAGCGAAAAAGATGTGTTTATGTTGGCCGAAGCTTGGGAGCCAGAATTACTAAAAGGCGAATTGTTTGATATGGCTTATGCTTGGAATGGTCACCATTTAATGAATGGAATGGCAAAAGACGAAAAAACAACTCAGGATTTTGATGAGTATATGTCTAAAGTTTCAAACGATTATGAAGCCGATGATATTCTTATGAATTTTGTTACCAATCACGATGAAAACTCGTGGAACGGAACCATAAAAGAACGTATGGGAGATAAAAAAGATGTTTTCACAGCACTTGAATATATGATGCCAGGAATGCCTTTAATTTACAGTGGGCAAGAGTATGATATGAACCATCGTCTTAAGTTTTTTGAAAAGGATTCTATCCCAAAAGCAAAAGGTAAATATTTCGATTTGTTAAAAAAACTAGGAGAGCTCAAAAATACTAATCCAGCCTTAAATGGTGGTAAAAATGCTGCTGATTATAAGCGAATAGATTCTAATGATGGTATCTTAATTTTCGAACGCAGTAAGGATGGACAAAGCATCGTTTTTATTGCAAATTTTTCAGGAAGTGGTAACAGAATCATAATTCCGAAAGGAAAATATAAAAACTACTTAACAGGTGAGATTGAGGATTATGATTTCAATGCACAACCAATAGATCCAAACGTTTATAAAATTCTAATCAAGCAATAATGTACAGATATTTTTTAGTAACCATTATAGCCTTTTCAATGCTTAGTTGTAAAGTGAATAAAAATGTAATTAAAGAAAAACCAAAACAAGAAACTCCTTTTGTATGGGAAGGCGCAAATCTCTATTTTTTGTTAACCGACAGATTCAACAACGGAGATACATCCAACGATGTCAACTTTGATAGAACAAAGGAAGCTGGAAAACTAAGAGGTTTTGAAGGTGGAGATATCAAAGGGATTACTCAAAAAGTAAAAGAAGGCTACTTCACGGATTTGGGTATTAATGCTATTTGGTTGACACCTGTTGTAGAACAAATACATGGTGCTACAGACGAAGGTACAGGAGTTTCCTATGGTTTTCATGGGTATTGGGCAAAGGACTGGACCAAAATAGATCCAAATTATGGTACTAAAGAAGATTTGCATGAATTGGTAAAAGAGGCGCATGCTAGAGGTATTCGCATTGTGTTAGATGCAGTAATTAATCACACAGGTCCTGTTACGGAAAAAGATCCTGTTTGGCCAGAAGATTGGGTACGTACAGATGTGCAATGTACTTATGACAATTACGAACATACCGTGACTTGTACATTAGTAAAAAACTTACCAGACATAAAAACGGATAGCAACGAAAATGTAGAATTACCACCTCAATTGGTTGAAAAATGGAAAGCCGAAGGCCGCTACGAACAAGAAATGAAAGAACTCGATGCCTTTTTTGAAAGAACAGGTCATCCTAGAGCGCCACGTTTTTATATAATGAAATGGCTAACGGATTACATCATCGAATTTGGTGTCGATGGGTACAGGTGTGATACGGTAAAGCACACGGAAGCTTATGTGTGGGAAGAGTTCAAAAAAGAATGTGATTATGCTTTTGCTGAATACAAAAAGAACAATCCAGATAAAGTTTTGGATAATAATGATTTTTATTTGGTAGGCGAGGTATACAACTATGGTGTCAGTGGTGGAAAGCTATTTGATTATGGTGATAAAAAAGTAAACTATTATGATGATATGTTTACTGAGCAAATCAATTTTGAGTTTAAATGGAATGCAAAAGAACTGGATAATCAAGAGTTGTTCAAAAAGTATTCAGATATATTGAATGGCGAACTAAATGGCTTTGGCGTTTTAAATTATTTAAGTTCTCACGATGACGGCAGCCCATTTGACCCATCAAGAGAAAAACCATTTGAAACAGCCAATAAGCTTCTATTGTCGCCAGGAACTTCGCAAGTGTATTATGGTGATGAATCCGCAAGATCTTTGGTAATTGAAGGCACACAAGGTGATGCAACATTGCGTTCATTTATGAATTGGGATGCCATAAATTCTGATGAAGAAACAAAAGCCGTTTTAGCGCATTGGCAGAAATTAGGTAAATTTAGAGAAAGGCATCCTGCTATTGGAGCTGGCAAACATCAAATGATAACTCAAAAACCTTATTTGTTCTACAGAAGTTATCAAAAGGGTGATTTTAAAGATTTGGTCGTTGTTGGTTTAGACTTACCTAAAGGGAAAAAAGTTATTGATGTGTCCAAAATATTTGAAGAACGCGTTATACTTCAAGATGCATATTCAGGGCAAAAAGCAACCGTTGAAAACGGAAAAATCACTATCGATTCAGAGTACAATATTGTACTCATTGAAAAACAATAAAAATATAATAATGAAATTTAATCTCTTATCACTAATCGTCCTGTTCCTCTTTTTCTCTTGCAACCAAGACGAAAAACAAATCACAGAAGTATCGTCACCAGATGAAGCAGTAAAAGTCAACTTTAATGTGACGTCAGAAGGACAACCATTTTACACTGTAATGTTAAACAACAAAACGGTTGTAGATACCTCGTATTTAGGTTTTGATTTTAAGGATGCTGAAGGTTTTGATAAAAATTTCAAGATTAAAAATACTTCGACATCAAACTTCAATGAAACGTGGCAAATGCCTTGGGGAGAACAATTGGATGTGATCAATAATTACAACGAATTAAGAGTTGAGCTTCAAGAAACTAACGAAGTAGCACGTTTAATGACTATCGTTTTCAAAGTCTATGATGATGGTGTCGGTTTTAGATATGAATTTCCAGAGCAAGATAATTTTAAAGGCGACGTCTATATCAATGATGAGCATACAGAATTCAATCTAACCGAAGATTATAAAACCTTTTGGATTCCTGGCGATTGGGATATTTATGAGCATTTATACAACACTACGAAACTCTCAGAAATTGATGCATTACAATATGCAAATCATAACGATTTAGCACAAACTTACATTCCGGAAAATGCGGTTAACACACCAGTTACTATGGTTGGTGAAGACGGTACACACCTAAGTTTTCACGAAGCCGCTCTAATCGATTATTCTGGTATGACGCTAAAAGTGGATACAGAAAACTTAGACTTAAAAAGTAACCTTGTTGGTTCTGAAAATACAGATTATAAGGTTAAGAAAACCGTACCTTTTCATACACCTTGGAGAACTATTCAAATTACAGATAACGCACCAGCTTTAATAGAATCTAAACTCATAGTTAATCTAAACGAACCTAACAAGTTAGGAGATGTGTCGTGGTTTACACCAATGAAATATACAGGTGTTTGGTGGGAAATGCACTTAGGAAAATCCTCTTGGGATTATGGAATGACTCAAAATATGAGTACGTGGACAGATACAGGAGGTGCACACGGAAAACACGGAGCGAATACTGAAAATGTAAAACGTTTTATAGACTTTTCAGCAAAAAATAACATTGGTGGTGTTTTAGTTGAAGGTTGGAATACTGGTTGGGAACATTGGATTGGTTTTGAAGACCGTGAAGGTGTGTTCGATTTTGTAACACCTTATCCAGACTATGATTTAGATGAGGTTACACGATATGCTAAAGAAAAAGGTGTAGAAATTATAATGCACCACGAAACCTCTGCAGCAACAGAAACGTATACTAAGCAACAAGACACAGCTTATGCATTAATGCAAAAATATGGTATGCACTCGGTAAAGTCTGGTTATGTTGGTAAGATACTTCCAAAGGGAGAATACCATCACGGACAGTATATGGTAAACCACTATAACAATGCAGCTATAAAAGCGGCAAAATATGAAGTGGCAGTTAACGCACACGAACCTATTAAAGCAACAGGCTTAAGAAGAACCTATCCTAATATTATTTCTCGTGAAGGTTTAAGAGGACAAGAGTTTAATGCTTGGGCAAGTGATGGTGGTAATCCACCAGAGCATTTACCAATCGTGGCATTTACAAGAATGTTGTCTGGACCGATTGATTTTACACCAGGAATTTTTAATATTAAATTTGATGAATACAAGCCAAACAATCAGGTAAATACTACGATTGCTCAACAATTGGCGTTGTATGTGGTGATTTACAGCCCAATCCAAATGGCAGCAGATTTAGTTGAGCATTACGAAGCCAACCCTGAGCCTTTTCAATTTATAAAAGACGTTGGCGTAGATTGGCAACAAACCAAAGTATTAAATGGTGAAGTTGGTAATTATGTCACCATAGCCAGACAAGAGCGTAAAACAGGTGATTGGTTTGTTGGTGGCATAACAGATGAAAATGCGAGAACAATAGACTTAAGTTTTGACTTTTTAGACGATAATCAAAAATACGAGGCCATTATATATAAAGATGGCGATCAAGCACATTGGGATAATAATCCGTTAGACATCATTATAGAAAAACTTGAGGTTTCAAAAGGTTCCGACCTTACTGTAAAATTAGCAGAAGGAGGAGGTTTTGCTATTAGCATTAAGAAAGTGTAATTAATCCACTGATCCCTATGAAAAAAATAATATTACTAGTTTGTTGTTTTGTGAGCTTAGCGATGTATTCGCAAACCGATGGTGTAGGCATTAATACAACAGAACCTAAAAGCACTTTGGATATTAATGGTAATTTGTCTGTAAAGCATATAACCCTTACAGGTTCTGGCACTCCAACATTAATAAGTGATGGTGTTTATATTTCTATTAACCCAACGGCAAATGATCAGGATTTTGAGTTACCAGATCCTAGAGAATTTCCCGGAAGAATTTACGTAATACGAAATGTAAATGATACTTTAGACGCAGATGTTACAATGGACGCTACTACCATAAGTGATGGTGTGTTGTTTTTTGCTGGAGACAGTAGCACAGGTTTTTCTGGACCGGTAAATATGGATACTAACGTTGGTGGTGGGCACCGCAACAAAACACTTATTTTCATTAGTGATGGTTCTAACTGGACCTATGGTCATTTAGGTTTCTGATAGATTTTAACATTTACTATTGTAACAAACTGATTGTAAGGTAGTCTTAGATGAAACGACTATTCTAAATATTTGTAACTTTGCTTTTCACATATAATTACAGTTTGGACATTAACAATACAATAGAATCTCCTTTTATACTAAAGGTTAGTTTTAATAAATTCCTGGAGCAATATGAGGAGCTTGTTAAAACCGACAATGATTTTATTGTTGCTAATGCACGTCGTGTACTCAAAATAGCCAAGGAAAATCCAATTCTAAGAGAAGGATTTAGTGATTTGTCGCTACTCAAAACTTATGAGAAAGAGATTGAAGGTATTCTACAAGATGCTTTTAGTCCTGTTTTAACTCATAATGAAATAAAAACTGCCTCAGTTCCTTTTCAGGATATTATTTTCAATTCTTCAGAACGCTTTAGAGATATTTTAAGAACAGGAGGGAAAGACTTTAAGCTGCAAATAAAAAATATGCCTGAAGACCAAAGGTATATTATTGCATGTACTATAATTCTTAATTTTTGTTATGGGTACAATGTTAATTTTAAACGACCATTCTTTTATGAAATCCCAGATGCTAATGGGATTACCCATTATTACAAAATACTTTACAATGCAGATTTCATTGAAATAATCCCAAATAAAGGCGCACCTAAAATTACGCAAAAGGACTATGATGAACTTTTGGATAATTTTGAGGATATAGAACTTTGGAAAGAGAAGTTTCCGCCCAACAGTTATACCTTCAAAGGATTTGTGATCTCAAATATTTTTGATGTAACTGATGACCAATCCATTTCAAATATTAAATCTACTTTAATAGGAGAAGACAAGCGAAAGAACAGAAGTTTTATGAAAAACTTTTATCAAATCTTTCAGTCTTTATTTGGTTTAAAAAATATAGAGGTCGGTTTTTCAATTTATAATGAAAAGGAGGATGCTTTTGAGCGTGTCTATGGAGAAGGGATAAATAGTTTTTTATTAAATGAACTAGACAGTAAGCACTGTCCTGATGCATTGTGTGAATGGTCATACAATAAGTTGTTAAAGGAGAATGACTATTTTTCGGTCTCTGATGTAGATCGTATTTACAAAGCTTCAAAAGAGAAGGCACCACATGTTGGTGTGTTGTACGAACAAGGTTATAAAAGTGCCATATTTGCACCAATAGCCAATGATGAGGGTTTAATGGGTATATTAGAAATAGTTTCCAAAGAGCCAAAGGTCTTAAATAGTATCAATGCCAATAAATTGGCTGATGTAATGCCATTTATTGTGTCAGCAGTGGAACGTTCTAAAAATGAAGAAGCAAATTTAATTGAAGCTGTAATACAAAAAGAATGTACTTCGATACACTCTAGTGTACACTGGAAATTTGTACAAGAAGCGAGAAATTATATAAAAACGGAGCTTAAGACTGGAGAAACACCAACATTCAAAAAAATAGCTTTTGAAAATGTTTATCCTTTGTTCGGTCAAATTGATGTTAAAGGTTCATCTCAGGCAAGAAACGAAGCTACTCAAAAGGATTTATCGCTTCAGTTGTCGTTGGCAGAAAAAATATTGGAAAAAAGTATTGAGGAACAAAGCTTGCCAATTTATGAACAGATAAAATTCCAAATTGCTGAGTTTATTTCAGATTTAAAAGAAAATTTTAAAGTAGATAGTGAGCATGCCATTTCAGTATTCTTAACAGCCGAAGTTAAACCTATATTTGAATTAATAGCTCAAACCCATAAGTCATTAAGACCAGGCATTGAAGACTATTTCAGCAAAATCGATAAGGATCTAGGTGTTATTTATTTCTACAGAAAGCATTACGATGACACGGTTAAATTAATCAATTCCAATATGTCATCGCTAATTGACGAGAAGCAAATAGCGGCTCAGAAAATGTACCCACATTTTTTTGAACGCTTTAAAACCGATGGTGTAGAGCACAATATGTATATAGGCGAATCTATTACAAAGCAAAATAGCTTTAATATGATTTACTTGTACAATCTTAGGTTGTGGCAATTACAGGTAATGTGCGAAATGGAGAATGAATATTACCAAAATCAGCACGAATATCCAATAAGTTTAGACGTTGCTTCCATGATCTTGGTTTTCAATCAACCATTGTCCATACGTTTTAGAATGGATGAGAAGCGCTTTGATGTGGACGGCACATACAATGCACGCTATGAGGTGGTGAAAAAACGTGTTGATAAAGCGTTTATCAAAGGTACCGAAGAGCGAATAACTAGAAAAGGTAAAATCACCATTATATACTCTCAAAAAGAGGATGAAGAAGAATATAAAAGGTACATAAGTTTCTTACAGGCTAAGAAAGTTTTAGATAAGGACTTAGAAGTTCTAGAACTTGAGAACTTACAAGGTGTTACAGGACTTAAAGCCTTAAGGGTAAGTATCCTTTATCATAACAAGGATGGCAAGAATTTCTACACTTATGATGATTTAATGGAAACAATTAAATCCTAAAATTTAAACCTTCATTTACAGATACATTTTCTTGTATCATAGTTGTTGTTTCAGTTTCTGGCAAAACATCTTTTAGTTCAACACCTGGGTTTTTCTTTACTGCAATACCAAAAGCAATAAGTGATATAATGATGCCTGTCATAAAAACGGTGTAAGTAATGCGAAGCAACCTATATTTACGTTCTAGCACCACACCTAAAAAATATAAATCTTTGGTAAGCGCTTTATAGATGTAATCTTTATCTTCTAGCATTTCTTTTATGGCCCATTCGTAGTCTTCCATGCTCATTTTATGGAAATTCCCAAAAAAGCTCAAATTTACTTTTTGATTTCTAACATCTTCTTTGGTAAATTCACCACTAGTTACATTTGGGCGTGTAGCTATTATGGACAAAACCATAGATATTACACAGAATAAGGTGAAAATTACTGTTGGCCATGTTAAATACGGATTGGTATCTAACTTAGATATTAAATTTGCTAAGACCACTGAAATAATAATGGCGTTTACCGATAGTAAAATGTTTGCCTTGGTATCTGCAATGTCGCTTAACTTAATATGGTTTCGCAAAGCTACTCTATAAAAAGTTTGAACGCCACGAGATGGACTCTCATTTTTGTACTGCGCTTTATATTTGGCCTTAATTTCTTCTTTCTTGTATTTTTTCTTCTGCTTTTTTTTGGCCTTCATTAAACTAGCAAGATTCTTCGCTTTTCTAGGATCCCATTCTTTTAAGGCATAATCAGTATAAAATTGATGGCTTTTTGCAAGTACTCTAATATTCTCATCACGCCATTCGGAAGGTGAGTACGACTTAACATTTCTCATTTCCAGTTCCTTGCGGAGAAATTCACTTGCCTCTTCAAAGTATTTTTTGCCAAAGTGAGAAGCATCAGCATCTCTTATAATTCTACCGAGCTTGGTTTTGGGAGGCTCTTTAAATTTAGTTTCCATTATACACTCATTGACACCATCAATAATCTCTTGGTCAGCACCTTGTTCTTTTAGAAACTTGGTGGCAATTTCCACACTTCTTTCTTCATGCTCATCTTCGCTCACAGTATATCCCGTATCATGTAATAAAGCTGCAATTTCTAGAATTTGGGCTTCTTTGTCCGAAACCTTGGAATTTTCAATAATTTCGCGAGTGCTTCTTAGAACACGCTCGGTATGTATATAGTTATGGTATAAAAAGTGATTAGGAAGTTCATTTTTTAATAGATCCAAAACAAACTCTTCTGTCTTTTCTACTAGGGATTTTGCCATACTTCATTGTGTTTTTTAATCAATGTGAAAGTACAAAAAAATTATCTAGAAGATATTGAAAAATTGTAAATGAGTTACAATCTAAATCTATTTTTATACTAATAAAGGTCGTTAAATGTTTAAATTAGTTATCTGATATAATTTAAGGCTCGGAAACTTAAGTAAACGCCATATTGTGCAGCTAAAAATTAAAGACTCATTTAACAAAGAATTACCGTCAGATTCAAACATGGATAATACGAGACGGCAAGTTTTTAATGCGGCACATTCCTATGTTACGCCTAAAATTCCATCGAGTCCAAAATTAATTCATGCCTCAGAAGACATAGCTACTGAATTGGGTATAGACGTTGAGGATTTAAAGTCACAGAAATTTTTGGATCTGTTCTCAGGATCTAAGGTCCATAACAAAACCCAACCTTATGCCATGGCATACGCAGGACATCAGTTTGGTAATTGGGCTGGGCAGTTGGGAGACGGAAGAGCTATAAATTTATTCGAAATTGTAAATAATGAAAAGCGCTGGGCGTTACAGTTAAAAGGTGCTGGAGAAACCCCTTATTCGAGACAAGGTGACGGGTTAGCTGTTTTGCGTTCTTCAATAAGAGAGTATCTATGTAGTGAAGCAATGCACCATTTAGGAGTGCCCACAACAAGAGCTTTGAGTTTAATGCTATCTGGTGACGAAGTTTTAAGAGATATGTTATACGATGGTAATGCTGCCTATGAAAAAGGAGCTATTGTATGTCGTGTTGCGCCTACATTTATTCGATTTGGCAACTTTGAATTGTTTGCCGCGAGACAGGATCATAAAAACCTTAAGCTTCTAGCAGATTATACAATTAAATATTTTTATCCAGACATAGATAAACCTTCAAAAGAGCGTTACATTGAATTCTTCAAAAATGTAGCCAATAGGACCTTGGATATGATTATCCATTGGCAACGTGTAGGTTTTGTACATGGTGTAATGAATACAGACAATATGTCCATTTTGGGATTAACTATAGATTATGGTCCTTATGGTTGGCTAGAAGGTTTTGATTTTGGGTGGACGCCCAATACCACAGATAGTCAAAATAAACGCTATCGTTTTGGTAACCAGCCTAACATTGCACTTTGGAACTTAGTGCAACTTGCTAATGCACTATATCCATTAGTGGAGGATGTAGAGCCATTTGAAGAAATTTTAAATAAATACAAAACAAATTTTGAAATTAAGTCACTCGATATGATGCGATCTAAAATAGGATTACATACAAAACAGAAAAATGATTTAAACTTAATTCAGGGGTTGGAAGACTGTTTGTTAAGCTCAGAAACTGATATGACCATATTTTTCAGATTGCTTTCAGATTATAAAAAAGGCAAGGTTGAAAAAGGGGTCGCTACAATCGAAAAAGCATTCTATAAACCCGAAGAAATTATAGGCAAAATTTTGGAACAGTGGAAAGACTGGTTTGAAAGCTATGACCAAAGATTATCTATAGAAGATTTAGATGATAATGAAAGAAAGAAGAAGATGAATTTAGTCAACCCAAAATATGTACTACGTAATTATATGGCACAAATAGCCATTGATGATGCGGATAATGGAGATTATAAACTAATTGACGAGTTATTCAATCTCTTAAAAAAACCATACAATGAGCAGCCAGATTATGAAAAGTGGTTTGCAAAAAGACCAGATTGGGCAAGGCACAAAGTGGGCTGTTCTATGTTGTCTTGTAGCTCATAATATTAATCGATAAAAAGCCATAGGTATGAAAGCAATTTGGAACCATAAAGTAATAGCAGAAAGTAATGATACGGTTGTAGTAGAAGACAATCACTATTTTCCGCACGATAGTATTAAAGAAGATTTTTTTACACTTAGCGACTCTAAGTCGGTATGTCCATGGAAGGGAACAGCATCTTATTACAATATCAATGTTGATGGCAAAGAAAATATTGATGGTGCGTGGTTTTATCCAGAACCTAAAGAGGAGGCCAAACACATACAAAACAGAGTGGCTTTTTGGAAAGGTGTTGAAATAACAGAGTAGAATGAAAAGTAAAAGGCTAAATATAAAAAACAGTAAGGGTTTAATGCTCAATGCATATATGGAGTTGCCAGCAAATCAAAAGCCTAACTACTATGCGGTTTTTGCACATTGTTTCACTTGTAGTAGCAACCTCAATGCTGTAAAATATATTAGCAGGGCCTTAACTCAAGATGGTTTTGCGGTAGTACGCTTCGATTTTACAGGATTGGGTCGTAGCGAAGGCGAGTTTGTAGATAGTCATTTCTCGGCTAATGTTCAGGATTTAATCGATGTTCATAGTTACATGTCAGAGCATTATGAAGCTCCAGGTTTGTTGGTCGGTCATTCTCTGGGTGGTGCTGCGGTATTGGCTGCGGCAGCAAAATTAAAAGCGGTAAAAGCAGTAGCGACCATTGCTGCACCAGCTAATGTAGATCATGTAAAGCATCTTTTCTCAAATCATATCGAGGAAATTGATAAAAAAGGTAATGCAGAAGTTGATATCGGAGGAAGACCATTTGTAATAAATAAAGATTTTGTAGAAGAGTTTACCAAGACAGATCTGCCAACAATTGTAAAGAACCTTAGAAAACCACTATTGATAATGCATTCGCCATTAGATAAAATAGTCGGTATTGACAATGCCAAGCAATTGTATGTCAAAGCACATCATCCCAAAAGCTTTATAACCTTGGATGATGCTGACCATCTTTTAAACAATGAAAATGATAGCGCATATGTTGGAGAGGTTATTGGTACATGGGCAAGACGGTATTTTCCTAGGGTTGAAAACAAAATGCTAGACACTGATGGAGAGCAATTGGTTGGGCATTTAAACATAATCGAAGATAATTTTACAACCTCAATCCAAACCAAAAATCACACGTTTATAGCAGATGAACCTGCTGAAATTGACGGTAGTGATTTTGGACCATCACCTTATGAGTACCTTAATGCTGCACTTGCAGCATGTACGGCCATGACCTTAAAAATGTACGCAGAAAGAAAGCAATGGGACTTAAGAGAAGTCTTTGTTTACCTTTCCCATTCCAGAAAGCATAGCGACGATTTACTAGTTAAGGTCGAAAAGCCTAGATACATGGACCACATAAGTAAAAAGCTAAAATTTGTTGGTAATTTGGATATAGCTCAAGAAGAACGATTAAAAGAAATAGCCTCGCGTTGCCCTGTGCATAAGACCATAGCGAACGAGGTTATTTTTGAAACTCAAATAATTAAGGAATAGTGCAGATAGAATTAGAACAATCAATTACAAAAACCCGATTTCTAGAAATAAGGCATAGAACCGAAGAAATCTGTAAGTCTTTAAAACCAGAGGATGTTTCACTGCAACCTGTGGAGTTTGTTTCTCCTCCCAAATGGCATTTGGCACACACCACATGGTTTTTTGAGCAGTTTGTCCTTACGGAGCACAAGGATAATTACTCAGTTTTTGATGAGGATTTCGCCTACTACTTCAACAGTTATTATAATAATGTTGGAGAAAAAGTTCTAAGAAACAATCGCGGCTTAATGACGCGCCCTACTTTAGGACAAGTTCTGGAATATAGAAATTATGTTAATGAACAGATGTCAGATTTTTTGAGTGCAGATTTAACAACAGAAATAGCACATGTTATTGAAATTGGCTTGCAGCATGAGCAGCAGCATCAGGAGCTTTTAGTTTACGATATAAAATACATTTTCGGGCATCAACCATCATTCCCGACCCTTGATTATAAAGTCAGTTTAAAACCAGAAAGTCAACCTCAGGAATTTATAAAGATAGATGAAGGGCTGTATGAAATTGGACACAACGGAGATGGTTTTTGTTGGGACAATGAATTGGGTAGGCATAAGGTCTATCTGAATAATTTTGAAATCTCAAATCGCTTGGTAACCAATTCAGAATATTCGGAATTTATCGAAGCAGGAGGTTATAAAGATTTTAATTTATGGCACGCAGATGGTTGGGATTTTATTCAAAAAAACAAAATTCAAGCTCCAATGTATTGGCACAAGGTGAATAATACATGGCATTATTATACCTTAAATGGCTTTAAAGAGGTGGATTGGCAATTGCCGGTAAATCACATTACCTTCTATGAGGCATTTGCCTTTGCACAATGGAAAAATATGCGATTGCCAACCGAGTTTGAGTGGGAAGTAGCTTCTAAAAAAATAAACCATGGACAGCTTTGGGAATGGACCAATAGTGCTTACCTGCCTTACCCAAACTATGCCAAAGCAGATGGAGCACTGGGTGAATACAATGGTAAATTTATGGTTAATCAAATGGTCTTAAGAGGCAGTTCTGTAGCCACTTCCCCGAACCATAGTAGACCAACATACAGAAATTTTTTTCAAGCCGAAATGCGTTGGCAATTTTCGGGAATTAGACTCGCCAAATAAATGACAGATAATTTCGCCCAAGATGTAAGAGATGGATTAACTTCCAAAAACAAGTATTTATCATCAAAATATTTTTACGATGATAATGGAAGTCGCATTTTTCAGGAGATAATGAATATGCCTGAATACTACCTTACCAATGCAGAGTTTGAGATTCTATCCTTGCAATCAAAACAGATTATTGAAGCGCTACAATTTAAAACACCATTCAACATTATAGAACTTGGTGCTGGTGATGGGCTAAAAACCTTTAAGTTGTTAGAGTATCTTGTTGATAATAACATAGATTTTAATTATGTGCCAATCGATATTTCGCAAAAGGCCATTGATCTCCTTTCAGCCCGTTTAAAAGAAAGATTACCTAAAATTACTATTAAACCAAAAGTTGGGGATTATTTTAAAATTCTAAAAGCCAATAAAGAGAGTGAGTGCCCAAGTTTATTATTGTTTTTGGGCAGTAATATTGGTAATTACCCAAAAGATAAAGCAAAAGAACTCCTAAGGCTTTTTAATGATAATATGAAAGTTGGAGATAAGCTTTTAGTTGGTTTTGATTTAAAGAAAAACCCAATTATCATTCATAACGCCTATTATGATAAACATGGTATAACCAAAAGGTTTAATCTAAATTTACTATTAAGAATCAATCGAGAATTAAATGCCGATTTTAATTTAGACGATTTTGATTTTTATTGCCACTACAACCCAGAAACAGGAAATGTAAAAAGTTACATCATTAGTTTAAGAGAACAAGTAGTAAACGTTGGTGGGCTCGATGCTGATATACATTTTGATTACAATGAATTGATTTGGACGGAACTTTCAAAAAAATATGCTATTGATGAAATTATTAAATTAGCTAAAGACACTAATTTTAATCATAAAACGAACTTCTTAGACTGTAAGCATTATTTTACCGACAGTCTTTGGGAAAAATAAGGTGGAGTACTTAACAGCTTCACAAATTTCTAATAATTGATTTTAAATGAATAATTATATAAAAATAATTTTTGCACTTACGACGCTATTTGTTCTAAATGCTTGTGCTACATATGATACCAGGTATAGAGATGATAAGCTAAAAGAAAATAAAGCACCAGATAATGAAATAGAAAAACGCTTTTACCTTATTGGTGACGCTGGTAAATCACCTCTCAATGGGATGTCTCCAGCCTTGACAGCATTCAGTAATCATATCAAAAATCTAAAAACTGATAATGATTACGTCGTTTTTTTGGGTGATAATATTTACCCTTCGGGATTGCCTGCAGAGCATGAAAAGGGGCGAATGATGGCTGAAAATGCACTTAATGGACAAATTAAGTCGGTTAAGAATTTCGACGGGACGGTTATTTTTATTCCTGGTAACCACGATTGGTATTCCGATGGATTAAATGGCTTAAAGCGCCAAGAAAAATATATAGAAGAAGCGCTTGGGGAAAACACCTTTATACCAGAAAATGGATGTCCATTTGAAAGCATCGATGTAAGCGAAGATGTTCAGTTAATTATTTTAGACACGCAATGGTATTTGGAAAATTGGAATAAAAATCCAACTATAAATGATGAGTGCGAAATAAAAACCAGAGAACGTTTCTTACAAGAAATAGAAGGGGAGCTTAAAAAAGCACAAAACAAAACTACGGTATTTGCTATGCACCATCCTATGTACACGAATGGGATTCATGGAGGGTATTATGCCGCTAAAAAGCATCTTTATCCTACACAAAAAAAGATACCGTTACCAATATTAGCCTCTTTTTTAACTCAGGTTAGGACTCAAGGAGGTGTTTCTATTCAAGATAGATATAACGAAAGATATAACGATTTAATGAAACGGATAGAAGCCCTAACTTACGATGCCGATAATGTAGTATTTGTTTCAGGGCATGAGCACACAATGCAATATATTGAAAAGGACAGTATAAAACAGATAGTCACAGGTTCGGGTGCTAAAGAATCTGGTGTGGCATTAGGTGGAAATGGTTTGTTTGCTTATTCTGGTCAAGGTTTTGCAGAACTATTAATTTATAAAGATGGTAGTTCTTGGGTGAAAATATATAGTGCGGAAAATGGAGAGCCTAATGTTATGTTTCAGTATGAGGTTTTTAGTCCAAGAACATTTTATGATGTTTCAAAATTACCAGATGAGTTTCCAAATGAGGTAGAGGTTTCTATCTACAGTAAAGAAGAAACGGATAAAACAGATTTTTTTGAATCGGTTTGGGGAGACCATTACAGAGATGTCTACAGTACTAAGATAAAAGCTAAAGTTGTAACCTTGGATACCTTGTATGGAGGCCTGGAAATTGTGAGAAAGGGAGGTGGCCACCAAACTAAATCTTTGCGACTAAAAACCAAGGATGGAAGAGAGCTAAACATGAGAGCCCTTAGAAAAAGTGCGACACAATACTTGCAAACAGTATTATTCAAAGACACTTACATTCAAGATGAGTTTGAAAGAACCGCTATTGAGAGTTTGATCCTGGATTTTTATACAGCAGCACATCCTTATGCGTTTACCGTTGTGCCAGACTTATCAGATGCTGCTGAAATTTATCATACCAATCCTAAGTTGTATTACGTACCAAAGCATAAGCATTTAGGGGACTACAATGAAGAGTTTGGGGGCGAACTCTATATGATAGAAGAGCGTCCTGAGGAAAACTATACAGATGAAAGGAACTTTGGTTATGCAGACGATATTGAAAGTACCCACGATATTATAGAGAAGATAAGAGAAGATGAAGAGCACAAGATAGACGAAAATGCTTTTGTAAGAGCGCGCTTGTTCGATATGTTGATAGGCGATTGGGATCGCCATCAAGACCAATGGAGATGGGCTCAATTTAATATGGAAAATGGGGATAAGTATTACCGACCAATCCCAAGGGATAGAGATCAGGTGTTTTCAAATTTTGACGGAGCATTATTGGATGTTATGCGACTAATTTCTGGTTCAACAAAGCAGCTTCAGGTGTATGATGATAAGTTAGAGGATATAGAGTGGATGAACAAAGCTGGAATAAAATTAGATAGAACATTAATTCAGCAATCAGATCTAGAGACATGGATAAAGCATGCTAAATTCATACAAGAAAATGTTACTGATGAGGTTATAGATAAAGCATTCTCCAATGTTCCTGAGGAAGTACAAGATAAAACCCTGGAGGAAATTAAACAGCACCTTAAAGGTCGTAGAGCTAATCTTGTAGAGATTGCCACTCGTTATTATAGACATTTAAATGAACTTGTTATACTTACTGGAACAGACAAAGATGATTATATAGAAGTCATTAGGGAAGGTGATAAAAACACAAGAGTTATCATTTCTCGTATCAAGGATGGGGAAAAGGAAGATGTTATTGTAGATAGAGTTTTTAACAGTGATATAACTAAAGAAATGTGGATTTATGGACTAGATGATAAAGATATTTTTGAAGTTAGCGGAAGGGGTAATAATCTCATCTTTACAAGATTGATAGGTGGCCAAGAAAATGATACCTATATCATTAAATCACCGAGAAGAGTAAAAGTTTATGACCATGAAAGTAAACTCAATACCGTTAAAGACAACAATGGTGCATTTATAAGGTTTACCGATGTTTACAATCTTAATCTATTCGACTATCAAAAGAATATTGAGCATAGTGGTTCTGTAACTCCAGCAATTGGTTACAACCCAGATGATGGTGTGGCTTTGGGTATTTCTTATGTAAGCACAAAGAATGGATTTCAGAGAAATCCGTTTTCGCAACAACATCGATTTAACGGTGGTTATTTTTTTGCCACTAGTGGTTTTGCCTTAAAATACGATGGTGAATTCGCAAATATCATGAATGATTGGAACCTTCATATTGGAGGTCAATTTACCACAGATAATTTCACAAATAATTTCTTTGGTTTTGGTAACGAAACCCAAAATTTAGATGATGATTTAGATTTCGACTACAATAGGGTTAAGACCAGTATTTATATGGTTAAGGCAGGTATTATTAAAATGGGTAACTTTGGTAGTGATTATGGTTTTAGGGCTATTTTTGAGGGCATAGAGCTAGATGATACAGATGGTAGGTTTATTACAGACCTAATACCGGAGACCATCGAAGAATTCTACGAAAGACGATTTTTTGGTGGACTTGAGGCCCAATACAATTATGAAAGTTTTGATTACAAAATAAACCCAACAAGAGGGATGACTTTTATGATCAATGCTGGTGGAAAGACTGAGCTGAAAGACAGCGAGAATACGTTTGGGTATATTAATGCAGATATCGGATTTTACAATGCACTTTCTAGAAATAGAAAACTGGTCTTAAAAACTAATCTAAGAAGTCAGTTTAGAATAGGTGATAACTTTTTGTTTTACCAAGCTGCAAATATTGGAGGAGATAATGGTTTAAGAGGTTACAGGAATGAACGATTTACAGGATCACGTTCGTTGGTAACCAGTGCGGACTTAAGATACAGTTTCAATTCGTTTAAAACCAATCTTCTGCCCTTACAAATTGGGATTTTTGGTGGGTTTGATGTGGGTAGGGTTTGGCTAAGAAATGACTTTTCTGATAAGTGGCATAATGATTACGGTGGTGGCTTTTGGGTAACTGCTGCGGAATCGCTTTCAGGGACATTTAATTTTTTTAACAGTACAGAAGGTTTCCGTTTTTCATTTGGATTTGGCCTTAACTTTTAATGGCTATGAAAAACTTTTTAAATAATACCGTAAAATATTTCTATAAGTTAGAGAGTAAAATTGCTTTTTATCCTACGATTTTAAGCCTTACGGGAACTATTTTTGCCTTCTTAATGATTTATTTTGAAAGTTTAGGTGTTTCAGATTATCTAATAAAAAAGGCACCTTCTTTAGTTGTAAATGATACAGAAACGGCCAGAAGTCTTCTAACGACTTTTGTGGCAGGATTGATTTCTATAATGGTCTTTAGTTTCTCAATGGTAATGATTTTATTGAGTCAGGCATCTAGTAATTTTTCACCACGTGTATTACCGGGTTTAATTTCTAATAGAAGACATCAAGTAATACTGGGCGTCTATAACTCTTCTTTGCTCTATTGTATATTTACATTGGTTAGCATAGAACCTAATGGCAATAAATACCAGTTGCCCGGTTTTAGTGTTTTGCTTGCCATTTTTTTTATGACACTTTGTTTAGCAGCGTTTATTTATTTTATACATTCTATATCTCAAGAGATACAAATCAACAATATAATGAGTCATATAGCTTCAGTTGCAAGAAAACGACTAAAAGTATTGATTGATAAACAAATAGAAAAGAGTGATGAATTTCCTTCCACTAACGATTGGACAACTTTGAATTCAAAAAAATCAGGTTATGTTCAGGACATATCACTTTCAGCTTTGGCAAGTCTGGCTCAAAAAAAGGAAATTCAATTAGAGGTGATTCCAGTAAAGGGAACATATGTCTTTGAAAATAAACCTTTGATAAAATTAAGTAAAGCTATTGATGACGAAGCAATAGAAAAGGTGTTATCGTCCTTTCATTATTCTAAAAGTGAGCTCATAGAAGATAATTACCTTCTAGCTTTTAAACAACTAACGGAAATTGCCATAAAGTCTATGTCTCCCGGAATTAATGATCCAGGCACTGCAATTAATGCTATAGATTATTTAACGGATTTGTTTTTGTTAAGACTACAAAAGAAAGATAAAAGTGAATATAGGGACGACCAAGACCATCTTGTGATTATCATAAACACTGTAAGTTTTAAACAATTACTTTTTAATGTAATGTCGGCATTGAGAACCTATTGTAAACATGATGTTATCATTGTTCAGAAGCTTATGTTTATGTTGTTGTCATTGCTCAATAACCAAAAGAATGCTTGTGAGCACTATGTAGACGCCATAAAGCAAGAGATAGAAAATCTATACGAAGATGCTAAAAATAGCCTTAAGAACTCATCTGATTTAAATCTTTTAAAGACCACGTATAATAATACTATTAAAGATTAATTATTTGAAGTTAAAACTATAAATGTTACCACCTTCGAAATCCTTACGCTCATGCGTTATTAGTAAAGTAGAATCATTTTCAAAACACACTCCTTCTTTTTGAGTGTTATGGCCAAAAGAGAGAATATCTATTTGTCCAGAAAAGAAATCATCACCCTCAAAATCAGATAATTGTATCAACTTATCACGGTTTAGAAGTACTATTTTATGGTTTTTAAAATTAATATCTGCTGAGGTAATTTTAAAGCCTTTACCCTTAAAATGATATTCAGAAATTTTGGTTGCAATATGGTTGCTTACTTTATTAGGTACTTTAAACACTTCTGTTTTATCAGCGGCTTTGCTAAAAATGTAAAACCAATCATTTAGAACAAAAAAAGCCTCAAAATTTTTCGATTTCAAGCCTTTTGGTAATGTGAACTCAATGATATCTGCATTAGCACCAGGCGCACTTAAATCCTCGTTACTAATTTTTAGAATTCTAAATGTTCCTCTTTTTTTATTATTGTTACCAAAGTCACCAATATAAATGTTTCTGTCCTTATCAGAAGTTAGCTCTTCCCAATCTTCATTTTCAGCATTTTGTATGGTGATATCTCTTATAATTTTTCCTTCCTTATTGAGTCCATATAAATGGTTATCATTACCTGCATCTTCTACCACCCAAATAAGATTGGGATTTATAATATATTCTGCTCCAGAAACTTCATTTAAACTATTATTGATTGAGCCCTCAATTATCAATAAATCAGAATGCTGACAAGAAGTGACAATAAGTAATAAAAATATTAGCCTTTTGACCATTATCATTGTAATTTTATGATTTAATTTTTAGCGTTGGGTATATACAAAGATATCATAATTATTGGCGGAGGTGCTGCAGGGTTCTTCACGGCAATCAATATTGCAGAGCTTAATCCAAATGTGTCCGTTGCTATTTTAGAACGTGGAAAAGAAGGTCTTCAAAAGGTGAGAGTATCTGGAGGAGGACGTTGTAATGTAACCCATGCAGAATTTATCCCTTCAGAGTTAGTGCAAAACTACCCCAGAGGAGAAAAAGAGTTGCTTGGCCCTTTTCACACCTTTATGACGGGTGATACAATTACATGGTTCGAAGAACGTGGAGTGGAACTAAAAATTGAAGAAGATGGTAGAATGTTCCCAGTTTCTAACTCTTCGCAAACCATTATCGATTGCTTTATTAATGAAGCCAAGAAACATAAAGTTGAGGCTTTCTATAACCATTCTGTGAAATCTATTAAGGATTGTCATACTGAGCTGGCTTGCACTGAGTGCAGTCGAAGTGAAGTATCTCAAAACAGTAGTGCTTTCCAATTAGAAACGTCACAAGGTGCCTTTCAGTGTAATAAACTTATTGTTGCAACAGGGAGCAATCCCAAAATCTGGAAGTTGCTCCAAGATTTGGGTCATACCATAGTACAACCAGTGCCCTCGTTATTCACTTTCGATATTAAAGATAATCGCATCAAGAATATACCAGGTGTTGTTGCAAAAGATGTTGAGGTAAAGGTTTTAGGAACAGATTTGATTTCTGAAGGACCATTGTTGATTACTCATGTCGGCATGAGTGCGCCAGCCATTTTAAAACTGTCTGCTTTTGGAGCCATTGAATTGGCAAAACTTAAATATAATTTTAAAATTGAAGTCAATTTTATTAAACATAGTTTTGAAGCTTGCTTAGATTTTCTGAAAAATTCCAAACAAAATTCAGCAAAGAAACTAGTGGTAAATTCTTCACAATTCGATTTGCCAAAACGACTTTGGAAGCAGTTGGTTTTTGCAGCAAACATTGTGGATACCCAACGCTGGGCAGATATCAACAAAACCCAATTAGAAGCATTAACGCTACAATTGACAGCCGCTAAATTTCAAGTTACTGGCAAAAGCACTTTTAAAGAAGAATTTGTTACTGCTGGCGGAGTGGATCTAAAGGAAATCAACTTCAAAACTTTTGAAAGTAAGTTGGTTTCAAATCTTTATTTCGCTGGCGAAGTTATTAATGTAGATGCGGTAACAGGTGGTTTTAATTTTCAAAATGCATGGACCGGTGCTTATATTGTGGCAAAATCTATTATAAAATAATGAAAACATACATCGCACTTTTAAGAGGGATTAATGTTGGCGGTCATAAAAAAGTACCAATGGCAGAACTTAGGGAATTATTAACCGAGTCTGGCTTAGACGATGTAAGAACCTATATCCAAACAGGAAATGTCATTTTTCAATCCAAAGAATTCGACGCTAAAATTGTAGAACATAAAATTAAAAAATCAATTTTAGATCATTTTGGTTTCGATGTTTTCGTGTTAGTAAGAACGAGAGAACAATTGCAAAAAATATTTGACTTTTGTCCCTTTCCTGAGGAAAAAAAAGTAGAAAGTTATTTTGCAATCTTATCAGAACCACCTAAAGAGAGCCTCGTTTACGAAGCCTATGAGAAAACCTATGACAACGAAGAATACAAAATTCTAAATGACTGCATCTATTTTTACTGTGCAACAGGTTATGGTAAGGCGAAATTCAATCTCAACCATTTTGAGAAGAAACTTAAGGTCAGTGCTACTGCCAGAAACTATAAAACTATGGTAAAACTCTTATCTTTGTTGCAGAATTAACAGAAATGAAAGAACAAGATTTTATCCTCAAATCTTACGATGCAACTATTAAGCAAGGTGCTGTGAAATGGGAATCTCCAAGCAATATTGCATTGGTGAAATATTGGGGCAAAAAGGAACATCAAATACCGGAAAATCCTTCGATAAGTTTTACACTTTCTAACTGTAAAACGATAACTAAACTCACCTACACTAAAAAAGAAAGTAGAGATTTTAGTTTCGAAGTGTTTTTTGAAGGTGAAAAAAATGAAGCTTTCAAACCAAAGATCAAGACGTTTTTTGAGCGTATTGAGGAATACGTACCATTTTTAAAAGAATATCATTTTAAGATAGAAACTTCAAATACTTTCCCACATAGTTCTGGTATTGCCTCTTCTGCTTCTGGTATGAGTGCATTGGCTTTATGCTTAATGAGCATTGAGGAACAATTAACCAATGCTGTCACTTCGAGCGTAGTTGAGAAGTCTTTTTTCAACAAAAAAGCATCATTCCTAGCGCGTTTAGGTTCTGGTAGTGCCTGTAGGAGTATAGAAGGAGAACTCGTGGTTTGGGGAGGAAACAAAAGTACAGAGAGCTCAGATTTATATGGGGTGAAATACGAGGGTGAGGTACATGCCAATTTCAAAGATTATCAAGATACCATTCTTTTGGTGGATAAAGGCGAAAAACAAGTCAGCAGTACTGTCGGTCATAAGTTAATGTTTGGCCACCCATTTGCACAAGAACGATTTGCCCAAGCCCGTAATAACCTTTCTGAATTAAAAGAAATTTTTGCTTCTGGTGATTTAAAAGCTTTTATTAAAATTGTTGAAAGTGAAGCTTTAACGCTGCATGCTATGATGATGACAAGCATGCCATATTTTATTTTAATGAAACCTAATACACTAGAAATCATAAATAAAATATGGAAATTTAGGGAAGAAACCAATTCTAATGTTTGTTTTACTTTAGATGCAGGAGCAAATGTACACGTGTTGTATCCCTACAATGAAAAGGAAGCTGTACTCGGTTTCATCGAAAAAGAATTAGCTTCATTTTGCCAAAATGAACATTATATTTGTGACTATATTGGCTTGGGAGCAAACCAAATAGAAGATTAATACGTATATTTGTTAAAGGAAATTGCGAGTACAAACATGAAAGGACCTCTATTTTATTCAAAAATATTACTCTTTGGCGAGTATGGTATCATTAAAGACTCTAAAGGTCTGTCTATTCCTTACAATTTTTACAACGGTGCATTAAAAGTGGATGAAAACCCTTCTGAAGTAGCTGTTAAATCTAACGAAAGTCTTAAAAGATTCGTTACATATTTAAAGGGATTAGACAAGAATTTAGTTGATTTTGACTTTGAAAAACTGCAAGAAGATGTCAATTCTGGTATGTATTTCGATTCTTCTATTCCTCAAGGTTATGGAGTAGGAAGTAGTGGTGCATTGGTAGCTGCGATTTACGACAAATATGCTTCGGATAAAATTACGGTTTTAGAGAATCTAACGCGCGAAAAGCTTTTAAAACTGAAAGCAATATTTGCCGATATGGAATCATTTTTCCATGGAAAATCTTCGGGATTAGACCCATTGAACAGTTATTTGAGTCTTCCTATTTTAATAAATTCTAAAGATAATATTGAGGCTACTGGAATTCCATCCCAAAAAACAGAAGGCAAAGGGGCAGTATTTTTATTGGATAGTGGTTCTGTTGGCGAAACGGCACCAATGGTAAGCATTTTTATGGAAAACATGAAGAATGAAGGTTTCCGAAGTATGCTTAAAGACCAATTTATAAAACATACAGATGCTTGCGTAGAGGATTTTCTCAAAGGTGATATAAAATCATTATTTAGAAATACAAAACAACTCTCTAAAGTCGTTTTGAACAATTTTAAACCGATGATACCAAAACAGTTCCACGAACTCTGGAAAAAGGGTATCGAAACCAATGATTATTACCTAAAGCTTTGCGGCTCTGGTGGTGGAGGTTATATCTTGGGCTTTACAGAAAATATTGATAGAGCGAAAGAAGCTTTAAAGGGGCAGAAATTAGAGGTTGTATATAACTTTTAATTCAAAAAATATTACATTTAGACCTCACTAGTTGTCGTAATTGGTGAGGTTTTTTAATTGACACCTATGCTTTCAAGACGGCAGAAACACATTCTTCTTAAATTTTTCAGCCTGTTTTCCGTAGTTAGAGGTTATAACATTTTGGTAGTCGTAATTGCCCAGTATTTGGCTTCCATCTACATTTTTGCGCCAGAAAAAACCATGAAATCCGTACTTTTTGATATTAACTTATTAATGTTGGTATTGGCATCTTCCGCAACAATTGCAGCTGGTTACATTATCAATAGTTTTTATGATTCCGAAAAAGATTTAATCAACAAGCCAAGAAAAACCATGCTCGATCGTTTAGTGAGCCAAAACACCAAGTTATCATTCTATTTTGTGCTTAATTTTTTAGCAATTGTTTTTGCTAGCTACGTGTCGTTTAAGGCTGTGATATTCTTTTCCATCTATATTTTCGCTATTTGGCTGTATTCGCACCGCTTTAAAAAACAACCTATCGTAGGAAATTTAGTTTCTGCAATTTTAACCGTAACGCCTTTTTTTGCCATATTTATTTATTATCAAAACTTTGAATTGGTTGTATTTGCACATGCCATATTTCTCTTCTTGTTAGTGTCTATGCGCGAGTTGACTAAAGATTTGGAGAACATTAAAGGAGACTTAGCATTGGATTATAAAACCATACCTGTGATGCATGGTGAAAAGGTCTCAAAATCGATGCTTACCATTATGGCTGTTTTAACCATCGTTTCAGCTATCGTCTTAATCTTGTTTTTTAAGATTGGGCATATGTATTATTTTTTCTATCTCAGTATAATATTGCTTTTGCTGTTTCTTGCCATACTTTGGAAATCGAGTAAAAAGCCACATTATCTTTTGCTACATAACATGCTTAAATTTATAATAGTGTTAGGCGTGTTTTCAATTTTATTGATAGATGTTTCTGTTGTTTTAAATCGGATTTAAACAGATACAACGCCAAACAAATTATTATTTAAGTAGTACGTGTAAAGTATTGTTATACCTTTGTATTTAAATTCATCTAAGCTTTAGCAAAGATGATAAAAAATTAAAAAATGAGCAGAAATCAAGATAGCAAAGGAAGAGGGAAAACTTCGGGAAGAGGGCAGGCTAACCGCAAACCAAAAAGTTTTGCCAGAGGTAATGCTCCTTTTAAAAAGAAGTCTCGACCAAAAAAATCATCCACCTCAGATGATATACGTTTGAATAAGTACATAGCCAATTCTGGTATATGCTCTCGTAGAGAAGCTGATGAGAATATAGCCATAGGATTGGTGACCGTTAACGGAAAGGTGGTCACCGAAATGGGTTATAAAGTAAAACTTAGTGATGACGTAAGGTTTGACGGCCGACGCATTAATCCAGAACCCAAAGTTTATTTATTGCTTAATAAACCAAAAGGTTTTGCCACAACAACTGCAGAAGGTAAGGGTAGAACGGTTATGGATTTGGTTGCCAATGCCACCAATGCAAATATAAAACCAATAGGGAGGCTTGGAAGAAATTCCTTGGGCCTATTACTCTTTACAAATGATGATAAGATTGTGCAAAAATTTACCAATTCCAAAAACGGTGTAGCACGTTTATTTCAGCTTGATTTAGACAAAAATCTCAAGTTTGAAGACCTCAAGAAGATTCAAGAGGGTTTTAAGGTTGATGGAAAGTTAGTTACAGTTGAAGAGATAAGCTATATTCAAGGAGAATCTAAAAACAAGATTGGTATTAAAATAAAAAATACAGGAAATACCATATTGCGTACCATTTTTGAAACCCTTAAATATGATCTGGTAAAAATAGATTGTGTAGCCATTGGTCACTTAACCAAGAAGGATATACCCAGAGGTCATTGGAAACATCTTACAGAACAAGAGGTTAGCATATTAAAAATGCTTTAGAAAAGCTCTAAGTTGCGATTATTTTAAGAAAATTGATGTATTTCGTCGAATAAATAGTGTTGTTTGTCGAGCGTGTCTTTAATTTTCCTATGTTAGACTCCCCAAATTTAAATAACCTGCTTATGAAACATGTATTACGCATACTTGTGCTTTTACTATTGGTAAACTGTACAACGGACTCAACAAGCACCCAAGAAGAATTGGATATTTCTGCTGTAAATCTAAATACACAAACCTGTGTAAACGATTCACCTAAGATTAGGCTTACTAACAACGGAACGCATAGTTTCGAGTTTATAATTTACGGTGAAGATTATAGCTTATTGCATTTAGATAATATTTCTGTAGCCGCTAATAGTGGTTGGGTGCAGTTATCCCAAAATGATGTGATAGCTGTAGCCTCTAACGATTTTGTTTATGGACAGAAAATACCATTAAACCTTCAATTGTGCGATAATCTCGAATTGGAAATCGATATAAACAACACCTTAATTGTTTCAGCCGATTAGATTTCAGTTGGTTACCTTGATGGTGTAAGTGGATATTAAATCGTCTTGTAAATAAAGATGTACATCATAGAACCCTGTTTTGTTAAACTGGTGGTCAAAAGTTAAAAATGTATCATCAATTGAAACATGAGTTGGACTTGTTTTCCAATTTTCAAAGCCATTATCCAATAGGGGTTTGACTTGTGCTGTATTTATGGTGTTTTTTAGAATGAACTGAAAAACTACTTTTTCATGTTTTTTAATGTTATGGTGCATCTTCATGGGTAATTGATGAAGTCTAAGGTGCCTGTAGGCATTTCCATATATTATAGGAGCATTTAAAAACATTTTGAATGTAGGGATGTTGTGATCTAAAAGCCACCATTTTTCATCAATAGGAAAATGATTGATGGCAAATAATGCTGGCTCAGATAAAAAGAACCCATCATTATACTGAAACCTAAAGCGATTGGTTTCTTTATTGGGAATGCCGCTGGCCCATGTTGGATCGCAGAGGTACCATTTTCCGTCTAGTTTTACGGCATTCCAGGAATGATTGGGAAGTTTTAAGTTGTTGATATCGGTTGTGCTCACCCTTCCGTATCCTTGAACAATTTCGCACTCTATATTGGCAAAATTGGCCAATTGCCTTACGAGATAAGCATAACCTGTACAGATAGTACGTTTGTTTTTTAGAAGCTTTTTGAAAATAGTTTTTCTAAAGTTATTGTTCCATGTCTCAAACCTTATACTATCATCCATAAAGCGTTGGCGCTTACGCTTATTTTTTAAGTATAAGCTGTAATCATTGGCAATATTAGCACAGACCCAGCGGTAGATGGCTCTAAAGCGTTCTGCATCAGTATCAAGATGCTGTGTTAGTTGATGAGAAAGTTCTGGTAAATTTGTTAAATCTTCTTTATCGTAAGATAAGGCAATACTATCTGCCGTTTTAAAATCTATATGCTCAAAGTCTGAGATTTGCGAATAGGATTGACCTACTACAAATAAGAAAAATATATAGGGAAAATTTTTCAATAGAAACAGAACAATTAGTTTTTGCGTTTAGACTTATAAGGCTTATTCGTATCTAAAGCACCAATCATTTCTATCATATCTTCGGTTAAAACCAGCTTAATAAAGGTGGTGTCTTCCTTAATGTCGAATTTTTGTGTTTCGTAACCTATGTAACTTATAAGTAGAACATCTCCTGTCTTAAGCTTCACAGGAAAAGTAAATTCACCATTTTCATTGGTGGTGGTACCATGTCTCGTACCTTGCAAAGTAATGTTTGCATCTTTAATTGGTCCTTTTTCGTTACTAATAATCCCTTTTACCTCCCGCTCTTGTAAAGTAGTGTCATTAGTAGTGGTTTTGGTTTGTCCATAAGATGGATTAAATGCAAACAACGCTAAAATAGCAATCATAAAACCAAAATGCCTCAATGTTTGTTTTTGGATAAATAAGTGTGTTTTCATAATATATAGGTTTTGTTTACACCTAAATTAATTACTTTGGTTAAAGGTATAAAATCGGCTTGAGTTATCGGTAGGTTTGGTTGAGTTAAGTGCTCGTTTTGGTTAGGTAGTTTTTTTTCAAAAAAATCACAAAAAAGTTTTGCATATTAAAAAATGAATTACATTTGCCACGAAATTTAGAATCGTCAATACAACAGGTTCTGGATTTAGCTGAACACATTGAAAACTGTTTTTACGTTCGGGCTTTTGAAAATTAGGAAGTCATATTCAAAAGCAGCTTATAAGATAAGCATCCGAAATTTAAAGCTAACTTCCGTTTCTTCGATAGCTGCCAGCCAGCATATTTATGCTTTTCTGCCAACTACACAAAACCAATTTCAGATTTGATATAGAGTTAACACAAATTGTGCATATATCTTTATACCTTTATTTTTTCTGAAAAAACAACCGAGAATAAAACAAAAATGAATACAAAATACATTGATCTTATCGATCAATCCTTTTACTTTCCTCAAAAAGAATTTTATCTAGAGGAGAACACACTTCAATTTCATGGCATAGACCTTATGGAATTAATCGAGCAATATGGTGCACCTTTAAAGTTTACCTATCTGCCACAAATTTCTAATAACATACAACGTGCCAAAACATGGTTTGCAGATGCTTTTGCTAAGCACGATTATAAGGCAACCTATAACTATTGTTATTGTACCAAGAGTTCACACTTTAAACATGTCCTTGACGAAGGCTTAAAGAATAATATTCACATTGAAACCTCTTCGGCCTTTGATATCGATATTGTGAACAGTCTTAAGAAAGAAGGTAAAATCACTGACAAAACCTATGTAATAAGCAACGGTTTTAAACGTGAAAAGTATATTAATAATATTGCCGATTTAATTAATAGTGGACATCAAAACTGTATACCTATCATAGATAATTACGAAGAGTTAGATTTACTCTCCGAAGAAATAAAGGGTAAATTTAATGTGGGTATAAGAATAGCATCGGAAGAAGAGCCAAAGTTTGAGTTTTACACCTCACGTCTTGGAATTGGATACAAAAACATTGTGCCATTTTATAAGGCTCAAATTCAAGAAAACAAGCAAGTAGAGCTAAAGATGTTGCATTTCTTTATCAATACAGGTATTAGAGACAATGCTTATTATTGGAACGAACTCACAAAATGTCTAAAAGTATATACGGCATTAAAGAAAATTTGCCCATCACTAGATAGCTTAAATATAGGTGGAGGCTTCCCAATAAAAAATTCGTTGGCTTTTGATTTTGATTACGCTTATATGGTAGACGAAATTGTAAACCAGATAAAAACAGTTTGTGAAGAAGAAGATGTGGATGTACCACATATTTTTACAGAATTTGGAAGTTTTACAGTTGGTGAAAGCGGAGGAGCAATATATCAGGTGCTTTACCAAAAGCAACAGAACGATCGTGAAAAATGGAACATGATTAATTCATCCTTTATTACCACTTTACCAGATACATGGGCCATAAACAAACGTTTTATAATGTTACCTGTTAACCGTTGGCATGATAGTTACGAACGCGTATTATTAGGTGGACTTACTTGCGACAGCGATGATTATTACAACAGTGAGCAGCACGTAAACGCCATTTATTTACCAAAGTATCACAAAGACAAACCATTATATATTGGCTTCTTTAATACAGGAGCATATCAAGAAACCATTGGTGGGTTTGGTGGTCTGCAACACTGTTTAATACCGAGTCCAAAGCATATATTAATACAACGTGATGATAACGGAAACTTAACAACCGAAGTTTTCGCAGAACAACAAAAAAGTGAAGATTTACTGAATATTTTAGGGTACTAAAAGATTTCAGAATCAAATTAAATAAACAACAAGAATAAATAATAAATTTCCCATTCAGGAATAAAAAATGAACACAAAAACTTACGCTGGTATTCCAGCAGAACATTCAAAATTAGATCAATCAAAGATTGTTTTAATCCCAGTACCTTACGATGGCACAAGCACATGGCAAAAAGGAGCTGACAAAGGTCCAGAAGCATTTTTACACGCTTCAGAAAACATGGAATTGTACGATATCGAAACAGATTCTGAAGTGTACCTTCAAGGTATCCACTTAGCAGATGCAGTGACAGAAAATGCATCGCCAGAAGCAATGGTAGAAGCAGTACACCAGGCAACCAAAAAGTTTATAAAAAAGAACAAATTCGTAACTATTTTTGGTGGTGAGCACTCTATCTCTATTGGTACTATTAGAGCTTTTAACGAAATGTTTGAGGATTTAACAGTATTGCACATCGATGCGCATGCCGATCTTCGCGAGAGCTATGAGGGATCTAAGTGTAACCACGCTTGTGCTGTATATGAAGCGAGTCAGACGACAAACCTAATTCAGGTTGGCATTCGTTCAATGGATGTCATTGAAAAAACAGTTATGGACGAGGATAAAACCTATTTTGCTCATGAGATGGCTGTAGATGACAACTGGATGGATTCTGCTATAGATCAGATGACAGATAATGTATTTATTACTTTCGATTTAGATGCCTTCGATCCTTCTATTATGCCAAGTACAGGAACGCCAGAACCAGGTGGTTTGCTATGGTATGAGACCTTAGATTTCTTAAAACAGGTATTTGAAGAAAAAAATGTGGTTGGGTTTGATATTGTAGAACTTTGCCCAAATAAAAATGAAAAATCTTCAGATTTCTTGGCTGCTAAATTGTATTATAAAATGCTGAGCTATAAATTTCAGGGTGAGGATGCTGAAGATGATTTTGAAAGTAATTTCAATAACACTTCCAACGGAAACAATAAATTTTCTAAATTTAATGACGAAGATGAGTACTAATAAAGGACATATTACACAATTTATAGAGAAGTATTACCTGCACTTTAATGCAGCAGCTTTGGTTGATGCAGCTAAGGGTTACGAAGACCAGCTTAATAATGGTGCTAAGATGTTAGTGTCTTTGGCTGGTGCTATGAGTACTGCAGAGTTGGGTAAGATTTTTGCTGAGATGATTCGTCAAGATAAAGTACACATTATTTCTTGTACAGGTGCCAATCTTGAAGAAGATATAATGAATTTAGTAGCACATAGCCATTACAAGCGTGTGCCTAACTATCGCGATTTGACTCCGCAAGAAGAATGGGATTTGTTAGAAAAAGGACTAAACCGAGTTACAGATACTTGTATTCCAGAAGAAGAAGCATTTAGACGGATACAGGAACATATTGTAAAGATTTGGAAAGACGCAGAAGCTAAAGGAGAGCGCTACTTACCACACGAGTATATGTACAAATTGTTATTATCTGGTGTTTTAGAAGAATACTACGAAATAGACTTAAAGGATTCTTGGATGTACGCAGCAGCAGAAAAGAACTTGCCAATTGTTTGTCCAGGATGGGAAGACAGTACAATGGGTAATATTTTTGCAAGCTATGTGCTAAAAGGCGAGCTTAAGGCAAGTACTATGAAATCTGGTATTGAGTATATGACGTTCTTAGCGGATTGGTACACAGAGAATTCAGAAAAAGGCATAGGTTTCTTCCAAATTGGTGGAGGTATTGCGGGAGATTTTCCAATCTGTGTAGTGCCAATGTTATATCAGGATATGGAGCGAACAGATACGCCATTTTGGAGTTATTTCTGCCAAATTAGTGATAGTACTACTAGTTATGGCTCTTATTCTGGGGCAGTACCAAACGAAAAAATAACCTGGGGAAAGCTAGATATTAACACTCCAAAATTTATTATAGAAAGTGACGCAACCATTGTTGCTCCATTAATTTTTGCGTACCTTTTGGGTATGTAAATCCAATCTAACAAGATGAACAGAAAAGACCAACACTTAAAACGCGTTATTGTTGATTTTAAAAAATTAACTCCAGAAATCTTAGCTCTTTTGGTAGAAAAATATCCAGATGGTTACGACGATGACCACATTATTACATTTAGGAATGCTAAAAATGAAGTCATTGATGCTGTAGAAGTTACTACAGAGGATACAAAGTATTTGGTTAAAGTAAGTACAAAACTTGCTGTAACAATGGAGAATTACGATGAAGATGACTATGAGGATTTTGAAGACGATGATCCAGATGCGGTACAAGACCCAAGCCTTGAACAGACAGGTGAGGAAGACGATGATTTTGACTAGATTTTTGAGAATTCAATCAATTTATTTCGTAACTTTCTATATGTTAAAAAGTTATAAGCTTTTAAATGCTTGAATTATGGAAACGCCATTTCACATGTCCCTACCGTGTTTAAGTATAAAGGAAACACGAGACTTTTACCTAAACAACATTGGAGCTTCATTAGGGAGAACTTCAGAAAATTGGCTAGATATAAATCTATTTGGTCATCAAATCACATTTATAAAAGCCGAAAAGTTTAATTTCAATAGCCCAAACTATGTTTTTGAGGGTAAAATTTTGCCATCATTCCACTTTGGTGTAATTATAGATATAGATACTTGGGGTGAGCTTTATGGAAAACTTAGTAAGAGTGATTTGGAAGTCGTAACCCAAACTACTTTTCTCAAAGATAAAACAGGTGAACATCTATCATTTTTCATTAATGATCCCAATGATTACATGATAGAGTTTAAAAGTTTTAAAGAACTCAAAGAAATGTTTAAGACCTAATGTTTACCGTTGTTGCCTACCAAGTAGCAAACACTATCAATATAAAGTCTAGTAAACAACAATTGCAATGGGAGTTGTTGTTTCAAGATAGTGATGAGCTCTTTTTTTCTAATTCTAAAGACAAGTATATCTATCTGTTTCACTATGGGATGGTCAGCTTTTTTAACCTATCTCCGAGTGAAAGAGATACAGTCCTAAAACAAATTAAACCATTTTGTGAAGGTTACCTTGAAGAAACAATTTCAGAAGAAGTAAAAGTCGAAATTAAGCCTGTTACACTTCAGGTGAATTTTGAAAGTATTGTGCTTCCGGATACCAATAGTGAAATGATTCGGTTGGTGATGCTAAACGCTTCACAATCTGTTGCGTTAGATCGCTTTTCAAAAATCACAGAAGACCTTTTGGTCGAAACAAATGAGCATACCAAATACCTGGAGAACAAAGGAAAATTGGATATCTCTGGAAATAAGCTAAAGCGTTTTATCGGTAAGGTTTTAAATATAAAGAACAAAATCTCCGAGAATTTATACATTTTTGATTCTCCCGAAATTACTTGGGAAGACGAAAAATTAAACAAGTTAAATCAAGAACTTAAGAAGGTTTTTGATTTACAAGATCGTTATCACCTTATCCATGATAGAATTGAAATCATTAAAGAAAATCTAGAACTTTTCAAAGATATAATGGATCACAGGGAAAGTAGTCGGTTAGAATGGATTATCATCATTTTAATCTTGGTTGAGGTCGTAGATATGTTTATTATAAAATTGTTATAGCACAGCACAAATACTTCAAACTAACCACGGTAATTACAACATTGCAGTTGTAATCTAAAAGCATTCTTTGGCTTGAGGTGGCAAATTCCCAAAGTAATAGGTTAAAGATTCTTTCAAGGATCTTAAAGGAAGACATTAATTTAAAAACTTTACAAAATGAAAAATAAACAAGTTGTTTTAACATTTATTTTCTCAATAATCGTTTTTAGTGCAAATGCGATTTTAGAGAACACATATAAGACTCAAGATGTAGTCACTGCAACCGTTAAAGGTGTTTTTGATGGTTATGATGAGGACGATGGTTACGCTTTTCTAGTTATGGGAGACGATGACGAAGACGGCGATGAAGATACGATGTACTTTTCAGAAATTTCCGATGAGGCTTTAAAATCTGTGAACCTTAAATTAGATGAGATGATAGGCAAACGTTTTGAAATCACCTATGAGATTACAGAATATGAGGAAGAAGACGAAAACGGTTATACTGAAATATACGAAGTTTATAAAATCGTAAAGCTGAAGAAAATTTAGTGTTTCGGTATAAAAAAATTATGGAGCTGCCAGGAGACTGGCAGCTTTCTTTTTTTGAAATATTTCCCAAATAAACACCGAAAACACAACAACATACTCTAGGGCAATAATCCAAAGGTTTTCGTTATTAGAAGCGTTTGAATACGCTAAATAACTCAATACTATAACCAAAGACCAAACCAATGGAAATCTATAATTTGTAAATACACAAAGTATTACTAAAGTTGCGATGTACCATGGATGTACCGTTGTGCTTAAAAACAAATAGCAGGCAAAAGCCAGTAAGATAGAAGTAGCTAATTTTGGGATTGTATTGTCTTTTTTTAAAAATGAAAATCCTAGAATTATAACCAAGGATACTACAGGTAGTGTTTTCCCAATGATAGCAATTTCATTATAACCAGTAATAGCATAACCAATTGCTCTAGCCAGATAATAAACACTGGCATTAAATTCAAAATTCACAAACCAAAGCCCAACAGTTTCTGTGTAATTGTTGATGAATTCCATGGAGAAGAAAGGAAGGAATAACAGTAATGTTGTTATACCGACTATGACATAAAATGAAATTAATTTGAATACGTCATTGCGAGGAACTCGTGACGAAGCAATCTTTTCATTAGAAACAGATTGCTTCATTTCATTCGCAATGACGTTCTCTTTTAGGTTTTGAATAAACCACCAAAAAAAGAAAGGCAAAAACATTAATGGAATCAATTTTACGGAAATAGAGCAGGCTAAAACCACAGCAGCCCATTTCCACTTATCACAATGCAGTAGATACAAACTCCAAACCAAGAAGAAAATCATCACGCCTTCAAAATGAAGGTTGCCGGTAAGTTCAATAATTATAAACGGATTGAGGATGTACCAAGAAATTCTTTTAGAAGGGATTTTAAGACGCTCTAATAGTTTTTTTCCAAAATAAAGCGTACCAATATCAGCTGTGATAATCATAAGTCGCATCACTACTACAGAGCCTAAAACGCTTTTTCCAGAAAATAATGCGGCGATAGTAAAACATAGTTGATTTAATGGTGGATAGTTGGTAAAGTGAGAAGCGCTCAATGCTCCCATACCGTTGTATAGTTCTTGCGCTTGTTCAAAAGGGAACTTATCATTTAGTATAAATGAATCAGGAGTATAGAGATAAGGATTTAGGCCTTCCAAGATCATTCTACCATCCCAAATAAAACGATAGAAGTCTTGTGATAAGTTGGGTATTGCAAACAAAAATAGCAATCGGAATACTATCGAAGCTATTACAAGCAATCTGAAGTGAAAGCCAGACCATTTTATAATTTGAAAAGCAAAAATAAAAAGTGCTACATAGAGCAATAGCAGTTTTGTGCTTTCAGTCCGAGCTAAACCATAGCCAAAGAGCAGATAAAGAGCACAGCTCAAAACAATGAATATGAGAGTGGCTTTATGGTATTTAAATAGGTTGGCTAATCCAAGCATAGACTCAAAGATAGAATTATTTGTTTCGTGCAAATAACTGTTCTAAACAAAAGATTTTTAACTTTAAAGAAAATAAACAGAGCTATGAGTCATTCCATTTACTTCAATTTTATAATAAAGAGCGATAAGGCAAGTGTTTATTATGCTGTTTCGCATCCAGATCATTTGGTCAATTGGTGGCCATTGAAATGCTCTGGAATTCCCAAAGAAGGTGAAACCTATAACTTTAACTTTACCGATAAATACGATTGGTACGCTAAAGTAGTGAGCTGTAAGCAAGACGATCATATTCACTTTAAAATGACTAAATCTGATGCCGATTGGGACCCAACAACATTTGGGTTTGAGCTAAAGGAAAAAGAAAACGGAACATGTCTTAATTTCTTTCATAAAGATTGGCCAGAATGTAACAATCATTATAAGCATTCATCGTTTTGTTGGGCAATGCTTCTAAACGGACTTAAGGATTATCTAGAAAAAGGAATTATCATACCTTTTGAAGAGCGAAGTTAAACTTTAGAACTTAGGGACTTAAAGAATACATAGCCAAAACCTATGAACAGCATTAGGTGGAATGGAAATAACCCAAAGTCACCTCCTTGGTCTCCAACTATAAAAGCACTATACATACCAAAAGCAAAATAGAGCATCAAAATCCCTTCAATTACTACATGAGGTGATAATTTCTTTCTAAGGTACTTGTTGCCTTTCCATGAGTCTCTAATCGTACTAATATTGAATTTTGGGGTACGCACAAATTCACTGCGCTTACCAGCATGACCCTCTATCACTGCAATGGAATTATGCAGCGAAAAACCCATTGCTATTGAGAAAAATGTAAAGAACATGCCTATATATCCAAAAAACTTCTTAAAACCACTACCGTAGATGTTGCGGTACATAAACCAATAGCACACAAAGAAGATGATGGTACTTATTATAAAGAAACTCATTACATAAAAATAATCTCGCAAATGTGCATATTCGTTCTTTATGTATAACATAGGTATACTTAAGACCGCAACTATAAAAATACTCAAAAACATAGTGCTATTGAGCAGATGCAGCAAACCATGGACTTTAGTTTTTGTAGAAATATTATCAGATGTAATAACGCGCTTAAGCATTTTTCTAAAGTTCTCTGCTCCACCTTTATTCCATCTGAATTGTTGAGAGCGAGCGGCACTAATGACTACTGGCAATTCTGCAGGAGTCTCAACATCTTCGAGATATTTAAATTTCCAATTTTTTAATTGAGCTCTGTAACTTAAATCCAAATCTTCTGTAAGTGTATCTCCTTCCCAATTACCAGCATCTAGAATACACTCCTTTCTCCATACACCAGCAGTACCATTAAAGTTTATAAAGTGACCTTTGCTATTTCTGCCTACTTGTTCTAATGTAAAATGGGCATCCAGAGCAAAAGCCTGGATTTTGGTAAGCAAGGAATAATTTCGGTTTATATGTCCCCAACGTGTTTGCACTACACCGATTTCTTCATCTTTAAAATAAGGGATAGTACGTTTTAGCCAATTGGGTTTTGGTAAGAAATCAGCATCAAAAATAGCGATGAATTCGCCTTTGGCAATCGCTAAACCTTCTTTTAGAGCTCCTGCTTTAAAACCAACCCTATTGGTTCTTGTAATATGCTTAATGTCTAAACCAGTAGCAGCTAATTTTTCCACATGTGCTTTTGTTGAATGCACGGTTTCGTCGGTGGAATCATCCAAAACTTGAATTTCTAACTTGTCTTTAGGGTATTCTATTAACGCAATATTGTCTAATAGTCTATCCATTACATACATTTCATTAAACACCGGGAGCTGTATAGTTACGTAAGGTACCTCTTCTGGATTTGAAAGATCAAAGGTGTCACACCTGTCTCTTTTCTTTTTTGCAGATAAATAATTGTAAAGTAAATTGAGCTGAGCCAAAGCGTACAAGAAAATAAGTACAATGGCAATGGTGTAAACAACGATTATGAAATATTGTAAATAAATCACTTAAAACTGTATTTGAAAATCCACGTTAAGATTTTTACGCCTGCAAAGATAGCACCTTTTACCGTTCCTGAAACTTTTGAGACACCAATTCTGTTTTTATATCGCACAGGAACTTCTTTATAACTCATTTTTTGCTTAAGAACTTTAAGTTGCATCTCTACTGTCCAGCCATAGGTTTTGTCTTCCATGTTCAAGGCTAACAACTTATCATACTTAATTGCCCTAAAAGGACCAAGATCGGTAAATTTAGAATTGAAAAATAAACGCATCAGACGTGTTGCTAGCCAATTTCCGAAAATCTGGGGAAATGTCATTGAGCCAGTTTCACGCAATTCCTTAACTCTTGCTCCTACGACAAAGTCAATATCCTCTTCAATTATTGGCTTAACGATTTTTGTCAGGTCTTCTGGGTAATCACTATAATCTCCATCTAAAAATGCAATGATATCGGGTTTGTTTTTTTGTTCGGATATATAATTCATCCCTTTAAGGCAAGCATAACCGTATCCTTTTTGCGATTCTGTTAAGACAGTTGCACCAGCTTTTCTGGCATTGGCTTCTGTATTGTCGGTAGAATTATTGCTGACCACAATTATTTCATCAACTATAGAAGGTATGTCTTTTATAACAAGTGAAATAGAGTCTTCCTCATTATAGGCAGGGATGATGACTTTTATAATTGGCATTCAATTAGTTTGATGGTGCAAAAATAGACTTCTTATTTCTGATTTACTAAATCCATAAGGTCAACATCATTACCTAATAAAATTTCGTTAGAATTAATACGCCCTTTCATAGTGTCATTTTCTAATTTCAATACACCACGAGGACAAACAGCAGAACAAATACCACAGCCAACACAACTAGAGCGAACAATGTTTTCACCTTTTTGGGCATATGCTCTAACATCAATGCCCATTTCGCAATAGGTTGAGCAATTGCCACAAGAGATGCATTGGCCTCCATTGGTCGTAATTCTAAACCTCGAAAATAAGCGTTGCTGAAATCCAAGAATTGCAGCCATCGGACAACCAAACCTGCACCAAACCCTATTTCCAAAAATAGGGTAGAAGCCAGTACCTATAACACCAGAAAAAATGGCACCGATTAAAAAGCCATACGTAGACCTCAAGGTTTCTGCTTTAAATAAAAATAAATTTGAACCATCAAAATAATGCATACCCAACAACACCAGAATAATCACAAAATAACCTATAGCACCATACTGCGCATCCTTAGCCAATTGGTCTCTTTTAAAAATCATTACCAAAGTAAAAACCACGGTCAATAAAACCGCAACACTGATAAGGAATGTGCTTTTTGTTAACCAATATTTACCGCTATCCTCCCCTAAATAGGAATATACAACTGCCGTAGTCATCAACACTACAAAAACTACAACACTATGTACCACCCAACGTTCAATTTTCCATGCAAACTGACGTTTGTCGCTTAAATGCCTAAAAGGATCTCCTGAGGTTTCTGCTAAGCCTCCGCACCCACAAACCCATGAGCAATACCATCGTTTTCCATATTTGTATGTTAGGATTGGCGTAATGACAAAGATTGAAAGTATACCGAAAATCAATAAAGCTAAACCGATATCACCTGCACTAATAAATGAATCTACGCGATACTGCTCAAAATTATAATAGTTAAGTGGCCAAATGTTTTTTAAATCATAGTACGGTAGGCTAAATGAATCCGAGTTTAACCTTGACATAAATTCTGGGATTAAAAAAGCAAAAGCCAATTGAAAAAACATAACAGAATACGTCCGTATTCGCTCGTAGCGATTGTGTCTGTATTTCAATAAAAATTTATATCCAAAAATTAAAATAGCAATGGTGTAGAGGACACCATAAACAAACCATTCACTGGCTTGCCCGCCGTTTAATAATCGGCTTAAGGGGTCAAAAAGTGCAATTAAACCTGTATTCTCAGCGTCATCTTGACCAAGCCCTAAAAATTGCGGATAGAAATAAAGAATAACGTAAAACCCAGTCAAAGCCAAGCCGGAAATCCAAGCCCAAAGGCCGCGAGAAGAAATGGATTTAAACATTACTCCATCATTCTTAATACCTGGAATCTTTTTAAGATACAAGTCATTAGCAAAAAAAACTGTACCAACAGTAATTGCTAATAGTGATATTGTTAAAACAGCAGGTCGGTACGGAAAAGTAATATTAAATGCCGCCAACGCCAAAACTATTAAACCTATTACACCAATGGCAACATAAATTCGTTGCTTAGTTGATAGATCAAAAGCTTCGGGTTTTGTGAGTGACATACTTGGGTTTGGTGTGTTCATATTTAAAATATTTCTGGGCGCTAAGCCTCTCGAAGCGCATTTGTTTATTGTTGTAAGGTGACTTCGAGAGCCTCAGTCACCAATAGATTTTCTTATAGATTTATGTAACTACAAATTCGTTGCTATAAGCAGAAAGTATTTCTTTTTCATAATGGTCATAAAATTCTGGATCAAAATTGGCTTGTTTTAAGTTCTTAACCACATAATCTATATCGCGTTTTTCGGTAAGCCAACGGTCAAATACTTCGTGTTTCATTCTTATTCCAAAAGTATTGATGCCTAAAAATTCATTAGTCTCTTTGTTGAATGCTATGGTGATGCATTTAGTGTCATCTTTATGTTTCCAGTGAAAATGTTGTTCGTAATCTGGTCGTCCTTTACTACCGTGAACCCAGCCATAGGTCTGGTATTCAATATCCATAAATTTTGCAGAATTGAACCAATGACTTGGGTTATATGCCATTCTATTACCGCAAATAGTTTGTGCTAAAACCTCACCCATCATGCGTCCTGTGTACCAAACAGCTTCGATTGGTCTGCGGTTTTCATTAGGTTCTTGTTGCTCAGCACAGTCACCAATGGCATAAACACCTTCAACATTGGTTTCAAGATATTTGTTAACCTTTACTCCCTTGTTAGTTTCAATTTCAGAACCCTTTAGAAAATCTATATTTGGTGACACTCCTGCAGTCAATCCAACCAAATCACAAGGAATTTCCTCTCCGGTTTCTTCAATGACAACGGATTTCACTTTTCCGTTTTCGTCCGATTTTATTTCTTTCAGATTTGTTGATAAGCGTAAATCTATATGGTGATTTTTGATATGTCTATTGATCATCTCGCTCTCACCTTGAGGTAAAACACCGTTCCAAAAGCTCGATTCGCGAACTAAAAAAGTGACGGGAATATTTCTACTATTCAACATTTCTGCCAATTCAATGCCTATTAAACCACCTCCAACTATGACCGCACGTTTACAAACTTTGTTGTTTGGGGCATCAATTTCGAGTTGATCTACATCTTGTTTGGTGTATAGCCCTTGTACACCTTTTAAGTCTTCTCCTGGCCAGCCAAATTTATTGGGTTTGCTTCCAGTAGCAATAACTAATTTGTCATATGTTAGTTTATCACCTTGGGCAAAATGAAGTGTTTTATTATTGGTGTCAACTTGGTTAACATAACCCTTTTTTAATTCAATTCTGTTCTTCTCCCAAAACCAATCTTCGTAAGGTTTAGTGTGTTCATAGGTCATATGCCCCATGTAAATGTACATTAAGGCTGTGCGGGAAAAAAAATAGTCGGTTTCAGCAGAAATTATTGTAATTCTTTTATCGGAAAGTAGTTTTCTGATATGTCTCGCAAGTGCTACGCCAGAAATACCGTTACCAATAATAACAATGTGTTCCATAGATTTTTGTTAGTATACTTTATGTCGAAGCTTTTGTTAAAACCTTAATCGACAACAGCTATTTTCTTTAAATTTAGGCATATTTTTATAGTATGCGGAATATTTTCTACCTCCTTTTTTGTGCTTTTCTTTTTAGTTGCTCAGTCGCTCCTTACAAGTCTTCAAAAATTAATGGTGTCAGTTTTGTTGCTTCTAGAGATGTTGTAGACACAACACATATTAATCCTGTTGTAAATGTTGGTGCCAATTATGCTGCTATTATGCCTTTTGGGTTTATAAGAAATCTCGAGAATCCCACGATTACCCATAATACCAATAGACAATGGTATGGAGAAACTAGGGCAGGAGCCAAGCAGTACATTGAAGAGCTCCGTAAGGCAAATATTAAAATTATGGTAAAACCGCAACTTTGGATTACCCATGGATTTTTTACTGGTTTTCTAGAAATGAAAACCGAAACCGAATGGGAACAATTAGAAAATTCTTATTCAGACTTTATTCTGGAATATGCTGAATTGGCAGAAGAAGTCAATGCCGAAATATTTTGCATTGGCACTGAGCTCGAAAATTTCATAAAACATAGGCCAGAATATTGGAATGAACTTATTGTTGAAATAAAAAACATTTATAATGGAAAACTGACCTACGCAGCCAATTGGGATGAATATAAACGTACTCCGTTTTGGGATCAATTGGATTATATAGGTATAGATGCCTATTTTCCTGTTAGTGACAAACAAACACCTACGGTTGAAGACTGCCTGAAAGGCTGGGAAAAGCACAAACCAGTGATACAACAATTTTCGGAACAACTGAACATACCGATTTTGTTTACCGAATATGGTTATAGGAGTGTCGATTTTAGTGGAAAGGAACCTTGGGTCTCAGACCATACCATGAGAGATGTAAACCTTGAAGCACAGGTGAACACGACTCAGGCACTTTTTGAAACCTTTTGGAAGGAAGATTGGTTTGTAGGAGGCTTTGTGTGGAAGTGGTTTCATAAGCACGACAAAGTTGGTGGTGCAGAAAACCCAATGTTTACTCCTCAGAACAACCCTGTTGAAAAAGTCATTCAATCTTATTACACAAAATATAAATAATTAATATGCGAACATTAGCGATTGGTGATATTCATGGAGGACTGAGAGGTTTAACTCAACTTTTAGAACGTGCTAAAGTTACCAAGGATGATAAACTCATCTTTTTAGGGGATTATGTTGATGGTTGGAGCGAATCTGCACAAGTAATACAGTATTTAATTGAACTCGCAAAAAAGAATGAATGTGTGTTTATAAAAGGCAATCATGATATTTGGTGCGAAAAATGGCTCAAGTATGGCACAGCACCAGAGGTTTGGTTATATCATGGTGGGAAAGGTACTATTGAGAGTTACAACGATTTTTCAAAGGAAGAGAAGCAAAAGCATTTAAATTTTTTCGAAAAAATGCCAATGTATTACATAGATAACAAGGATAGACTATTTGTTCATGCAGGTTTTACATCTATGCATGGCGTGGAAGAAGAAAATTTTGAACAAAGCTTTTGTACGGACCGTACGCTCTGGGAAATGGTGCAAAGTTTGGATAAGCGTATTAACAAAGATGCAGATAATTACCCAAATCGGTTGAAACACTATTACGAAATATATATAGGTCACACACCAACCTTGCGAAGTAACAGCTACGAACCGATGCATAAAGCCAATGTTTGGAACGTTGATACTGGAGCAGCTTTTACAGGTATGCTGTCAGCAATAGATATTGATACCAAAGAAGTGTTTCAAAGTGATACGTTGCCAAAGCTATATCCGAATGAAGATGGAAGAAATGGCTAGTTGGTACTTGTGCCTTTATAATATTGAATATTTTAATTTCAATGAAAAGACACCCCTAAAGTCCCCTCAAGGGGACAATTGTTCTAAAGTTTATTGTTAGGATTGTCTCCTTGAGGGGACTTTAGGGGTGTTAAATAAATGACTTTGATATTTAATCAACACAAATGCCGCTTATAATAAGCCAGCATTTCATCAGCTGAAGCACCAAACCAACGCTTAACATAGATAGTCCAAAAATGATACTGTACTTTCCAAACGCCATGTTTATCATACATCCTGGCTGAGGTTTTTAGCTTTTTGTTGATGACTACAAATTCGTTACGTTTATAGAGTTCGTTAATGAGAATATTATCTTCATAGATAATATAATTCTCGTCATAGCCGCCAATCTCATCAAATAAATCACGTGTAATAAATTGGCTTTGGTCACCACCTCTACATGCACGCCAACTGAATTGTGTTAGCCAACTGGCCAAACATAGCCACCAATGATTACTGTCGAATTGTAATCTAAAACAACCCGCTTTATTACCTTTATTGATTTCATCAATGATAAATGCATCATATCTCTTTGGGGGAAATGAATCGGCATGGAGAAAATATAGAATCTCGCCTTTAGCATGTTTTGCACCGAAATTCATTTGCTTTGCTCTTCCTTTTTCTGAGGAAATTAGTCTCACGTCAGTTCGAGTGAAATTCCTTTTTGGGAATTTTGTATCGAGAACTTCTCGATATAATTCTTCACTGCGCTCAGAATCACTCGAAGTGACGAAATTGTGAACAATGTTAACTGTATTATCAGTACTTCCTCCGTCAACAACAATAATTTCTGAAATTGAATTTAACGACGCATTATCAATTAAATGATGGAGTAAATCTTTAATGGTTTCAGACTCGTTTAAAACAGGAATTATTATGCTTATCATATAGTTACTTACGGAAATTACAAGATAAGAGTTTTATTCGTTCAAATCCCAACTATAATCCTTATAACTCTTTTTGGCAGATTCTGAAATCTTAACCTCAGAATATTGGTTCAGAAAATCTATTAAACTTCCATCTTGCTCAAAATCTTTCTTAAACCATTTAAAGATTTTAGAGAGTTTTATCTCGTCTTTTGAAATTTCATTTTTTGAAGCATCTGCTAAAAATTCTTCCGTAGCCTTAGTCAATTGCTCTTCGAGTCTTTTAGAAGTAAAAGTCTCATTTTGAAGTTTGGGGCAAGATTCAGAAGCACAAACTATAGCAAAATGAATTCTTGGTTCGTCCATTTTTCTAAGTATGTCGTGTTCAATTTCGTTTAGATTATATGCTTTGCCACCCAATTTCCACAGTCTTTGGTCCCAAGGACCTTTGATGTCTTTTATGCTTTCTAAGGGATAATTTTTAAGGATTAAATCCACGGTCAAAGCATTGTAAGCGTTAATCCAATAGGCGAGTTTTTCATTTTTTGAAGTAGCATCATCAGGTACATTATTTGCTAATTTTTCAATGTATCCCTTTAGCTTCGCTCTATCTGTTTTGAATCCTTTATAATCTACACGACCTGATTCGGAAACATGCTTATTTAACAATGCATTCCATGGTTGGTGCAAATCTGAATTATCAGAATGGGCAGAAATGCCAATAAAAAGCGTGAGTATAATTAGATAATATTTCATAGTGTTTATTCAGGTTTCATGGTGTTTTTCCTTGTAAACGCAGGATACAGTTCTTGCCGAACGAAATCTTTCGGAAAGGTTTCATCACCTTCAAAACCCAATTCAATATCCCGACCATCTGAAGGAATATAATCTGTCTTAAAAAGATAATCCCAAAGGCTTAGTGTTAGTCCAAAGTTAACACCATACCTAACATGTTTTGGTAAGGCCTTGGCATGGTGCCATATATGCATTTTCGGATTATTGAAAATATATTTTAAAAATCCATAATCCCATCCCAAATTGGCATGGTTTAAATGACCTATTGAAATTGCGAAGAAGTGGACAATGGCGACATCTTGAGCATCAAACCCACCAATAAGCGCTATAGGCATATAAAGTAAGGATTTATAGACTACAGGTTCCATCCAATGGTAACGCAAATGCGCAGCAAAGCCCATTTCCTTTACACTATGGTGCACTTTGTGGAAGTTCCATAAAAAAGGAACACGATGTAATAAGCGATGCGTATTCCATTGTACAAAGTCTGAAATCAAAAAAAATATCACTAATCCCAACCATCGCGGCAAGTCATCCACATCGAAAAGCTGAATGCTGGACAGTGATAAACCAACTAGACCTAAAATATCATTAAAAACTTCTGCAGCAGTATTGGATAGCGCAATTAAAATTATGAGGTTGAGCAAAAAGAAGTTAAAGAACATATAGAAAGTATCTAGCCAAAAATCCTTTCTAAAAATAGCTTGATTTTTTCTCCATGGAAATGCTAACTCCAGTAGCCAGACTAAAAGAGATATTGCAATGAGGGCATAAAAATAATTGTCCCAATGGTTGAGGTCAATGAGCTCATATTTGAGATAATTCCAATAATCGGAATAGGATTTTTTGAATATTTCAATGTATTTATCCATAGTATTTCCCACGCAAGTGGGAATCTCATTGTCATTCCTGCGAAGGCAGGAATCTCTTTTATGTGTTTAGACCTGCTAGGTTTTTATGCTTATAGGTTCTGCTAACAACATCCTCCACCATCATAATGATAAGTAGATTCGCTTATAAAAATGTCATCCCTTTCTAAACTCGCTAAGGCATTAGCTGTTTTATCGCATACGGCTAAAGGTTGGTTTTTTAATAAAATATGACCAGCATTATCGTCTATGTAATCTTCATCACCGTAATAAATGGCAGCTTTACCTGTAAAAATGCAAGGTCCGTCGGCAGGCATCGGGTCTTTAATAGCAGCAACCTCGATAGATTCTATATAGATTAATTCATCAGTATTGTAATGCTTAGGGTCGAGAATTCTATAAGGTTTACGCGCTCTGATCTCAATGGTGCCAAAACCAGCATCTGTTAAAGCTTTTACATAGTCTGCGATTGGTAAGCTACCGCTTAAGCATAGTGCACGTAACCTATCGTCATTACGAAGTTCATCATTCATAGGTTGTTCGCACGTTGGGTCACTCATGACTAAACGACCATGAGGCTTTAAAACACGGTACATTTCTGCAATGGCTTTCTTTAAATCTTCTGCCTTAAAAATATTGAACAAACAATTTTGGGCTGCAACATCAATGCTATTATCTTCAACAGGAAGATTCATGGCATCTCCTTTTTTCAATTCTACAAAATCAGATTTAAACCAATCATTTTGTGCTTCAGCTTCTTTGAAATTTTTACGGGAAGCTTCTAGCATTTCATCGACAACATCCACGCCAATTACGCCACCTTTTTGTCGGTTGAAATATGAAAATTGTAACAATTCCATACCACCACCAACACCAACATAAAGCATTTTTGGATTGTTGGCTAAGTCGCGAGCATGCACAGTAGAACCACAGCCATAGTTCATCTCTTGCATTATCTTCGGAATCTTTAATCCTGGTAATTCCCAAATTGGGTTTGTTGTGCAGCAAAGTCCTACATCTGGCGTTAGCGCTGCTTCTTTGTATAAATCGTTTGTGGCTTGTAAGTAACTCATAATTTTGTTTTTTGTCATTGCGAGGAACAAAGTGACGTGGCAATCTCATTAAGCAGATTCCTTCACTTCGTTCGGAATGACGTTATAGGGTTTTTATTAATTCCTTAAATAAGGTAATCATATTCGGTTCAGCTTTGTTTGCCATGGCTATGATATCATCAATATTCACGGGTTCTAAGTTATCTGGGTCGCACTCATCTGTTAAAACGGAAACTGCTGCAGCTTTTAATCCTAGATGATTCGCAACAATAATTTCCGGAACGGTACTCATTCCAACAGCATCAGCACCAATGGTTTTTAGCATTCGGTATTCTGCCCTTGTTTCTAATTGTGGGCCTACTACGCTTGCATAAACACCTTTGTGTAATGTAATGCCTTTGTCTTTTGCTATGTTCTCTATTTTTGAATTAATTTCTGCATCGTAAGGTGCACTCATATCCGTAAATCTCGTACCTAGTTTTGAAACTCCTTTGAATGCCAAAGGCGAACTTCCTTGAAGATTGATATGGTCGTCGATGAGCATCAATTCACCTTTTTTAAAGTTGAGGTTTACGGCCCCTGCCGCATTTGATACCAATAAGGTTTTAATGCCAAGCTTTTCCATTATCCTAACCGGAAACGTAACATCTTGTAAGGTATAGCCTTCATAAATATGAAAACGCCCTTGCATAACTACAACCGTTTTTCCTTCTAGTTTTCCGTATATAAGTTTACCCTTGTGAAACTCTACAGTGGCAGTCGGAAAATTTGGAATATGATTATAGCTGACTTCTTTTATGATTTCGATCTCATCGATAAGTTGGCCTAGTCCTGTACCTAGAATAATTCCTATTTCAGGATTGTCAAAGCCTTTATGTTGTAAGTACTCTGTACTTTCAGTGATAAACTTAATCATTTAACTGTTGTATTTTGTCTTGTAATTTTTGGTTGGATTTATAAAATTCAGAAGCAATGAGATCCTCGTATGTATCTATATCGTTCAAGGTTTCAAGGATACCATAATCCCTATTGTGTTGTTGTAATTCTTGCAATGTTAATTTTAACAAGTTTGGTTGGCTCCAAGGTTTGTTTATGAAAATTGAAGTGTTCATTTTAGATAAACCTACCAGATAATAGCCTCCGTCCTCGGCAGGCCCAAATACTACGTCATGCTCTTCGAGAGCTTCAATACCATTCAAGATGTGGTTTGAAGTAATGTCTGGTAAATCCGACCCGATTAAAACAATTTTATCATAACCATCTTTAAAGCCTTCTTTAAAAGCGTTGAGCATGCGTTCACCAAGATCCTCACCTTCTTGCAAAAGCTTTGTCTCTCCTTTCCATTTGTCTTCTACAACAGCGTTAGAAAAATAGATACGCTTATCAATTGCCAAATTCTCTGTTGCTTTTTCCGTAATTTTTACTAGTTCACTATATACCTCAAAAGCACCATAATCGCCTATAGTTTTTGCTAATCTCGTTTTTACAGTTCCTAGTTTAATGTTCTTAACGAACACAATTACAAGTGATTTAGTCATATATTTTGTTTCCTTTTAAAAGCCATTTACTCCATGTTTTTGAAAATGCATGGACGTCGTCTGTTTCACCTTCAGAATTATAAACCGAAAAGTCATTGTTTTTCCATTCAAAAATACCACCAAATAAGTTGTAAACATTGGTGTACCCTTCTTTTTTTAATTGTTCAGCAATATTCTCTGACCGAATACCTATTGAGCAATACACTATTATGGTTTGTTGCTTGTCGTTAAGTAGTTGTGTCGTTTCTTCTAAATTAAAGTTGTTGTAACCAACATGGATGGCATCTTTTATATGACTAACTTCATATTCTGCAGTTTCTCTGGCATCCAAAAGCAAAGCTTCCGTTTTTGGCATCGCCAATTCTTGCACTGAGATATAAGGGACTGATTCAGAATTGTGTCTTTTTAATAAATCTGTCAGTGTTTCTTGAGCATTTACTATAGGAGAAAAACAAAGACATAAAAATAGCATGAGATTTCTCACATGAGTTCGAAATGACAAATTAACTCTATTTTTAACTGTTAACTGCATACTGCGACTGTTTACTTATTTAGGCCACACTTCCTTGACAACTACTGCCAGCGCCTGCGGTACAACCATAACAATGTTGAGAAATCACAATATTTCGCCCTTCAAGTAATTCTTCATTATATTCTGAAATGTGTTTCACCTTACTATTCACAGGCAGTTCTAACATCTGGTTGAAATCGCAATCGAATAAATAGCCATCCCAACTTACTGAAAGTGTATTGGTACACATTACATTGGCAACAGCAGCAGGATTATATGCCTCAACCAGTTGGTACATGTAATCTTCATAGTTTTCTGAAGCAATTAGATAATCCAAGAAACGCGCAATCGGTAAATTCGTTATAGCAAACAAATTATGAAATTGAATGCCAAAATCTTCCAGCAATGCTTTTTTGAAATCCTTTTCCATAGCTGCCTGATCTCCTGGCAAAAATGCTCCTGAAGGATTGTAAACCAAATCTAATCTTAAATCAGAATTTGGCATACCATAACCAACAGCATTTAATTCTTGTAAGGCTTTTATGGACTTATCAAACACACCATCACCTCTTTGTTTGTCTGTTTTTCCTCTTGTCCAATGCGGCATGGAACTTACGACATGTACATTATGCTTTTTAAAGAATTCTGGTAAATCGTAATATTTTTTGTTAGCGCGAATAATAGTTAGGTTAGACCTAACGATAAAATCTTTGATGCCAGCTTTGGCAGCTTCTTCAACAAACCATCTAAAATCTGGGTTCATTTCTGGAGCTCCACCTGTTAAATCCAGAGTGTGTGCTCCAGTGTTTTTAATGACCTCCAAACATTGTTGCATGGTCTCTCTAGTCATAATCTCCTTTCGGTCTGGACCAGCATCAACATGACAATGTTCGCAGACCTGATTACACATATAGCCTACGTTTATTTGAAGGATTTCTAACTTTTTGGCTTTTAAGGGAAATTGATTTGTTTCGGCAATTTTCTGTTTAAACGTTGGTAATTCTCCGTTTTGAAAAATGCCATTCGAGAGAATTTCAAGTTGTTTATTGCTTTGTGCTAAATCGCTTCCTTGTTTTTTTAGGGATTTTGATGCTGTCGCCATTAATCTGTTTCGGGTTTAAATATGCTAAGTTAATTATATGTGTTTTGGTTTTTCTTCTCTGAAGAAATAAAATGGGCTTATTTACCCATCCAGCTTATTAACTTTGTTCATCATTTGAACGCCATGCACTAAAGTTGCACCACTTTTTATCGCTGCGCCAACATGTATGGCCTCCATCATTTCTTCTTTTGTAACTCCGCGCTGAAGTCCATCTTTTGTATAGGCATCAATACAGTAAGGGCATTGTTCGGTATGCGCAACAGCTAAGGCAATAAGGGATTTTTCGCGTGCAGTCAACGCACCTTCTTCAAAGACTTTTCCGTAGTAATCAAAGAATTTAGTGCCTAGTTCTTCATTCCATTCCGTGATGTTTCCAAATTTTCTTAAATCTGCTGGGTCGTAGTATGTTTTAGACATGTGTTTGTTGTATTGGTTTGTTATTTTACCTACGTAAATAATAGGCATTGGGTTTTATGTCGAAAAAGAAACCCAAACTTAACAGAAAATACAAGAGAAAGCTAATTTATTTAAGTAGCAATTTGAAATACGGATTACACCAAAAAAACCTTACTTTTAATTTCTGTTTGCTATACAAAATGAAAAACTGGATAGAACTTTTATCAAAATTTGAAGAAAAAAGAGAGCCTGTTGCTTTGGTCACGGTCACGAAATGTTCAGGATCGGCACCTTGCGTGGTGTCTTCTCGCATGATTGTGACCAAAGACAAAACCATATACGGTACAATTGGCGGTGGAAAGCTAGAGTATAAAGCTATAGAAGAATCCATAATAGCATTAAAAGAAAATCGAATTATTGAATCGTCCTACACTCTAGGACCAGACTTTGCACAATGTTGTGGTGGAGTTGTAGAATTTATAATAGAACCCATGAATCAATCGCCAGAATTGCATCTGTTTGGTGCAGGACATATCGGAACAGAAATCGCCAACCTTTTGGTAGGCACGCCCTTTAAAGTCAAACTTATAGATTCTAGACCAGATTGGTTTTCCGAATTTAATATTCATGAGAGTATTGAACAGTGTCAGGTAAAAGAACATGATTTTAAGACGTTTAGGGATGCTGTGACTTGGGGCGAAAACTGCTATGTTTTGGTGTTGACCCATAACCACGCTATAGATTTTGATATTGTTGCCATGGCTCTTGAAAATGAAACTAAATATTTGGGCTTAATAGGCAGTAAGACCAAAAAGGCACGCTTCAACAAGATGCTCATAAAGGAAATGAAAATCGAAGATGGTATGAAAAACGTGGTTTGCCCAATCGGTTTACCAATAGGAGGCGATACACCAAAGGAAATTGCCATAAGTGTTGTGGCACAGCTGCTACAAGTGCATTATCAACCGGTTGAAAAATAAAATGTCATTCAGAGCATTCCGAATAAGTTCGGAGTCGAAGAATCTCTATATGAAAAAAAACAGACTCATCATAGACCGATTAACCGCCCTTTGGGCTCTGAACGAATCTGGTTTAGGTGGTTTTTTGCACGTATTCAATACTCCATTTACAGGATTGATTGTTGGAGGCATCGCCATTTTACTAATAAGCTTAATTGCCTATTATGCCGAGAACAAATGGCAAGCGATTTTAAAAGCTTTGGTGATTGTTCTTATTATAAAAATGGCGGTTAGTCCATATTCGCCTTTTGGTGCTTATGTGGCGGTTAGTTTTCAAGCCATTCTTGGCGCACTGCTGTTTTCTAATTTTTCTTGGAAAGGAATGGCAATTATTATTTTGGGTATTGTGACGTTTTTAGAATCCGCGCTTCAAAAGTTGCTGATACTCACCATAGTTTATGGCACCGAACTTTGGGAAGCTATTAATATTTACGGTAAGTGGGTTCAAGAAAAAATGAATGTTGTTTCAGAGAGTTCGACCTCTCAACTTTTAATTACTACCTATTTGCTTGTTTATGGTGTTTGTGGCTTGTTGGCAGGGCTTTTTATTAAAAGTGTTATCAAAATTATTTCTGAAAAGAAAAGTGAACCATTTTACCTGAATGCAGCACATGAAACCCTAGAAACTAAAAAAGGCAAGGTAACTTTTAGAGCTAAGGTAATTTGGATTTGGCTCATTACTGTAGCAGTTATTGTATTGGCATTCTCTTTTTTTGGAGGCAGCCTTTTCGGGTGGCAAAAAGCGGTTTATGTCTTGTTGCGTAGCTTTTTAATCTTATTGCTATGGTATCTGGTTTTGGGCCCATTGCTATTAAAATTGGTCAGAAACTATTTGAGCAAAAAAGAATCAAAATATAAAGCAGACATTACCAATGCCATGGATTTGTTTCCATACTTTAGGCAGATTATTTCATATACATGGAAAGAAACAAAGCATCTAAAAGGCTATACGCGCTTTAAGTATTTTATGGCGAATAGCATTTCTAATTGTATGCATTTTAAATTACCTTCAGAATGATATACATTTTAACAGGAGACATTAGAACAGGTAAGACCACGGCTTTGTTGAATTGGAGTAAATCTCGAGATGATGTTGATGGTGTGTTATGTCCTGATGGTGATCATGGTAAACGCTATTTTTTGAAAATAAAAACTCAAGAGAGATTTGAACTTGAAGTTGAAAATGCATCAGAAAAGACGATTACCATTGGACCTTTTCATTTTTTGAAATCTGCTTTTGAGGAAGCAAACAGCTACTTGCTTGAAGCTAATAAAAGAAAGGATTTTAAATATGTAGTTATTGACGAGCTTGGGAAATTAGAATTGAAGAATGAAGGATTGCATGACGCGGCTAAAACGTTGATTCCTGATTTTACAAGTAATGAAAATAAACACATAATTCTTGTAGTGAGAACGGCATTACTTGAAACGATTGTAAATCATTATCAAATTAAGACTTATACATTGCTTACAAAGGAGGATTTAAAAGCGATAATATGATGTTTATTGTTAATCCCTATATTATTTAATACTTTTAAACCTATAATCTGGATATAGTTAATACGTATATTCTGTTGTTATGCCCAATTAGACAAAAATGAGAACAGCAATTATCATATTGACAGTATTCCTTAGTCAGGTGCCTATGAAAACATATGCTTGTGATTGTGAATCTCAAGGAAATTTTTACAAAGTCTCACCAAATTCTGACTTAGTTGCTTTAGTAAAAATCAATAAATATTTGACATTTAAGGATATTTATGATAGTCCAACGCCAATGTCAATGGAAGTTGAAATACTTGAAGTTTTTAAAGGGGTTGAGAATAGGGAAACAGTAATAGTTTGGGGAGACGTTGGACATCTGTGCAGACCTTACCTAAATCAATTTTCAGTTGATAGCTTATATGTCATTGCATTTCAAAAAGGAGAAAAAGGAAGTGAATTTGGTCATTTGAACGAAACGGAGAATGATTATTCAATTTCAAATTGTGGAGAATATTGGCTTAAAATAAATTCCGAATCGAATACTATTATAAATAAACTAAGAAGTTTTTATGACAGAACGAATGATTTAACGCCTAATGACTTCAAAGAAATATTTCAAAAAGCATTAGATTTCCCTGAGTTACAACAGTATTACCACACCGAATTTGACTCTACTCGAAAACAAGTAATTATTAAGTATTTCGGAGAAGCTAACCACAACAATTTGATTGGTGTGACAAAATTTGACCGACAAGTAATAATTAGAACAGAAGAAGAAATTAAACAGGACGGAATCAAGCATTATTTTGGACTTGGTGATTGGGTTTGCGGAACAAATTCTGTAAGAATGCAACTGTATTATCCGATTGAAGGAATAACTCTATCTCTAATGTTTAAGAAGATAAATAATGAGTGGACGATAACAAGCAACTCATTGTGGGAAGAATAATAAAAGGGCATAACAATGTATATAAAAAATAGGCGGATTAGTGGTGAAATTAAGGGTTGTGCCTCATTTCAAAGTTTGTACTTAACCGAAAGTTTGGTGCTTCGAAATCGCCTACTTTTCATATACTAACCGTTGCCACCAATTATGAAACGAACTTTCTGCATTACATTTTTTATTTTGTTTTTAGCTAATTCAGTTACTTCTCAAACTGAATCCATAAAGATGTTAGTAAAAAAAACAAAAGAATTAAATCTTGATATGTGGGATTTAACAACTTATGCAGAGGAAAACCTAAAGAACAAAGAAGAATTAGCTAAGTTTTATTACTATTGGATTGGTTCAAACATTCAATATGACGAAGAAACATTCTCAAAAACAATAAGCGGAGAATTAAGTAATGAGAAATTTTGGGAACTACAAAATGAATCTGTTGTTTATGAGAATAGAAAAGGAGTCTGTGCTGGATATGCAAATTTATATAAATGGTTTTTGGATTGGGCTGATATAGAAACTGTCGTGATATCAGGACATATTCGAGATTTAAGAAATCATTATGTGGAACTGGAATCTGACGATAATTTCAGACACGCTTGGAACGCTATCAAAATAAATGACAAATGGATTTTGGTTGACACGACCTGGGGAACTTCAAAAGATCAAGAAACATCTGAATATTATTTTGATATAAAACCAGAATTCTCGATAATCACACACTATCCAGAAGAGAGTAAATGGCAACTTCTAAAAGAACCTCTGACTCTCGAGGAATTTAATAACTCTCAATTTATAAAGCCAATATGGTTTATGATAGGATTTACGGAAGTTCCTAAACTATTGGCTGATAAAGAATTTTATTATTTCACATTTGAGGATTTACCAAATAACGAATGGTCAGTAGGTCTAAAAATGAGTACTGACAATCTGAATTTTGAACCAATAAACGATATAGAAGTAATCGACCAAGATGGAACCACATATTTCCGATTTAGCAAAGCCCAAGTTCCTGAAATAGCTTATTTCAAAGTTAATGTAGTGAAATTCGAAAATGAGGGAGGCAAATTATTTAAAACTGAACACAGTGATGTCATTAACTTTAAAATATAATTAACTGGTGGCAACAAAGAACTGAGTTAAAAAACAAGCTAATTTCGAAACAAAGTTTTCATCATATGGCAATTTTGTCTTCGCAGGGATTTGTCAACCAAAAAGCGTCTCACTCAAAGCATAATAAATCGCCATCAACGCTGAAAATATTGCACTTCCTAAAAACCGCCATTTTAACTTAAAGCGATTTTGAATGATATAATTGGCGATAAACGAAATGAAAATATTGGCTAAAAAGGACCAAAAGGCAATAACTAAGAGATTCCAGCCAATGGCTTCAAATTGTCCAGAAAACAGCTTAATGAATAATAAATGTCTGGCAATCCAAAGCGGGTTAAAATATAAAATCGCCAATGCTGTTTTTGCAAGCGTGGACTTTAGTCCTTTTAAAAACTGTGTTTTTTTTACAATCCAATCAAAATAATTTGGGATTTCAAAGGCATAAACGGTTGCTCCAACTAATACCATTCCTAATAAACGTGTAACGGAAAATTCATCTAACAAAAGTGCGGCAATAGTATCTCCAGCACTGTAGATTATAGCGCCTTTTAGGATGTTTTGTTTTTTGTAGTGCAATGAAAATGTTTTAATTAAATTCGTCAATTCGAGTGAATTTTACGATTGGAAATGAGTAAAATTTGTATCGAGAATAAGAATTTAGTTTCATTGGTTCTCGATACAATTTTCGTTCCTCAAATCACTCGAACTGACGTTTAGTTTTATTTTGTGTTTTCATACAATCCCATCAAAACCTTCTCAGGAGTCATTGGTGCACGAAACTTTAAATTATAATTAGGGTTAAAAGCCTTTATCGCATTCTGAATTGCAAAATAAGCACCAATGCCATACATCAAAGGTGGCTCACCTACAGCTTTAGATTTTAATATGGCATGTTCATGACCTTTGGTTTCTAACGGTATAGTTTCCACAATTTTTGGCACTGAAAATATATCAGGAATCTTATAGGTCGATAAGGCATTGGACAATAATTTCCCTTCGTCGTTATAAGCAATTTCCTCCATGGTCATCCACCCAATACCTTGTGCCAATGCACCTTCAACCTGACCTAAATCGATGCCCTTGCTCATGCTCTTTCCATAATCGTGAACAATTTTAACCGAATCAAATTCATAAGTACCACGTGTGCAATCGACCGTTGTGGTTAAGATTGCTGTTCCGTAAACGTGATAAGCAAAAGGATGTCCTTTTTCTTTCGACTTGTCAAAGTGAATTTCTGGTGTAGCGTAATGTGCATTTTCTGTTAAAGCAACACGCTCTAGCATTGCCATACTAATGAGTTGTGTCCATTCTAGTTTAGTCTTTTTACCATTGCTATATACAAATTCATCTTTTAATTCAATTAGATTTGGTTTAACCTGAAGATATTGAGCAGCAACTTTTTTTAGTCGATCCAATAAAGCGTTACAGGCTTTTAATGTTGCTTTACCATTTAAGTCTGCCGTGGAACTTGCAGCGGAAGGTGAGGTGTTGGCAACTCGTGTGGTATTGGTGGTTTCAATCTTGATTTTTTCAATAGGAATGGAAAACACATCAGCCGCAATTTGCATCATTTTGGTATTGACACCTTGTCCCATTTCAACAGCAGCTGTGCTAACGCCAACACTGCCGTCGAGATAAATATGAACCAAAGCACGAGCATGGTTCATGGGAGTGTTGGTGAATGAAATTCCAAAACAAATCGGCATTAATGCCATCCCTTTTTTAAAGTTTGAATGGGTTTTGTTGAAATCTTCAACGTCTTGTTCCATGGCCTCAATATCAAATAATTTTTTTGCTGAAATCCATGAGTTCTTGGCTTCTACTTTTTTGGCAATTTGTCCATAGGAAAAGACATCATTTTCATCCAATAAGTTAGCTTCCTGAATTGCTCTAGGTGATACTCCAATGTCATGTGCTGCTTTAGCAATAGCAGATTCGATAACAAACATGCCTTGTGGACCACCAAAACCACGAAACGCTGTGTTTGGTGGTAAATTGGTTTTACAACTCGCTACCGTAACATTGACATTAGGCACATAATAGCTATTGGTAGCATGAAACAAAGTCCGCTCAGCTACTGCAGGAGACAAATCGGCTGCTGCACCAGCATTTTGAAGAAATTCAGCTTCGTAGGCCAATATTTTTAAATCCTTTGACAAGCCAATTTTATAAGTGCTTTCGTAAGGATGGCGTTTGCCTGTCATGCGTAAATCGTCATGCCGATTGAGTATCAATTTTACAGATTGATTTAAATGGTAAGTCGCCAAAGCAGCCATTACAGCCCAAGGTGTTGCTTGGTCTTCTTTGCCGCCAAATCCACCACCAAGTCTTGTGACATCCACTTCAATTTTGTGCATGGCAACACCCAAAACTTGTGCCGTTGTTCTTTGCACTGCAGTAGGCCCTTGCGTTGAGGATGTGATTTTAATGTTGCCATTTTCTAGAGGTTCGGCATAAGCGCCTTGTGCTTCAATATATAAGTGTTCTTGTCCGTTTGAGAACGTTTCGCCTTCAAAAATATAGTCGCAATTTTTAAAAGCTTTTTCTGGGTTTCCCAGCAAAAAAGAACGTGGTTTTGTAATAAGGCTTCCTTTTTCTTTGGCCTGTTTACCAGTGGTGATGACAGGTAATTCTTCAATCTCAATCTCGATTAAACTTCTTGCTTTTCTTGCAATAAATTCAGATTCAGCTACGATTAATGCAATTGGCATTCCCCAAAAATGGACTTCGTCTTCCGCAAACAAGGGTTCGTCTGGTATTATGCCTCCAATCTGGTTTTTTCCGGGAATGTCTTTATGTGTAAAAATACGCTCAACACCTTCCAGAGCTTCAGCTTTAGAGTAATCAACGGATTTTATTTTTCCATGCGCTTTTGGCGAATCAAATACCACAGCATGAAATGTGCCTTGTCTCACATTAACATCATCAACATATAAGGATTCACCACGAACATGCGTATAGGAATCCAAGTTCTTAATGCTCTTTTTCAAAGCGATAGAAACAGCATCTAGTTGAGCATCCAAGGAGCTATTTGATTTGTTTTTATGCATGTTGTACAAAATCGTTTAAGGTGAATTGCTTCGGAAATAATTCCGTGAAATGTGCAAAAAAAAGTTGTCTTGCCAATAAGCGTTTATAGTCACTACTGCCACGAACGTCACTTATAGGAGAAATTTCATTCTGAAGAATTTCGTTGGCTTTGAGAATGATTTCAGATGTTAGTAATTTTCCTTTTAAGAACGCCGAAGTTTCGTGCAAGTATTTTGGAATAGCTGCAACTCCACCAATGGATACGTGTGCTTCTTTTATGGTTTCATGATCAATTGAAATATGTATTGCGGAATTCACACTCGCAATATCCAAATGGGTACGCTTGCAGACTTTTTCGAAATTAAAATTAGAATTTGTTGTTGGTAGCTTAAAACTTATGGTTTTGATGAGTTCTCCGTCCTTTAAATCGTAAGTCTTGTAATCCTTGTAAAATTCTTTAAGTGGTAATTGGCGTTCCTTGCCATCGGGATTTACGATAATTATGTCACTGTTTAGGGCCAAAAAGAATATCGTCATATCACCAATCGGTGAAGCATTAACGAGGTTGCCACCAAAGGATGCCATGTTTCTAATTTGCTCTGACGAAACCAGTTTTAGATGCTTCTTTAGTTTTGGAAAATAACGATTGAGTTCTGAATGGTTCCATAAATCTGTAACTGTAGCGTTTGCGCCAATGCTGCAAATTCCACTATTAATTTCAATACCTTTTAAAAAGTTTTTTTCTTGAATGAGATGAACAGAATTATCAATTAAGTTATCAGCTTGTTGTACATATAAATCCGTTCCGCCTGCAACATATTTACCTTTGGGTTGTTTAAGACTTTCAGCTTCTATATCCTTAAGGCGTTGAGGAATACCTTTAAAATATTCAGGAATAAAACCGTTGTCAATCAACCATTTAAAGGAATTTTTATCTTGATTTTCAAGTTTTTTTACGACTTGGTAGGCTGCCTTTTCTATGGATTTGTAGCCCGTACATCTGCAGATATTACCGCTAATAGCATCAAGAGCTTTGCTGTAAGTTTTATTGGAATTTGACAGCGCAAAACCAGTAAGAGCAACCACAAAACCAGGTGTGCAAAAACCACATTGCGTGGCGTAATTGGCTTTCATGGCTTCTTGGGCTGTGGTTAGTTTGTCTTTTAAGTTGGTGCCTTCAACTGTGACGATATGTTTACCATGTGCGTTTCCTAATGGTGAAATACATGAAGTAATACTTTGGTATTCTATAATGTTTCCGTTTAATGTTCCAACTAAAACTGTACATGCTCCGCAATCTCCTTCGCGACAGCCAATTTTGGTGCCTGTGAGACGTTGTTCGTAGCGAACAAAATCCAATAGCGTCATCCCAGAATGTTCAGACGTTTTGATGGTTTTGTTGTTTAATATAAATCGTATCAATATTCTAATTTATTTTTCTGTTCATTTTGTCTTGAAACAAAACGAACCAAAAGTTCAAAACGATTTGTTAGGAAGTTACTCACGGTTATTTATTTAAAATTAATGTGTTCGTGAATGCTTCACATTTGCTAAAGCACCATTCGCTTTCAAAGCTACATGCTTGAAGGTGCGCTTCGCAGTTCCGCTTTTTCGCTCTTTATTTCTGAAAATCGTTGCTTCCGACTATGTCGGAATTTGGGTTTTGCACATTTGCTGTCTCTTTGACTTAACCCAAATTCAATATTTATTAATATTCAGTTTTGTCTTCTTTTTTAGCCCATTCATTGAAGGGTTCTAAAGCAATATCCCTTGCCAATTGTTCAAACGGAATACTTCGTTTTTCGTAAGGTAGGGGAATTTCTTTATAGATGAACTCATCATCAAAACCTATATTTGCAGCATCTACTTGACTGCTACCATAATACACTTTGTCTGGTCTAGCCCAATAAATGGCTCCCAAGCACATTGGGCAAGGTTCGCAAGAGGTGTAGATTTCGCAACCTTCTAATTGAAATGAATTTAGGTTTTTACAGGCATCCCTAATGGCCGTTACCTCAGCATGTGCCGTTGGGTCGTTAGTTGAGGTGACTTTATTGTTGCCGCGACCTACTATTTTTCCGTCCTTTACAATGACGCAACCAAAAGGGCCACCTTCATTATTATGCATTCCTTTTAAAGCAGCGTTGACTGCTTCTTTCATGAATTGTTCTTTTTTATTCATTTATATAATTTCTTTCAATTTTTAAACCCATCGTAGCCCTTTCTGAGAAGGAGAATACAATTTAGGTTATTTAAAGTTATGTTTCAAAAATTCGTTTGCATTTATAAATAGTAAACGGTCTATAATCTCTTGTGCTGAAATTTGATTTTGAGCTTGTAGCTTAGAGCTATTTTCTTTCAGGTATTCTTCAGCTTTTTCAATTAAATAGGGCTTAATGTTTGCGATATTTTCTGCAGTCCAAAGGCCTTTTATAGGGTTTATGATACCATCAAAATCAGAGCCTATTGCAACAGTTCCCCAAGAAAACAAACCATTTTTGTCTAATAGCTCTGCAGTGTGCTGTAGTTGGTTCCAGATTAGTGTTGATTTATTCCTGGAGCGTCGCTTTTTGCTCGGCCAGTAAATGCGCGAACTTCTAATGGCTTTTTTGCTTCCAATACGTCGTTCGTCTAATTGCAAGCCAAATATACCGTTTGATTTTGCTATACGTACAATTTCAGCATCGTAAAAATTAATATCAATATCGCTAAATTCCTTACTGAGTTTTGAATCGGTTTTGTCCCATTCTACTATACTTCTTTTACCATTTAAGGCACCATGGCTCACAATAATTGGTATGTTTTCATTGGCATACTTGGTTTCTAAAAGTTGATAATAGGTCTTTCTTGATGCGGTGCTCATGTGTTTTACATCTATGAGCATACGCTTGCCCTGTGAATTGTCTAGCAGTTTATCGATGACCTTAAAGCCCAATTCCGTAATGTCTGAGTTGAGCCCTCGGTTTTGCTGTTTTTTAATCAATCCTATGCTGATGCTTCTCGCGTGGCCGCATATTTCGTTATAGAAGTGATGTGCCAATGTGATGAAGAAGGGCTTGTATTCCCAATTTTTAACGGTTTCTATGTTTTTGAGTACCGTTGCCTCGTTAGCTGTGTTTTTATCGCGGTGCAGTCCGGTTTCAAAGGCATGGGCTCCTTCAATACTGTTGACTAGGCTGATTATTTTCCTCGTATTGGTTGAACTATTGATGTTATTTTGAATGTCCGCATAGTTATTGACCAACCGATAGGTATAGGTAATGCCATCGATGATCTGTGCCATATTGTGCAGCTGCATGTAGTAGTTGTATTCATCTACCAAATCCTGAAAGTAGCTATTGTGGTTCCTGAGGTTGTCTATGCGTTTTTGGCTGACTCCTGCGGCTAAATTGACTAATATATCCGATACGAACTTAAAGCCCAGCATTTTGTCCTTTAGGAAATGCTTTTCGAAAGGGTAGAGGGACATCACCGTGATATTGCAGTTGGCCTTTGCCAACGTGGTTATATCCGTTTGGGTGAATTTGGTGAGTGTTAAGAGCCTACTTACTTGGCGTTCTAAAAAATTCGGTGGACTGTAGTGCCAAATGGAATTCTTTCTGCCACTATTGAGATGGTTCTGTTTTGGTGGCTGGTATTTAAAGCTTTTTCCGTAGGGCTTTAGGGACGGATGGCAGTGTAAATCTATGTAGGATGATTTCATGTCTAACAATTTACGACAATGAAAGATAATTGTTTTTACTAGAATTTTCGGTCTGGGTGAAATGGATTTAAACCTAGTGAAGTTTTTTTGTTTGAAATGATTTCAGAAACTAATAGGCCAGTCGCAGTTCCCATGCTCCAGCCCATCATGGCGTGCCCTGTTGCTATGGTTAGGTTGTTGCACTTAGAAGACTTGCCGATATACGGAAGACCATCTGGAGATACGGGTCTTAACCCACAAGCAGCATCTTCTTTTTCATTTTTGGAAACCTCTATCTGAGGGAAGTACCTGTTGACAGCATTAGCAATTGCATCAACCCTCTTTCTGTTGATGTTATGGTTAATGCCAGCGATTTCCATGGTACCGGCAAACCGTGTAAAACCATTCATGGGCGTTACGGCGGCTTTAGCTTCGGCCAAAATCGCAGGTAAGGTGATGCCTGTTGGTTGCTTAGTGTTAATGCAATAACCCTTACCCGCTTGCAGCAATAGCTTTAAACCTATTTTTTTGCTCAGTAATGCACTCCAAGAGCCCGCAGCCAAAACGAATTCATCAGCAACCAAGTTTTGTTTGTTGGTTTGTATCGATGTGATCGTTGCCCTGTCGAAGGACAAATCCATGACTTTTTCATTGGTGAGGAAAGTCACTCCTACTTTTTTTAAATAGGATTTCATTTCTTTCATAAATTCGTTGGGAGTGGAGTGGTGATCGCATTTGTAAAAGATGCCACCTATAGCATTTATGTTAACATCAGGCTCTAGTTCTTTTATATCGAATTTGTTGATTTCTTTGGCCTCCAAACCTAAATCAATGACCATTTTTGCCATATTTAATTCTTCGCTGAGTGCCATGTCCGTTTGGCAGAGCATCATCAGTCCTTTTTTTTCGTATTGTGCAGTAAAGCTTTCGGAGGTTGATATGTCTTCATAAAGCTTTTGGCTCAATACCGTAATATCTCTAATGACCAGAGCTGATTTTTCTACATGCTTTGTATTGGATGATTTATCGAAGGCCAATGCCCATTTTAAAAAATCTAAGTCCAAACGTGGTTTTATGTACAACGGGCTAGAAGGGTTGAACATCCACTTGATGCCTTTTCTCATAACACCAGGAGCCGATAGTGGAATGACATGGCTAGGAGATAAGTAACCTGCGTTAACGTAAGATGCGCCAGAGTTTAAGCTAGACCGGTCTACTATTGTTACGTTATGGCCTTCCTTTTGAAGAAAGTATGCAGCGCATAGCCCTATGATTCCACCTCCTATTACAATTACTTTTTTGCCCATAGCTATATTGAATTATCTTGGGGTGTTACATGCACTTTTCATTTATATTAGAAATTTACAGTAATATAACCATAAATAACCTTATAAGTTAATGACAGTTTATTCTTTGGAGAGCATATCTGCTGTAGCTACCGTTCTAAAACCCGCATGGTCTGAGCCAGAGTCGAAGGACATGCCCATACGCGCCGAAATCCTAAAGCTCGCACAATAGGATTCGTGACATAAAAAAGAGCCTCCTTTAATGATAATCTCTTCTTGTAATGGGTTGTATGGGCTATACGATTTCTCTGCGCCAGTTGGGTTAATGAGTTGCTTTGAGGTGTCTATGTTTTTATAATGGTTAACGTTGAACAGGTCTGAGGTGATTTCCCATACATTACCTAACATATCGTAAATGCCCAAATCGTTTGGAGGATACGATTTTACAGGAGCGACAAGTTCGTAACCATCGACACTTTCGTTTTTAACCGGAAAGACCCCTTGCCATGTGTTGGCGTATTGGTTTAAAACCTCAGGGTCGTTTCCCCAAGTGTAGATGTTACCCTTTGCATTGCCTTGGGCGGCAGCTTCCCATTCTGCTTCGGTAGGTAAGCGTCTGTTTGCCCATTTGCAGTAGGCTTGTGCATCTTCTAGTGCTATATGGACAACGGGATGGTTGTCTTTTCCTTCAATGGTACTGTTTGGGCCTTCAGGGTGTTTCCAGTTGGCGCCGATCTTCCAGGACCACCATTGGCTGTAATTTGCCATATTGACTACGGCATTCACATTTTTATTAAAAATGAGACTTCCTGGCTGTAGAATAGAGTCATGTGGTTTAGGAGTGCCTTCTGGGAGTTCTTTTTTCATGGCTTCCCAATCGATAGGTCTTTCTGCAACGGTTATGTAGCCAGTTGCTTCCACAAATTCTTTGTATTGTTTGTTGGTAACTTCGGTTACATCGATAAAAAAGCCATCTACGGTGACATTATGAGCTGGTTTTTCTCGGTGCATGGCGTATTTGTCACCTTCTTTAGCTCCTTTTAAAAACGTTTTGCCAGCTACCCACACCATGCCATCAGGTGTTTTAATATTTTCAGGTTTTTCGGTGATTGGTTTGTATTGTTGGCTATCGGCTTTTCCCTGTTTATGATCTATGATTTTTTTCTCTTTATTGTTGTTACAGCCCGACAAAAAGATAACAATTGTCATCATAAGTATGTGTATTACACTTTTCAATTTCATATCATAAAAGCCGTATTAATTATTATTTACACTTAGGTGTCAAAGCAAAACAAATATAAACATAGAGCCCATAAATTTCTGGTAATAGATAAATTAACTATTTATATTAGTAACAACCATTATTAGTCAATTTATAGATAATCCGCTAAGCGCTGTGAGGTTTGTATCTAATACTTTTTTATAATTTGTTTGAGAACTGAGATTTCAAACTCAATTTAGAAGTCTCAGTTTTTAGTTTTATATTGGCTAAAACTAACTAACTGAATGCAATCAATCTAAATTATTTTTTATGATAGGAATTATCTCTTTTGTTGGCTTTACAGCTCTTGTAGCAATAATATCTTACTTAGCTACCAGAAGTACCGATGAAACATCTTCAGACGGTTATTTCTTAGGAGGTAGAAGTTTAACAGCAGGAGTGATTGCTGGTTCTTTGTTATTAACCAATCTGTCCACAGAGCAAATTGTAGGTCTTAACGGTTCTGCATACAGTGAGGGTATTTTAGTAATGGCATGGGAAACTCTAGCTGCAATTGCCATGGTAGTAACGGCTTTATACCTTTTGCCGAGATATCTTAAGAGTGGATTAATAACCATACCACAATTTTTATCAAAACGATTTGATACTACAACTAAAACATTAACCTCTGCTTTATTCTTAACAGGATACGTGGTTGTGCTTTTACCAACGATACTCTATTCAGGTTCTCTTGCCATAAGTGGTATGTTTGATGTGCCAGAGCTTCTAGGGGTTTCTGAGCAAACTGCACTTTGGGTATGTGTTTGGGGCATAGGAATTATAGGCTCTATATATGCTGTATTCGGTGGTTTAAAAGCAGTAGCAGTATCTGATACTATTAATGCTATTGGATTATTAATAGGTGGACTTTTAATCCCAATATTTGGACTTTTAATTGTTGGGGATGGTAGTGTTTCTGAAGGTATTGCTGCTTTGCAGACTAATATCCCAGAAAAGTTTGACTCTATAGGTGATAAAACTGCTTCTGTACCTTTTGCTACAATTTTTACGGGTATGATGTTGGTTCAGTTGTTTTATTGGGGAACTAACCAACAAATTATTCAAAGAGCATTAGGTGCAAAAAATTTAAAGGAGGGTCAAAAAGGACTCTTATTAGGCTCTTTTATAAAAATTCTTGGGCCGTTAATTGTGGTATTGCCAGGTATTATAGCGTTTTATATGCACAAAAATGGAATGCTGGATGTTTCAGCTCCTGACCAAGCTTATGGAGAACTTGTAAAAAAAGTATTGCCTACAAGCTTAATCGGTTTCTTTGCAGCCGTATTATTTGGTGCAATCTTAAGTTCGTTTAATAGTGTTTTGAATAGTTCTGTAACCTTATTTGGTATTGATATCTATAAAGAGCATATCAACAAAGATGCAGATGAAAAAACCACTGTTAAATACGGTAAATTATTTGGTATTGTGTTAGCAATAGGCGCTATGATCATAGCACCTTTCCTATCAGACTTAGACAGTATTTTTGCGTATTTACAGCGTGTAAATGGTATTTATAGTATACCTATCCTAACAATTATATTTGTTGGGTTTGTAACCAAAAAAGTGCCAGCTATTGCCGCCAAAATAGGGCTTTTGTCGGGTTCAATCTTGTACATAATTAGCGAGTTTGTTATTCGCCCTAACAGAATATCGAGCGCCTTGGAAGAAGCCGCTGCCAATGGTATAACATCAGCTGAGCAACTCAATGAAATTGAAGTTGATGCTTATCCACATTTTCTACACATCATGGCAATATTATTCTTGCTGAATGTAATCATCATGCTTATTATCGGCTATTTTAAACCAAGGAAAGAGGCTTATCAGCAAGAGTTTACACAAGAAGTGGATATTACTCCTTGGAAGCATGCTAAACTTGCAGGTGTATTAATTACAATAATTGTTATTGCCGTTTACGTCTATTATTCTTAAATAATATGAAAGGCCACAATCGTTTTCTTGAATGAACGATTTGTAATCTTAAAACAAAAAACCCAATTCGTTAGAATTGGGTTTTAAAGTGGTGCCAAAGGGACAAAAGTCGAACTGTTTTGCTAATGATTTAAAGTGCTTAGTTCGAAAATTACAGACTAATAATGAGAAGTAAGCTAAATTATAGTATACATTGGTTTTTACCCTAAAAGTTCACTTTTTGCTGACGTTTTAGTTTAACGGCTCAACTAACGAAGAGATTCAGATCGTAGAAGATAGATAATCACAAAAAAAACCAACCATGAAATTCGTGGTTGGTTTGCTATTAATCAAGTAATTTGGAGCAAAGGGACAATTACTAACTTAAACCCTGTTTTATTTAATTTCTCTCAAATGTGAGCATATCTGTACCTCCATTTCCTCCACTAATATCAATGAGTTCAATTCTTGTGGATGTTGTTGTTACCACATCCCAATCATCATTTAGGTCTTCAAAATCATTGTCATCTGATACGGGGAAGAAAATATTGAAATCTATATCGTCATCACTACTACTATCATCACTACTGTTACTATCATCTGTAACAGACCAAGTTCCTGTAAGAGTATTTGAGCCATTTGTAGCAACTAGTGTACCATTAGAATTAAATGTAAAGTCATAACCATTGAAATCAGAAGTTTCATTTTGTCCTGAATCATTAAAGTTTGTGATTCTCCATGTTCCAGACTCTGCTGCATTTTCTATTTCAGCTATTTGTTGGCTGTTATTATTTTGACTCCCATCATCATCGTCACTAGAACACATTGATGACATTAGAGAGAAACTTAACATTAATAACATTCCGAGATTGAATACTTTTTTCATAATTCTTTGTTTTAAATATGTTTTATTTGTTTAAAGTTTTTGAAGTTTAAGGGTATCAGTTCCTCCACCACCTCCGCTAACATCTTGTATAACGACTTCAGTACTGGTTACGGAAATTACATCCCAATCATCATCATTAAATTCCTCAAAAGGCATGTCTGTTCCGAAATTTAAAGTCATTTGATTACCAGAACTAAATACTGACCATGTTCCATTGTTGGTGTTAGAGCCATTTGACGCTGAAACAGTTCCATCCATATTGAAATCTAATTCATAACCTGCATAATCAGAAGTTTGGTCATCTGCATCTTCAGTATAAGAGGCTACAATCCACAATCCATCTATTAGGATAGCCTCTAAATCATTGTTGCCATTACCACCATCAAAAGGCTCACGTTCAAAAGTCAAAAAGTCTTCAGAACCATCTCCTCCGCTAACATCTTTTAGTCTTATAATATCATTAGTAACTTCAAGAACATCCCAATCGTCTGCTAACTCGTCTAACGGAATCCCAGTACCAAAGTTCAGGTTTAATCCAAGTTCTGTATCGTCTCCTGACGTTGTTGACCATGAACCATTAGTGGTTCCACTCATGTCTGTTGCTGTTGCTGTATTGTCAGATGCAAAATTGAACACATAATCTGCAAAGTCTGCGGTCTCATCTGTATCGTCAAAAAAGTACGTGACATACCAATCGCCACTTGTAAGAGCATTTACTAATGCTGTATCATCTATATTGCCACCAGATTGACAATCACTTTCAAATCGCAATCTATCGTCTCCTAACCTTAAATCAACATCAACTTCGTCATCATCTTGTTCAATTTCGTGTAAGTTCCAAGTATCGTTAAAGTCTGGCAACCCAGTAATATTAATTACAACTGAAATATTATTACCAGAACCTGAAGCTTCCCAAGTTCCATTGAATGTATTAGACCCTTGAGTAACTAGAATCGTTCCATCACTATTAAACTCAAATATATATCCTACATAGTTGTCTTCAAGGTCGTTATCGTTTCGCTCCAGTTTATCAACTGTCCACTCGGAACAATCAGCAAAAACGGTTTCAAGGTCATTGGTTGTGCAGTTATCACAATCATCATCATCAAAATCATTGTCATCGTCTTCATCACAAGTATCATCAGCAGCTTCAATAGCATCCTCTAACTCTTGTATAAAATTTATAGTTTGTGTAGAGCCATCTGCAAAAATTACAGTAATTGGGAAGTTAATGGTTACGGCTGCAAATTCATCTAAATCATCAATGAAATCATACATATCATTATCATTGTTGATAGTAATGGTATTGATTAAATCATTATTCTCATCAAAAACAGATGCTGTAATTGGGTACTGGAAGTCAATACATTCTATATCATCATCATCTTCGTTTTCGCCTACACAATTTGCTGTTAGTGCCGCTAATTCAGAATCTGAATTGACAACAACAGTTGAATAATCTGTTAATATTACTGTTATTGGATAAGAGATAACAACGGAGTCAATATCATCATCAAACAAATCGATAATATCTTCAATATCCTGATAACCATCTTCATCATTTATGGTAATCTCAATATTATTGACGGTAACTGTAACTGGAAGTTGAACACTTAAACAGCTTGCATTGTCTATGATGTTGTCTAACGACCCATCATTTATTGCTACGTTGGCCATAAGGTTAGCAATGGTAGAATTTGCTTCGATTGTTTCTTCAGTAGGAGGGTCAATCGCTAAATCGTCTTCAGTTCTACAAGATGTCATTGTAAAAAGGACACCAAGAACTAGTAATAAGATTGGTTTTAATGTTTTCATAATGAATGTTTTTATTAAACGTATTCGTTTTTTGATTTGCCTTCATTGAGGCTCTTTATTCTTAAAACAACCGAATAAAAAATTGTCCCAAGAAATTTTTTAAATTTTTCTATTAATTCTTAATTCTAGCATTCTTAAATCATAGACTATAGATTTTAAATTATTGAATCTATAATTTGCCTGTTTATATTTATAAAGATTGATTAAATTGTAGTCGCTTTCTAGGATTTGTTCTAATTTCTTTATCTTCAATTTGCATTGGAATAATTCCTCTATTTTCATTCTAGAGATTGATTTAATAAAAATTGCTGTTTTATTTTCACATGAAGACTGCATAACAAACTTTAACACTGATTAAGTAATGAAACTCTTTCTTATATTTAAGACAATTTGCACCTACATTATCCCAAATTAATTCTATTCAAAAAAAATTTCTACCTTTCCATTACAACTAAAAAAAACGAATTTGCCTAGATCATTGCACAAAGATATATGTGATAAAATCCGCTTTTCTAAGCTGTATAAAAAATATGCTCAGTCATTAAGCAACATCTTGCTGTATAAATATGGGGAGCTTCTAAACCCTTCTGATAAGGTGCAAGAAGCGTTTATTAAACTTTGGGAGAACTGTGCTAAAATAAAACCAGAAGCCGTTAAATCCTATTTATATACAACTGCGAAAAATATGATGCTCAATGAGGTAAAACATCAAAAGGTGGTTTTAAAATATCAACTGGTAAAACCAAAAGATTACACCAATGAATCCCCTGAGTTCGTGTTACGGAAGAAAGAGTTTTTAAAACGGTATGAACGTGCACTCTCAGGTTTAAATGAAGAAGAACGAGTTGCTTTCCTATTAAATAAGGTAGATGGTAAAACCCACAAAGAAGTGGCTGAAATTTTAGGCATTACCAAAAAGGTAGCTGAACACAGAATATATGGTGCTTTAAACAAACTTAAAGCAAAGCTTGAAGAACTTAATCGAAAATAATTTTGGGACAATTATATTTTGAGTTGTTTTAAAAATATAACAGCATGTTATGGATAAAGAGCAATTAGTAATAAAATGGTTAAATAATGACCTTACGGAGGGAGAGTTAAAGGCTTTCAATGCATTGGAAGATGCTGACCTCTATAAGGAGATTATTGAAGAGGCTCAAAGGTTTAATGGTAATATGCATGCCAAAGTTGAATCTTTTGATGTATTAGATGAGAAACTAGTTTCTAAAAGCAATAATTCTATAAATTGGGTAAAAGTTGTATCTAGTATAGCTGCAATTTTTATTGTTGGTTTTGCACTCTTTACATTAGTAAAGAAAGACAGTATTAGTTCTTTTAAGACAGATTTAGCTCAAAACGAAGTCATTACCTTGCCTGACAACTCAACTGTTAATCTCAACGAGTTATCCGAGCTACAATACAATAATTCCAAATGGGACACTAATAGATCATTAGATTTAAATGGAGAGGCTTTTTTCGATGTAGAAAAAGGAAAACGATTTGATGTTAATACACCTTTTGGTACAGTAAGCGTTCTCGGAACAGAGTTTAATGTTCTATCAAGAGACAGCATCTTTAAAGTATCATGTTATGAAGGTTTGGTAAAAGTTACATTTGATGATGAGAATATTAAGTTACCTGCTGGAACAGAGTTAATCTTATCATCAGGAAAAGGTTCTAAATCTAAAATTACAATAGCAGAGCCACATTGGTTAAAAAACATGAGTGTTTTTGAAAACGCATTATTTGAAGATGTTATCATAGAACTCGAAAAACAATACAACATAGAAGTTCAACATCCATCTGATTTGAATATTAAATTCACAGGTGCTTTTGAACATAATAATCTTGAAAACGCCCTAAAATCAATCTCTAAGCCCTTTAATTTGACCTATAGAATCAACACAAATAAGGTCATTATCACGAATGGGGAGAACTAAATTTTACATATTTCTATTATTAAGTGTCTTTCCAACATATCAAACATTAGGACAAAATTCTGAACAGGGTGTGCCTATTTCTAAAGTTCTTGAAGAAATTTCACAGGTTCACTCAATCACTTTTAATTATGAAAGCAGTCTTCTAGAAGATGTTGTTGTAGAGCCTATGCCTAAGGGTTTAAGTCTATCAGCTAAAATTAAGAATCTTGAAAATCAAACTAACCTAGTCTTTGAGAGGGTTAGTGATATAGTATATACTATTTTTAAAGCTATTCAGCTATGCGGTTATATTATAGATTCTGAATCACAAAGTCCACTAGTTTCAGCTACGGTAACAAGCAAGTTTTCTTATGCTATAACTGATGAGAAAGGCTTTTTCGAAATTGAACTCAAATCTTTAAATGAAGTATTGACTGTTAGGCATATTGGATTTAAAACCATAGAACGTCAATTAAAATACTTCAACTTAGAAGCCTGTTCAACAGTAGCAATGTTTGCCCAACAAGAAGTCATAGCACCTGTTCTCATTAAAACTTATTTGGTTCGTGGAATTGACAAAAGACAAGATTGGACAACATCCATTGATTATAAAAAGTTTAGTTTGTTACCTGGTCTTATTGAATCTGATGTTTTACAAACTGTTCAGTCATTGCCAAGTATTTTGAGTATCGATGAAACGGTTTCAAACATTAATATTCGAGGAGGTTCTAATGATCAGAATTTAATGCTTTGGGATGATATAAAAATGTATCAAACAGGACACTTCTTTGGTCTCATATCAAGCTTCAACCCTCTAATGACTCAAACTGCAAGTGTTGTTAATAATGGCTCGGATGTTTCATTAACAGATGGTGTTTCAGGAACAATCCACATGCAAACAGACAAACAAATTGATTCAAAATTTAATGGCGTTTTTGGACTTAACTTCTTAAATGCAGAATTATTTTCAAACATACCAATAGGTAATAAATCATCTTTACAATTAGCTTCAAGAAAGTCATTAGATGATTTTGTCAGAACACCAACTTACGATGTCTATTTTGAAAGAGTGATTCAAGAAACGGAAGCAGACAATAATGTTTCCAACGTTACTAATTCTAACCAAGGGTTTGATTTTTATGATGCTTCTTTAAGATGGTTATATCAGCCAACGGACAACGATTTTTTAAGGCTAAACTTTATTTTGATTAACAACGATTTAGGCTTTAATGAAACTGCCGATATCAATGGAATTTCACAATCAAGAAGAAGCGGCATTTCTCAAAATACTCTTGCTATTGGACTAAACTATAAAAGACAATGGAATGAAAAGTTGTCCTCAGCCATTAACATCTATGATAATGAGTATAAGCTAGAAGCTCTAAACGCAGATGTCTTGAATAATCAGCTTCAGTTGCAAGAAAACATTGTTTCTGAAACAAGTGTTCAATTAAATAACTTATATGAGGAAAATAGATGGCGTTTTACTATTGGTTATCAATTTACAGAAACGGAAGTTATTAATTTAAACGATATTGATTTACCACGTTTTGTCAGACGTGATGAAGAAATATTGAGAGAACATGCAGTCTTTGGTCAAGCTTGGTATAAAAGTCCAAATAATGACTTTTCAGTTAGAGGTGGTGTAAGAGCGAACTATCTAACTCGTTTTGAAAAATTGATAGTTGAACCTAGATTAAGTGTTAGACAATCAATAGGCGAACATCTTGAAATTGAGGCAAAAGGAGAATTTAAACACCAAAGTACTTCACAAATTGTCAACTTTCAAAATGACTTTTTAGGAATTGAAAAGAGACGATGGCAGTTAACTGATAACGATAGTATTCCAGTGTTACAAAGCAAACAGTTATCATTTGGAATACTGTATAAGAATAGCGGTTGGCTTTTAGATGCCAAAGGCTATTACAAAACAGTTGATGGGATTACCACCCAAAGTCAGAGTTTTGCCACTAAATACGAATTTGCTAAAGAGAAAGGCAGTTATGATGTCTATGGATTTGAGTTTCTCTGTCGAAAAACTTTTGGTAACTTCAATAGTTGGTTAAGCTATTCCTATATGGATAATACTTACACATTTGAAGTCCTTGAAGATGTTGAGTTTCCGAGCAACTTCGACATAGCACATTCTATTACTTTTGGTACAACGTTTAGTAATAAATCTTGGAATGTCTCAGCAGGATTAAATTACAGAACTGGAAACCCAACTACTATACCGTTAGTGGGTAATGAGATTGTAGATGATGACGTAAATTTTGATAAGGGTAATGGTGAAAGATTGATTGACTACATGAGAATTGATGCTTCCGCTATCTACAAGTTTAAAATAAGTAACAAATTTCGGTCAGAAATTGGGGCATCTGTTTGGAATACATCAAACAGACAAAATGCCATTAATGACTATTATAGAATCAATGAAAGTGATGGTATAAATAAATTCTCAAGGTTCTCACTAGGCTTAACAACAAATGCCGTAGTGAGGCTGTACTTTTAGAAAGAAACAACTTACAGCCATATTTTGGTTATTTTTTAAAACTTAATATTATGAAAAAAATTTATCTTTTCTCGATCTTGTGCTTTACCTCTCTGGTTCATTATGCTCAAATCATTAATTTTCAAGATTCGGCATTTAAAAGCAAGCTCTTATCAGCAAGTTCTAGCAATTATGTTGCAAAAGATATAAATGGTGATTTCGTAGCCGTTGACACCAATACAGACAATGAAATTGATGAAATGGAAGCATCGGTTATTTATGAGTTGGATGTGAGTTCGAGCAATATATCTGATGTCACAGGTTTAGAGTATTTTATAAACTTAAAAAGGTTGGAAATCAATCTCAACACTATTTCCTCTTTTGACGCATCAGCCCTAACCAATTTGGAATACCTCGATTTTAGCAACAACAATTTAACAACAACCAACCTCTCTGGCCTTGTTAACCTTCAGATATTTTGGGCATTTGGTAACCCTTTTACCACAATAGATGTGAGTTCTCTCGGTGCATTAGAGCTTTTGGATATTAGTTATAGTGATAATCTTATAGCATTGGATGTAAGTAACCTAACCAACCTAACCAATTTATCTTGCAGCAGTAATGATGCCATGACCACGTTAAATGTGACAGGCTGTACTGCGCTGGAAAATTTAAACTGCCAATATTCAGCTTTAACCAGTTTAGATTTGAGCGGACTAGCTAATTTGGACACCATGTTTGCAGAAAATAACAATCTGTCCTCAATAGAGGTTACTGGAGCTGTTAGTCTTGGTAATATCAATATTGCTTTTAACCAAATTACTTCATTGGTTGTTCATGATTTGCCTGTATTGCAATCCATTAGTGCCAACAGTAATTTGATTAGCAACTTGGATATACAAAACTGTCCATTGTTTTTTACGCTAATTATGGAGGGTAACCAGCTCAATTCGCTTGATTTATCTGATGTACCGAATACAACCATTGTAAACGTAAGCAACAATTTGCTCGAAACTTTAAACTTGGCGGAGGATAACAATATTGTACAAATTGATTTGGCGAATAACCTCTTAACAGAAATAGATTTAAACTATTGCAGCAACTTAAATTGGGGGTCTTTTAATAATAATCCTAATTTAGAATCTATTTTATTAAAGAACGGTAGTCAGGAGTCACTATTTAATATTAACATAAATAATCTTCCAAGCTTGCAATATGTGTGCTCAGATGAATTTCAATTGAATGACATACAAAATTGGTTAAACAATAATGGCTATTCTAATGTGAATGTAAATACGTATTGTTCGTTTACACCTGGCGGCGAATTTTTTGAGATTCAAGGCCAAGCCTATTTTGATTTTAATAATGATGGTTGTTCAGTTGCTGACCCAGTGGTTCCCTTTATGAATTATACCATTGACGATGGTATTAATGAAGGTATGGGAATTGCAGACAGTACAGGTGTTTACAGAATCCCTGTGCAAGCAGGAAGCTTTACAGTCACACCCACTTCTATCGAGCCAGCTCTTTTCGATGTTGTGCCAGAGAATTTTGTTGTGAATTTCCCCCAAGATACTAGTCCGTTTGAGCAAGATATATGCATTGTACCCAATTCTACAGTTAATGATTTAGAAGCCATAGTTATTCCGTTGACACCTGCAAGACCAGGATTTGACGCTGATTATCAATTATTGGTCAAAAACATTGGCAATCAGATTTCCAGCGGAAGTATTGCATTGAGTTATCCTGAAGATCTAATGAATTTTATTGGGTCTGACCTACCGTCCGATACATCGACCGGAAATAGTTTTAATTGGGATTTTATTGATTTAATGCCTTTTGAATCTTTTTCCATCAATTTGGTCTTTAATGTAAATCCTCCTACAGATCCAAATTTTCCTGTAAATATCGATGATGTTTTATCATTTGAAGCTACAGCTGATCCTATTACAGGCGATTTCAACCCAGATAATAATGTCTTTACTTTAAACCAAACCGTAGTAGGTTCTTTTGACCCTAATGACATTGTTTGTCTTGAAGGCGAAAATGTACTCCTTGAAGATGTCGGTAAAGATGTTCACTACCGTATTCGTTTCGAAAATACTGGCACGTTTCCTGCACAAAACATCGTGGTGAAAAACATAATTGACACACAAAAATTCAATCTTCCAAGCTTGCAAATCATAAACGGAAGTCATGACTTTGTGACGCGGGTAAACGGAAACAAAATTGAGTTTATATTTGAAGACATCAACCTGCCTTTTGATGATGCTAATAACGATGGTTTCATCATCTATAAAATTGAAACACTTCCAACACTAGAAATTGGTGATACATTTTCAAATAGTGCCAATATTTATTTTGATTACAATTTTCCTATCGAAACCAATAATTATAGCACTGTGGTGGATGACAACCTAAATATAGTAGATTTTGAAATAAATAGTGTGACCATCTTTCCTAATCCAGTTAAAGATGTGTTATCATTTATTTCAAAAACCAAAATTGATAAAATTCAAATACTAAATATGCTAGGTAAAACGGTAAGAGAATTTGAATTACCTCAACACGCCCAAAATATAACTGTTTCTGATTTATCAGGTGGAGTTTATTTTGCAAGTTTTAAATCGGCAAATAAGAAGACTATTAAAAAATTCATAAAAGAGTAATCCGATATAAAAAATCATCTTGCTGTCCCTAATATTGTCCCTTAAAAACTAAAAAACCCTGTAAATCAAAGGATTACAGGGTTTAAAAGTGGTGCCTCCAGGAATCGAACCAGGGACACAAGGATTTTCAGTCCTTTGCTCTACCAACTGAGCTAAGGCACCAGTTGCTTCGTAAACAAAGCGGATGCAAATATATATTCATTTTTATTATTCACAAAAAGAAACTTGTAAAAATTGATTTAATAAATTTGCACAACAGATAATGCTTATGAACCTAATTATAGATGTTGGAAATACTTTTGTAAAGTTTGCTGTTTTTGAGAAAAAAGAACTTGTGCACAAAGTAAGCTTTGAGCTTTCAGAATTCAGAAAACAATACGAATCTCTAAAAAAGAGCTTTCCACGATTTGAAAAAGCAATAATCTCTTCCGTTGGTCGCTTGTCCAAAAAGCAAATTGATGCTATTGATGATGGTTTGGATGTCTTTCTTCTTAACCATAAGACCAAATTACCTTTCAAAAATCTATATAAAACCCCAGAAACCTTAGGTGTAGATCGTATTGCTTTGGTTAGTGCTTCGGTCAATCAATTTCCAGAGCATAATACGCTTATTATAGATGCAGGTACATGTATCACCTACGATTTTGTTACCGATAAAAATGAGTATCTCGGAGGTGCCATTTCACCCGGAATTAGATTACGATATCATACACTTCATAATTTAACGGCTAACCTTCCGTTATTAGAAAAGAACCAACCCAAAACAATAATTGGTGACTCTACAGTAGCTTCAATACACTCTGGTGTTGTTATTGGTGTAACCAAGGAAATTGATGGTGTTATAGATCAATATAAGGAGAAACATCAAGATTTAACAGTTATTTTAACAGGTGGTGATGCCAATTTTTTGTCAGACCAATTAAAAAATAGCATATTTGCGAATTCAAATTTTCTATTAGAGGGTTTGAACTTCATTCTAGATTTTAATTCAAAATAATGATAAAAAGACTCATTGTAGTTTGTATTGCAATCATAAGCTCTAGCGCCTTTGCACAACAAGGGACTGCTTCACCATATTCATTTTATGGAATAGGTACTCTAAAATTTAAGGGTACGGTAGAAAACCGAAGTATGGGAGGTATGGGTGTTTATTTAGACAGTATCCACGTTAACCTTAGAAACCCTGCCGCTTATGTGGGTAAAAATGTCGATGCTTTTCCTTATGACGGGGAAAGTAGACCTGTAAAGTTTACTGTTGCTGGTACGATGTCTGATACCAAGCTAAAAAGCAACTCTGGTGAAGGTGAAACCAACAGTTCTACGTTCGACTATATAGCATTATCCGTTCCTATGGGAAAATTTGGTTTTGGTTTTGGTTTGTTGCCATATACAGCTGTTGGTTACAAACTAGATGATATCAATGACGATGGTGATATCGAAAACCGTTTTAGGGGTGAAGGTGGACTAAATAGGGTATTTGCAGGTTTGGGTTATCAAATAAGTGAAAAACTTGGTTTTGGGGTTGATTTTAGTTACAACTTTGGTAATATACAAAATGCGGCGATCGAATTTGCATATACACCAGAAGGGGAATTGGTGCAGTACCAAACTAGAGAGGACAATAGATCGGACTTAAGTGGTCTTAGCCTTAATTTTGGATTGGCTTACAAAACCATGGTCTCCGAGAAATTAGAGCTTTCTGCTACAGCAACCTATGCACCTCAAAGTAAATTGTCGTCAGAAAATCAAAGGTTCTATAATACCATTGTAATTAATACGACCACAAATGTGGAGGGTACCATAAATACATCGGAGGCTGATTTAGAAGCTGATGGTTTAAAAAACACAAAACTCAATCTGCCATCTCGATTTTCACTTGGTGCTGGTTTAGGCAAGCCTAAATCTTGGTTTGTAGGTGCTGAATATACTTTACAGAATACAAGTAATTTTTCTAACCCAATTTTCAGCAACGACGTTTCCACTTTCGAAAATGCATCTCAAGTTGCTATTGGTGGATTCTATATCCCTGATTATGATGCTTTTTCGGGTTACTTTAAGCGAGTAGTTTACAGAGCGGGAATCAACTTTGCAAACACGGGTTTAGTTATAAAAGATGAGTCGATTAAAGAGTTTGGCATATCTTTTGGTCTAGGTTTACCAGTTGGACGTGGCGACGACTTTTTTTCTAACGCAAATTTTGGATTAGAAATCGGAAAGCGCGGTACAACTAACAAAAATTTAGTCCAAGAGAATTTTATAAACTTTAACATTAGTTTATCTTTAAACTCTCGATGGTTTAGACAAAGGAAGTACAACTAACAATAACAATAAAAAGATGAAGACGAGAATTACAATACTATTGGCAGCTCTTTTTGTGAGTTTCAACTTCAGTTTTGCTCAGCAAGACGAAGAATGTATGAACAACTTATCCTTATTTGATGGATACGTTAAGAGCAAAAGATTTGATGAAGCATATGAGCCATGGAAAATTGTGCGTAACAAATGCCCTAAATTCAATAGAGCTATCTATGCACACGGAGAAAAAATATTAACACACAAGATAGAAAACTCCACAGGTGCAGACCAAGTGGCACATATTAATGATTTAATGTTGCTATACGATCAGAGTATACAACATTTCCCATCTAATTATGATAAGGGTGAAATCTTAGTAGACAAGGCTAACTTAGCTTATAAGTATAAGGATGAATTGAATAAGACTGACGAGCAGTTATATGGCATGTTTGATGAAGCTTATAAAAAGGACGCTAAGAATTTTAAAAGTGCCAAAGGACTTTATACTTATTTTTCATTAGCTGTAGATTTATTTGATGCAGGAAAAAAACCTGCTCAAGAAATGTTTGATAAGTATGATGACGTTAATGAGTTGATTGAAAATTTAATAGCTGGTTATACAACGAATCTTAACAAATATGCTTCTAAAGAAGAGGCTGGTCAAACACTAAGCAAAAAGGAAGAAAGGTATAAGTCGAGTTATGAGTCTAATATTGAAGCTTTCGAAAACCAGATTTTAGGAAGCATGGATAAAAAGCTTGGTGATAGAGCTAATTGTGATGTGTTAATTCCATTATATGAAAAGAATTATGAAGAAAATAAAAATGATGGAGTTTGGTTACAACGTGCAATGAACCGTATGTATGCCAAAGGCTGTAAAGAGGATCCACTATTTTTAAAACTTGTGCAGCAAAAGAACAGTATTGAGCCAAGTGCGGATACAGCATATTATCTATATATTTTGACTGGTGAGCAAAAGTATTTTGATGAGACTATTTCTTTGGAAACAGATCCATTAAAGAAGGCGAAGCTTTACAAAAAGTTAGCTCAAGACCTTAAAAGTAAAGGTAGCTATAGTCAAGCAAGACAATACTATATGGAGTCTATGAAATTAAACCCTTCTGATGGTTCTCCTCATATAGCAATTGCGGCAATGTATGCTAAAAGCGCAAACAGTTGTGGTGATGATAACTTTAGTAAGAGAGCGGTATTTTGGTTAGCAGCTCTTGAAGCTGAAAAAGCAGGGAGAGTAGATGGCCGTTTGAAGTCTGCAGCAGCGAAATCTGCAGCAAGCTATAGAGCAAGTGCACCTTCAAAATCTGAAATTTTCTCAAAGGGAAATGCAGGTCAATCCTTAACTATAGGATGTTGGATAGGTCGTACGATAACGGTTCCAAATATCTAATGAAAATAAAATATTCACATATAATTAAAAACTTAGTCACAGCATTTGTTGTGACTTTGTTTTTTTGTTGTGAAAATGATTTTAGCGATGTTCAAAAAGTAGGTGTACTACAAAATCAACCAATAGGAGAGGCTGAGAATATCGATTTAAAATATACCGAGTTTATTGAAGATACCGTTAGGTTAAAAGCCAATCTCCTTAGCCCAAAACTCTTGGATTATTCCAATAGGAATTTTGCATTTTCAGAGTTTCCCAAAGGTATTGAATTAAAAGTGTACGATGATGGTGGTAAAATGACTACCATTACATCACGTTACGCCATTTTCTACACAGACACAGATATTATAGATTTAAGGGGAAATGTCGTCATTGCTACACACAAGAAAGACACCTTATTTACAGAACAATTGTATTACAATCAAAAATTAGAATGGGTGTTTACCAATGAGCCTTGGTTGTTTAAAAGAACTATTGGACCAATGCACGGCATTGGGTTCGACTCTGATAAAGACTTCAAAAACTTTCAGATGTTAGAAATGGGTGGGGATTTTGCACTCGATAATTAACTATCTTTGCGCTTAAATACATAAACTAACTCATGAAAATCCTAAAACTCTTTCAGTTCGCCTATCTTATCTTTGCAGCACTCTTTTTGTGGGATGTCATATCTAATTGGAATGTGGACAGAAGTAGATCTTATATGTCTTTATTCTTTGCTGCTTTAGCAATATTTATGTTCTTCTTTAGAAAGCGATTCGCGAAAAAGTTTGAGGATCGTAATAAAAAGTAATTTATGACTGTAGATATAGTCATTATATTAACCACGCTGTTACTTTCAGCTTTTTTTTCGGGTATGGAGATTGCCTATGTGTCTTCTAACAAAATCCATATTGAACTAGAGAAAAAACAAGACGATTTTTTGGGTAAGATACTCACAAAGCTTACTGCAAAACCTTCAAAATATATTGCCACGATGCTCATTGGCAATAATATAGCCTTGGTTATCTATGGGCTTAAAATGGGTGATGTGCTCATAAGGTGGTTTCAAAGCTTTTTGCCATCAGATAGCGGTACATTAACCTACTTGCTTGTCGATTTACAATTGTTATCGCAAACCGTTATCTCTACTTTGGTTATATTAATTACTGCCGAATTTTTACCTAAAGTATTCTTTCAGATTTATGCAAATACTCTTTTAAAGCTCTTGGCACTTCCCACTTACATATTTTATGTGTTATTTACTTGGATATCGGATTTTGTACTATGGATTTCTGATGCCGTTTTAAAATATGTGTTTAAGGCCAATGGGGAAGATGTGGCATTGGCAATGACGAAGGTAGAATTAGGTAATTATATTAGTGAGCAAATGGAGTCTGTGGAAGACCATGAGGAGGTGGATAGCGAAATACAGATATTTCAGAATGCATTGGAATTTTCGGAAGTAAAGGCAAGGGAGGTAATGATACCACGTACCGAAATTTCGGCAGTGGATATTTCAGAATCCATAGAAAACCTAAGACAGCTTTTTGTAGAAACTGGTCGTACCAAAATCATTGTTTTTAAAGATAATATTGATGATATTTTAGGCTATGTGCATGCGTTTGAGCTTTTTAAAAAGCCCAAGGATATAAAGTCAATTATCATTCCGGTAAGTTTTGTTCCAGAAACCATTTTAATTAAGGATGTCCTTAATATTTTAACTAAAAAACGACAAAGTATGGCTGTTGTTATTGATGAGTATGGTGGTACCTCTGGGATTATGACCGTGGAGGATATTGTGGAAGAGTTATTCGGTGAGATTGAAGATGAGCACGATACACTAGAAATGATTGAGGAACAGATTGATGAGCATACCTATAAATTTTCAGCAAGATTAGAGGTTGATTACATTAACGAAACCTATAAACTCAACCTTCCGGAAAGTGAGACCTATGAAACTATTGGAGGGCTTATCGTTAATGAAAAAGAAGGGATTCCCGAAGAAAACGAGGACGTACAAATAGGCAATTTTAAGTTCACCGTAAAGGAAGTTTCATCTACAAAAATAGATGTTGTCCTGCTGAGAATAATAGACGTCGATTAATAGTAAATACAGCTTACAAAAACTACACTTCTCCTTTTATAATTTAGTAGAAAGTACTATTTTCGCAGACTTATTTATATCAAACGATAGATTATGGCAATTTTAAATAAAATTAGACAGCGTTCGCTTATCTTAATATTGGTAATCGCATTGGCATTATTTGCTTTTGTAATTCAAGGTGTTATTGACAATCCTAATGCGTTTTCAGACACTCAGGGTGTTGTAGCAACGGTTAACGGAACCGATATTGAAAGAAATGATTTTCAGCAGAAAGTGAAAAATTATCAAGATAGAGTTGGTGGGAGAGTGACATCTACTCAGGCCATGAATGCTATTTACAATCAAGAATTGCGTAAGATCATCATGGAGGAAGAGTATGAGGAACTTGGTCTGTCAGTAGAAAAAGACGAAATGCGTGATCTTTTAAAGAATAGTTTTCAATCTTATCCAGAGTTTCAGGATGAAAATGGAAACTTTGATGTAAATCGTCTTAATGCATTTATTGCCAACCTAAAAGACCTTAATGGTGAAGCTGCGCCACTTGGAAATTTCTTAGTGAATTACGAGAGCTGGGCAAATAACGAACAAACTATTGCTAATAATTCTATTCAGCAAACGTATTACAACATGATTAAAGCTGGTGTTGGTGCCACTTTAGCTGAAGCTGAAGACGAATATATGGCAGATGCTAAAACTGTGGATATCCGTTATGTGCAAATACCTTACACCTCTATTGCTGATAGTTTGGTTGAAGTATCAAAGTCTGATATAAAAGCCTACATGAAGAAGCATGAGGACAAATTTAAAGCTGATGCCAGCAGAGAGTTAGTTTATATAGAGTTTAAGGAAGAAGCGAGCAAAGCAGATGAGGATGCTTTAAAAGCTGAATTGGTAGCACTTAAAAATGATAAAGAAGTTTATAACGAGAGTAGTGGTAACAATGAAACTGAGTTAGGCTTTAATAATACTGAAAATGTAGAAGAATTTATTAATACAAACTCAGATATTAAATATAATGATAACTTTTTAAGAACAGCTCAATTGCCTGCTACCGCAAAAGACAGCTTAATGAATTTAGAGGTCGGAGAATATTATGGGCCTTACAAGGAAGGAGGCTATTTTAAGTTGTCTAAAATGTTAGCTATTGAGCAGATGCCAGATACGGTTAAAGTAAGACATATCTTAGTGCCATTTGCTGGTGCAACCAATGCTGCAGCAGACGTTGATAAAACACCTGCTGAAGCTGAAGCAACTGCAGACAGTATTTTAGCTAAAATAAAGAGCGGTACTAAATTTATGGATTTATTGGAATTGTCTTCTGATAAAGTAAGTAATGAGCAAGATGGAGAGATAGAGTTTGCTTACAACGCTAGTATGGCTCCTGAGTTTAAGGCTTTTTCTTTTGAAAATAAAGAAGGCGATATTGATGTGGTTGGTACATCTTTTGGATATCATATCATAGAGATTTTAGAACAAAAGAGTTTCAATAAAGCCTATAAAATTGGGACTATCGCAAGAGAGATTGAACCATCGGACCAAACCTTACAAGATGTGTTCAATAAAGTGTCTAAGTTTGAAATTGCTGCCAAGGATGCTGACTTCAATGAATTGGCAAAAGAGCGTGAATTGACCGTAAAACCAATTACTTTTAAAGAGCTTGACGAGAATATGCCAGGTTTAGGAAGTCAAAGACAAGTAGTGCGTTGGGCTTTTGAAGATGATACTGACGTCGGTGAGTTCAAAAGATTTCCAATCTCTGGTTTTGGGTTTATAGTGGCAAAACTTGTTGAGAAAAATGAGGAAGGCTTAATGAGTGTTGAGGATGCTTCTGTAACTGCATTACCAGAAATAAGAAAAGAAAAGAAAGCTGAAATGATTCGCGAAAAAATTACAGCGTCATCTGTTGATGAGATAGCGAAAAACCAAGGGCAAAGTCCAAGAACAGCAGCTGCTCTAACCATGAAGAATACTACACTTTCAGGTGCTGGCGCAGAGCCTAAAGTCATAGGTGCTGCTTTTGGTCTTGAGCAAGGGCAAACATCTAAGCCAATAGATGGTGCTAATGGTGTTTACGTAATCGAAGTTACGAAGGTCAACGAAGCTACTGAGTTAGATAATTATACATCTATAGTCAATAGGTTAAACTCTACTATAAAAAATTCAGTCCAAACAAGAGTTTATCAAGCATTAGAAAAAGCGGCTGATATAGAAGATAACAGGGCCAAAACAGTTTACTAAAACTAAAATAATCGAATAAACAAAAAGGCTTTGCAGAAATGCAAAGCCTTTTTTGATTTGTGTCATACTGAACTCGTTTCAGTATCTCCTTTCATTTATTTTCTATTGAAGAACCATCTTATCAAACGGAATAACAGTTTCAAACCCTTTGTGCTTAAAATAATCCGTAGGGTCAGTTTCTGAAGTCACTAAAACAAAATCTCCACCCCAAGCACCAAGGCTTTTAATGGCTCCTTCAAAGTCGTGGAATAATTTAGCTTTAACAGGTTCTTGTCCTATTAATTCAGCAATAAGGTGTTCATGTTCCGCGATAAGACTATTGAAGTTTGAGAGTGATTCACAAGAAATCATAGATTCAGTAATCTGATTTACCTTTTTTATAATAGAATTGTCAACTCTATTTAGACCTTTATAAACTTTAATGCCATCTCTACTATTTTGCTTTTGGTTGAGATAGACCATATAGAGGTTGTTCTTAAACTTTGGGTTAAATTCAACAAGCTCAATGTTTGGCTCGAGGTCTTTGGTTAATTGATAGGTTATTGGTGAATGATGTTGAGCACATGCAATGTCGTAACCGCTGCCTCCAAATGTTTTTTCTAACAATTCGTAAGCATCCACTTTTGCCCAATTGGCAATATTATTGATTAAAGTCGAAGACGTACCCAAACCCCAATTTCTATTAAAATCTTGATGGGTTGTAATGTTATAGCCTTGAGAAGAATTTAAAAAATTGGGATTTAATTCTTGAGTAGCTTTCAATATTTGAATTAACCTTGATGAAATGTCATTGCGAGTCTCAATTTTTTGAGACGTGGCAATCTCATTACTATAAAACTCATCCTCAAACCAAATCTCATTATGTTCATCATAACTTTTCCAAACAATAGAATTTACGTCATTATCTTCTACGTTTAAGCTTTGGCCATATTTAGTTGGTAATGCTAAAGCCTTTGCACCATCCAAAACAACATATTCGCCAGTAATAAGTAGTTTGCCGTTGCTTCTGAAAGTTTTCATCAACTTCTGAGGTTTTCTATAATTTCTACTACAGCACCATGAGTAACGACATTGGTTTTAAAGTGTTCAATCACATGTTCTTTTTCTTTTGGTGTAGCTTCAAGTTGATTAAGGATATTCATAAGGTGCATTTTCATATGACCTTCTTGTATTCCTGTTGTGGTCAGTGATTTCACAGCGCCAAAATTTTGTGCCAAACCTGCTACAGCTACGATTTCCATTAGCTCTTTAGCACTAGGTTTTCCTAGCATTTCAAGAGAAAATTTTACCAATGGGTGCAAACTGGTCAATCCGCCAACGGTTCCGAGAGCAAGCGGAATTTCAATCCAAAATTTGAAGGTATCGTCTTCAACAGAACATTGGGTTAGACTTGAGTATTTTCCATCTTTCGCGGCATAGGCATGCACTCCTGCTTCTACGGCTCTAAAATCATTACCCGTTGCTAATACAACAGCGTCTATGCCGTTCATCGCTCCTTTATTGTGTGTAACGGCTCTGTAGGGTTCTACTTGTGCAATATCAACGGCTTGCTTAAACTTTTTGGCAAACAATTCAGGATTTCTAATGTCCTTGCTTTTAAGATCAGAAACAGGGCAAGACACTTCAGCTCTCACCAAACAATTTGGTACGTAATTGGAGAGTATGCTCATTATGACATCAAGCTGACCTTCCAAGGAGCGTTGGGCTTCACTTTTTAAGGTGTCAGCAAATTGTTCTAGACACGAATTAATAAAATTTGCACCCATTGCGTCTAAGGTCTCAAACGTAGCATGCAACTGATAATAATGGTCTAAATCATCAGACTTATCCTTAAGTTCTATATTCACAATACCACCACCTCGACGTTCCATATTTTTGGTTATATCGGAGGTTGAAGAGATCAGTTTTGGTTTTATGGTCTCAAAGAACGATTTCAGCGCACTAAATTCACCATCATAGGTAAAATGAACCTGACCAATTTTTTCAGTAGAAATAACTTCGGCTTTAAAACCTCCTCTGTTTAACCAAAATTTGGCAGCTTTACTGGCTGCTGCTACTACAGAACTTTCCTCAATGGCCATTGGGATTGCGTATAGGGTATCATTTATTAAAAAATTTGGAGCAACACCGAGAGGTAAATAATAGTTGGTTATGGTGTTTTCAATAAATTCCTCATGTAACTTTTGAAGTTTCTCATCAGAATTCCAATACTTTTTTACAAGTGTTCGAGCCGCGTCTTTATCTGTAAAATAAGTATCTAAAAGCCATTCGATCTTTTCGGATTTAGAAAGCTTTGAAAAGCCAGAAATAGCAGTTGGCATAGATTATTAATTTTAAAAACACAAAGATACTGAGATTGGTATAAAATGTGTGCCTATTCGGTTTTAATTGCCGATTTACTGTTAATAATACCTGTTTTTTGCATAATTTTTAGTAAACTTGGCATTGCTTTATTGAAATAGAAAATTTATGAAATTGAGACACTTCATTGCCATTATTGGTTTTTTAACCACTTCTTTAATTTATTGTCAAAATAAGCAAATTACACTCGAAGATATTTGGAGTGGAGAATTCAGGACCGAAGGTATGCAGGCCTTGCACTCTATGAACAACGGTAAACAATACTCAGTTTTAAATTTCGATAGGGAAACGAGAACAGCAACCATAGATATCTACAATTATAAAACCTTGGAAAAAGTAAAAACCTTGGTGTCTTCTGAAGATATTTCGGAGATTCAAGGTTTTTTTGATTATACCTTTAGTGATGACGAATCTAAAGTGATTCTAACCACTAACGAAAAGCCTGTTTATAGACGCTCACGATTAGGTGAATATTATGTATATGACATTGAAAATGAAAAACTAACGAAGGTTTCAGATGATTTGGTGCAAGAACCAACTTTGTCTCCTGACGGCACAAAAATCGCTTATGGTTTTGAGAATAATCTGTATGTTAAGGATTTGGCTTCGGGTAAGGTTGATCAAATTACAAGAGATGGTGAAAAGAATAAAATCATCAATGGTATTACCGATTGGGTTTACGAAGAAGAGTTCAGCTTTGTAAGAGCTTTTGATTGGAATGCGGATAGCAACCAAATCGCCTTTATTCGTTTTGATGAAAGTGAAGTGCCAGAATTTTCAATGGATGTTTTTGGTTCTGGTTTATATCAAACGCAACAGGTGTTTAAATACCCTAAAGCAGGTGAAGCTAATTCTAAAGTATCGTTGCATTTGTACGACTTAGAGTCTAATCAATTATCCGATTTAAGGGTTGATAAAACTTACGAAGATTTTTATATCCCAAGACTAAAATGGACGAATGATCCTAATGTGTTGAGTGTTCAATACATGAATCGTCACCAAAATGAATTGGACTTGTGGTTCATCAACACAGAAGAGATGAGCTCAAATTTAGTTTTGGCAGAAAAGGACAAGGCTTATATTGATGTTACCTTTAATCTAACCTTTTTGGAGGATAATAGTTTCATCTGGACGAGTGAAAAGGATGGCTATAACCATATCTACCATTATTCAAAAAATGGTGATTTAATAAATCAGGTGACCAATGGAAATTGGGAAGTAACCAATTACTATGGATTCAATGAGAAAGCCAACACCATTTATTATCAATCTACCGAAAATGGTTCAATCAATAGGGATGTGTATGCCATAAAATTAAACGGTAAGAATAAAGAGCGATTAACAAAAGTCGAAGGTACTAACAGTGCATCGTTTAGTGCAGATTTTACCTATTTTATCAATACCCATTCCAGTGCCACAACACCTCCTGAATATACATTGCACAATGCCAAATCTGGGGATTTAGTAAAAAGTATTAAAGACAATGATCAATTAACACAAAAGGTAGGGGAATATGTCACTTCCAAAAAGGAATTCAGTACTATTAACGTTAATGGCAATGACTTAAACATGTGGATGATTAAGCCCGCAGATTTCGATGAAAATAAAGAATATCCATTGTTTATGTACCAATATTCGGGTCCAGGTTCGCAACAAGTCGCTAACCGTTGGAATGGGACAAACGATTACTGGTACCAGATGCTGGCGCAACAAGGTTATATTGTTGTCTGTGTCGATGGAAGAGGAACAGGATACAAAGGCGCAGACTTTAAAAAAGTAACTCAAAATGAATTGGGCAAATACGAAGTCGAAGACCAAATTGCTGCTGCAAAAAAATTAGGTAAACTATCATATATCGACGAAGACCGTATCGGAATTTGGGGTTGGAGTTATGGTGGCTTTATGAGTAGTAATGCTTTGTTTAAAGGTAACGATGTCTTTAAAATGGCCATTGCTGTGGCGCCTGTAACAAGCTGGAGGTTTTACGATACAATCTATACCGAACGTTATATGACCACGCCACAAGAAAATCCTAGTGGATACGATGAAAACTCGCCAATTAACTATGTGGATAAACTTAAAGGTGATTTTCTTTTGATTCATGGATCTGGAGATGATAATGTACACTTACAGAATACCATGCGCATGGTTGAAGCTTTGATACAAGCTGACAAACAATTTGAATGGATGATTTATCCAGATAAAAACCATGGAATTTATGGTGGCAATACCAGATTACATTTATATAAAAAGATGACCAATTTTATCCATAGCACTTTAGGGGATAAATTAGAAAAGGATGATGCAGAAGAGGAGCAAACGTCAAAAATTAAAGGCTAACTAAACTAATAAACTAACTAAATTAAATTATATGTCAGCAATTTCAAGACCTATTCACAAAAAAGAATTATTTGGTCATCCCGTCGGATTATTTATTCTGTTTTTTACCGAAATGTGGGAACGCTTTTCATACTATGGTATGAGGGCGATTTTAGTATTATATTTAGTTGCGCAAGCTCAAGGTGATAATCCTGGGTTGGGTTGGACCAATGGAGAGGCATTGGCCTTATACGGATGGTACACCATGCTAGTTTATGTGGCCTCTATTCCAGGTGGTTGGATTGCAGATAAATTTTTGGGACAGAAGAAATCCGTTTTATACGGTGGAATATTATTAGTTGCTGGACACAGTATCTTGGCCATTGAACAAATGTGGGCATTTTATACTGGTTTAGGATTAATTATTGCAGGTGTAGGAATGCTTAAGCCAAATATCTCTACAATGGTAGGCGGACTATACAAACAAGGAGATATTAGAAGAGATAAAGGCTTTACCATTTTTTATATCGGAATTAATGTAGGAGCCTTTTTATCGAGTTTAATTGTTGGATATGTAGGAGAAGTTCATGGTTGGCATTATGGATTCGGATTGGCAGGAATTGGAATGGCACTGGGCCTTTTACAATATCTAGTCGGTCAAAAGTACTTAAAACATGTTGGGAATTTTACAGGCGATTCAGAAGATGAAGAAGAGAAGGCTACGATGAAACGTCCTTTAACAAAAGTAGAAAAGGACCGTGTAGTCGTATTGTTTATATCATTCCTGCTTGTAATTGTATTTTGGGGAGCATTTGAGCAAGCTGGTGGATTAATGAATATCTACGCTATGGATAATACAAATAGAATGTTATTGGGATGGGAAGTGCCAGCCTCATGGTTTCAATCCTTAAACGCAATGTTTATCATTTTCTTGGGGACTTCGGTTGCAGGGTATTGGGCGTCTAGAAAATTAAAAGGAAAGGTGGCAACTTCTTTATTTAAAATGATTATTGGTTTAATTATTATGGGTACAGGGTTCTTCTTTATGTCTGCTGCTTCTGCACAGTTTGAAAGTTCTGGTTCTTCAGCAATGTATTGGTTGGTTTTAGCATATCTATTTCATACTGTTGGTGAACTTTGCATTTCACCTGTAGCATTATCCTATATTACAAAACTTGCGCCATTAAAATACGCATCCTTAATGATGGGTGTATATTTCGCCATGACTGGGTTCGGAAATAAATTAGCAGGATTGTTAGGGGAAGCATCCGAAAGTTTAGGTGAGTTCACAATCTTTACTGGTATTGCAGTATTTTGTGTAGGTTTCGGTTTGTTAGTTATGGTTTTTAGAAAGAAACTTGAAAGTCTTACACACGGAGCAGAGGATAACGAGCGTGAGGTATTAGAGACCGAAACTTACGAATTGGCAGATCCAGATATCCAAAACTAAATATTATAATTATTAGCCCTTGTAGTGCATAACTTCAAGGGTTTTCTCTACTAACTAAATAGTCTAGCTTATGAATAATTCATCTGAGAATTTTTTCGCAACTAAAGTGATGGGCCATCCTGCCGGATTGTTCGTTTTGTTTTTTACAGAAATGTGGGAGCGTTTTTCGTATTACGGAATGCGCGCCATACTAGTTATCTTTCTAACAGGAATGGTCGTAGGTGATAATCCGGGTTGGGGTTGGGATAAACCCGCTGCGCTATCTTTATTAGGTACCTATGCGATGTTTGTCTACCTAACTCCCATAATAGGTGGCTGGTTAGCTGACAACAAAATTGGTTATCGTATGGCTGTCGTTATAGGGGCATTGTTAATGACTTTGGGTCATGCTTCCATGGCAATTGAAACACCTACATTTTTGTACATAGGGATTACACTTTTAATCTTAGGTAATGGTTTCTTTAAGCCAAATATGACTTCAATTATCTCTAAAATGTACGAAGGACACGATGAGAAAAAGGATGGAGCCTATAATATTTTCTATATGGGTGTAAATGCTGGTGCCTTCTTAGGGATTATGCTCTGTGGTTGGCTTGGAGAAAATGTAGGTTGGAGTTATGGTTTTGGTCTTGCAGGAATATTTATGCTGTTAGGAATGTTGCAATTTTATTTTGCACAACCACTTTTTGGAGATGTAGGAGCTAAGCCAAAGGATGAAAAGAAAGGCATTATTGATACACTAACTGAAGATTTAGATTCTTCAAAAGAGAAAATTAGCGGTAAGTTAAATCATTTTGTAACACTAGACTATGTTCTGATAGCAGTGTTTTTGATATCAGCATTGATTTTTATTGTCAATGACCCACTTAGTAAAATAGGTCAAATCAACACACTTAATTTTACTGTTGCAGGTATGACAGATTCTCTGTTTTTTGCATTAATGGCAGCAATTGTTTTTATTCTAATTCTAGTTGTTAGAATTCCACGCTATGAAAAAATTGTTAGGGATAGGATGATAGCGTTTACAATATTCTGTATTTTTACCATATTCTTTTGGGCCGCTTTTGAACAAGCGGCTGGCTCATTACCAATTTACACACGAGATTTTACGGATAGGGTTTTAGAAGGCAATGCTGCATCAATCTTTAAGATTATTGATGCTGTTGTTACAATAGTTCCAATAGGTATAATTACTTATGTGTTATTGAGTTTATTTAGAAAAACATTTAATAGAATTAGCTTATCTAATATTATTTTGGCAGTAAGTTTTATCTTAATATGGGGATTAGTTATCTATAAACTTTATATTAATTTTAGTGTTGAAGCAAAAGAAGTTGAAATTACTTGGTTTGCAATACTAAACTCATTGTTTATAATCATATTTGCACCATTGTTTACCAAGTGGTGGGATAGTAAATATAATCCACCAGCATCTGTGAAATATGGTTTGGGCCTCATAATAATGGCCATTGGTTTTGGTTTATTGGCATTCGCTACCCGAAATGTACCTTTAGGTGCAGAAACAGCGAAGTTAAGTATGATTTGGTTAGTGTTGGCATACTTGTTCCATACGCTTGGCGAGTTATGTTTGTCGCCTATGGGATTATCTTACTTAAGTAAATTGGTACCAGCAAGGATGGTAGCCTTTATGTTTGGTGTCTATTATTTAGCAATAGCCATTGGAAATAAAATGGCGCATTATGTTGGTGGAGATATAGAGAAAATTACTAAAGAGGATGGCTTATCATATTTCTTTTTAATATTTACCATTGTGCCTATTGCACTAGGACTTGTGTCTTTTGCATTACACCCATTATTAAAGCGTTTAATGCACGGAGTACGCTAATCTCAATTAGCGCGAAACCGTTAAAATAACTTAAAATGCTCCTCAATAGGAGCATTTTTTGTAAGTTCGGTATAACAATTGCTACAGATCAGACATGAAGAAATTATTATATATTATCACATTTATAGCCTTTGGAGCGCTAATGTCGTTTCAAAAGAGCCCAGAAAATGCTGCGGACAAAATTAATTGGATAACCATAGAGGAGGCGATTGAACTTCAAAAGGATGAACCTAAAAAAATCATCATGGACGTCTATACCAATTGGTGTGGACCGTGTAAGATGTTAGATAAAAACACGTTTCAGAATGCCGACGTGGTTAATTATATAAATGAACACTACTATGCTGTAAAATTCAATGCCGAAGGGAATGATGAGGTCACTTTTAATGATAAGACCTTTAAAAATCCCAACTACGATCCTGCTAAGGCCAATAGACGTAACAGCGCACATGAGTTCACGAGATATCTTCAGGTTAGGGCTTACCCAACCATGGTTTTCTTTGATGAAGAAGGTAAATACATTACACCGATTTCAGGATATTTAAGACCACAGCAAATAGAACTGTATCTAAAACTCTTTAAAACCGATAAATACAAGGAAATGGATACTCAAGAAAAATTTAATGAGTATTTTAAAACCTTTAAACCTACGTTTAAAGAGTAGGTGATCCGTCAATTCGAGTGGTTTTTTAAACTGGGTTTAAAAAAATGTATCTAGAATAAGTTGTTAAAATATCATTCAAGTATAAAAGCTCCCTTTTCGTTGGTATAATGGAAAGGGATTTTTCTTTGTGCGCAAGTTGCTTTCCAGCGTTTAACGTAGGTTTTAAAGTTGCTCGCATCTGCAATGATTTGCTCAGGTTTTAGACTGTCAATTGTTCTTTCAAGATTTATTCTTGGCGAATTTCGCAATAGTACAATGTTTGGGCGAAAAGAAATCCCGCTATAAACTCCCAGATTATCAATGACTAAAATAGTTTTGTCCTTAAACTTATAGACGTATTGTAAATTGTCAGTTGCAACAGTATCTCGTAATTCGCCAACTTTATAATTTCTAATAACGTTGTCGCTTTGAAGCTTTGTGGAGTCTAAATTGTGATGAACTACCAATTGCGTGTTCTGCCGTTGTCCAATCATGGAATAGCGACTTTTATTAAATACTATAAACTCATCTGTTTGGGTTTGATAATTGTTGTAGAACAAAGTGGCTTGAAAGCAGACAATACCAACTAAACACAAGGCTATCCATTTAAAATTCCTGTATTTATAGACCTGAACCAAGGCCACAACAGCAAAATAACTTAGTATAACTTGTACCAGTGTAAATGGAACATCCCTTAAGAGGAAATCTTCAAATTGGGCAACCCATGCAATAAACCCATTAAGACTTTCGATGATGATACTGTAACCCTTGACTATAGATTCTGGTAATGCGTTCAACAGCGCCATGATAATAACCAACAACCCAAAGCCAAGAATCAATCCCAAAAATGGAATCACCACTAAATTTGAAATAAAGAACAAACCCGGAAACTGGTGAAAATAAAACAAACTAATGGGCACCACACCAAATTGTGCCGCAAGCGTTACGGTAAAAATTTGCCATAACTTATCGGTAACCAAATATTTGGGTTGCCAGAGTCTGTAAAATATTGGTTGAATACTCACAATACCCAAAACCGCCAAATAGCTCATCTGGAAACCAACCTCAAACAAAAAAGTAGGCTTAACCAATAGTATAAAAAATGCTGAAATCGCTAATGTGTTATAGATATTAGTCGGTCGTCTTAAATGCATGGCAATGCTAATAACACTAAACATGGCAACCGCTCTGGTCACCGATGGAGATAATCCCGCAACTACGGCAAATGACCAAAGTATGGTAACTAAGACTAGCATTCTTATATAATTGCCATATTTGAGATAGAGCAATGGCTTAAATAAAAAATTAAGAATCCAAAGAATAATACCAACATGCAAACCTGAAACTGCCAGAATATGAATGGTGCCTGAATTAACATAATTATTATAGATGCTTTTGTCAATGGTTTGGCGTTGACCCAACAACAAGGCATTGATAATGCTGAGTGTGTCGTCTGCAAAACCTGCTTCAATGAGTTTTTCGTTAATGGTTGTTCTCAACTGGTCAGCTAATCCATAAATGGATGTTTTGGAGTCTAACACCAAAAACAATTCACTTTGTTTAAGATAGAGCTGATGATAGACCTGTTTCAGTTCTAAATACTTACTGTAATCAAACTGATGCGGATTTAATGGCTTTTGAATGGTTTGAAGTTCCGATGACGTAAAATAAACCGCATCCACTGGTAAAACTTTACCAAGGGAATCAGGTTTCACGTTTATAAGCAATTTTCCTGAAGCAGACGTATCATCTATTGACAGTACAGAAACTATGTATTTATCGTTATAGGCATCTGGCTTTAGACGTTCTTTTACCTTAAAAGTAATGGAGCGAAAAGCATCACTAGCGTTTATATTGGTGTAATGATGCGGTTGTAGCTTTTCATTTTGAATGTTATAGGCATTGATACCAATGCCGACCATACACAGATAGGTCAGTACTGCAAATAAGGGTTTTCGATTGATTTTGTCTTTTAGAAATAACCAATAGACACCAAGTAGAACAATTAATACTACTGTCGTAAAAAACACAGCATTAAAATCTAACTTAAAATAATGCGCAATGACGATGCCTATAATAAGGCAAAGCGTTAATTTAATGATGGTGAAATTTAGTAACTTCATGATTATGAGTTACTAATATAGGAAAATGATTACAATACTCTTCTCGCCTGTACAAAAGCAAAATACCAATACTTTTCTGCTAAAGAGCTAATCATAACACCTCTACTGGTCGAGGCATGTATAAATTCTACATTGCCAGTACGTACATTGGTAACAATGCCAACATGGTTGACTTTTCGGCTGTTTTTTCTAGTGGCAAAAAACACCAAATCACCTACGTTGACTTCTTTTAGGTCTATCCAATCGCCAAAACTAGATAAGTCACCTGTAGTTCTAGGTACGCTAATGTTATTGTCCTTAAATGATGTATAGACCAAACCAGAGCAATCCATACCGCGTTTTGTGGTGCCGCCGTATTTATACCGTGTACCATTGAATTTTTTGGCGTATTTAGCAATGGTTTCAGCTTCTTCCGAGGGTTTTGTATTGGTATTAACCTTTACGGTATGGGTATGACTTTTCTTACTGGTGTATGTTTTCTTTGATTTGCAACTGCTTGCGATAATCAACAAAAGCAATATCGGTAATAGTCTTTTCATTTGTAGGATTTGGAATTTAGTTTTTGTTATTCGAGATTTTTGAAACAATCAACTTCGCTGCATTCTCGCTCGCTCCTTTACCACCAAGCTTTTTCTCTAATTCATAATAATATAAAAAAAGTTGCTCACGCTTATCGGAATGTAGAATGGAAGCTAATTCTTGCTTTAATCGCTTTTTATTGAGGTCTCCTTGTATGAGTTCTGTTACTACTTCACGATCCATAATTAAATTAACCAAAGAGATAAATTTTAAGGTGATAATACGTTTGGCAATTTGGTAAGAGATCCAATTCGCTTTATAGCAGACCACTTGTGGCACTTTATATAATGCTGTTTCTAGAGTTGCCGTGCCAGAGGTTACTAAAGCCGCGTATGAAATACTCAGTAAATCATAGGTTTTGTTGGACACAAAACTAACATTGCTCTTTTTTATAAACGTTTTATAAAACTCAAAATCCTGACTTGGTGCGCCAGCAATCACAAACTGGTAATCCTCAAAATCGTCAACCAAACTCAACATTACACCAAGCATTTTGGTAATTTCTTGCTTTCGGCTGCCTGGCAACAATGCAATTATAGGTTTGGTGCTTAAGTGGTGATTTTTCCTAAATTCGTTCTCGCTAATCTGAGGTCGATCTGCAATGGCATCAATTAATGGGTGGCCGACAAAATGCACATCATAACCATGTTTTTTATAGAATTCCTTTTCAAAAGGAAGGATACAGTACATGGCATCAATATCGCGTTTGATTTCCTCAACGCGACCTGCTCTAGAGGCCCAAACCTGCGGTGAGATATAATAATGTGTTCTATAATTGTATTGCTTTGCCCACTTGGCTATTCTAAGGTTAAATCCTGAATTGTCTATAAATATGATAACATCCGGTTGAAACCTATCAATATCCGCTTTGCAGAATTTTATATGACCAGTAATTTTTCTAAGGTTAAAAATCACCTCCGCAAAACCCATAAACTGACGCTCCTTGTAATGCATCACCAATTCACCACCAACGGATTGCATTAGGTCACCTCCCCAAAACCTAAAGTCAGCATTTGTGTCTTTCTTCAATAATGCCTTCATTAGATTAGAGCCATGTAAATCACCCGAAGCTTCGCCAGCAATGATGTAATATTTCATTAATTAAAAAATTTAATGATCATAGTTACTATAAAAATCAGTAAAGTAGCAATGAGCACGCCTTTTGCTCGGTTATCTTGATTCTTCTTCAGAAATAGAAAAAAAGCGCCAAGATTCAGTAAGGCACCAATACTCATAAGTTTAGTTAAGGTGCCACTTGCAATAGCTTGTTGTATGACTTCTCCCCAATCATCAGATTTGCCAAAAATCTGTATGGCAAAAATCTGTATGGCAAAAATTAAACCAAAAGCTGCAGCAATAATGCCCACAATAAATCCAATGATAATGTCTTTTCTAGTCATTCAATTTCCAGGTGTTAATGTTTTGAATGGTATGGTGAGCTGTTAAATCAAACTGAACAGGAACAAGCGAAACGTAGCCGTTTGCCAAGGCCCATTCATCCGTATCTTCGCCCTCGTCCATGTTTACAAATTTGCCTGCCAGCCAATAGTAATCGCGCCCCATTGGATTGGTCCGCTTATCAAATTCCTCAACCCAATTGGCACGTGCCTGACGACAAACTTTTATGCCTTTAATCTCTTTTTCTTCGAGATTGGGTAAATTAACGTTTAAAACCACTCCATCAGGCAAACCGTGCTCCAAAACTTGTCTTGTAATAGTTTCAACATACGGTTTGCAATGCTCAAAATTTGCATTCCAGTTATAATCTAAAAGGGAAAAGCCAATCGCAGGAATACCTTCTATCCCAGCTTCTAGGGCAGCACTCATAGTGCCAGAATAAATGACATTAATTGATGAATTAGAACCATGATTAATGCCAGAAACACAGATGTCTGGTGTTCTGTCCAAAATTTCCCTTACAGCGAGTTTTACGCAATCGGCAGGTGTGCCAGAACAGCTATATTCAGGCTGTTTGCCATCGATATTCACTTTTTCAATATAAAGTGTGTCGTTTACGGTTATGGCATGTCCCATACCACTTTGAGGGCCATCAGGTGCAACAACTACAACATCTCCAATGCCTCGCATAACTGAAATTAGAGTTCGCATTCCTGGTGCAGTGATACCATCGTCGTTGGTCACTAAAATTAATGGGCGTTTAGTCATAAAACTGAACTTTACTTAGTTTGGGTAAAAATAGTAAAAAGCTAAAGAATACAGGGAAGCGTACCTTTAACAAAAAATTAGTGCCTTGTTTTTTTATGGCACGGTTTTTTCTTCTATTTTAGTAAAATATTGAAGCCTACTTAATGGTTAATATCTAAAATTGAAAACATGAAAGGGAATTATAAATTTTTGTTGTTGGCGTTATTAATAGCGTTTGCTTCATGTAGTTTTACGAGCAAAACATTTGACGATCCGGATAAGGACAAGTTACTAATACAATTAATAACTTATGTATTGAATCAAGGGCATTTTGAGCCTCAAGAATTAAATGATGATTTTTCTGCTAATGTGTTTGATGATTATTTAAATCAACTCGATCCATTTAAGCGTTATTTCTATGAGTCAGATATAAAAGAATTTGAAGCTTATAAGCATCAATTGGATGATCAACTAAAAGCTTACGATGTGTCGTTTTTCAGTCTTACGCATGAGCGTTTATTAAAACGTATAGAAGAATCTAAGAAGATTTACAATGATATTCTGAGCAGTCCATTCGACTTTTCAATAGACGAAACGTATTCGTCGGATTACGAGAGTTTAAATTACGTATCTAACAAACGAGAGATGAAAGAGCGTTGGAGACAACAACTTAAGTTCTCAACGATTGCTAATTATGATGATGTCATTGCGCAGCGTGATGCAGGTTTGGAAGCTAACAGTCTCCCAGAAAGTGTATTTTCCCCAGAGAACGAAAAAACTAATGCTAATGAAAATAAATCATTAGAGGATATTGAGAAGGAGGCAAGAGAGGCGACTAAGCGCTCACTTGACGAATTATATGATTTTATAGATGATAGACAGCGCAAGGATTGGTTTGCGGTCTATATCAATGCTATTGTTGAAGAGTTCGATCCTCACACCTTCTATTTCGCACCAGAAGATAAAGACCGTTTTGATGTTGCAATGTCTGGAAATTTTGAGGGTATTGGTGCAAGACTTCAAAAGAAAATGGATGCAATTATGGTCAATGAAATTATAAGTGGTGGACCTGCTTGGAGAGCAAATGAGTTGGAAGTTGGAGACCAAATCATGAAGGTTAGGCAAGAAGATGAAGAAGCGCCAGTTAATGTTGTCGGTATGCGTCTGGACGATGCTATTAAATTGATTAAAGGACCGAAAGGCACAACAGTAAACTTAACACTTAAAAAAGTAGATGGTACTGTTGAGGAAATTTCCATAACAAGAGATATTGTCGAGCTAGAAGAAACCTATGCAAAATCTTCGACGGTAATAAAAGACGAAAAGAAATTTGGTGTTATCAACTTACCTAAATTTTATATCAATTTTGAAGATTACAACAAACGAAATGCTGCTTCTGACATTAAGCAAGAAATTATTAGACTAAAGCAGGAAGGTATTGAAGGCTTGGTATTAGATTTAAGAAATAACGGAGGTGGTTCATTACAGACCGTGGTAGATATCGCTGGTTTGTTTATAGAAGATGGCCCAATAGTACAGGTCAAAACTACAGGTGAACCTAAAGAAGTTTTAAAGGATAAGGACAAATCCATTGTTTGGGATGGTCCTTTAGTAATCTTGGTTAATGAGTTGTCTGCTTCGGCATCAGAAATTTTAGCTGCCGCAATGCAAGACTACAAGCGCGCTATTGTTATAGGAAGTAAACAGACTTATGGAAAAGGAACAGTACAAAATGTACTTGATTTAAATAGAATGGTTCGTAACAATTCTAACGGAGATATGGGTGCATTAAAGTTTACAACCCAAAAATTCTATCGCGTTAATGGAGGCTCAACCCAATTAGAAGGTGTAAAGAGTGATGTTGTAGTACCAGACCGTTATAGCTACATTAATATTGGTGAGAAAGATCAGGAAAACCCATTACCTTGGGATAAGATTGATGCCGTGGATTATGAGTTATGGGGAAACTATTTCGATTATGATACAACAATAGAGAAAAGTAAGGCCAGAATGGCTGTTAATGAACAACTAAAGTTGATTGATGCCAATGCGCAATGGGTGAAAAAGATAAGAGATAGAGAGACATATTCCTTAAATTATGACGCTTATAAAAAGGAAATGGAACTCAATGAAGAGGAAGCAAAACGCTTCGAGAAACTCTCGGAATACCAGACGGATTTAACGTTTAGCTCATTACCTTATGAGATAAAACTGATGGAACAAGATTCAGTTTTAAAACAAAAGCGTCAACGTTGGCATGAGAGTTTAGCCAAGGATGTTTATATAGAAGAAGCATTAAATGTTCTTAATGATTTAAAAATGACTTATGCTATAAAGAATAAGGTCGCAGATGTGAAGAATTAAAAATCTTAATGGGAAACCAAAATAATTCACTAACAAGTATAGCGCTTCAAAAGTTTAAAAAAAACTTTTGGGGCGTTTTTAGTTTGGTCGTTATAATTGGCATTGGTTTGGTTTCAATATTTGCATATCTATTATCTCCTGATGCATCCAAAAATGCCAATCAAATGCATTTGTCCATTCACTCTAAATCTCCAGGTTTTGAGGTGCAGATGTTAACGATACCGTCTGGTATAGAAACTGAGCAAAACTTCTTCTCAAAATTGTTCTTTGGCAAAAACAATACAGATACCGAAATTCCAATACAATCTTATGAAGTACATGGCGACAAACTTCACTATGTGGAATATGCTTCGGATGGTTTGCAGGGCATGGAAAAGCAAATTGAGCTGAAACGGTTTCCTAATTCGGATTATAAAAGTTATTTGGATAATAAAATCTTTATTTTTGGCACTGACAAGTATGGGAGAGATTATTTGAGTCGGGTTTTAATTGGTTCTCGTATTTCATTTTTTATTGGTTTTGTGGCTGTTTTTATTTCGTTAGTAGTTGGATTGATAATGGGTAGTTTGGCTGGTTATTATGGGGGAAAGGTTGATGCTGTAATTATGTGGATTATTAATGTGACGTGGTCAATACCAACATTGTTAATGGTTATTGCCATCACCTTGGCATTGGGTAAAGGTTTTTGGCAAGTCTTTATTGCGGTGGGTTTAACGATGTGGGTAGAAGTTGCTAGAGTCGTTAGAGGACAAATAATTAGTGCCAAGGAAATGCAATATGTTACAGCTGCAAGAGCACTGGGATACAATGATTACAGAATTATTACTAAACACATTTTACCTAATATTTTTGGCCCGCTAATTGTAATTTCAGCAGCCAATTTTGCCGCTGCAATTTTAATAGAAAGCGGTTTGAGCTTTCTCGGTATCGGAGCACAACCACCAATGGCAAGTTGGGGCGCGATGATAAAGGATCATTATAATTATATAATCCTAGGAAAACCTTACTTGGCTATGATTCCTGGAATATGTATTATGCTTTTGGTTATGGCATTTATGTTGGTTGGTAATGCCTTACGGGATGCTTTGGATGTCAAAGCATAGTAGCTTATTGCTTTTTCAATTGCTCTATCTCCTCATTAGTCGCTTCAATAAAATCCAAAACCTCATCTTGGCCAATCTTCTTGCTAGAGGAAGTGATAAAATAGGGTGGTAACTCTTCCCAAGATTTTAATAATTCTTGGCAATAATCTTCAACATGTCGTTCTATGGCCTTTGGCTTTAATTTGTCCGCTTTGGTAAAGATGATTCCAAAAGGAATACCATTAATGCCTAGGTACTCCATAAATTCTAAATCAATGGGTTGAGGTTTGTGACGAATATCAACTAAAACAAAAGCAGAAACCAATTGTTGGCGCTGTTCAAAGTAATTGGTGATAAACTTCTGAAACTTCTTTTTTGAGGTTTTAGACACTCGTGCATAACCATAGCCTGGTAAATCCACTAAGTACCAACTATCGTTAATGATAAAATGATTTATAAGTTGTGTTTTGCCTGGTCTACCTGATGTTTTTGCTAAACTTTTTCTATCGGTTAGCATGTTAATCAATGAAGATTTACCAACATTACTTCTGCCTATAAAAGCATATTCGGGTATATGGTTCTTTGGGCATTTAGCCACTTCAGAATTGCTAACAACAAATTCGGCAGATTTAATTTTCATGGTATTTTCTGCGTAAGCAGGAATCTTTTAGATTATACTTTAAAACCCACGCTTTTCAAGCCATTCATTCAAAATTTTATTGAATTCATCAGGATGCTCCATCATGGCGGCATGTCCACATTTATCGATCCAAAACAGATCAGAATCGGGTAGTAAGTCATGGAATTCCTCAGCTACTTCGGGCGGAGTTACACTATCGTTTTTTCCCCAAATAATGCAGGTTGGGGTTTTCATATTTGGTAAGTCCTTAGCCATATTATGCCTTATGGCGCTTTTGGCGATAGCCAATGTTTTAACAAGCTTGTTTCTGTCGTTTACGGTTTCATATACTTCATCAACAATTTCCTTCGTGGCAACAGCTGGGTCGTAGAATACATCTTGTGCCTTCTTTTTTATAACTTCATAGTCACTTCGCTTGGTATAACCACCTCCCATGGCGCTTTCATATAGACCAGAGCTTCCGGTAATGATTAAAGCTTTTACTTTTTCAGGATAAAGTTTAGTGTGGTATAAGCCAATATGGCCACCTAAAGAGTTGCCTAGTAAAATAACTTCTTTAAAGCCCTTAAATTCTATAAAATCCTTGAGATAGTTAGCAAAACTCTTTACGTTGGTTTTTAGGAGGGACATCGTATATATAGGTAGCTCAGGTATAACAACCTTGTAGCCATTGCTCCCAAAAAATTTGGTAACAGCATCAAAATTACTCAATCCTCCCATTAACCCATGGAGCACTATAATCGGTGTGCCTTCTCCTACTTCAATATATCTATATTCCTTTTCTTTTTTTAAAAGGTGTGCCATCTATAAAGTTAGTGCTTAGTGTTAAAAACAAAAGTACATGATTTTTTTCATTTATAATTTATAAGATAAATGAAATAAAATACATGGGTTAACGCAGTGGTTACTGACGTAAATATAAATTTTGTAGATTTTAGAAACAAAATTTATTTCTTACGGAAGACATATAATTAAATCCTTTTTAAAACAAATGGAATTATTGGCTTTCAATTTGTTTTATATACCAATAGCAAAGCTTTGTCTGTTGATAAACACAGCTCACTAAATTTTGTACTATACTCTTGTTTCAAAAGGCTGACATAGCTATTGAAAAATCCTAAAAAGCAAAACTTATCAACAAAAGTGGGAAATCGTGGTAAAATGTGGTAAAATTTTCAATATATTTGATTCTTAAACGTTAAAGTGGGAAACCATATACATTGAATTCATTTATAGGAACATATGAATGTAAAGCAGATGCCAAAGGGAGGTTAATGGTTCCTGCTGTGCTTAAAAAGCAGTTGTCTGCTGCCTTGCAAAATGGTTTTGTGCTCAAGCGTGCTGTGTTCCAACCATGCTTGGAGCTTTATCCAATGGCGGAATGGAATGCGCTAATGGCGAAAGTGAACAAGCTCAATCGTTTCAAAAAAAAGAACAATGATTTTATTAGGCGATTTACTGCAGGTGTAAAGGTAGTTGAGGTAGATAATGCTGGTCGACTGTTGATTCCTAAGGATTTGATAAGCTTTTCTGGTATCACAAAAGAAGTGGTGTTGGCCTCTGCGGTTAACATTATTGAGATATGGGACAAAACAAAATACGAACAGGCAATTGATGATGCAGCTTCAGATTTTGCTGATTTGGCGGAAGAGGTAATGGGACAAGATGATGATGACGATGGAATATCATAATGCCGTACTTCTTAAAGAAACTGTTGATGGCTTAAACATTAAGCCTGAAGGAATTTATGTTGATGTCACTTTTGGAGGTGGAGGTCATAGCCGAGAGATCTTGTCGCGACTAGGGCCAAACGGAAAACTGTTTGCTTTTGATCAAGATAAAGATGCATTGGCAAATACAATTGAAGACGATCGATTTGTGCTTATAAATGAGAATTTCAGATATATAAAAAGGTTCTTAAGATTTTATGGTGTAAAAGAGGTTGATGGTGTTTTGGCGGATTTTGGAGTGTCATCCCATCAGTTTGATGTTGCAGAACGAGGCTTTTCTACACGCTTCGAGGCAAAGTTGGATATGCGAATGAATCAGGATAGCAAGCTTTCGGCTTATGAGGTGATAAATCAATATGATGAGGAGCAGATCAGATCTGTTTTATTGCAGTATGGAGAGTTAAGACAAGCACCAGCAATGGCGCGAGTTATAGTATCTGAAAGAAAGAATGCTCCTATTGAGACAAGCGAGCAGCTAAAGACTGTTTTAAAGCGGTTTCTCAATCATAAAAAAGAAAATAAGGTTTTGGCGCAAATATATCAGGCAATTAGAATTGAGGTCAACCAGGAAATTGAAGTGTTAAAGGAGTTGCTTTTGCAAATGCCTGAGATTTTAAAAAAAGGAGGGAGGCTGAGTTTTATCTCGTATCACTCATTAGAGGATAGGCTGGTAAAACGATTCATAAGAAACGGACTGTTTGAAGGAGAGCCAGAACGAGATGTATTTGGGAATTTTGAGGTGCCACTTAAAAAGGTCGGAGGCCTAATAGTACCAACAGAATCTGAAATAAAATTGAATAATCGAGCGCGAAGTGCAAAACTTCGAATTGCTGAGAAAATATGAAGAAAAGTATCTATAGCATACTAAGGGGTAAGTTTCTGATCAGTGATGATTCGTTTAAAAATTGGCGCATCATCATTTTTATTTCCGCATTGGCGATAATAATGATTGCCAGCTCACATAGTGCAGACAAAAAGGTACATGAAATAGCAAGGTTAACCAATGAGGTAAAGGAATTAAGGTCTGCATTTGTCGATGGTCGATCGACCTTAATGCGATTAAAGATGGAGTCAACCATTACTAAAAAAGTGGCAGAAAAAGACATAGGGATCTCTGAGATTCCGCCAACAAAAATTAGAGTAAAATCAGAACAAGAATAAACTTTGGCAACAACAGAAACCAACATATTAAACAGATTGTACTTTGTAGCAGGCTGCATGTTTGTATTTGCAATTGCTGTGGTGTTTAAGCTGTGTGCTATTCAGTTTATTCAAGGGGAGGAATACAGGGAGTTGGCTGAAAAACGAACGGTAAAGGATTTTGATATAGAACCAAATCGCGGCAATGTGTATTCTGCCGACGGGAGCTTATTGGCCACTTCAATTCCAAAATATGATATAAGAATTGATGCTGTACAAGCAAAAGATGCTGTATTTGAAAAGCATATCGATGCACTTGCGGATTCACTTTCAAATTACAAAGGAAAATCAGCCTCTTACTATAAGGATGTTATTAGAAAAGCTCGCCGAAACAAAAACAGATATTTTCTTTTGGCTAGAAATATCAGTTATTCAGATTATATAAGAATGCGAAACTTTCCACTATTGAACAAAGGTGCAATAGGTGGTGGGTTAATTGTTGAGCAGACTACGCGTCGAGAGCATCCTATGGGAGAAATTGCAGCGAGATCTATTGGTTATGAACGCTTTGATGAAGATGGACATGTTAGTAGAGCAGGTATTGATGGTGCTTTTGGAGAAAAATATTTGCGTGGTGTAAAAGGAAAGCGTCTAAAACAAAAAATAGGAAATGGGCAATGGAAACCTATTGCAGATTTTGATCAAGTGGAGCCTCAAGATGGCTTAGATGTTTATACAACCATTGATGTAAATATACAGGATATAGCCCACCATTCACTTTTGGGACAACTTGAAAAGTACGAAGCTGAACATGGTTGTGTTGTAGTGATGGAAGTTAAAACCGGGGAAATTAAAGCAATAGCCAACTTAGCAAAAACATCAAAAGGTACGTATTACGAGAAAAGGAATTACGCTGTTTATGAATCCCACGAACCAGGTTCTACGTTTAAGGTTATGGCAATGATGGCCGCTCTAGAAGATAAGGTCATTGATACTTCTACAGTTATTGATACTAAAAATGGACGAAAATATTTTTATGGTCGAGTTATTAATGATTCTGGTAATGGCTATGGAGAAATATCGGCTGCTAGAGCATTAGAAGTGTCCTCTAATATTGGTCTTGCTACTATCGTGGATGATAACTACTCAAAGAACCCTAAGAAGTTTATCGACCATGTCAAAAGGTGGAAGTTAAATGACTCATTGGATATTCCGATTCTTGGAGAAGGTATTCCAAACATACCAGAGCCAGGAAAGTCTAATTGGAGTAGAAATGCACTACCATCTATGGCTTATGGCTATAACCTTACAATAACCCCTTTGCAGACTTTAGCATTTTATAATGCTATTGCAAATAATGGCGAAATGATAAAACCTCGATTTATTCGTTCGGTAAAATCATTTGATAAAGATGTTGAGGTATTTAAGAAAGAAGTTTTGGTCGATAAAATCTGTTCTGATAAGACCTTGTCCGAAATTAAGGATATACTGAAAAACATTGTGATAAGAGGTACTGGTCAACGTATGTATTCCGAAACTTTTTCCATGGCAGGAAAAACAGGTACAGCAAGGACAGATTATGCTAATTATGAAGAATGGCGAAAAGATAGAAAGTACATCTCGTCATTTGCAGGATATTTTCCGGCAGATAACCCTAAATATTCTTGCATCGTTGTAATCCATAAGCCGAGTACAACTGTCGGCTATTACGGAGCAGATGTTTCTGGACCAGTTTTTAAAAGAATTGCCCAAAAGATTTATACAGATACACCAATAATTGATGAGGTTGAAAGCTTAGACTTCAAAAATAATTTGGTTGAAAATGATTATGAAGAATACTACGAAAATGCTCGTAAATACAAGCAATTAATGCCAAGTGTTGTAGGTATGCCTGCAATGGATGCAATCGCTTTGTTAGAAAACCTTGAGGTAAATGTAAAAGTAAAATTGAATGGTAGCGGTACTATACAAAAGCAGTCCGTAGAAAAGCATCAAAAATTACAACCTAACCAAACAATAGTTTTAGAAGCGTCATGAAGATCTTAAAGGACATATTGTATAAGGTTACTATCAATGCTGTAGTTGGCAGTACCAGTATTGCTGTAAATAAAATCGAATTCGATTCTCGAAATATAAAATCCAATGATGTGTTTGTTGCAATTTCTGGAACAATCACAGACGGACATAAATATATTTCAAAAGCGATTAATGATGGTGCCATTGCCGTGGTCTGTGAGCAGTTGCCAAAAACATTGGTTGAGGGGGTTGCTTATATAGTTGTAGAAAGCTCTAGCAAGGCTTTGGCCTTTATGGCTTCCAACTTTTATGAACAACCTTCTGAAAATTTAAAATTAGTAGGAGTTACTGGTACCAACGGAAAAACAACGGTTACGAGTTTGTTATATCAACTATTTAAAAAAGCAGGCTACAAGGTAGGGTTATTATCTACGGTTAAGATTATGGTAGATGATGAAGAATATAAAGCCACGCACACAACTCCAGATTCACTGACAATAAATAAGTATTTGCAGTTAATGAATGACAAAGGTGTTGAGTTTTGCTTTATGGAAGTGAGCTCCCATGGTATTCATCAGTTTAGGACTCTAGGATTGCGCTTTGAGGGCGGAATTTTCACAAACCTATCTCACGACCACTTGGATTATCATACGTCTTTTGCGGAATATAGAGACGTAAAAAAGGCATTCTTTGATGGATTGTCAAAAGAGGCCTTTGCATTATCTAATATGGATGATAAAAACGGCTTGGTAATGCTTCAAAATACTGCAGCAAAAAAGTACACCTTCGCTCTAAAAAACTATGCGGATTACAGAGCACAAATTCTCGAAAATGAATTTGGTGGATTATTACTTAAGGTTAATGACAGTGAGCTTTGGACTAGGTTGATAGGCAGTTTTAATGCATATAACATTTTGGCAATTTACGGTGCCGCTGAACTGTTAGGTCTAGTAAAAGACGAAATCCTTAGGCTTATTAGTGAATTGGAAAATGTTTCAGGGCGCTTTCAATATTTCATTTCAGATGAAAAAATCACTGCAATTGTTGACTATGCACACACACCAGACGCTCTAAAAAATGTGTTAGAGACCATTAATGATATAAGAACCAAAAACGAAGAACTAATTACAGTTGTGGGATGTGGTGGAGATAGGGACAAAACTAAACGCCCCAAGATGGCGCATATAGCATCGGCTTTAAGTACAAAGGTGATTTTTACTAGTGATAATCCCAGAAGTGAAGTGCCAGAGACCATCATAGAGGACATGGAGAAAGGTGTTGAGCCTCAAAATTTTAAAAAAACAGTATCCATCACAGATAGAAGGCAGGCTATTAAAACGGCTTGTCAAATGGCAGAAGCGAATGATATCATCCTAATAGCAGGCAAGGGTCATGAGACGTATCAGGAAATTAAAGGAGAGCGCTTCGATTTTGATGATTATAAAATAGTGCAAGAATTTTTAAAACAATTACAAAAGTAGAATGCTGTATTATCTCTTTGAATATTTAGAACAACAATTTCAGTTTCCCGGAGCTTCACTTTTTGGGTTTTTAACCTTTAGAGCTGCCATAGCTATTATTCTGTCTTTGTTAATCTCTACAATATATGGTAAAAGGATCATACGCTTTTTACAAAAACAGCAAGTTGGAGAAACTATTCGTGATTTGGGTTTAGAAGGTCAAGTAGAAAAAGCAGGAACTCCAACAATGGGTGGTATGATTATCATTTTGGCAACTTTGATACCTGTGCTATTACTGGCTAAGTTAGAGAATATCTATATCATACTGCTCATTATTACTACACTTTGGATGGGAACCATCGGATTTATAGATGATTACATCAAGAAGTTTAAAAATGATAAGGAAGGGTTAAAAGGTAAGTTTAAGGTGCTGGGCCAAGTAGGTTTGGGTCTTATTGTTGGCTTGACTTTTTACTTTCATAAAGATGTTACTATAAAGGAGGAATTGCCACTTAGTGAGCAACAGCAATTATTAGATGAGAACCCTAATATACCAGAAGCTCAATTATTTGATGTTGCTGAAAAATCTACAAAAACAACAATTCCTTTTGTAAAGAATAATGAATTTGATTATTCGGATTTAATAACGTGGATAAGTCCAGATTTAGAAAGCTACGCCTGGATAATCTTTGTATTGGTAAGTATCATTATAGTTACGGCAGTGTCCAATGGCGCTAACCTAACTGATGGTATTGATGGTTTGGCAGCAGGAACATCAGCCATTGTGGTGTTGACCTTAGGAATTTTTGCTTGGGTGTCTGGTAATATCATCTTCTCAAAATATCTAAACATCATGTATATACCTCAAGTAGAGGAAATTACAATTTACATTGCGGCTTTTGTGGGTTCGCTTGTTGGGTTTTTATGGTATAACGCATATCCAGCTCAGGTGTTTATGGGCGATACTGGAAGTTTAACCATTGGCGGCATCATTGCGGTAATTGCAATTGCAGTTAGAAAAGAGTGGTTAATACCAGTATTGTGCGGAATTTTCTTGGCGGAGAATTTATCCGTAATGATGCAGGTGAGTTATTTCAAATACACAAAAAAGAAATACGGAGAAGGTAGGCGGATTTTTAAAATGTCACCCTTACATCACCACTATCAAAAATCAGGATATCACGAGAGTAAGATAGTTACACGATTTTGGATTATTGGAATCCTATTGGCAATCATATCAATAGTGACTCTTAAGATTAGATAAAGTTTGTGATTGCTGCGTAGGCAGAAATCCAAAACAAAAATGAACAAAGTAGATTCCTGCCTGCGCAGGAATGACAGTAAGATGGGAAAAGGAAGACTGGTAATACTTGGAGGAGGAGAAAGTGGAGTAGGAACTGCGCTTTTGGGTAAAGCTAAAGGATACGACGTATTTGTGTCCGATAAAGGAAAAATTAAAGAAAAGTATAAAGACGTTCTTTTAAATAATGAGATTGAATTTGAAGATGAGCAGCATACAGAATCTAAAATTCTGAATGCTGATGTTGTGATGAAAAGTCCTGGTATTCCAGACAAGGTAGCTTTAGTTAAACAAATTCGTGAAGTCGGAATTCCGATAGTTTCTGAAATTGAGTTTGCGTCGAAGTTTACTGAAGCGACCCTTATAGGAATAACCGGTAGCAACGGAAAAACAACTACGGCAACACTTACCCATCATTTACTTAAACAAGAATTAAATGTGGGATTGGCAGGGAATATTGGTGACAGTTTTGCAAAGCAAATCCTCGAAAAGAACCACGACAACTATGTTCTGGAAATAAGCAGTTTTCAGTTGGATGATATCAAGGTTTTTAAACCAAAAATCGCAATACTAACCAACATTACACCAGATCATCTAGATCGCTATGATAACAAGTTCGAAAACTATATCGCTTCAAAATTTAGAATAACGGAAAACCAAACTAAGGACGATTATTTTATTTACGATGCTGATGACGAAGTCATCACAGATTGGTTGAGCAAACATCAAATTCAATCCAAAAAACTGCCTTTTTCATTGACAAAAGAGATTGAACAAGGCGCATATTATAAAAACAAAAAGATAACAATAACAATAGATAACAACCAGATAATTATGCCAACAGAAAATTTAGCACTAGAAGGAAAGCACAATGTAAAAAATGCAATGGCGGCTTCGACAGTAGCGCATTTGCTTAAGATAAGAAAACAAACTATTCGTGAAAGTTTAGAAAATTTCCAAGGTGTAGAACATAGGCTAGAGCATGTACTAAAAATCAATAAAGTTCAGTACATCAACGACTCTAAGGCAACCAACGTTAACGCGACATATTTTGCGTTAGAAAGCATGGATGCGCCAACAGTTTGGATTGTTGGAGGTGTGGATAAAGGCAATGACTACAAAGAGTTGTTTCCGTTTGTAAATGAAAAGGTGAAGGCTATTATTTGTCTTGGTGTAGACAATGAAAAGTTGTTTGATGCATTTGGTAGTATGGTTGACGTTATTGTTGAAACCCAATACATGTCTGAGGCAGTAAAAATAGCGTATAAGATTGCGAAAGCAGGCGATAATGTGTTGTTGTCGCCAGCATGTGCAAGTTTCGATTTGTTTGAAAATTACGAGGATCGAGGACGTCAGTTTAAAAACGCAGTACGCAATTTATAGTGAGTTGTCATTCCGCACTTGATGCGGAATCCACTAGAATAGAAATGAATAACTAGATTCCTGCCTTCGTAGGAATGAAAAAAAAGTAATGCAGAACATATTTTCACAGATAAAAGGAGATAGAGCCATATGGGCAATAGCCACATTATTGGCAATATTCTCATTTTTGCCTGTGTATAGTGCAGCTAGTAACCTAGCAGACTATGGTGCGGGTAAAAGTACATTTACTTTTTTTGTAAAACATTTCATGCACTTGTCGCTTGGTTTTGCGATTATGTTCGCTGTGCATAAGATTCCATATAGATATTTTAGGGGACTATCAATGATATTAATTCCTGTTGTTTTGGTATTACTCCTTATAACGATTTTACAAGGCTCTTCAACTTCAGAAGGAACAAATACCAGTCGTTGGATTAATATTCCGGTTGTGAATATGTCCTTTCAAACTTCAACCTTGGCAGCTGTAGTTTTGATGGTTTATGTTGCAAGATACCTGTCTAAAGTCAAAGATAAAGTTGTGTCGTTCAAAGAAACAATATTACCGCTTTGGGTGCCAGTGTTTTTTGTATTAATATTGATTTTACCAGCCAACTTTTCCACAACTGCGATCATCTTTACAATGGTAATGATGTTGGCATTTATAGGTGGATATCCTGTGAAATATTTATTAGTGATTATAGGTGTAGGTATTGCATCACTAGCACTTTTTGTATTGGTGGCAAAAGCCTTTCCGGATGCGATGCCAAATCGTGTAGATACTTGGATGAGTAGAATTGAGAACTATACTAATGAAGCGGATACAGAAGCAGACTACCAAATAGAACGATCAAAAACAGCGATAGCTTCTGGTGGTATTTTTGGTTTGGGCCCAGGTAAAAGCCCAACTAAGTATTTGTTGCCGCAATCGTCATCAGATTTCATCTTTGCTATTATCATAGAGGAGTATGGTTTAATCGGAGGTTTGTTTCTATTGGTGCTGTACTCATGGTTGTTGTTTAGGATAGTTATAGTGTCACAAAAATCCGATACCATTTTCGGAAAACTACTAGTGCTTGGTGTTGGTTTGCCTATAGTATTTCAGGCATTGATCAATATGGCTGTTGCTGTAGAGTTGTTTCCGGTTACAGGACAAACGCTCCCGTTGATCAGTAGTGGTGGAACTTCTATTTGGATGACCTGTTTGGCAATCGGAATAATATTAAGCGTAAGTGCAAAGCGTGAAGAAATAAAAGAAAAAGAAATCTTCGAAGGAGAAAACCCTTTGGACATTTTAAGTGAAACAATTTGAATACGGACAAAACATATCGATTCATACTTTCTGGAGGTGGTACAGGTGGTCACATTTATCCAGCCATAGCTATTGCAGACGAATTAAAATCGCGATACCCTAAAGCTGAATTTTTGTTTGTGGGAGCTTCAGATAGAATGGAAATGGACAAAGTACCTCAGGCTGGTTACAAAATAGAAGGTCTGTGGATTTCTGGTATTCAACGAAAACTAACGTTAAGAAATTTGGCCTTTCCTTTAAAGCTAACTGTTAGTTTGTTGCATTCAAGAAAAATAATAAAAACATTTAAGCCAGATGTCGTAATAGGCACAGGCGGTTTTGCAAGTGGTCCATTATTACAGGTGGCAACTTCAAAGGGTGTGTCTAGTTTAATTCAAGAGCAGAATTCCTATCCTGGAGTTACCAATAAGATTTTAGGAAAAAAAGTGGACACTATTTGTGTGGCTTACGATGGTTTGGAGAAATTCTTTCCAAAAGATAAAATAAAACTCACTGGCAACCCAATTAGAAAAGACCTTTTGGCAGTGAAAGGAAGGCACATAGAGGGAAAAGATGACTTTAATCTCATTCATAGCAAGCACACACTTTTAGTACTTGGTGGAAGTTTAGGGGCGAGACGAATCAATCAACTTATTGAGGCTAATTTGGAGTTGTTTGAAAACTTGAAAGTTCAGGTAATATGGCAATGCGGTAAGTTGTATTATGATGATTATAAAACATATAATAGTTTGGATTATGTGCAAGTACATGCTTTTTTAAACAATATGGATATGGCTTATGCGGCGGCAGATGTTATAATTTCTAGAGCTGGAGCAATTTCGGTTTCGGAATTATGTATTGTGGGTAAACCAGTAATTTTTATACCATCTCCCAATGTTGCGGAAGACCATCAGACCAAAAATGCAAAAGCAATTGCAGATAAAGATGCTGCCTTATTAATTAAGGAAAAAGATTTAGAAACAGAATTTGAAAAACAGTTTTCAGAATTGATTTCGAATGAAGAAAAGCGAAAGGAATTAAGCAAAAATATTGAAGCTTTAGCATTAGTAGATGCCACGAATGATATCGTAGATGAAGTTGAAAAGCTATTAAAAAGATGACCGATAACAATCAAAATATACGTTCGAGTGAGAAAACCATGCCTGTCGGGAAGGGTTTGGCATGGGCTTCTAACGTCTATTTTATTGGTATAGGTGGTATTGGTATGAGTGCCTTAGCACGTTATTTTGTGGCCAATGGAAAGCAAGTTGCCGGTTATGACAAAACACCGACGGATACAACAAAGGGACTGCAAGAATTAGGGGTTTATATCCATTACAATGATAATATCATAGAAATTGACCCAAAGTATTTGAATCGAAAAGATACTTTAGTGGTATATACGCCTGCAATTCCTAATTCACATTCGGAACTAAGCTATTTCAGAACCAATAATTTTGAAGTGTACAAACGCTCAAAAGTGTTGGGTGAAATCACAAAACAAACAACATGTCTTGCTGTCGCTGGCACACATGGAAAAACTACAACCACAAGTATTCTAGGTCACCTCTTAAATTATTGCGATGTACCTGTTACGGCCTTTTTAGGAGGTATAAGTGAAAATTACGATTCTAATTTAATTCTTAATGGAACGGAAGTTACCGTAGTTGAGGCAGATGAATTTGACCGTTCGTTTTTAACGCTTTCGCCAAATATGGCTTGTATTACATCTATGGATGCAGATCATCTCGATATTTATGGTGATGCTTCAGAGTTGGTAAAGTCATTTACTGATTTTTCCAAATGCATTAAGCCCTCGGGAAAATTGTTTGTAAAAAACGGTCTGCCTTTAGAAGGTACAACCTATGGTATAGAAGATGGCTCAGATTATAGTGCGCAAAATGTAAAAATAAAAAATGGCAGTTATGTGTTTGATTTGCATACGCCAAAAGGAAAATACAAAGATTTCGAATTTAACCTACCTGGTAGACATAACCTGTCGAATGCAATAATAGCCTTGGCGATGTCTGTGGACTTTGGTTGCCCTCACAACCAGCTCGCCAAGGGATTAGCATCCTATAAAGGAGTAAAGCGCAGGTTTACTTACCAAATTAAGACTGAAGATTTTGTGTTTATAGACGACTATGCGCATCATCCTGAGGAAATTAATGCCGTCCATCAAGCGGTTAGGGAAATGTATCCAGGAAAAAAAGTGTTGGCGGTCTTTCAACCTCATCTCTATAGCCGTACAAGGGATTTTATTGATGGTTTTGCAGAAAGTCTTTCAAAGTTTGATGAAGTGTTACTTTTAGATATATATCCAGCAAGAGAATTACCAATAGAAGGAGTGACATCCCAATGGTTATTAGATAAAGTAAAAAGTCCAAACAAAAAACTTGTCCCAAAATCAGAATTGGTAAATGAGATAAAAAAGTCTAGAGCAGATCTGTTGCTTACTATTGGTGCAGGTGACATAGGTGAGGAAGTAAAACGAATTAAAGAAGAGTTGAGCATTGCGAATTAATTATAACTATATAAAAATAACGGTATTGCTGTTTCTGGTCGGCTTTTTGTTTGCGTTCTCAAATCACCGAAATAGCAATAGAAAAGTATCAAAACCAGACATTAGATTTTTAGGTGAAAACAAATTATTCATCACGGAATCAACTGTTAGTAAATTGTTAATACAAAATCAACAGCCGGTCGCGGAACGACCTAAAGAAATTATAGATTTGAACGAATTAGAAACTGCCCTAAATTCTAATGCAATGATAAAGAAAGCAGAGGTGTTTATATCGGTAAACGGTGAGCTTTCCGCAGAAATTGAACAAAAACGACCTATTGCAAGAGTCAGCACTAACGTGTCATATTATATAGATGATGAAGGCTCATATATGCCATTGTCTTCAAATTATGCCGCAAGAGTACCGCTAGTTACTGGTAATGTTAAGAAAAATAATCTCGAAACCGTTTTTCAATTTGCTAAGGTTGTGGACGAAGATGAATTCTTAAAAAAACATGTTGTAGAGATTCGTCAGAACGATGATAATACGTTAGATTTTAAGATTCGTAAAAGTGATTTCACTGTCCATTTAGGAACGTTGAAAATGCTCAGTAAGAAAGTAAATAATTTTAAAGCCTTTTATCAAAAGGCCTTTAAGGATAAGATATTAGATAATTATAAACTTGTGAATCTCAAATTTGATAAGCAAGTGATTTGCACCAAAAAGTAAACTATGGACAATCAAAACATTTCGGTAGGTTTAGATATAGGTACCACAAAGATTGTGGCCATGATTGGTCGCAAAAACGAATACGGTAAAGTTGAGATCCTGGGTGTTGGGAAGTCAAAAAGTATGGGTGTTCATCGAGGTGTAGTTAACAATATTACACAAACTATTCAGTCTATACAACAAGCTGTACAAGAGGCAGAAGCTGCAGCATCTGAAAAGATTGAAGATGTTACGGTTGGTATAGCGGGACAACATATACGAAGCTTGCAACACAGTGATTACATCACAAGACCAAACTCAGAAGTGGTTATTGATGAAGCTGATATCGACAGACTTATTAATCAAGTGCATAAATTGGTAATGCTTCCTGGAGAAGAAATAATCCATGTATTGCCACAAGAGTTTAAAGTTGATGGACAAGCAGAAATCAAGGAGCCAATCGGTATGTATGGTGGAAGGCTCGAAGCAAACTTCCATGTGGTTGTAGGGCAAGTATCATCCATAAGAAACATCGGACGTTGCGTAAAAAGTTCAGGATTGGAGCTGGAAGGCATCACATTAGAACCTCTGGCATCGGCAAACGCGGTTCTTAGTCAAGAAGAAAAAGAGGCAGGTGTTGCGTTAATCGATATAGGTGGTGGTACTACGGATTTGGCTGTTTTTAAAGATGGTATTATTCGTCACACAGCAGTAATTCCTTTTGGAGGAAATGTTATTACTGAAGACATTAAGGAAGGTTGCTCAATCATAGAAAAGCAGGCCGAATTATTAAAAATAAAGTTTGGCTCTGCGTGGCCTGGTGAAAATAAGGATAATGAAATTGTGTCTATTCCAGGGTTGAGAGGTAGGGAACCTAAAGAAATCACATTGAAGAATCTCTCTAAAATCATCCATGCCAGAGTGGTAGAAATCATAGAGCAGGTTTATGTGGAAATTAAAAATTACGGCCACGAGGAACAAAAGAAAAAATTAATTGCAGGAATCGTTTTAACAGGTGGTGGAAGCCAATTAAAGCATTTAAAGCAATTGGTGGAGTATATAACAGGAATGGATACAAGAATAGGGTATCCAAATGAACATTTGGCTGGCGATAGCGATGAGGATATTGCAAGTCCATTGTTTGCAACAGCTGTAGGATTGGTAATGGATGGCCTAAAACGTCAAGAACGAAAAAGGTTGGAGGAAGTAGAAGAAGAAATGTTGGAATCCACGGATGCTGAACTTGCAAACGAATCGCAAGCCGAAGTTATCGTTGAGGAGCCAAAGAAAGAACGTCGTTCGTTTTTAGATAAACTGACAGAACGTGTAAAGGAATTTTTAGATAACGCTGAATAGAGAATTAATTAATCAAGAAATATAAAATCCCATAATCTATAGTAGTATGAGTAATAGCAACGAATTTGGAAACATCTCATTTGATTTGCCAAAGAATCAATCTAACGTCATTAAAGTGATTGGTGTCGGCGGAGGTGGCAGTAATGCCATCAATCACATGTTTCAGCAAGGTATCAAAGGTGTTGATTTTGTAATATGCAATACAGATGCTCAAGCACTTCAAAATAGTGGTGTTCCAAACAAAATACAATTAGGTGTTAATCTTACGGAAGGTTTAGGTGCAGGTGCAAATCCAGATGTTGGTGAGCAAGCAGCAGTAGAAAGTCTAGAGGATATCAGAAGGATGTTAGATACCAATACAAAAATGGTATTTATCACTGCAGGTATGGGTGGTGGAACCGGTACAGGTGCTGCACCAATCATCGCAAAAATGGCTAAAGAGATGGACATTCTCACTGTTGGTATTGTAACGATGCCTTTTCAGTTTGAAGGTAAAATGCGTAACGAACAAGCTCAACGAGGCATAGAAAATCTTAGGGCTCATGTAGATTCTTTAGTTGTAATTAACAACAATAAACTTCGTGAAGTTTATGGTAACCTTGGTTTTAAAGCTGGTTTTTCAAAAGCAGATGAAGTCTTGTCCACGGCTTCAAGGGGTATTGCAGAAGTAATTACACATCATTACACGCAAAACATCGATTTACGCGATGCTAAAACAGTTTTAAGCAATAGTGGAACAGCCATTATGGGATCGGCTACAGCCTCTGGGCAAACCAGAGCGCAAGAAGCTATTATGAAAGCTTTAGACTCACCATTGCTCAATGATAATAAAATCACTGGAGCCAAAAACGTATTGTTGCTTATCGTTTCTGGAGCACAGGAAATTACCATTGATGAAATCGGTGAAATTAATGACCATATTCAAAACGAAGCAGGTCATGGTGCTAACATCATTATGGGAGTTGGCGAGGACGAATCGTTACAAGAATCAATTGCAGTAACAATTATAGCTACGGGTTTTAATCTAGACCAACAAAATGAAATATCTAATACAGAGACTAAAAAAGTCATTCATGCCTTAGAAGATGACGGCGCTGAAGAATTAGGCACTCAAGAAAGAGACCCAGCTATAATTACACCAGATATAGTTCTAGAGGATAAGAAAGAAGAACCAATTGTTAAGCATGTATTGGTTGATGAAGATGAGATTCAAAAGGATGTGAAAAACGATATGGATATAATTCCTACTACGGATTTGCTAAGAAGTATGGGTGTTGTATATGAAGAAGTTTTGGATACAAAACCTCAAATAGAAGAACAGGATGAATTCATTATCACTCCAATAAGAAACAAAGCAGAAGAGATTGAGCCAGAACCAGAAGAAGAGCAAATTACCTTAACATTCGATTTGCCATTGACTAACAACAAGGCCGAAGAAACAAAAGAACCAGAATCTGGTGAAGAAAAGATGTTTTTTAGTTTAGATGACGATGTTAAGGACATGGATGTCAATGAACCTGTAGAGATTATTTCGGTAACTGAAGTTAATGAAGAAGGTGAAAAGCGTTATGCTCTAGACGATTTTGAAACTTTTGAGTCTTCAATGAATACAAAAACAAAAGAAGCTGAAGTAAAAGAAGAGGTTGTCTTTGAAAAGAAAACCATTCCGGTTGAAGAAACTCAAGATGCAACTGAAGATGAAATTGATCCTATGAATAGTCCAATTTCAGAACTAATTAGAGCACGTGCTGACGAGCGCAGAAAGCACATGAAGGATTTTAATTATAAGTTCAACACAGCAAAAATAGACGAAATAGAAAAAGAGCCTGCTTACAAGAGACAAGGTGTAAATTTAGAGAATGCACAGCATTCATCAGAAACCAACGCTTCAAGATTATCTGTCGGTACCGATGATAATGACGACATTCAATTAAGAAGTAATAATTCATTTTTACACGATAACGTAGATTAATAGCAAGTTTAAGTTAAGTGTTTTACACCTTTGTCATGCCCAAAAAGCTCCTCCAACTTTTTGGGCATTTTGTTTTTCTTTACTCCTGAATTCTAAACTATGCCTATCTTTTTAGTATCTTCGCATTTCTATTTAACAGAGTTGTTATGAGTTTACAAAACGATATTATGGCTGCTATGAAAACAGCTATGAAGGAGAAGGATCAAGTGGCTTTAGAGGCATTAAGAGCCGTTAAATCAGCTATATTATTGGCTAAAACCTCTTCTGGAGGTAACGAAGAGCTTACAGAGGAAGAGGAACTTAAAATACTTCAAAAATTAGTAAAACAACGCAAGGATAGTGCTGCTATTTACTTAGAGCAAAACAGAAAGGATTTAGCTTTGCCAGAAATAGACCAGGCAGAAGTGATCAGTCAATTTTTGCCAGAGGCTTTGAGTGAAGAAGAAATAGAAAAAGTTGTTGTAATGACCATTGATGATATTGGAGCAGAAGGCATGCAGGATATGGGCAAAGTTATGGGAATAGTAAATAAGGAGTTGGCTGGTAGAGCAGACGGAAAAACAATTTCAACTATTGTCAAATCTAAGCTAATGTCTTAGTTTAGAGATTTATAAGAAATGTCACCTTGAGCACTACTGAAATCAAAATATATTTTGATTGAAAGTATCTTGCATAGCAAGTCGAAAGGTCTCATTAAAATTGGCCACGTAGCTCAGCTGAATAGAGCACTGGATTTCGGCTCCAGCGGTCGTAGGTTTGAATCCTACCGTGGTCACGAATAAATAGTTTCAAAAGAAAAAACGCCAAGCTCGCTTGAGCGTTTTTTTGTTGAAACTATTTTCAAAGCGGAGCGCAAGGGATGCGCCAGCAATCCATTGTGAAACGTTTTGTGTAAAAAGCACATGAATCATAAACGCCAAGCTCGCTTGAGCGTTTTTTTGTTGAAACTATTTTCAAAGCGGAGCGCAAGGGATGCGGTAGCAATTCGCTGCGACATGTCGATTATTGTTGAAAACTACATTTTTTTACGTGGTTCTTATTTTCTTTCTATATTTAGCCAATGATCTACCTACAGGAGACCCAAGCACCTACAATGGATAATACCTTAGAGCTGATTTTTATCATCATCTTTTTTGTGGGTATTGCTTCGGTGGTGCTTAGCCGACTTTATGTATATGTTGAACAAGTGTACGCCCTCAAATATTACAGACCTTTCTTTCGGAATGTCATTATTTTTAAAAAGGACATCGATGAGGACCAAATAACACTTCTAGAAAAGGAAGTTTCCTTTTACAGAAACCTAAATAAAAGAGATAAAGCCATATTTAGGCATCGATTGGCGACCTTCTTAAAGCAGAAAAAATTTATTGGTAGGGAAGGATTAGTGCCAACTGATGAAATGAAGGTTTTAATTGCGGCTACAGCCATAATGCTAACGTTTGGTTTTAGAAACTATCTCATTGAATTAATAGACATAATAGTCATATACCCAAAGGCCTATTATTCACAAATTAACAACACCTATCACAAAGGTGAAATCAATCCTCAGTTGAAAACCATGGTATTCTCTTGGGAAGATTTTAAGAAAGGATATCATATCGGTGATGATAATTTAAATCTTGGTATTCACGAGTTCGGTCATGCCATTCACTTAAATGCGTTTAGTAGTAGCGATGTCAGTAGCTTAATATTTAATCAAGGGTTTAGAAACTTAACCAGCTTTCTGCAGCATCACAAAATCGTAAGGCAAGATTTAATAGCATCAAAATACTTTAGGACTTATGCTTATACCAATCATTATGAGTTCTTCGCTGTTTTATTGGAGAATTTTATTGAAACCCCTGATGATTTCAAATCACAATTTCCAAGACTATATAGGTATATGAAACAGATGCTCAATTTTAAATATGCAGGTTATTAAATAGCTTAAAATAAAAACCTTATTTTTAAGCACGTATTATATAAAGTTTTAGATGAAAAAAATACTGGTAACTGGTGGTGCAGGATTTGTAGGATCACACCTGTGCGAACGCTTGCTCAACGAAGGCAACGAAGTTATTTGCTTAGATAATTATTTCACGGGATCCAAACGCAATATCGAGCACCTAATGGATCATCATTATTTTGAGCTTGTACGCCATGACATTACAAACCCTTACATGGTAGAGGTCGATGAGATTTATAATTTGGCCTGTCCAGCTTCACCTGTACATTATCAGTACAACCCAATAAAAACGGTTAAAACATCGGTAATGGGAGCCATAAACATGTTAGGTCTTGCCAAACGTGTAAAAGCTAAAATTTTACAGGCCTCCACAAGCGAGGTTTATGGAGACCCAACCGTACACCCACAGCCAGAAAGTTATTGGGGCAATGTCAATCCAATAGGTTTAAGGTCTTGCTACGATGAAGGAAAACGCTGTGCGGAAACCTTGTTTATGGACTATCACAATCAAAATAAAGTCAACATAAAGATCATAAGGATTTTTAATACTTATGGGCCAAGAATGCACCCAAAGGATGGTAGAGTAGTATCTAACTTTATTGTGCAAGCCTTAAAAGGTGATGACATTACAATTTTTGGGGATGGTACCCAAACGAGGAGCTTTCAATATGTGGATGACTTAATTGAAGGCACTATTCGTATGATGGGATCAAGAGATGGATTTACAGGACCGGTAAACATAGGAAACCCTGTTGAATTCACCATGTTGCAATTAGCCAACGAAGTTATAAACCTTACAGGTTCTAAGTCTAAAATCACATATCTGCCATTACCACAGGACGACCCAATGCAGCGCCAACCAGATATCAGTTTGGCAAAAAAAGAACTGAACAATTGGCAACCAAAGGTACCTTTAAAAGAAGGACTTAGGTATACTATCGATTATTTTGATGGATTACTATCAAAAGATGTAGAGATATAACAAACAAAAAAAGCCTCTTTAAACAAAGAGGCTTTATATATATATGATGTTTTGCCTATAAAGCAAAAACAAGCTGTAAGTGTGTTTGGTAATGGTTGTTGTCTAAACCACTATCCTTATGGTTTAAAGCGAATTTAGCAATCACTTGTCCTCTAATACCAATCGTCTGTCTTCTGTTTAGCCAAACCAAAACACCACCACCGAGATTTGCGGAAATATTAGTGTCCTCAATAGAGAAAATACCGATACCGGCATTACCGTAAAAATCTAACCAATCAGCCTCAGGGAAGATATGCTTCCCAAAATAATATTTTACATGGGTGTCAAAAGAGGTGTAGGTATAGTCTTCTTTAAGATCGGCATTGTCGATGACGTCATCCTCCGAAAATTTATTTAAGGTAAATGCTTGCTCTATGGATAGACCAGATGTCCATCCCAATTCAACTCCTAAGGAAATAGGAAGGCCATTTGCCCAGTCACCAGGACTGTTAATTGGTGATTGGGTACCCAAACTATTTATGGCGTTTAATCCAACACTGGCAAACCACTCATTATCACTTCTTTGGGCAGAAGACGATAAACTAAAAGAAACTAATATTAATAATAAAAGTAATTTTTTCATATGAAATTCATTTATTCAAAGGTAAACTTTATGATTTATAAAACAAATAATGATGTAAAGTTATTGATATAATTGCAAATAAAATTATTTATTTTTCAAAACTGACATAAAATAGTCAAAAACACGCTTCCGGTCATCAAATAAAGCTTTTCTATAGGCGCTATTGGCCACAAAATAAGGAATGCGTTTTAATAAAATCGATGAAAAGTTACAGAATTTTAAGAACTTATTCCACAATTTATAGAATTTGATGTGCTTTAATTTAAAAAGGTAGAAAGACGTTAAGAAATTCCGTTTTGAGTGTATTGTATTATCAAGACCATAAAAGAACAGCCCTAGGATATTAAAATAGGTTTTAAAGATGTTGCCTTCATAGATATCAATATCCATAGTTTTATGTCTCATCAGGCAGATACTGTCGTAGGCAGACCTAAAGCTAATACTGTTGTAGAGTTTGCCATTGTCATTTATCTGATAGTTCAATATATTATGCCTCAGTAAGTGTTCGTTTTTAGGGATATAGACCTTGTTGACCAATTGCTTTTTAGTCAAAACAGTAGTACTCGAAAGATCTTTATCGTTATAAGACACAAACAGTTTACGGTGTAACTCAACAGCACTAATATGTATGTCGGTTTTTAATCTGGGTAAGTGCTTGTGTTCAAAAAATGTATTTCCTAAGGTCTGGGGAATTGGGTGGTAACCATGAGTTTCCAATAGGTTAAAGGCAGTATCTAATTGCTTGTTGTCAACAAGGATATCTATATCCCCAACCATGCGTTCTGCAATGTCATCAAAAGTTTCAGAGATCAATAATGCCGATCCTTTTAAAAAAACATGGTTAATGTTTAATTTGTTGAATAGGTCGGATATAGAATGCACTTGTTCAATTATAGATAGGTTTCTTTTTCTATTTAATAGAGTGAGTTCCTCCAAATACTCCTTTAATTCATTTGGTAAGGTATGAAGAAGATTTTTTGACCTTAGCCTGCAATAGATAGCAGGCAAAACCAAATGCTTACTACCTTCCACGACAATAGCATCCCAGTTAAATGCTGGTTGGCCTAAACGCTCTTCTAATTCAATTTTTGGAATTTCAAAACTGAGGATATCTGCAATATGTTGGTATGTAGTAGCTAGATTATCCATGTTATTGATAAAGGTAAAAGCGCAAATATAAGTTTAATAGTTGTCTTCTAACCCATTAAAAACAGCCGATATGGTTTCTATAACACGCTCAGTGTCGCTATACGTTATTTGATACAATGGAGTGGCCACTAACCAATCCAAAAATTGTTCTGCATGCTTTGGATGATTAGACAACCAAGAATCAGGGATAAGCGTTTCTAGAATCTCCTTTACCGAAGCAGATTCTAGCTGTGTTTTACTATTGGGCTCATAATTTACCATAATTATGGCTTTACAAGGATAATTATCTTTATTTGGAGACTTTGTGGGAATGTATTTTAATGACCCCTTAGTGGTATTGAAAAGGGTGATTGGCAAATCATCAAAACCGGGAACCATGGGCTGTAGCGTACCAAAGGCACCTTCCTTTATTGAAATTGCTGTAGGATTGTGATAAATATGACTGTTATCAGAAAGCATTGGCGACACATCATCTGCCAATAGCTCAAAGCCATGTGCAGCCAATAAAGCACAAAGCGTACTCTTGCCTTTACCAGATTTACCAATGAATAATACGGAGTTAGTACCATCCGAAACGGTGGAACCATGAAAAGTCCCTATCCAATCCGATTCTTCCTTGGCATGAATCACGGTTAGTAATTGCATAATAAATTTGCCCTGTACTAAATGATAGTCACGTTGGGGAACAGAAGTAATCAGTTGTTGGTTTTTAAATAAATTTAATTGGCCATTATCTGTGTATAGATCAAAAGTAATGGCACTTTTTTTAGGTTGTGCGTTCGTTTCTAAATGGGCTAGAGAGGGATGAATGGTTTTCTCAACCAAATCGGTATCATAAAAAATAGTGATGAGTTTGTCTTTTATGCGATACTGCCTTTCTATATGGCGCTTTGAGGTCTTATAGGCTGGTGATGCATCTAATTGTGAAGCACTACTTGCGTTGCAGCTTTCTAGATAAGTGTCGAGGTTATTGACAACGGTCTTTACATCAGACACATCGTCAACGGAAGAAATTTTAGCACTGAATTCATCCAGTGTATCGGAATGTAAATAGAAATCTAAAAGCGTCTTGAATTCCGTCTCAATAACACTATAGTTATTGGATTTAAAATACCATAACACCCAATATTTACCAAACATACGTTGATATGTCGGTGCTAATTTGTTGTTCAAAATTTTATTAGGAAATTAATCGAATGGATTTCCACCTGGATCTGGTGGAGATTGTGCTTGGGATTTTTGCGGATTTAAAATCACGAAAGTCCCTATAGCTGTCAGTGCGGCATATTTGCCCATTTTCTTTAGGGCATCTTTACGTGTGATTTTATCTGTATGGTTGTCTTTCTTCATGGCGCTGGCCTAAATTTTGGTTTAAAAATAATAAAATAATTTATTTATTAAGACAAAACTTTAAAGGTTTGTTTTAAAAGCAATTAAAAATAAGCATAAAAAACGAGCTATGTCTCAAAAAACAAATTCAATATATGATTTTATTAAAAAACGCCCGTTTTTTATGCTTACCTACGCAACATAGCTGCCTAGGGTTTTATTTTAAAATGATTTTTTTGGTTATACTTCCGTTAGTATTATTAAGTTCTACAATGTAAATACCGGTTCCCAATTCACTTGCAGTAATGGCTTGTAGTGTTGCAGTGGTGTCTAACTGTTGAGTACGCACCAAACGCCCTTGCATGTCATAGACATTGGCTAGGGTATTACCCGTTACAGGTCCAGCAATTACAATAGTACGATCTCCCTGATTGGTATAAATAACCAAGTCATTTAGATTATTTTCGGTTACGGATAGTGAACTGTCCATAAATCTTAAATAAAATCTTCCGGTTCCACTTAAATCCGTAGTTGGTGTCATGACGTAATCCTCAGAATTTAGCAATGTTGATGTTGAAGCTACCGTATCATCGAGATAAACATCAACAGTAGCAGGTAGTGTGTTCGTGGAAATACTAAAGGTCAATTGCTCTCCTTGAAAAGCATTAACACCTAAGGCTACTGTAGTATCACCATAATCCGTATCGCCTAGCGTTTGAATTATAAATGGAGTACCCACATTATCCTCTACCAAATGCGAGTAGATTGAGAATGCAGGCGCAGTGCCACCAAAAATTGCAGCATCGTAGCCTGGGTCTAAACCTAAGCTAGCATTGGCATTAAAATAAAAATCGGTAGCAGCGGCATTGGTATCTGTCGAAAGCAACAGCTCTAAATTAATCAACACAGAACCTCTTCCTAAAATAAAATCGTCATCCGTACCCGTTGTACGCATAGCAGGTGTAAATTCTACATCATATGCAGCAACTTGAGTAGGATCGGCGCTAACCAAGAATCCTTGTCCTGGTGCAATAACGGTAGAGGCATTTGTCGTTGCTAAATTATAAATGGTGTATCCAGTAGCTCCATCTACATCACCATCGTAACCATAAATTGCTGCCGTATCTGTTTGAAACAAATCTTTGTTTTCTACACCTGTATCTACCTCATGAGTTAAAAAATCTTGAACTAATAAGTAAGAAGGATAGGGATTTCCTATTAAATTCCAATCTGCGAAAGCAGGTCCAGAATTCACAATATTATAACTAACAAGCCCTGTACTTACGGTACCGGAAAAAGTGAGTGTAGAAGTGTCATCTGTAGCAGCTCTGTACCCAACCCCTGCATCTAAGGTTGTGGAAGCATTGGTTGTTGTGTTGTAATTCTCGTAATCGCCCGTAGTTTTATCAAATGGCGCAAATGCTTTTTCGGTAGCATCTCCAGGGTTTTCCAATAAATTAGGGTTTGCTGTAGCAAAAGCCCCAAAAGTTTGTCCGGAAACAGGAGGCGATATCAAATCATTATCACCTATGGCATTCGTATCTCCCAATGTAGAGTTACCGTTGACATGGCGCTCATAATTTATGGTTCCAGTAACAGTACCATCTGGAATTAAACTTGAATAACTCGTAGAAACGGACTCCAAAGTAAAATTACCGTCATTAACAATTGCACCTGTAACTGTTAGTGCATTGCCAGGTGTTACTAATACTGCTCCGCCAGTATTTATGGTAATGGATTTAATGGTAATTGTACCGTCTACTTCTAAGGTTGCTCCATTTTCTACGGTAACGTCGCTATCGGTTAAATCACTTTGAAGTATTAGTGTGCCACCAGAAACTGTAGTTGTTCCTGTATAAGTGTTATTTCCTGAGATGGTCAAGGTATTAGAGCCAACCTTACTAACATTACCTGAACCAGACATAGTGCCACTAACTAAAATTTGTCCGCTTCCAGTATTACCAAACTCTACGGTATTAGCATTAATGAATATGTTATCATTAAAAGTCAAACCTCCGGTTGAATTCGCATGTAATTGTACGGTAGGGCCATCAATGCCTATCGGAGTATTAAAGGTATGTGTGGCGCTTGAAGCATTGTAAATACCACCTGAGGCGGATAAACCGCCGCCACTATTGTTAATGGTTCTTGCAGAGGTCGCAGCAGCTTCAAAATCAAGGGTGTTTACTTGATAAAACCTACCATTAGTGGTCATAGTTGTATTGTTGTTGTGCCCTATTTTTACAAAATTTCTAGTGGTATTTCCGCTGTCAGGATCACCTTGACTATTACCATCTGTTTGGTAAAACCAAGGTAATTGCCCGTCCCCGAAATTTCCTGTTGTGACCTCACTTCTGCTAAAAACATTTTGTTGTGCATCAATGGTAATGCAGGTCATTAAAAAAATAAATAATAAGTAAATCTGTTTCATAAGTAAGTGTTTTTAATTATGTAATATAATTGAAATATTAGATATGGTTGATATTTTAAAAACGCGCAAACGTTTTCGTGTTGATAAAATTAGTGAAAAATCTACAATTATGAGGATAAAAAAACCTGTGCTAGATATCTAGCACAGGTTTTTATGGGTTTAGGTATTCTAAATGAGAATAATTTAGTTTAAAATAACTTTTTGGGATTTATGTTGAGACCCATTACCAACTTTCACAATATAGACACCTGTACTTAAGTGACCTACATTGATGCTTTGCGTGCGCATAGTCGTATTTAAACCGCGCTGTAGCACTTCTCTACCCTGAAGGTCATAAACATGGGCTACGGATGCTTCTGGTAATTCCCCAAAAATAACAATAGCCTTTTCTATACTATTGGTGTAAATACTTAACTCATCAATACTGTTTTGAGGTGTTGATAAAGCATTATCGGAAAAATGCAGATAGAAGCGTCCAGTACCATTAAGATTAGCAGTTGGTGTTAATACATAGTCACTAGTATTTAATAAAGTAAATGTATTGGTAACAATGTCTTCAAGATAAACATTAATGGTGCCTGGTAACGATGAGTCTTGTCCTAAACTAAACGTAATCTGCGTTTGAGAAGGTGATTTCACACCCAATGGTACAACCACATCGTTTAAATCATTCAGAGGTAAGGATTGATTGAAAAACTCAATACCGTTATTATTTTCAACCAAATGAGTGAAAATACCATTAGCCACACCAAAATGCGCTCCTGTATCATATCCAGGATCTAAACCTCTCGTATTAATATCTCTAAAATATAGATTAGTTTGATAAGAAGAATTGTCGTCAGATAATAAGATTATAGCTTTAGATGCATTGTTATTACTACTTCTGCCCATAATAAAGTCATCCGTATTTCCGATACGAGTCATATCAGCTTCGAAACTAAAAGTTCCAGAAGCATTCACAGCAACAAAAAAGCCTTGACCTGGTGCAATTAGTAAGTCTTGATCTGAATTACTATCTAAAATAGTCCATCCATCTGCAGCTGCACCGTCATAACCGTAAATCCCAGCAAATGAGGTATCGAACATAGCGCTATTAGCATCAAGAAAATCACCAAGATGTAAATAAGCAGGAAATTGATTACCTATAAGGTTCCATTTATCAAAGTTTCCACTACCTAATGTTACAATTGCATTTCCAGAAGTAACTGGTGCACCTTCAAATTGTAAAGTACTACCACTTGTTGTTGCAGCTCTAAAACCTTGACCTGGCACAATTGATGTCATGGCATTAGTTGTGGTGTCGTAGTTGTTGTAGGTGTCGGTATCATTATTAAATCGTGCGAATGCCTTGGTAATGCCATCAACATCAGTTGCTAAACTAGGATTAGCTGTCGCAAAATCACCAAAATTTTGACCTGACAAAGGAGGTGAGATCAAATCATTTCCTTCAGTAGTACCCGAGCCAATACCGTTTACAAAACGATTGTAGCGTACAGTACCACTAACAAACCCAGCATCTTGTTTTAAACTAGAATAGCTTGTTGAAGTAGATTCTAATGTTAGAGTATTAAAAGTTAATGTTGCAACAGAGTTTATTAATAATCCGGCACCTGGATTAACGATAATTGAATTTGCAGATGTTGAAGCGCTGACTGTTGGGTGATTAGCCACTTGTAGTATGAGCACGTCATCCAATGCCGTTGGAACATTTCCGTTGCTCCAGTTTGCACCATTGCTCCAATCGTTATCGACTAGGCCCTTCCATGTTAGTGTTGAAAATGGTAAACCAGAAGTGTTGTAAAGACCAGGTGAAGCCGCAACAGGATTTGTTTGAATAGTTGTGTGTTGCACAAAACTTCCAAATATATCTTCATTTCTACCAATAGACTGGTCATCTCCGCCTTCTGAGCCATACGTATAAGTTGCAATAATATTACTACTTGTATCTTCAAGTGTGACAGTGTCTCCCCCATTATTGAGTTGCAAGTTTCCAGTTGATGCCGTTTCAGAAGCGCCACTGATGCCTGTAGGCGTACCACCTCCAAACACAACAACAGAACCTCCTGCAGGTAATACGATGCTTCCAAACACATGCTTTGTTCCTAAGGCGTCAGATAGAATATAGCCTGTGATATCAACTGAGGTGATATCATTGTTCACCAATTCAACGAATTCGTCATCTGTGGTATCGACAATGCCATCACCATTAGCATCTATGCCTGTAGGATCCGCTAATATTTCATTGATAACAATATTAGGTAGCGGAGGAGTATCATCATCAAGAATAGTTACTGTATGTGTGGCTTGAGAAATCACCAAACCTGTGACAGAGCTCGTTTCCGTAATGGTCAACTCTACGGTTTCATCATCAAAATCGGCATCAGCATTAATATCTATTGTAATATTTTGGGTACCGTCGGCCGTAAACGATAACGAACTTGGCGAAGTAAATGTATAATCACCAGGTTCAGCAGTACCACCTGTAACATCAACATCGATATCAATTTGGTTACCATCGTAATTACTTACAGTAATAGGAATGTTTGCACTTGTAAACGTGGTATTGGTTTCGTTTTCTGTACTCGTAGCAGAATCAAAACCTACAGTTGGTGTAGAAGCTGAAAAAGCTGACCAAGTGAAATTGTCAACCATTAGACGTTCTGTTGTTCCATTAGAAACTATTCTTACACCAACATTACTATTTCCACTGTTTATAGAGCCATTAATTGTTTTCCAGTCTGAGTTATCAGTAACAGTAGCGTCAATTGTGCTAGAGGGTGTCCAAGAACTACCATTGTCTGTAGTAATTTCAACACTAAAGTTTGTGGCTGGTGAACTATCCCATCTTCTAACTTCGAATGAAAATGTAGAAATTCCACCTGTAGCAACAATCATTGTTAAAGAGGTAGATGAATTGTTTCTCAATCTAACAGAATATGTTCCTAAAGCACCAGGAAAACCGTCTTGAGTTGCTGTTCCATTTCTAAGAACATCAACTCCAGTCGCTGTAAAAGTACCGTCAGTATATGTGTAATTTCCATAAGATGTAGTACCAGGATTCCAGTTTGCTAAGTTGTCAAAGTCTACAGTCGTCTGCCCAAACCCAAAGCTTGTAATTAAAATGGCAACTAAAAAAATGTAAAAATGTCTCATATGTGTTCCTAATATTTATGGTTTTACGATAACACAAAATATTCAGTTAAGGGTATGAGCGTAGAGAGGGGGAAACAAATATAGTAAAACTTAAGATTTATATGTGATTAATATATTAACAAACGGTTAATCCATAAATTGGACGCAATTAACAAGCTTAGGTCACTTTTTGTGTTTTTGCATTAAAAAGTTTTAAGAAGGCCTATTAAGTGTATTGAGCAAAACGCAAATCATACATTTAAATAAGTTTTTTAATAATGTTTTCTTAATGATAATTTAAGGATTTGATTAGCTTTGCCATTTACAAATGACATTTTTTGAATTTTCTAACTAACAGTATGATTACGGTAACCAAACCTTTTTTCCCTCCAATTGAAGACTATCAGCAATACATTGCTAAAATCTGGGAAAATCAATGGCTTACAAACAGAGGGGAATTGGTTGTTGAACTCGAGTCTAAACTTAAATCCTATCTCGGTGTCAATAATGTCATTGCAATGACCAATGGTACTTTGCCTTTGCATATAGCCTTAAGCGCACTTACCGAGGGAGGGGAGGTTATTACAACACCGTTTTCTTATGTGGCAACGACCTCATCCATAGTGTGGGAAAACTGTACACCTGTTTTTGTAGATATCCATCCAGAATACCTTACTATTGATGAATCCAAGATTGAAGCGGCAATAACCCCTAAAACTACAGCCATATTAGCAACACATGTTTATGGTAACCCTTGTGATGTTGAAGCTATTGCTAAGATAGCAGAAAAGTATAAGCTCAAGGTTATATATGATGCTGCGCATTGTTTTGGGGTTACCTACAAAGGAACTTCAATTTTTAATTATGGAGATGTAAGCACCTGTAGTTTTCATGCAACTAAATTATTTCATACCGGTGAGGGTGGGGCGTTGTTCTGTAAAGACGAAGCATTAGATAAACAAATGTTTTTTAGGCATAATTTTGGGCATGATGGACCTCTTCAATTTCAAGGAATTGGAACCAATGCTAAAATGAGCGAATTGCAGGCGGCTATGGGTTTAAGTGTACTGCCATATGTTAAGGATATTATTGAGGCACGTAAAGAAATATGTAAAGCGTACGACGCTTTATTAAAAGTAAACACTATAAAGAAGCTCAAGATAAGAGCACACACAGATTGGAACTACAGTTACTATCCAATAATTTTTTCGTCAGAAGAACAATTATTGGAGGTTCAAAAAGTGTTAGAAAATAATGGTATTGTGCCAAGACGCTATTTTTATCCTAGCCTAACCACACTATCTTATGTGAAAAATACTAATGATGTCAGTGTCTCAGATGATATTTCTCCGCGGGTTTTATGCCTGCCTTTGTATTACGGTTTGGAATCAGTTGATGTTAATAAAATTACGGAACTGATTTTAAGTGTTGTGCAATAGTCCTACTAGATAACTAAACAAATGACCCACCAAAATGCTTTTATAATAGGTAACCCGAGATCTGGAACATCAATGTTTAGAATGATGATGGGTAGCCACTCTAATATTGTGGTGCCACCTGAGTGTGGCTTTATACAATGGTGGTACGATAAATATAAAAACTGGAATATAGACAACTCTAAGTCAATTAATGACGTTAAGTCATTTATTTTGGATTTAAAAACTTCAAAGAAAATAGAGACTTGGAATTTAAATTATGCTGAGCTTGAAGAGCTAATAAGCACTAATTTGCCAAAATCATATAAGGACTTAACTTCTCAGGTTATTTTGCAGTATGGAATACAAAATGGAAAATCACCTAGAATTTTGGGGGATAAAAACAACTATTACATCAATCACTTAGAGTTGTTGAATAAAATCTATCCTGATGCAAAATATCTAATTATAGTAAGAGATTGTCGAGATGTTGTTTGCAGTTACCTTAATGTTAATGCTTTATCCTCAGAATCAAAATATAAGCCCGAATTTCCTGACACTATTGAGGCTATGGCTTTAGATTGGCTAAAAAAAAATAGTGAAATTTTAAACTTTTTAAAGTTTGTGGACAACGACAATTATACAATCATTAAGTATGAGGATTTAATAATTCATCCTAAAATTGAATTACAAAAGTGTACTAAAATACTTGAATTGAATTTTGAAGATGAAATGCTAGATTATTATAAACACAGAATGGAACCTGATGAACTTTTAGATTGGAAACAAAAAACTAATGAGAAGATAGATAAAAACAATGCGAATAAGTATTTAGAACAATTGTCTAAAGCCGAAATCTCTGAAATTGAATCTATCTCAGGAACTTTAATGCGTAAATTTGGCTACTTATAGCAACCAATATGAGTAGTCAAATTATCAAACTATACTACATTTCCCCAAGGGATGTTAGAAAAAGTAGGGCTGATGCGGTTCACATAATGTACAGCTGCGCAGGGTTTGCTAATAATGGCATAGACGTAGAGTTAATTACCCCAAAAGTTAAACGTAATAATTATCATGTAGATTACAAGGATATCTTTGGACTGTACGATGTGCCTCAGAACTTTAAACTAACAGAACTAAACACCAAGATAAAAGAAGTAGATAACAAATCTTCTTCTTTGGTTATGGTTTTTAACCGACTTTTGTTTTCATTTATTTATATCCTTAGAAATCTCTCTGGCTTCAGAACCTCGGATGTTGTAATCTATAGTAAATGTTATACATCTATAATTCCATATATTCTATTTAAGTCTGTTGGCTTAATTAAATGTAAACTGGTTTTTGAAACTCCGTTTCTAAAAAATAATATTTACCATAGGTTTATTATGAAACGAATGGACGCAGTTGTAACCATGACCAAATATGTTGAAAACATCTTATTAAATACTTTTGATATACCTAAAGCGAAAGTCATACTTTGCCCAATTAGATTTCAAACGGATTATAAGGATACTACAATAATAGACAAAGTCAACACAAGAAAAGGGCTTGGGTGGGACGAAAAAATTAAATACGTTGTGTATGCTGGTAAAACAGGACAAAATCTCAAAAGAATAAAAATTTTTGCGAACGCCTCCAACGAATTTACAAACACAAAGTTTGTTATAGTTGGTGCTACGCAAGGGCTTAAAGAAAAATATGGGGGGAGAGACTTTAAAAATTTGATTTTGTACCCATTTCAATCGTATCCTAATTACTTAAAGTTTGTAAATGCGGCGGATGTTTTGGTCGCAACATATGAAAATACGCTGTATAACAGGCATACATTAAGTCCAGGAAAAGGAGGTGCGTATTTACAGAGTGAAAATCCTGTGATTTTTACTGACTTTCCTTGTTTAAGAGAAAGATTTCCAAATCACTTGGTGTCTTTCGTTAGGCCTGATGACACAGAAGATTTAGTGTCAAAAGTTAAGGAAGTTTTGGATGGTTTTGATACCTTCAGGGTACGTGCAAAGAAAGCAGCAAAATTTGTTGAAGATAAAACATTTACAAAGGCTTCTCTTCAGATTATAAATAGGTTAAATACAATTTTATTTGAGCAAAAGTAAAATTATAAAAGGCGGATTTTATCTTACCATAGTTAATGTCTTATCTCAACTATTAGCTATTGTTGTTAATATTGTCTTAGCAAGATTATTATTACCAGAAGATTTTGGTTTAGTGGCATTGACAATGACATTTATTGGCTTCATAACTTTGTTCACTAGCATAGGCTTTGGCGCTTCAATAATTCATGAAGGAGAAACCACTCAACAAAAGTTATCTTCAATCTTTTGGATAAACCTTTTCCTCTCATTGGGCTCGTTTTTAATCATATTATTAACTGCTCAATTTGCAGCAGATTTTTATGAGGAAAAACGATTGGTTCCAATTATAATCGTAGCTGCATTTAACATTCTGTTAAATCCATTTTTTATTATTCATTATAAGCTGTTAGAGAGAGATTTAGAGTTTAAAATAATAAGTAAAATTAATTTGTCTAGTACTGTAATTGGCTCTGTTGCTGCGATAATAGCAGCATATTATGATTTGGGTGTTTATGCCCTTGTATTACAATCCTTAGTAGCTACGGTGGTAAGAATGGTTTTGGTATTAATTTATAAGAAATGGAAACCAAATTTTTATTACAGGTTCAGTGAGATAAAAACAATGTTTTGGTATTCCTTAAAATTTAAGGCATCAAATATGGCCTTATATTTTGAAAGAAATATAGATTATTTGATTCTTGGTAAATTTTTCAATAGTGCAATTTTAGGATACTATGCTTTTGCATATAATATCATGTACACTCCAGTTAAGCGAATTTCGTATATTTTTAGTGAAGTTTTGTTTCCTTCTTTTTCTTCATTTAAAGAGGATAAGACAAAAATTATTGGTGGTTATTTTAAATCTGTACAACTGATTGCTATGGTATCTTTTCCAGCAATGATTATTTTGGCATTTAATGCAGAATTTATAATTCAAATAGTTTTTGGACAAAAATGGAATGAAGCTATACCTATTGTAAGAATCTTGTGTTTCGCAGGAGCAATACAGTCTATTAGCCAATTTGGTGGTGTTATATTTTCCAGCATTGGTAAGCCTGAGGTTACAATGTATGTGTCGGTTGGGAGAACAATTTTAACGGTGTTAGCTATCGTATTTGGTGTTCAATATGGGGTGTTATGGGTTGCCTATTTTCTAGTAATAGCAAAAGCAATATCGTATATCATTTTTTTAATTGTGTTGCATCATTATATTTCATTTTCAATTGGAACATTGATAAGAAGTTTAAGGGGAACAATTGTGCTGTCATTTATATTAAGCCTTATATATATACTGTTTTATTTTGAGTATCTAAATATTAATGCGTTGAGTCTTTTAATTATAATGGTATTGGTGTCGATGATGGTTTTATATTTATTTCATAAACAAATTATCTTTGAGATTTATAGGGTTTTAAAAGAAAAAACTAACTAAAGAAAATGGCAAACGAACACCAATTGATAATTGATCAATATGATGGGACTGTTTCTGTTGTAAATAGTTTGTATAAATTGATTGATAATCGCTATTCAGATTTGTTTTTTGCCGTCATTGTACACGGTAGCGTGGCGACAAATGAAGTAATTTCATACAGCGATTTTGACGGTTTGATTATAATAAAAGATCAATATGTAAACTCAAAGTTAATTGAAGAGTTCAGAAAGGAATCGATGAAAATAATCTTAAAGTTTGATCCTTTGCAACATCACGGTTGGTTTCAAATAAAGGAAAGTGACCTAACCAACTATCCTGAAAATTATTTACCAATAAGTGCTTTAAAGAAATCGAAACTAGTATACCCAAAGAAATCGCAGATTAAATTACAATTAAAGGTTGAACAAGATGTGGATTATAAGAGTCATTTAATCAAAATATTAGATCAATTTAAAAAAAGAGAAGACGAAAATTGGAAACCTAATAATATATACCAATTAAAAAGTATGCTAAGCCAAATAATGCTTATACCTTGTTTGTATTATTCCGCAAAATATGAAGAGGGCATTTTTAAAAGGGAGAGTTTCGATGCTGTAAGGACTGATTTCTCAAAAGAAGATTGGATGCCTATTGAAATAGCTTCTGACATTAGAAAAAAATGGACATACAATATTAGTTATCCACAGCGATTATTATTACAACAGTCAAATAAATATATTAGAAAAATAGCTACACGCTTTTTCTCACCGAGAATTCCTGGCTTTTTTCAAAAAGAAATGAACAGTGAGTTTTATAAAAATCTTAAGCTTTTAGTTGCAAAAATCGAAAAAGAGATTAAATGATGTTAAAGTTTATTGACATACCTACTAATATACCATTATGCAATTACGATGCTCTTAAGTCTAAATTAACAAAACTTCTGTTATCTCATGATGCTGTACTGAGCGTATATCAAATGGGTTCTGTTAAGCATCCTGGCATATCAGACCTAGATATTATTTGTGTATTCAAAAATGGTTCTACATGCGATAAAAATTTTAGGTCAGAACTAAATGAAGAAGAAAAGCAAATTCTGACACACGGTATTTTTGGTGTAGAAGAAAAAGACGTCATCCGTGGTTTTTCGTATAATTTGATCTCAAATTTAAAATATCTAGGCGGCGAGGATCTAAAACTAGAAGAGAAGCCAATTGTAACTGAGGAAACAATTAAAACACAAATTGCCTTAGAGTATTTAATTAAGATGCTCATTACCATAGATGCACAGGTGACTTTAAAAATTATAAAGCTGCGTGCATTTTTACTGCTGGCAAAGGCAATTATCTTCGATTTAGAATTACTTGGTGTCAACAAAGGGAAACTTTACGACCTGGTTCAAAATGTGATTCTTTATAGGAGTCAATGGTTTACTGATAAACCAAATTATGAAGAAGTAACTAAGTTGATTTTGAGTTTTAATCTTGAATTAAGGAATTTTCTAAAGACCACACTTATAGAACATAAGCTCTATCTGCCATCTAATGAGTTAAAATTACCTGGAAACTTTATGATAAAAAGGAGCACAGAGTTAGCAATTAACCATAAGGGTTTCATATTACCTAAGAGCTTAAGTTTCTTGGGTAGAAAATATATAAGCGTACAACATAGGTTAAATAGCTTTACCTATCATATACCGTTTGAGATACCAGACAAAAAATCGGAACATTTCAAAAGATTTGAATTCAGTAAAGGAATGGCTAATATTAATAGGCAAAAATACCCTCATTTTATTCCCTTAACAACAAGTTTGTCAATCTATTGAAAGTAGTAGCTGTGCAGTAGGATTTATATCTTTATTTTTATGAATTATATTTTAGTTTTTTGAAAGTTATTCATTACATAGGAAGCTTGGGGTTTGGTGGGATAGAGCGTTTGGTTTATGATTTGGTTGGTCAACAAAATCTAGACAGAACTACTAAACCGGCCATTGGTGTTGGTAAATTAAAAGGGGAATTTAAAAGCCAATTCGAAAGCCTTAATGTACAGCTTTTGGATTTTGATTTAAATTCAGGATTTGACTTAAGCCCAATAAAGATTTTAAATATCACTAAGCATTTCAAGTCATTTGACGTATTGCATCTCCATGGATTTCACTTAAGTATAGTAATAGCTGCACTACTGTCAAAAAAAAAGATAGTTTACACCGAGCATGGTAACTTTGGTTTTGGAAGAAAAATAAAGATATCAGATAGGTTAAGTTTCTTATTAAGAAAAGTTTTCTTTAAGTACACTAAGGTTACTATTTGCTGCAACTCTAATTTTACGAAGACCTATGTTGAGCGTCATTTTTATAGAGGGAGAAGGCTTCATCTGGTGTACAACGGATGTAATTTAAACTATACCATAGATAAAACTTTAAAAGAAGATTTAGAGACAAAGTATAGAGGTAAATTTGTCATTGGTACGTCTTCAAGACTGGCAGGTTTTAAAAAAGTGAATCGTTTAATTTCAGTATTTTCAGAGTATATCAAAATTAATACAGAGGCAGTATTGGTGATTGTTGGTGACGGAATAGAAAGGCAGAAGCTAGAAAAGCAAGTGTCGGATTTAAAACTAGTAAATAATGTCGTATTCGAAGGTTTTCAAAAAGAGGTTGCAACATATCAATCTATTTTTGATGTCTGTGTTTTTCCCTCAAAAAACGAACCATTTGGTTTAGTAGCTGTAGAATGTTATAGTAAGGAGAAGCCGGTTTTGGTTTTTAGAGACGGTGGTGGTATTACTGAAATAATATCAAAAATTGAACCTAATGACATTTGCAAAGATGAGAAGGCAATGATTAATAGGCTTGATTATTACTATAAAAATGAGTTCCAATGGAGTGTCCGCCATTCTAAGCAAATAGAGTGCTTTGATTTGAAAAGAATGGAACGCGATTATTACAGGCAATATAGTATCTAAAAGTGCAATTAAACTAACATATGCTAGGGTTAAGTCATAGAAACGGAAAGTATTTTTACTCAATCTTCCTCCACCCAGTATCGAGGGTGATGAAGTCAAATCTTTTCATTAAATATTTTGAGTTAATAGATAAGAGAGCTTCAGTCCTAGATTATGGTTCTGGTGATGGCCCATATAAAAATATGCTCAAAGCATATTTTAAAGAATATACATCAGCAGATTACCAAGTCACAAATCAACACCATAGTATTAGGCCAGATATATTTATTGATGATAATCAGCAAGTGAATGTGGATGATCAAACCTTTACTTGTGTAGTTATTTCTGAAGTGCTTGAACATATCTACAAACCACACAATGCTTTAAATGAGATTAAACGAGTGCTTGTACCAGGCGGATATGTAATAGGAACGGTCCCTTTTTTTATGTGGGAACATGAAAAGCCTTATGATTTTCACCGGTACACTTATTTTGGTTTAAAAAGAATGTTCAAAGACAATGGATTCGAAATAATAAAACTAGATTATGTGGGAGATACTATAGGTGTTTCAGCGTATTGCTTCAGTAAAGTGTTCAGTGTATTTATAAAACCATTTAGAAAAATTAAACCTTTACATTTCGTGCTAAAACTAATCATACGAATACCTTCTTTAATATATTATTACGTTGTTAAGATCCAATTTGTAAAGTCATTTTTAAAAAAATATTTTGGGGAATATCCCTTTGGTTTTGTATTTGTCCTTAAAAAACTTGATTAATTAAGTTAAACCTCATTCCTTTACCCTTTAGTTTTACACCAATGAGTATTTAATCAAAATAGTAAACAAAGAACTATTTTATAATGTGCGGCATTAACGGAATTTTCCTAAAACATACAGATAACATTAATATAAGTAATGTTGTCTCTTCTATGAATATCAAACTGGCCCATCGTGGACCGGACGATAACGGTATTTGGGTAAACGATAGCCAATCACTGGCACTTGGACATACACGATTAAGTATTTTAGATTTGTCCAAGGCTGGTCATCAACCAATGCATGATGCTCATTCAAAAAACGCCATAGTATATAACGGTGAAGTTTTTAATTATAGAATACTTAACAGCAAATTTTTAAGTGATGAAGCGTTTCACTCGCATTCTGATACAGAGACTATTTTAAAACTTTACAATAAGTTTGGTGTTAAAATGCTAGAAAAGCTCAACGGTATGTTCGCTTTTGCAATTTGGGATAATACTAAAGAAGAGTTGATATTAGCAAGGGATAGATCAGGAAAAAAACCATTGTATTTTACCGAAATGAATGGGAATTTTTCGTTCTCTTCAGAATTGAAGGCGCTTTTTGAATTACCCTACATTAAAAAGGAAATTGATGATAAAGTACTCTACGATTTCTTAACCTTCAATACAGTTGCTGCTCCTCATACAATGTTTAAAGGGATTTCCAAGTTTAAGCCAGGGCATTATATGATTGTAACCAGGGATGGGATTAAAACTTATGAGTCTTACAATGATTTAAAGCATAGAGATATTGAGTTTTCTTCAGAAAAGGAGCTCGAGGACCTCGTTTTTAACAAACTTGAAGAATCCGTAAAACTAAGAATGATTTCAGATGTCCCTGTTGGTGCTTTTTTGAGTGGTGGTGTAGACTCATCTGCTATAGTGGCATTAATGCGCAACAATACATCAAATCAAATTAAAACATTTACTATAGGTTTTGAGAATCAGCCAAATTACAATGAGCTTAAATATGCCGATAAAATTTCAAAACGATACGACACGGATCATTTTATAAAGACCGTAACCCCTAACGACCTTCTGGACTTTATACCAAAAATAACGGATATTTATGACGAACCACAGGCAGACACCACTGCTATACCAATATATTTCATATCACAACTAGCGAAAAAGGAAAACATTAAAGTGGTCTTAAATGGTGATGGCCCTGACGAATTGTTTAGTGGCTATAGTAATTACGAACGGTATGTAAAAACTTATGACTATTACAAATTGGCCAATAGAGCTCCAAAATTCGTTAAGAATATAACGAATGAAGTTATTGGGAGAATTAAACCAGATAGTCCATTGTCAGAAATGGCAGAAAGACTCATGCATAATCAAGATTTTTATTGGCCTGGTGCAGGCGGGATGAAAGAGGGAGTTAAAAATAATTTATTGTCTAGGGAATTCAAGGCTCAAATAAATGGACATTCATCATATAACTATGTGCAAGAGTTAAAACAAGACTATCTCGAGTTTTTAGGTGGACAAGAGTTCGATTATATAAACTGGCTGTGTTATTCGGGATACAGGCAGGCAGTAACGGAAAAATTTCTTTTTAGGGCAGACAGGTTGGGAATGGCAAATTCTATTGAGGCAAGAAGTCCGTTTCTTAATCATGAAATGGTGCAATTGGCCTTATCAATTCCTGGTGATTACAAGATAAAAAACGGTATAAATAAATATATTCTTAAAAAAGCTTTAGAGCGCATTTTGCCAAATGAAATTCTATATCGAAAGAAAATGGGATTTAATCTTCCAATTAGAGAATGGGCAAAGGATACTATTGTTAATAGTGTGAAAAATAACATTACACAATTTAACAAGGATACTAACTTATTTAATTTAGATGAGGTTAACACGCAGTTAAATGCTTTGAAGAAAGGAAATGAACGCTATACAAATTCAGTGTGGACGATATATTTCTTAATGAATTGGTACAAAAAATGGTTTTAGGTAATCTGTGAATTTAGTAAAAGAACATATGTCTTGGAATTTCAGACTCTATAGAAAGTGGTTTTCCACTAGACCAATAAACCTAAAATGGATACTATTGGTCATTCTTGTCTTTCCTATGTTCGCGGCAACTTGGGAAATGAAGAAGTCGTCAGGGTTTTCACCACTTCAGCTATTGGGTCTTCTGGTGTTTGCCTTTGGGTTAATGTCCATTGTCGGTAAAAAAAATAGAGCTCCCAATCTTATTTTTTCATTTTATATTTTCCTTTTGCTTTTGGTGATTAATTTACTATTGGTGTTTTTTTATGAAGGGTCATTTTCCCAATTTGGGGACACCATACGGACTATATTGCCCTTTCTATTATTCTTTTACTTCAGAAAGCATTTAAACTCGATTATTGACATTGAAGGGTTTTTGATAACGTTTTTAATAGCCTCTATTTTTCCGATAGCTACATTGTATTATGAAATATTGTTCAATCCAATTCGCGAAGTTTATAATACAGCCTCTCGAGGCGGTGGTTTAAGATTAAGTGGCTTTTATGCAGATCTTTTTGGATATATGAGCCATCTTATTTGTGGCTTTATGTGTTATTGTTACTTCTACATAAAATACAGTAAGAGAAGAAAAAAGCATTTTATATTTAGCAACATGGGCTTTTTGCTGGTGCTCTTAATATGCTTAATAGGTATTTATAATTTGCGCCATCAAGCTTCCTGGGCGGTATCACTAGCACTTCTGTTAATCTTTGTGTACTATATAAGAAAACAAGTGTCCGCATTTCAATTGGTTGTTTTTTTTGTTGTGGCCATTAGTGCCGGAGGTTATTTTTATACCCAGATTTTTGAAATATTATTTGCAAAGGACATTGCAGTGTTTGAAGGAGGAGCCAGGGAAACTGCTGCACTTAATGGTAGGGTCTATCTATGGAAAAAATATTATGCGTTTTGGGAAAATTTTAATGTACTAGGCCAATGGATAGGTGCTGGATTTGCACAGCACGAAAAATCTAATATTATGATGGGAGGTGGTATGCATAATGATTATGTGCGTTTATTTTTCTCAACAGGTATCATCGGTATTGTATGTTATGTGTCCTTTCTTGTTTATTTAATTAGAAATTCAATAAAGATAAAACAGGTAGAGTTTCGTTATTTAATGCTAGCTTCTGTTATAGTTATTATCATGTATAGTATAAGCGCACTTCCATTATTGGCTTCAGGGGCAATGATGTATTTTTTAATGGCTGTAATCTCACAAACAAATAAAAGAATTGTAGAATGAATGTCTTGTGGCTTGCACCGAATTTTAACCATTATAAAGCACGCTTTTTAGACCATTTGGCCCAAGATAAGGCAATTAGCCTTACCATATTGTCTGGGTCTGGTCGCAAACAAATGGGAGACCAAGAAATAGATAATGAATGGAGCTTTGAGTATATTAGGGTCAATGTACCCAAAAAGGAGTATGGAAAATCTAAAATCGTAAAAGATAAGCTTAAAACAATTTACGGTAATTACAACTGGATTATGATTCCTGCTGAAAAAAAGAATTTGCCTCTTTTTTTGTATGCTCTAAAATTGAGAAAACAGAATCCAAATGTAAGATTATTTTCTTATAACCATACACGGCTAAAATCAAAAAATGCGGTATTAGGTTTCTTAGATAACAGAATCTCAAGGTATTTTAATGATAAATTGGATCGTGTTATCTTCTATTCAGAAGACGCATGTAAAAGAGCTGTAGAATTGAATTTAATCAAATCAAAAAAAGCCTTTTGGGCCAATAACACCATTGATAATACCGAAATAGAAAAACACTATACCTTTCAATTACCTCCTAAATCTGAAAATAGAATACTCTTTATAGGTAGGTTAATTTCATCAAAGCGGGTCAATGACCTTATCAGCTGTTATAATGCATTAAGGCTTGATTTTCAAAATATGAAGTTAGAAATTATTGGGAGTGGACCAGAAGACGCTATCGTAAAAAACATATCTGAAAAAAATGCCGATGTAAAATGGCACGGAACCTTAGTTGATGAATCTAAAATCGCGCCTATTATGCAACGTGCATCAATTGTTGTTGTGCCTGGTCTTTCGGGTTTGTCCATTAATCATGCTTTTGCCTATGGAAGACCATACATTACTTTGATTGCGGATAAACACGGTCCAGAGATAAACTATTTAGATCATGGTAAAAACGGATACATACTCTCAAACAATGATGAAATCGTAACTAAGATTTCTGAGTTACTAAGCAATAGGCAAAAACTTGAAAACTTTTGTCTCAGTGCCAATGAAAAAGGGAAACAACTCTCTGTTCAAAATTGGGTACAACAAATTAAAACGAGCCTAATACATGAGTGATAAAAAACCCAAAATATTGTTCATTGGTCCTACACCACCTCCTTACTCCGGGCCAGAGTTGAGTATGCAACAGTTTTTGGAATCAAAACTGCTCAATGAAACCTTTAAGATCACATTTTTAAAGACTAATTTTAGAACAGATAACACCAAGAAAGGGAAGCTAGACTTATCTATGATAACTAATTTCTTTGTTTATTTCTCCAAACTTTTAAAACACTTAATTTTTAAAAGGCCAAATGGTGTGTATTATCCTATTACTCCTACTCAAATAGGATGGATAGGTAGAGATACATGGACGATATTATTAAGTAAAGTTTTTGGTGTTAAGGTCATTATACATTTAAGGGGTAGTCATTTTAAGTTAAATTTTCAGCAGTTCAATGATCTAGTTAAAAAAATGGTAGGCTTTAGCCTAAGACGAGTAGATTGTGCTATTGTACAGGCAAAATATCTTAGTGATCAATTTCAACCCTATATAAAACATCATAAAATAGCTGTACTATATCAGGCAATGGATATTGCGGAGTACACTGATAACCATGATATGGTTGAGGAAAATGGAAAAATATTGGTAATGGGTCATATGACGAAAGCCAAGGGTTTTACGGATATTTTAAAAATAATTCCTGACATTTGCCTAGAATTTCCTAAGGCAAAATTCTATTTTGCTGGAAACATAAGAAGAGGGGAAAGGGGCGTATTCTATAACCAATATACAGGTGAAAAGATTGAGTATGAAGACCCATACCAAGCTGAAGCAAAAATTTTGAATTCAAGATTTAAAGACAATTATGTAAACTTGGGAATCATAAGCGGTAAAGATAAAATGAAGCACTTACAGACTGCCGAAGTATTTTTGACAGCTTCGTATTCTGAAGGGTTTTCGAGATCCTTATTGGAAGCTATGGCAATAGGAAAACCAGCAGTCTTTACACCAGTTGGGGCACATCGTGAAGTTTTTCAAAACAAAGTTCATGGTTATACGTTCATTCCAGGGGATTTAGCACAAATGAAAAAAGCCCTAAGGAAAATACTAAGCGATGAAAACAATAGAAAAGCAATAGGAAGAAACAATAGAAGCAATGTTGTAGAAAATTTTTCGATTGAGACCATTGCTAGTAATTTTAAAGGTATAATCACAAAAACTTTGGCATCGTGAAAATAATCATTAGAAAAATGGTGCATTATTTGGGCAATCTGTTGAGGTTTGTACAAATATCATTTTTAAGAGCCTCTGGTGCAAGTATCGGCAAGAACACCATGATTAGCTTAGGCGCCAAAATTGACGTGAGAAGAGGAAAAGTTACTATTGGAGATCATTGTCTAATTACTCATGGTTGTTATATCCTATCTCACGATGGTGCAGCACATATTATAAACCCAGAAGACAATGGTACTGGTTATGTAACCATTGGCGATCATGTGTTTATTGGTGTAAATACTGTTGTCATGAGAAATGTTACAATAGGTAATCATGCTATAATTGGTGCTGGCTCAGTAGTAAGTAAAGATATACCAGAAGGTGTAGTTGCCGCTGGCAACCCTATTAAGATTTTAAAAGAATTGGAAAAACCTTATAGACCTTTACCAAAGGTTCATAAAAATGTAGATTAATGCAACAACTCACACAAAAACTAGGTTCTGGCGATATGGTCATACAAGACGTACCTTATCCACAATTGGGAAAAGGCATGGTCATTGTAAAAAACCATTATTCCATCATCAGTGCTGGGACAGAAGGCTCAACGGTAGTTGCAGCAAGAAAGAGCTTAATCGGTAAGGCCAAAGAGCGTCCGCAACAAGTAAAACAAGTTATAGATACCTTAAAAAAACAAGGCCCTGTACAAACCTATCGCGCAGTAATGAAAAAATTAGATGCCTATTCACCATTGGGCTACAGTTGCGCCGGTGAAGTGGTAGAAGTTGGTGAGGGAGTTACCGAGTTTGAAGTAGGGGATAAGGTAGCTTGTGCAGGAGCAGGATATGCCAACCATGCTGAGATTGTATCGGTTCCGGTGAACCTTTGTGTAAAATTAGAAGGCGATGCCAACCTAAAAGACGCGGCTTACAATACCTTAGGAGCTATTGCTATGCAAGGTGTGCGTCAGGCAGATTTAAGATTGGGGGAATCTTGTGTAGTCATCGGCTTAGGGTTGTTAGGACAATTGGCAGCATTGATACTTAAAGCTTCTGGAGTGACCGTAATTGGTATTGATGTATCAGAAGCAGCAGTTGATCAGGCTGTACAAAATAAAGTCGTTGATTTAGGATTAACGAGAAATGCAGCAGGCATAGAAGAACAAATCCTTAATGCTACCAATGGTCATGGTGCTGATGCCGTGATTATTGCTGCGGCAACATCGAGTTTGGATCCGATTAATTTTGCAGGTGCCATAGCACGTAAAAAGGGTAAGGTCGTCGTATTGGGTGCAGTGCCAACAGGTTTCGATCGCGATCCGTATTGGTACCGTAAGGAGTTGGAGTTAAAAATGGCATGTTCCTATGGGCCTGGACGCTATGACCTTAACTATGAGGAAAAAGGAATCGATTACCCATTACCATATGTGCGCTGGACAGAAAAGCGCAATATGGAGGCCTTTCAAAATCTCATAGTAACCAAACGCATTGATATAGGCTACTTAACCACGCACGAGTTTGAGTTCGACAATGCCAAAGAAGCGTTCGATTTGGTCGTGTCCAAAACAGAACCGTTTACAGGTATTGCCTTAAAATACGACACGTCAAGAACGGTTTCAAAGGAAAAGATAAAAACATCAGAGACTTCAAAACTCGGCAAAGTCAACATGTCATTTATCGGAGCAGGAAGCTATGCACAAGGTAATCTCTTACCGAACATTCCTGAAAGTAATGAGGTGGGCAGAGTAGGCGTGTTAACCAATACAGGAACAACGTCTAAGCGAGTGGCCGAAAAGTTCAAGTTTCAATTTTGTGCTACGGAAGAAGCCGATGTTTTAGACGATAATACCAATACGGTGTTTGTGGCAACACGTCACGATTCGCATGGCCCTTATGTTTTAAAAAGCTTACAGGCCAACAAAAATGTATTTGTAGAAAAACCGTTGTGTTTATTAGAAGCCGAGCTAGAAGAAATTATTCAAGCACAGGCCGTCAGCAAAAAGGCTGTAATGGTTGGTTTTAACAGACGCTTTTCGCCTTTAACCGAGAAGCTTAAAAAAGCAGTCGGTAATAATCCAATGACCATGATCTATAGGATCAATGCAGGAGCCATTCCAAAGGACACATGGATACAGGATGCTGAAATTGGTGGAGGAAGAATTTTGGGAGAGGTCTGCCATTTCATAGACTATTTAACATATCTCAACGGAAGTTTGCCTATAAAAGTTTCGGCTTCGGCATTACCAGATGCCAATCAACTGAATGATACACTCAATATTTTGATTCAGTTTGAAAATGGGTCTTCAGGAGTCATTGGCTATTATGCCAACGGTTCCAAAGCTATGACAAAGGAATACGTTGAGGTGTTTTCCGCAGGTATGTCAGCAACCCTAAACGATTTCAAGGAATTAAGAATCTATGGCAAAGGAAAACCAAAAAAGAAAAAGTTGCTCAATCAAAACAAAGGGCAAAAGGAAATGGTCACGACATTTGTAGAGGGCTTACTTAAGGATGGCAAAGCACCAATCCCTTTTAACGAAATTGTAGCAGTAACTAAAGCCTCTTTTAAAGTTTTAGAATCCATTAAATTAGGAGGCCAACAAGTAGATATTTAAGTCTTTTGTCATTCAGAGCTGTCAGGCTGAGCGTGTCGAAGTCGCAGCGAAGAATCTCTATATTCGTTAACCCCAATCATAATAGATTCTTCAGTCACAGCGTTCCTTCTGAATGACAAGTACACTATAGTATGTCGTTATCATTAAAAGCACACTGTCATTCAGAGCAAACTGTCATTCAGAGCGATAGCGAAGAATCTCTAAACAAACAAACTCCAATCAGAAAGATTCTTCAGTCACTGCGTTCCTTTTGAATGACAAGTATATTAAGAGCGTACTGTTATTCGAAGCAATATGTCATTCAGAGCAAACTGTCATTCAGAGCGATAGCGAAGAATCTCTAAACAAACAAACTCCAATCAAAAAAAGGATTCTTCAGTCACTACGTTCCTTCTGAATGACAAGTACATTAAGAGCATTTATGTCATTCAGAGCGAAAGCGAAGAATCTCAAGGTAATAAGATTTAATTTTACTATATTCCATAAGCAAAACAAACAGCATAAAGACGGTCCAATAAAGTGAAATGAAAACTATAGGAAGTCATAATTATTACGTTTACATCCTCACTAACAAAAATAAAACGGTATTATACACGGGAGTCACAAACAACCTAAGAGAAAGACTTTATGCACATAAACATCCGGAGCCTTTTTCAAAAGCGTTTACAGCAAAATACAAGTGCCATTATTTAATTTACTACGAACATTTTTTTGACATAAATGAAGCCATACACATGGAAAAAGTCATTAAAGGAAAAAGCCGACATAAGAAAGAACTACTTATTACCGAATTTAATCCCAGTTGGAAGTTTTTGAATGATGATGTGTGGTGAGTAAAATGAGCACACGTTATTCAAATCAATATGTCATTCATAGCATTTTGTCATTCAGAGCGATAGCGAAGAATCTCAACAACAATCCATACGGATAAAAAAGATTCTTCAGTCACTGTGTTCCTTCTGAATGACAAGTAATATTAGAGCACAATGCATTAAGAGCGTTTCTGTCATTCAGAGCTGTCAGGCTGAGCGTTCCTGCACTGAGCACAGTCGAAGTGTCGAAGTCGCAGCGAAGAATCTCTCATCACAACAATCTTAGTCAAAAAGAAAGTGCGCTATAGTAAAAAGCAAAGAATCCCTTCAATATTTCAGTCTCAAACAATACAGCATCCAAAAAAAATAATCAAACCACCCGAATATAAAATAAACACCCTAAATTTGAGGCCTTATAAGGAAATTATCACCCTACCTATCAAAACCCAAACGTATTGACAACAATAAAATTTAACGATAGCTTTCAAAAACTAAAGACCTATTGCGAAGCCGAAAACTTCAAAGGTTGGGACCCATACGATGGCATGAACTCCAAAATCTTCCAGGCATTACCACTGAAACATTGGGACCTGGCACGTTTGGCATGGATTCAAGGCTTTAAAAGAAGCCCGATAAATTTCAGAAAAGCATTGTTAGTGCCCAAGGAACACAATTCCAAAGGCGTAGCTTTATTCCTTTTGGGATACTGCAGATTATACCAAGCAGCCTTAAACGGAAAAACAGATTTCGGATCACAAGCCGAACTGCTCAAACAAATTAAACAAATTACCCAATTGCTCTTGGATATGAAGGTCGAAACCTGCTCAGGAGCATGTTGGGGCTATAACTTCGATTGGCAGGCAAGACGTTTGTTTTTGTTCAAAAAAAATACACCAACCGTGGTGGCCACCGCTTTTGCAATAGAAGCGCTGGCAGAGAGTTATAACATAACAAAAGACGTTAAGGTTTTAGAGGTAATCACCTCTTCAGCCGATTTTGTAATCAAGGACTTATCCCGTACACCGCACAAAGATGGCTTTTTGTTTTCTTACAGCATTCAGGACGGTAACAATACAGTAATCAATGCCTCACTATTGGGGGCAAAGATTTTAAGCCTGGTCTATGGCTTCACAAAAGACGAATCGTACAAAAAATTGGCTGCAACGGCCGTAAAAACGGCCTGCGAATTACAAGCAGAAGATGGCTCTTGGATTTATGGCCTGTTGCCAGTACAATCTTGGATAGATAGTTTCCATACAGGTTTCAATCTAGATGCCATAGAAACCTACCAACAGCAAACAGGAGATACGTCCTTTCAAAACTATAGGGATAAAGGCTGGCAATACTATACCGACAATTTTTTTGAACCAGATGGCAAACCAAAATATTACCATAACAAAACCTACCCCATAGACATACATTGCCCGGCTCAGGTTATTGTAACCGCATCAAAATTGAAGCAGTTCCAAAACCATAAGGAATTACTCGAGAAAACCTTAAACTGGACAATAGATAATATGCAATCCAAAAAAGGCTATTTTTACTATCAGGTAAAAAAGGGAATGAGCTCTAAAATCTCATACATGCGTTGGAGCAATGCCTTTATGTTTAATGCCATGGCACACTACTATTTAGAATCTTAAAGGAGACCTATGAAATCAGAAACTTTAAATGGTGTCATTACCTATGCTCCTAATTCAAGAAAAGAGTTAATAGACTATGCTGTTCAGCATAAAAAGATATTGGTAGCCGTCAATGCTGAAAAGATATTGCATGCTACAGACCAGAGCAGAGCTATCATCAACAGAAACTTGGGTTATCCAGATGGCATCGGTGCCGTATGGGCCTTGCGTAAAAAGGGGCATAAAGACGTCGTTAAAATCCCAGGTTGCGAACTCTGGTTGGATATTGTTAAACAACATTACAATAACAAGTCCTTTTATTTGGTCGGAGGTAAACAGGAAGTAATAGAAGCCACTGTAATACAATTAAAGCAAGAATTTAACGGTATCAACATCTGCAACTTTAGGGATGGTTATATAAAATCAGAAAAAGAAGAAGCCGATGTAATTGAGGATATAAAAAAGCATAGCCCAGATATTGTATTTGTAGCAATGGGTTCTCCAAAACAAGAACTGTTGATGGAACGCATCCAAAAACAACATCAGGCTGTCTATCAGGGATTGGGAGGAAGTTTCGATGTCTATACCGGTAATGTAAAACGTGCTCCAGAATGGTGGGTAAGGAATAATTTAGAATGGACCTATAGGTTAATCAATCAACCTTCAAGGATAAAACGGCAAATTCACTTGGTAAAATTCTTTATTAATTTAATTTTGGGGAAATATTAGATAGAATACCATTCATCAGGTTTGCGATGCAATGTTTTGGAGTTGGAACGTAAATTGATTCGTAAACGACAAAAGGAGCTCCTTCGGGTATGCGTCGGGTCTCCTTCGGGTTAACCTCGGGTCATATTCGGGTCATATTCGGGTCATATTCGGGTGTACTATCGTTTTTTCCTACAAAATAATAGGGCAGAATGCTAAAGTTACCAGAATATGGTCCAAAAGAGATTAAAACTAAGAACAAAATAAACTTAACCATTATATGTATAAAATCACCATAATTGCGGGTGCAAGACCAAACTTTATGAAGATTGCACCGATTATCCATGCTGTTCAGGCAGCACAAGATAAAGGTGAAAGCTTAGAGTACAGATTGGTCCATACAGGGCAACATTATGATAAGAACATGTCCGGAAGCTTTTTTGAGCAATTGGGCATTCCAGAACCTCATGTGAATCTAGAATGTAGTGGAGGTACGCAAGCGGAGCAAACAGCAGCCATTTTAATACATTTTGAAAAGGAGCTCATGGAGAATCCTGCGGATTTGGTGCTTGTGGTTGGGGATGTTACCTCTACCATGGCATGTGCTTTAGTCGCGCAAAAATTACATACCAAAGTAGCACATGTGGAAGCAGGAATACGCTCAGACGATTGGACCATGCCTGAAGAAATCAATAGATTGGTCACCGATAGTATTACCAATTATTTCTTTACAACGTCAGAATTGGCAAACGAGAACCTATTGAAGAGCGGTGTAAATGAAAATGCAATTTTCTATGTGGGTAATACCATGATTGATACCTTGCTGAAACAACGACCGAATTTTAGAGCGCCAAAGGTTTGGGATACACTTAATTTAGAGCCGAATAAATACATCGTGATGACACTGCATAGACCTGCCAATGTCGATGAAGAGAGTCAGCTTAAGGCTATGATAGACGAAATCATTGCCCACAGCAAAGAGATACCATTAATATTCCCGATGCACCCGAGGACAGCTAAGATATTTTCAAGGTTAAAAATAGAACACCCGAGGTTGCATATTGTAGAACCTCTAAGCTATCTCGAATTCAACTATCTGGTAGAACGGGCTAAGGCAGTCATTACAGACTCTGGTGGTATCACCGAAGAAGCCTCCATAATGAACGTCCCTTGTATGACTCTGAGGGACAACACTGAGCGCCCAGAAACCATCACATTAGGTACCAACGAATTGGTTGGTACAAACCCTAAAGCCATAAAAAAATATCTCGATAAGTTGTTTAAAGGCCAATGGAAAGAAGGAAAGACCATACCGCTATGGGATGGTAAAACGGCCAAAAGAATTATTGATGTCATTTTGGAAGTCAACCAAAACAAGCAATAAATCAACTTATAATTGTATCTTAGTATTCCCCTAAGATGTTTTCAATATCCCATTTATGATAAAAACATTATTAGAAAATTTTTCGCCAGAAAATAATGCCGTGGCTTGGTTAATTAGTGCCTTTATCTTGGCTTTTATAATTGCACACCAAACATTTCCTACAATACTCTATGTAGCAAAGGCAAAGCATTTAATGGATGAACCAGATAGTAGGAGCCTGCATTCCGATAAGACACCAACCCTAGGTGGCATAGGCATATTCTTTAGTATAATTATGGTAATGACAATTGTTGGGGCCTTTTTAAATACTAAAGTACTCCTTTTGGTTATGGGAGGACTTACAATTTTATTCTTCCTTGGGCTAAAGGACGATATTACAGTGCTGTCCGCAAAAAAGAAATTTGCAGGACAATTATTCGCTGCGCTCTTGTTGATTGTCTTTACAGATACCCGTATTATTGGTTTTTCTAAAATACTCGACATTGATGTGCTACCATATTGGGTGTCAATAGGCTTTACCTTATTTGTTTACATTTTAATTATCAATGCCTATAACCTCATTGATGGAGTAGACGGTTTGGCAGGCACTATAGCGTTTTGTGCTAGTGGGATATTTGTGTATCTTTTTGTTAATGCGGAAGACTTAAGTTTAGCAACAATCGCTATAGCTTTATGTGGAGCATTAATAGCCTTTCTAAGGTTAAACTTTTCAAAGGAGGATAAGATTTTTATGGGTGATACAGGCTCAATGATCGTAGGATTCTTATTGGCATTCTTTACGATCAGTTTTATCAATATGGCTCAAGTAGATGAAACGTCAAGCTACTATAGGGCATCTCCAGCTTTGGCATTTGCATTGTTGTTTTATCCCTTAATAGACACCTTAAGAATATTCTTCATAAGAATAGTCATTCACAAAACCAGTCCTTTTAAAGCTGATAAGAACCACATTCACCATAAATTCATTCAAAGTGGTTATAGCCACTTAATGACAACGATATTAATTTGTGGTATTAATATCGTAATTGTTTGTATTGCTTTTAACTTGTTGCAACTTAATCTAAACACGCAAATAGTATGTTTATTACTGTATGGATCAGTGTTATACCTTTTACCATTTATATTTAAAAAATTAACGACTTGACTTAGTTTTTAGGCGATATGGATTTAAATAATGCTTATGCTTTTGCAAGTCTTTTAAATGCAGTTATATTTGCCAAATCTACGATACGCTTTTATTAATGAAAACAAATATTATATATCTTTTAGTGGTAGTATTGATTAGTTCTTGTGCCTCTAAGAAAGAAATACTATACCTGCAAGACGCCGAAACAACCGGAAGTGGTGAGGTAAAGTATAATTCTGCTAATATTCAACCCAATGATATACTTAAAATAACAGTAGAGGCTTTGGATCCTGAAGCCGCTCTACCGTACAATAAAGTTAGTTCTCAAGGTATACAGGCTCAAAGTATCCAATTATTGCAGTTGAATGGTTATTTAGTAGCATTGGATAACACGATTAAGTTCCCCGTATTGGGCACAATCTCAACTGCAAATCAGACTACGAAACAGTTAGAAAATACCTTAAAGGAAAAATTAGTAGAAGGTGGGCACTTATTGAACCCAACTGTAAATGTGCGTCTCATTAATGCTAAGGTTACGATTTTAGGAGAAGTCAATATGCCAGGAACCTATAATTTTACAGAGCAGAATATAACCATATTACAAGCTTTAGGTTATGCTGGGGACCTTACAATTAACGGACAGCGTAATGACATATTAATAACTAGGGAAGTTGATGGCGTGCGAAAGGTATCTCATATAGATTTAACATCAGCAGAGTTCATGAATAGTGAGTTTTATTTTATAAAGCCAAACGATGTCATTGTGGTGAATCCAAACAACCCAAGAGTAAAAAATGCTGGTTTTGTTGGAGATGTAGGTACAGTGTTAACTATCGCCTCTTTGGCATTGAGCATAACCATTTTATTGTCTAGGTAAATTATGGAAAATCAAATAAATAATAACTTTACTCTAAACGAAGAGGATAATGTTGATTTAAAGCAAGAAATTAGACGTTATTTACGCTACTGGCCGTGGTTCGCTTTAGCTTTGGTAGTTACGCTAGTGAGTGCATATGTGTATTTGAGATATGCACCTCGTATTTATGAGACGTATTCTAAGATCAAGATATTGGATGAATCCGAAGGATTGGAGCTACCAACATCCGCTTTTGTTTTTAATCGTTCTAACATTAATCTAGAAAACGAAATTGAGATCATTACCTCATATCGTATTATGGAACGCGTAGTTAGGAAATTGAATCTCAATACTAGTTTTTATGAAGAAGGGACCATACAAACATCACAGATAGATGAGCTGCCCCTGATTTTTGATCAAATCATAAAACCAGACAGCATTGTATCCTATTTATCTTATAAGTTGACAGTAGAAGATGAAGGGTTTCAAATTACTAACTTAAAAACAGAAAAGACCTTTACTTTCAAAGAGCATTCTACGTATAGTTCCAACCATAATTTACCCTTTAATGTAGAATTAGATTCAGTTACCCCTTTGAGCCAAATAATTGATAAAGGATTCATCATAAAATTTGCCCCTATTAAAAGTACTTCCCTCAGTTTAAAAAATAAAATAAAAGTTGAATCTATAGGGGATCTCAGTGACTTACTTAAACTTACAATGAAAGGTGAAAGTAAAGAACTTTCTGAGAAAATATTAGACACTTTAATGACCACCTTTGATAATGACGGTATCCGTGATAGAAAATTGGTCTATCAGCGCACTGTCGATTTTATCGATAAACGATTCGAGTTCTTGGCAGGAGAATTAGATTCTATTGAGATTGACCAAGAGACCTTCAAACAAAAAAATAACATTGTAGATATTGCAACAGATGCAGAGTTAGGACTTGAGCAAAGGGCACAATCCGAAGAGGAGCTTTTCAAATTAGAGAATCAATTGACACTTTCAGAGCTCTTGGAAAATTCCTTGAATACCAATAACGAGTCAGATTTACTCCCAGCCAATATAGGTATTGAAAATGCTGGTATAAATACCCTTATATCAGAATACAATCAGGCAGTAATCAATAAGGACAAACTTAAGAATAGCGCAGGAGCTAATAACCCTACTGTGAAATTAGCAGAGAGCCAAGTAGCTGACCTTAAGGCCAACATCAATAGATCCCTAAGAACATATACTAGTCAATTGGAGGCTTCACTACGTCAATTAGAAAACCGAAACCAGAAGTTTGCTGGTAGAGTGTCTCAAATACCTAAACAAGAACGCTTGTTTAAGGCAATTCAGCGTCAACAAAAGATTAAGGAAAGTCTGTACCTCTTGTTACTTCAAAAGCGCGAGGAAGCTGCCATAAATGAGGCCATTACAGAACCGTCTATAAAGGTGGTGGAGAATGCGCTATCTGGTACTAACCCTATATCACCTAAACCCAATATTGTCTATGCAGGTGCAATTCTAGGTGGTTTACTTATACCCTTTGGTATTCTGTACCTCATGTTTATGTTTGATACGAAGTTGCACGGAAAAGAAGATATCACTAAAGTAGCTTCAAACATCCCTGTAATAGGTGAGATACCAGATTTAAAAAAGAAAAAGGATGTTATTTTTACAGATCCTAATGACCGTTCAGCCCTTGCAGAATCCTTTAGGATATTGAGCTCTAACGTGGATTACATCTTGCCAATAAAGAATGGAGAGAAGGGTAAGGTTATATACTGTACATCCACCATCAAAGGTGAAGGTAAAACCTTTGTTAGTCTTAACCTATCCTTGGCGCTTTCTAGTATTAACAAAAAAGTATTGTTAATAGGTGCTGATTTAAGAAATCCACAAATTCATTCCCATATTCGTGAGGATAAACAAAAATCAGGACTGTCAAATTACTTACATGATGTAGATCACAACTGGAAAGATTCCCTAATCCGAGGTTTTGAAAAACATCCTAATCATCATATCATTTTATCAGGTAGTATCCCTCCTAATCCTGCACATTTATTGACCAATGGCCGTTTTAAGAAACTCATAGAAGAGGCAAAGGAAGACTACGATTATGTCGTTGTGGATACAGCTCCTACAATCTTAGTGACGGATACCATGCTAATCTCTCAATTGGCAGATGCGACAATTTATTTGGCTAGAGCTAATTACACAGAAAAGAATCTACTAAAATTCTCTAAAGAACTATCGGAAAGTGGTAAGATAAAGAATATGGCCTACGTTATCAATAGTGTTGGTGCTAGTAAATCTTATGGCTATGGCTACAATTACGGCTATAATTATGGGTATGGTGCTAATACCTGATTATAGGTCATAAGCCCTTATTGCTATGACATTTATCATATAATTTATGGTTTTGAATAGGTAACTTTAATACTGAATTTAAAACCTAGAAATCATGAGAGAGCACAAATCCATAAGTACTATAATGTCCAAAAATCTTATAGCACTAAACAGAACTGACGATTTAGAGCATGCCGAAATGCTATTTAAGCGTCATAAGATAAGACATATTCCTGTAGTGTCTGGAGAAGTTATTGTGGGCATGCTCAGTTATACTGACTTATTAAGAATCAGTTTCGCAGATGCTGTTGATGAGTCTGAAAGTGAAGTCGACACGTTGGTTTACAACATGTTTACTATAGACCAGGTAATGGCTAAGAATGTCGTTACGGTGAACTCCAAGACCTCAATTAAGGAAGTCGCAAAAATTTTAGCGACAAGGGAATTTCATGCGTTGCCAGTAGTAGATGATGGTATGTTGGTTGGTATGGTCACCACCACGGATTTAATCAATTATTTAATTGATCAATATTGAAAAAAGCGCCTTTGTGTGCTTTTTTTTATGAATTGGCTAAATCTTTTAAGGTCGCAATGGTTGCTGTTGGGTCATCACTCTTAAAAACATGGCTGCCCGCTACAAAGGTATCTGCACCTGCTTCAACGAGTTTCTGTATATTCTTATCCGTTACACCACCATCAACTTCTATACGTGTGTCTAGGCCTTGTGCGTCTATCATCGCACGAAGTTTTTTAATACGTTGATAGGTGACGTCTTCAAATTTCTGTCCACCAAAACCTGGGTTTATGGACATCAATAAAACCATATAACATTCTGGTAATATATCTTCTAAAACGGATATTGGTGTTGTAATATTTAAAACAATACCTGCCTTACAGCCTGCATCCTTAATTTGCCTAAGTGTTCTGTGTAGGTGTACTGTAGATTCGTAATGCACGGTAATGATATCAGCACCACAATTGGCGAATTCCTCAATATAGCGCTCTGGCTTCTCTATCATTAAATGTACGTCCAAAGGTTTCGTGGCATGTTTTTTAATGGCTTGTATAACGGGCATACCATAAGATATATTAGGTACAAAATGCCCATCCATAACATCAATATGAAACCAATCGGCTGCACTATTGTTGACCATTTCGGTATCGCGTTGAAGGTTGCCGAAATCGGCAGCTAACATTGAAGGGGCAATTAGTTTTGAAGCCATTGTGAATAGGGTTGTTTTAGTTTTCGCAAAGGTAATTAAAAAAACAAGTTTTTCCTTTTGCATCAACTCAAATGATATAAAAAGTGAACCCACGGTAATCAGCCGTGGGTTCTTTCATCAATCAAAAAACGAACAGTTATGTTTTGTAACTGTTGTTACCTTTATTAGGTTGGTCGTTAAATATACAAAATCCTAACCTAATTATAGTGTTTAAGTTCGCTTTTACTCAATTACTAAAGAAAAATTACGCTCTCTTTATTTGGTAGCTGAGCTTGTTGAAGCTAACCTAAATATGTCTTTAATATCTTGCTTCTAGACGTATGTTTCAATCGTCTTATCGCTTTTTCCTTAATTTGTCTTACGCGCTCACGAGTTAAATCAAACGTTTCTCCTATTTCTTCTAAAGTCATAGGATGCTGATTTCCTAAACCAAAATACAAACGAATAACATCTGCTTCACGAGGTGTCAAGGTTTCTAAGGCACGCTCAATCTCAGTGCGCAAAGATTCATGTAACAAATCTTTATCTGGATTTGGCGATTCACCACTTCTCAATACGTCGTATAAGTTAGAATCCTCACCTTCAACTAAAGGGGCATCCATACTGACGTGGCGACCCGAATTCTTCATGGACTCCTTAACATCATTAATCGTCATGTCCAATTCCTTGGCAATCTCTTCCGCAGAAGGTGGACGCTCATGACTTTGCTCTAAAAAGGCAAAGGTCTTATTGATTTTGTTGATTGAACCAATCTTGTTCAGCGGTAAACGCACAATACGAGATTGTTCAGCCAATGCTTGCAATATGGATTGTCTAATCCACCAAACGGCATAGGATATAAATTTAAAACCACGTGTTTCATCAAAACGTTGAGCTGCTTTGATTAAACCTAAATTACCTTCATTGATTAAATCTGGTAAGGTTAAACCTTGGTTTTGGTATTGCTTTGCAACCGATACAACGAATCGTAAGTTGGCTTTAGTCAACTTTTCTAAAGCTATTTGGTCACCTGCCTTAATACGTTGAGCTAATTCTACCTCCTCGTCTGCAGTAATCAAATCTACCTTACCAATTTCTTGTAGGTACTTGTCTAATGATGCGGTTTCCCTATTGGTAACCTGCTTGGTAATTTTAAGTTGTCTCATTTAATTTTAAGATTTGTGCAATTTTACCTGCAACAACGTGTTGCTTTTATTATACGTACAAAAGCAATAAAATGTTACACAACTTTAAAAAAACTTTTAGATTTTCAGAAGCTTAACCGTGTCGAGATTAATGTCTTCCATAGTCTCATTGGTAAACTTGTAATGACCTCTTTTTGTAATTAACCTAAAGCGATAGGATTTAATTTGACTTAATGTGTTTAAAAAAAGCCATTTAGATTTTAATAATCTTGGTTTTTGAGATTTTAAACTCAAATCGAAAATGTGCTTTCTGCCCTCTTTTTCGGCAACGATATCTGGTGTTACTTCAATATCACTACCCTTTTTAAGGTAAGATTTTGGAGTCTCATAACCCTCAATATCTGCCTTAATATTAGAGTATCCCAAATTTTCCAGATAAGAAATAGAATGACTTAACTCTTCTGCGTACTTGTCTTTGTCTTGTGTTATCATAACCTATAATATAACCAAAATAAGGACAATTACAAATTTTTAAGATAGTTTAACGTTATGGATATTGAGATAAATAAGGATTAAGTCCTTACTTGTCCCTCGCCATAGACATAGTATTTGTTAGTTACCAATTGATTTAACCCTAGTGGCCCTCTATGGTGTAGCTTATCTGTACTAATTGCCAGTTCTGCACCAACACCCATTTGTCCACCATCGGTAAACCTAGTAGAAGCGTTGTGGTAAACGGCTGCACTATCTACATTTTGCATAAATTGTTTGGCTTCAGTTTTATCTTCGGTAATAATGGCTGAGGAATGCTTACCGGAATAGGTATTGATGATCTCAATAGCTTCATCCAGGGTGTTTACCTCTCCAATCAACAATTTTAATGCTAAAAACTCTTCGTACCATACATCTAGATCCGATACTGTCTCCTTTTGTGATAAAATGTCTGACACCTTATCGTCAACCAAAATGTTAACCTCGTGTTTTTCGAGTTTTTCCTGAAGCATTTTTAATTTCAATTCATATTCAGGAAGGTTTTTATTGATCAAAACTTTATCTAGTGCGTTGCAGCCAGAAATCTTATCAGTTTTAGCATTGATAATAACATTTACAGCCTTACTCCAATCTGCATGTTCTGATACGTAGAGAAAATTATTTCCTCTACCGCTGACCAATACAGCGCAAGATGCGTTTTCCTTAACAAACTTAATCAATGACTCACCTCCACGTGGCACTATTAAATCCAAAGGTTCCGAAGGGTTTTTTAAGAATTCACGTGTTTCTTCACGTTTAAGGTGCAGTAACTTAATCCAATCTTTTGAAAGACCGTTTTCCTCTAAGGCTTCATGCCAGCATTTTTCTAATATAAGATTACTGTTTAAAGCTTCTTTACCACCTTTGAGCAGAATTTTGTTATTGGCTTTAAATGCTAATACTGAAGCCTCAATGGTAACGTCTGGTCGAGATTCATATATAATCAAGATGGTACCAAATGGAGCAGTGGTGTTAACGATGTTTAGGTTGTTCTTTAATGTTCTGTTAGATAATTCCTTTCCAACAGGGTCATCCTGAAGCATTACCGCTTTGACGGCCTCTATCATCTCATCCACTTTTTTGTTGTTAACGATCAATCGATCGTAAAGCGCTTGGTCTTCTTTTTGAAAGGCATCTAAATCCTTTCTGTTAGCTTTAATGATATTTTCGCGTTCCCTTTCCAAGATTTCAATCATGGAACTAAGGACCTTATTTTTTAATTCTGTATTTAAAAGTTTCATTTTTTTATTTTTTCAGTTATCAGGCACTAATAAATTTTGTACCTATTTGTTTGTTTTTAACGATGTCTACTATGACATTTTCTCGTTTTCCATTGGCAATGTAGGTCGGAATATCCTTATTGGCAGTTCCCTTGGCTATCTTTAATTTTGAAGCCATTCCGCCACGTCCTTCACCTTCTTTTTTGTTTGAGGCTTGAACGTATTTCTCAACATTCTCGTTGGTCTTTACAACGTTTAGAACTTTTGAATTGTCGTCATCAGGATGTCCTGTATAAAGGCCGTCTGTGTCAGAAAGAATAATCAGTCGATCTGCATTGACCAACTCCGCTACCAAACTAGCCAGTTCATCATTATCTGAAAACATAGACATGGTCAACGATACCGCATCATCTTCATTAGCGATTGGTATCACACCTTCTGATAACAACCCTTCGTAACAGTTAATCATGTTTTCGCGATGTTTACCAGGGTCGAAATCACGCTTTGTAGCCAATACTTGGGCGCAGCGCATACCATAGTCATGAAAAATACTATAGTAATGGCGCATCATCCTTGGTTGGCCAACAGATGAATAAACTTGTCGTCTTATGGATTTGTTTTCAATATTGGTATCTCCCAATACCTCCATACCAGCCATGGCCGAACCTGAGGATACTAGGATAACCATAATGTCCTCTTCGTACAGTACGGCAATCTGTCTTACCAATTCGCGTAGTACAGGACCTAAAATTCTATTGTCTTTATTTGTCAATACGTTGGTGCCTACTTTAACCACCACACGTTTTATATCGTTATTCATATTATTTGTCTTTACCCAATTCTACAGCTCTATCAAATGCAGCATAAGCAGCATCTTGTATTAACTGTTTTACGTTATTATCTTCCATAGAATCAATGGCTGCTTGTGTTGTGCCACCCTTTGAAGCTACCTTGTCTATCCAGGATTTGGGAGAAATATTATTTTGATTAAAGAGTTCTATGGCGCCTTCAAAAGTGCTGCTAACCAATACTTTTGAATCGTAATCCGAAAACCCCATCTTTAGTGCAGCCTCTAGCATGGATTGCATAAAATAGAATACATATGCTGGTCCGCTTCCCGAAATTCCTGTTGAGGCATCAATAAATTTTTCTGTATCAACATGAATTGACGTTCCAGTGGTATCAAGAAGATTTCTTACCATAATCATTTCTACTTTAGAAACTTCTGTGGCTTCTGTGTAAGATGTGACACCTTTACCAACTTGTGCTGGTAAATTTGGCATCGTACGTATTGCCTTCTTCTGGTTAAGCCCGTTTTGTATGGTTTCTAAAGTTACTCCTGCCATTAATGAGACAAAAAGCTGCTCCTTATTTAGCATAGGTTTCATTTCTTGAAATAAATCTTCAGAATGATATGGTTTTACAGCGATAAAAATTATATGCGCTTTAGGTAAACAATCTTCTAAATTGTCATAGACATCAAATCTTGAGTCTTTTCTTAGGGTTTCAATTTTTTTTGGATCGGTATCATAAATTCTAAGTTTATGTTTGCTCAGTAATGGCGAACTTGCCATACCCTCAGCATAGGTCAAGCCCATATTACCTGCTCCAATAACTAATACTTTCATTTTTATTTTGATTATTTAGCTCTATTTACCACAAGGACTGTACGAGAGTGCCAAATAGGATAACTAATTTTAAAAATTTTGATATGTTAAACTGATTAAAGTAAAAGTTGCCAAATTCGATAAAAATGAAGTGATATTTTATCAATATGAAAATTACATTTTGTCGATCACCACTTAAAACTGTCAGTCTGTCGGTGACAAAATGGAAGATTGCATAAAAAAACCTTCAAATTTTGAAGGTTTTGCATGTTATTATTGATTTGATATTATTTTTCTGCTAGGCCACGCGTCAGCCAACCTCTTTTATTTGCTGTGGCAATGGCATAGGGAGTTATCCAAAATAAAGCAAAGGTGTATAAAATACTGTAGCTATATGCCCAAATGGATTCTCTTAATTCGTAACGGTATGAGTAAAATGCAACCGCAAAAGACGATACCACCATGATGCTCATTAATGTAGAGCCTAGGAAAAGTAGTGGATGCGTCAATACAAAAAACAGCATAAATATTACAAATGGATAACTCATTACAATTCTTAGGAATTGACTTATAAACAATAATCTGCTCCCTAGCTTATTGCCTTCCCTAAAATTAGTAAAGACATATCTTGCCATGGCAATATTTTCCCTTACGTTGCTTCGTCCCCAACGTATAAACATTTTGTAAAGGCCAGGATACTTTTCTGGCACATTGGTATAGGCTACAGCATTTCTTTGAAACAATACATGTTTGCCCTGCTTTAAAATCATGTTGGTCATGGCTCTGTCTTCACCAATGTCCGAAGGTTGCCCCATAAAGGTTTGGTTAATCCATTCTGGTAAGCAGTTAAAAACTGCAGAGCGACGATAAGCTGCTAAAGCCCCTGGTGTACAGAGTACAGAGTTTAAATTGCTTTCTGCCGAACGCACAAACTCAAAACTCATCACAAAACTAACGTCGAGCATTTTTGGTAGAATTTCTCTTTTATTATTTAAGACGCGAATATTGCCTGCAACGGCACCACATTTTTCGTCCTTAACAAATGGGCTTACCAAATTTCTTAAGGTTTCTTCTGTAACGATAGAGTCACTATCGACGGTAACAAAGACCTCACCAGAGCCAAGATTAAACCCTCTGTAAAGGGCATGTCTTTTTCCTTTGTTTTCTGGTTGCTGGTATATTTCCAATCGGTCGCCAAGTGTCTTTTTGGCCATTAACATCCAAATCCAGGTATCATCTTTGCTACCGTCATCTATAGACAATAATTGTAATTTTTCAGTAGGATAGTTGCTTTGAGCAAGGCTCATAAGTGTATCGTATACTTGTTTGCCTTCATTGTACGCAGGTACAATTACTGTACAAGTAGGTAACTCATCATCTGATACAGAATCTATGGCTTTATACTTATAGAAGTTATAAGCAGTATATGCAAAGAATATTATCTTATAAATAAATAGTGCAGTGGCAACTATTAAAAAGATTAAACCTAGTTTGGAGCTAGTACGATCGATGTTAAACTGTTTTAGGTCACTATGGAACACATTAAAGAAATACAGACCAATTGTGATTATAATAAATGTACTGAGCAGGACAATCTTATTATGAGGGTTTTGGGTTTTTCCGTTACCATAAAGAGTTGCCTTAGCAATGGTCTTTATTTTTCCTAGGTTATAAATTAGGTTAAGTTTAAGGTATTTTAGGGCATTAAGTTTTGAGGCCATGTACTATTCTCTCGTTTTTTTAAAAATTATTTACAGGTGATGTACGTGGCAAGAATTGGTTTGGATGTTTTTTAATAATTATTTAAGATTTATCTTCTTCTATTCGTTAAATTGCAATTAGTGACTTTAAGTATAATAGAATACGAAACACCATGTCATTAACGAAAAATCGAATCAAATCGATCAGCCTATTTTTGACCTTTTTAATCTTTGTTCAGAGTTGTCGTGTATATCATTCCGATAGTGTTACTCTAGAAAAGGCTCTTATTGAGAAAAAGCGAGTAAAAATTAAAACGAAGAGTGGTAAAACTTTAAAGTTTAAACAGATTATTAAAGATAGCAATCAGTACTATGGCATTACACGAAAAGATAAATTCCTAATTATAGAAAATAATATCTCGTCGGTCAGATTACAAAATAGAACGCTTTCAGGCATACTTACTGTAGTCTCAGTTCTCTATGTTGCCACAGGAGTGGTGTTAGTAATTATGATTGGCAATTTTAGTGTTGCTCTAGCTGATGGTCTTACTCCTCCAAATTAAAAAGCCTAAACGCAAATAGCATTTAGGCTTTTTATTATCTAAGAAAGAAGAAATTAATCTTCGTTTTTGTCTTCTCTAGGTTTTCTATCGTCTCTACGATTATCCCTATTACGGTTGTCGCGCCCACGATTATCTCTTCCTCTGTTGTCACGACCGCGATTATTGTTGTCGCGCTTAGGTCTATCTTGCCAACCTTCAGGTTTTGGTAAAATAGCTTTACGAGACACTTTTTCTTTCTTGGTGCGCGAATCTATTCCGAAGTATTTCACATCAAAAACGTCTCCCATGTTTACCACATCAGAAACATTTTCTGTACGTTCCCAAGCTAACTCAGAAACATGTAGAAGAACCTCATTGCCTGGTGCTTCTGTATATTCTACAACAGCACCAAAATCTAACATTTTAATGACCTTTACTTCATAAATACTACCAACTTCTGGTTTAAACAATAAAGCATCTATTTTTGCCATAACAGCATCAATACCCTTTTTGCCTACACCAAGTACTTCTACGATACCTTCTTCGGTTTCAGGATCTTCATTGATTACAATAGTTGTATCGGTTTCTTTTTGTAATTCCTGAATTACTTTTCCGCCAGGACCAATCAATGCGCCAATGAATTCGTTAGGGATACGTCTTGTTACCATTGTTGGAGCATGATCCTTAACTTCTGCGTTTGGTTGTGCAATAGTATCGGTCAATTTTTCTAGGATATGCAAACGACCATCTCTTGCTTGTTTTAGTGCCTTCACTAAAATCTCATAAGACAATCCTTTAACTTTAATATCCATTTGGCAAGCCGTAATACCGTCTGCAGTACCAGTTACCTTAAAGTCCATATCACCTAAATGATCTTCATCACCTAAAATATCAGATAAGACAGCATATTTATCACCTTGAGAAATTAATCCCATAGCAATACCAGAAACAGGTTTCTTTAATTGTACACCAGCATCCATTAATGCCATTGTACCAGAACAAACCGTTGCCATTGAAGAAGATCCATTAGATTCCAATACTTCTGAAACAACTCTTACTGTATATGGGCAATCTTCTGGTACCATACCTTTTAAGGCACGTTGTGCCAGGTTACCGTGACCAACTTCTCGACGTGAAGTTCCACGGATTGGTCTTGCTTCACCTGTTGAGAACGGTGGGAAGTTATAATGTAAATAGAAACGCTCTTCGCCTTCAAACGATGGCATGTCTATTTGGTTAGCTTCTCTAGAGGTTCCTAAAGTTACCGTTGCTAATGCCTGAGTTTCACCTCTTGTAAATATTGCTGAACCGTGAGTAGATGGTAAATAATCTACCTCACACCAAATTGGTCTGATTTCATCCGTTTTACGACCATCTAGGCGTAAACCTTCATCCAAAGTTAAGTTTCTAATTGCTTCTTTTTGTGCCTTAGCCACATACTTATGAATGAGCTTACCTAAATCGTCTTGCTCTTCTTCTGAGAACGAGTTGAAAACCTCTTCTTTAATTTCAGAAAAAGCAGCACCTCTTTCGTGCTTAGAAGAACCACCTTTAGCAATAGCGTATGTTTTGTCATACACCATATCGTGAATCTTTTTCGCTAAATCTTCATCTTCGCGCTCTGGTTCGTATTCACGTACTTCTTTTTTACCTACGGCTTCAGCCAATCTGATCTGCGCAGCACATTGTACTTTAATGGCTTCGTGAGCAGCTTTTATGGCTTCAGTCATTTCTTCTTCAGAAATCTCATCCATTTCACCTTCAACCATCATTACAGAGTCGGCCGAAGCACCAATCATCATATCGATGTCAGATTCTGCAAGTTGAGCTCTTGTTGGGTTGATGATAAACTCACCATTTACACGACCAACTCTAACTTCAGAAATGGCACATTCAAATGGAAAATCTGATAATTGAATTGCAGCAGACGCAGCTAATCCTGCCATAGCATCTGGCATAACATCATCGTCATGAGACATTAACTGAATCATAACCTGTGTTTCGGCATGGTAATCTTTTGGGAATAATGGACGCAATACACGGTCTACTAAACGCATTGTTAATACTTCACCATCGCTTGGTCTTGCTTCTCTTTTAAAGAAACCACCAGGATAGCGGCCAGCAGCAGCAAACTTTTCTCTATAATCTACCGTTAAAGGTAAAAAGTCAACATCTGCTGAATGATAATTGGAAACAACTGTGCATAATAACATACACTTGCCAGATTGTACAACAACAGAGCCATGTGCCTGTTTTGCTAATTTTCCGGTTTCGATAGATATTTCCCTACCGTCACCAAGGTCTATGACCTCTTTGTAAGTTTTTGGAATCATAAATTTTTTAATTCTTGTTTTTATTTATAGATACTTCGACTACTTCGTAGTGTGATTTCAATCAAAATATATTTTGATTTCAACCAATGCTCAGCATGACAGATAAATAAAAACTTTTGTTAAACAATGGTCGTTGTGTTGTTGTGTAGTAGTTATTGTGTGACCAATGAAAAACCGCTAGTCCTGTACCGTTATATCTTTCGGAATGTTACAGGATCTTATCTGCTATTTCTTTCGAATTTTAGACGCTCTCGATTGCGTTATATTAAAACAAAAAAGAGGCTAAAAAGCCTCTTCTTTTTTATTTTCTTAATCCTAATTCTTTAACTATAGCACGATACCTAAGGATATCTTTCTTTGTTAGGTAATCTAGTAAAGCTCTACGTTTACCTACTAATTTTACCAAAGAACGCTCAGAGTTATAATCTTTTTGATTATTTTTCAGGTGTCCTGTTAAATGATTAATTCTGTGCGTGAATAACGCAATTTGTCCTTCTGCAGAACCGGTGTCATTCTTTCCGTTACCGTATTTTGCGAAGATTTCTTCTTTCTTTTCTTTAGTTAAATACATTCTAATATTATTGTAAATGATTGTTATGTACTATGAAAGATTTTCTTTCAAGCTGCAAATATAGTACTTTTTTTGCGTTTTGTGGTTTTTTTCGTAACTTAATACTATTATTAATATCCACCCCTTACTGATTGAAAGCTTTTACCTATTAATCCCACAATTTTAAAGGATGAAAGCAATTGACTCTGGCAGCAATTTCTCTAATGCACATGATGTGCTCGATCGTGTTTTTAACAATACTTATAATGGTATTGCCATTGTTAACCTTGAAGGCAACTGGTTAAAGGTCAATGAAAGTGTCTGTGAATTATTTGGGTATACGAGATGGGAGCTTTTTAACATGGACATAGATAATATTATCTACGCAGAAGACCTTGGTGTACACGAAGAAAAATTTCAAAAACTAATTCATGGAAAAATAGACAAGTATCGTGTTAAGCAACGCTTTTTTCACAAGGATGGTACTATATTATGGGTATTAATATATGTGTCTTTGGTTTATTTTAAAGAAGGTAAGCCGTATATGATATGGCAATTTAACGATGTTACCAATAGACAAAAAAACCAAGACAAGCTCAGGGCAATGCTTAGTGTTGTCAAAGAACAAAATGAAAGACTTACTGCTTTTGCTGATATTATTACCCATAACTTAAGATCCCATGCCGGAAATTTATTATCTATAACAGAGTTTTTAGAAGAGGATTTTAATGCGGAAAAGGACAATGAGAACCTTAAGCTTTTAAAGAAAGCCGTTGATAATCTACTGGAAACAGTTTCTCACCTTACAGAAGTTGCTAAGATTAGGGAAATTGAGCCTTCAAAACTAGAGTCTCTTAATTTGTATGATTATGTAGAGAAGGCGATGTACAACATTATAGCCATGGCTCAAAATGCAAACGCCATTATCTACAATGAGATAGACGAAGACCATTATGTAAAGGCCATTCCTGCATATTTAGACAGTATAGTACTTAATTTTCTTACCAATGCTATAAAGTATAGATCAGAAAAAAGAGCACCTATTATAGAGTTGACTTCTGTAATTGAAGGTGCTTATGTAGTATTTAAGATAAAAGACAATGGTTTGGGAATAGATATGGATAAGTTTGGTGATAAGCTTTTTCAGATGTATAAAACCTTTCATTACAATGAGGATGCTATAGGAATTGGTCTTTTTATTACAAAAAACCATATCGAATCCTTGGGTGGGAAAGTTGAGGTGACTAGCAAAGTAGATGTAGGTACAGAGTTTTCTATTTATTTGAAAGAGGCCAATGCAAGTATATGAGGGCATTATTTATTCAAATGAGTTCAATGTAAATGGACTTTCTCTTTAGCTTCGTGATGTTAATGAATTAATCTAACAATTAAGTTTTTCTGTATAATTAATTATATCAAGAAATTCTTCTTTTCTCTAGGCTTATGGAAGCAAATTCTCTACAATCCGTTCATTCTGATATGATTTCTAAAATTATGCCCAATCATTTTCAAAAAGTTGAAGGGGAGCTCTTCAATAATATATTTCAATATGCCAATGGAGGTATTGCGATTGTTGGTCTAGACGGTAAGTGGGTTAAGGTGAGTCAGAGTGTCGTGGAATTTTTAGGTTATTCTGAAAAAGAACTATATGAAATCAACTTTCAGAAAATAACCCATAGAGACGACCTAAATGTAGACCTTAACTTAATGTATCAATTGCTAGAGGGGAAAATTGAAAAATACCAAATAGAAAAACGTTATTTTCATAAGAAAGGACATATTGTATGGGCATTGCTCTCGGTGTCTTTAGTAAGAGATAAAGAAGGTAATCCTTGCTATTTTATTGCACAGATTACTGATATTTCGGCTCAAAAATCTTCAAGATGGAAGCTAGAATTTTTAATGAACGTTATAAAAGGACAAAACGAAAAGTTAAAGGATTTTGCACACATAGCTACACACGATTTACGTACACACGTTGGAAACTTGTTTTCAATCACTGAATTTCTTGAAGAAGAAATAAGTACAATTGTAGATAGTGAAAACTATACAATGTTAAAAGATTCTATAATTAACTTAGATAAAAATGTAAAGAACTTAACTCAAATACAAATTAGCAAGCCGAAAAGATCCAACGCTCTCGTAAAATTAAATCTGTATCAGTTTGTAAATAATGCAACATATAATATTAGTGCGGTTGCTAAGAAAGAGAAGTGCGAGATACATAACAATGTAGATAAGGATTTGCATGTTCTAGGCAGTGAAGCCTATTTGGACAGTATTATCTTAAATTTTTTAACTAATGCCATTAAATATAGGTCAGAACATCGTAATCCTATTATTGAATTGTCGAGTAGTGAAACAGATGAATATCTAGTGTTGCATATAGAAGACAATGGTAAGGGTATAGACCTAGCGACTCATAGATATAAACTTTTTTCCCTAAATGAAACTATCCATAAGCATCACGACTCTAGAGGTGTTGGTCTTTATATTACCAAAAACCATATTGAAAGTATTGGTGGTAAAATTGAGGTGGTGAGTGAAGTAGATAAGGGAACTCGCTTTTCAATATTCTTCTTAAAGGCATAATTTTTCATTACATATTAAACCTTTTACTAAAAAATAGGTCTTAACACTATATTAACAGTAAAAAAAGTAACCATGAAAAATTCAAATGCATTTAAAAAAGGTACCTTAATTCTTTTGGTGCTTAGTTTAAGCTTTACGTCTTGTAGCAATGATGAAGCTACAGATCCAGATCCTCAATCACAAGATACAACAGAAGTTCAGCGCTCTGCTGAAATAGACCAAATTGATAATGTTTTAGGCGATCTTGTAATTGATGCTTATGAAGCGCAAGAATCAAGTGAAACAGGTAGAACTACATATAATGGCGATATTCCAGATTGTGTAACCATTACAGTTGTTGCGCAACAAGGCTATAGGCAAATAACTCTAGATTTTGGTTCGGAAGGATGTCTTGTTAATGAACATCTAATACAAGGACAAATCATCTTTGATTATACAAGGGACCCAGAAGCTCAAGAAATTACAATAAACTATAATTTGGTTGATTTTTATTTTGATGCCAAAAATGTAATAGCTAGTCGTACTATTTTAAAAGAATTATCTAACGACAACGGAAATCCACAATTTACCCACGATTTAAGTATTACGGTAATATGGCCAAACGGATTGCAGGCTTCTAGAGAAGGTACAAGAATAAGAGAATGGGTAGAAGGTTTTGGTAGCGGCGTTTTTAGTGATAACGTTTTTGAAATTACTGGTGATTGGACAGCAACATTCGTCAACGGTAATACACATACTTACGAAGTGATTGTGCCATTACGCAGGGAAGTAATTTGCTACTATTTTGTAAGTGGATCTTTTGATGTACAACGTACTAACTTTGGTGGTATTTTTGATTTTGGTGATGGAGCATGTGATAATCAGGCAACGTTCACTTTTAATAATGGTACAGAAATTCCGATTACACTTAACTAGTAGAATATTGAACTTAAAAGGAATAAAAAAAGCGAGCCGAACGGCTCGCTTTTTTTATGCTCTAATAGGCTGATTTTTTATTAAATCTATATATAGATTCACTTTTTTCTTTAAATCTTTTCTGTGGGTTATAAAATCCAAGAAACCATGCTCAAGTAAAAATTCTGAAGTTTGAAATCCTTCAGGCAATTCTTGGCCAGTAGTGTCCCTAACAACCCTTGGGCCAGCAAACCCAATTAATGCACCAGGTTCAGAAATATTAATATCTCCTAACATTGCGAAAGATGCCGTTGTACCTCCGGTAGTCGGATCTGTACATAACGAGATGTAAGGTATTTTAGCATCGGCTAATTGTGCTAATTTAGCTGAGGTTTTAGCCAATTGCATTAAGGATAATGCAGCTTCCATCATACGTGCACCACCAGACTTGCTTATAATCATAAAAGGTGTTTTCTTTTTTAGAGCATAGTCTGCTGCACGTGCAATTTTTTCGCCAACAACGCTGCCCATAGAGCCACCTATAAAGCTGAAATCCATACATGCAATGACCAAATCCTGTCCGTTGGATTTGCCAACAGCTGTACGAACTGCATCTTTAAGATTGGTCTTTGCCTGTGCTGCTTTTAAACGTTCAGGGTATTTTTTTGTGTCTACAAACTTTAATGGATCTTTAGACGTAAGATTAGCATCTAATTCTTTAAACTTGTTGTCATCAAAGAGAATTTCGAAATACTCTTTACTTCCAATTCTAACATGATAGCCATCTTCTGGACTGACGTAAAAATTTTGTTCTAGTTCTTTGGTGTCAATTATCTTTCCTGTTGGGGATTTGTACCAAAGTCCTTTGGGAGTGTCTTTCTTTTCCTCTGTTGAGGTCTGGATTCCTTTGTCTTTTCTTTTGAACCAAGCCATATGATATACGATTTTGGATTTTTTCAATCATAGACAACAACAGTCATCTATAAAATTGGTTAAAGTTAGTTAGTTAGGTAGAGCAAAATTACTACTTATTAATTAAACTCAAAAGTTTGTAAGCTTACATAAACAATATAACAAAATAAACCTATCAAAACTAGCATATTGAGTTTTGATAGGTTTAAAGAATGCTTATAAATCTTTTACAGCGTATCTACATTGTTTAAATCTTCAAACGCTTTTTTAAGTCTTTCAACAAAGGCTTCTTCCCCTTTTCTTAGCCAAACCCTTGGGTCGTAATATTTTTTGTTTGGGGAATCTGGTCCATCAGGACTACCAATTTGAGTTTGCAAGTAATCTTTCTTCTCATCAACATAATCCCTTACACCGCTTAAAAAAGCCCATTGCATGTCAGTATCAATATTCATTTTAATAACTCCATAGCCAATAGCCTCTCTTATTTCCTCAACAGAAGAGCCTGAACCACCATGGAATACAAAGTCAATATGGTTATGGCCTACATTGAACTTCTCTGAAACATATTCTTGCGAATTTTTCAAAATTTTAGGAGTCAGCTTTACGTTACCAGGTTTATACACACCATGAACGTTTCCAAAAGCCGCTGCAACAGTAAACTGGTCGCTAACCTTGCTCAACTCTTCATAGGCATAAGCTACTTCCTCAGGTTGGGTATAAAGTTTAGACTCATCTACATCACTATTATCAACACCGTCTTCTTCACCACCAGTAATACCCAGTTCAATCTCTAGAGTCATGCCCATTTTACTCATTCGGGCTAAGTACTCTTTGCAGATTTCAATATTTTCTTCTATTGGCTCCTCAGAAAGGTCAATCATGTGTGAGCTATAAAGTGGTTTTCCGGTTTCTTTATAATGTTGCTCACTTGCATCCAAGAGACCATCTATCCAAGGCAGTAATTTTTTGGCACAATGATCGGTATGTAAGATTACAGGCACACCATAAGCTTCAGCCATAAGATGCACATGTTTGGCACCTGCAATAGCACCTGCAATAGCACCTTTTTGGTTGTCGTTTCCTAAACCTTTGCCTGCGTTGAATTGTGCACCACCGTTTGAAAATTGAATGATCACAGGTGCATTCAAGGCCTTTGCAGTTTCCAAAACCCCGTTTATGGAGTTAGAACCAATAACATTTACCGCTGGTAAGGCAAATCCTTTTTCTTTGGCCAATTTGAAAATTTCCTGAACTTCTCTACCTGTTGCAACACCAGGTTTAATATTGTGACTCATAATTTTATGATTGAAAAATTAGATATCAAAAATACGGAATTTTGAATATTTATGGATTGATTTGAATGGATAAATCAGATAAAAAATGCCGAAAACGATGTAGTTTTCTACTAATTTTTTAAAAAGGATAGTTAATACCAATGTTATAAACGGCATTTCTAAAATTGTAACTTTTAAACCAGCGATTGCCCTCTGGTAATGAAGGCTCGTAGGTTTTAAAACCGGTATCAAAACGAAGGACAAAAAAGTCAAAATCATAACGGAGCCCAAATCCAGAACCTACGGCGATGTCTTCTAAAGAGCTAAAGCTTGTAAAGGTGGCATTATCATCCGTTACATTGTCCAATACATTCCAGATGTTACCTGCATCTACAAAAAGAGCTCCTCTTAAATCCCCAAACAAGCCAAAACGCTGTTCGGCACTCAAGTGGATTTTAAAGTTTGCTTCGTTAAACTCATTTGTGGTGTTAGAGCTTCCTGGTCCAAGGTTATAAGCTGTCCAAGCTCTGTTGTCGTTTGGGCCACCAGCAAAAAAACTTTCTGCAAACGGAATACTGTTGGAGTTACCATACGGAATAGCAATGCCTGCATAGCTCCTAAAAGCAAATACATTATTTCGACCTAAGTCAAAATATTTAATATAATCAATCTCGGTTTTAAAATATTGTGAAAAGGCTACTCCAAAAACCTCATAATTGCCATCCTCATTCTTTGATGAGCCTAAGACTTCTGACAGATTGGAGAGCAAATTCCCTGCGAGCTCAACACGCCATTTAAAAATTGAAAATTCGTTATCAAAAATATTGGTTCGTTTATCTTTTATGTAGTCGAAACTAGAAGAAAAAATCAAGTTGTTTTCCGTAAGTCGCTGTTTGCGCTCTTCAATATTGTTTACAATTATAAAATCTTCATCGTTTGCGGTTAAACTCGTATTGCCGTCCAAAACATCATCAATAAATTGGTCTGCAGGTGAAAATCGATTGGGTAAACTATCATCAACCAAGCTCTCGTCATCTTCTATATAATCTATATCTCTTGCAATACTGTTAAGTCTTCCAAAGGAATTGGAATAGACTCCAAAATAATTACTTGTATTTAGGTTTTTTACAAACTGAACATTGAACAGTTCTAAGATATTAGTGACTGTTGATGATGGTAACCACTTGTAACTTAAAAGCCCAGAGAGTGTTTGTTTATCCAATCCGATATTTTGCTGACTTGTTATGGAAAGGTTGATTGCGGTACTTGGCGACATGTATTTTGGAATGATACTATCTGTGTTAAAAGGCGTGAATAAGCGCGGAATGGATAACCTCACGTTTCCACCAAACTCGTTAATATCAAAAAAAGCTGTAACATCGTCAGTTCGGTTTTTTGAAGCACCGATTGCAGCGATACCACTCAACTCTAAAGTTTCAGCACCTCTAAAAATATTCCTGATTTTTAATCCTGGTGTAACAGAAAATCCTATGGTCTGTATATTACTTTGGGATACATCTAAATCTAGACTCAAGGCATATTTTTTCTTCGGTTCTAAATAAATATTAGCGGTTAATGTGGTGTCTTCCTCATTTTCTACATATTCTATGCTAGGATATCTAAACACTTGTAAATCATTGAGGTATCGCGATGTTCTACTACGAGCCAAATCACTGTAAATATCCCCTTTGTTTATAAAAACCGCATCGGTGAGTGCTTTGGGCCTAAACCTAAGCCTTTCCTTACTATAGAGATTGTAGTCTTTGTAGGTTGTTGTATCGGTAACGGCTTTAAATCGATTTTCGAAATTATCATCCGTAAAAATGTTGACTTCTTTTATTCTGTAAGGTTTGAAAGGTACAACTGCAGTGGAATCATCTCCTCTTATAGAGCGGTTTGCAATTATGAGTTCCGTGTTTACCTTATGATTAGTTCCTATGGTATCAGTAACAAATCTTATATAGTTCTGTCCAAAATAGTAAAAGCCGTTGTTGCGGAGAAAAGTGTTGATGCGTTCTCTTTCATCCTCGTAGTTTTGCTCATCATATTGATCTCCTTTTTTCAATAACGAGGCTTTACTGAACCTATCGTATAAAGAATCTATAGCAGGACTGCTTATAATTGGTTTTAAGGAATCTAAAATATAGGGTTTCTTTTTAGTGACCGTATAAGTTACTTCTGCTCTTTTGCTGCTGTCCTTTTTTATAGTATAATCCACTTCATTATCAAACCAACCTTTGCTGTAATAATATTTCCTAAGATTGGTTACTGTCTTTATGGTTTTTTCCTCGTTTAATATGGTGGGCGCTTCACCTGTACGTTTCAACCAGCTGTTAAAATTTTTACGGGATTGTATTTCTCTGTCAAATTGCTTTTTGGATAGTAATGCAGTTTTCCAGCGTACTTTAGAAGAATCGCTGAGTACTTTTGCATGCAAAATTGAATCTATATTTGGGCGAGCCAGATTGTAGATGTGTAATCTAAGCGGAATACCCAAGAAACTCTCCATGCCAAGATTGGTTTTTTGAATGATAATGTTATTAACACGTTCTTGATTATTGACCTTACCATCTTCAATAATAGTGTTTTTGGTTATAAGATGTTCATCTGCTTTTACACGCTTTACGACATTACAAGAACTAAAAAATAATAGCGAGATAGAAAAAAATAGCGCATTACAAGTAACCTTATATGTCTTAATCAATTGTAACATGCGATGCGCCAGTCTCAATGGGTGTATTATTTTTTGATATTGGATGTTATAAACAAAAATTAGTCCAAAAAGGTTTACTTTGTAATAACTCTAACAAATGTAAATACATTTTAATGGTTACAAAGCATCAAATAAAATTAATTAAAAGTTTAGCCCAAAAAAAATACCGACAACAATTAGGGTTGTTTGCAGTAGAGGGTATAAAGGGTATTGAAGAGTTTCTAGATTCGGATTTTAAGCTGCAATACCTCTATACAACCAAACCAATCTTCAACGCACCCAAACACCTCATTGTTGAAATTACCGATGCCGAACTCAAAAAAATATCCTCATTAAAGAATCCTAATATAGCTTTGGCGGTTTTTCATATTCCAAAAGCCAAGGCAATTAAAAAAGATGAATTAATTGTTGCCTTGGATGATGTTAGGGATCCGGGAAATTTGGGTACCATTATTAGGCTTTGCGATTGGTATGGAGTTAAGGATTTGGTTTGTAGTGCCAATACCGTTGATTGCTATAACCCTAAAGTTGTACAGGCCACAATGGGTTCGTTGACGCGTGTTAATATCACTTATATGAACTTAAATGAATTTATTTTATCGTCTGAGACTCCGGTTTTCGGAACTTTTATGAAAGGTGAAAACATCTACAATGCCGAATTACCTAAGTCGGGAATTGTAGTAATGGGTAATGAGGCTAATGGTATTTCAGATTCTATTAAAAAGCAGATAGAACGAAAACTCACCATACCTCAATATGGCGAAAACCAAAAAACAGAAAGCCTTAATGTGGCGAATGCAACGGCTATTGTTTTAAGCGAGTTTAGAAGACGGATTATTGAAACGTAAAGTTGATAAAAACACCTCGGGTTTGCATTTTGGCCACATTGCCAGTCCAAGGGCTATTTGGGTCAGCGTCTCTTACAATTTCATCGTTTATGGCAAATACTCCACGAATTGAAGGTGTAAATTTAAAATAGAGCAGATAAAGATCGATACCAAAGCCAACCTCGTAGAAATACGTACTCTTTTTCATTCTGAATTCACCAGCACTGTTATCGTCTGGGTTGTCTTGATTACTCGATAAATTCAACGCAGTAGAAAAGCCTCCGATGATGAAAGGTTTAAAATTATTAATACGTTTTGTGGAAATTTTTAATAATAACGGCACATGTATATAGGTGGATTTCACCTCTCTCAACAAATCAGAATCATTGAATTCCGTACCGGCAAAATAGCTCTCATCATACTGCAGGTTTCTTGTCGTGAAGAATACTCCTGGTTCTAACCTAAGATTCATATAATCATTGATACGCATATCTCCAATGAGCCCTAGATGAAAACCGAATGTTTTATCGACAAGAATGTCCTTGAGGTCTTCGTTGTATTCAAACTTAAAATCATACTGGTTAAAACCGAGAAAATAACCCCAAGACAAAAACTTTTGGTCAATATTGTCAATGTTATTTGCAACCTTTTCTTTAGTAAATAATTGTGCTGACACATTCTGAAATACTAATAAAAATGCAAAAAAGATTATAATTCGTTTCATATTATGCTTTAGATGCTGTATAAATAGTTGCCACACCCATAGTTTGGGGTCTGTCTTCGACATTAATAAACCCAATTTTCCTTAAAATATTGTTTAATGCTTCGCCATAAGGAAAAACAGAAGCAGATTCGCTAAGGTAATTATAAGCCGTCTTATCTTTTGAAAATAATTTACCTACCATTGGTAAAATAAATTTACAATGGATATTATAACCAAACTTGTAAATCGGGTTGGTTGGCACGGAAGTTTCTAAAATCACAAAAACACCATTAGGTTTAAGTACTCTGAGTATCTCAGCAAGCCCTTTTTCTAAATTTTCAAAATTTCTCACGCCAAAAGCTACTGTTATCGCATCAAATGTATTGTCATCAAAAGGTAAATCTTCAGAATCACCAATAACCATTGAGATAATACCATCTAATTTTTTAGACTGTATTTTGCGTCGTCCAACTTCCAGCATACCATCGCTAATATCCAAACCAATAATTTCCTTGGCATTTGTAGCGGTAAGGCTAATGGCCAAATCACCAGTTCCCGTAGCGATGTCTAAAATGTTTTCTGGATTTTTATCTGATACTATTTTAACGACTTTTTTCCTCCACTTTACATCTATACCAAATGAAATAACTCTGTTTAGACCATCATATTCGTTAGAAATAGTGTCAAACATTTCAGTAACCTGCTCTTTTTTTGAAGCCTTACTATCTTTATATGGTTTTACCTTTTCAGCCATTAAAAATTTTTGGCAAAAGTACATGAATTTTTTCATTTGAAGATTTGAAAACTCAAATGCAAAAATTGCATGGACTAACGTAGTGTTTCTTGAGGTAAAGCTAAATTTTTCATTTTTTTACTAAAAATTTCAGCTTTTACAGAAAAAATATATGGATTAGTTCCAAGTACTTAAAGTTGTAGGTCTTTAAAGTTATAGCGATGCAAACTGTTGTTTTGAGTATTTGCGAATATCAATACTTTTAACTTTAAGTACTTTAGGCATTAGCTAACTTGTAACTTCTGTTTATATTTGCATGTTGTTTTTGAACATTTCATAATGAAAATAATTATCGCAGGAGCAGGAGAGGTAGGATTTCATTTAGCAAAGCTATTGTCCTATGAGTCGCAAGAGATAACCCTTATAGATACCAAAAAAGATAGTCTGGCGTATGCTGGCGAACATCTAGATATTAAGACTATAAAAGGTGATGCTACTTCCATCGCAATTTTAAGGGAGGCTCGCATTGAGTCTGCAGCATTGTTTATTGCCGTAACATCATCTGAAACTACCAATATTACAGCTAGTGTATTGGCTAAGCAGCTTGGTGCACAACGAACAATTGCTAGAATTTCAAACACAGAGTTTATTGAAGAGAAAGATACCATCGGTTTTTCGCAATTTGGTATAGACGAGCTTATTTCGCCAGAATCTTTGGCCGCACACGAAATAGAATTGTTACTAAACCAATATGGTTTCAATGATACCTATGAGTTTGAAGGTGGCGCTCTGACCATGTTGGGATTGCGTTTATCGCGAACGGCAACTTTTGTTGGTAAAACTGTAAAGGAAGCTGCAGAAATATATCCTGAGTTGCATTTTATTCCTATAGCCATTCAGCGCTACGCAACACAATACACAATAATTCCAAGAGGAGATACGCAATTTAAGGAAGGTGATAAAGTAGTGTTTATGACCTCTAAAGGTGGAGATGCTGAATTATTTGAACTATCAGGAAAAGTAAAGTTGGGTATTAAAAACGTAATGATTCTTGGCGGTAGTAAAATTGGTTATAAAACGGCAAGGGATTTATGTAAAAGCAAGTTCAACGTAAAACTTGTAGAAAGCAAAAAACCTGTTGCCGAAGACCTAGCGGATCAATTACCTAGTGCTTTGGTTATTTGTGGTGATGGTAGAAATGTTGAAATATTGGAAGAAGAAAACATATCAGATACTGATGCCTTCATTTCTGTAACCGGAAACTCTGAAACCAATATTATGTCCTGCCTGTTAGCTAAGTCTAAAGGTGTAAAGAAAACCATTGCTTTGGTAGAGAATATGGACTATTACCAGTTGTCGCAATCCATAGGTATTGATACACTTATCAATAAGAAATTGTTGGCAGCCAATAATATTTTTAGGTACATTAGAAAGGGTGAGGTCGTTGCCATGACCAAGCTTACCAATATGAATGCTGAGCTTCTGGAGTTTGTGGTAAAACCAAATTCAAAGATTACCAACAAAATAATTAAGGATCTTGATTTTCCTAGATCTGCGATTTTTGGTGGTGTTATAAGAAACGGAAAAGGTATGATTCCGCTTGGAAGCTTTAGAATTGAAGCTGGTGACCGTGTTGTGGTATGCTGTTTACCGCGTTCTATTTCTGAAGTAGAAGCTTTTTTCTCGTAACTTAGTGCTATGTATAGAATGCATCTCAACTACAAAATTATCTTTCATTTTTTTGGATTACTTCTACTGTTCAATGGTGGCTTTATGATGCTTGCCACTTTAATCAGTTTGATTTATAGTGATGGAGTTACATTAAACTTATTTCTTGCAGGTCTATCAACCCTTCTTATGGGTGTCGTAGCAATGTATGGTACTAGGAATCACCGCAAGGAAATGAATAAACGCGAAGGCTACATTGTTGTAGCGTTCGGTTGGATTGTGATGTCGCTAACGGGCACTTTGCCATACTTGGCAACTGATGCTATTCCTACTTTTACAGATGCTTTTTTTGAAACCATGTCTGGTTACACTACTACAGGAGCCAGTATTTTAAATGATATTGAAATATTGCCAGAAGGTGTTTTGTTTTGGCGTAGTATGACGCATTGGATTGGTGGTATGGGAATTATAGTATTGGCTATAGCTATTTTGCCTTTACTAGGTGTTGGTGGTATGCAGTTGTTTGCAGCGGAAGCACCAGGTCCTGGAGGTGATAAGTTACATCCTAGAATCACGGACACTGCTAAGCGTTTATGGTTGATTTATTTTGGTTATACCATTGCCGAAACTATTTTACTTCAAGTCGCGGGAATGTCTTTTTTCGATGCCATTAATCATGCACTAAGTACTTTGTCAACAGGTGGTTTTTCTACAAAAAACGCTAGTATTGCTCATTGGAATGATAATCCTGCAATTCAATATATCATTATCTTTTTTATGTTTTTGGCAGGGACAAATTTCGTTCTGAGTTATTACCTTTTTAAGGGTAACGTTAAAAAAATCATTGGCGATGATGAGTTTAAGCTTTATTTCAAATTTATAGTGGTATTTACTATAATAGCAGCACTTTTAATCTATTTTAGAGCTGATGTGTCACATTCAACAATTGCACATCCTTTGGTCTTGGGTGAAGGGGAAAGTGCAATAAGACATGGCTTGTTTCAGGTCTTAGCTATTGTAACAACTACGGGATTTGTAACTGCGGATTATACCATGTGGACACCTTTTTTAACCGTATTTTTCTTTGGGTTGATGTTCTTGGGCGGCTCTGCTGGTAGTACTTCGGGTGGTGTGAAAGTGGTAAGACACCTCATTTTGATCAAGAATGGGTTTTTGGAATTTAAACGCGCACTACACCCAAATGCAATTCTACCAGTAAGATATAATACCAAATCCATTTCAAAAGATATTGTTTTTAATATTCTTGGATTCTTTATCTTATATATGCTGTCGTTTATTATTGGTGCTTTGGTCTTTTCTATGTTTCAGATAGATTTTGAATCTGCCATAGGACTTTCCGCTTCTAGTTTGGGTAATGTTGGGCCAGCTTTAGGTGATTTTGGACCTGTGAATAATTATGCCGCACTACCACAATTAGGAAAATGGTGGGCATCATTTTTAATGCTTATTGGCCGTTTGGAATTGTTTACGGTACTCATTTTAATGACTCCATTCTTTTGGAGAAACAGATAAATTTTAAAAATTTTTCAAGTTTTTTTGAATTATAGCCAGCCTATAATTTTACTGGTGTTTTTTAGTTTTTAAACCTTTAATCCTTTGCTATAGTTGCAACACAGCGTGTAACAAATTTTAATGTTGTGCGTCATATTAGCGTAACCAATTAAAAATATCAATCATGGAATTAGTATTAAACCAAAAATTAGAAACGGTACCAGAACCCATCGTGGTGTCTCATTTTACCACTAATGGAATCTTGAATTCTAATTACAAATCAATTGTAAAGAACAACTTTAGCAAGTCAACGACAACGTCTATCTTCGAAATTAGACAACGTATTAAATCTTCACAATTCAATATGGTAAATCATACAGGTGTTATTTTAAAGTTATCTGTTTTTACCACGGCTTTAATAGCATTGTTCTAAAAAGGAACATTTATAAAATCTTTTGAACCTTAACTGGCATTTGCAAAAATGCCTTTTATATCTACAACATTTTTCGTGTTGTTCTTAAACTTTACTTGTCTAAAATCTAGAAATTATGGCTGGAACATCAATGGTAGTTAGCGTAAAGAATAATCTAAAATTATTGTCTAAACGTGACAGATTAAAAAATAGATTAGGAGGTTATAATTCTGAAGTTAAGACTGAATATGATTTGCCTAAGGCATCTAATAAGCAGCTTAGTACTTTAGCTAAGCGTCTAAAGGAAGAGCGAAAAATTAGAATGACTAAGGTCATTATAGTTACTGCAATTCTTTTTATAGGTTTGGTCTATGTATTTCTTTACGCAACCGACGGGATAGTTGAATTATTAACCTATTAAAACATTTCGATATGCCACTAGGTGAATCAATGGCTAGTGCTTTAAAGAGCAATAAGAGCATAAAGATCGATAAGTCAAAGCGGTTTAGAAAAACACCAGGTGGCTACGCCAAAAACAGAAAAGTAAAGTATGAATTACCCAAGGCCACTCCAGAACAATTACAAGAAATCAAAACCAGAATTAAAAGGGAAAACAAGATTATGTGGATTAAAGTTGTTCTGCTATCAACTGTTATAATAATCGCTTTGGTTTGGGTGCTATTGACATCGTAATAAAAAAGCTCTAACATATAATTTACGTTAGAGCTTCTATTTTAAAAAAGGCGATTGATGAATATATTAACTTAACGCTATTTTTATCCTTTTCATTGCTTCTTTAATATTTTCTTGTGATGCTGCATAGGAAATTCTTATACAGTTTGGGTTGCCAAACGCTTCACCAGTTACTGTAGCTACATTGGCTTCTTCCAATAAGAATAAAGCCATATCAGACGCATTATTAATGGTTTTGCCTTTTATGGTTTTACCAAAATAAGCAGACACGTTAGGGAACACATAAAAAGCACCTTCTGGCTCATTGGTTTCAAAACCATCAACTTCATCTAGCAAACCTAGTATTAACTTACGACGCACCTTAAACTCATCGACCATATATTTAATGCGTGATGGATCAGCTTCTAAAGCCGTAATTACAGCACGCTGACCAATACAGTTAGCACCACTGGTCACTTGACCTTGCATTTTGTTACAGGCTCTTGCTATCCATTCTGGCGCACCAATGTAACCTATTCTCCAACCTGTCATGGCAAATGCCTTTGATACACCATTTACGGTTATGGTTCTATCGAACATGTCATCAAATTGAGCCATACTAAAATGGCCACCAATAAAATTGATGTGTTCGTAGATTTCATCAGAAACCACATAGATATTTGGGTGTTTTTGTAAAACATCTGCAAGAGCTCTTAATTCATCTTTGCTGTAAACAGATCCACTCGGATTACATGGTGAGCTGTACCAAATCATTTTGGTCTTTGGCGTAATGGCAGCTTCGAGTTGCTCGGCTGTCATTTTAAAATCATTGCTTATATCCGTTTGTACTTCTACAGGAACACCACCATTTAACTTTACAATATCACTGTAACTTACCCAGTAAGGACAAGGTAGAATGACTTCATCACCATCATTAAGCATAACGGCAGCAATATTGAATAACGCCTGTTTTGCACCTGTGGAAACTACAATTTGAGGTCTTGAATATTCCAAGTCATTATCACGCTTAAATTTAGTGATAATGGCATCCTTTAATTCTACATAGCCGTCAACGGGAGTATAGCTATTGTAATTTTCGTTAACAGCCTTTATTGCGGCTTCCTTTACAAAATCTGGTGTGTTAAAGTCGGGCTCACCCAAACTCAATCCAATAATATCTTTTCCCTCTGCTCTTAATTCTCTGGCTTTGGCCGCCATAGCAAGGGTTGCTGAAGTCGATAGATTGTTAATTCTATCCGAAAGTTGGTTCATGATTGTAGTTATAGAATTATGCCTGAATTGCTGGACGCGTTCCCATTTCCTTTAAAAATCTAAAATGGGCAGCTACAGCTTTTCTTGTGGTTTTGTACTCTTTATAAGGTAAATTGAATTCTTTTGCAGTATCCTTTACAATTTTAGCAATTTTTCCATAATGAATATGGCTGATGTGCGGAAAGATGTGGTGCTCCACTTGATGGTTCAAACCACCAGTGTACCAGTTTACCAACCAATTTTTTGCTCCGAAGTTTACCGTAGTTTTCAATTGGTGAATGGCCCATGTGTTTTTCATGGTGCCGTCTTTTTCGGGTAAATGCATTTCTGCTTCGTCCATAACGTGTGCCAATTGAAATACAATGCTTAAAATTAATCCTGCAACATAGTGCATAATAAAGAACCCTATCAATACTTCGTACCAAGCTAAATCCGTTAAAACAATCGGAAGTACAATCCACATCGATATATACAGTATTTTAGTTAAAACCAGCTTACTCCAGTTTACTACTGGATTAGGTAATTTTCCATAAGATAACTTGCGTTGCATATAACGTTTCATCTGTAAAAAGTCGGTTGTAATTGCCCAGTTTATCGTTAGTAAACCATACAATAAAACAGAGTAGTAATGCTGAAATCTATGGTGCTTTCTCCACTCAGAATGTTGGGAGAAACGTAAAATTCTTCCAGCTTCTAAATCCTCATCGTGGCCATGGATATTAGTATAGGTATGGTGTAACACATTGTGCTGAACTTTCCAGTTATAAACGTTTCCTGCCAAGATATAAATACTACTGCCCATTAATCGGTTAACCCATTCTTTGTTCGAAAAAGAGCCATGGTTACCATCGTGCATCACATTCATACCTACACCAGCCATTCCAATTCCCATAACAATGGTTAAAAGTATCTGTGCCCAAGTAGGAATATCTAAGGTTAAAAGTAAAAAATAAGGGGTTAGAAAAATCGCAAACATTATTATGGTTTTTACCCATAATTGCCAATTTCCGGTACGTTTTATGTTGTTTTCCTTAAAGTAATTGTTAACACGTTTATTCAACGTTCTAAAGAATTTTGCTGAATCAGCTCTTGAAAAAGATAGGGTTTGTTGTGCCATATAATCAGTAATTTAATAGATAACGTATGGGGATTAAATACATTATAATTTGGCAAAGATAGTTAATAATTAAAAATGAAACCTTTAAGAACCCTCTTAATTTATCCACATTAAAATAATGTATTTTTGCAGAAATCAAAACCTATGGAATTAATCCTGAAATATTTTCCAAATTTAACCGATACCCAAATAGCTCAATTTGAGGCTTTAGAGAATTTGTATAAGGAATGGAATACTAAAATAAATGTGGTGTCGCGCAAGGATATTGATGAATTATACCTTAGACATGTGCTCCATTCCTTGGGCATTGCAAAAGTGATTGATTTTAGTGATGGCTCTTCAATAATGGATGTTGGTACAGGTGGTGGATTTCCCGGTGTGCCATTGGCTATTCTTTTTCCGGATTGTCAGTTTCATTTGGTGGATAGCATCCATAAAAAACTCAAAGTAATTGATGCAGTTTGTGATGCGATAGCATTGACCAATGTTAGAACAACGCACAGTAGGGTAGAGGAAATTAATGAAACTTACGATTTTATTGTAAGTAGAGCCGTGACTAAAATGCCAGTCTTTACAAAGTGGGTAAAAGGGAAAATAGCCAAGAAGCAACAAAATGAACTTAAAAATGGTATCCTCTATCTTAAGGGTGGTGATTTAACCGAAGAGCTAAAACAATATACCACAGTAAAAGCCTATTTGCTTTCAGATTATTTTGAAGAGGAATTTTTTGAAACCAAGAAAGTCATTTATCTGCCATTAAAACATAAGTAAAAACCCTTAAAAGCGCAAAGCTTATAAGGGTTTTTTTGTCTATAATTAAATTACTTTATTAACCTAAAAATGGATATCTGTAATCCGTAGGTGTTACAAATGTTTCTTTAATTAATCTTGGTGATACCCAACGTAATAAGTTTTGGGCACTACCGGCTTTATCATTTGTTCCTGATGCTCTTGCGCCACCAAAAGGTTGTTGTCCTACAACGGCACCTGTTGGTTTGTCGTTAATGTAGAAATTACCAGCCGAATTTTGTAACGCTTTAGTAGCTTCATCAATAGCGTATCTATCAGTTGCCAAAATTGCACCTGTAAGAGCATATTCACTTGTGCCATCTACAAGTTCTAAGGTTTCAGAAAACTTGTCGTCTTCATAAACATAGATAGTAATTACAGGTCCGAATAATTCGGTGCACATGGTAGTGTATTTTGGATCGGTTGTTAATATAACCGTAGGCTCAATAAAATAACCTTTCGATTTGTCATAATTACCACCAGCAATAATTTCTGCATTACTGTCTGCTTTTGCTCCATCTATATATTTTGCTAATTTATCAAATGAGCCCTCATGGATTACGGCAGTGATGAAATTGCCCATATCTTCAGGAGAACCCATTTTAAAAGATTTCAAATCTTCTAACAGATAATCCTTAACATCACCCCAAATTCCTTTTGGAATATAAGCTCTAGAAGCAGCACTACATTTCTGCCCTTGGAATTCAAATGCACCTCGAGCAATTGCAGTAGCAACTTGTTTAGCATTGGCAGTTTTGTGAGCTACAATAAAATCCTTTCCTCCAGTTTCTCCAACAATTCGTGGGTAGGTCTTATAGTTGTGAATGTTGTTTCCGATTTGCTTCCATAGCTCTTTAAATACGTGCGTAGAGCCCGTAAAATGAAGACCTGAAAAATCTGGACTAGCTAAAACGGTATTAGTGATCATCACAGGGTCGCCAAAAACAACGTTAATCACACCATCTGGTACACCTGCTTCCTTAAAAACATCCATAATTACTTTTGCGGAATAGATTTGGCTGTCACTTGGTTTCCAAACCACAACATTCCCCATTAACGCCATACACGCTGGTAGGTTTCCTGCAATAGCGGTAAAGTTAAAAGGTGTTACGGCATATGTAAAACCTTCTAGCGGTCTGTATTCAACACGGTTCCATGCATCACTTGTGCTTTCTGGTTGGTCCATGTAAATGTCAGTCATAAACTGAACATTAAAACGCAAAAAGTCAATAAGCTCGCAAGCAGAGTCGATTTCCGCTTGATGAATGGTTTTGGACTGGGCAATCATTGTAGCTGCATTGATTTTAGCTCTGTAAGGGCCAGCGATCAGTTCAGCAGCCTTTAGAAAAATACCAGCACGTTGTTCCCAAGGCATTTGAGACCATGCTTTACGAGCTTCTAATGCAGTGGCAATCGCCTCTTCGACATGAGCCTTTTCTGCCAAATGATATTCTCCCACTATATGTTGGTGGTCGTGAGGAGGAGACATGGTTCTGGTGTTTCCAGTTTTCACGTCTTTTCCATTGATATATAAAGGGACTTCAACCTTGCTGTTAAACATGGATTTGTATGCTTCTGAAACCGCTTTACGCTCTGGAGAACCAGGTGCATAAGACTTTACAGGTTCGTTAACAGCGATTGGTACATTAAAGAATCCTTTTCCCATAGTATAATGTGTTTTTTGGTTTGAATTTTGAAAGTGCAAAGGTACAATATTTATGAGATATTGTTAATTTCAAACGTTATAGTTCTGTGAAATTTAAAAGCATTATTTTTTGTAAGTTGCTGACTCACTTTTTTGAACGCATTTATGCCAAAAAACAATGCTTTTATTCTTGTACTGGCTTACCCAGAAACCATTGTGTCTCATGCTGAGGAATGGTATTCTAAGTTTTTAAGATTTGCTTTTATCGGAAACAAGAAGCATGTTAGGGCTGGCCATGCGGCTTTGGTTTTAATACATAAGCACACAGGCGTTTTAGGGTATCATGACTTTGGCAGGTATATTACCTCAGAACCTAACGGTAGGGTGAGAGGGAAGGAAACCGATTTTGAACTCAATTTCCCTATAGTTGCCAAAATTAAAAATGATACCATCGAGAATCTAGATGATATCTTAAAGTTTTTGGCAACACATCCTAAATTAACACATGGAGATGGTAACCTCTACGCCTCAGTTTGTAATGCCATTAATTATGATATGGCAAGAATACATATCGACAAAATGCAGGCTAAAGGTTTTATTAGATATGCGGCTTTTATAAAAGACGCCTGCAACTGTGCGCGGTTTGTTACCGATACTCTAATTGCTTCTGTAACAGACAAAAAGATTAAAAGAAAACTTGCTAGATCTAAATGGTTTACGCCAAGTACTATTGGTAATGTGGTTATTGCGGATACTGAAAATCAAGTATTTCTGGTTTCCGAAAATGGTGAAATAAACGAGTTTAGTTCTACAGTAAGTAAGGAAAATCAAAAGTTGTTTTTGGACACGTTAAAAGGTTACAGCCCAAGTTTGGAAGGGACTATTCTGCCTAAATACAATGAAGAAAAAGCATCACATGCACAATGGTTAGGTGGTATTGCCGCTGGAGCTTGGTTTGAGATTTATGATATTGGTAGTAAAACTGAATATAGGTTTAGGCGTATCTCGCCTTATGGCAATATTGATTGTGATGGAATTTATAACGTTAGCGACAAAAGTTTTGATATTAATTCAGATTATGAATTTGTACACTACTCCAATTGCCTATTCTTTCATATAAATCAAGGATCTAAAAAATATCGCTTTGATTATGTGAAAAATTACTCGTAAGATTGAGTTTTAGAGTGAACATTAATCTGCCAAAAAGGGAATCTTAGTTAAGCGCAAAAGGCGCACTCAATTTAAATGAAGGAATAAAAACCTTAAACTTACTGGCTTTTGTAAAATTTACCATATTGTAATGCCCTTGCATGGCACCGAATGGTGATGTCAGTAAACACCCTGAGTTGTAGGTGTGCGATTCTCCAGGTTTTAATACTGGCTTTTTGCCAATAACGCCTTCACCTTCAATTATTTCTTCATTGTTAAGCGCATCTAGGATTTTCCAGTGTCTTGAATTTAATTGTACGGAATCCTTGCTTTGGTTTTCAATAGTTACCTTATAACCAAAGGCAAAGTGCACTTTATAATTTTTATAAAATGTACCTTCAAAATTGGTTTCTACAGAAATTTTAATTCCGCTTGTAACTTGTTGTACCATGAATCTTATGAAAAGAGTATGCTAAAATAGCATATTTTTTGAATGTTAGTATAAATTTTACGTTAAGATGTTATTGTTTTTAACATTTTTTCCGAAACAAAAGCCTCTAAGGTTTCAAAAAAGTTGTAAATATCCTCTCTTTCCAATAGGCTGTTTACGGTGACCATTCTTACAAATTCATTGTTGCTGAACTTTCCGAAACCGACCATTAGCTCAGAATTTTCATAGAGCGCAGTACAGAGTTCATTAGCAGGAATGCCTTTGTAATTAAAGCAAACTGATATAGAGTCGTTAAAACTATATAGCTCGTAATCTTTATTGTTGGTGATGTAGTCCCTTGCTATTTGGGCCATTTCAAACTGTTTGTCAACAATCTTCTCTAAGCCTTTTGTGCCAATGGATTTCCATAATGTCCAAATTTTTAAAGCATCATTTCGCCGTCCACATTGAAGTGAGGTCTTGCCCAAATTAAAATCATCACTGTCAGTCTGGTATAGGTAATCGGCTTCGTTAGAGAATGACTGGTGCAATTGTGCTTTATGCTGTGTTATGATTATAGAACAACTCAAAGGGGTGCCTAACATTTTGTGCGCATTGACGCTAAATGAATCAGAAAATTCTAAGCCTTTTATTAAGTGTTTATACATTTTGCTAAAAATCACAGATCCACAATAGGCTCCGTCAACATGCAGCCAAAGCTTATGTTTTTTGCAGACTTTACTTATGGCTGTTATATCATCAAAGGCTCCAAGAACGGTCGTGCCAGCAGTGGCATTGACAAAGAAAGGTTGGTAGCTGTTGCTAATGTCTTTTTTGATTAACTCATCTAAATGTTCAACGAGCATTTCTCCTTTTTCGTTTGTGCTTACAAGTCGAACTTGGCTTCTTCCGATACCTGTAAGGGCTGCATTTTTAGAAATGGAATAATGCGATGTCGCTGAAGTGTAAAGTGTCATTTTTGACGACAGCCCTTCTACTCTAATTGTGTCATTTTTGGCATCTCTTGCCATAATTAATGCCATCATATTACTCATGGATCCGCCAGGGGCAAATGTGCCATCACTTTCCTCAGCATAACCTGCAAGGCTGGCTATTTCCTTTAAAACTTGTTTCTCAATACCAACTTGTGGCCCAGCAACTTTATAAGTGTACATACTATTATTGAGCATTACGGCAAGCAAATCTCCCAATGTGGCTTTGTCAACCCTACCTCCAAATAATTGATTGAAAAAAGATTTTGAAGCGGTTTTTGGTGTGCTTTTAATAATTTGTTTGAGGGTGGATTTTAAATCTTCATCAATGACTCCTTCTGTATTTAGCGATAAATCTAATCGGCTATATAACTTTGAAGTTGGTATGGGTTCAGCAACAGGCTTGTCAGCTTCTAATTTGAATAACTCATCACATAATTCGGTAAAAAGGGCAATATCATTTTGCATCTTATAATAACAACTTTTATTTGAAAGATAAAAAGAAATTTGGTCTAAAGAGAAAAAAGACCTTTTTAATTAGAAATGTCAACAGAAGTAGCCTCGCCGTAGCCGATAAGCCTGTCGTAGCGAGCACCTAAGTCGCGGTAATAGACAAGTACTTTGTAATTGTTCTCTGTTTGCCAGTAGTTGCCACTAATCATACCTTCATCGAGTTCCCCTGTTTTTTTGTCTACTGCAACAAATTTATAGTTGTAAAATCCTTGTTTAAGTCGGAAACTTGTTTCGTATTTACCGCTTTCAGGATTAAATTCCATTTTGGTCAAAGGTTCAATGGCAAATGCATTAAAGTTGCCATACACATGGATGTCTTTATCTTTTAATTTTTCAGTTAGTAATGAAAAATGAACCATTGTATAGTCCGCTTCTATATCCGTATTTAAACGGTCTGCAGCTGTTACCTGGAAATTCCCGTTAAGGTCTGGGTTATAGGTATAAGGCCTGCCAGCTCTAGTTATATTGGTAAATAAGTAGCTTTGGTAAATATCCTTTAAATCAATAAACTGAACACCAACATTTGAGGTTCTTACATCCTTGTTTTCAAACCAAAAATATTCATTGCCTCCCCAAAATGCAGACTCTGTATCATACTTGTAAATAAGTTCGTTACCCAATGTGTATTGAGGTTTCAAATCTGAAATGGAAGTGTTCAAATTATTGTTTTGTATGATTAATGTTTTAATTGTTTCAAGCGGATTGTTAAAATTAATACTGTTAGTTGCAACAACTAAGTCCACAGATTGCTTTTCGTCTATTACGGTTACATCCCTAGAACGTTTTACACGAACGCCAACGTTTACCAAATCTTCATATATCATAAATTTACGGCTAAACATTAGCTCGTCATATTCGTCGTAAATGGAAATCATATAGTTTCCACTTTTTAGTAATCCACGAGTTTGGATATTGGGAATTTGCAATTTGTAATGCGAATACACCTGATAGGTGTTGAATGAGTTGTAGTACTCCATGATTCTTTGGTTGTCTAAGCCTCTCAAATACTCAGCCTTGACTAGTACGGATGGTGTCCAATCAAAATTAAAATGCTCTATAACATAATAGAAATCCTCTTCGTTGGCATTTAACGCATCAAACTCTAGAACTAACGGTTCGCCAAGTTTTAAAATAGGCAGTTGTCCTTGTGTAGTGTTACTTTTGAATTTTATGGTCTTGATAAATTCTGGAGGGCTAACTTCTTCAACTTGAGAGAACAAAACTATTGGAAACAACAAAAGCCATACAATGCAATAAATATTCTTTTTCATTATTTTTTATGATACATGAGGCATAAAGATAATCAAATTCTATACCTTTTTTGATACACCTTATTTAAAATGATTATAAATAAAAAATGTTGACTTTAAATTGAAAATATATTTAGTCATTAATTCGTAAATTTGCACGGATTTTTAGATAACTAATCTTTGAGTATATGTCAAAAGACATCAGAATTAAAAAAGGTTTAGATATAAAGTTGGTCGGTGAAGCCGAAAAAACTACAGAAAATGCTATTGTAAGCAATTTCTACTCAATCAGACCTGAAGATTTCCACAGCATTATTCCAAAACTTGTAGCAAAAGAAGGTACTCGTGTTAAGGCAGGTGAGACATTGTTTTACAATAAGGATAACGAAGCTATGAAGTTTGTTTCACCAGTATCTGGTGAGGTAACTGAAGTGCAACGTGGACCAAGACGTCGAATAGACGCTATAAAAATTACTGCGGATAAAGAACAGACTTATGTAGATCATGGTAAGTTTGATTTATCATCGGATGCAGACAAAATCAAAGCACATTTATTAGCTTCGGGTTGTTGGGCGTTTATTAAACAGCGTCCTTATGACGTTGTTGCAAAGGCTGATAGCACACCAAAAGCTATCTTTATATCTGGTTATGCAAGTGCTCCATTAGCTGCAGATTTAGATTATACTTTAGCTGGAAAAGAGGCTGAATTGCAAACTGCAGTTACAGCATTGTCAAAATTGACTGAAGGTGGAGTGCATATTTCTGTAGGGAGTTCTAACTCACCTTTAGCTAATTTAGATAACACAATAACCCATAATGTTTCTGGCCCTCATCCTTCAGGTAATGTCGGTACTTTGATCAATAAGGTTGACCCTATCAATAAGGGAGAAGTTGCTTGGACGGTAAGTGCACAAGATTTGGTTATTATCGGTGAGCTTTTGTTGACAGGAAAATTTAATGCTGAGCGTGTAGTTGCCCTAGCGGGTTCTTCTGTAAAAAAGCCAAGATATTTTAGAACCAAAATTGGAGCTGAAGTAGCTACAATGGTATATGATAATGGTGTTGATAAAGATGGTAATGACAGAATTATTTCCGGAAACGTTTTAACAGGCAAAAAAGTCGCTCCTGATGGAAATTTAGATTATTACAGTAATGTTATAACTGTGATTCCTGAAGGTGATGATTACGAGTTCTTTGGCTGGAATAAGCCAGTCTTTGATAAGGTGTCTACATCGAGAGCTCTGACTTTCTCTTGGTTAAACCCGAAGAAAAAGTATGATTTAGATACTAATACAAATGGCGAACATCGTGCCTTTGTTGTAACAGGTAGTTACGAAGAAGTTTTTCCGTTAGATATCTATCCAATGCAAATTTTAAAAGCTTGTATGTACCAAGATTTAGATGAAATGGAGGCTTTAGGGATGTATGAGGTTGCACCAGAAGATTTCGCGTTAACTGAATTCATATGTGTATCTAAACAACCACATCAGAAAATAATAAGAGAAGGTTTAGACTTAATGCTTAAAGAGATAGGATAATGGGTTTAAAAAATAAATTACACGAGTTTAAAGTAAAAAATAAGGACAAAAAGTGGCTACCTGGTTTTAATGCCCTTTTTACTTTTTTATATACTCCAAATGAAACCACGCATGGTGGAACACACATAAAAGCTGCGGATGACTTAAAGCGTACAATGAACACGGTCATTATTGCTTTAATACCATGTTTGATTTTTGGAATGTTTAACGCAGGTTATCAGCATTACCTTGCATTAGGTGAAATAGAATCCGCAAACGGGTTTTTAGGAGCGTCATTTTGGACCTTGGATAATCTTTGGATTGGTGCTTTAACAGTGTTACCTCTGGTAGCTGTATCTTATGGAGTTGGTCTTGCAGTAGAATTTATTTTTGCTGTAATAAAAGGCCACGAAGTTGAAGAGGGCTATTTGGTAACAGGTATGTTAGTGCCATTAATTGTACCCGTTGATATTCCACTATGGATGTTAGCGGTAGCTGTTATTTTTGGTGTAGTCATTGGTAAGGAAGTATTTGGTGGTACTGGGATGAATATTCTTAATCCAGCATTAACCATTAGAGCCTTTTTATTCTTTGCCTATCCAACTTGGATGTCTGGAGATAAAGTATGGGTACATGGTGCAGTAGAAAGGGACCAAGCAATTGCAGCTGGTCAAAATTTAGATGCAATTTCTGGTGAAACATTGTTAGGTGCCTATGCTCAAAACAGCTCTTTGGCAGGTATTGATTATTGGGATATGTTTTGGGGAATCATTCCGGGATCGGTTGGTGAAACGTCAAAGTTCTTAATAATCATCGGAGCCTTATTTTTAATTTTTACTAAAATAGGAAGCTGGAGAATTATGCTAAGTACTATTATTGGTGCTTTGGTAATGGGGTTAATATTCAATGGTGTCGTAGACGCAGGATGGATAGGTAATACGAGTAAATTCTACGGACTTATGAGTGTTCCTTTTTGGCAACATTTAATTATAGGTAGTATTTTATTTGGAGCTGTTTATATGGCTACAGATCCTGTTACGGCGTCACAGACCAACAAAGGAAAATGGATTTATGGGTTCTTAATCGGATTTATATCCATTATGATACGTGTATTTAATCCAGCATATCCAGAAGGTGTATTTTTAGCAATTTTATTAATGAACGTTTTTGCACCGACTATTGACCATTATGTAGTTCAGGCTAATGTTAAGAAAAGAATGAAACGTTTAAAAGTTAAAACAGCATAATTATGGCAGTTAATACAGATAAAAATTCATATACGGTCATATTTGCCATTGGTATGGTAATCGTTGTTGGTGTTATTTTGGCTGGTTTATTCAGTTATACAAAACCAATGATAACCCAAAATGAGGAGATAGAAAAGCAACAGAACATTCTGTATGCTATGGGTGTAAATGAAAATGATGAAACAAGTGCAATTTTTGTTTCACCAGATGTAGCACCAGATGAGTTTGAAAAATTTGTGAAAGAACAAATTGTAATTACTGTCGATGCTTCTGGTAAGGTAATAAAGACCCAAACTAGAGAAGAGTTTAAGGCCGAAAATAATAAGGAACCTTACCTTATTGATATTAAGAAGCAAAAATCCAATGCCAAGGCAGGTGAAAATAGACTATTACCATTGTTTATAGGACAACGAGAAGGTAAGACCTATTATGTTGCGCCAATTTATGGAAAAGGACTATGGGATGCCATTTGGGGTTACATTGCATTAGATGAAAATATGGTGGTACAAGGTGCTTATTTTGATCATAAGGGTGAAACCCCTGGACTCGGTGCTAACATTAAGCAACGCTACTTTATGGATGATTTCTATGGAGAGCATCTATTAACAGAAAACGGTACCTTTAAAGGTATTGCAGTTGCTAAAGGTAATGCGGATCCTAAAAATGAAGATAAAACAGATAATGAGGTAGATGCTATTGCAGGCGCTACAATTACTGGTGATGGTGTATCGGCAATGATTAAAAGCGATTTAAAGCTTTACAAACCTTATTTTGATAATTTAAAATCTAACTAAACACTATGGGACTTCTTTCAAAAAAAGACACAAAGTTAATAACAGACCCATTAGCGGATAACAACCCTATCACTATTCAGGTTCTTGGTATTTGTTCTGCATTGGCAATTACAGCAGAGCTAGAGGCGTCAATAGTAATGTCTATCTCTGTATTGTTTGTTATGGGAGTAGGTAACGTGGTTATCTCTTTAATGCGAAATATTATTCCTTCAAAAATTAGAATTATTGCCCAATTAATCGTTGTGGCAACATTGGTAATTATAGTGGATTTGGTACTTAAGGCCTTTGCTTATGAACTGAGTAAAACCTTATCGGTTTTTGTTGGATTGATTATTACTAACTGTATTATCATGGGACGTTTTGAAGCATTCGCTTTAGGTAATGGACCTTGGCGTTCATTTTTAGATGGTATAGGTAATGCACTTGGTTATGCTGTAATCTTGGTAATCGTAGGATTCTTTAGAGAATTATTAGGTTCAGGGACACTTTTAGGAATCCCTGTACTTGGTGACCCAATTGAAAAGACAGGACTTTACGCAATTGGCTATGAGAATAATGGGTTCATGCTATTATCACCAATGGCACTTATTGTGGTAGGTATAATCATTTGGATTCAAAGAACTAGAAATAAAGACTTAGTAGAAGACTAAAATTTGGTTGCTAGTTGCAAGTTGATAGCGCATAAGCTAACAACAAACAACAAACAACAAACAACTAAAATATATGGAACATATAGAATTATTTTTTAAATCGATATTTATAGATAATATGGTTTTCGCCACATTCTTAGGAATGTGTTCTTACCTTGCTGTATCTAAAAAAGTCTCAACTGCCGTTGGTCTTGGTGCTGCTGTAATTTTTGTATTGGCAATTACGGTACCATTAAACTGGCTTTTAGATCAATATATATTGCAACCAGGTGCATTGTCGTGGTTGGGAGATGAGTATGCAAGCTATGATTTAAGCTTTTTATCATTTATCATGTTTATTGCCACCATTGCAACCATGGTACAATTAGTAGAAATCGTAGTAGAAAAATTCTCCCCATCATTATATAACTCTTTAGGGATATTTTTACCATTAATCGCAGTAAACTGTGCTATTTTGGGTGGTTCGTTATTTATGCAATCTAGAGAAATAGCAGGTTTAGGATTGGCTTTTAATTATGGAGTTTCTTCAGGTATTGGCTGGTTCTTGGCAATTTTGTCAATTGCTGCTATTCGCGAGAAGATTAGATATAGTAATGTGCCACCTGCATTGAGGGGATTGGGTATTACATTTATTATCACAGGTTTAATGGCCATAGGTTTTATGAGTTTTGGAGGTATGTTAACTGGTGGTGATGAAGAGTCAACTCCAGAAGTGGAATCTGCTGCTGTTGAAACCATAAAAGAAGGTATTGAAAAAGAAAAAGCTAAACTTGAGTCTGACTTAGAAATAGCTGAAAACACAAACAAGTAATAGGATAAGACAATGATATTAGCCGCAAATACAATCGGAACAATAGTCGCAACTGTAACAGCCTTTTTAGTGGTGACCTTACTCTTAGTTGCTCTGTTATTATTTGTAAAACAAAAGTTATCGCCATCTGGTCCTGTAAAGATTTTGATTAATGGTGAGCGCGAAATAGAAGTAGCTTCAGGAAGTACACTTTTAAGTACGCTTGGGAGCAATAAAATATTCCTGCCATCAGCTTGTGGTGGAGGTGGAACTTGTATTCAGTGCGAGTGCCATGTTCTTGAAGGGGGAGGTGAAGCTTTACCAACCGAAACACCACATTTCTCGAGAAAAGAATTAAAAGAAGGTGCACGTTTAGCATGCCAAGTAAAAGTGAAGCAGGATATGGAAATTACCATTCCTGAGGAAGTATTTGGTATCAAAAAATGGGAAGCAACCGTCGTAAGAAATTACAATGTAGCCTCATTTATCAAGGAATTTGTTGTTGAGATTCCAGAGGATATGGGTTATAAAGCTGGTGGATATATTCAAATTGAAATCCCTCCATGCGAAATAAAATACGAAGATATAGACATTACCGCACACCCAGAAGAGCACGAAACACCAGATAAGTTTCAGGCGGAGTGGGATAAGTTTGGGCTTTGGCCATTGGTAATGAAAAACACAGAAACTGTTGAAAGGGCCTATTCTATGGCTTCTTACCCAGCAGAAGGGCGTGAGATTATGCTTAACGTACGTATTGCAACTCCGCCATGGGATCGTGCTAAAAACCAATGGATGAATGTAAATCCGGGTGTAGCATCATCCTACATTTTTGCCCAAAAGCCTGGAGATAAAGTAACTATTTCTGGACCATATGGTGAGTTCTTCATCAACGAGTCAGAAAGTGAAATGCTCTACGTTGGAGGTGGTGCAGGTATGGCACCAATGCGTTCGCACTTATATCACTTATTCAAAACCGTGAAAACAGGTCGTAAAGTTACCTATTGGTATGGAGGACGTTCTAAGCGTGAGTTGTTCTACATCGATCACTTTAGAGAACTTGAAAGAGATTTCCCTAATTTTAAATTCTACATGGCACTTTCTGAGCCGTTAGAAGAAGATAATTGGAAAGTGAAAAAAGATATCAATGACGAAGAGGGAGATGGTTTTGTAGGGTTTATTCACAACTGTGTAATTGATAATTATTTAAATCATCATGAAGCACCAGAAGATATTGAACTATACTTCTGTGGACCTCCATTAATGAACCAAGCGGTTCAGAAAATGGGTGAGGATTTTGGAATTCCTGATGAACATATTAGATTCGATGACTTCGGTGGATAGTTGCTAGATGTCATTCCTGCGTAGGCAGGAATCGATGAATATATTTAAACCAGCATTTATTAAGTGCTGGTTTTTTATTTATATCCCACAACTGTCTTAAACCTGTAAGGTGATATTTTTTGGAAGGGAAACATGATGACCAAACAATTGAGAACAATCCATCACATTATCTATATGGTCTATTTGGCATAAGGTAGCAACCACTTCACTTAATCCATTAAATAATATAGTTTTATCAATGTAATCTGGCTTATGGCAGAAATGTTTGCCTAAGCGATAACCACAACCATTTAAAAAAGACGCTTCAATTTTAAGTAGTTCTAAAGGTGTATATCCATTGAATCTTCGACCTAAATTTTGGTGAACAAGACCAACATAATTCAATTGAACCGAGCCATGGATATTTGTCATGTGTCTCCAGCTATCTTTATGATCTAAAATAGTTCCGATAGCGCATTGATTACAATCTTCAGGGTTTAAGGTGTCATTGTGAAAAGCGGTGTAAAGCTTCGTTATGGCATTTTCAAATCGAGTGGAAGTTTTCATAGTGTTTTCTTTTTCAATCTAAAAGATACAAAAAAACTTACTTGTATTCCATTATGAGGAATACAGCTGTAGTTTCTCCCACGTTAAAAACTTCATGTTGAGTAATGGAATCATTTCTAAAATTATAACCCGTAGGCACATCAACTTGTCGTGTACCTGTAGTATCTGTAATTCTAAATTTTCCACCAACAAGGGTATATCCAAAATGAGGATTGTGGTAATGTTTCTCGTGACCAACATTTGGAGGAAACGTACATTTTAAAACACGCAGTTCTTTATTTTCCTCCAATACTTCGCAAACCGATTCTCCATTCCAGCCGGCTTCAAGAGGGTCTGGTAAATTGGTCTTGTTTTCGCAGTTGACAATAAACATCAAAACAGCAACAAATAGTAAAATTCTTAATCTCATAGTAATGCTAAAGTTACACAAATTCAAAATTTACATAACAAAATTGAAGTTTAATTCGTTTCAATATATATGAAGAAAGTATTCCTTCTTTTATTACTACTAATAACAGTATTAGTTCTAGCCTTTAAAATAAAGCCAACAGAAAATGTTGTAGATACAGTTGCTGCCATTGTAGAAACACCAAGTTTAATCAATAAGGATAGCTTAACGATTAATTCTAGAGTCAACACTCCGAATGGTTATAATCGTGTGACATATCCCAAAGGAAGTTTTGAAAACTACCTTCGTAATTACAAACTCAAGCCGTTTGGAAGTAAAATTATCAATTACGATGATTCCGAATATTTTTGGCAAGGAGGTCATATTGGGGTGTTAGAGGTACCCGTACCTAAAAACGGTTTGCAACAATGTGCTGATGCCTTAATTAGAATACGAAGTGAATATCTATGGGATAACGATAGAAAAGACGAGATAGGCTTTAATTTTACTTCTGGACATTATTGCTCTTGGCAAAAATATGCAGAAGGATATCGTCCAAAAATAAGCGGCAATAAAGTTTCCTTTCACAAAACCGCCAGTGTAGACCATTCTAAAAACAATTTCTATAAGTATTTAAATTTAATCTATATGTATTCTGGTACATTATCACTTTTCAACGAGTTAGAGTCTGTAAAGGCAAAAGATTTAAAGATTGGTGATATGCTAATTAAAGGTGGCAGTCCAGGACATATAGTAATACTTTGTGATGAGGTCGTAAACGATAAAGGTGAAAAGTTGTTTTTGTTGTTTCAAGGTAACACTCCAGCACAAAGTGTTCATTTGGTGAAAAATCTGGAGAACTCATCAATATCACCTTGGTATCAATTAGAAGACGATGCCGTGGTTCCTGTTTCAAACTATACATTTAGTAATGCAAAATTTGTGCGATTCAAATAATTTGTAATTTTTTTGATGACATTTTATTCTCGTTTCGATATAGCTATAAACACATAAAAAGCTATTAACCATGAAACGAATTTTACTACTAATTGTGTTTGGAATATCATCCACAATCGCAATCGCGCAAACCACATGGACGGGTTTAGGTGCAAACACCAATTGGAACAATACTGACAACTGGGACACCAATATGGTGCCGACAGCGTCAGATGATGTGATTATCCCTACTGGGTTTACAGTAACCTTAAACGTGGTCGGAACTGTTCAGTCGTTAGATGTTCAAGGTAATTCAACCTTCGACATAAATACCAATCTAACATTCTCACAGCCATCGACTTTTGGTAGTGGTACAACTATTAATTGGAATGCTGGGACTCTATTGGGCTCCTCGGCTGTTTTGACCAATAATGGTACTATAAATACGTTTGCCAGTAATGTAACGCTTGGTGGGGGAACGACCTTATCTAACGAAGGACAGATTAATATAACAGGCGCTGGTGATATTTTCATTGCTACTGGAGGATTATTAATTAACGAGACTTCTGGAACCTTATCTATGTTAGAAAATGGTGGCAATGTTTCGGAAACAGGTGCAGGCATCAATCAATTTAATAATTTGGGTTTAGTGGTTGTGAATCTACCAGATTTAACTGATCAAGTAACTATCAATTGTGATTTCAACAATAGCGGTACAATCCAGGTGGATTCAGGAATCCTTAATTTTTCAAATGCAACTGTTGGAGGCCAGGTGCTTATGGGTGGTATCTATAATGTGGCTTCTGGCTGTGCACTAGAATTGGATAACGAAATTACCCTTACTGGGACATTGACCGGAAACTTAAACGGTGATTTTATTTTACGTAGTACAGTGCGTATTAATATTGGAGATACAGCTAGTTTTGATTTTTCTGGTAATGCCACAGTTACGTGGTCTTCGGGTCAATTTTTTGGAGGTGGTACATTAATTAATGTTAGCACCATAAATACTGTTACAGGTAATGTCTTCGTTGGTGTCGGAACTACGCTATCTAACCAAGGACAAATCAATTTGACGAATACTGGTGATATTTTTATTGTTACAGATGGGGTATTGGACAATACCTCTTCCGGTACCATATCGATGTTGGAAAATGGGGCCAACATATCGGAGTCAGGAGGAGGCATCAATCAGTTTAACAACAATGGGTTAATACTTGTTGACCTTCCTAATCCAAACGATCAAGTAACCATCAACTGTGAGTTCAACAATAACGACAGTACAATACAGGTAGATTCAGGAATCCTTAATTTTTCGAATGCAACTGTTGGAGGTCAGATACTAATGGGTGGCATATACAATGTGGCTTCGGGCGGTGCCGTAGAGTTGGACAACGAAATCACCCTTACTGGGACATTGATCGGAAGCTTAAACGGTGATTTTATTTTACGAAGTACTGTGCGTATTAATAATGGAGATACAGCTAGTTTTGATTTTTCTGGTAATGCCACAGTTACGTGGTCTTCGGGTCAATTTTTTGGAGGTGGTACTTTAAGCAATATGAGCACCATTAATACACTTGCGGGTAATGTCTTCATAGGGGCAGAAACCACCTTATCCAACCAAGGACAAATCAATTTGACTGGTGCAGGTGATATTTTCATTCAGACCAGTGGTGTATTGGACAATACCCCTTCTGGTACCATATCGATGTTGGAAAATGGAGCCAACATATCAGAATCGGGTGCAGGCACCAATCAGTTTAACAATAATGGATTAATACTTGTTGACCTTCCAAGCACAACAGATCAAGTAACCATCAACTGCGAGTTCAACAATAACGACAGTACCATACAGGTAACTTCAGGTATTCTTAATTTTAGCAATAGTACCATAGGTGCTCAGGTACTCATGGACGGTACGTATAACGTTGAAACAGAAGGCGTATTAGAATTGGACAATGAAATTACGCTTACGGGTACACTAACCGGAACTTTGGATGGCGATTTTGTAATCCGAAGCAATACCCGTATCAACAACGGTGATTCCGCTAGCTTCGATTTTAGTGGCAATGCCACTGTAACATGGGCTTCTGGTACCTTGATCGGTGGTGGAACATTGACCAATAATAGCATAATGGTTAATTCTACTAGTAACACCATTATTGATGGACCAACCATATTAATTAACAACGGCAACTTTAACTTTGTTAGTGGAGGCGACCTTTTTATTGATACCGATGCTGAACTGCGCAATGGACCGACTGGTGTCATTGATTTTCAATCCAGTGGTTTTGGAATATTTCCAACAGGAGCAGGCATCAATTTACTTAACAATCAGGGTTTGATAAAAAACACCTCGGAGTCCGGAATAGTAATTGGTGCGGAATCCCAAAACTCTGGAGTTATTGAAGCAACTACAGGAGGAATAAACTTTACTGTTTCACTAGACAACCTTGCTGGTGGTGTTTTCACAGGAGTAGCGGACTTAAATTTACCTCCACCAGCCAGTTTTACCAACAACGGTAATGTAGCGCCAGGTCTATCGCCAGGGACGCTTAACATAATAGGAAATTATACCTCGACCAGCAATTCTGTTTTAAATGTAGAATTAAATGGTTTAACCCCAGATACAGAACATGATGTACTTGCAATTACTGGTAACAATATTGTTTTTGAGGGCACTGTAGATGTAGCATTAGGTTTTCAACCAAATATTGGAGATACCTTTACAATTGCTACCGTTAGTGGGACGAACGCTACCGAAAACTTAGTGTCACCAATTTATGCAGAATATGATTGTCTGCAATATACATTCGATGTGAGCTACCCAAATAACAATAGTGTAATGTTGACAGTTTCTGCCGAAGAGGATGTACATGACCCAATCGTAATTACACAAAACATTGATGTTGAACTAGATGGTTCTGGTAATACAACAATTACCCCAAATGATATTGATGATGGTTCATCCGACAATTGTGGTATCGATACCATGAGTCTGGATGTATTCTCATTTACTTGTGCCGATTTAGGTGTGAATACGGTTACTTTAACCGTTACAGATGTTAATGGTAATTCAGCCAATGGTATAGCAATGGTTACCGTTGAGGACAATATAAATCCGACAGCAGTTGCTCAGAATATCGTTGTGGCACTGGACGCATCAGGCAATGCGAGTATTCTAGCTTCACAAATAGACAATGGTTCAACCGACAACTGTTCCGTTGTAAGTTTAGATATTGATATTTCGGATTTCACCTGTGCTGATTTAGGTGATAACACTGTTGAGCTAACGGTGACTGACCAGAGTGGGAATAGTGGTTCTGCCACTGCAACGGTAACCGTTGTAGACCTAATTGACCCTGTAATCAATTGTTCAGATGGATTTGAAGTCGAATCAGAGGGAGGCTATACCCTTCCTGATTATGTCTTAGAAGGTGATGTTACGGCTTCGGATAACTGTGGTTTTTCTGTGGTACAAACACCATTGCCAGGTACTGTTTTACCAAACGGAGATTATATCATAGAATTTGATGTTACCGATGATGCAGGTAACACAGTAAATTGTTTCTTCGAACTCAAAGTTGTAGACACTACGTTAAGCATTGACGATTTAGAGCTTTCTAATAATGCTATACTATTATTTCCGAATCCAGTTAGAGATACATTTACCATTAAAAATAAGAGCAGATTAAATTTAAGAAATGCAGAAATTTATGATGTCTCAGGAAGAACTATTAAAATTTTAGATTTAAGAAACATGGCAGTTGAAGAAGAGGTTTCATTTGCAAATTATGCTCAAGGTATATACCTTGTTAAAATCTATGCAGAGAATAATAGCTCTCTAATTAAAAGATTTGTAAAAAAATAATTTTTTTAATTAATTTTTAATAATCTAAAAGCTATCAGTTAAGTACTGATAGCTTTTTTATTTTGATCGTTATATTCGTAATTGAAGCAATTGGGTTTTATCTTTGCAACAACAAGATTAACTATGGGCAAACCACTTACACCGCAAGAAATACATAACCTCGCAATGAACCATGTCGGTAAGGATTTGGAGGCTCGTGGTTTTGAGTTTGTTGCTATTAACAGTAAGCTAAAACGCCATCCACAGTTTGTATGTATCGATAAGAATAGTCAATACTATTTTGTTGTAGTTAGAGCGGTCATTCTGCCAGAAAACCCAAATAACTATGATGTGGTTTGGATGGAAACATTTAAAAAACACGCTTACGAAAAAGATGCCAAAGTATTATATGCAGGAGTTGGATTGGGGAATCCCAACGGTGAAGATCTACCCATCTATTTAAACGAAGAGTACCTGATTGAATATAATGGTATACAAGTCATTGAAATGAATTTGAATTAAAACTTACTGTATGAAAAAAATTGTGTACTTAATTCTGATGACGTTGGTAAGTCTTTCTTGCAAACAAGAAAAAAGTCAAACTGAATTGGTAAAACTTTCAGGACCAGTATTCGGTACAACTTATAATATTCAATATTTTTCTGAAACAGACACAAATTATCAGACGCAATTCGATAGCCTGTTTCAAGTTGTGAATCAATCACTTTCTACATACATTCCAGATTCTGATATCTCGAAGCTCAATAGAAATGAAAACAATGAAGTAGATAATCACTTCAGAAAAGTTCTCGTAGCCTCAAGAGAAATATATAATGAAACTGAAGGTGTTTTTGATCCAACAATTGGTGCAGTAGTTAATGCTTGGAACTTTGGTCCAAAAGGTCGAGTAGTTAATTTAGATAGTACTAAGATCGATAGTCTAATGAAATCTGTTGGCTTAGATAAAGTAAAAAGAGTGGATAACAGTGTATTAAAACCCAAACATACTTTTATTGATTTTAATGCCATAGCCAAAGGTTACGGAGTAGATGTTATTGCGGAATATTTAGAAGGTAAACAAGTTGAAAATTATTTAGTTGAAATTGGTGGTGAAATTAGAGTGAAGGGAACTAATGTTGAAAAAGAATCTCCTTGGAAAGTTGGACTCGACGAGCCACGCTTTGATGGTGAGCAATCCGTTTACAAAGCCATTACTTTAAAAGATGAAGCCATGGCAACTTCAGGTACTTATCGAAAGTTTAAAACCGATGAATACGGTAATCGTTACGCTCATATTATAGATACTAAAACAGGATACCCAACAAAAACGAATGTTTTAAGTGTTTCGGTTATAGCAGATGATTGTATGACAGCTGATGCTTACGCCACAGCATTTCAAGCGATGGGAATTGAAAAAGTTACTGAGTTTTTAAAAAACCATCCAGAACTTAAAGTCTATTTTATTTTTGAAGGAGATAACAAAGCTTTAAAAACTTTGAGTTTAAATAACTTTCCTAATTAGTTATTGTTTGTAAACCACAGGGATAATCTCACCTTTAGCCAAGCGGTATTTGTCAATTTCATCATCTGAAAGCTGAGACGTATAATCCTCTTCTTCAACTTTAAATCCTATAGACCGAAGTTTGTCAAAATAATCTCTTCCATACACACGTACATGGTCGTATTGACCGAAGATTTTAGCGCGCTCAGCTTTATCAGTAATTGAATTATCTTCAAAAGTTGCCTCTCGAGATAAATCTTGTGGAATTTGAAAAATTCCCCAACCACCAGGTTTCATAACGCGATACAATTCCCGCATAGCTTTAGTGTCATCTGGTATGTGCTCTAAAACATGGTTACAAAGAATAACATCATAACTGTTATCTTTAAAAGGTAAATTGCAAATATCTGCTTTTACGTCTGCAATTGGGGACACTAAATCCGTAGTGGTGTAATTTAGGTTTCTTAATCGTTTGAAGCGTTTTAAAAAGCATTGTTCGGGTGCAAAATGCAGCACTTTTAAATCATCTGAAAAGAAGTTGGTTTCGTTTTTGAGATATAACCAAAGTAATCTATGTCTTTCTAAAGAAAGGGTAGAGGGTGAGAGTATATTTGGTCTTTGTTTTTCGTACCCATAAGGTAAAAAGGTTCTGAAACTTTTACCGTCAATAGGATCTGTGTACTTATTACCTTTTAAAAAGAATTCTAATAGGGGTTTTATGATATAGCTTAACCTTATTAAAAGTGGACGAGGAAAAAGATTTAAAAAAAATTTAAAAATTGATTTCATGTTAAAGCACTAAAGCTTGCTGCCTAAATTCATCTTCTTCATCAGAGGTAATGCCCAAAGCTTCATGTACATATGTAAACGTAGATAAAATTTCTGGCTGACCGTTAACAATAGCCACATCGTGCTCAAAGTGAACACTTGGTTTTCCGTCTTGGGTAACGATGGTCCAACCATCTTTAAGCTGTTTCACTTTATGGGTTCCCATATTTATCATAGGCTCTATGGCTACAACCATGCCTTCAATAAATTTTTTGCCTCTGCCACGTCTGCCATAGTTTGGCATTTCTGGGTCTTCGTGCATTTTGCGGCCAATACCATGACCTACCAATTCTCTCACAACACCATAACCTTCGGCTTCACAATATTGTTGTATGGCATAACCCACATCTCCAACTCTATTCCCAACTTTTAATTGCCTAATCCCAACATAAAGGGATTCCTTTGTTGTTTTAATTAGTTTTTTTGTGTCTTCACTAACGTTTCCGATTTCAAAAGTATAAGCGTGGTCACCATAAAAACCATTCATTAAAGCACCACAATCTACAGAAACTATATCACCATTTTTTAAAGGTTTATCTGTTGGTAAACCATGAACAACAGCTTCATTAACACTGCATAGCAAAGTTGAAGGGCAGTCGTACAAGCCTTTAAAACCAGGTAAAGCTCCATGATCTCGTATAAATTCTTCCGCAATCGTATCTAAATGATTTGTGGTTACACCCTCTTTTATTTCTTTAGCAAGCATCCCTAAAGTCTTAGATACAACAAGTGCGCTTTGTCGCATTAATTCAATCTCTTCCTTTGTTTTTACAATAATCATGGTCTCTTAAATTAGGTTGCAAAGATAATTAATTATAACTATTAAATAATTTAAGAAAAACATGATAAAAGGCAGTTTTTTTCTGCTTTTTGAGCTATAATTTTGTAATCTAATATTTAAGAGATGTATAAAACCTTAAGCGCAGAAGAAGCGGTAAAAATTATTAAATCTAACGATAGAGTTTATATTCAAGCAGCAGCGGCAGCTCCACAACGATTAATCAATGCCATGTCTGCAAGACATGAAGAATTGCGAAATGTTGAAATATGTCAGTTACATACTGAAGGAAGTGCGCCTTATGCAAACCCAGAATTTGCAAAGAGTTTTCATGTTAATTCGTTCTTTATTGGCAAAAACGTAAGACATACGTTAAAAGCTGGTAATGGGTCTTATACACCAGTTTTTTTGAGTGAAGTTCCACTTTTATTTAAGCAAAATATTATTGATTTAGACGTAGTTTTAATTCATGTTTCTGTTCCAGATCAACATGGTTATTGCTCCTTAGGTGTTTCCGTGGAAGCAACTTTGGCAGCCATTGACAACGCTACTACAGTAATAGCACAGGTGAATAAAAATATGCCACGTACTCATGGCGCTGGGATTATTCACCATACGGAAATTGATTATTTTGTAGAATGTGATGATGAAATACCTACTATGGAGATGTCTGTGCCCACAGACATTGAAAGTAAAATAGGTGACTATGTTGCAAGCTTAATAGAAGATAGAAGTACGTTGCAAATGGGAATTGGATCTATACCGAATGCCGTTTTAACGAGATTGACTAATCATAAGGATTTGGGTTTGCACACTGAAATGTTTTCTGATGGTGTCATTGATCTAATTCTTAATGATGTTATAAATGGTAACTACAAGAAAATCAATCGAGGTAGAGCCTTGACAACTTTTTTAATCGGTTCTAAGCGGTTATATGATTATGTAGATGATAATCCATTCGTGGAAATGCGTGCTTCTAATTATACAAATAATACGTCTTACATAAAGCAAAACCCTAGAATGGTAGCAATTAATTCTGCAATAGAAATTGATGTTACGGGTCAGGTTTGTGCAGATTCCATAGGTGCCAGCATGTACTCTGGTGTTGGAGGTCAAATGGATTTTATACGAGGAGCCTCATTGAGTAAAGGTGGTAAAGCCATTATAGCGTTGCCTTCGGTAACCCGAAAGGGAATAAGTAGAATCGTACCTTTTTTAAAAAATGGAGCTGGAGTTGTAACGACTAGAGCACATGTTCATTATGTAGTGACAGAATATGGTATAGCTAATTTATATGGAAAAACTATCAAAGAGCGTGTTAAAGCACTTGTGAGTATCGCGCATCCTAATCATAGAGAAGAGATTGAAAAATCGTATTTTGAAATGATGAAGTAAAAAGGATTGACGTGTTTTAAAACTGCCACCATTTTTTGGTAGCATGTTTTATGTTGGGTTTTTCATTGGTTATCATTTGATAGATTTCTCCCCAACCAAGAATGCCACCAATATTTCTGTCGTCAATAAATAGGTCGGCATGTATTTTACGACTTCGGCTATAATCGAATTTTTCTTCAGGGAAACTGGCGTTTACTGCGTAAAACTCAATGCCATTTTCTTTGCAAAAATCAACAGCTTCTTGCAATTTTGTTCCGCTTCGGTAGGTCCAAAGGATAAGTCTGTGACCATCTTGCTGTAAACGTTTTAAGGTTTCGAAAGCAAAAATGCGTGCCTTCCCAATTTTAGGGAAAGCATCTTCAACAATGGTACCATCAAAATCTACTGCAATAATTAATCTATCTTGAAAATTCATGCTATCAATTCAATTATTGGGCAAAGGTACAACAATAACAATTTTATACAAGGCTATGTTGTGTCATGGCTTCTGGTTTGGGAATACCGATTAATTTTAGAATAGTCGGTGCAATGTCTCCAAGAATACCATCTTTTATTGCCTTTAAATCTTTATCTATTAAAATAATAGGAACAGGGTTTGTTGTATGAGCAGTGTGAGGTGTGCCATCTGGATTTATCATGGTTTCACAATTTCCGTGATCTGCAATCAAAATTGTCGTATAATCATTTGCAAGTGCTGTTGTAATAACATCCTTTACACACTCGTCAACAGCTTCGCAAGCTTTTATTGCCGCTTCCATAACACCTGTATGACCAACCATATCTCCGTTCGCAAAATTTAGACAAACAAAGTCTGCATCTCCTTTTTCCAATTCAGGTATAAGCGCATCTCGCAACTCGTAAGCGCTCATTTCTGGTTTTAGATCATACGTTGCAACTTTAGGTGAGTTTCTTAGAATTCTCGTTTCTCCATTAAATGGGGCTTCTTGACCACCTGAAAAGAAAAAGGTAACGTGAGGATATTTTTCTGTTTCAGCAATTCTAATCTGTTTTTTGTTGAATTTTTCCAAAACTTCACCAAGAGTTTCTGATAAATTATCTTTATTGAAAACCACATTTATGCCTTTGAAATTATCATCGTAATTGGTCATGGTGACAAAATGAAGATTCAGTTTGTGCATATTATACTCATGAAAATCTTCCTGTGATAAGGCTTGTGTTAATTGACGCCCTCTATCTGTTCTAAAATTGAAAAAGATTACCACATCACCCTCTTCAACTTTAGTTACAGGACGATCATTACCATTAGAAATCACAATTGGTTTAAGAAACTCGTCGGTAATGTTTTCTTCATAATTATTTTGAATGGACTTTAAAATATTATCGCTAAAAGACCCTATTCCATTAACAATAGCATCATAAGCCAATTTTACACGTTCCCAACGATTATCGCGGTCCATGGCATAGTAGCGACCTGTTACTGTTGCGAGTTTTCCGGTTGTTTTTTTGAGATGCTCTTCTAGTTCTAAAATAAAACCATAACCAGATTTTGGATCAACATCCCTACCATCCGTAAAGGCATGAACAAAAACATCTTCTAAGCCATAGTTGTTAGCAGCATCTAAAAGTCCAAAGAGATGGTTGATATGGGAGTGTACGCCACCATCACTTACCAAACCTAGAAAATGCACTTTTTTGTTATTGATTTTAGCATACTGAAAGGCATTCCTTAAAACCTGTTCGTCTTTAAGCGTGTTGTTTTCAACAGCTAAATTAATCTTTACGAGATCTTGATAGACAATTCTACCAGCACCGAGATTCATGTGTCCAACTTCGCTATTGCCCATTTGCCCTTCAGGCAAACCTACATGTAAGCCGTCCGTACGTAAACTTGCACTTGGGTATTTGGTATATAAGGAATCTATAAAGGGTGTATTTGCATTATCTATAGCCGAAACTCTTGGGTCTGGGGATTTCCCCCAACCATCTAAAATCATTAGAATAACCTTCTTATTCATGGAATTTTGTTTAATGCATTCAAAGATAAGATATTGAATATTAGAACAAATTTATAGCCTGTAAAATTTTAGGTATTATCAATGTTTTAAACAATAAAGTGCTGATTGTTAAGAAGGAATGAGGTTTTGGGAAACTCTTAACAGATTTGTTTTCAAAACGTTAAATGTATGTTATATAACTTTTTTTAGTGTAACAGTCTAAAAGTTTTGTCGTCTCTTTAATACATCAAAAAACAAATCAATTAATTTTTAAAATCTTTCATCATGAAAAAATCAGCAGTAGTTTTAGCCTTAGCATTGGGCTTTTCAATCAGTAATTTAAATGCAACCAACGACAATTTAACCTCTGACCTTACAGAAGTAACTGTGAAAACTGTGGAGGTAAGCCCACTATGTAAAGCCGTAGCAACAGGTAATGTAGAACTTGTTAAAACCTTGATTGATCAAGGAGCGGATGTGAATGCTAAATCAAAGGGTATGCGACCAATCCATTATGCAGCAAAGTACAATCGTGTAGAATTAATTAAAGTGTTAGTAACGGCTGGTGCCGACGTGCATGCTACATGTGACCTTGGATATACGGCATTAGGACATGCTAAGAAATCTAAAGCAACCGATGCGGCACAGTTTTTGAAACGCTTTAAAAAGAAAACTGTCTAATTAAGGACAATTATTTGAGTTAGTTAATTGGAAAGCATCCTTGTTATTTAGGATGCTTTTTTATTTCTATAATTTCTGATGGCTTCTTTAATTTTTTCTATTCGGTTTTCTGGATCTGGATGTGTACTTTGGAATTCTGGAACTCTATTTGGCCCGGCCGCAGCTTTTAATATTTCCATTACTCCAATCATCTCTTCCGGGTTATAACCTGCATCGATCATAAACTTTACACCCAATTCATCACTTTCCAGTTCATCTCCTCTACCGTTTTTTAAGAGTTCGCCTTGCCCTATTTGTTGTGCTACACCACCCATATCAATGGCAGAACTTCCCATGGCCAATACTTTCCAAAAGTTAGCATTTGTAATACGTTCGTTGGAATGTTTACCAAGAACGTGACCGATTTCGTGGCCAAGAACACCAGCCAATTGATCTCTGTTTTCTAGTTGGGAAAACAAAGCATAAGTAATAAAAATTTGTCCACCAGGAAGTGCAAATGCATTAATTGTTCTATCATCAGCCAATAAATGAAACTCATATTTATAAGGTGTGTTTTTGGATATACTACTGTTTACCAAATTATTCCCAACATTATCAACTAGAGCTTGGTATTCGTTATTGGGATGTAAGCCACCATGTTGCTGTGCCATACTCGGAGCACTTTGCACACCAATGGCTATTTCTTCTTGAGGAGACAATGATATGGCTTGTTTTTTACCGGTGTAAGGATTAACTTCTTCTTGGCTGCACTTTCTTAGATACGCAAATGCGGCTATAGCCACAAAAATCAAAATTCGGACTTTAAAATTACCTCTTCTCATAATGATGGTGTTAGTGTGTTAAATTTACAAAAGTTTGACACAATTTTTATTGAAAAGTCATTGGTTTTGTTCTCAGAATTTTAAAGTTTATTTTTATAACAATAAATTTTAACCATGAGTTTTCAATTCAAGATTATACCAAATGACGATTTAGATATTATTATTCCGTTGGTTTTTCAACTTAATGAGGGTAGGGTTAGCAAAGCAGTTTTAAAATCTCGCTTTGATGAAATGAAACATCAAAACTATGAGTGTGCAGTAATTTATAATGACGATGAAATTATTGGTGTGTCTGGTCTTTGGTACTGCACAAGACACTATGCTGGTAAATCTGTAGAATTAGACCATGTTTATATACACCCTAATCACAGAAGCAAGGGGTTGGGTAAAAAATTTATGGATTGGATTTATAGCCATGTAAAAGAAAAAGGGTGTTGTTCTATGGAGTTAAACACCTATGTTCAAAATTACCCTTCCCACAAATTCTATTACAATGAAGGTTACGAAATTTGGGGCTATCATTTTTATAGAAATATTTAATTATTTTAAAAATCCTAAATCAGAGCCAGTTGGTATTTCATAAGGGGCTTCACTATATTCAAATATTCTGGCGTTTAGTTCACCTTTTAGTTTCAGTTTATCTCCCTTAACTTCTATCCAGCTGCCTTCTCTTAGACCGATCACAGGTTGGGTGTTAAAGGCATGGAACTCCTTTATTCTCGTCTCTCTGGTTTCACCCATGTGCTTACTGTCAGGGTTTGGGTCTAAATAATGAGGGTTAATGTTAAACGGCACTAAACTTAGGGTTTTAAAACTTGGAGGGTAAACAATGGGCATATCGTTAGTGGTGTTCATGGTAAGACCACAAATATTGCTTCCTGCACTGGTTCCCAAGTAAGGTGTTCCGTTATTTATGGCTTCTTCCAGAGAAATCAAAACATCATTTTTGTACAATTGGTTGACTAAAACAAACGTATTTCCACCACCAGTAAAAATACCTTTAGCATTTCTTATGGCTTTTTTAGGGTCATCGTATTCATGCAGCCCTTTCACTGACTTTCCGATAGCTGCAAAGGCTTTTGCAGCAGTTTTGGTGTAATCATCATGAGAAATACCACCAGGCCTGGCATACGGAATAAATAAAATTTCTTCAGCAGACGCAAAATGAGTTTTCAGTTCATCAATAAGGTATTCTAAATACCCACTACCATGGACGGTTGAGGTACTGGCAATAATAATTGATTTCAATATCTAATGTTTTTTGTAAAAATATAGGTTATTAATTACATAAATAAAGATTAAAACATTAAACTTCTAAATAATGATTTAACAAAGTTTTATTAGCATTTTTTTATGAGAAGTCAATAATATCAACGAACTTTATAAGTCAATACCAACAACATGAAAAAAATAGCCATCATAATATTTAGTCTATTCGCTATATCTGTATATGCCCAAGATATTGACAGAATTGAAGTTAACGGTAGGATAATTGTCTCTTCCGACGATAAAGAAGGAGTAACTGTTTTCAACTCATCATCCAACAAGGGCACTGTTACCGATGAAAAAGGGGAGTTTAAAATTAAGGTAGCGCTGAATGACATAGTTGAGTTTGGTGCGCTACAGTTCAAGGACTTTGAAATTACGATATCGGAAGATGTCATTAAGTCCAAAAAGTTAACCGTTATTCTTGTAGAGGAAATCAATAAACTAGATGAAGTGGTTATTTTGCCGTTCGGTTTAACAGGGAATCTAAATGCTGACTTGGAAAATGTAAGAACCTATAACGTAAGCCTGGATTATGTTTATTTTGGTTTGGATCATATAGAGGATTTTGAGTTTACAGCCGACTATAAATCGGAAGTGGAAAATGCAGCTTTTAACGAATACAACCCAGAGGTAAGAAATATGCTTAACGTAGTCAACCTAGCTGGTTTTATTGTAAGTCAAGTTGTTGATATTAAGAAAGAGGGTAAAAAGACCAATGCTGAAAAAGCTATTGAAAAAACACCTTTTAAGGAAGCCTTGGATAAATACAGTATTAACTACATTCATACTAATTTTAATATTCCCTTAGACCAAGTAGAGGCTTTTATTGATTATGTGGAAAGACAGGGAGTTGATGAGACATTGTTGAAAGAAGAAAAGGAAATGCAATTTTTAGAGCGTATAACCCAATTAAGCAAATCTTTTCTAAAAGAAAAAAGTGAAAAAGAATAAAATACTGCTTTGCATTCTCGCTCTGTTTTCAGCCATTTTGCTACATGCGCAGCGAAAAGAACTTAATGGACAACTCATTGCAGAAGATGATGTTGAGGGTATTCACATTTTAAACAAAACAGCAAATAGGTTTGCTATTTCTAAAGCGGACGGAAGTTTTATCATATCTGCCAAATCACAAGATACTTTAGTCGTTACTAGCATAAAATACGAGGTCAAAGAAACTGTGGTTACTCAGTCCCAAGAAGAATTGGGTTCAATTTCAGTTCAACTCACAGAAGCGGTCACTGCCTTAGATAAGGTCATTGTTGGTAAAATTCTAACAGGTAGCTTACAATCCGACTTAGAAAATTCTGATGCTAAAACTGATATTAACTTTTACGATTTAGGGATACCTGGCAATACAAAATTACCTTTAACTCAAAACGAACGAAAACTACACGATGCAGACGCTGGTTCTTGGGGTTATGTAGGCTTAGGTTTTGGAGTTAATTTTCATAAGCTTTTAAATCAGATAAGCGGAAGAACGAAGAAACTAAAGGATATTGTTGAATTGGATGATAGGGACAAGTGCATCAATAGATTAAGAACCGATTACGAATCCATAATTTTTGAAAAGGACTCGTTGCCAGAAAATTTAAAAAACGAATACTTTCTGTTTTCTCAAGAAGATGAGGATTTCCTGAATTTATGTGAAGAAAAGAACGAATTAAAACTAATAGAATTTCTTCAGAACAAATTAAAAGCCTACATAGAAAATAGAAAAGAAGAGGATAAAGATTAGTTTTGGAATACTTTTTGGATTAAGCTCAATATCTTTAAAAATTAAAAATGAAATCAATACCATACATACTAGCTTTTATAATTGCTCCAATACTCGTTTCTAATACTTTAGAGCATGAGTATTATGTCAGTGTTACTAAAATTGAATATGCAGAAGAGCAGCAATCACTTCAGATTATAAGTCAGATCTTTATTGATGATTTGGAAGCGCTTCTTAAGATGCGTTATAATGAAGACCTAAAACTTGCTCCAGATAGTGATGCTAATACGGTTGATACATACATGAAGCGTTATTTATCAGATAAATTGGAACTCAAAGTAAATGGTAATCCAGTAAAATTTAACTTTATCGGTAAGGAATACAAAGACGACATTGCATATTGTTATCTCGAGGTTGAAAACGTTTCTAACATAAGATCCATAGAAGTAAGCAATAGAATTTTGTTTGATAAGTTTGCCGATCAACAAAATATTGTAAGGCTAAAGCTATTGGGCAATAACAAAAGCTTTTTGCTGGTGCCAGATAATGATAAATGCATGTTAAACTTTGATTAAAATTCTGTTAAAGCAGGCATAAATCGTTACTTTAGGCATCATTTTTTTAAACACAATTTATAATGAAGATTTTCAAGTTTTTCTTGTGCGCCGCACTTTGTTTTTCGGTAAGCACTTATGCTCAGAATGAAATAAAACCAGAGCGCAAATCAGGTCACACCAACCAAAACAAATTCAAACAACTTTATGATGAATTTGCTACACCTAATATGTTTAGAACAGGTTCTGGTGCTCCAGGTCCAGCATATTACCAACAGCAAGCAGATTACAAAATGGATATCGAAATTGATGATGTCAATGCTAAGTTATATGGTGATGAAACTATTACTTATACCAACAATTCACCAGATGAATTGAAATATCTTTGGGTGCAGTTAGATCAAAACATGCGAGCAAGAGATTCAAAAACTCCATTAATCAATAGTTCTGGTATAGGGCCAGCAACATCAGCATCGAGAGCTACAAACTCTTATTTAAAGGAGAGTTTCGATGGTGGTTTTAATATCGAGCACGTTAAGGATGTAAATGGTAAGGATTTACCTCATACGATCAACCGTACAATGATGCGTGTAGAGTTGCCTAAACCAATGAAAACAGGAGATAAATTTTCATTCAAAATAAAATGGTGGTACAATATCAACGACCACGTCAAAGATGGAGGTCGTTCAGGATATGAGTATTTTCCAGAAAATGACAACAGAATTTATGTTATGGCACAGTTCTATCCTCGTATGGCCGTTTATAATGACGTAGAGGGATGGCAAAACTCACAGTTCTGGGGACGAGATGAATTTGCGCTGCCATTTGGGGATTTCGACGTAAATATCACCGTACCAGCTGACCACATTTTAGATGGTACAGGATACCTTACCAATAGAAAAGAAGTGTATACAAGCGAAATGCTTAAACGTTACGAGCAAGCTAAAAAATCTTATGACAAGCCAGTGATGATCGTTACCCAAGCTGAAGCAGAAAAGACTGAAAAAACAAAAAGCAACAAGAAAAAGACTTGGAAACTTTCTGCACAAATGGTTAGGGATTTTGGCTTTGCTACTTCCCGTAAATTTATTTGGGATATGATGGCTGTTAAAATCGGTGATAAAGATGTTATGGCAGTGTCTATGTACTCTAAAGAAGGAAATCCATTATGGGAGCAATGGTCAACTTATGCTGTAGCTAGTACCCTAAAGTCATATTCGCGTATGACGTTTGATTATCCTTACCACAAGGCAATTTCTGTACACGCACCTATGGGTATGGAGTACCCAATGATTTGTTACAATTTTGGTCGCCCAGATGAGGATGGTAACTATTCAGACAGAACTAAATACGGAATGATTAGTGTAATCATTCACGAAGTAGGTCATAACTTCTTTCCAATGATTGTAAACAGTGATGAGCGTCAATGGACGTGGATGGACGAAGGCCTGAATACCTTTGTACAGTATGTTGCAGAGCAAGATTTTGGTGAGTGGTATCCTGCGGCATTGTCCCCAGGTGATGACAAATACCCTTCACGTAGAGGGCCTGCTAAAAATATTGTAAGATATATGGGTGGAGACCAAGATTTTATTGCACCAATTATGACCAAAGGTTTAAATACCTACCAGTTTGGAAGTAATGCATATAGTAAACCAGCTACAGGTCTCAATATCTTAAGAGAAACCATTATGGGAAGAGATTTATTTGATTATTCATTTAGAGAGTATGCCAATCGTTGGATGTTTAAACACCCGACACCAGAGGATTTTTTCCGTACCATGGAAGACGCATCGGCAGTGGATTTGGATTGGTTTTGGAGAGGATGGTTCTATACAACCGACTATACCGATATTGGGATAAAAGAAGTAAAGAAATTTGCTGTAACCAATAACCCTAATGCAGAAGGCAAAGCACTTGCAGAACGCTACAATATCGATCCAAACTCATTAGTTTACTTTATTGGCGAAGGTGATGAAGGTTATGATGAAGCTATGAAAAATGGATCGTCAATTGAAGATTTACCGACTGTGAAAGAATACATCATGGATAATTTCACACCGGAGGAACAAAAAAATATGAAAAAGTCACCAAAGTATTTCTATCAGGTTACTTTTGACAAACCAGGAGGTTTAGTAATGCCTTTGATTGTAGAATATGCCTATGCAGATGGTTCTAAGGAAAAAATAACTTACCCAGCACAGATTTGGAGGTTAAATGATAAAGAAGTAAGTAGAGCAATAGCTAGCGATAAGGAGATAGTAGCCATTACCGTTGATCCAGATTTAGAGACTGCAGATGTTGATACAACAAACAATTCTTGGCCAAGAGAGGTTGAGGAAAGTGATTTTGACAAGTTCAAAAATAAGGTAAAGAACTAATCAAAAATTAAATATTTACTATTAAGCCGACTCTAGCGAGTCGGCTTTTTTTGATGAATCTATTTTTAATTTTCAAAAATGTCTCATTGATTAAAATCTACTGAAAAGTGGATATCCTTTAAAACTGTTAATATTGCTTCTTGTGTTTATATGTGTTACAAACTGATTATATTTGCACTGTGATAAAATTATCTACATTATTATTCATCGGAGGTACCGAAATTGTATTTATACTATTTATTGTGGTATTGGTTTTTGGTGCTGATAAATTACCCGAAATAGCAAGAGGTTTGGGTAAAGGTATGCGAACTTTAAAAGACGCTACTAACGATATTAAGCATGAGGTTACTAAGAGTGCCAGGGAAAGTAATATTATCGATACTGACGTTGCTAAGGACGTTCAAGAAGAAATCAATAAAATAAAGGACGAAGTTGAAGACTTTTCCGGCTCAATAAAGCGCAATCAATAATTCCTTGCTGCTAAAATAAACCATATTGGTTTGGTGAGTCTTTTTCAACTACTTGGCCCAAATCCCATAATTCTGTGACTTTGCCATTACTGTTAAATTTAAAAATGTGAACAACAGCAATATCCATTTCTTTTTTCTTCACCAAAGTGTGGGTAATTACAGTATCGTTTTCTAAATAACAGTTTTTTGTTTCTATAGATTCATTTGGGTCTTCAGCATGGGCATCTTCCATTGCTTTTAGCAAAGTAGACCTGGAGCCTTCAAAATATTGGTTATGATGAATGAAATCATCAGCAATAAAGTTATCAAATGCTTCATTAACTTTTCCCGTTCCTGCTAATTTCAAAAACTGAATTGCTTTTTCTTTTTTAGTCATACTATTTCTTTCTACTTATTGTTAAGCCATCTCGTATGGGCAATACTACAGTTTCTATTCTTGGGTCGTTTTTTAAAAGCGTATTGTATTCCAAAACGGCTTTTGTGGACTTATCTTTTTCATCTATTGCCTCTACAACTTTTCCATGCCATAATACGTTGTCAGAAAGTATGATTCCGCCCAAATTCAACTTATCTATAATAAGGTGAAAATAATTACTATAATTGGGCTTATCGGCATCAATAAAAACTAAATCGAAGGTTTTATTTAGCTCAGGAATAATATCCAGGGCATTACCAGTATGCTGAATAATTTGATGTCCAAAATCAGATTTATCAAAATATTTACGCTGAAAATCATGAAGTTCTTCATTGATATCAATTGTATGAATGACGCCATTGGAATGTAAACCTTCAGCTAAACACAACGTTGCATAGCCAGTAAAAGTACCTAGTTCTAAAATGGCATTAGGTCTAACTATTTTAGATATCATACTTAACACTCGACCTTGGTATGGTCCAGAAAGCATAATTGGTTGAAGAATTTTTTGGTAGGTTTCTCTGGTGAGCTCTTGTAATAATTTAGGTTCTTGTTGAGAATGCTCTACAACGTAATGGTCTAATTTTTCTGGTAAAAAATGCATTATCCCAAAATCCTGTTATAGAGTTTCTCTTTTGCATCAATATCATCACCACACAACCACTTTATAACATTATCTTCCCAAATGGCGTTACGCTGATGCTCAGATATTATTTTTCTCTCCGTGGCCAAGTCTAATATTTTCCCTGGATAGGAAGATTGTTTTTCACTTTCCATTTCACCAAGTGGATAAGGATCATCCAAGCCCATAATAACTTGGTCAGAACCTTGATTTTTTATGAGTAACTCTAAAGATCCAGTGTCGTGCACCAATGTGTCAAAAAAGATATTTTTATGTCCTACAGCTTTACGAGGATGTTTCTTGCCTTCAAACAAATCTGGTCTTCCGTCAAAACCTTGAATACGTCTACCTAAGTTTATTTGTGCCAATTGGCCACCATGAGCAAAACAAACACGCATATTAGGATACTTTTCGTAATAACCGTTTAAGGTTAAAAAATGATATGCGTCAGCACATTGTGCCAACATCCAAATAAGATGAAATCTCCAAGATGTATTCTCTAATTTTATAAACTTCTCACCATCGTAAGGATGAATTTCTACAGCGAGATTATATTTATCTGCAAGCTCAAAAATGGGTTCATTTTCTTCATCAAAAATACATCGCCAAGTTCCTATAGTATCCATATAATGGGTTGGCAAGCATAAGAGTTGCATTCCTAATACTTCTACACAGCGCTCAATTTCCCAACAGGCGCCACGAACAAATCCAGGGTGTACTACAAAACCGGTTGTAAATTTGCTTGGGTTGTCGTTCTGGATTCGTGCATTAAAATCGTTTTGGAACCTTAAGGCTTGTTTCATTTCCTCCAAACGTAGACCATTGCCATAAAGTTGGGACAAATTAAGGACAACAGCATGGTCTATTTTAAAATGCTCCATCCATGCCAATTTCTCATTTAAGAAAAAACTAGAATCCGTAATTGGTCTGTTCCAATCTTTCTGAAGCATAAATTTTCGGTCTTTATCAACCCAAAAAATCCCTTTATCCCTCATAAAATCTGGAATTTCCTCAGGGTAGGGAAGTAGATGTGAGTGACCGTTTATTCTAAGTTTGCGTTTACTCATATTTTTTGTCATTACCAAATTACTTTTTTTGGTAATTGTTTAAATAGTTTGGTTGTTCAGGCTTATTTTTTGGATAGACCTTTTTTGACCATTTTGTTGTATCGGTCAAAAATAGCAGGCATATCAGTCTCTATATTATCTAGAGTAAACTCTTCTTCGTAAAGCAAACTTGTATCCTCTTCAGAGTACCATTGCAACTTATCTTTTACACCTTCTGGTCTTGGATATTCAATTACCAAACCAACAGTATTGGCACCTCTTTGTGGCGAGTGTGGTACCTTTGGAGGAAGAACAAAAATTTCACCTTCTCTAATGTTAATATCTTTTGGCTCACCATCTTCAATAACTTTTAAAACCATATCACCTTCTATTTGATAGAAAAACTCAGGTGTTTCGTTGTAATGATAATCCTGTCTGTCGTTTGGTCCACCTACGACCATAACAATAACATCAGCATCTTTCCATACCACTTTGTTTCCAACAGGTGGTTTTAGCAAGTGACGATTTTCTTCAATCCATTCTTTAAAATTAACGGGAGGATATAATTTGCTCATTGTATATTATTTTTGGGCGTTACCCTAAAGGGTCAGGCTTTCAAGGCTCGCTCTCTGGAGGAGCTCGAACAAACCTTTCAATCCTTAACGCAGATTCATCAATTCAATAAAATTAAGCATAATATTTATGAAAATATAAGCTTACAAACTTTTTGTTCTGCCACCATCAACAGGAAGATTAATTCCATTAATGTAACTGGCTTTTTCGCTGGCTAAAAACGTGATCGCCGCAGCTAATTCTTCAGGTCTTGCAAAGCGTTTTGCTGGTACAGCACTTTTCATGGAGTTTGCAGCTTCTTCTTCGGTTTTACCAGTTTTGGTACTTTTATTTTTTATGATTTCGGTAAGACGCTCAGTTCTAGTGGCACCAGGTAAAACATTATTTACGGTAATGCCAAATTGACCCAGTTCGTTGGCCAAAGTTTTACTCCAATTGGCAACAGCACCACGTATGGTATTGCTAACGCCAAGACCGTCTAGCGGTTGTTTTACAGATGTTGAAATAACATTGATAATACGACCATAACCTTCTTCTTTCATAAAAGGTACAATAGCTTGAGTCAAAACATGGTTGCATTTTAAATGCTGTGTAAAGGCATTTTCGAACTCTTCAATTTTTGCAGAAAAAACAGGTCCGCCAGCTGGCCCTCCGGTATTATTCACCAATATATGAAACCCATGATTGTCCTTAATGTAGTTTTCAACTTTTTCTTTCAGTTCCAAAGGATTTGAAAAATCGGCTACAATATAATCATGGTTTCTGTGTTGAGGTAATTCGGACAAAACAGCTTTTAACTTGTCTTCATTTCTGGCAATCAAAGTTATGTTTGTGCCTTCTTCTGCTAATGCTATCGCTGTTGCTTTGCCAATACCGGCAGTACTACCACAAACTAGCGCATATTTGTTGTTTAACTTTAAGTCCATCTATTTAATGAATTTAAAACTACTGATTATTTTAGCTGCATCCTCAATATATATATCGTATTCTGCCTCAGTAGATGTAAAAGTTAAGACGTAAGCTATTCTATCTTTAACCGCAAATAGTTGGTTGAATTGCAATACCATACCATTGCCTACTTCAGCTGACCAAACTATGTTTGTGGCCTCTACATCTCCTATATTTGCTGGTAGTGCGGTTATCATTTTAGCTGAAGGTATTTGCTTTTTAACTTGCTCTAACGCTATCTCTGTATATTGGTCTAGAGTGTAATCTGCCATGCTCAGTTCTTCAATAGTTAGATTAACACTTTCCCTAAAAAGATCTTCCTTTTGGGATTCCTTAGGGCTGTTGAGCATAAATGCTACCGTGGGTTGTGGGTTTTGATCGCTAAATTCCCAATCTGAAGGATAACTAATAGAATAATTATCTTTTTCAAAAGTTTTCCAACCATCTTGAGCAAACAATGAAGTGGATATGAATAAAAGAAGCAATGTTGTTAATTTAATTTTCATGATTTTTAATTTATTTAATAATATACTGAAATGAGTTCAGCAAGACAACAAGTTATTAGTATTTAATACATACATTTTTAGGTTCTGTAAAAAAGCGTAAAGCTTCGAAACCACCTTCGCGACCAACACCAGAATCTTTTACACCACCAAAAGGTGTACGTAAATCGCGCATCATCCAAGTATTTACCCAAACTATTCCAGCTTGTAATTGGTTGCTCATACGCATCGTACGTTTGAGGTCATTTGTCCAAAGTGTTGCCGATAAACCGTATTTTACTTTGTTTGCCATTTCTAGTACTTCGTTTTCTGTTTTAAACGGCATAATCGTAACGACTGGTCCAAAAATTTCTTCTTGGTTTACACGACATTCATCATTTGTAACTTCAATGACTGTTGGTTCTAGATAATAGCCATCTTCATAACCTTTAATGGTTACTTCATTCCCACCACAAAGCACAGTTCCGCCTTCTTCCTTAGCGATTTCAATATAACTCTTCACTTTATCAAGGTGAGGTTTTGAAACTAATGCACCAATATTGGTGCCACTTTCAGATGGATGGCCAACGTTTAAGTTTTTAACTTTGTTGACAAAGTCCGTTTTGAATTTATCGTAAATAGATGCTTCAACGAAAATACGACTTCCACAAAGACAAATCTGACCCTGATTAGCAAATGATGAACGCACAGTTGTATTTAACATGTCGTCGTAATCGCAGTCGGCAAAAATGATATTTGGATTCTTTCCGCCCAACTCCAATGAGAGCTTTTTAAACATTGGTGCTGCTACTTTGGCAATATGTGCACCTGTTGCTGTGCCACCAGTAAAACTAATGGCTTTTATGTTTGGATGCTCTACAATGGCTTGACCGGTCGTTGTGCCCAGACCGTGAAGAATATTCAACACACCTTTTGGCAGACCAGCTTCGTTGCAAATTTCACCTAAAAGATAAGCCGTCATTGGTGTGACTTCACTTGGTTTGGCGATCACACAATTACCAGCTGCAATGGCTGGCGCAATTTTCCATGTAAAAAGATATAATGGTAAATTCCATGGGCTGATGCAACCAACAACTCCAATCGGTTGACGTAAAGTATAATTGATAGCTTTTTGCCCAACACTTTCATGGCTTTCACTTGCGAATTGGGTAATGGCATTTCCGAAAAACCTAAAATTACTTGCTGCTCTTGGTATATCTACCATTTTAGCAAGACTTACGGGTTTTCCGTTATCTTTACTTTCGGCTTCTGCAAAGCGTTGTAAGTTGGCTTCCAGTAATTCTGAAATTTTTATGAGGATTCTGCTACGTTCTTCTAACGTGGTGTTGCTCCATTGCTGAAATGTTGAAATAGCAGCTTTATAGGCTTGTTGTACATCGTCTTTTGATGAGTTTGGAATTTGTCCATAGACTTCACCATTTGAAGGGTTGTAGTTGTCTATCCACTGATTACTTTTTGGATTGGTGAATTCGCCGTTTATGTAGTTTTTGATGTTTTCCATTTTTGTCATTCTGAACTTGATTCAGAATCTATTTTATTTTTTTTGGATTCCGCATCAAGTGCGGAATGACAAGTCTATTCTTTTTTCAAGTAAGCCATTACCTTAATTTCTACTACCAAATCCGGATGTGGTAATTGGTGTACCGCTACTGTTGTACGTGTCGGTCCGGTTGCTTTGTCAAAAAACTCTGCGTAAGCTTTGTTGTAGTCTGCAAAATCGTTCATATTTACTAAAAATGAAGTGACATCGACCACATCCTTTAAAGACGCTCCAACTTTAGCTAAATTCTTTTCTATGTTTTTTAAAACTTCCTGGGTTTGGGTATAAGCATTTAACTTTTTAGTTCCCATCTCGTCAATAATATCTACTCCAGCAATACTGTTATCTGGTCTGCGTGAGCTGGTACCTGATACAAATATGAAATCTCCGACTTGTTTTACATGTGGGTAAGCTCCTCTTGGTGTAACTGTTTTTTCTTTATTCATAATCTTTGTCATTCCTGCAGAACCAGGAATCTTTTTTTATAATTATACATATTGTGGATTCCTGCTTTCGCAGGAATGACAACTTAATGCAGGCTGGCTACTCTATCATCCTCTAAAATCGCTTCCGTTTCTGTTTTTACTTTATCTAAAATACTTTTTAAAACTACCCTATCTGTCATATCGAGCGTAGTCGAGATATCTCCATCAGCCAACATATTCAAAATCGCTTTGTCTTGTGCACGTCCTCTTAGCATTGCCTCACGATAGCCAATATCCTCATTAAAGGTAACCAAACTATATTTTGAGGAATAGTCTTCTGGAAATTCTTTTTCCAAAGCCATTTCAATTTTTCGTTTTTCTTGAAATATTGGTTGACCTACATGGTCTTTCATTTCGTGGAAATTATCTATGGCTAAATCGGCAATGGCATCTGTGTCTGGCTTTCTTCTGTTTTCATATTCAGAGAAAACGGTTTCCCAACCTTTATTCTCAAACTCATCCAACACTTCATCAAAGACCACAACATCTTCAAAAGAGGCATTCATACCTTGTCCATAAAACGGTACAATAGCATGTGCCGAGTCTCCCATAAGCAACGTATTGCCCTTATAGTGCCATGGTGAACATTTAACGGTACCAAGTGGTGCCGTTGGGTTTTCAAAAAAGTCATTGACGAGGTTTGGCATTAATGCTAAAGCATCGGGAAATTCTTTCTTAAAAAATTCGGTGACTATTTCAGGTGTGGTGAGATTGTTGAAATTATATTCGCCTTCATCGTAACTTAAGAATAGCGTGACGGTAAAACTACCATCTAAGTTTGGTAAGGCAATCACCATAAAATCTCCACGCGGCCAGATATGAAGTGCATTTTTATAAGTTTTGTAACCACCATCATCTGTAGGAAGAATACTTAACTCTTTATAACCATGCGATAGCCACTGCTGAGAAAAGCTAAACAAGAATTTCTTTTCCAAAAAGTAACTTTTTCGAAGAGCAGAACCTGCACCATCTGTGGCTATAATACAATCCGCATCTTCTATAAATTCATCTTTGGTGTGGTAATCCATGAACAAAGCCGTGGTCTTTTCAAAATCAACGAATTTGCATTTTTTATTGAAGTGAATTTTGACGTTCTCATGCTTTTCGGCTTCATCTAAAAGTAAGGCATTTAATCCTCCTCTTGATATGGAATTGATATACTCATAATCGCGACCACTGTAATTTGAAAGAAAGGTGTTGCCTTCTTTGTCGTGCAGCATACGACCAGTCATAGGGATGCAGAGTTCTTTAACCTTATCTTCAATGCCTACCAATTTCATGGCTTTGTTACCACGATCTGAAAATGCTAAGTTGATAGAACGACCTGCGGAAATATCTGTTTTACGTAAATCTGGTCGCATTTCATAAACGGTAACGTTATAACCTCTTTGGCCTAGTCGTAGTGCAAGGAGACTTCCGCAGAGACCAGCTCCGATTATTAATATGTTTTGTTGTTTGTTCATTTTGTTTTGTCATTCCTGAACTGTCACACTGAGCTTCGGTCACTGAGGTTACTCGAAGTGGTCGAACTGTTGTTTCAGGATCTCATTATTTTTTAATATATATTGGATTCCTGCCTTCGCAGGAATGACACGTTATTTATAACTTTTTGACTATCAAATCATTTTTACCCATTTCTTGAAATACTAAAAGACTGTTTTTATAATTTTTTAAGTTTGAAATTTCTATTTTAAATCTAGATTTGTTTATTATGGTACCTAAATTTTTTAAAATCACAAATTCACTTTTTGTTTTATTATATCTTACGATTAATATGTTCAATTTATCAATCTCAGATTTTTCTCCATATTCATTTAAATACTGACAGTCGAGGACTAGAGTATCATTATTCCTCTCACAGTCCTTAAAAATTACATTTCCAGTTATAATATCCCATTCCCCAGGCTCAAATTTATTTGAGGAACTATTATACTTTAAAAAATAATTAGTGTCATACTTTTTATGATGGCTACAATAATTTAAAGTTTTGCATCCATGAAGAGCATAGGAAATAAATAGAAAAAAAATTAGATTTTTACTCATTCAAAATGGTTTTCATTTTCTCCACCATCAAATAAACATCTTCAAAAGAATTATATAAAGGCACTGGTGCGCATCGTATCACATCTGGTTCGCGCCAATCACTTATCACTCCAGCTTCAGTTAGCTTGTTATGTAATGATTTGTCAGCATTTAGAACTTGTATTGATAATTGACAGCCACGTTCCTCTGGGTTTGATGGTGTAATAATCCTAATGACATCTTCTCCAAGTTGCTTGAGTAAAAACTCAAAGTAACCCGTTAGTTTTTTTGATTTCTTTATCAGTTTTTCCATTCCAATTTCATGAAACATGTCCAGCGAAGCTTTAATCGCTGCCATGGATAAAATAGGAGGATTACTTAATTGCCAACCTTCGGCTCCTGGTAAAACATCGAACTCATCACGCATATTGAAACGTGTCTGTTTGTTGTGGCTCCACCAGCCTGTGAAACGATTTAAATTTTTATCGTAAGCATGTCGCTCATGGACAAAACAACCAGATAAACTGCCTGGACCTGAGTTTAAGTATTTATAGGTACACCAAACCGCAAAGTCTGCGCCTGATTTATGTAAATCTAAATTAACGTTTCCTGCTCCATGCGCACAATCAAAACCAACTTTACAACCATAGCTGTGCCCGAGTTTTGTAATACGTTTTAAATCGAAAAACTGACCTGTGTAATAATTGACACCACCAATCATGATTAGAGCAATTTCACTTCCACGAGCTTTTAGAATTTGTTCTAAATCTTCATAATTCAATAGCTCTTCACCTGGTTTTGGTTTCCAAAGGATTAGGCCTTCTTTGTCGTCGTAACCATGATGACGTAATTGAGATTCCACAGCATACTTATCAGACGGAAAAGCATCACTTTCAATAAGAATTTTATAACGTTCTTTTGTGGGCTTATAAAATGAAGCCATCATGAAGTGCAGGTTCGCTGTTAACGAATTCATAGTTACCACTTCAATAGGTTTTGCACCAACCAATTTTGCGGTACTTTCAGTTAAAAATTCATGATAAGGCATCCATGGGTTTTTGGCTTCAGTATGGCCTTCAACACCAAGGTCTGCCCAATCCTTTAATTCTTGATTTATATAATCTTTTGTGGATTTTGGTTGTAATCCCAAAGAATTGCCACAGAGGTATATCAATTCATTTCCGTTTTTATCTTTAGGAATATGAAATTGCTGTCTATAACTAGATAATTCGTCTAAGGTATCTTGTTGTTTGGCGTAATCTAGACCAAGTTTATATTCGGACAATGTGAGATTGATTTTTCGGTTTGTAACAAAAATAAGGATTTAAAATGAGGGATTAAAGGTGTTTTTGTAGCATAATTAAATTGATTATCTTTAGAGAAACTATAAGTGTTATGGGGAAAACAAAAGAATATTCAAACGGTGAAGTTACAGTGGTTTGGGAACCAGATAAATGTATCCATTCAGGTATATGTGTAAAGGGTTCTCCTGAAGTGTTTCAGCCAAAGGAACGGCCTTGGATAAAAATTGATGCTGAAACCACTGAAGAGATTGTTGAAACGGTAAAAAAATGCCCTTCTGGTGCTTTAAGTTTTTATATGAACAATGGAGAGGATAAATCGTCACAATCTTTAGAGACCAAAGTGGAGGTTATGGAAAACGGACCACTTTTAGTGTACGGTACATTAAAGGTTACTCACAAAGATGGTAAGGAGGAAACCAAAAATAAAACTACAGCGTTTTGTCGTTGTGGCTTGTCCTATAACAAACCCTATTGTGACGGTACGCATGTAAAAGAAGAATTTAAAGGTTAATATTTTTTAAAATGAAGAAAGCGCATCAATCGTTTTTGGATTGATGCGCTTTGATATATAGACGCTCAACGCGGAATTTTTATAGTATATATACGTTAGTAAAAAAGGATTTGGATTTCATACTTGTGATTTTAACATTTTTTAAGTCTATTTAGGCTTTTATTCCATAACAAACTTTACGTTGCTAAAATTTAGATTCCAATTGCCACCATCCTGTTTATGATCTATTGCAACTTTTATGCCATTAAAATCTTGATAATTCTCAAATGTATTGGTTAGTGAGGGTTCTGGTGAATTACCTTTTCTAAAAACCCATTCTTTAATCATATAATTCTCGTCATAATAAATGTCGTAAGCATCTCCAGGTGTGTAACCGCCTTCGTCTGGATAGGTTATGGTGATCATATCCATTTTGGTTTTGCTAATTGGAGCTTCTGCTTTTATGGGTTCTGAAATTGTTGCAGACGTATCCCAAACCAATTGATAAGGGACAAACAGCCAAAACTTATCATTTATAAAGGCTCTGTCTGCGTTGGGAGGAACACTATCTAATTTAGATCTGTTAAATTTTACCAATTGTTCGCCTGCTTGCATAACTACACTATCTTTCTTTGGGAACCATTCCCAAGATCTTCCACTGCCTTTTATAGAATCTCGATCAACTTTAAAGGTAAATTCTACTTTTTCCACGTTTTTCCAATTCTCATAACCATGAGCCTTTGCAATTTTTTCTGCAATAGAGAGTTCTTTTTCTACTTCTTCTTTTATTGTTTCTTTCTTTTCAGACTTACAAGCTGAAAGGAATATCAGGCAAATCAAACTTAGATATAGTGACTTCATTTTAAAAAGTTGTTTTAATTTTACACGCAAATTTAAGGCCCATCTTAGCCTTGCCGAAGAGAAGGGGTTAAAACTTATTAAGAAAATGGAAGACCATACTAATTATTTTGATGTTAATAAAGCTACTTGGAACAAAAAAGTAACTGTACATGCAGAAAGTGAGATGTATGACATGCAAGCCTTTAAGGCAGGTAAAACTTCTCTAATGCCTTATGAATTGAAAGCATTGGGTGATGTTGATGGCAAATCACTATTACATTTACAATGCCATTTTGGGCAAGATACTTTGAGTTGGAGTAGGATGGGAGCTCAATGTACAGGTGTGGATTTAAGCGATGAAGGCATAAAATTAGCCAAGCAATTAAACGATAAATTAAAACTTGATGCTGAATTTGTCTGTTGTAATGTCTTAGATACATCTCAGTATGTTGCTGAGACCTTTGATATTGTTTATACCAGTTATGGTGTGATCGGTTGGTTGCCTGACTTAAAACCTTGGGCTAAAATGATAGCAGAACGTCTAAAGGTTGGTGGCACATTTTATATGGTTGAGTTCCATCCAATTCTTTGGATGTTTGATTATGTGGATGGTAAACCTAAAATGAAATACCATTATAGTCAAAACGAAGTCATCTATGAAGAATACGAGGGCACCTATGCCGATCAATCCTCAAAAATGGTAAGTAAGGAATATGGTTGGAACCATGGGCTTTCTGAGGTTGTGAATGCACTTATCGAAGCAGGATTACAGATTGAATACCTTAACGAGTACGACGAAAGTCCTTATGATGTGTTTCCGGATTTGATAAAGCTAGATAACGGAATGTACAAAATGAAAGGTCAGTTGTTTCCTATGATTTTTGAGATTAAGGCGACTAAGACATAAAAAGCCAATAAAAAAATAAAAAACCTGTCATTCTGAATTTATTTCAGAATCTTATTAGTTTCATTTTTACAGTATTTGAGAATCTGAAACGAATTCAGATTGACATACAATATTTTTGACACACACTTCTAATTAATGCTTCTCATCATCCTTTAATAACTGAGGAAACTTAGCCTTAAACCGATTTAATCTTGGAATAGACACTGCTACAATATAACGTTGATTTGGATTGCGTTTTTCAAAATCTTGGTGATAGTCTTCGGCGACCCAGAACTTTTGAAATGGATAAACCTCTGCAGCAATCTCATCATCTAAGGCTTTGGCTAATGCAGCTTTTTTATCTTCAATGATTTTTTTCTGTTCATCGTTTTGATAGAAAATAATTGAACGGTATTGCGAACCTCTGTCTGGTCCTTGTCCATTAACTTGGGTTGGATTCTGAGAACCAAAGTACACATCGACCAAGGTTGAGAAACTCACCACTTCAGGGTCGTAGATGACTTCAACGGCTTCTGCGTGTCCTGTTCTCCCTGTATTACTCGATTCGTAGGTGGGATTTTCAGTATGTCCTCCTGAATAACCACTAATGACTTCGTCAACACCTTTTACGCTTTCGTAGATGGCTTCTACACACCAAAAACAACCACTTGCAAAGTAGGCTTTTGCCATTCCGTTTCCCATAGGGACTTCAACAGGTTCAGCGTTGATGACTTCTTGTTGTTTTGGACTCCTGTTTTGAGCAGAGTTTTGACAGCTAAATAATAAGGCAATACTTAAAATGGATAATAATTTTTTCATATTCTATTTCTCTTTTTCAATAAGTCGTAGGAAAATACAAATCCTTAAAACTAATTTTTATAAAATTATGCTAAATAAAAAAGCCTTTACAATTTGTAAAGGCTTTAATCTTATATGCTGAAATGATTACTTACTTAGTTTAGCAAACAATTTATCCATTTTCTCTTTTTCTTCTTCAGCCAATGCAGAATCAACTAAAATTCTTCCACTATGCTCATCCGTGATTACTTTTTTTCGCGAAGCAATCTCAACTTGTACCTGTGGTGGAATGGTAAAGAAAGAACCACCTGAAGCTCCACGTTCAATTGGCACAACTGCTAAACCATTTTTTACATTATTTCTAATTCTTAGATAAGCTTTTACCAAACGCTCATCGATTTTCTTTTGGAAATCTTCAGACTTTGCAAGAAGTGCTTCTTCTTCTTTTTCGGTTTCCTTTAAAATTTCGTTTAGCTCACCTTTTTTATGCTTTAGGTGGTCTTTACGATCTTTTAAACGGTCCTTAGTTTCAGAAATAACTTCTTTCTTTTGCTCTATTTGCGCCTTAAATTCCTTGATGTGCTTTTCAGCCAATTGAATTTCCAATTCTTGAAATTCAATTTCTTTTGTCAATGAATTGTATTCTCTGTTATTTCTAACATTATTCTGTTGCTCACTGTATTTTTTGATTAAAGTTTTAGCTTCTTCGATTAAGTTTTTCTTTCCTTTAATCTCATCATCGATAATTGCAAGACTATCGTTTAATTTTTCTAATCTAGTATTCAACCCTTCAACTTCATCTTCTAAATCTCTAACTTCTAAAGGAAGTTCTCCTCTTACGTTTCTTATTTCGTCAACTCTAGAGTCTATTAACTGTAAATCGTAAAGCGCTCTTAAACGCTCTTCTACAGTAGCTTCAGCTTTTTTCGCCATAATTATAAATACTTTACCGGATTTGTATTTGTCTTTGATAAAATGACTGCAAAATTAGTAATTTTTTTTGAGAGATAGTCCACTAAAAACGATTTTGTGAACTGTTCGCTTTCATAATGGCCAATATCTGCTAGAACAATTTCGTTTTCGGCACTAAAAAAATCGTGGTATTTAAGGTCTGCTGTGATTAAAAGATCAGCACCTGAGGCTTTTGCAGCGTTAATTGCAAAACTACCAGAACCTCCTAAAACTGCGATTTTTTCTATTGGTTTGCCTAATAACTTTGAGTGTCTCACGCACTCTGTATTCATTTTTGCTTTAACATGTCTAAGGCATTCTTCTTCGTCCATTGCTGTTTTCAGTACTCCAATCATGCCCATGCCTATGTATGAATTTGTGTTGTCTAAAGTTGTAATTTCATAGGCGACCTCTTCATAAGGATGCGTATTAAAAAGTGCATTTAGGATATTGGACTCGAGGTGTTTTTCAAAAACGACTGAAACGGCAGTTTCGTTTTCAGTATGTAATTCTCCTTTTTTTCCTAAGGTTGGGTTAGAGTCTTCATTACCTCTGTAAGTGCCCTTGCCTTCAATATTAAAACTGCAAGAATCGTAATTACCAATATTGCCAGCTCTAGCTTTGAATAAAGCCGTTCTTAATTCTTCGGCATTGTCTTTTGGCACATAAGTTTGTAATTTTTTGAGTGTTGCCGACTGTGGCATTAAAATCTTCTTATTCTCCAATTCTAATTTATCACAAATTATAGAGTTGACACCTTGAAATGCATTGTCTAGCGCAGTATGTATAGAGAATATAGCAATATTGTTTTGTATGGCTTTTATAACCACACGCTCTACATAAGTTTTACCAGTGAGCTTTTTTAAGCCTTTAAAAATGATAGGATGAAAACTAACTATAAGGTTGCAACTTCTTTCTATCGCTTCATTTACAACAGCTTCTAACGTATCTAAAGTAACGAGAATACCAGAAACCGATTGGTTTTTATCTCCGACTAAAAGTCCGACATTGTCAAAATCTTCAGCATAGTTTAAAGGTGCTAAATCTTGAAGTTGGTTAATTACATCTTGTACTGTCATAAGTGCAAATTTGTTTCAAAAGTACATGATTTTTTTCGTTTGGAAATTCGCGAAAAACAAATGAAAAAAATTCATGGACTAATGAAGTGGTTACTGATGTGAAACTAAATTTTGTATTTTTTTCAATTCAAAATTTAGTTTTTTACAGAAGAAAAATAACATATTTTAGTGCTCGTGAAGTTGATACGCCTCATATTGTTTCCTTTTGTGCCCATTTACTATTTGGTAACTAGGTTGAGAAATTGGTTGTACGATAAAGGGTTTAAGTCCTCTAAAGCGTATGATATTCCTGTTATTTGCGTTGGAAACCTAAGTACTGGCGGTACGGGAAAAACACCAATGATTGAATATTTGATTCGTTTGTTGAAAAATGAAAAATCCATTGCTACTCTAAGCAGAGGTTATAAACGCATTACCGAAGGTTTTGTATTAGGAGACGATGATGCTACTGCAGACACTATTGGTGATGAGCCTTATCAGTTTTATAGAAAATTTGAAGCCATTAAGGTGGCTGTTGATGGCAATCGACAAAATGGGATAGAACAACTTTTGGATTTAGAGGATAAGCCAGAAGTTATTTTGTTGGATGATGCCTATCAGCATAGAAAGGTAAGGGCGGGATTAAATATTTTGCTGACCAGTTATTATAACCTATACTACAAGGACATTGTCTTGCCAACGGGTAATCTAAGAGAACCTCGCTCTGGTGCTAAACGTGCCGATATAATCGTGGTGACAAAATGCCCAGTGACTATCTCTAAAAACGAGAAAGACATTATGGCTTCGAAATTAAAGTTAAAACCTCACCAAAAGTTATTTTTTAGCCATATTGGTTATTCTGAAAGCGTAGTATCCTCAAATAATGAGATAACATTAAAGTCACTGCCAAAATTTACATTGGTTACCGGTATTGCAAATGCAAAGCCGCTGGTTAACTTTCTTAAGGATAAAGGGCTAGAGTTTGAGCATATTGAATATCCGGATCATTATAGTTTTAGGCCCAATGATATAGAAATGTTATCTGAGAAAGAAGTGATAGTAACAACAGAGAAGGATTATGTTCGGTTGTCTAATAATGAGAGTTTAGAAACTAAATTGTATTATTTACCCATAGAATTAATTATAGATGGTAAAAATGTTTTTGATGATGCAATCAAAGCATTTGTAACTAAAAGAAACTAGAAACGACCTCTTTACCAGAAAGTACATCGTATAGCTTACCTTCAAAATCTTCTTGCTTAAATGGCTTAGAGATAATATCATTAAATCCTGCTTCACCGAACTCATGCATTTTATCCTCTAGAGTTACAGCAGTCAATGCAAAGATGGTAAGGTCTTTATCAAAAGTTCTAATGATTTTGGTAGCTTCTAACCCACTGATGCCTGGCATGTGGATATCCATTAGCACTACGTTGTATGCTGTGGATTTTACCTGTTCTACAGCAGCTTCACCATTGTCAACAACATCGCAATAAAGTCCCATTTTGTTGAGAATCTTCTTGGTAATCATCTGATTGATTTTGTTGTCCTCGACAATCAAAATTTTAACGTTACTTAAATCCAAATCTTCCATCTTATTAGATTTTTTAATTTCTTCTACTTTAGGTGCTTCCACATTTTCAGCTTTCTCTAAAGGAATTTCAAAAAAGAATGTTGTGCCTTTTCCGAGCTCACTCTTTAAGTAAATTTTACCTTTAAGAATCTGAATAAGTCCCTTTACAATAGAGAGTCCAAGACCTGTTCCGCCATACTTACGGTTGATCTGTACGGAGCCTTGGGAGAAGCTCTCGAACATGTGGTCTTGCTTTTCTTTTGTAATGCCAATGCCATTATCTTCAATTTCGAAGCGCAGCGTGTACATTTTATCCTTTTGGTTAATCTTGTACGCTCTCACCCAGATGTCTCCATCTTTTGTGAATTTAATTGCATTTCCAAGTAGGTTAATTAAGATTTGGGATATCTTCAATTGGTCACCATTAAAGGTTTCTGGTAACGTATTTTCATAATCAAAATGTAGATTCGTGCCATTATCCTTTGCTGAATTACTCAAGGCAGAAATCACATTTTCTATTTTGTTTTTTAGGTTGAATATTTCTGGGTCTAATTCAACTTTATTGGCTTCAATTTTATTGATTTGAAGAATATCGTTTATAAATGTTAATAGATAATCTCCAGAAAATTTCAATGATTTTAAATGTGGTATTTGGTGCTCTTTAGGCTTCTCATCCAATAACATGTTTGTTAAACCAGTAACGGCATAAAGCGGTGTACGAAGCTCATGTGTAACGGTTGATAAAAAGTTGGCTTTGGTTTTAGAGGCCAACTCTGCTTTTTCTTTGGCAACAATAAGCTCATCATTTTTTTTATGAAGCATGTTATTTGTCTTTAACCTTATGTTGTTGTTTTTGTACAGTGACAAGGTTAAAAGCGATAATATGGTTATTAAAGCAATACTTAATATGGTAGTAATTCTTGTAAAATTACTTTCTGCGCTAACTTCATCTATTTGTTGCTTTAACTGTTCGTTTTGCGCGTCTTTGTATTTGTTAATAGATTGGCTTGTTATGCCTGGCGCAAGGTTTTCACGCTTTACGTTTAATATGGAGTCTGAAAGGCGTATGTGCTTTGTGATGTTTTCCAAGGAACTTTTATAGTCTCCTCTTTTTTCATGAATTTCGCTCAGTGTTAAATAGGCTTCGTTGATGTTTTCAACTATATTGTAAGCCTTTGCTATGGATAATCCTTCTTCAACTTGCGTCAAAGCTAAATTATTATTGTTGAGTGCGCTAGAGACTTTTCCTGTTTGGATTAATGCACTACTCAAAGTACGCTTTTGGTCATGTTTCTTAGCAATGATAACCGTTTTTTCAAGTTGGGTTTTTGCTTCATCAAAACGTTCTAAGGCAATGTAAGCTTTTGCTTCATTAAGGGTGACTTCAGAAATATATTCTTCTAAATCTTCCTGTTCAAACAAAGTTTTAGCAGAGTTATAATATTCTAGAGCGTCCAAATACTCTTCATTTGTATTGTGGATGACTCCTTTGATATTATAGGTGATTGCAAGATTTGCGTAATCGCTATTTTCGCGCTGTAGCTGAATGGCAGTAGTTAATGCTACGTTGGCTTTGTCGGTTTCACCTACCAAGTAACGTACTTTCGCGATTTTGGTGTGAATTGTACCCTGACTTTTTTTGTCTTCAATCTTTTCTGCAATTTCCAATGCTTTTTCTAAGTTGCCCAAAGCATTGTAATAATCACCGCGATCACTCTCTAATTTTGCTTGGTTGACACGCTCTTGTATCCGCAACGAAAGCAGGTCTGCATCTTCAACACCATCTATTTGTGCGAAAACCAGACTACAAAAACACGCTAAAAAAACAAATATGTAATATTTGATTCGGGACATTTCAGCTCACTTTATTTGAACAAATATAATTATTTATTCGATAAAAGTGCTTTTTTGTTCGATAAATTGCAAATTAAATCTAAAATTCTCGAGCTGTACCCCGTTTCATTATCATACCAACCTACGATTTTTACCATGTTTCCGATGACAGAGGTCATCTGAGAGTCGAAAATACATGAATGAGAATTGCCAACAATGTCAATAGATACGATAGGGTCTTCTGTATATTCTAAAATTCCTTTTAGGCTAGAATTTGCCACATTTTTAAATAATGCGTTTACTTCTGCAATAGAAGTTTGCTTTTTTACATTTATAGTGATATCTGTTAAAGATCCGTTTGCTACAGGGACTCTAATGCCACAGCCACCAATAACATCTGATAAATTGGGAAAAATCTTTGTTAAGGCTTTTGCCGCACCTGTTGTTGTGGGTACAATGGATTGACCAGCTGCTCTCGCACGTCTTAAATCCCTATGAGGCTGATCGTGCAAACTTTGGTCAGTGGTATACGAATGTACTGTGGTAATATAAGCTTGTTTAATGCCAAAATGTTTGTTGATCAATGCAATCATTGGCGCGGCATTGTTTGTAGTACAAGAAGCATTTGATATTATAGTTTCAAAACCCTCAATAGTATCCTCGTTTACTCCCAATACAATGGTCTTTATGCTGTCATCTAAAGCAGGAACGGTTAAAACAACTGCTTTTGCCCCATTATCTATATGGTATTGAAGTTCGGGCTTGGTTTTAAATTTTCCTGTTGCTTCAATGACATAATCAGGTTGTGCTTTTTTCCAATCAATGGAATTTGGGTGAGATTGGTTATATAGAGGAATAACATTACCATTTATCGTGATATGATTAGCATCGTATGAAATATCTTCGTTTAGAACACCATGAATACTGTCATATTTTAATAAATGACTTAAAGTTTTGGTATCTGCAACATCGTTAATGGCGACAATTTCGATTTGAGGATGCTGAAGTGCTAATCTAAATACGCGACGTCCAATTCTACCAAAACCATTGATGGCAACCTTAATCATTAATTGATATGTTTTTGGGCCTTATACGAGGATCTTACCAAGGCACTACTTTCTACATGTCTAAAACCAAGATCAAAGCCAATTTCTTCAAACTCCTTAAATTCATCAGGATTGACAAAACGTTTAACTGGTAAATGTTTTTTACTAGGTTGAAGGTATTGGCCAATGGTTACAACATCAACATCATTATATCGTAAGTCGTGAAGCGTTTCTATGACTTCTTCACGCGTTTCTCCCAGGCCTAACATAATACCAGACTTTGTTCTGCGCTGTCCTTGTTGTTTTAGATATCTTAAAACTCCCATGCTTCGGTCGTATTTCGCCTGAATTCTTACTTCTCTTGTTAAACGTCTAACCGTTTCAATATTGTGCGATACGACTTCTGGTGCAACGGCTATAACTCTATCAATATGTTTTTCAACCCCTTGAAAATCTGGAATTAAGGTTTCGAGCGTAGTTTCAGGATTCATTCTGCGCACAGCCTTAACGGTTTCTGCCCACATGATACTTCCCATATCCTTTAGGTCGTCTCTGTCCACACTTGTTAAAACCGCGTGTTTAATTTGCATAATTTTTATAGAGCGCGCTACTTTTTCAGGTTCGTCCCAATCTACGGTTTCAGGTCGTCCTGTTTTAACTCCACAAAATCCGCAAGAACGTGTGCAGACGTTTCCTAAAATCATAAATGTAGCCGTGCCTTCTCCCCAGCATTCTCCCATATTAGGACAGCTTCCAGAGGTGCAAATTGTATTAAGTTTATATTTGTCTACAAGACTTCTTAGCTCAGTGTATTTTTTGCCTGTGGGCAATTTAACCCTAAGCCATTTGGGTTTGCGTTCTGGTAAAATATTTGAAGCGACTTTGGTTTCCATTCATTTTCAATTTCGAGAAAGCAAAGATACAAAGTAATAAATAAAACCACCTATAAAGTGACAAGATACCAAATGCTAAATCCTATTAAAAAGAGTATGCCCATCCATGATAAAATATGAAGAAATAAACTTGGCCTCCATGCCTTGGGTGTATGCTTGCTGGCTATCAATCGATAGTTTATAATGGCATAAAACGGTGCGGTAACAAAAGATAGGATTGTTGCTATTTTAATTAGAAGTCCCATTTCTGAGGCAAAAACAAAAAAGATAAACAACGTACCAATGGTTAAAATTAGAATCCAAAATAAATAGCCGTTCTTTTGAACTTTACCCGATAGCAACTCCAAACTCTTGGACATTGCTCTTGGCGAGGCGTCTAATGTTGTTATTGTAGTGCTGAACATAGTGGTCAGTGCAGCAATCCCGATGATGATGTAAGCCCAATCTCCGAGACTTTTTGTATATAAGTCAATTAATTGATTTGAGAAAACAGTTGCTTTACTGCTAAAGGTTTCTCCTGAATTGAACATTATAAAATAGCCAAGACAAACAAAGGCAATCCCTAGAATTATGGCGCCTAAGTAACCGATATTAAAATCCAATAGGGCATTTTTAGGTGAAAATGTACCTTCATTTTTTTTCTTTTCTATCGCCCAGATAGAGTGCCAAACTGAAATATCCATTGGAGCTGGCATCCAACCCATAAATGCAATTAAAAATGTTATTTCTACTTTGTTTTCTGGTAAAATTTGAACTAAGGACACAGAGGCTTCAAACTCAGTAAAAGCGAAATAAACAGCTATTAGCGTGCTTAAGGTTAGAATAACAATGATGAACTTTATAAGCTTATCTAGTGTACTGTATTTTCCTAAAAAGAGTATAAATAAGCAAATGACTAAGATGATGATGGTCCAAATTTCAACACTGTCAATGCTTTCAATACCAAAATTTAAAAAACTAATATCTCCAAAAAGTGAGTTGGCAAGCCCTGCTGTTACTATGGTTACTGCAGTTTGAATAGTAAACATAGTAGCAAGACTTAAAATAAAATAAGCTATTAGTATGCCTTTCCCTAGTTTACGATAACCTTCCAATAAACTTTCGCCAGTAGCAGACGCGTATCTAGGGCCAAATTGAAAAAAAGGATATTTAAATAAGTTAACCAATATTAGCGCCCAAAGTAGGCCTAAACCAAAATCAGCTCCAGCTCTTGTGGATTGTACCAGGTGCGATACTCCTATTGCTGCACCTGCAAATAATAGTCCTGGGCCTAATTTTTTTAATTTTGAAAGCATTAGGATTTAGTAATAATGGCAGCCAAAAGTTTTTTTGCTCTTAATAGTTTTACCTTTACATTGTTGATGGGCTCATTGAGTTCTTCTGAAATTTCTTTGTAGCTCAATTCCTGAAAGTACCTTAGGTTAATCACTTCTTGATAATGTGGTTTAAGTTTTTTTATATCTCTTAGTAGCTTTGCAAGATTTTGTTCTGTGATTATTTTATCTTCAGGGGTTGGTGAATCATCGATTATATCTAGATAATTGCTGTCATCATCTTTAGAAGCATTTCTAATTGTCCGCTTCTGTTTTCTTACCAGATCTATATGGATATTTTTAGAAATGGTAACCAACCATGTCTTAAATTTATAATCTTCATTATAAGTCTCTATTTTATCAAAAGCCTTTGAAAAGGTCTGGATGGTAATATCCTCTGCATCATTTTCGTTTTGGGTTCTATTCAGTTGAAATGCATAAACATCGTTCCAATAGGTGTCTAGTAAAAAATTGAACGCAATCTGGTCATTCTCTTTAGCTTTTTTAATCGCGTCTTTTATTTCCAATGTTTTGGTGTAGATATTAGGTTAGCAATAAATATACTTAATTGTGTGCTAATTAAAAATAATTCTAGAAAAGGTGTAATAAAGATAAGGCCAACTTCATTAAGTTTTTTTGCTGCAAATCCAAAACTTGTAAGCAGAACGATATAACGTAAAACAATTAATGAAACCACCCATGTCCAATTATGACCGAGTAGTAGCAACATAATGCCCAAAACCAAAAAAAAGAGCTGAGAAACGTAAAATAAGCCTAATAGAATTTGATGGTTGCTTTTATATAAGCTAGAGGTACTTACATGTCTGCGTTTCTGTAATATCCAGTCTTTAAAAGAGGTTTTAGGTTCTGAAGTTGTAAAACTTTCCTCTGATGTACAAATAGTAGTATTCCCTTTATCAGCGACCTCGTTAATAAATAAATCGTCGTCTCCAGACTTTATAGCCATATGACCATTAAAGCCACTATTGTTAAAAAACAATTCTTTTCTGTAGGCCATGTTTCTTCCTACTCCCATATATGGCAAGCCAAGATTGGCGTATGAGAAGTATTGTAAAGCAGTCACCACAGTTTCAAAGCGAATAAGGCTATTTAATAAAGAAAATCGCTTTTTAGCATAAGCTCCATAACCTAGCACAATTGCTTTTTGATTGGAGAATTTGCTACTCATGTACTGTAACCATTTGTTTGAATTTGGTCTGCAATCCGCATCAGTAAATACCAAAAAATTGTTTTTTGACGCTTTTATGCCCAATGTTAGCGCATATTTTTTATTTCCCCAAAATGCTTCTATTGGTTTGGCATCGACAATTTTTATATTGTCGTGAAGTTCTTTAAAGCGTTTCATAACCTCCAAGGTTTCATCGGAAGAACTATCGTTAACCAAAACGATTTCAAAATTAGAATAATCTTGTTCTAATATAGACGGAAGGTTTTTCTGTAAGTTTTCCGCTTCATTTTTTGCACAGATGATTACTGAAAGAGGTATATGTTTTTTTAAGCGAACCTCTGCTCGCTTAATAGAGAATGAAAAAAGAAAAGTGAGGTAATAAGCGATTTGGATACATACTATTGCTACAAAAGCAAAGAATAGTATAGTAAAACTCATTAATTATTAAGAATGTTGAGGTTCATTACAATCCTTAAATTGATCTGGAGTTTTCCCACAAAAACCACATGCCTCTCCTTCTTTGTTGAGCATTGGGTTTTGACTGGCACAAGTACCGGCAAATTCACCATCTTTTTTTGCCCATAGCTTTATGGCTATTCCTGCAATTGCTAGAGCCAATAATCCAAGTGTGAGAAGTAATAGTTTCATTTATAGATTTATAATTTAATGCAAAGATAAATATTTAATTTTAGGTTATAAATGGATGTGATTATCATTTGATAATAAATAAAAAAGGGGTGCAGTTAATGCATCCCCTTTTTGTATTTAAATCTTTTAAGATTCTATTCTTTGTCTTTTAATGATATTTCTGCTACTTCTGTATCAGTGGTGTTATTAGCATCTCCTTTGTTACCAATTTTAATGCTCAAGGCCAATGCATCTTCCATATATGGTATTGGTTTCAATTTACGTTCAGACTCGTCTAAAATACCTAGGTTGACCATTTTATCCTGTAGCTCTGCCCAGATTTCGTAATGTTGATCCTCTGGCAATTGAGGTAATGTTATAACATCGATCATAGATGTTTTCTCAACAGGATTGATGTATGCCACAGTTTTTAAGTCCTTAGCACGATCATTACCATTGATAACATATTTTCTTGCATCAGGATCATTGAGCTTGTTTAACTCTCTGGATAATTCATCTAGTTTTGCATTGTTGTTGTCAATATCACTTCTTAAATCAAAAATTTCTTCCACAACGACATTGTTTTCGTCTAAAAGATTTTGATTTTTTTGAAATAATAAAAATGAAGTTACAGCAAATAGTATAGCTGCCGCACTAGCCGCAATACTATACCAAGGTGTCTTTTTTTGCTGAACCAATTGAATCACTTTAGTTTCATTTGGCTCGTCTAACTCCTTTAATATGTTAGACAAAACATTTTTTGGTACATCTACAGCGCCTGCTTTGGCAATAATCTCTAAATTATATTGAAGTCTTTCGTAAGCCTTAGCTGCTTCAGGAAAGTTCTCAATATAATACTCCACTTCCTTAGCTTCCTCATAGGAAGCCTCACCTACTAAATACTTATTCAGTAAGTTGGAATTTAAAAAAGTATGTAGTTTTGTTTCCATGATAAAATTTTTTAAGGGTCGTAAACTTTTTTTAGTTCACGCAATCCTATTTTTAATCTAGATTTTATAGTACCGAGAGGAATATCTAATTCGTCACTCGCTTCCTGTTGCGTCATACCTTGAAAAAACAGGGCATCTAATACAATTTGGTACTTTTCTTCTAGTCGCCCAACATGCTCTTTTATATCCATAACATCTTGGTTTAAATTGCTTGTTGGTAGAATATATACGTTTGAATTGTCTATTTGGATTTCCTTCTGATATCGATTATTAAAACTTCTAAGTTTGTCAATAGCCGTATTTCTTGCAATACGGAATAGCCATGTAAATAATTTTGCCTTGCTCGAGTCGTATTTGTGGGCATTTTTCCAAACCTTTATGAAAGTTTCTTGGAGTGCATCTTCTGCGATTTCCTCGTTTATGGTAATTTTTAAAATAACACCATACAGACTACTGGAATAGTTTTCGTACAGTAAATCTAAAGCACGCTTGTCTCCGTCTTTAAGCAAGTCGATTATTTTTTGTTCTGTAGGTGTAATACTCAAAATGTTAAAATCTTAGTTTTTTAGTTTTGATAACGTCCAAAAAGGATTTACAAACGTAAATATAAATAATTAGGCCTTACAAGGTTAATAGCATAAATAACATTAGAATAATTTTCTCCCTCAAGAGATTGGTTAATAGCATTTTTATAAAGTTATTCTAAATTCAAAAAGCCGCAATTTCAATTGTGGCTTTTTGCTTATATAATATTTACTTCAGTTTCGATCTCTATATCAAAAATGCGCTTGATTGTTTTTTTAATTAATAATGCCAGGTTATATATATCCTTTCCTTTTGCACTACCATAGTTAACTAGCACTAAAGCTTGTTTATTGTGTACACCATAATCATTGAAACGTTTGCCCTTAAATCCGGCTTTTTCAATTAGCCAACCTGCAGGTACTTTTATAGAGTCTTCAGATATTTTATAAAAAGGAACTTTAGGAAAGTTCTCCTGTAGTTTTTCAAATTTTTCTTTTGAAACTATAGGATTTTTGAAAAAACTACCGCTATTGCCTATCTCTTTAGGATCTGGTAATTTACTTTGTCTAATAGCTATAACAGCCTCAGAAATATCTGTAATCGTTGGTTTTTTTACTCCAGAGGCGCTCAATTGTTCCTTAATCGCACCATAATCCATATGTAGGTTATGGTTGGTTTTTGTTAATTCAAAATTTACACTTGTTATAATATACTTACCTTTTAGTTTTTGTTTAAAAACTGATTCTCTATAATCAAATTGACAATCTTCTTTAGTGAAAACTCTTAGGGTTTGGTTTTCTACATTGATTGCTTCGCAACTCACAAAAATGTCCTTTAATTCCACTCCATAGGCTCCTATATTTTGAATTGGAGCTGTGCCAACATTCCCAGGGATAAGTGATAAATTTTCTATACCACCATAATTCTTATCCAAGCACCAAAGTACAAAATCGTGCCAGTTTTCACCAGCCATGGCTTGTATAACGACTTTATCATCAGTTTCATTTACGACTTTAATACCTTTGAGGTTGATATGAAGCACCAAAGCTTCAATATCCTTTGTTAAAAGCATATTGCTGCCACCACCAAGAATAAAAAAAGGATTTTGGTGCTGCTTTTTTAAGATGCTTTTTAACTCCTCTACTGTCGAAATATTGCAATAGGAAGTGGCTTTTGCATCTATGCCAAAGGTGTTGTGGGATTTTAATGAAACATTTTTTTCTACGGTCATCAGTCTTTATAAACTTTTAATGCTTCAGCCAAAACATTAACGGCAATCTTTAAACTTTCTTCATTAAGCACATAGGCGATTCTAATTTGATTTTTTCCTACACCAGGTGTGGAATAGAATCCGGCAGCCGGAGCCACCATTAAGGTGTTGTTCTCGTGGTCAAAGGATTCTAAAAGCCAACGCGCAAATTCATCAGAGTTTTTTACTGGTAATTCTGCGATACAATAAAACGCTCCGTTTGGCTTAGCTACTTTTACTCCGGGAATTTTCTCTAACTCTTCTATGAGAATATTTCTTCGTTTTACGTATTCTTCATTGACATCATCAAAATAACTTTGTGGTGTTTCCAAAGCAGCTTCACTAGCAATTTGAGCCAATGTTGGCGGACTTAATCTTGCTTGTGCGAACTTTAATGCTGTTTTAATGACTTCTTTGTTTTTTGAAACCAAATACCCAATACGAGCACCACACATACTGTAGCGTTTAGAAACGGAATCGATAACTATCGCGTGTTCCTCCAATCCTGGCTCTTGTAAAATGGAATAGTGTGTAATGCCATCATAGACAAACTCTCTATAAACTTCGTCTGCAATTAAGAACAGATCGTGTTTTTTAACTATAGAAGCCAGTTTTTTTATCTCTTCTTTTGAATAGAGGTAACCTGTAGGATTACCAGGATTGCAAATAAGAATGGCTTTGGTTTTTGGTGTAATCAGTTTTTCAAATTCTTCAATTGGAGGTAAGGCAAAATTATCTTCAATTTTTGAAATAACAGGAACAACATTAACTCCCGAAGCTGTTGAAAAGCCATTGTAATTAGCGTAAAATGGTTCAGGGATGATGATTTCGTCGTCAACGTCCATAATACTTCCAAAGGCAAATAATAGCGCTTCACTTCCTCCCGTTGTAACGATAATATCATTGTGCGTTACATGTATTGAGTTACGCTCATAGTATTTTGCTATTTTCTTTCTATAGTCTTCAGAACCTTCTGAGCGCGAATAGGCCAAAATATCCAATGAATGAACCTTAACAGCATCTAAGGCAATTGTTGGAGTTTTAATATCTGGTTGACCAATATTGAGGTAATAAACTGTTTTTCCTTGTTTGTGGGCTTCTTCGGCATACGGCACCAATTTTCTAATTGGTGATTCTGGCATGTTTATACCTTTTCTTGAAATTTTTGGCATTGTAATGATTTTAGGGTGCTAAGTTCTGAAATTTCTTAAAGTTTATGTAAAAAATAACGCTTAAAATAAGTTGTAAGATAAAGATTTGTAACTTCAATTAAACTGAACTTAAATTGAAACTGCTTTTTAGATATATAATTTTAAGTTTTTTAGGTTTAAGTAGTTGTTTATTGAATGGTCAAGGCCATTTTTTTCTAAAAGATGATGTCAGTAAAAGAATAAACTTCGAATTTACGAGCAACCTAATTATAATTCCTATTGAAATCAATGGTGTAGCCCTATCGTTTGTTTTAGATACTGGAGTTAGTAAGCCTATTCTTTTTAACTTGACAGATCGGGATTCACTGGATTTAAAAAATACAGAAACATTTTACCTTCATGGATTAGGAGCAGATGGAAAAATAGAGGCTTTAAAATCTAGTAACAACAGTTTTAAGATTGGTGACGCTGTAAGCAAAGATCAAGATTTGTATGTTGTTTTTGATAATTCCATCAACTTTACGCCCAGACTTGGTGTTTTGGTACACGGTATTATTGGTTATGATGTCTTTAAGGATTTTGTTGTAGAGATTAATTACAATTCAAAATATATTAAGTTACATAAGCCCAATTCATTTGAACCAAAAACTTCAAAAAGATGGAAAACGATTCCCATAGAGGTTTATAGCAAAAAACCCTACATAGAATCTAAAGTTACTCTAAATAATGATGAAAAGCTCGTGAAATTACTTGTAGACACTGGTAGCAGCGATGCTCTATGGTTGTTTGAAAATGAAGATTTAGCACCCAATGAGGACCTTTTTTTTATAGATTACTTAGGCAAAGGTCTTAGCGGCTCAGTGTATGGTAAAAGGTCTAAGATTAAAAAGTTTCAGCTATTCGATTTTGAATTGAGCAATGTCAATGTCGCTTTTCCAGACTCGTCCTCTATTGATTTAAGTAAAATATACAAGGGTAGACGAGGAAGCTTGGGTGGTGAAATTTTGAAGCGTTTTAATCTCTTTTTTGATTATAGTAACAATAGGTTACATCTTCGAAAGAATAGTTTTTTTAAAGACCCTTTTACATACAATAATAGCGGAATAGTCTTAGAGCATAACGGAACCATGTTTGTTAAAGAACGCATAAGGGTTCCATCTGGTGATAAGCTCAACCCAAATAATAATAATGCCATACAGATAGATTTTTCAATAAATCATAGAATGGTTTTAAAACCAATATATGAAATCGTAGAACTAAGAAAGTCGTCTAATGCTTATGCAGCAGGTATAAGAGTGGGAGACATACTAATAAGTGTTAACAATAAAGAAGCGTACGATCTAAAGTTACCTGAGATAAATGAAATTTTCCATGGCAAAACAGGCAAAAACGTTAAACTAAAAGTAGGCCGAAATGGTGAGACCATTACCTATAAGTTTAAGTTAGACAATGCCTTTAAAAAAAATGAGCCCTCAAATTGAGAGCTCATTGTTATTGTATTTATTTGAGTTTACTGCTCAATCATACTTTTGTTTTTCTTTTCTAAAACGCTTGTTTTATCTGGGTCTACAACCAATCCTTTGATTTTAAGAGCTACCGTTGGTGTCTCAGCGTTAGATATAACTGTAATTGTCTTTCTAATGGGATTTACCCTATTAGTGTCATATTTTACTTCAATCTCACCTGTTTCACCTGGCATTATTGGCCCTTTTGGCTTTTTTGGTACTGTGCAGCCACATGTAGATTTTACGCTAGAAATTACTAACGGAGCGTTCCCAGTATTGGTAAATTCAAAGGTTCTTACACCATCAGCTCCTTTTTCAATAGTTCCGTAATCGATAACGTCAGTCTTAAACTCAATTTTTGCTACTTTTTTCTCTTGTGCAAAAGATCCAAAACTGATTAGGCCTACAAATAATATTGCTATTAAATTTTTCATCATTTAAATTTTTAAATTGATACTATCAAAATTACTTACTTTTTAACTCTCATCAAAATTAATTAGATGTAATGCACTGCATTTAACAGTATTTAAGGCTTTGTGTGCACTTTAATCACCTATTTATTTTTCAAAAAAAGAAATATAAGTACTTTTGTCAGTTACTTAGCAAAAACGATACCAAATATGGAAATTCCATCAAAATATAACGCCTTGTCAGTAGAAAAAAAGTGGTACGACTACTGGATGAGGCATAACTATTTTCACTCCACGCCAGACGAAAGAGAGCCCTATACTATAGTAATTCCGCCACCAAATGTAACTGGCGTTTTGCATATGGGTCATATGTTGAATAACACAATTCAAGATGTTTTGATTCGCCGTGCGCGTCTGTTAGGGAAAAATGCATGTTGGGTTCCAGGTACAGACCATGCCTCTATTGCAACAGAAGCTAAGGTTGTTGCCAAGCTAAAAGCTGAAGGTATTGATAAAAACGATTTAACACGTGACGAATTTCTAAAACACGCTTGGGATTGGACGCACGAATATGGAGGCGTTATCCTAGAGCAATTAAAGAAATTGGGTTGTTCTTGTGATTGGGACAGAACCAAATTTACGATGGATGATGATATGTCTGAAGCCGTAACAAAGGTATTTGTGGATCTTTATAATAAAGGACTGATTTATCGTGGTTACAGAATGGTAAATTGGGACCCAGAAGCAAAGACTACCCTTTCTGATGAAGAGGTAGAATATGTTGAAAAGCAAGGAAAGCTTTATTACGTTAATTATAAAATTGAAGATTCTAATGAAACTTTAACTATAGCAACCACACGACCTGAAACTATTTTAGGAGACTCAGCAATTTGTATCAATCCAGAAGACCCAAGACATCAAAATCTTAAAGGTAAAAAGGCCATTGTGCCAATTTGCAATCGAGTTATACCAATAATTGAAGATGACTATGTTGATGTTGAATTTGGTACTGGTTGCCTAAAAGTTACTCCAGCTCACGATGAAAATGATAAGGTGCTAGGCGATAAGCATAACCTAGAAGTCATAGATATCTTTAACGATGATGCCACATTGAACAGTTATGGTTTGCATTACGAAGGACAAGACCGTTTTGCTGCTCGCAAAGCCATTGTTAAGGAGTTGGAATCTTTAGGACAGGTTGAAAAAATTGAAGATTATACCAATAGGGTTGGTATATCTGAGCGTACAAAAGCCATTATAGAGCCACGCTTGAGTGATCAATGGTTTTTAAAGATGGAAGATTTGGCCAAACCAGCTATAGATGCGGTGTTGAAGAACGACGAGGTTAAATTGTTTCCGAAAAAGTTTGAAAACACTTATCGTCATTGGATGGAGAACATAAGGGATTGGAACATTTCTCGCCAATTACTTTGGGGACAGCAAATACCAGCATATTACTATGGAGATGGAAAAGAAGATTTTGTAGTTGCTGAAACTAGAGAAGAAGCGTACGAACTTGCTGTCACTTCGAGCGTAGTCGAGAAGTCTTTTAAAATTGAAGACTTAAAACAAGAAACAGATGCTTTAGACACTTGGTTCTCATCTTGGTTATGGCCAATGAGCGTTTTTGACGGAATTAGGAATCCTGAAAACGACGATATAAAGTACTATTACCCAACCAATGATTTGGTTACGGGTCCAGATATCCTATTCTTTTGGGTAGCACGTATGATTATTGCTGGGTATGAGTACAAGGATGAAAGACCATTTGAAAACGTTTACCTAACAGGATTGGTGAGGGATAAACAAAGACGAAAAATGTCGAAGCAATTAGGAAATTCTCCCGATGCTTTAAAATTGATTGATCAATATGGTGCTGATGGTGTTAGGGTTGGTTTATTGTTGAGCTCTGCCGCTGGTAATGATTTAATGTTTGATGAGGATTCGTGCCAACAAGGCAAACAATTCGCCAATAAGATTTGGAATGCCTTTAGATTAATTAAAGGTTGGGATGTAGGTGCAACTATAGAGCAACCAAGCTCTAGTAAAATTGCTTTAGAATGGTACGAGTCTAAATTCCAAAAAACAATTGAAGAGATAGAAGATCATTTTAGCAAATATCGTCTTAGTGATGCTTTAATGGCAACTTATAAATTGATTTGGGATGATTTTGCATCTTGGTTATTGGAAATTATAAAGCCTGCGTACCAACAGCCAATTGACAAAGCAACCTTTGATGAGGTAATTCGCTTATTTGAAAACAATTTGAAAATTCTTCATCCATTTATGCCCTTCTTAACAGAGGAAATTTGGCAATATATTGAAGAACGTTCACCAGAAGAAGCGTTGATTATTTCAAGATGGCCAGAGAAAAAAGTAGTAAATGAGACATTAATTTCAGAATTTGATTTTGCTTCTGAAGTCATTTCTAATATCAGAAACATCAGAAAACAAAAGAATATTGCTTTTAAGGATGCCATAGGTTTTTCTGTTGTGAATAATGAAGATATAGGTTCGACCTTTGATGAGGTGATTACAAAAATGGGAAATCTAAGTAGTTTTGAATATGTAAATGAACCTGTTGATGGTGCTTTAACCTTTAGAGTAAAATCTAATGAATATTTCATTCCGATGGAAGGAAGCATTGATGTCGATGCCGAAATTAAAAAACTAACGGAAGAATTAAACTATACAGAAGGTTTCTTAAAATCCGTTCAAAAGAAATTATCCAACGAGCGTTTTGTAAACAATGCACCTGAGCAAGTCGTCGCTTCAGAAAAGAAAAAGGAGGCGGATGCTTTGGCAAAGATTGAAACAATAAAATCGAGTTTAGACAGTCTTAAATAGTTAAAGTTTCTTAAAAAAGGTTAATGACCTGTATCTACAAAAGAAGCAATTTTTGTAGTACAGGTCTTTTTTCTGGGTTAATGCATAAAAATAGTTAATGGATATCATATGAAACATATATGATAATATATGAAAAAAGAGTATCATCTTTGCTGCGTAATATTAATTTTTAGAAATTATGATAAAAGTATCACTAGCAAAAGGTGATGGTATTGGTCCTGAAATTATGGATGCAACCCTCAATATTCTAAGTGCAGCAGGTGCTGACCTGACTTTTGAAGAAATCGAAGTTGGGGAAAAAGTGTATTTGTCTGGTAATTCGGCTGGTATTTCGGATAAGGCATGGGAAACCATTAGAAGAAATAAGGTGCTTCTTAAAGCACCGATTACAACACCTCAAGGTGGTGGTTACAAAAGTCTTAATGTAACCATGAGAAAGACTCTAGGTTTGTATTCTAATGTAAGACCGTGCCGTAGTTTGCATCCGTTTGTGGCGACAAAGCACCCAGAAATGGATGTAGTCATCATTAGAGAGAATGAAGAGGATTTGTATGCTGGTATTGAGCATCAACAAACTGATGAAGTTGTACAATGTTTAAAACTTATCAGCCGTCCTGGTTGTGAGAAAATAGTAACCTATGCATTTGAGTATGCCAAAAAATATGGTAGAAAAAAAGTAACCTGCTTTACTAAAGACAACATTATGAAGCAGACCGATGGCTTATTTCACCAAGTTTTTGACGAAGTTGCATCAAGGTATCCAGATATTATAAATGAACATTGGATTGTAGATATAGGAGCGGCATTACTTGCCGACTCACCAGAAGATTTTGATGTTATAGTGATGCCTAATCTTTATGGAGATGTTATGTCGGACATAGCAGCGCAAATTACAGGTTCTGTCGGATTAGCAGGCTCTGCAAATATAGGACTAGAATGTGCTATGTTTGAGGCAATTCATGGTTCAGCACCAGATATTGCTGGAAAGGATATAGCAAATCCTTCTGGCTTAATAAATGCAGCGGTAATGATGTTAAATCATGTAGGACAGAATGGAGTAGCGGAGAAAGTTCAGAACGCTTGGTTGCGTACCATAGAGGATGGTGTACATACCAAAGATATTTACGATCCGGTAATGAGTACCAAATGCGTTGGTACCAAAGCTTTTGCAAAACATGTAATTGAAAATCTTGGCAATAAACCAACGCAATTACCAGAGGTTTCCTTTGAAGATAATACCCCTTTAATATTGCCAAAGTATCAAAGAAAACCTTCCAAGAACAAAATGATTGTTGGGGTAGATTTGTTTGTAGACTGGCATGGTTATGATGCTAATATTCTTGCAGAGAAACTTCAAAAGCTAAATAACAATCAGTTAGAGCTTTCAATGATTACTAACAGAGGTATAAAAGTATGGCCAAATGGTTTTAAAGAAACTTTTTGTACGGATCATTGGAGATGTAGATATACTGCAAAAGAAGGCGAAGAATTGTCTAAGAGAAAGATTGTAGATGTATTGCAGTCTGCCATGGATCATGGTATAGACGCAATAAAAACAGAAAACTTATATACGTTTGATGGGGTAAGAGGGTACTCTCTCGGTCAAGGGCAATAAGCAAAAGTGCATTTTACGTCCTGGTGCACGCATCGAGTTAGTTAGGTTAGCCGTATTAATTATTTAGTCGCTAAAAGGATGTAGGTAAAAGATAAAGACACCAATAAGGGGTAGGTGTTATATTGGTAAATTTTTTCATAGATTGTTAGATGCTCATTAAACTGTATCTGTGGTTAGTTGTGCTTAGGTCATAGAAAAATTAAGAGTAAGGTTAATAAGCGTTATAATTATTTATCTTTATTAGGTGTCTTTTTTACCATTCATTAATTTTATTGCTATCCAACTTAATAAAGATAAACAGCAGAATTGTAAATCCCCAAAGACCTGACCCACCATAACTAAAAAACGGCAACGGAATACCAACAGTAGGGATTAAACCCATTACCATACCAATGTTAATTGTAAAATGTACAAATAGAATGGAAGCCACACCATAGCCATAGACTCGGCTGAATTGCGACTTTTGTGATTCTGCCAAATACAGAACCCTGATAATTAGAAGTACAAACACCAAGACTACAAAACTACTTCCCAAAAATCCCCATTCTTCACCGACTGTACTAAAAATATAATCGGTTTCTTGTTCTGGAACGAATTTACCAGTGGTTCTGGTACCTTGTAAGAATCCTTTTCCTGTTAATCCACCAGAACTTATGGCCTGTTCGGATTGGATGAGGTTATATGCCTCGTCTTTTTTCATCCGTTCTAGTTTAACTGGGTCTTTTTCCAGTCGTAACCAAAGGCTTATTCTGTTTTGTTGGTGTACTTTTAAGCCGTGCTCGTAAAACAATTTTACACCATAAGAAAAACCTATAGCGACACCTAAGACAAGCAAATACTGTAAAATAGACGACCTTTTCTTTTTTCTTAGAAAATAACGTAATATCAAAATAATTAAACAGGCAATAGCAGTTAATACCATTCCAAATTTTAATGCCAAAACCGCCAAGATTATCAATGATAATGCTACAATAAGATAGATTTGTTGCAAGCCTTCGCGATAAAAAACAAAGAAAAACGAAAGGTAAACAATAGTGCTACCTGCATCATTTTGTAGTAAAATCAATAAGGCTGGTACAAATATGATGGCAACGACCCTTAATTGGTCTTTTATAGTTTGCATGTTAGTCTGTAGATCGCTGATATACTTGGCAACTGCCAAAGCTGTGGCAAATTTTGCAAACTCACTAGGTTGTAGGGTCATACTACCAATGGCATACCAAGAACGTGCGCCATTAATCTCTTTTCCGAATACAAATAATCCTACCAATGCCAATAATGCAACCAGATATATAATACTGGCAAAGCGTTCGTAAAACTTTGCTTCAAATGAGAGAATGAGTACTATAAGCACAAATGTGAGGCCTATGAAAATAAGCTGTTTCCCATAAAGTTGGGAGGTGTCAAAGTAATTGACAATATCACCATCATGAGATGCAGATAAGATATTGAGATATCCAAAGCCAACTAATAATAAGAATAAGATGATGGTTAACCAATCAAATTTAAAACGTCTCTGGTTTTCCCTTAGCATTTAAGTTATTGTTTTAAATCATTTTGGTTGGAGTTCTCAATAGCGTAATTATCAATCACCTGAAGGGATGTCTGTCCATTAATTTTAAACGGTTCACCAGAATATGGTTTAGCGTATTCGTTTTCAAGACTATGGGTTAATATCCAATTTTCTAAATCAGTTCTGGTAACTTCTCCTTTAATGTACTTTTCAATCATTAAGCTTGCCATACGACCAGCAAAACGACTTCCCCAATAACCATTTTCAACAAAAACGGCTATGGCAATTGTTGGGTTGTCCTTTGGTGCAAAAGCTACGAAAATAGAGTGGTCTGTCAATTGGGTCTTTACACTATCGATTTTTACAAAATTTTCTGCAGTACCTGTTTTTCCGCATATCTCTATACCAGGAACCCGTAATGTAGCAGCGGTACCTTTGTTGTAAACATCATGCATGCCTTGTATTACAGGTTCAAAATGGGCTTTATCTATAGTAGTGTATTTTGGTGTGGTATATTTTAGCGGAATGGTATCATTTTCAATTTCCTTAATGATATGGGGCGTATAGTAATAGCCACGATTCCCAATGGCAGCAGCCATATTGGCCAGTTGAATAGGAGTTGCTTCAACTTCTCCCTGGCCAATGGCGTTAGAGACAATATAAGTAGAGCCCCAACGGTTGTCACCATAGGCTCTGTCGTAATAATCTCCATCAGGTATTCTTCCTGGCCTACCAACTGATAAATCATTATTTAAAAAATCACCAAGTCCAAAGCTTTTAGCATGTTTTGCCCAGTTGTTCATACCAACTCCGGCATCTTTATATTTGTCTATGATCTTACGGTAAATTGTTACGAAATAGGCATTACAAGACTGTGCAATACCAGAATACATATCCACTGGACTTTGATGATGGTGGCAACCTGTTAGCTTTCGGCTGCCATAGTAGTAACCCATTCTGCAACCCACTTTATCATTTGGCTCAACAACATCTTCCTGTAGGCCAATAAGTGCATTTATAACCTTAAAAGGTGAGCCAGGTGGATATTGTGCCAATAAACCTCTGTCAAATAAGGGTTTGGCAATAGTGTCGTAGTGTAATTTGGTATAATTTCTTGAGCGTTCCCGTCCAACAAGGATATTGGGATTATAACTCGGTCCGGTGACCATGGCAAGTATTTCTCCGCTACATGGCTCAATGGCGACAATGCCACCTCGTTTGTGCTTCATGAGCAATTCACCGTATGCTTGTAGTTCAGCATCAATTGTAATGGTGATATCTTTTCCGGGTACAGGTAATGTATCTAGTTTTCCTTCCTTAAACGGGCCAATATTTTTGTTGAATCTGTCTTTTTGGATAAACTTGATGCCTTTGGTGCCTCGCAGAACATCTTCATACGAAAGCTCCACACCTTGTTTACCTATTAGGTCACCCAAATTGTAATAAGGGTCTTTTTCAATGATTGACCGGTTTACTTCTCCGATATCTCCAAGTACATTGGCTCCAATGGTGGTTTGATACGAACGTAATGAGCGTTTTTGAATATAAAAGCCTTCATATTTGCGCATTTTTTCCTGTAAAACAGCATAGTCTGTTTTTGACAGCTGAGGGACAAAAGGCGAAGGAAGTCGAGGTGAATAATTTGTAGCTCGTTCTAATTTTCTATCGTAATCTTCTCTTGTTATTTTCAAGAGTTTGCAGAATTCAATCAACTCTAAAGAATCCAAAGGTTCTACTTCCCTAGGAATTACCATGACATCATAAGAGGGTTGGTTAGCAACCAAAAGTTTACCATTTCTGTCATAGACATAACCACGTTTAGGGTAGTTGTATACTTTTCTTATTGCTGTGTCTTCAAAAACATCATACTCATAGCCACCATAGACTTGCAGATAGAACAAACGTGCTATAAATACAAGACCAACAAGAATAACAGTAGTTAGAAGTAAAAGTTTTCTCATTTTTTGTTTCGACTAAATAAAATTACAATCAGTACACTGAGTATTATAGTAAAAATACTAGAGAATAACGTCTTCTTTAATATTAAAAGTATGTTCGAAATGTTAAAAACTTCGAGAGAAAACAGTACAAAATGATGGATTAAAGTCCCAAAGGTTATATAGGTGATTAAGCTACCTAAATCTGTATTACTAAATTTAATTGTTTGATGCTCATATAGCATACCAAAGGAGCTTTTTAACAATATTGGTCTAGAATATGCCAAACACACAGCTGCTGCTGCATGTACACCACCAGAATCCGAAAACATATCAACCAACATACCTAAAAGAAAACTCGTAATGAGCAACACCATTCTATTTTCCCTTATTGGAAAAAGAAATATAAAAATGATATAAATATATGGGTTGACGTAGCCGAGAAAATTAATATTGTTGCAGAACACAACCTGCACTAATAACAGTATAACGAACCTGATGCTATTTGATGCTACAACGCTATTCATCAATACTTCTTTCTAGTGTTTTGATTTCTTCTTTATCTAGGTTTTCGAGAATGTAAACTGTTCCGATGTTGGTCATGTCATTGAACAATTTCACTTGTATAGTATAAGTATCTCCGCTAATATCGGTCTCAAAACTTTCTATTGTACCAATACCAATACCTTTAGGGAAAATTGCAGATTGACCTCCTGTTACTATGGTGTCACCCTCCTTTACAGGTGCAAACTTTGAAACATCAATTAATTGAGTATATTCTGGTGAAGTACCGTTCCATGTTAGGGAGCCAATGTGGTTAGAGGTCTTTAACTTTGCATTGATTCTACTTTTTTTGTTTAAAATTGAAAGTACTGTTGCATAGTTTTTTGAAGTATTATCAATAATGCCTACTATTCCTTTTGAGGTAATAACACCAAAATCTTGTTTAACGCTATCATTCTTCCCTTTGTTGATTGTGAGATAATTATTGGTGAGTGAATAACTGTTTTTATAGACATCTGCCAGAATTACCTTATAGCGGCCCTCGGAATAACTAGTATCGATAATAGTAATGTCTGAAGTTGTTTCTGAATTATATAGCTGCTCTCTAAGTCTCTGGTTTTCTTCAGAAAGTCTTTTGTTCTCTCTTTCTAGGTCAAAATATTTGTCGATAGAATTTACAAAGCCATATACACCACCAGTTAATCCATTAGCTGAATTTATAAACTTACTTCTGTGGTAGGAATGCGATTGAATGGTTAAAGCTAGGGCAATACTGAAAAGCAATAAAAACAACAGAAAGGTTTTGTTTCTTATAACAAAATTGATGATTTGTTGCATTATTTACTTCTTATTTTATCAATACGCTTTTGTATTTAGATAAGTTTTTAAGTACAATTCCTGTACCTCTAACTACAGCTCTTAAAGGGTCTTCTGCGATATAAACAGGCAGATCAGTTTTTTGGGATAAACGTTTGTCCAATCCACGTAACATGGATCCACCACCAGCAAGGTAAATTCCTGTATTGTAGATATCGGCTGCTAATTCTGGTGGAGTTTGTGATAGAGTTTCCATTACAGAATCTTCAATACGCAAAATGGACTTATCTAAAGCCTTGGCAATTTCTCGATAAGAAATATTGACTTGCTTAGGTTTCCCAGTCAATAGATCACGTCCTTGCACGCTCATATCTTCTGGTGGTAAATCTAAATCTTCTGTTGCGGCACCTATTTGTATTTTAATCTTTTCTGCAGTTCTATCACCAACATAAAGGTTGTGTTGTGTACGCATATAATAAATTATGTCGTTGGTAAATACATCACCAGCAACTTTTACTGACTTATCGCAAACAATGCCACCAAGCGCAATAACTGCGATTTCGGTTGTGCCACCACCTATGTCAACAATCATGTTTCCTTTTGGTTGCATAATATCCACACCAATACCAATAGCAGCAGCCATAGGCTCATGGATTAAGTAAACTTCTTTGCCATTAACCCTTTCACAAGATTCCTTAACCGCTCGCATTTCAACTTCTGTAATGCCAGAAGGAATACAAACCACCATTCTAAGTGCAGGATTGAAAAACTTTTTCTTTAATGCTGGAATATTCTTAATGAACAAACTAATCATCTGCTCAGACGCATCAAAATCTGCAATTACACCATCTTTTAACGGACGAATCGTTTTTATGTTTTCGTGCGTTTTACCTTGCATCATATTGGCTTCTTTACCAACAGCAATAATTTTTCCACTAATGCGGTCTCTGGCTACTATAGATGGATTATCAACTACAACTTTGTCGTTGTGGATAATCAATGTGTTTGCGGTTCCTAAATCTATGGCTATTTCTTCCGTCAGGAAATCAAAAAATCCCATATGCTATTCTAAATATTAATTTGGGTTAGTGTAGTCAAATGTTGTGACTAAGCGTAAATGTAATAAATTATACGTTATTTCTGTGTTTATAGACGTTTATTGCCTTTATTTTTTTTAATGCTTAAAATGACGTGTGCCTGTAAACACCATGGCAACGTTATTTTCGTCGCAATAATTAATGCTCAACTCGTCCTTTATTGATCCACCAGGTTGTATAACGGCAGTAATACCAGCCTCGTCTGCTATCTCTACACAATCAGGGAACGGAAAAAAAGCATCACTTGCCATAACAGCACCTTTTAAATCAAAGTTGAACGATTTTGCTTTGTGTATAGCTTGGTTTAGTGCATCAACACGACTTGTTTGCCCTGTACCGCTTGCGCATAATTGCTTATTCTTAGCTAAAACTATGGTGTTTGATTTGGTATGTTTACATAATTTTGAAGCAAAAATTAAATCCTCTAATTCACTTTGAGAAGGTGTTGAAGTTGTAACGGTTTTTAAATCGTCTAGGCGATCGGTTTTATTATCTCTTTCTTGTACCAATACACCATTTAAACAAGTTCTAACTGTGGTTTTTGGTAACTCCACATCATTAAGAACCAAAAGGATTCTATTTTTCTTGCCTTTCAGAATTTCTAAGGCTTCGTCACTAAATGATGGTGCAATAACCACTTCACAAAACAATTTATGGATTTCCTCAGCAGTTGCTTTGTCGATTTCAGTATTACAGATTAAAATGCCACCAAAAGCCGAAACTGGGTCACCAGCCAAAGCATCGGCATAAGCTTGATGCACTGTTGCTCTTTGTGCAAAACCACAAGCGTTATTGTGTTTTAAAATAGCGAAAGTTGGGTCTTCGCCTTTAAATTCCAATATTAAATTCACGGCAGCATCAACATCTAATAAGTTATTGTAGCTTAATTCTTTACCGTGAAGTTTGGTAAACATGGCATCAAAATCACCAAAGAAAAACCCTTTTTGGTGAGGGTTTTCGCCATAACGCAACACTTTACCATTGGTTTCACTGATTTTTAGTGAAGCGATATCGTGATTTTTGTTGAAGTAATTAAAAATTGCAGAATCGTAATGTGATGATACATTAAAGGCTTTAGCAGCAAAACGCTTTCTGTCTTCTTCTAAAGTTTCTCCGTTTTTGGTCTCCAATAATTCTAAAAATTCAGCATAATCCTCAACGGAAGACACACAAGTTACATCAGCGTAATTTTTTGCTGCAGCTCGGATTAGAGAGATACCTCCAATATCAATTTTTTCAATAATGTCCTGATTGCTTGCTCCAGAAGCTACGGTTTTTTCAAAAGGATAGAGGTCAACAATAACCAAATCAATTTGTGGAATTTCAAATTCTGCCAATTCAGCAATATCACCATCATGATTTTGACGATTGAGGATGCCTCCAAAAACCTTTGGGTGTAAGGTTTTTACGCGTCCGCCAAGAATAGAAGGGTAAGACGTAACATCTTCTACAGGTATGACCTCAATGCCTAGATCCTTGATGAATTTCTCTGTTCCGCCAGTAGAATAGATGGTAACGTTGAGATCGTTGAGTTTTTTTACGATTGGTGCTAATCCGTCCTTGCTAAAAACTGAAATTAGCGCAGAGGATATGGTTTTGTTGCTCATAATGTTGTGTTGTGATTTTTGATGTTGCAAAAATAAACATATTCGCTAGCAAAACTGTAGTGGTAAAACGAGTTTATTTAAGTTTTTTGTAACAATAAATTGTTGAAAACGTCCTATCTTTAAATTGTTTTAACTTTACCAACCTATGCTTGTTTATTTAAGAGTATTTAAAGAGAGTTTTTCATTTGCATTAAACGCGCTTAGAAATAATAAGCTTCGGACTTTTCTATCACTTTTAGGAGTTACGGTTGGTATCTTTTCCATCATCGCTGTACTTGCTGCGGTAGATTCCTTGGATAAAAACATTAAAGACAGCTTGTCTGGTTTAGATAAAAACACCATTTATTTATCAAAATTTTCTTTTGGCCCAACTGAGGTTCCGCGTTGGCAACGTGACAATTTTCCTCAAACAGATTATGACGATTACGAATACATAAGAAGAAATGTTCCAAATATAGAAGCTTCTGCTTATGTGATTTTTGGAGGTAATGAAACCGTACGTTATCAAGCAGAGACGGTTTCTGGCGTTAATGTGACTCCGGTTTCAAATGAAATTTATACCATAGAGGACTTTAAAATTGGTGAAGGACGTTTCTATTCGGAATTAGAATCTGAAACAGGTGCTCCCGTTATAGTTTTGGGAGCAAATTTGGCCGAGAATCTTTTTGGGACTTCAAATCCATTAGGGAAGCAGATTCGTGTTTATGGTAGAAAACTCAGTGTCATAGGTGTGCTTAAAAAAGTAGGTGCGGGATTGGGTGATTCTCCTGATGATAGAGCTTATGTACCGGCTAATTTTGTAAGGAGATTTAGAAATGGAGGAGTAAATGGTTTGCCTGGTGCGGTAATAATAAAACCCGAAGAAGGTGTCGATATTGGTGCGTTTGAGAGTGTTTTAAAGCAAAAATTTAGAGCTTTTAGAGGCTTAAAAGCTGATGAGGATGATAACTTTTTTGTAAACAAAATCTCTGGATTGGTCTCGTTTGTTGATGCAATTATAGGTACATTGAACTTAGTGGGCTGGGTAATCAGTGGGTTCTCACTTTTGGTGGGAGGTTTTGGTATTGCCAATATTATGTTTGTAAGTGTTAAGGAGCGTACCAACCTTATTGGTATTCAAAAGTCTTTAGGTGCAAAAAACAGATTTATCTTGTTTCAGTTTTTGTTTGAGGCTGTAATCCTTGCTGTTGTTGGTGGTTTAGTTGGGTTATTGTTTGTTTGGATCATTGCAATGGTTATGAATGGAGTCGTAGGGGAGGATTTTGAATTTGTACTCTCTTTCGGAAATATGTTCCTAGGCTTTGCCCTATCTACGTTTATAGGTTTGATCTCTGGAGTTATACCTGCTATATCAGCTTCAAAACTAGATCCTGTTGAAGCTATTAGAACAGGGATGTAAATTTTATATTATGAAACAGTTTTGGAATTATTTTTCCCTTACATTTTCCGTTTTGTTAATTGTCTCATTTGGTTACCTTATTTTATCTGATTTTAACATCGGTATTAATAAGACAGTAAATTGGGCTTGGGATTTTACGAATTTTATGTTTTGGATAGGGCTCTTAATTTATCTAGCTTTATTATTGCTAATTGTTTATGTATTAACAAAAATCTTAGTTAAAATAATTCGCAAATAAGCTAAATTAGTTTAGCAACCTCCTTACAAACAAATTCCAAGAACCGTTCATCGGCTTCCGTAAAAGGATCTGGAGTGTTAGAATCTATGTCTATCTGGCCGACATTTTCACCATTAACAAAAATTGGAATCACAATTTCAGCTTTTACTGTAATACTGCAAGCAATGTAATTGTCTTGCGCAGATACGTCTGGGACTACAAAATTCTGATTGCTTACGGCAACTTGTCCACAAATTCCCTTTCCAAATGGGATAATGGTGTGGTCTGTTGGCTCACCGACATAAGGACCTAGTTTTAGTTCATGCTTGTCACCATTTTTAAAATAAAACCCAACCCAGTTATAGTATTCTATATTGGCTTCAAGGACTTCGCATATATTGAGTAGGCGCTCGTCAACACTCAAATTATCTTGGGCGACGATGTTTTTTATTTCTGATTTTAAGGCTTCAAATATCATTAGTGAATAAACTTTTGGTAAAAGTATTTAAAACCTTCAATTTTAAAATAGTGTTTTCATAAATTTAACAGCAAACTAACATTATCTTTTTCAGCTGAGAGAACTTTTAGTTAAATACAAACTGGTTATACGCTTCATAGTCACTTTTTTAGTAGTTTATGGAGTGCTGACCATTGGTTATCACTTGTATCTGGGTTTTTCAACAGGCGCTAAATATTATCCAGATTATATGACCAATTTAGTGGCCAGACAAACCAATGCTTTACTCAATAGCATTGGATATGAAGCCAATATATTGCCGCACCCGAAGGAGGCTTCAATGAAAGTTATTATCAACGGAAAATTTGTGGCAAGGGTTATAGAAGGCTGTAATGCTATAAGTATTATTATCTTGTTTTTGTCATTTATAGTCGCTTTTGCAGGAAAACTAAAGACAACAATTTTTTATGCCTTTGCAGGAAGTATTGTGATCTATGCATTTAATTTAATAAGGATTGTGATATTATCTGCGGGTCTATATCATTATCCATGGAGGCGTGAGATTTTACACAATGTTATTTTTCCGATGATTATCTATGGAACTGTGTTTATGTTATGGATGGTTTGGGTCAATCGTTTTTCAAAATCTATTAAGCCCAATGCCTAAATTGTCGCGATACATATTTGCATTTTTGTTGCTTCTGGTTTTAGTGGCTATTCGAGGATTTGAAGATTACTTGTTTTACGATCCTTACCTATCTTTTTTTGAAAGCGATTACTTATACATGGATAGCCCAAGACGTGAGGTTGCAAAATTGACTTTCTTCACGAGCCTAAGATATTTGCTAAATACATTAGCGTCACTGGGAATTTTATATTTTATTTTTAATGATAAGATTATGATAAAGTTTGCCGCTTTACTCTTTACAGTCGCTTTTATATTACTGATTATTCCTTTTCTGTACTTTGTAATTAATCCTAGGCAAGAGGACTACTATTTATTCTTTAATATTAGGCGGTTTTTAATTCAGCCGATACTCTTAATATTATTGCTTCCAGCGTTTTACTATTATAAATTAAAACGTTAAGAGTTCTTAAATTTTGTCACAAATCCTATCAGTTTTATACCTTTGTATTGTGAAAATTCTACTATCACATAAAATTTTTTCTGTAGCACTATCTTTTTTGGTGCTGTTTTCAACCTTGTCCCTAACGGTTGAAAAGCATTTCTGTGGAGATATCTTAATAGATGTAGCCATTTTTACCGAATCAGAAAAGTGCGCCATGGAAGCCTTTGAAATGGAGAAGGAAAAAATCACAAAAATGTCTTGTTGTAAGGACGAAATTGATATTCTCGATGGTATTGACCAAATTACGACAACCTCTTTTGAGGATTTAGATAAAATACAAAAGCAAGTTCTTGTTGCTTATACTTATTCGTATGTAAACCAATTTGAGGGTTTAGCGGAAAAAGTATTTCCTCATCAGCATTACGAACCTCCTAAACTCATAAGGGACATTAATGTTCTACATGAGACTTTCCTGATTTGATTTGTTTGAAATACGATCAATTTTAGGCAGTAATTCTATTGCCCAATTTTTAATATTTCAAATTAAATAAAAATGACACACACTTATAACGTTACGGGTATGACCTGCAACAACTGTAAAGCTTTGGTTGAAGAATCGCTGTCAGCAATACCAAATGTTGAAGATGTTTCCGTAAACCTTGAAGCTAAGACAGCAACAATTAAAATGACATCGCATATTGAAGTTAAAACTCTTCAAAATGCGCTTTCAGACAAATATAAAATTTCAGAAAAGGATGAGAACAATGTTTTCACTCCTACAAGCCAAAATGAGGAAGAGAAAAGTGAATTAAAACAGCTATTTCCGTTGTTTTTAATTTTTGGCTATATTATTATAGCTTCGGTTTTATTGAATAATAATCCATGGAATACAGAGCATTTTATGCTCGATTTTATGGGCTTGTTCTATATAATTTTCAGCTTTTTTAAACTATTGGATTTAAAAGGCTTTCCGCAGAGTTTTAGAATGTACGATCCGCTGGCAAAGGTAATCCCAGCTTATGGCTGGATTTATCCATTTATTGAGGTTGCTCTCGGATTAATGTTTTTAATGCGTTTTCAAATTGATATTGCATTAATTGCAACATTGCTTGTTCTGGGAATTACGACTGTTGGTGTGACCAAAACATTGCTCGACAAAAAGTCAATTCAATGCGCATGTTTGGGTACGGCACTTAATTTACCAATGACCAAAGCCACATTTATAGAAAATACCATTATGATTGTAATGGCGGTAATAATGCTCTTTAAAACTTCTGCGCTATGAAAAAATACATAGTTTTAATAGTATTATTTATGCCATTTGCTGTGTTTTCTCAAGAACAGCTCGAAGGTATTGTTTTAGAATCGAGTACTGGCGAGGAAAATCCACTGCCAGGAGCCAATGTGTATTGGTTGGGCTCTTCAGTTGGAGCTATTACCAATGAGGACGGAACGTTTAGTTTACCATATAAGTTTTCATTCAATAAACTAGTAATAAGTTATGTTGGCTTTAAAACAGATACGTTAACTGTAACTGAAAACAAATTTATTAGGCATGTTATGAAAGCCTCGGAAGAGCTAGACGCAGTTACTATTACATCAAGAAAATTGGCAACTTCTAGGTCCTATCTCAATGCACAGAATACACTTTTTGTAAGTAGTGACGAATTGCTAAAAGCGGCTTGTTGTAACCTCTCTGAGAGCTTTGAGACCAATCCGTCCATCGATGTCAATTTTGCAGATGCAGTTTCTGGTACACGACAGATAAAGATGTTAGGGTTAAATTCTCCTTACATTTTAATTACAATAGAGAATGTGCCAGCAATTAGAGGGGCGTCTCAAGCTTACGGACTAAGTTTTATTCCAGGGACTTGGGTAGAGAGTATTCAGATTACAAAGGGAGCTGGTAGTGTAGTTAATGGCTTTGAAAGTATTGCAGGCCAGATTAATGCAGAGTTGGTTAAACCAACGACTGACGATAGATTGTTTGTTAATGCCTACGCTGGGGTTAATGGACGTTTGGAGCTTAATACTCACCTCAATCAGAAAGTATCGGATAAATGGAGTACAGGATTGTACTTGCACGGTAATCTCAGAAATCAGAAGTTTGACAGAAATGATGATTCCTTTTTGGATGTGCCTTTAAAAGAGCAAATCAATGTGATGAATCGTTGGCAATATACCAATGGCGAAAAAGGAATTGTGAGTTTTATAAATCTTCGCTACCTTAATGATAATACACAGGCTGGTCAAGTGGATTTTAATCCAGATAGAGATAAAGGAATTACCAATTTCTGGGGCAGCGAAATCGATACTGAGCGTTTTGAAGTAACAACAAAGCTTGGTTATGTAAACCCAGAGGTTCCCTACCAAAGTTTGGGCTTTCAGACGGCATTTAGCCATCATAAGCAAGATTCTTATTTTGGTTTGAATCTTTATGACATCAAGCATAATAGCTTTTATTCTAACTTGGTCTACAATAGTATTATTTCAGATTCGAGGCATAAAGTAAAAACGGGATTGAGTTTTACCTACGATCATTATGACGAATTGGTGAATACGGAAAATTTTGAACGTACGGAGAATTCTGTCGGAGCGTTTTTTGAATATGCCTATGATAACTTAGATAAGCTAACCATGACGGCTGGTGTAAGGGTAGATCAGCATAATAGGCTTGGTTTTTTTGTTACACCACGTTTTCATGCACGTTATACACCTTGGGAGAAATCAGCCTTTAGAGTATCTGTTGGTAGAGGAATACGTAGTGCCAATATCTTTGCAGAGAACCAGAATATGTTTTCAAGCTCTAGACAAATTAACATTTTAAATTCAGGTGGAAAGATTTATGGTTTAGATCCGGAAATTGCCTGGAATTACGGCTTTAGCTATTTACAGGGCTTTAATTTGTTTGGAAGAAAAGCGGATATCACTTTTGATTATTACCGAACGGATTTTAAAAATCAAGTGGTTGTGGATTGGGAGAATCCTTTTGAAATCAACTTTTATAATCTAGAAGGTGATAGTTATGCCAACAGCTTTCAATTTGAATTCAATTACAATGTTTTTGAGAACTTTGATCTAAGGACAGCATATAAATACTATGATGTAAAAACGGATTATAGCTCTGGTAAATTACAAAAACCTTTAATACCAGAACATCGTTTATTTGCCAATGCATCTTATGAAACCCATGAAAAAGAGAATGGTGCACTTTGGAAATTTGACGCTACCTACAATTGGTTAAGTGAGCAACGTTACCCTAATACGGATTTAAGTCCAGCGGAATTTCAGTTACCAGAGGAGTCTCCAACGGTAGGAACGCTAAATTTACAGGTTACAAAGGTGTTTTCTCCGAAATTTGAAATATATTTAGGAGGGGAAAATGTTACCAATGTACGTCAGCCTAACCCAATAATTAGTGCAGATGACCCGTTTGGTGCAAACTTTGATAGTAATTTTGTGTATGGTCCAATTTTTGGAAGTATGTATTACGCGGGATTACGATATAGAATAAAATAATTGTCATTTCTGCGTGTTACACTGAGCTTGTCGAAGTGAAGGTAGGAATCTCATAAATAAAAACTAAAATTAAACAAGATTGCCACGTCCCGAAGCTTCGGGACTCGCAATGACAGATAAAACAAAACAACATGAAACGAATAATTTTAATTTTAACAGTATTGCTTACAACAGCAACATTCGCGCAAAATAAAAATGCCAAAGCTTCAATGGAGGTCGATGGAGTGTGTATGATGTGCAAAGAGCGTATAGAAAAAGCAGCCATTAGAACCAAAGGTGTAAAATCTGCCGTTTGGAATGTAGATACGCACGAGTTAAAACTTATTTACGATGAGCGTAAAACCGATTTAAAGACCATTTCTAAAAAGATAGCTGAAGTGGGTCATGATACTAAAGAGATAAAAGCTACAGACGAAGCTTACAACTCAGTACATCCATGTTGTAGATATCGCGATAAGGATGTGGTTAAAGACCACGAAGGTGAAAAGAAGAAAAACGATAATTAATAAAAAAGCCTGAATGAAAATTCAGGCTTTTTTTTGTCATTCAGAGCAAAGCGAAGCATCTCAAGATATTATTGCTTGACTTTCTCAAATTTTTCAACGAACTTCGTTAACGTTTGATATAAGTCTGTTGCTGAGCTATGTCGAAGTATTAAAACGACGTCATATCAAAAAATTGGCGCACATGCAAAAAGAACCGAATTGAAGAAACGGACAACCATATTGATATTGGCCGCTACTTTTGTAGTAATTGGACTTTTTGGACTATTCAAAATCAATAAGGACTTCCTTTTACTTTGGAACGCAAATGACATTTCCGTAACTACAGATAGTCTATTGACTTCGGGTAAGGTGAAAATTGAATATGGCATTAGTGTTAATACAATTAGCAGAACAAATGACCTTGACTTATTCAAGAATAGAACCAAATACAGTGTTCTTTACGAAGGTGAATTAAGAGAACCTATGTTCAATGAATATGGCGAGAACGACTTCCTTCTGACTTATGACGACCAGTACTATTTATCGTTTCGACAATTCAAATTCAATCGCAGACACCAACATGACTACAATTTTCATTTTTATGAAAAGGGCAACAAAGTATTTGCACAAGTAGACATCTCGGGACAAGATGCTATGAAATTTGAAAGACCAATGATTGAAATAAGAAAAGCAGGAGAGTTTGTATGTAACACACCCATTGACAGCGCTGGAGGGGTTTACAATATGATTGAACTGAAAAAAGAATAAAAAAGCACGATGCGCCAACAAAACCTATACACAATGCCCTGCGGGACACTGCGATAGCCAAACCGTAAAAGAAACCAATTAAATCACCTCAAAATCCCCAAAAGACTATCACAACTCTTAATGCCACGTTCGGTTGCAGCTTTTTTTATCATTAAAGCTCCATTAACGCTTTGTAGTATATTTTTAAATAACTTTTCGTTGCTGTAACCATTTTGCCCTCTTCTCATAGCATCGTAATCGACGTGTTCTATCATATATTTACCTAAGTACTCTTTTTGGATAATATTCAAACGCTCATAATCCTTAAGCATTATTTTATAGTTGGAGTAGTGGGTCTCTATGGCAGCTTTTAAATCAAAATCATCAATGAGTTTAAAGTCACCAGAATTGATCATGGTTTGGTAAGTAACATCCTTTGGAAAAAAATCTGCAGACGTAAAAACGCTGTAGATGGTATTCATTTTTTTGCGTTTTTCTGGGTTGTCCATATTTATTAAAGGCAGCACGTTGTTTAAAGTCTCGATTTTCTTACCAATGGATTGCGAAATCGATTTAAGATTAGTTTTGTCTATCTCAATGTCACTTTTTATATTTTCTAAATATTGTTGTTTTAGTGAATCATCCTTTTTTTGGTCAGCACATTTATTCATGCTAAAGGCTATGGTAATTCCCACAATAACAATCAGTATTTCCCCTAAGGCATAACGGATTCCCTTTTTCATTGATAGTTGTTTTTATAAAACTATGAAATTTGTTGCAATAAAATCCAAAAAGGCTAAAGTTCAACCTAAATAAACGCTTAAGTTTTTACGTGTTTTTTTTAGTTAAATTTTTGCCAACAAAAATATCACGAATTAGCATTATAACTACCTTTAATACGTTCTTTAAAAACATTAAAGTATGGGACAATCACAGTCTAAAAGTAAGTCTCCTGCGCCTAAACAAGCGCCTAAGAAGACTCCACAGACTTCTCCAAAGAAGAAGTAATTTTGTGGCCGGTTTATTACGTATAAACCATATTGAAATTTAAAATTCTTAGTGTACCACCTTCTAAAAAAAGGTGGTATTATCTTTTTAAAGATAGATAAACAAAAAGCCTTTGATAAAAATCAAAGGCTTTTCAACTTCTTAAGATTATTCTCACTACTATTATCTGCAACAGTGAGTTCTTTGCCTGTCCGTGCTACGGACTCGGTAACTGAGCTTGTCGAAGTTACATCATGCCTGGCATTCCGCCTCCACCCATAGGTGGCATAGCAGGAGCATCTTCTTTAATATCCACTAAAGCACATTCGGTCGTGAGGATCATACCAGCAACTGAGGCTGCATTTTCCAAAGCAATACGTGTTACTTTCTTAGGATCGATGATACCAGCTTTTAGCATATCAACATATTCCTCTGACTTGGCATCGTAACCAAAATCCTTTTTACCTTCAAGTACTTTATTGATGACTACCGAACCTTCACCACCAGCATTTTCGACAATAGTTCTTAAAGGAGATTCAATAGCTTTATTTACTATTTGTACTCCAGTAGTTTCATCTAAGTTTTCCGTAGTGATTTTTTCTAGCGTTTTCTTAGCTCTAACCAAGGCAACTCCACCACCAGCAACAATGCCTTCTTCTACAGCAGCTCTTGTTGCATGCAGTGCATCGTCAACACGGTCTTTCTTTTCTTTCATTTCAACTTCTGAAGCAGCGCCTACATACAATACAGCAACTCCACCAGCCAATTTCGCTAGACGCTCTTGTAGTTTCTCTTTATCGTAATCGCTCGTAGTTGTCTCGATTTGAGCTTTAATTTGGTTCACGCGAGCTTTTATGTCTGAAGCTTTTCCGCTACCATTTACAATTGTAGTATTGTCCTTGTCAATAGTTACAGTTTCAGCGGTACCTAACATTGAAAGGTCAGCGTTTTCCAAAGAGAATCCTCTCTCTTCAGAAATTACAACACCGCCAGTCAATATAGCAATATCCTCTAGCATTGCTTTACGTCTGTCTCCAAAACCAGGTGCTTTTACAGCAGCAATTTTTAATCCACCACGTAATTTGTTCACAACCAATGTTGCTAAAGCTTGTCCTTCAACATCTTCAGCAATAATTAATAATGGACGACCAGATTGTGCTACAGGTTCTAATATTGGAAGAATTTCCTGTAAGTTAGAAATTTTCTTATCGAATAATAAGATGTAAGGGTTCTCTAAATCTGCGATCATTTTATCAGAGTCCGTTACAAAGTAAGGGGATAAATAACCTCTATCGAACTGCATTCCCTCAACTACATCTACATAAGTGTCTAGACCTTTTGCTTCCTCTACAGTAATCACACCTTCTTTGCCAACTTTACCAAAAGCTGTAGCGATTAACTCTCCAATTGTATCGTCGTTGTTAGCAGATATTGCAGCAACTTGCTTGATCTTGTCAGAATCGTTTCCAACTTTTTTAGACTGCTTATCTAGATCTTTTACAATAGATTCAACTGCTTTATCGATACCACGTTTTAAATCCATTGGGTTTGCACCAGCAGCTACGTTCTTAAGACCTTCTTTTACTATTGCCTGAGCCAATACGGTTGCGGTTGTTGTACCATCACCTGCTAAATCGTTGGTTTTAGAAGCTACTTCCTTTACCATTTGAGCACCCATATTTTCAAGCTCATCCTCAAGCTCAATTTCTTTTGCCACTGACACACCGTCCTTGGTGACTTGAGGTGCACCAAATGATTTACCAATAATTACGTTACGACCTTTTGGCCCTAATGTTACTTTTACTGCATCTGCTAAAGCATCGACACCACGTTTAAGTCCGTCGCGTGCTTCAATATCGAATTTTATATCTTTTGCCATTTTTTTAAATTTTTCTATTAGCTATTAGCGCTTGGCTGTTAGCTAAAATGTTAGTTTTAATTTTTTTTAGTGAATAAGCTAGAGGCTAAGAGCCAAAAGCCAAAAGCAATCTAGATGATTGCCAAAATATCGCTTTCGCGCATCATTAAATAGTCTTTACCTTCTAACTTTAATTCGGTACCACCATATTTGCCATATAAAACAGTGTCGCCAACTTTTACTGTTAGAGGTTCATCTTTTTTTCCGTTGCCAATTGCGACAACAGTTCCCTTTTGCGGTTTTTCTTTTGCATTATCTGGAATAATAATACCAGAAGCTGTTTTGGTTTCAGCCTCCATAGGTTCTACAAGAACTCGGTCTGCTAAAGGTTTAATGTTTAAAGCCATTTTTTATAATGTTTTAGTTGTTTGTTAAAAATTTACGCTTTAGCGTATTTCGAAAATTATGCCAAGGCAAATAGACTGACAAAGTTTCAGATTTGCATTTACGATTTAAAAATAAATTGAAGCGAATTTAAGCACCTTCAATGATGCAGGTAAAAATTGAGAATAAAAAAAGCCAACTTTTACGGTTGGCTTTAAATTTTATAACTACAGAAAATAATCGCTTACTGTATGGTATCATTTAGGTTAGCAGCATCATCAGAGGGAAGCTGGCATCGTTGATGGTGTATCAACTGCTTCGTTAGCATCTAAGGCTTTAGACTCTGCTCCATTCCCCATATCTAAAGTTAGATTAGAGGCCAAAATCAATACAATGAGAACAGTGGCTAAAAACCAAGTACTCTTATCTAAGAAATCACCTGTTTTCTTTACACCTCCCAATTGTTGGGTGCCACCACCACCAAAAGAAGAGGATAATCCACCACCTTTTGGATTTTGAACCATAATCACTGCGACCAATAGAAATGCTACTATTACGATAAGGATTAAAAATATTGTAAATGCACTCATTTTATATAGTATTATCTTTTAATTCTTCTACCAATTTTATTTGGTCTGCAAAGAAACTACTTTTTTCTGGATATTTCAAACTTAAAATTTTATAAGATTGAATGGCCTTGTCATAGTTTTTTTGTTCCAGGTAAATACGCGCCAAAGTTTCTGTCATCAAACTATCGGAAACGTCTCCTTCGTTGTTTACCAACTTAGGTTTAGGAGTATTGCCAACGACTGGTTTTATCTTTGGGTTTTCAGTGATAAACTTATCTATAATTGCCAATTTATCTTCCAATGGTAGCATTGTTTTATTTTCAGATTTGCTATCATCTTTAGCTTCAGTATCTTCTCTGACTATAGGCTTAAAACTTGTGATTTTCAACCATTCTGAAAATGAATGACTTTCGTTTTTGTCAAATTCAAGAGGCTTTCCGATGTTTAGTTTTTTCGCTGGTGTAATATTATCGACATCAATGGCAATGACAGAATCTTCAATCTTTGAAATTTCTGTTTTTGGTATAGGATTACTTTTTGCTTTAAACAGGTTAGGATCTAAAACTCCTTCAGTGGCTTTAATGTGCTCTTTTAGAGCTTCATCAATTAAAACACTTTTGTCAACAGAGATATCGTCAGCTTCACTTACCTCAATCGATTTGATATGTTCAGAATTTTGCTTGATTTGATTGGAAATCTCATTCTGATTGAATACGTCTGACGTAATGTAGTCGAACAATACACTTCGGTCTGCCGTATGTGCAGCTGTTATTTTTAGCGCATTATTGTATTTATAACTTTCCTTTTGTTTAAGACCTTTAAGATATAAAGCCCGTAAGGGTTGAAAGTAGGGGTGCTCACTTATTTTTGCAGACAGCATATCTGTTTGAGAGCTGGTTATGGCTTCGGGATGTTGTAATAGATATGTAAGTTCTTGAAGCTGCATAGTTTACCAATCCGCTAAAGTAGCATTAATTATATCTTGCGTCAAGCGTTCAAAAATTACTTCATGCGCTTCGTCTTTTAATGCGCCTATTAATTGCTCATTTGCACCATAATCAAAGAAAAAAGAGAAGCGCTGTTCTTGGTCTTTTTCAGAATCTTTTGTATTGAAATAACGGACATTAACACTAATAGTCAATCTGTTTTGTGCTGCAGTATTTTGTGCTGTGGCCGTCATAGGGGCGATTCTATACTCAATAATTTCACCTTCATAAATGACTTCGCCACCTGAATTGACCAATTGTGCACTTGATTGATTTTGGATAATGTCTTGAAGTGCATTTGTAAACTGTATATCTAAACCAGGCTCTACTAAATCTGCATTGTTCTGAAAGAAATTAACTTGAAATGTTTCTGGAGTTTCTGTTAATCCTGTAAATGAATAAATACCACAACTTGTTAACGTAATTACTGCTAAGAATAAAATGCTATTTTTTAATAGTCTCATTTAGATATTTTTAAAATATTGGAGTATTAGCTGAAAACGGGATTGTAATCTTAAATATTTCTACAATCTTCATAATTAATTCTTAAAGATCGTATTGCTTAATCTTTCTATACAATGTACGTTCACTAATTCCAAGCTCTTCTGCAGCCAATTTGCGTTTTCCGTTATGGCGTTCAAGCGATTTTTTTATGAGTTCCAATTCCTTGTCTTGTAAAGATAGGGTTTCTTCTTCTTCAATTTCCTCAGCAAAGTGATACTTATCCTCAACTTTTTCGGATTCATCATCTTTAGCTTCCACATGCTCGGGTATTGTAAGAACCTCAAGGTCTTCCACGGCATTTTCAAAATCTTCATCCTTATCATCTCCGTAAATTTTTTCGATTAAATGCTCGTTTTCTTTTTGTACATCGGAGTTGCTGCCATTTTTCATCAGCTCCATGGTAAGCTTCTTAAGGTCGTTAAGGTCACTTTTCATATCAAACAGCACCTTATAAAGAATTTCACGCTCACTGCTAAAATCACTTTCAGACTTTGAGTTATTAACCACAGCAGGTAAATTACTGCCTGTATTTGGTAAATAATTTTGAAGCGTCGTAGCGTTTATGGTACGATTATGCTCTAATACCGAAATCTGCTCAGCAACATTTCGAAGTTGCCGGATATTACCATTCCAACGGTACTTTAGAAGCAAAGCTATGGCATCGTCAGTCAGCTTTACGGTTGGCATTTTGTATTTTAACGCAAAATCACTTGCAAATTTTCTGAACAATAAATGGATATCCTCTTTTCGATCTCTTAGAGGAGGTATGTTGATTTCTATTGTGCTTAAACGATAATATAGGTCTTCCCTGAATTTCTCCTTCTTGATAGCCTCAAACATATTGACGTTTGTTGCAGCTACGATTCTAACATTGGTTTTTTGAACCTTGCTGGAACCTACTTTTATAAACTCACCATTTTCTAAAACACGAAGCAAACGTACTTGGGTGGTTAATGGTAATTCGCCAACTTCATCCAAAAATATGGTGCCGCCATCCGCTACTTCAAAATAACCAGAGCGTGTTTGTGTGGCACCTGTAAAAGCACCTTTTTCATGCCCGAACAATTCACTATCAATAGTACCTTCAGGTATGGCACCGCAGTTAACAGCAATATATTTACCATGTTTGCGATGCGACAATTGATGTATGATTTTTGGAATACTCTCTTTACCGACACCACTTTCTCCAGTTACCAAAACCGAAATATCAGTTGGTGCAACCTGTATGGCTTTTTCAATGGCACGGTTGAGCTTAGGATCATTTCCTATAATTCCAAAGCGCTGTTTTATGGCTTGTACTGATTCCATTGTTAATTAACGTAATTAAACCTTTCGTTAATTTCAACTGTTAAGTCGCTACCAAAATCGTAAGCTATATCACGACTTGTAATTCTCCCGACAGCGTTGTATTCCAAATCGAAAGTAAAGGTGTCTCCGTTGAATGTAGAACCGTTCCAATTGTTTGTAGAGTGAAACTGAGCGATTAAAGGCCCGATTTCGTCTGAGTAATCATCACTTAAAAAATTTAATAAGTAATTGTCGTTATATACTACCTGTAATGGATTGGTGTTGTCGTCAAATGAGTAGGTGTAGTTACTATCTAGTTCGCCAGTTCCTACACTGCTATTAATATTGCCAGTTGCGCTGTATGTAATGGTTTCTAACTGAATTGAAAAACTACCGTCAAAAGATTCTTTTTTTATAACTCTATCAAATCCATCAATGGTAAATACTGTGGAAATGTTAGAGCCTACTTCGGTTCTTGTAATTAAGTTACCATCGTATGTGAAATTGTAGGTGTAATCTTCAAAGTCATCTTCATAATAATCGTAAGTGATTTGAGAGATTTGTCCGTTGGTATAGGTTATAATATATTCATTCGTGGTAGTACCATTAGAATTTACAGAGACATTAGCAATGATTTGCCCTTCAGCATTACGGGTAAAAATTTGATTTTCGGTTTCGTTAGGAGCTCCTTCAACCTCAAAAACTGTTGTGCTTGATACAATTTTATCGTCTGAAATATTAATATCAGAATTTGTAATAGTGCGTATGGGAATGCCAAAGAAATTGATAGAGGTATCGGTATCCAACTCATAGATCGAAAGCGTAAGGTCGCCACTATCGCTACCGTCATCGTTACCATCGTCGTTACCGTTGTTACCTACATCCTGCCCAGTTAATCCTGGGTCTAAAGGTTCATTTTCACATGCCGTAAGTAATGATAGAGTCAAGAAGATAAATAGTAATTTTTTCATTAATTGATAATTTTGATTAGTTGTTTTTCGAGTAGCCCACAGCTTCACCAATAAGTGTAGCACTGGTACAATCTGTTATTTTCACATTAACAAAGTCACCTGGCTTGTAGTGTTCCTTTGGGAAAACCGCAACCATATTCTGGCTGTTTCTGCCCGCCCAGTGAGCATCGGATTTTTTTGATGACTTTTCAATTAAAATCTCCTCAGTTCTACCCACATGTTGCTGTGTTCTATAAAGGCTATGCTTACGCTGTAAGGCCTGGATTTCATTTAAGCGTCGCTGTTTTACATCTGCAGGGACATCGTCTTCCATCTTACGGCCAGCCAATGTGCCTGGTCGCTCAGAATAAGCAAACATAAAACCGTAGTCGTATTTAACGTAGTCCATAAGGCTTAACGTGTCTTGATGGTCTTCTTCGGTTTCCGTTGGGAAGCCTGCAATCATATCCTGGCTTATACCTACATCTGGTATAATACGACGAATATTATCTATAAGTTCAAAGTATTCTTTGCGTGTGTGCAAACGGTTCATTTCTTTTAATATGCGGTCACTTCCGCTTTGTACTGGTAAATGAATGTAGTTGCAAATGTTTTCATAAGCAGCCATGGTTTCAATAACGTCCAACGTCATATCCTGAGGGTTGGATGTAGAGAATCTAAAACGCATTTTTGGTTGTGCTTTTGCACAGAGCTCTAGAAGTTTGGCAAAATTCACAGCTGTAGCTTTCTGCAAGTCCGAAGCTTTTTCAAAATCTTTCTTCAAGCCACCTCCATACCAAAGGTAGCTATCGACATTTTGTCCTAAAAGTGTCACTTCCTTATAACCTTTTGACCAAAGATCATTAACTTCTTCAATAATACTTTGAGGGTCTCTACTGCGTTCCCTACCTCTTGTAAAAGGCACTACGCAAAACGTACACATATTATCGCAACCACGTGTAATAGATACAAAAGCACTTATACCGTTGCTGTTTAGCCTAACTGGAGACACATCACCATAGGTTTCTTCTTTTGAGAGAATAACATTGATTGCCTCCCTACCTTCTTCAACTTCTGTCAATAAATTGGGCAAGTCTTTATAAGCATCTGGCCCAACGACCAAGTCAACAATTTTTTCTTCTTCTAAGAACTTGGTCTTTAAACGTTCTGCCATACAGCCTAAGACTCCAACTTTCATGTTAGGGTTTTTAACCTTAACCTTGTCATAGTATTTTAAACGCTTTCTTACGGTTTGCTCTGCCTTATCCCTAATGGAGCAGGTGTTGACCAAAACCAAATCGGCATCCTCAAGGTTTTGGGTTGTATTGTATCCTTGATTGGATAATATAGAGGCTACAATTTCACTATCGCTAAAATTCATTTGACAGCCATAGCTCTCAATAAAAAGCTTTTTGTTATTACCTTCCTTTTGGTCCAATATTAAGGATTCCCCTTGTTTATTTTCGTCTATTATCTTTTCCATTTGTGCTGAACTTGCTTGTACTGAATCCCTATAACTATTTAAGTATCTACTTCCGTGATGTAGGAATTACTACAAAAGTTTATTTGGGCTTCAATAAGCATGCAAAGATATAGTTTTTAAGGATTGTGACAAAGTGTCAGCTATGATTATTATTTTAATGAATCCCAAAAAAAAGATTTACTTTTGAGATGCTAACCAACTTAATAAAAAATGAATATTACAGAAATTCAACGTCGCATTCAAAATGCCAAGGATTTAGATTTCGGAACAATTTTTAATCAATCCATAGAACTATTCAAAAAAGTCTGGGTTCAGGGTTTGGTAGTATTACTTCTAAATATGGTATTGGCAATACCATTAATGATGTTGATCTATATACCAATGATTTTTACTGGTCTGTTTGAGGCCTATACAAATTCATATGCGTACGGTGCATACGATCCATATTATTCTCAACCTGAAATAAGTCCGTTAACCATGCTGGTATTGATCGTTCTCTATCTTATTGCAATGTTCGGGATTAGTGTTATTGGAGTAGGGCTTAAATGTGCATTTTATAGAATCTGTAAGCTTAAAGACCTTGAGCAAATGGGTAAAGAAGACTACTTCTATTTTTTTAAAAAGCCTTATTTGGGAAAAACCATTAGACTTGGACTAGCTTATATAGGTATTACATTAATTGCAACCTTATTGTGTTTCTTGCCAATAATATATGCTATAGTGCCTTTAACTTATATGTTTGTTGTATATGCTTTCAATCCTGATAAATCTGTTTCTGAGATAATTAAATTGAGTTTTGATCTTGGAAATAAAAAATGGTTGTTAACCTTTGGTCTTATAATTGTTTCGGGTCTTTTGGCTGGAATAGTTGGCTTTATAATGTGCTTTGTTGGTGTTTATGTTACGGCATCGTTCTCTTATTTACCACCATATTTAATATATAAAGAAGTAGTTGGGTTTGAAGATGACGATGAAACCCTTCAAATTGGGGAAAACTAGGATTTTTAATGCAACCTTTTAGGGGTTTGACCATCTTATATATAAATAAGAGTCATGAAATTTTCAAAATTTAATATCCTGTTGCTTTTTGCCGTATTGTTTTTAAACATGCAATGCGATGACGACGATGGTGTACAACCAATAGCCAATTGCGATGAGACAACGGTTGTGGACAATACACTTTATCAAAATGCACAATCAGCACACTATAGTTTTGGTAATGTGGAATTACACGGCGATTGTTTGTCAATTATAATCTCTACGAGTGGGTGCGGTGCAGACACATGGGAGCTAGAACTTATCGGCAGTGAGGATGTGATGGAGTCGTTTCCCGTACAGCGCAATATAAAAGCTGCTCTAACCAATAATGAAGCTTGCCTTGCTGTTTTTAGTAGAGAATGGACTTTTAATTTAGCTCCGCTGCAAGTCGATGGAGAGAATCAAGTGATGTTAAACCTTCAGAACTTTTCTGAGCCAATTTTATATTCTTATTAGAATTAAAACCATTTAAAAAATATTTTAAGCCTTGTGTATTGCAAGGCTTTTTTTGTTTTCCATGATTATCAAACAACGATTAAATGCATGGTATTTAAGACCAAATTAGGATTGTAACTTAATTTTCATATACATTTGTATCCTCAAAAAAAGAATGTATGTCGAAGAACCTTGTCATAGTTGAGTCACCTGCAAAGGCAAAGACAATAGAGAAATTTTTAGGAAAGGATTATAAAGTTGAGTCTAGTTTTGGGCACATATCCGACTTGCCTTCAAAAGAGTTGGGTGTAGATGTTGAGGGTGATTTTGAACCTAAATACAGAGTCTCTAGAGATAAAAGGGATGTTGTAAAAAAATTAAAGGAATTAGCAAAAAAAGCCGACACGGTTTGGCTGGCAAGTGATGAGGATAGGGAAGGAGAGGCCATTGCTTGGCATTTGGCAGAGGCTCTTGGTTTAGATAAAGAAAAGACAAAGCGTATTGTATTTCACGAGATTACAAAAAGTGCCATTAATAAAGCCATAGAGAATCCACGTAGTATAGATTACAATTTGGTAGATGCTCAACAGGCAAGACGTGTGCTCGATAGAATTGTGGGTTACGAATTATCTCCTGTATTATGGAGAAAAGTAAAAGGCGGTCTTTCTGCTGGAAGAGTGCAATCCGTTTCCGTGAGATTGATTGTAGAGCGCGAGCGCGAGATACAGGATTTTGAGCCACAGGCATCATACAGAATTGATGCGGAATTCAAAACTGAAGAAGGCAAATCTTTTAAAGCCAAATTGCCAAAGAATTTTGATTCAGAAGAAGAGGCGCTCAAATTTTTAAATAAGAACATAGACGCTTGGTACCAGGTCTCAGATTTACAAAAAAAGCCGGCCAAAAAATCACCAGCCGCGCCTTTCACCACATCAACTCTACAACAAGAAGCTTCAAGAAAATTAGGATTCTCTGTAAGTAGAACCATGAGTAATGCGCAACGTTTGTACGAAGCTGGTCTTATAACCTATATGAGAACCGATAGTGTAAACTTATCTGATGAAGCTAAGAAAGGAGCAGAAAATGAAATTATTACGGCTTATGGTGCTGAGTATAGTAAGCCTAGAAACTATAAAGGAAAATCCAAAGGGGCGCAAGAGGCTCACGAAGCCATTAGGCCTACGGATTTTGCAAACCATACAGTAAGTGCGGAGCGGGACCAAGCAAGACTATATGATTTAATTTGGAAAAGGGCCATTGCCTCGCAAATGAGTGATGCGCAATTAGAACGAACAAACCTAAAAATTCAGGTTAATGCATCCAATAAGGTCAACGAGCAATTTACTGCCAGTGGAGAAATCATCACGTTTGATGGATTTTTAAAGGTCTATCTAGAAGGAACCGATGATGAAGATACCGAGCAAGAAGGTATACTTCCAGACTTGGAAGTGGGCGAGAAGCTCGATAAAAAATATATCACTGCAACGCAGCGTTTTACAAGGCCACCAGCAAGATATACGGAAGCGTCGTTGGTAAAACAATTAGAAGAGTTGGGTATTGGTCGTCCATCAACATACGCACCGACGATTTCAACAATTCAGAATAGAAATTATATAGAAAAAGGAACTAATGAAGGAGAAGTGCGAAAGTACAAGCAATTGGTTTTGCAAGGGAGTACTATAAAAGATAATACCTTATCAGAAAAGGTAGGCTCTAACAAAGGAAAACTGGTGCCAACCGATACAGGTATGATCGTTACCGATTTCTTGGTCAATCATTTTGAAAACATTCTCGACTATAACTTTACGGCCAAAGTAGAGGAGAGCTTTGATGATATTGCAGAAGGTAAAGAGGACTGGAGAGCGATGATGAAGGATTTCTATAAAGACTTTCATCCACAGGTAGAAGATGTACAAGAAAATGCAGAGCGCGAATCTGGTGAACGTATATTGGGAACAGACCCAAAAACGGGCAGACAGGTTAGTGTTCGTTTAGGAAAATTTGGCCCGATGGTACAAATAGGTACTGTTGATGACGAAGAGAAACCAAAATTCGCTAGTCTTTCCCCAGAGCAACAATTAAACTCCATCACCTTTGAAGAAGCCATGGATTTATTTAAGCTCCCTAAAGCTTTAGGACACTATAATGATGATGAAGTTGAAGTTAATATTGGACGCTTTGGTCCTTACGTGCGTTATGGAAAAAAGTTTGTGTCCCTTCCTAAGGGTGTTGACCCTCTCGGTGTAGAGCTAGATGAAGCGATTACCTATATTAAGGAAAAAGAAAAAGCCGACGCTCCTATATATGAGTATAAAGGATTGGAAGTTACAAAAGGAAAAGGGCGTTTTGGGCCATTTATAAAATGGAACAACATGTTTATAAATGTGAATAAAAAATACGATTGGGATAATTTATCTGAAGAAGACATTGTAACTTTGATCGAAGATAAAATTCAAAAAGAAAAAGATAAGCTTATCCACGATTGGGAAGACGAAGGTATTAGGGTAGAAAAGGCAAGATGGGGAAGGCACAATGTTATAAAAGGCAAGCAAAAAGTTGAGCTGGCAAAAACTGTTGATGTATCTGATATGACGTTAGAGGAAGCAAAAGCCATACTAGAGAAAAATGCTCCCAAAAAGAAAACAAGAAAAACCTCAAAGAAAAAATCGACCACCAAAAAGAAGTAATACAACATGAACTTTAATTTTCTCTCGCCTGTTTCCGATGCAGTTTTAGCTCATAACGAACTATTGGCACAACAAGCTCTGGGAAAAAAGATCAAAATTCATTCGAGACAAAACGGAATTCCAGATTTAGATGGTGTACAGTTGGCAATAATCGGAGTCAAGGAAAACCGAAATGATGTCAACTTTATGGGTGCGGAAATCAATTTCGATTCCATCAGAAAAACACTTTACACACTTTTTCCCGGAAATTGGCATACTACTATTGCAGATTTGGGTGATATTGAACCAGGTGAATCGGTAGAGGACACCTATTTTGCAATTCGAACTGCAATTACAGTTTTGGCAGAAAAAAACATTATACCTCTAATATTGGGAGGCAGTCAAGATTTAACCTATGCCAACTATCGTGCCTATGACTCTATAAAACCGATGGTCAATATCGTTAATGTAGATACTAATTTTGATCTTGGTGATGCCAATCTTCCTATAAAAAACAATAGCTATGTAGGTAAGATTATTGTAGAAGAACCTTACAACCTATTTAACTATGCAACAATTGGTTATCAAACCTATTTTAACTCCCAAGAAGAGATAGATCTCATAGAAAAGTTGTATTTTGAAGCTTATCGTTTAGGGGAGATTTCTGGTGATATAAATAAAGTAGAGCCGCTACTCAGAGATGCACATATCGTTTCGGTGGACTTAAAGTCCGTAAGAGCATCAGAAGTAAGCGATGGGCAAAAATTTTCGCCTAATGGTTTTTCGGGAAAGGAGATATGTGCCATCAGTAGGTATGCAGGTATAAGTAATAAAGTGTCTTCATTTGGAATTTATGAATATCATGGTTCTAAAAACGACAGCGCCACATCAATGTTAATTGCCCAAATGATATGGTATTTTGTTGAGGGAGTTAATTGTCGAGTTGAAGATGATAATTTTAGCAATGAAAATCATTATCAAAAGTTCAATGTATTGGTTGAAGATGATGAACTTATTTTTTTTAAAAGTTTAAAAACGGGACGTTGGTGGATAGAGATTCCTTTTTTGCCAGACGTTAATAATAAATTAAAAAAGCATACGTTATTACCATGCATGCATTCCGACTATGTGCTTGCTACGCAAGGTGAAATACCAGAAAGGTGGTATAAGGCTTATAGGAAGAACAGCTTTTAAAAAATACATTTAATCGATAATTTAACATTAACAACATCGACGAAATGCAATTTTTAAGGACGAAATGCAAAAAAAAATAGAAAAAAGTTGTTTTTTAGAAAATATATAAATATGTTTACGACCTTAAAATTAAGGACGACTAATTTAACCTCGAGTTACTATGAATATTAAGAAGTTTATTTTACTAACCACTGTATTGGTTTTGGTTGCCAGTTGTAATTCTGGAGACCGTGGTCAACTAGTTGGAGTTAAAGGTAAAAAATGGCACCCAGAAAAACCTTATGGTATGACATTAGTACCTGGTGGAGCTTTCATTATGGGTAAATCAGATGATGATATTGCTGGTGTGCAGGATGCTCCTACCAAAACAGCTACGGTACGCGCATTCTATATGGATGAAACCGAGATTACAAATAGCGAGTATCGTCAGTTTGTAGAATGGGTTCGTGATTCTATTCTAAGATTAAAATTAGCTGAAATGGCTGATTTAGAAGGTAAGACTCCAGGTAATGGAGATATAGGTGAATTTGCTTATCTCGATGCAAATCCAGATGATATGAATGCCTACGAAAGCTATATGTTAAATACTTATGGTAACGAGCAAAGAAAAATCAATCATGATGTTGATTTGATTTTTGATACCGACGACTATCCAGACGAATTATACGCTGAAGTCATGGATGGCATGTATTTACCATTGGAAGAATCTTACAATGGTCAGCGTACTTGGGATGTTAAGCAATTTAAGTTCCAATATACTTATATGGATATTGCAAAAGCAGCTAAAGATAGAAGCTTAAAGCGTTCTGAAGTTATTGAACAGGAAGAGGTTGAGGTATATCCAGACACCACAGCTTGGATTAGAGACTTTGCTTATTCTTATAATGAGCCAATGCACAACGATTACTTCTGGCATTCTGCTTACGATGATTATCCTGTAGTAGGTGTCTCTTGGAAACAAGCACAGGCATTTTGTCAATGGAGAACATTAAAACACAATGGTTACCAAAAAAGTAAAGGTAAGCAACCTGTAAACTCTTATAGATTACCTTCTGAGGCAGAATGGGAGTATGCAGCTCGTGGTGGACTTCAAGGAGCTTCTTATCCTTGGGGAGGACCTTATACTAAAAATGATAGAGGTTGCTTTATGGCCAACTTTAAACCATTGCGTGGTGACTACGCAGCTGACCAAGCGTTATATACCGTAGAAGCAGATGCTTACGACCCTAATGATTTTAACCTTTATAATATGGCAGGTAATGTTTCAGAATGGGTACATGGTTCTTACGACCCTGCATCTTATGAATTTTCGTCAACTATAAACCCTAATGTAAATGATCCAAATAACTCACGCAAAGTCGTTAGAGGTGGCTCATGGAAAGATGTTGCTTACTTCCTACAAGTAAGTTCTAGGGATTATGAGTATGCAGATTCTGCAAGAAGTTATATTGGTTTTAGAACGGTTCAGGACTATATGGGAACTGAAGTGACTAAGAACGCAGCAACTAATTAATAAATAAAATAACAACCCAAATTAAAATTAACCTACTTAAGTTATATATCCATTAACTTAAAACTTAAACTAAACAAATTATGGCACAGAAAGGTAAAATGACTTTAACAAACATGATCTACGGATTAGGAGCAGCAATCGTAATCGTAGGTGCATTATTTAAGATACAACACTGGCCTTATGGTTCAGAAATCTTAACCATAGGTATGATTGTTGAAGCTTTGGTATTTACATACTCAGCTTTTGAAAAACAACAAGCTGATTTAGATTGGTCTTTAGTTTATCCTGAATTAGCAGGCGGACAGACCCTAGGAAAAAAGAAAAAAGAAGAGCCAAAAGATGCTGAAGGCTTATTGTCAAAAAAATTAGACAATTTATTAAAAGAAGCTAAAATAGATGGTGAGCTTATGGCAAGCCTTGGTAATAGCATCAAGAATTTTGAAGGTGCTGCCAAGAGCATTAGCCCAACGGTAGATTCTATGACAGCTCAAAAGAAATACAGCGAAGAATTATCATTAGCTGCGGCACAGATGGAGTCTTTAAACAGTCTTTACAAAGTACAGATGGAAAGTGCTAACCGCCAAGCAGCAATCAATGAAGAAGCAGTTGAAAACGCAACAAAGTTAAAAGAGCAAATGCAATCTTTGGCGTCTAACCTATCATCTTTAAATGGTGTATATGGTGGAATGCTTTCTGCAATGAACAAAAACTAATTAGTTTTTAGTATAATCAATTTAATTAATTAACATTTAAAAACTAATTACAATGGCAGGAGGAAAATTATCTGCAAGGCAGAAAATGATTAACTTAATGTACTTGGTATTTATTGCTATGATGGCAATGAATATGTCTAAGGAAGTACTATCCGCTTTCGGATTGATGGAAGCTAAGTTTGAAGACGCTAACGAGTTAACTTCAGAGAGAAATGAAGCATTATTAGCCGATTTGATTACTAAAGGAGAAGAGAAACCTGAAGAGTTCGCAGTTCCAGCGAACAAAGCGAAACAGGTAAGTATAGTTTCGGATGAATTTTACAGATACATAGAATCTTTGAAAGCTGATTTATTAAGAGAAGGGAACTATAAGACGGATGAAAAAGGTCAATTACCATTCGAGCAAATGGATAAAACTGACTTATTAGATGAAGCTTGGTTTACTGGTGATCGATATACAAAAAAAGGTGATGAAGTAATAGCAAGAATTCAAAAATACAAAGATGATATAAAGAAAATTTTAGGAACTGATGTTAAATACAAGAAGGCTGTAGAGAGTTTTGATAAAAGATTTGATTTGTCTAAAGTTGAAAATAAAGATGGAAAAAAAATTGATTGGTTAAATTACCATTTTCAAGGTTTCCCTGCAATTGCATCTTATACAAAAATGACAGCTATGCAGAATGATGTCAAGGTTACCGAAGCAAACCTTATTAATCTGTTTTTAGGTAACGCAACAGATATAGCTGTATCTCTTAATAAGTATAAAGCTATTGTATTGGCTGATAAGTCTGCGTTTTTTGCGGGCGAAAAATTTCAAGGACGAGTAGTTATTGGAAAATATGCAAATGTGCCTCCAGTTAAATTAGAGGTTCAAGGTCAAGAAATTGATTTAGAAAATGCAATTGATTCTACTGGAGCTGCTCGTTTGGATTTTAATGTTGGAGATATTGGTGAACATACGATAGAAGGTAAATTTACATTTTTAGAGAATGGTAAGGAGTTAGAAATTCCAATCATTGATGCAAACTACGTTGTAGTACCAAGACCAAACTCTGCAACAATATCTGCTGACAAAATGAATGTTGTGTATCGTGGTGTTGCTAACCCGATGACAATTTCATTTGCTGGTGTACCAGACAACAAGGTAAGTGCTAGTGGACCAGGTTTATCAAAAGTTGGAGGTCAAGGAAAATATGTGGTAAATGCTGGTACAGGTACGGAAATGACTATAAACGTTACAGCTACTCTCGACGATGGATCAAGAGCTTCTGACAGCAAAACATTTAGAATCAAGGATATACCTGCGCCAACTGGTACTATTTCAGGGCAATCAGGTGTTGTAAAATTACCAAAGCGTAATGTTGAAGTTGGTACAGTAGGAGCAAAATTAGAAGATTTTGTTTTTGACTTACCGATTGAAACTACATCCTTTAAGATAAAAGTTCCAGGTCAACCAACGGTTAACGTTAGTGGTACTAAAATGAATTCTCAGGCGAGATCAGCCATTGGAAGAGCACGTAGAGGTGACAACATTACAATTTTCGATATCAAAGCGAGAATTAGCGGTAATGCAAGTTACAGGCTTAAAAATGTATCTCCTGTAGTTGTTGAAATTACGAATTAGAACAATTTATAGTAACAGGATACGTTAGGATAATAAATAAAAACCCAAATTAAAATTTAAAGATAAGATGAAATTTAAAGGCTTTTTATATACAGGTTTAGCTTTGTTTGCAACCAATCTAATGTTTGCACAAGCTAACATCTTAAATGCCAAAATTCCAGAGGAAATTGGTATGAAGACAGAAGCACAATTACTTCTAGACAACGATAAACCTTTAGAATATGGTTACGTTGGGGACAGAGACATCTTATTTTCTAAGATGATTTGGGAGAAAGTTGTTTTAGATGAACGCGTAAATTTCCCATTATACTTTCCAGTTGACGGAAATCTAGGGGATGATCGTAAATCTCTATATCAGGTTTTAACTGAAAACATGGAGAGTGGTATGATTCCAAAAGTATATGCTGATTCTTATTTTACAGAAGAGCGTACACTTGAAGATTTGGAAGCATCACTTTCGATGACTAGAATTACTGATGCCGGTATTGAGTACATGAACCAAAATGGAGTTGGTGAGGATGAATTACCAGAAGAATATGTTATTCGTAGAGAAATTGGTCCTGCTGATATTAATTCATTCTTAATCAAGGGTTTATGGTATTTCGATAAACGACAAGGCGAATTAAAGTATCGTATTCTAGGTATCGCTCCAGCGGCACCAGATGTTAACTTCATCGATGAAGACGATTCTGCTAACAGTGAGCCAATTCCTATGTTTTGGATATTCTATCCAGAAATAAGAGATATTTTGCACGATGCAAAAGCCTTTAACGACAATAATAGCTCTACTCCAATATCTTTCGACCACTTATTGAACAGCCGTCGTTTTCACGGTCTAATCTATAAGGAGGAGAATGTGTATGGTGATAGAGAAGTTAAGGAGTACATTGCCGAAAATGCACTGATGCAACTTTTAGAATCAGAACGTATTAAGGATAAAATCCGTGATTTTGAACAAGACATGTGGAGTTACTAATTAACTCCCACATTAAGAATATAAACGCTCACCTTTTTAGTGGGCGTTTTTTTATTGAATTAAAACCACATGTCATGCTGAGCCTGTCGAAGCTTATATTATTTTTGCTAAATGAAACAAGTGGATTACATCATCGTTGGCTGTGGATTGGCAAGTATCGCATTTTGTGAACAGTTAAGAGCCAATAATAAGTCATTCAATGTGTTTAACGATGAATCGCAACAATCTTCAATAGTTGCTTCAGGATTATATAACCCAGTTATCCTAAAACGCTTTTCAGAAGTTTGGAAAGCAAGGGAACAATTGGAAGTCGCTTTACCACTCTATAAAAAGATTGAATCAGATTTAAACATAAAAATAGATTACAAACTTCAACTTTTAAGACGTTTTGCTTCCATAGAAGAACAAAACCTTTGGTTTAATGCTTCAGACAAACCTCAGTTAGAGCCTTACCTTTCAACAAACTTATTAAAAAACACCAATAGCGCGATTGACGCACCTTTTGGATTCGGAGAAGTATTACATGCAGGGCGTATAAATACCAATGTGCTAATTGACAGTTATAAAGATCTTTTAAAAGAAAATCACCAATTACAAGAAACTAAATTCTCACACCATCAGCTAGAAGTTAAATCAGATTTTCTTAAATATAAAAACCTTAAAGCAAACCACATCGTTTTTGCCGAAGGCTTTGGTTTAAAACAAAACCCATATTTCAATTATTTACCTTTAAACGGAACCAAAGGGGAAGTGATGACCATAAAGGCTCCAGAATTAAAAATTGATTATGGTCTAAAATCTTCAGTATTTGTAATTCCTTTAGGTGGTGATTTATATACAGTTGGTGCTACTTACAACTGGACAGATAAAAGCAATCTTCCAACAGAAGAGGGTAAACAAGAACTGATTGCTAAATTAAAAGTGTTTTTAAAGTGCGATTTCGAGGTCGTAAATCATGTAGCAGGAATCCGGCCAACAGTAAAGGACAGAAGACCTCTAGTTGGTAAACATCCGGAAAATCACAATTTATATATCTTAAATGGCTTAGGAACAAGAGGTGTTATGATTGCTCCTTACGCAGCCAAGGAGCTTTATGATTTTATCGAAAATAATAAACCATTAAATGCTGAAATAAATATTGACAGATTTTAAGTTTGGAGTGCAGAGTTTGCAGCTTTTTGTGCTAATTCCTTATCATAGCTCATAAAGAGATTAATCCAAATATTTCTAGATAAACGCATAATTATTGGCATAAAGACAATTAGAGTCAGTATTATGGATATAAATGCCCATGTAAGAGAAGATTCAAAAATAACATAGCTTACGATAAAAGCAGCAACAGCAAAAGCGACACTTACAGCATAACTTACATACATAGAACCGTAGAAGAAAGAGGGTTCCATTCTGTATTTGGTTTTGCAATGCGAGCATTGCTCATTGATTTTAAGCGTGTCGGAAAGCACATAAGGATTTTTTACAGTATACATGGATTCTAGATGGCATTTTGGGCAAGCACCAAAAAGAATACTATAAAGTTTCATTCCTTTTCTAATCATAACTTAAAACCTTTATTTTTGCCTTTTTTAATAGCAATACAAAGTTAAGTCTTTACAGATTTTATAATGTAACAATTGTAACTTTATCTCAATTGTATTATTCAAAAACACTATGCTGAACATCCATAATTTGTCAATTTCGTTTCAAGGAGAGTATCTTTTTGAGGATATTACCTTTAAGCTTGGTAATGGTGATCGTGTAGGTCTTATTGGTAAAAACGGTGCAGGTAAATCGACTTTACTAAGAATATTGGCTAAAGAGCAAGACGCCGATACAGGACAGATTGCTGCTGATAAGGATCTAAAAATAGGATTTCTAAAACAGGATATAGATTTTGACTTTGGTAAAACAGTACTGGAAGAATCTTACGAAGCTTTTAACGAGATTAAACAATGCGAAGCCAAGCTTGAAGAGATTAATACACAGTTGGCAGAACGCACGGATTACGAAAGTGATTCGTATAATCAATTGATGATTGATTTAAACGAAATTCAGCATAAATATGAAATTCTTGGCGGTTACAATTATCAAGGGGAAACTGAAAAAATTCTTCAGGGACTTGGTTTTAAGCGCGAAGATTTCAATAAACTGACAGATACCTTTTCAGGTGGTTGGCGTATGCGAATAGAGCTGGCAAAGCTATTGCTTCAAAATAATGATCTATTGCTGTTGGATGAGCCTACCAACCACTTAGATATCGAATCTATTATCTGGTTAGAGGATTTTCTGATTAATTATAGTGGAGCTGTAGTAATCGTTTCCCATGATAAAATGTTCTTGGACAATGTCACCAATAGAACTATTGAAATCTCTCTTGGGCGCATTTATGATTACAATAAATCCTATACTAAGTTTTTGGAGCTGCGTAAAGAAATGAAAGTACAGCAATTGGCAGCTCAAAAAAATCAGGAAAAACAGATTCAACAGACCGAAAAATTGATTGAGAAATTTAGGGCAAAGGCCAGTAAGGCAACTATGGCACAATCGCTCATAAAGAAACTGGATCGTATGGATAGGATTGAAGTTGATGAAGATGATAACAGTGTAATGTCGCTCAACTTCCCAGTGTCTATAACGCCAGGAAAAGTTGTTGTTAAGGTTGAGAATGTTTCAAAAAATTATGGTGATTTACAAGTGCTTAAAAATGTAAACCTCACCATCGATAGAGATACAAAAACAGCTTTTGTTGGGCAAAATGGGCAGGGAAAATCTACATTGGCAAAAATTATAGTCGGTGAGATAGAGCACAAAGGAAATTTAGAACTCGGACACAACGTTCAAATTGGTTATTTCGCACAGAACCAAGCTGAATATTTAGATGGGAACAAAACGGTTTTAGATACCATGATTGATGCCGCTAACGAAACTAATAGAAGTAAGGTTCGTGATGTTTTGGGTTCATTTCTGTTTAGAGGTGATGAGGTCGAAAAGTATGTTAAGGTTTTGTCTGGTGGTGAAAGAAATAGATTGGCATTGGCAAAATTGTTGCTACAGCCATTGAATGTCCTTATTATGGATGAGCCAACAAACCACTTGGATATAAAATCTAAAAATGTGCTCAAGGAAGCCTTAAAAAAGTTTGAAGGTACTTTAATTTTGGTATCTCACGACAGGGATTTTCTTCAAGGTTTAGCAAACACCATTTACGAGTTTAAAGACCAAAATATCAAAGAATATCTAGGAGACATAGACTTCTACCTAGAACAGCGAAACCTAGAGAACTTGAGAGAAGCCGAAAAGCGAACTGTTGTTGCAAGCAAACCTAAGGAAAGTAATAAACAAAGCTACGAAGACCAGAAAAAATTAAAATCGCTCAACAACAAACTCAGCAATATTGAAGCTAAAATCAATCAGTTAGAAAAGGATATAAAAAATGACGATGTGGCTTTGGCAACCAACTATGACGAAACAGCATCAGATCCAAAATTCTTCGATGCCTATCAATCAAAAAAAGAAAATTTAGAAGAATTAATGGAAGAATGGGAAACCGTTCAATTTCAACTAGAAGAACTATCATAATCTACATTTGCTTTTAAGTTTTTTTTAACTGCTTACGACTAGCAATTCTATACTTTTGTGTTCAACTATCACATTGCGGTCAATAGTACCGCTCTAAACACTAACTAACATTTTAGAATGCAATGAGAAAATTTTTACTCTTTGTCATAGGCTTGGTAATAATAATAGCGGCAATAGTTGGCGCTTATTTTATTATAGAGAGCAATACTAAACCAAAACCAAAAGTTGAAAAAGTCGTAAAAACAGTTTTTGCCGATACGGTAAAAAATTCTACGGTACCTATCACAATACCTGCCAACGGAAACCTTATTGCAAAAAACAGATTCGAACTGTTTTCAGAAGTACAAGGTGTTTTTCAAAGCAGCTCTCATGACTTTAAGACAGGTCAGCCTTACAGAAAGGGACAGTTGCTCATAGGGCTCAACTCAAGTGAATATTATGCTTCGGTACAGTCTGCCAAAAGCGAGCTTTATAATCTTATTACCTCCTTAATGCCAGATTTAAGATTGGATTACCCTGATGCATTTCCTACTTGGGAAAAATATCTTCGAGAATTCGATATTGAAAAAAGCATCGCTCCATTACCAAAATCCCAAAATGAAAATGTCAATTATTTTATTACTGGACGTGGAGTAAATTCGGCATATTACAATGTAAAAAATTTAGAGCAACGCTTGTCAAAATATAGAATCTATGCACCATACGATGGTATATTAACTGAAGCTCTCGTAACAAAAGGAACTCTTGTAAGGCAAGGTCAAAAATTGGGTGAGTTTATAGATACATCGGTTTACGAATTGCAATTATCCATCGGAAAAACCTTTAGTGATTTATTACAAATAGGTGAGAAAGTTACCTTAAATACACTCGATAAACAAGACAGCTATACAGGGACAGTCTCAAGAATTAATGGCAGAATTGACCAAACCACACAAACCGTTACGGTTTTTGTTGAAGTTAAAGGCAAGGATTTAAAAGAGGGTATGTATTTGGAAGCACAGTTAGACGCTAAGGAAATAGACGATGCCATTAAGATTTCGAGAAAATTGTTGGTGGACCAATCAGAAATTTACATCATAAAAGATTCAATTTTAGATGTTATTGAAGTTGAACCTGTTTATTTTTCACCAAAGGAAGTCGTGGTTAAAGGTGTACCAGACAATACCGTAATTCTCTCAAAATCCGTACCTGGTTCTTATGCTGGCATGTTGGTAAAAGTGAATAAGGAAACCAACCCTTCTGATGAAAAACAAGTTGCCGAATGAGAAAGGTCATTGCATACTTTATTAAGTACGATGTAGCTGTAAATGTTATCATCATTGCCTTTTTAATTTTTGGGGTACTAGGGATGTTCCGTTTACAGTCTTCCTTTTTTCCGTTGCAGGAAGCTGAGATTATTTCAATAAATATTGCCTACCCTGGCGCTGCACCACAAGAAATTGAAGAAGGTGTAGTGCTTAAAATAGAGGATAATTTAAAAGGTTTGATAGGTGTTGAGCGTGTGACATCAACTTCTCGCGAAAACGGTGGAAGCATTACCGTTGAGATTGAAAGTGATGAAGATATCGATGACATGCTAGCAGAAGTAAAAAATGCCGTTGATCGCGTTCCTAATTTTCCGACAGGTATGGAACCTTTAGTGGTTGCAAAGCAAGAACGCATACGTCAAACTATAGATTTTGCCATCAGTGGAGATGATATTGAGTTGACTTCCCTTAAGCAAATCGGTCGTCAGGTAGAAAACGACCTTCGTGCCATGGAAGGTATTTCTCAAATCAGTGTTTCTGGTTATCCTGAAGAGGAAATAGAAATCGCAGTAAGGGAAAATGATTTACGCGCTTATAATCTTACGTTTGCCGAAGTTGCCAATGCCGTATCACAAGCAAATATCTTAACTACGGGCGGAAACATCAAAACTGATGCTGAGGATTACCTAATAAGAGCTAATAATCGATCGTATTACGGAGACGAACTTCATAATCTTCCTGTGAGGGCTATGGATGATGGAACAATAGTAAGACTTCAAGATGTGGCAGCAGTTAGGGATCGATTTTCAGAAACACCGAATGCCTCATATTTTAATGGTAATGTAGCTGTTAACGTTGAAATTACAAACACTAACAGTGAAGACCTTATCTCTACTGCAGATAAAGTTAACGAGTATATTGAAGAGTTCAACCAAAAATATTCAGGGGTAAAGATAGATGTCGTAAGCGATTCGTCTATAAGATTGAACCAAAGAACACAACTGCTTTTAGAAAATGGAGCTGTTGGAATCTTGTTGGTGCTCTTGTTCTTGTCACTCTTTCTAAATACGAGATTGGCATTTTGGGTAGCTTTTGGATTGCCAGTAGCCTTTTTAGGAATGTTTGTTTTTGCCGCTCAATTTGGAGTTACTATTAACGTTTTGTCACTTTTCGGAATGATTATCGTCATCGGTATTCTGGTAGATGATGGTATTGTAATTGCCGAGAATATTTACCAGCATTACGAGCAAGGTAAACCTAGAATACAAGCTGCAATAGATGGTACAATGGAAGTAATGCCAGCTATTTTATCAGCAATAACCACAACAGTATTGGCCTTTTCAACTTTTTTATTTTTAGAAGGTAGAATCGGTGATTTTTTTAGCGAAGTTTCAGTAATAGTGATTTTAACTTTAGTGGTATCCTTGGTTGAAGCACTTATAATTTTGCCAGCACATATTGCACATTCCAAAGCATTGGTAAAGATGACTGAAGAAGAAAAAGAAGAAAAAACAGGATTGGCAAAGGCATTTTTAAAGCTGAGAAAAATCAATGAATATGGTGATAAATTCATGGTGTATTGTCGTGATAATATCTATAGTCCTGTTCTAAGGTTTGCTTTAAATCAGCGATTTATAACCTTTGCTATTCTTCTGGCAATGATGATCTTAACAGTCGGCGCCAACCAAGGAGGCATTATCCGTACCTCTTTTTTTCCAAGTATAGCGAGTGATAGGGTAAGTATTGACTTATTGATGCCAGAAGGTACAAACCCAAAAATAACAGATTCTATAATTACTTTGGTTGAGGATGCTGCGTGGAGGGTAAACGAACAGTTTACTAAAAAGCAAACCGGCAACAAGCAAGTGGTAGAAAACATAATAAAACGTGTTGGACCTGGAAACAATAAGGCTAGCATCAATGTTAATCTTTTACCAGGTGAGGAACGCGATTTTGGTTCGCCAGAGATTACAAATGCCATAAGAGATGAAGTTGGAGAGGTTTATGGAGTGGAGCGACTAACATTTGGATCTGGAGGAAATTTTGGTGGTTCGCCAATTTCAGTTTCTCTTTTGGGAAACAATACCGAAGAATTAAAATTGGCAAAAACTGAGTTAAGAGAGGTTTTGGAAAAAAACTCACTATTAGCTGATGTTACCGACACAGATCCTGAAGGTATAAAGGAAATAAATATTCAGTTGAATGAAACCGCATATTCTTTAGGCCTTAATTTAAGAGAAGTAATGAGCCAAGTGAGAGCTGGTTTCTTTGGTTTGCAGGCGCAACGTTTTCAGCGAGGCCAAGACGAAATTAGGGTTTGGGTACGTTACGATAGAGAGAATAGAGCTTCAATTAACGATTTGGATGATATGCGAATTGTGTCTCCATTGGGTCAGCGTGTGCCTTTTGGTGAAATTGCTACCTACGAGATCAAAAGAGGAGATGAAAGTATAAGTCATTTAAACGGCCAGCGTGAAATTCAGGTGAACGCAGATCTAAAGGATCCAAATGGAAGTACGGTCGAAATTTTGAATGATATTAGAGAAACTACAATGCCACAGATACTCTCAAAATATCCAACCGTCTCTGTTTCATATGAAGGACAGAATCGTGAAAAAAATAAATTAGAAAAATCAGCTTGGCGAGTAGTCCCAATAGTTATCTTTTTAATCTATGTGGTAATCGCATTTACGTTTAGAAGTTATAGTCAACCGCTAATGTTGATTCTCTTGATACCATTCAGTTTTATTGCTGTGGCTTGGGGACATTGGTTTCATGATTTTCCAATAAACATCCTTTCTGCATTGGGTATTATTGCTTTGATTGGGATTATGGTTAACGACGGGTTGGTATTGATAAGTAAATTCAATTCATTTTTAAAATCAGGTATGAAATTTGACGAAGCTCTGTACGAAGCAGGTAGAACAAGGTTTAGAGCTATATTCTTAACATCGTTGACAACTATTGCTGGGATTGCTCCTTTGTTGTTAGAGAAGAGTAGGCAGGCACAATTCCTAAAGCCAATGGCAATTTCCATTGCCTATGGTATAGGCATAGCCACCATTTTAACTTTGGTGATTTTACCATTGATGCTCTCAACGGCCAATAGTTTTAAAACACGTAGTAAGTGGCTTGTTACGGGAGACGACATTTCAAAAGAGGAAGTAGAACGTGCTATAAAGGAAAAAAATGGAGATAATGGGCATTAGAGTTTATTTGACTTGTTTAGTAGGGTTTTTAGGAGCTATAGGTAGCGCCCAACAGATACTATCTACAGACGAAGCAGTTAAATTAACTTTAGAACACAACTATGGTATTAAAATAGCAACAAACACTGTTGAAATAGCAGATAATAACCAAGGTGTGTTAAACTCTGGTTACTTACCAACGCTTACAGGAAATGCAGGTGCATCAATAGATGTGCAAAACACAGAAGGTCAGCTGGCTAATGGAGATACAAGAGTTGCAGAAGGTGCAGAAACACGACGTTATAACGCATCAATAAATCTCAATTACACACTCTTTGATGGATTGGGAAGGCTCTATAACTACAGACGCTTAAAAGAACAATATCAACTATCGGAATTGGAAGCACGAGAAACCATTGAGACTACTATGCTACAGATGTTTACCATATATTATTCTATAGCACAGCTTAGTGAAAATACAGATGCTTTAGAGCAAACCCTCGAGATTTCAAAAGAAAGATTAACAAGAGCGGGCTATCAGTTTGATTATGGGCAGAATACTAGACTAGAAGTCCTCAATGCCGAAGTGGATATTAACAACGACAGCATTAACTTAATAAACATACGGCAACAATTAAGAAACACCAAGCGCGACCTAAATGTGGTAATGGGCAATGCATATGCTGAAGATTTTAAGGTAAATACCGATCTTAATTTTCTGCTTCAATTAGATAAGGAAACTCTTCTTGAAAAGATGAAAGCCAATAACGTTACACTTTTACAAACCCAGAGCAATATAAACATTAACCAATTTGATATTAAAACAAGTAAAGCGCAATTTTTGCCAACTGTTGGTCTTGTGGGTTCTTATGGCTGGAATGAATCCAATAACAATAGTCCATTAGCTTTTACACTTCAGAATACAAGTACGGGAGTTTCTGCTGGATTAAATTTAACATGGAATCTTTTTGATGGAGGTAGCACTATAACACAGGTTAAAAACGCAAAGATTTTGTTGGAAAATCAAAAGCTTCAGCAAGAACAACTGATTTTAGATATTGAACGGAATTTTAACAATGCTTGGGACGATTACCAAAATAAACTGGTAATTTATCGCGTTCAGGAAGAAAATATAAAAACCTCAGAGAATAATTTTGAGCGGACACAGGAAAAGTTCAAGTTAGGGCAAGTTACCTCTATTGAGTTTAGGCAAGCACAACTCAACTTACTTAATGCAGAACTCACTCGAAATCAAGCCAAATATGATGCTAAATTAGCCGAACTAACCGTGCTTCAAATAAGTGGGGAATTGCTAAATATTCAATTATAAATTGTTATGAAAGAGCATTTCTTTCAATGTCCATATTGTTGGGAGCAAATCTCAATGCTCATAGACACCTCCCAACAACACCAAAATTATATTGAGGATTGTGAAATTTGTTGCAATCCTATACAACTTTCCGTTACTGTTACAAACCAAGAAATCACGAGTTTTCAGGCAAAGAGCATAGAACAGTAGAAAAACATAAATATATGATAATCAGAATATTGTATTTTTAAACTATGTTGTTCGTCGAAAAAATTTGTACTTTAAGCGTTTAGCGACTATATTCGAATAGTTTATGTGCCCCTCCACTAAAATCTGCTATTATGAAAACTATAAAACTAACACTACTATGTTGCTTGCTTTCTGCATTTACATTTGCCGACGTATCCCAAAGCGAAAAAGACGCGCTCCTAGCGCTTTATAATGCCACTAATGGTAGCTCATGGAATACAACTTGGGATATTGATCAACCAGTTTCCGATTGGTATGGTATATCTATTGAGAACGACAAAGTTGTGGCTATCGATTTAAGCTTCAACAAGCTTCATGGTAAATTACCTAATGATATTTCCAATTTAAAATTTTTAAGAGTATTAAACCTTTCATTCAACAAGTTAGAAGGAGATTTGCCTAAAGTATTGACCGAGATGTCTAACCTAGAAGAGCTAAAACTTTTTTCAAACAATTTTAGCGGAACGTTGCCTTCGGATATTGGTAATATGACGAATCTGAGAATCTTGGAATTGTATAATAACAATTTTAACGGTGAGATTCCTTCGTCTATTGGAAATTTAATAAAGCTTGAAAGTTTAATCTTAAGCAGTAACCAATTAATGGGTAAACTGCCGTCTAGTATTTCCAATCTTAAATCATTAAAAGTATTAAGCCTTTTTGATAATAATTTACTAGGGACAATCCCAAGTTCAATAGGAGATTTAAGCCAATTAGAGGAATTGGTACTGTCAAATAATGCATTTTATGGCAATTTACCAGGTGAGTTGGCACAATTGTCTAATCTTAAGACTTTATTATTAAGTAATAATGGTTTTAAGGGGAATTATGCTACGCTAAAGGATCAACTACCTAATATCGTGGATTTTGATTTAGATGAGTCTAATACCAAGGGTGCTTTGGCTACATTAGATTCTGAAGACGATGACGATTAATAGAATTTAGTTTTAATTACATATATTGTTAGTAACGCTCAATTTAATATAGTTGAGCGTTATTTTTTTGTTTTAATCCTTGTTAGAATTAAAAAGCATTGTATATTTGCAGTCCAATATCGCGGGATAGAGCAGTAGGTAGCTCGTCGGGCTCATAACCCGAAGGTCACTGGTTCGAGTCCAGTTCCCGCTACAAAGAAAGCCTCTTGACTTATCAAGAGGCTTTTGTTTTTCAATCACTAAACCCGTTTCTTTTCAAGGTTTTCTGTTTTCTTTTCTTTTTTTACTTGCTCTTCAGGTGGAATTATATAGTTATTGTCTTTAAAGAACTGTTGCCTCATGGCCTCCATACGTTTCATCATATCGTCCATACTTGGAAAATTTGAATTAAAGCCACCAGGAAATAAGTCATTTTTAAAGAAATCTTCCGAAAAGAAGTGTTTCATTATAGAGTCATGTTCAACAAAACCAGTGCCATTGTGATGTTGAAACATTGAGAAACGCTTTTGCATCATGGATTGCATTTTTTTAAAGATGCTGTCATTATCAAAACCTTTCATTTGGTCAGAAGATGACCATGAGTAAATAGAGTCGTAACGGATAACATTTCCGTTTTCATCGACTTCTTTATTAACTTTCCAACTACCTTTAGGTTTCGTAATAGAATCTTGAGGTGTTTCAGACTTGGCAATCTTATCTTTTGAGGTGTCTGAATTCTGTGCGTTACAGCTTGTAGCCAAAATTGCTACAAACAAAAAGAGCATTACTTTTTTCATTTTTATACAATTTTAAGTTACACAATACATATGGATTTTTACAAAAAAAATGCCATTCTAAAATCAACTTACATTTTGTCATAATTTAGGTTAAATTTAGACCTGCGATTTTTATGAGAAAGAAAATCGTCATTTTATAATAGAACCTATGAGTTTTTCAAAAAGAAAAGTAGGTCTCATTTTAGGGCCATTTTTATTTATACTAATAAAATTTTTTATTCAATTTAAGGGCTTAAACGATGAAGCTAATGCGGTCCTAGCTTCTACTGTTTGGATAGCGGTTTGGTGGATTACGGAAGCGATTTCAATTGTTGTTACTGCGTTGTTGCCTATAATTTTGTTTCCGTTATCAGGAGGTCTTACAATTGGGGAAACCACAGCTTCCTATGGACATAAATACATTTTTTTGTTTTTGGGCGGATTTATTATCGCAATTGCCATTGAGAAATGGAATTTGCACAAGCGCATCGCATTAAACATTATTAAAATAGTTGGGACAAATGTCAGTAAGATTATTCTGGGCTTTATGATAGCAACAGCAGTGTTGTCCATGTGGATATCCAATACAGCTACTGCTGTTATGATTTTACCAGTGGGAGTGGCAATTGTGCTACAGCTTAAGGATAACCCTAAGACCGTTGAGAATGAGAATCTCATTTTTGGAAAAGCCCTTATGCTGGCCATTGCTTATAGTGCTTCCATTGGAGGAATGGCGACACTTATTGGAACACCTCCAAATTTGGTCTTGGCTGGTGTTGTAGAGCACACCTACGATACCGAGATAACATTTTCGCAATGGTTTGTATTCGGTTTTCCTATCAGTATTATCTTGTTAGTTGTGTGCTGGTTGTATTTAACTAAGGTTGCGTTTAAGTTTAAGCAAAAAGAATTTCCGGGCGGAAAGGAGGAAATCAACAAACAATTAAATGCACTTGGGAAGATATCTTCTGAAGAAAAAATCATATTGGTTATTTTTATCATAACTGCCATCGCTTGGATCTCTCGTTCGTTTATATTATCAAAATGGCTACCAGCTATAGATGATACCATAATAGCAATTATAGCGTCAGTTATTTTGTTCTTGGTGCCTTCTAGTAAGAAAGGTTCAGCTTTAATGGCATGGGAGGACACCATCAAGCTTCCATGGGGAATTTTATTGCTTTTTGGTGGTGGCATGGCTCTAGCTTCTGGGTTTGAAATTACTGGTTTGGCCATTTGGATTGGTAACCACTTAACAGCTTTGGCAGGTGTATCGCTAATAATATTATTATTGGTATTAGTAGCTTCGGTAAATTTTTTAACAGAGGTGACTTCAAATATGGCTACAACGGCTATGTTGTTACCTGTTTTAGTGTCGTTGGCGGCAATAATAGATGTGCACCCTTACATCTTATTGGTTAGTGCAACTTTGGCAGCCTCATGTGCATTTATGCTACCTGTAGCAACACCACCTAATGCTGTGGTATTTGGTTCTGGTTATTTGAAAATTGAAGATATGGTAAAAAAAGGAATTTGGATGAATATTATTTCCATAGTGCTCGTTACACTAATTGTTTACTTTGTACTTCCACTTATTTGGAAGCTCTAATAATCCTTCAATATGAATGATAACCTTACTAATGAATTTTTCGGAATTGGAATACAAAATGGTAAAACCCCAGAAAATCTAGGTGTACTTTGGCGTTCTGCACAGAATATGGGTGCGAGTTTTATTTTTACAATAGGCAATCGATATGCGAAACAGGCTTGTGATACACATAATGCCGTAAAATCGATGCCATATTTTCATTACGATACGTTTGAGGACTTCTTTGATAACCTTCCTAAAGGTGCAAGGTTGGTTGGAATTGAATTGACTAATGAGGCAGAAGATTTGGAAACCTTTCATCATCCGAGACGATGTGTGTATTTATTAGGTGCTGAAGACCATGGATTGTCTAATCAGGCAATTGAGAAAAGTCATTTTTTAGTTAAGTTTAAGTCGCAGTTGAGCCTAAATGTTTCAGTTGCAGGAAGCATTGTAATGTACGACCGCGGCATAGAAAAACCGCGCTCTTAAATAAGTCATTTTGCTTATTTCAACCTTCTTTTAGAAGCTATTTTGTTCTTTGCAAAAAAGAATAGCGCCAAAGCAACTATGAACACGAGTAATGACCAGATCCACCATAAATTTGAAGGCTGAAAACCAATTGGGCTAGTATCACCAATCAATACCAAACCAGCCCAATATTCAGGACTAAGAGTTCTACCTTCAGCAATTGACAAATAGTCTAGTTTGGCTTTTTGTAAGGCTTCATCTTTAGATAATCCCGTTTTTAAATACCCATAAAAATTTTCAATAATTTTGACACTTGACTGTTCGTCAATTTTCCAGAGGCTTGTTAAAATACTTTCGCTACCAGCATAATTAAATGCATGTGCTAAGGAAATCATACCTTCTCCAGGCTGAAATGTAGGTTTTCCTGTTTCGCAAGCCGTAAGTATGGCCAGGTTGGATGCCAGGTTCTGGTTGTAAATTTCATAAGTGTACAATGAGTTATTCTCGTCTTCAGCATTTTTAGCAAAGATTAATCTCGAAAATTCTGGAGAGACATTATCTGATTCTGCATGGGTGCCAATATGTATTATCTTATGTTCTTTCGCATTATTTGTAAAAATCTGTTTTGAAGCATTTTCATTTAAAAATGAATCTCCGTTAAAGAATCTCGAATAGCTCTTAGCAAGGTCTTTAGCAAAAGGTTGAGGTAATAATCTTAAATAAGTATAATCAATATTTACCGAATCCTTTATGGCTATTTTGTAATTGTTTTTCATTGCCTCATTAAACTCTGGTGCGAACCCAATAAAGTTAGAGTCATAGCCAACAGGTTGACTGTTTTTGTCAATTAAAAATAGACTGTAGTTGTACGAGATCTGGTGATGTGCCAAAAGGCTGTTGGTTTGCATATCACTAAATGTTTCACACTGCTCAGATGTCAATAAATCGAAACTAAGATTAAAAAGTTCTTTATCTGGAATGATAATGACACGCATAGTGTTAATACGTTTAGCGATAGGCTGCCAAAGTATATTGTACAGCTCTGATTGAAGTTGAAAAGACGATTCTAATTGCTCTATTTTGGAATTTAAAGCCGAAATCTTGAATTTTAAATTATCATTCGAAATAGGTGTCAATACAATTTTAGAATTACTAATCACAAAAGCATACAATTGATCATCAATGAAAAGATACCTCACTAAAGTGGATCCTTCAGGAATTTTATCTTTTATATTTTTAAGCGACTGGGATATGGAAGCATATCTAAGTTTATAGTACTCCGGATAGTCTTTTCTAAGTTCTTCCAAGTAGTTGTTCCATTTCTTTTCGATTTCTATAAACGTGTTGAAATTAGCATCCTCCTCAAGAAAGCCGTTAAGTTGATTTCTTAGGGATTTTTCTCTTTTAAGAACATCAGGAGGTAAATTTGCGGTGAGCTCTACTGAAGTGGAATTTAGTCTGTTTCTTATCTTGTGGTAAATCATAGACTCATGATAACCTAATAGGTCCTCAAGATATTTTTCTTCTTGGGTAAGATTATATAATTCCAAGTTCAATTCTTTTGCAATCCTAAAAACATAAATATTATCTTGAATTAAAATTGCAGTTGAACTGTCATCGGTGATTATTGATTTCTTTTCCTCTAAAATGTTTATGACATTATCGATTTCTACCAGTTTAGCTTGTAAAAAGGCAATACTTTTGTTTGGGTTTAATTTTAACTCTGTTTTTACCTTCAATAAAGTTCCGGTTGCTTTATTGATGCCCACTTGTAGATTGTTGAGTTGGCTGTTTTTTATAAAGTCATGGGAGTTTAATAAATTAATAGCCTCATTGCAATAGAACAATGCACTTTCGTAATCTCCAAGTTGATAATAAATGTCTGCTAAATTTAACTTCTGGTAATACTCTAAAAGTGTTTGCTCTCCTTGATTCGTCTTAATATATTCCAACGCTTCGGTCGCCATTGATAAAGCTTTGTCTTTTGCACCTATTTGTGCATAGAAATTAGAAGCGTTAACAATAAAATCTAGATAAATTTCATCATAGTAGTTTCCTAAAGATGACTTGTAATATTTTTCTCCTTCTTCAAAATGCCTTTTTGCTTCAGTGATGTTTTCAGTCTCTAGATTTAACATAGCCTTGTGGTAATTGGCATCTGCTAACCAGTAATCGTTTCCGCCTTTTTCTGTACTAAACCCTTTAATCCCTTCATCTAAAAGCTTCTCAGCCTTTTCATAATTTTTTAAAGCTAAATGGGCTTGCCCCAACAATATTTTTCCCTTTGTTATTTCTGAACTCTCCGGATTTAGATGTTTTATTTTTTGTGTATGGGCATAGGCAATAAGTTGGTGGGCTTTTTTAAAATCCCCAATATCTTTATACATACCAGCATAATTCTCAATGGCCTGAAACAGAAATTGACGCGCGTTGTTTCGACTTGCATCGTCAATATCTTCCTTTAAATAAGACGAAAGGTTATTAATTGTGGTTTGCATGGCTGTGATAGCTGCTTCCATATCGCCTTTAAGACTATGTATTCCTGCTATATTATTGTTGAGCGATGCAGATCGGTAATACATGTTCCACGGATTTTTTTCCAACAGTTTTAGTGTTTTTTCCGCCTCTTTAAAGTAGTACACAGCACTATCGTATTTAGAGGCATACCACATCATGGCTCCCATAGAATTATAGGATCTATAGTAGCTATCGTGATCAGCATTAGCATCGCTCTGTAAAGATTTAAGAGCTTTTCTGTGGTATTCTGTACCTTCGGGTATGTTGCCTAATCTTGAGTAGAATACACCAAGGTTGCTTTGTACCAAGGCCAAATCTCTTCCCGAGGCTTTCGGCATTTGCTTGGTGATTTTTAAAGCTTTAAGGTTATAGTTTTTTGCAGTTTCTTGGTCTCCGATAGACTCATAATAAGACCCTGTCTCTAAAGCCAACTGTCTTAATGCTTTTTTATCGTCCGTTAAGGATTCAATTTTAGATTCAAGGTTGGCAATTGCCTTGTTTGCAGATATATTGCCGTTAATCTTAGATTCAATCTTACCTAAGTAATACACGTAATCAGCAACTTCTAAAAATTCCTTTTTTGAAATGAGGGAATCGATGTGTTTGGTAGTAAATGCCTTTGCGCTTATTAGGTCGTTTTCAGCAAGGAATTTGTCTAATTGCTTTAGGTTTTTTTCAGTTGTGGTTTGACCATGTACTGAGCTAACAAGGCTCACTAATGCTAAAAGTAATAGTGTAATAGCTTTAGGATTATACATTTTAGTCTAGTTTTTTAAGAAGGTCTTTACTTTTGGGAACATTTGTTTTTTTAAGAGCACTAATGGCAGCATCTGTATTACCAGATTTTAAATACGCCAACCCTAAATAATAGTAAGCATCGTTTTTAAACGCACCATCATTTATTTCCGTCACTGTATTAAAGTGGTTTATTGCTTCATCAGGCCTATCATCGGCCATCAAGGCTGAACCTATAAAATAGTTTAGTGTATCACTTTTTGGATTAGCTTCTAACAACATCTTCCATTTTTCACCAGCCGTATTGAAATTACCTTGTTTGTAATCTACCATGGCTTCATAAAATTCGTAATTATCAGTACTGCTCATGGTTGTTGGTAAACCAGGATCTGGTGTAAAATATTTAGAATATAATCTATCGTTACTATTGCCATTGAAGAGCCAAAAACTTCCTAAACCAATGATGAGTACTGCTGCTACCGCTATACGTTTCCATTTGAGCGACCTAATTGGTGTTTCGTTAGCTGTAGTTTCTTCTTGGGTATTGGATAATTCATCATGAAATTTATCTAACTCCTCCCTCAGGGCTTGGGTCTCGAGACCTGTTAAAACGGTTTTGATATCTTCAACCTTTGAAGAAAAACCATCTTCATTGTTCAACCTTTTTTCAAAAACCAATAAGTCTTCATCTGAAAGCTGATCTTTAAGGTAAGCTTCAATGCTTTCAAACTCTTCTTGTGAAATATCATTTAGGTCCATTGCTATTAATTGTTTTTTAGGGCTATTTGTCTTAGTTTTTGCATACAACGGTATTTTTTATTTCGGGTTGAAGCCGAATCCAATGCCAATTCTTCAGCAATAAGATTCATGGACTTTTTTTCAAAATAAAACATGCGTAATAGGCTTTTACATGCTTCACCTAAATTTTTAAAGGCTAGCATTACATCTTCTAATCGTTTCTCTTTTAAAATGTCATCATCAATACCATTATTTTCTTCATCTTTTATTTCAAAATGTTGTAATTGGGAGGCAACTATGGTTTTTTTGTAGCCTTTTGAACGCAGTACATCCAACCATTTATTCTTTGCAATGGTATAGAGATAACCGTTAATTGACGATTCAGTTTTTGGTATAAATTTATCTTGTTTTATATTTTGCCAAACCGCTAAAAATGCTTCTTGATAAATATCCTTGGCATGCTCCTTAGTACCGCTATTTTTAAGTACTAAAGCTTCAATTTTTGGATAGTTTCGGGTATAGATGTTTTTTAAGGCTGAAGAGTCATTCTCCTTAATAGCAACAACTACCTGTAGTTTATGGTCAATTTTGTATGCTTCCCTCATGTTAATAGCTAAACATTAGAAAGATACAATTATTTCAATTTTAAACAATAGTTAGATGATGAAAGACTTTTTTAAACAGATGAATTTACATTTCTGCCTAAAAAAGTCTTTTAAATTTATACGATAAAAAATCTAGAATATCAATTTTGTTCACCGACAATTACGGTTACCCTAGCGGTCGCAACTACTGATTCGCAGTTGTCAATTGCGTCTTGTAGGTAAATTAAGGATCCGCTTCCTGTACTGGTATTGGCATGATAAACACCTGGAGTATATTCTGTAAGATGGCTTGATCCTGAGCCAACATTATTACCAGTTGGTAGGTTAGAATCTGGCGTCCAAGAGTATGTCCTTCCGACATTTGAAGGTATAGGGTCTGGGCTATATTCCAATATTTCTACATGATAGCTGACGGCGTCTTCTACGGCTTCAACTTCAAAATAGTTAACGATACCATAACCGCCTGCACCTTCCCACCATCTACATTCAATATTTACCTCAAAGATTAATACCTCTGGTTCAGTTGTGAAGAAATATGTTGCCTGTGAAGTACCTCCATTACCATCTCTAGCCTCTACATAGCCTTCGTATAATGTTTCCGGTTCTAAACCCGAAAAAGAATAAGATAAAGTTGTGCCACCCGAAGCTATTTCTTGTCCATCTAAAATTATAGCATAAGTAACGTCATCGCCATCTGGATCTAAAGATTCAGTCCATTCTATAGTTGCTCCATCAAATCGGGTATCTGTGGTATTTGCAGAAAATATTCCTGGCGCAGTGTTATTTGGGTCATCATTGTCTGTACATCCAGTAAATATCAAGAGTGCAACAATTAAAATATAAGCGTAGTTTTTCATAATTATTTTGTTTTTAAAAGTTTTTTTATACATCGCGAGGGTTTTTAAATATCATCATTAATTATTTGAAAGAGCACTTTTTCCAGCCCAACCACCACCAATAACGATTAGTAAAATTCCAGCCCAACGCATAACATTAAACCCTGAGGAAGGAGCATCCATGTCAAACTCAAAAACAGATTTACCAAATGCGTTTTTATCGGTTTTAATATTTTTGGCTGTCTCAGGTAGCTCAATAATAAAAGTTTGCTGTAAACTGCCTCCGTATTCTTGTGGACTGCTCACTAGCATATATTTATTTTCCGTTAGTTCAGTAAGCTGTGCATTTTTTTGCTCTGTGTCCACGATCCATTTGCCACGCTTGTTAATGTCGCAAACTCCGTACGCGTTTAGACTGAGATTAAATGAACGATTCATATCATCTTTATCTAACTTAAAATCATCTAGAAAATAAGCTGGCATCCCACGCTCAATATCACGTTTTAATGCAGATGGGTTGTTACCGTAATTACTGTTCCATATTTGCCATTCTTGTGCATTCATGGTCATGGAAATATTGAGTTTTGCATTTCCGATGGAATCAATGCGCATTTCTATTTTTTGTTGTGACTGCGCACTAGCATTGATACAGAGAAACAATAGACTAGCGCTTATGATTTTTATTAATGTTTTCATGATTTTATTTTTTATCTAATACTGTTATATACTTGATTTATAATTCCAGAATTTTGATTGTACATGTAATCCGGAGCTCCTACAGCTACAATCCTAATACCTCCTTGTCGGCTTAGAGCTTTACCTATCCAGTTGAAATTCCCGTTCATGGAATAGGTTTGCCCAGCAATTGCGTTACCGTTGACTTGATATTGCATTTGCATACCTAGATTGGTTAAGTATTGATTGACGGTTGCCATAGCCTGTTGTGTGTTAGATACGGGAATATCGTATATGGTAACTGTAGTCATTTGATCTGGTGCTATAACCTGTGCCGTTACAATAGGCATTTGAGGTACTGGGCTCATCATGGTTTGCCAACCGTTTGGAATAGTAAACGAAAGTGCATTACTATTGGTGCGAATGCGATTCTCTGGAACTATAATATCGTTATTCCCATTGTTGCTTGATTGAACCTGTTGTGCACTAGACCAAGACGCTACAATGTCATCTACTTTTTTGCGCATAAAATCATTATCCTTCAAGTCCATCGAAGTCACACCTTTCGCGTTTACATTATGAATGTCTACAATAGTGTATCTTGGATCTCCAGCTTGCGATTGTTGTATAAACTCGTTCAGTTGTTTCTGACCCTGTTTAAAAGCGTCTTCAGCACTCATAATGTTTCCTAAGCCTTCACCACCAATACCAGTGGCTTCAATAGCATAGTACTGTCCGTTCATTCTAAAACCTGGATAGGCGTGGCCAGGGACCATATAAATTATTGGGTCGATACCTGCGGCAGAAAGTATACTGGCATATAAAACACTTAGTTCTATGCAAAGACCTGTGTTTCCTGTAATAACTTCACGTGGCAAACGCACTTGCTGAACAATACTTTGTACATCTTCTGTAGACTTTGGAATACCTTTAGTACCGCTGTACACCATGTGCGATTTTCTTGTGGCTTCATATATACCAGCTAAAAATCTAACGGCATCTTCTGGTTTTTGTGTTACTGAGGCTGCTTCACCTTTCAGCAATTTTTCCTGAAGATTTTGCGTGTAATACTTTACTACAGGGTCGTTTGGTGTAACAAAGCAAGCTATTAAGGCATCATTATCGTATATGTCAGCCCAAGAACTGATTTCTTCTGACTTTATGCCTGTATAGACATACTCGTTACGGTTGGTAAGTTTAAAAGTAAAATCCTCTTCAATGACGTCATCATCATCTGCACCATCCCAAGTAATTTCGATTTGAGCTTTTTCAACAGATTCCGTTGTTTTTTCTGTAATGTCGTTTTTGAATTTTGGGTAGCAAGGCACCACTAAGGTTTGCCCAGGAAACATCTCGCCAGAAACCGTTAACTCTGTCCAATCGATATAATTCGGAATGCGATATTTAACCGTAACATCTTCCAGAGTTTGATTGGAATTGTTAGTGATTTTAGCTTTAAACAGATAGTATTTACCGTCCATAGCATCAGGATTGGCATAAACCCTATGTGCGGCTGGCATAATGAACGATGATTTTTCAATGCTAATGTCAATATCATCAGCATTTCCTTTTTTTGAACTCATAAAACTAAAGGCGGTCAGTACAAGTCCGATTATACCTATGGCTAATGGAATGGCTAGTTTTTTCATGATTAATTAATTTTAAATTGTTATTGTCGTTGTGGATCGAAAGGGAAATTATCCTGATTATCTGGCGTACCGTCCAAATCAGAATCTCTTACGTTATCATCAATAATCAATAGCTGCCAGTGTATAGGCAAAAAGACATCCATAACAAGGTTGTCAAATTCTGCAGTTGGGCCAGACGCCACAGAAACTGAAGCAAATGTTGATCCCAATGAGGTTTCGAAATAAGAATTGATGATCACTTGCGCTGTGATATTACCAAATCGAATAAGTCGAGAGCTTGTGTTGATTATAAAACTTCCTTGCTGTTGACCGAAATTCTGTTCGCAATCCACCGTAAAATTTCCATTGTGATTATAATGTGCGAAAATTTGATTTACTTCAGCAGCAACGATATCTAATATATTGACCTGATTAAGTGATGACAATCCAGGTACGTACCTCCAAACCACTTGTCCATCGTTTCTAACGACATCAACACCAAGTCCTATCTGGGTTTCAAAAGCTGTGTAACCTTGCGGAACCGTGAAACCTAATTGAGGATATTGGTTATGAATAAATTGTTGTCCAGGATTTGCTATGGTAGGAATTTGTGATAATGGCAGCGCAACTCCGTGGCCATTGGCATAATATGCAGCAGTAGGTCCTGAAACATTTGTACAAAGGTTGGTTGTAAAATTATTAAGGTTATTGTTGCCATTATTGCTGTCATCAGAACTACAACCTGATATGACAAGCAATGCAAAAGCTAATTGTAGAAGATTCTTTAATTTCATAAGTAAAGCGTTTTGGTTTGTTACTCTCTAATCGAAGTGTTTTTAATTTGTCATCATTTAAATACTACCTTTGTGAAAAATTTTAAAGAATGCATAAAGCAGGTTTTGTAAATATTATTGGCAACCCTAATGTGGGCAAGTCCACTTTGATGAATGCTTTTGTTGGCGAAAAACTATCCATCATAACATCTAAAGCGCAGACCACAAGACACAGAATTCTTGGAATAGTAAATGGTGAAGATTTTCAGATGGTGTTGAGTGACACGCCAGGAATTATTAAACCAGCTTATGAGTTGCAAACATCTATGATGGATTTCGTAAAATCCGCATTTGAAGATGCTGATGTTCTCATTTATATGGTTGAAATAGGGGAAAAGGAGCTTAAAGACGAAGCATTTTTCAAAAGGATTACAAATTCCAAGATTCCAGTGCTCTTACTGCTTAATAAGATTGACAAATCCAATCAAGAACAGATGGAGGAACAATCAGAACTATGGCAAAACAAAGTGCCGAATGCAGAATTCTTCCCGATTTCTGCAACCGAAGGTTTTAATGTTCAGAATGTCTTCAATCGAATTATTGAATTACTTCCAGAATCTCCACCATTTTACCCTAAAGACCAATTAACGGATAAACCCGAACGCTTTTTTGTTAATGAAGCGATACGCGAAAAAATCCTGATGCATTACAAGAAAGAAATTCCGTATGCGGTTGAAGTCGATACAGAAGAGTTTTTTGAAGAGGACGATATAATCAGAATGCGTTCGGTTATTATGGTTGAGCGCGAAACCCAAAAAGGTATTATCATTGGTCATAAGGGTGCAGCAATAAAACGTGTCGGAGTTGAAGCCAGAAAAGATCTTGAAAAGTTCTTTGGCAAACAGGTTCACTTAGAATTGTATGTAAAAGTGAACAAGAATTGGAGAAGTGACCAAAAGCAGTTGAGACGATTTGGTTATAATCAAAAATAATCAAGATATTGAATGAATATCTTTGTTTCTTAGAGTGTCACGCATAAAGTGATGTAGCTCACGCATTTGTTGCATGCCAGCTCCTTTACCTATTCGTCCTCCAAAATAAAGCCCAATCCAAATAACAATCATCATAAGAGTTAAAAAGAGCTGGATAGCGTAATCACTTTTTAATGTCCAGTTAACATAAGTCCAAATCGCAAATCCAATAAAAAATCCTGCAACCATAAAATGTAAAAACATAAACATGGTCCAAACAGTTGGGTTGGGTCCAAAGAGACCATAAATCATGCTGGTTTTAGTATCATCGTAGTCTTCATTGATTTCTAAATGTAGTTGAGGTGACCAAAAGTGCTGTTTTTCTTTTGGAATTTTTATAAAGACATGATCATCGACTCTGGTCACTATAAATTCAGATTGTTTTTTACTTTCAGCCTCAAATAACGAAAGCAAACTAGCGTTGTCCTTATTGACATTAAATTTAAATCGAGGCCGTAAAACAATTTCATTAGATAGTTCCATGGTTGGTTGCTAATTGATTTCAATTTACATATTTTCTAAGGATTATACACTACCTTTGCATTCGCTTACAGGATATGTAAAGCAGATTAAATTTTAATATATGGGAAATATAGTTGCAGTTGTTGGAAGGCCCAACGTCGGAAAATCTACCTTTTTTAATCGACTGATAAAAAGACGTGAAGCTATTGTTGATGCCGTTAGTGGTGTGACTAGAGACCGTCATTACGGAAAAACCGATTGGAACGGTCGCGAGTTTTCCATTATAGATACTGGTGGTTACGTAGTGGGAAGCGACGATGTTTTTGAAGCTGAAATTGACAAGCAGGTAGAACTTGCCATTGACGAGGCAGACGCCATCATTTTTATGGTAGATGTTGAAACTGGCGTTACAGGTATGGACGAGGATGTTGCTAATCTTCTCAGAAAGGTAGATAAACCTGTTTTTCTGGTAGTAAATAAAGTAGATAACAATAAAAGAGCTGCAGATGCCGTAGAATTTTATTCATTAGGTTTAGGCGACTATTACACTATTGCCAGTATAAATGGGAGTGGAACAGGCGATCTATTGGATGCCGTTGTTGAAGCTTTGCCAGAGAAAGATGAGGTAGAAGAGGAGCAGCTGCCGAGATTCGCTGTAGTCGGCCGACCGAATGCTGGTAAATCATCATTTATTAATGCATTGATAGGCGAGGATCGTTACATTGTTACAGATATTGCAGGCACTACAAGAGACTCCATAGATACCAAATACAATCGTTTTGGGTTTGAATTTAATTTAGTCGATACTGCAGGTATAAGACGTAAATCAAAAGTAAAGGAAGATTTAGAATTCTATTCCGTAATGCGAAGCGTTAGAGCTATAGAACATTGCGATGTATGTTTGCTGGTATTAGATGCGACCCGTGGATTTGATGGCCAGGTTCAAAATATATTTTGGTTAGCAGAACGCAATAGAAAAGGTATTGTCATTTTAGTTAACAAATGGGATTTGGTAGAAAAGGAGACCAAGACTGCAAAAGAATATGAACAACATATTAGAGAGGAAATAGCCCCTTTTACAGATGTGCCGATTGTTTTTATTTCAGTTTTAAATAAACAAAGAATATTTAAGGCTATAGAAACGGCAGTAGAAGTGTACAACAATAGAATTAAACGTGTAAAAACCAGTGTGCTTAATGACGTTTTGCTGCCAATAATTGAAAGTAATCCACCACCTGCTTATAAAGGCAAGTATGTAAAGATTAAATACATTATGCAGTTGCCTACTCCACAACCGCAATTCGCATTCTTTTGTAACTTACCTCAGTACATAAAAGAACCTTATAAACGCTTTTTAGAAAATCAATTGAGAGATCATTTCGATTTTCATGGTGTTCCTGTAAGTGTATACATGCGTAAAAAGTAGTATTTTAGTCCTTGCTATGTTAAGATTAAGGCTTTATATTATTTGTTTGGTCCTTATTATGAGTCAAATGTTAAGGGCTCAAAATCCACCAAATATTTCAGCTACGGGAAACCAATTCTTCTGTGGTGAAGCTCCAATGCCAATTGTAACGGATATCAGTATCTCCAACGGTGATGGAATGCTTGATGTGGTTTATGTTCAGATTGCCACTGGCTATACGTTAGGTAACGATATACTCTTTCTAGATGGTGTACATCCTAATATTACAGCATCATGGTCAATAGGTGAGGGACAATTAACTTTAACTGGCCCGGCGACTTATCAAGAATTTGAGGATGCAATTAGAGATGTGAGGTACCAAACTTCAGAATCCAATTTTACGAGTGATAAGTTTTTTTCCATAAACCTAGGTGAGGCTAATTACTTGCCGGCTACTGGTCATTATTATTTTTATATCTCCGATTTGGGCATTACTTGGCAAGAAGCTAAGGATGCGGCTGAAGCTCAAACCTATTTTGGTCTGCAAGGTTATTTGGCAACGATTACTACGGAAGAAGAAGCCCAATTAACTGGTGAACAAACTGACGGTACAGGTTGGATCGGTGGTACAGATCAAGGTAATGAGGGTGTTTGGAGATGGGATACGGGTCCAGAAGAAGGCCAAGTCTTTTGGAATGGAGCAGCTAATGGGAGTTCTCCAGACGGTATGTTTGCGTTTTGGAATACTGGTGAACCCAATAATATTGGTCAAGAAGGAGAACACTATGCACATATTACGGATCCTTCCATTGGAATTTTAGGATCATGGAATGACTTGCCTATTACTGGAGAAATAGATGCCAATAGCCCATATCACCCTAAAGGTTATATTGTTGAGTTTGGAGGCATGGATGGTGATCCTAATATTAATGTTTCTGGCAGTACGGTTATTGTAACTCCAAAACTTTCCATTACCAAGAATAGTGTTTGTGATGAAGGTATAGCAGAAATAGCACTGACTACAAATGTTGATGACGTATTGTGGTATGCTACACAAACTTCAACCGATGTTATCAATACAGGCTTGCAATATGAAAGTATGATTAACACGACAACGACCTATTTTGTTTTACCTCTTTTTAATGGTTGTACTGATGGGAATAGAATTCCTATTACGGTTAATGTTTATGAATCACCGATAGCAAATGATATCACAATTATTCAATGTGATGATGAGGTTATTGATGGCTTATCAACCTTTAATCTCAATAACTATACAGACGACATTGTTAGAGATGAAAACGGACAGGTAGTACCAATTTGGGATGTTTATTTTTTTGAAGACGTTTCGTTGCTGAACCAGATTGATGGAAGTAGTTATACCAACACATCAAACAATCAAATTATATATGCTCAGGTCTATGATGATTTTACAAATTGCTTTTCGGTGTCTGAAGTTACCTTGCAAGTCAATATGCCTCAAGAAATATCAGCAAGCATCGAAGTTTGTGATGATTTTGTAGTGGACGGCTTTGCATTTTTTGATGTTTCTGAAGCAGATAACCAAATATTGGAAAATTCGCCTGTTAATGCAGATATTGCATACTATGTGACTTATAATGATGCTTTATTGAAAATCAATGAAATTACAGGTGAATACTTTAACGAAGTTGCTTATACTCAAACTATCTATGCCAGAGTTGACATCGACAACACCTGCTATGCTATAAATGAAGTAACTCTTATCGTAAAGGACTTACCCAATGTCACCCAGTATGAAGAAGTCTATTATTGTCTCAATACGTTTCCAGAAACAATAACCTTGGAAGGAGGTATTCTGGGTGATATTCCCAACAATTATGCCTATGATTGGTCAACAGGTGAGACTACAATCAATATAGAGGTTAACCAAACAGGTACCTATGAAGTATTTGTGACCAGACCAGCTGGTTGTACCAATCGAAGAACTATCGTAGTTCTGCCGTCGAGTACTGCGGTAATCGAGACTATTGAAGTTACTGATATATCTGAAAACAACACCATAACTGTTTTAGTGTCTGGTGATGGTGATTATGTCTATGCCTTGGATGATGAAAATGGCATTTACCAAGAATCCAACAGTTTTGAAAACGTTGCAGCAGGCATCCATACCGTTTACATCAAAGATATTAAAGCGGATTGTGGCATCGTTTCAGAAGTTGTTTCGGTTTTGGGGTTCCCAAAGTTTTTTACGCCAAATGCCGATGGCAAAAACGATACTTGGCAGATACAAGGCTTTTCAACAGAATTTCCAGTGACTTCAAACATAGAAATTTTTAATCGCTATGGTAAGTTATTAACAGTGCTCAATAGTGATAATCCAAAATGGGATGGTTCATATAATGGTAAGGCATTACCAACAGACGATTATTGGTTTGTTGCTAAATTACTTGATGGTAGAACTTTAAAAGGCCATTTTACTTTAAAGCGATAAGTTCACAAAACTTTATACTTCTTTTAAGAAAATTCATACGATTTATTGTTTTCTTGCGTTTTTAAATTCAGCTATTAGCTATAACCATCAATCAACTCGTCCTAAACTTGTTTTGGGATCTATTTAATTGCTATGAAAAAACTGTGCTTAGTTTTTGCACTGCTTATTACAGTATGTTCTTTTTCTCAAGAAAAATCATTTGAAATTACAGGAAAACTTTTTGCTGAGGACACTCAAAGTCCTCTAGAATCAGCAACTGTATATGTAGAACGTGTTAAGGATAGCAGTGTTATCTCTTACACCATATCCGATAAGGAAGGGCACTTTAAATTAGAAGGGAGGGCTTTTTCAGACAGTTTAAATTTCTATGTGTCTTTTGTAGGCTATAGTAATTACTTTAAGAAAGTTGTATTAGATAAAGAGAAGATTGACCTCAAAACCATTAATATGCAAGTGGATAACAGACTTGATGAAGTTCTGGTAAAATCCACAGCTCCCATTACTATTAAAAAAGATACCCTAGAATTTAACGTAAAGTCCTTTAAAACAAAAAAGGATGCCAATGTAGAGGATTTACTGAAACAATTACCTGGTGTTGAGGTTGATGAGGAGGGCAATATTACGGTTAATGGTAAACCTGTAAATAAAATCTTAGTTAATGGTAAACCGTTTTTTGGCAATGACCCTACCATAACGACCAAGAATTTAACCAAGGATATTATCGAAAAAATCCAGATCGTGGATACCAAAACCAAATCCGAAGCATTTTCTGGTGAAGCTGGTGATCAAGAAAACAAAACTATAAATCTTACCATTAAAGAAGAAAATAATAAAGGTGTTTTTGGTCGTGTTTCGGCAGGTGCAGGTACGGATGAACGTTATGAGTATGCTGGGATGATTAATTATTTTGATAATGACCGACGTATAAGTGTCCTTTCTGGAGGCAATAATATAAACTCACCAGGTTTTAGTTTTGGTGAAATATCCAAAATGTTTGGAACAAGAGGCGGAATTTCATTTAACAGTAATGGAACTTTTGCTGTTGGTGGTCGTTCGTTTGGTGGAGGACAAGGTATCACCACATCCCGAAGCACAGGATTGAATTATGCAGATGTTATTGGCGAAACGATAGATGTCTCGGCAGATTATTTTAACTCTTCGAGTAATTCTGAAAACGAGTCATCTTCAGAGCGTGAAACTATTTTAGCGGATTCAAGATTTTTTACAAACTCTAATTCAAGGTCTGTAAATGACACAGACAGTCATTCCGCTAATTTAGAATTTGAAATAGAAACGGACTCTACATTTCAACTTAATATAGAACCATCCTTTAGTTATTCTAAATCAAGAACTCTTTATAATAGCAATGACGAAACTCTTGATGAGGACATGGTATTAACCAACCAGTCTTCGGTGAATTCTGATGTGGAACGCTATGCAAGGGAGTTTTCCACGGACATTTCTGCAACAAAGCGATTTGGGAGTAAGGGAGGTTTTGTAAGAGCAGAATTATCGACCAAAGTGAGTAAGCAAGAAAGTGATGATTTTTTAAACTCTATCGCCGAGATTTTTGGGACTGAACCAGGCACAATTGTTAGGGACCAGTTTACCGATGGACTCAATGATAGCTATGGGTTTTCTACCGAACTTGCATATAGGTTGCCCTTAATAGAAAAGAAATTTTTCCTGAATTTTGAATACCGCTACTCTAGGGATAAAGATAAGAATAGGGAAAGTACTTTCGATTTTGATGAAGACACTCAGGATTTTACAAACTTTAATACAGAACTGAGTACGGATTTTGAATATACGGATTCTAGAAGTGTGCCTAATTTTGGTGCAACATTTAGAGGTGAAAAGCTCTATACGCGGTTTGATATAGGATATAACATACGTACACTCGAAAACAATGACTTGCTACGACCTCAATTTAATGTTGAGCGAAAATTTAAGAATCTTGAAGCAAGTTATAGGGTAAATTATAGGTTTAGCCCAAAATCATCAATCTACGCAAGTTATTGGCTAAGGAACAATCCGCCGGCATTAAGACAATTACAAGCATTTACGGATGTGTCTAATCCTTTAAGTATAGTTATTGGTAACCCAAACTTAGAGCCATCTAACCGACATAGTTTTTATGCAGGTTACAACGGATTTGATTGGCAAAAACGAACAGGTTTTTATGCCAATATAAATGCTAGCTTCACTAACAATCAAGTAGTTTCTAAATCTATCGTGGACCCTGAAACACTTGTGAGAACTACGACTTACGAAAACGTGGATGGCAACTATAATTATGGCATTTCCGGTAATTATAGTAAGGAGATACGATTGGATACTCTAAAAAGGGTGAAATTCAATTTAAGAGCTCGATATGACCGTAGTAAAAACATCAACTTCAATAATGATGTGCAATATGCGAGCAATGTTAATACCATTTCACCGCGTTTGGGTATTGATTTTACATGGGACAAGGTTATGGAGATACGACCGTTTTATGAGTTGAATATTTCTAACAATTCTTTCGATATTGATGCATTTGATAATATTAACTTTATAAGGCATAATGCTGGACTGAGAACTGCTACGTTTTTGCCCAAAAAGTTTGAATGGCGAAACGACATCAATTTTAATTACAATCCAAATGTTGCAGAAGGCTTTCAAAAAAGCGCTTGGTTTTGGAATTCTACATTAACCTACAGTTTGTTGAAGGATAAAGGATTGATAACCTTAAAGGTATATGATTTGTTAAACCAAAACACCAATGCAAGACGTATAGCGACACAAGATTATATTCAAGATTCGCAGAGTACGGTTTTAAGGCAGTATTTTATGTTGGGCTTTAGCTACAAATTCAATAGTCTCGGTAGTAAAGGTGAAGTAGGTCAGGATAATTTTTTCTTTATAGATTAATCCCAAATCACAAATAAGGAATCAAGAGCTTTGCTAACTCCCTTATAATATTTTTCAGATTTAAAGTTGGGTACGATTATACTATCGATAATTACTTTGCACTCATAATCGGATATCGTTTTTTAGGTTCCTAAACCTGTTGAAATAGCAACTTTTCTATCATACTTTGAAATTGAAATTAAAAGCCCATTGTTCTTTTCTTTTGAGCCAATGCCCCAAGATTCTGCAACTTTTGTGCTGAAATATTGTATGTTTTCATTTTTTGGTATGGAGTGAACAGTTAAAACCGCAGCCTGGTTAGTTGTGAGCTTCTCAAAATGTAGAATTTTTTTGGTAAGTGAATCACGCTCTTGTTGTGTAAATAAGTTTGAAGTGTCATAAACCACACTTTGATTTGGGTTTTCTGGAAGATATGATGAATTAGGAGCGTTTTTTGCTTGCTTACAACCAAAGTTGAAAACAAGGAAAATGACTAACAAATACAATAAATTTCTCATCAATAAATTTATAGAATATTATAGTTGAAACAAACTAGTAACTGCCTACTGAATACTGTAAACTGAAATCACCATCCACCAGAGGCTCCACCACCTCCAAAACTTCCACCTCCGAAGCCTCCACCAAAGCCTCCGCCACCAAAACTTCCACCAGAAGATGAACCACCTCCGAAAATACCACCACCAGAAGATGAACCTCTAGAGTAACTTCCACGTCCCATATTGCTCAATATAATTGCTTCAAGAATACTCCTAGCTTCATCATTGTTTCTATTGCCTTTATTGCCTCCTCCTCCGCCACGGTTTTTGGTAATGGCTATGATAAAGATGATGAAGAATACAAATAAGACAAAAAATACCGCAAAAGGGAATTCAAAGGAATCATTTTGTCTAGTGCCTTGGTACTCACCATTCATAACTTCAAAAATGGCATCTGTAGCTCGGTCTAGTCCTCCGTAATAATCATTGCGTTTAAAGTAAGGGATGATGTCCCTTTCAATGATACGTTTGCTTAGGGCATCGGTTAACAAATGCTCAACACCTTTACCTGTGCTTATGCCAATTTTACGGTCATCTTTAGCTAATAAGATAAAAATGCCATTATCTTCTTTTTCTTGACCAATTCCCCATGCTTCAGCCCATTGCGCCCCTAAATAATTGATGTATTCTCCTTTGGTTGAACTTATTATCGCAATTACGATTTGGGTAGAAGTGGTGTCAGAATATCTAATGAGTTTTTGCTCTAAACTATTTTTTTGTGAGGTTGATAATAATTTAATGTCATCATCATAAACACTTGTCTGAAGTTTTGGCACAGGAGGAATTTCATATTGAGCAAAAACACTAGAAAAGCTTATTAGGCAAAAAAGAAATATAATATGTTTTAACTTCTGCATCAGCCTTTAGAGATTGTATTGTCCAATTCATTTCTATCGCCATGCTCCCATGGAAAATGCTCTGAGAGTACTCTTCCAGCTTCTTTGATGCCATCAATTAGGCCTTCTTTAAAATTACCTGATTTAAATTTTGAAGCAATCTTATCACGAGTGGAATTCCAGAAATTTGAACCAACAATATTGTTAATGCCATGATCGCCAAAAATTACAAAGGCTTTATTGTCAACAGCCACATAAATCAGCACTCCATTTTGTTGTTTGGTGTTGTCCATTTTAAGTAAATGAAACACATCCATGGCACGTTCATACACATCGATACCACAATTTTGTTCAATGTGTACACGAATTTCACCAGAAGTCTCACGCTCAGCAACTCGGATGGCTTCAATGATTTCCTGCTCTTCTTTTGCAGTTAGGAAATCTTCTATATATGGCATAATTAGATTTTAATTAAAATCAAACTCAACGTCAACAGGTTTTTCAGCTCCTGCTTCTGCTTCATAATAGCCCATTTCATCAAACCCTAGAATACCTGCTATCAGTTTGTTAGGAAAAGTTCTTACATGGTTGTTGTAAGGTTCAACCGATTCATTAAAGCGGTCTCTAGCTACGTTAATCCTGTTTTCGGTACCTTCCAGCTGACTTTGCAGTTCCACAAAATTCTGGTTTGCTTTTAACTCTGGGTAGCGTTCTACAGTAACCAATAATCTTGAAAGCGCACTGCTTAAACCACTTTGTGCTTGTTGAAACTTAGCAAGATTTTCTGGACTTAAGTCTTCTGCATTATTAATGTTGATTTCTGGTTTCGACGCTTCAGCCCTCGCTTTTATTACGGCTTCTAATGTGCTTTTCTCAAAATCAGCAGCGCCCTGTACCGTTTTTACCAGATTGCCAATTAAATCATTACGTCGTTGATAGCTACTCTCTACATTAGACCACGATTTTTTCGCGGACTCTTCTAGTTCAACAGCAGTATTGTTTACGTTCATTCCCCAAAACGCGATTATTACTACAAGAATTATTGGTATAATCCATTTTTTCATGATTGATTAGTGTTTAAAGTTGATTTTTTATTTTAATGAGTTGTGCTTTAATGTTTTCAAGTTTTTCGATGATTTCAAACTTTTCCAAAGACTGCTTTTTTTCTTCTTTGAGATGTATTTTTGCTCCTTCTAGAGTAAAGCCTCTTTCCTTTACAAGGTGGTAAATAAATTTTAAATTTTTTATATCCTCTGGGGTGAACTTTCTATTGCCCTTGGCATTTTTTTTAGGTTTTATAATATCAAACTCCTTTTCCCAAAAACGAATTAAAGATGCATTAACATCAAAGGCTTTGGCGACTTCACCAATTCCGTAATAGCGTTTTTCAGGTAATTCTATATGCATCTTAATCGAGAGATTGGTTTTCTAGTGACGCTTTCTTGAGCAATACGTCAAATTCTTCAGGTGAAAGGTTACCGTAGTAGAAATTAATTGGATTGATGCGTTCACCATCCTTAAAAATTTCATAGTGCAGATGTGGTGCTTCTGAGCGACCTGTGCTTCCAACAAAACCTATTAGATCACCACGCTTTACACGTTGGTTTACTCTAACATTGTATTTATATAAGTGTGCATAAAGTGATACATAGCCAAAACCATGGTCTATACGAATGTGATTACCATAACCAGTGGAACTGTTGTCTGCTCGTTTTACAACACCATTTCCTGTAGCATAAACAGGAGTACCACGTGGTGCTGTAAAGTCCATGCCAAAATGGAATTTTCTAACCTTGGTGAATGGGTCAGTTCTGTAACCGTAACCAGAAGCCATGCGCGTAAGATTAAGATTGTTGACAGGTTGTATGGCTGGTATTGCTTCTAAAAATTTTTCTTTGTCCTCGGCTAACTTTGCGATTTCGTCCAAGGATTTTGACTGAACCACAATGGCTTTCTCTAAAATATCCAACCGTTTATTACTTTCCGCTATGAGTTGGGAATTGTCAAAACCTTCAAATTTTTTATAGCGATTTACACCTCCAAATCCAGCACGCCGTTGCTCTTCTGGTATTGGGTTGGCTTCAAAATAAAGCCTGTAAATGGCATTGTCACGTTCCTCGACATTTTCTAAAGCAGCAATGGCATCGTCCATACGCTTGTTGAGCAATTCGTATTGCAATTCCATATTTTGCAATTCCCTGGCTAATTGACGTTCTTTAGGAGATTCAATGTAGTGGCTTACTATGGCAAAAGACAAAAAGCCAAACAGTGCCGCTGCTAGAATAAAAATAGTAGCGTACTTAAAGGTCGTTCGTTTCTTCCGCTTTATTTTACGGTAAGAAAGCGTTTCAGCATCATAATAATATTTTACCTTAGCCATGTGTGAATTTATACTATTTTTGCACCTACAAAGCCCATATCGCAAGCCAATTTTATTAGTGCAACGACCAAACCTACAAAAATATTTTCATTACAAATTTAATAAAGTAATGAAATATATTTGCAGGAGGTTCTCTCTGACAAAAAATTATATTAAAAATTAGCAGAGAAAAGATATAAATTGTTTTGTAAATGCGGTAATTAAAATCAAACAAGCTATAATTTCAATATATGACGTCTCAAGACATTCGTTCTAAGTTTTTAAAATTTTTTGAAGCAAAGAAACACCTCATAGTGCCTTCTGCGCCTATGGTTATTAAAAATGACCCTACTTTAATGTTCGTCAATTCTGGGATGGCACCTTTTAAGGAGTTTTTTCTTGGTAATAGTGATCCAAAAAGTAACAGAATCGCAGATTCCCAAAAATGCTTAAGAGTTTCTGGCAAACATAATGACTTAGAAGAAGTGGGTTATGATACTTATCACCATACGCTTTTTGAAATGCTTGGTAATTGGAGTTTTGGCGACTACTTTAAAAAAGAGGCCATTGCTTGGGCTTGGGAGTTATTGACAGAAGTTTATGGTATAGACAAAGACATTTTATATGTTACTGTTTTTGAAGGTAGCGATGATAACAATAACCTAAAAATGGATCAAGAAGCTTATGATATTTGGAAACAATACATTTCTGAAGATCGTATTCTTATGGGAAATAAGAAGGACAATTTTTGGGAAATGGGAGACCAAGGCCCATGTGGACCATGTAGTGAAATCCACGTAGATATTCGTTCGGCTGAAGAAAAAGCTAAAGTTGATGGCAAGTCTTTAGTCAATATGGATCATCCACAGGTTGTGGAAATCTGGAATTTGGTATTTATGCAATACAACCGTAAAGCCAATGGATCTCTAGAAGTATTGCCAAACAAGCATATCGATACAGGAATGGGATTTGAGCGTTTGTGTATGGTGTTACAAGGCGTTCAATCTAATTACGATACAGATGTGTTTACACCAATAATTCTTGAGATTGAAACCATCACAAACAAGGATTATGGTAAAGATGAAAAAATAGATGTAGCCATTAGGGTCATCTCGGACCACGTAAGAGCTGTAGCATTTTCTATAGCAGATGGTCAGTTACCAAGTAACACTGGAGCAGGTTACGTTATACGTCGAATTTTGCGTAGAGCTGTGCGTTATGGCTTTACATTTTTAGATAAAAAAGAACCATTTATTTACCGTTTAGTAGATGTGTTGAGCAAAAAAATGGGAACTGCTTTTCCTGAAATCAAGGCTCAAAAACAGCTTATAGAAAATGTAATTAAAGAAGAAGAATCCTCTTTTTTGAGAACTTTAGAGCAAGGACTTATTTTATTAAACCGTATAGTTGAAGAGACCAAAAGTGATACAGTTTTAGGTGAAAAGGCATTTGAATTGTACGATACTTATGGTTTTCCGATAGATTTAACAGCCTTAATTTTATCTGAAAAGAATTTAAAGTTAGATGAAAAAGGATTTGAAGAGCAGCTTCAAATTCAAAAAAATCGTTCGCGTAAAGCAAGTGAGACATCAACCGAAGATTGGACCATTTTAGTTGAGGATGCCGAGCAAGAATTTATCGGTTACGATGCACTCGAAGCAAATGTCAAAATTACACGCTACAGAAAAGTCACTTCAAAAAAAGAAGGAGACATGTATCAGTTGGTTTTTAATCTCACTCCATTCTATGCAGAAGGCGGAGGACAAGTTGGTGATAAAGGGTATTTAGAAGATGTAAATGGTGATGTTGTCTATATTTTAGATACTAAAAAAGAGAATAATGTTATTATTCATTTTACAAAAAATCTACCAGAGCACTTGGAAGAAACACATAGAGCTGTAGTAGATGAAAAACAACGTTATAGAACTGAATGTAACCATACAGCAACGCACTTGCTGCATCAGGCGTTACGTGAAATTTTAGGAACACATGTAGAGCAAAAAGGCTCTGCTGTACACTCTAAACACTTACGTTTCGATTTCTCTCATTTTTCTAAGTTGACCGTCGAAGAATTAAGGGATGTTGAGAATTTTGTTAATGCACGCATCGATGGTAAATTACCATTAGAAGAACAAAGAAACGTACCCATGGATAAAGCAATTTCTGATGGTGCCATGGCTTTATTTGGTGAAAAATATGGAGATACAGTTCGTACTGTAAGATTTGGGCAATCCATAGAGCTTTGTGGTGGTACGCATGTAAAGAATACAGGAGATATTTGGCACTTTAAAATTGTTTCAGAAAGCGCGGTGGCAGCAGGTATTCGTCGTATAGAAGCGATAACTTATGATGCAGTTAAAGACTTTTATTTTGAGAATAACAGAGCATATTTTGAAATGAAAGATCTATTAAACAATGCTCAAGAGCCCGTAAAAGCACTTCAAAATTTACAGGAAGAAAATGTGAGTTTAAAAAAGCAGATAGAACAGTTGCTTAAGGATAAAGCTAAGAACCTAAAAGATGATCTTAAAAATGAGATCACCGAACATAATGGTGTAAACTTTATTGCTAAAAAAGTAGATTTAGATGCTTCGGGAATTAAAGATTTGTGTTTTGAGTTAGGTGGAGAAGTTGATAACCTATTTGCAATATTCGGTGCAAATAATGATGGAAAGGCATTGTTATCTTGCTATATTTCTAAAAATTTGGTTGTTCATAGAGACTTAAATGCAGGTCAGATTGTTAGAGAATTAGGTAAGCACATTCAAGGTGGAGGTGGAGGCCAGCCTTTCTTTGCAACAGCAGGTGGTAAAAATCCAGCAGGTATTGCAGATGCATTAGAAGCTGCGAAAAGTTATCTTTAAACCTGTCACTCTGAACTCTCACACTGAGCTTGTCGAAGTGTTGTTTCAGAGCCTCATTAAATTATGGATCTTCAAACCAATATAAAATTAGATAAGCAACCGCACAATCAAATAGACTACGATTCTAAATTGATGTTGCTAGGTTCATGTTTTTCTGAGAATATTGGTAGTAAGTTTGAGTATCATAAGTTTCAATCTACAGTAAACCCATTTGGGATTTTATTTCATCCGATAGCAATAGAAAACTTAATCACTAGAAGTATTAATGAAGATTTCTACAGTGAAGAAGGGGTTGTAGGTCAAAAAGGAATTTATAGCTGTTTTGATGCACATTCAAGATTAAATGAGCTTTCTAAAGCACAACTATTAGAGAGTCTGAATGAGCAACTTAGTGAAACGCTAAACCAGGTTAAGTCTGCATCACACATAATCATTACACTCGGTACAGCTTGGGTCTATAGGCATATTGCATCAGATAAAATTGTAGCTAATTGCCATAAAATTCCGCAAAAACAGTTTTTAAAGGAATTATTATCTATTGAAGATATTGCAACATCATTAGAAAATATAATAGTTTTAATAAGAAGTGTAAATACTAAAGTTAATTTCATATTTACGGTTTCTCCAGTTAGGCATATAAAAGATGGTTTTGTAGAAAACACAAGAAGTAAATCGCATTTAATTGCTGCTATACACCAAATTGTAGAACCAAGGACACAACAATACTACTTTCCTTCATACGAAATTGTAATGGATGAGCTAAGGGACTATCGCTTCTACAATGAGGATATGTTACATCCAAATAATCTAGCTGTTGATTACATCTGGGAAAAATTTAAAAGTGTTTGGCTCACTGAAAACGCTTTAAAAACTGCGGAACAAGTCGTTGCCATACAGACCAAAAAAGCACATCGACCGTTCAATCCAAATTCTGAAGCACATCAACAGTTTTTAGGCAAACTTCAAACAGAAATTGAGACTTTACAGAATCAATATCCACATATTAAGTTCGATTAAAATAACTTAACGAATAGGTCTTTTTAGCCGTTCCTTAACCATTTCAAAGTTCTTTTTGCTAGTGCGTTCCCAACGATAGATATTATGTTTTTTATGGGGTTGTCCATCTTGCTTTTCTTTTTTCTCTCTGATTTCCTTTACCCAATTAAAGCGTTTTCTTGTAATAGAAATCACGAGCTCATCGTTGCATCCCAAAGTTTCAAGCGCATTGAGAGCAGCAATAGACACGTTTTGAATTTTATCGTTCATGGCATGTAGCAAAATTGGCACAGATGAAGGTCTGCCAACATGCTCTAGAGCTTCTGCTGCTAACTGACGTGTTTTGTAATTGCCATGTTTTAAAGCATATTCTAGTTTATTTACAGCATTGACATGCATCCAACCTAAAATGGTGCCTTCAGAAGGCTGAACTAGCTTCAATTTAAAGAGTAGAAATAAAAAAGAATATGGCATAAAACAGGTATTGGCTATTAATTATTTGTAGTAAAATTCAGCATTTTGTTACAGAAATGAATTCAAATACTATACTTAATTGACTTTAAAAATTTGAAAATCAATTCATTATAAAAATATACGTAATTCATCGTATGTTTTGCTTTTGTCTTATTGTTGAAATTTGCATTTGTATTAACCATATTAATTTTTCAACTATGAGAACTTTAAAAAACTTTATGCTACTAATAATGACTGTATCATTAGTCACACTTACATCTTGTAAGAGCGATGACGATGGTGGAGGTGGAGGTAATGCACCTTCTGGAACTTTAACAGCCAAAGTAGATGGCGCCAATTTTCAATCATTAGATATTTCATCTTCAGCTACTGTTGCCAATAATGGACAAAACCTAATAATTATTGCCTCTAGTACCGATGCTAACGCTTTTGCGATCACAATTGTAGGGTATTCTGGTCCAGGAACGTACCCGCTTGGTGGAGGAGCCAATATTTTTAATGTTGCTTCATACACAGAAACAGATGTGGATTTAAGTAACCCACAGAATTCAACCACCGAGATTTGGCAAGCGCCATATAATGATACTCAAGTAGGTGAGATAAACATATCTGAAGAGACAGACACTAAGGTTATCGGGACATTCAATTTTACAGGTAAGAATGTAAATGGAGACCAATCAGAGAAGACTATAACAGACGGCTCTTTCAACTTAAACAAACAAGTACAGTAATTGATTGGCTATGAAAACGCTATTAACTTCAATCAATAGAGCAATGATGTTTGCACTCTTTCTGAGTGCTACATCATTGTTTGCTCAAGAAGCACCAGACTTTAAATACGATCTCGGTGCTAAGATTAATGATATGACCATAACCGTTGGAGGGACTGTTGTTGTTGCTACTAATGATGGTTTGGTAGGGATAAAACCTGGCAGTAATGAATTGCTGTTCAATTTTACGGATTACGGAAGAGTAAAGCCAGAAGAATTAAGCTATATACCACTTTCTCCTTATGTTATGGTAGGGCAAACTGGTTTTGGAAACCTATCTTCTAAAAAAGCTGTGATAGACCATGTTTCGGGTAAAATACTTTTTACAACAGAGTCTAAAGGCTGGAAAAATGTATTTACTTGTGATGTTTTGATGCCACAGAACAAGCTTGTTGTAAGTGGATTTCAAAAAGGTGGTGGTAAAGCTGAAAATGTAACGCCAAAAGTTGCTGTATATGATTTAGGTACTGGTGAGGAGGAGTATTCATTTTTTTTGGTAGAGCCAGGAAAGGTAACCATGAAAAATTACGCTGTTACTGGTAAGCCTTTACTTTTAAAGGATAAGATGTTGATTCCTACAAGTCAAGGTATTATTGCAAAATCAAAATCGGGAGAAACACTTTGGGAAAATAAGGTGAAGAATGTCAATTGGATGACAAGCAACGAAACCGAAACAGATATTTATGCTTTTGCTGCGACCTCTAACGGAAAAAACACAAGGATTTATAAAATAGGAGCTAATGGTTCTGAAGCATGGCAAGACGAACGTAAGGTAAAAGGAAATGTTTCTAACTTTCAGATATTGCCACAAGGATTGGCTGTTGTCAGTGACGTGGCAGGTGGTAGTGGTGCATTGGGAGCTAAATCTGAATCAAAAATCACAATGTTCAATGCCTCTAATGGTGAGGACCTTTGGGATAAGGCACCAAAAACCAAAGGCTATGTCCAACATTTTTATATCATGGAAGATGGTATTTTATTTGGTATTCAGTCTGGAGGTATTAATAAGGTTTCTTATGATGGTCAGGCGCTGTTCAAAAAACCATTAAAAACAGGGGAAAATATATTGACTATGGCAGAAACTCCTCAAGGTTTAATTTACATCACAACCGAGGATGCTAATATTGTAAATCTAGAAACTGGTGAACAAGTTTGGGATAAACCTTTAAAGTTTAAACGTGCAAATAGCGTAAGCTCAACTTTCGATGAAAAGAATAACAGATACCTAATTGCAGCTGATGAGAAATTGTATGGCATAGATGCTGGTTCTGGGGATTCTCAATTATTGACGGAGGCAAAGTTTGAAGGTAAAGAAAGTCCTAATCACATAGAAGTTAGAGGTGATGGTATTTTATTAACTTCAGATCAAAATATGATGCTATTGGATTGGGATGCAAAAACCAATTGGCACGAGTATCATAGAGCACCAGGGAAAAGTGCTTTTGGTGCTATTTTAGCAGGAGTTACTGCGGTAGCCTCAACGGCTATGGCAACTTCAGCCGCATATAGAGCTGGTGCCAATAAAAACTACTTAGGGCAATATAACAGTTACGGAGCCGAAATGAAGCGTACGCAAGATATGTTTACTGCAATAGGAACTGCGTCCTTCAATGAAATGGCAAAACGTTTCAAAGCAACGTCAGCAACCGCGGATGCGCAATTTGTTTTGACAAAACTAGATGACGGAGTAGGATTGGTAAAACTCAATAAAGATACTGGCAATACAGAAAAAGAAATCGTACTAAAGGATAAAAAGCCAGTGTACAAAGTGGATGAGTATGGTGGTTTTTTATATTATAAACCAAACGATAGGACAATATACGCTTACGACCTTAGTAAATAAAACTTGTTGATGAGGTTTGTTTGATTAGGCGTAATTATTTACAGATTGCGCTTAATCTTTTTAAATTGTCCATTAATCGAAAAAAAATAGACCTAAGACTAATTAATGATATATTAGTAATGCTATTAATCAATTTTTTTAAGAAAGCATCAGTTATAACTTCTGTGGAAACAAACAGAATATATCTGATGCTTTTTGTGTTTTTTAGTTTGAGAATATTAATACTTACTACATTCTTGCTTATAATAGGATTTCAGAATTTATCTGCACAAGATGATAATTCTTTGCTACGAGAAATTGAAAAGTCAAACAATGATTCTATAATTAGGGTAAAAGCACAACATATTATAGATGTGATTGAGAATAGGGAAATTGTCGGTAAAGCCCATTATTACTTGGCGGTGTCTTTTGAGAGCAAAAATGATTATAAAGCCCTTGAAAATTTCAAAAAAGCGAATACACTCTTAAAAAGCGACACCCTTTTAGAGGAAAGTTTTTATAGACAATCTAAAATACATACACTGTTTTCAGAGTTCCCAGAGGCTATAAAAACAGCATTAAAATCCCTAGAATACAATAGGCTAAATAACAACTTGTCCAAGGTGCAAAGGGATATGTCGTTTATTGGTTATATACATGACCGAATGTATGAATTTAAGGAGTCAATTGAATGGAACAGAAAATCGCTGGATATTGCCAAAAAGCTTAAAGATACTATGGCAATGGCTTTGTGCTTCGGAAGGATTGGTATCGCTTATGATGAATTAGCAGAAAAAAATAATTTTAATAGAAAGTTATTTGATAGCGCGTTATATTATAATAATAAGGCAGCAAAATATGCAGAGCTGACAGGTAATTTAGGATTTGCAAGAACCACGTACTCTAATATAGGAAACACTTACAGTAAGTTAAAAGATTATAATAAGGCTGAAGAATATACGCGTAAGTCGCTTTCAATTCCTGGTTTTGAAGCCGCTAAAGGAGTTACTTTGGTTAATCTTGGAAAAATATATTTAGAAACAGGGAGATATGATGAAGCAAAGAATATGTTGGACAGCGCCATGCAAAACACGATAAAATATGGCACCAGAAAATATCAACTCGAAGCGTTTTACCGCATGCACGAGCTTGATGTAAAAAAGAACGACTACAAAAACGCTTTAAAAAATTATATAGATTACAAATCTATAGAAGATTCATTGCTCAATGAAACAAAAACAAAGCAGATTGTTGAAGCGCAGGAGCAGTATAAAACTGCTGAAAAGGAGCGCGAAATTTTAATCCAACGTACGGCTTTGGCAGAACAAGATTTGATCATCCAAAAACGCAACTATCAGATTTTTGGTCTTATAGGCCTTGCTGTAATTTTGGGAATCTTGGGTTATCTAATCTACAAACAACAAGAGCTTAAAAATAGACAACTTCAAAAAGAAAACGAACTCAAGGATGCTTTGCTCAAAATTGAAACACAAAATAAACTTCAAGAGCAACGCTTGCGCATTTCAAGGGATTTGCATGATAATATTGGCGCACAATTGACATTTATTATTTCTTCAATAGATAATTTAAAATATGGTTTTGACCTAAAGGACGAAAAACTTACCCACAAACTTGAAACCATAAGCGATTTTACATCTGACACTATCTATGAATTAAGAGATACCATATGGGCAATGAATAAAAGTGAAATCACTTTTGAGGATTTACAGACCAGAATCTCAAATTATATCGACAAAGCACATTTGTACGATGCCAATATTAAATTTTCATTTAATGTAGATGATAGTGTAGATACAAATAAAAAGTTTACCTCGGTTGAGGGCATGAATATTCATCGTATTATACAAGAAGCAATACACAACAGTCTAAAACATGCAGATGCTTCGCAGATTAAAGTTGAAGTGTCTAAAGAAGTCTCAAACTTGGTTTTTAAAATTTCAGATAATGGAAAAGGCTTCAATTTAGATTCTGTTGAAAGAGGAAATGGCCTTACCAATATGGAAAAGCGCATTGAGAATATCGGAGGTGAAATTCAAATCATTTCCAATGAAAATCAAGGCACTAACATCATTCTTACCGTGTAAAAAATTAAAATTAGTATCTTGTTTAAGCTATTACCTAACCTAATTTTTATGAGAATACTTATTTGTCTTCTTCTATTTACTACGTTGTGCTTTAGTCAGAGCGAAGAAAACCCTCAAAAGCTTAATGATTCTGCAATAAGTATTTACAAAAACGATCCTCAAGAGGCAATTTCAATTTTAGAAAAGTCTAAGTCAATAGCTAAAGCAAAAAAGCAAGTATTTGAAGAAGCAAGAGCCATTAATGGGCTAGGTTTAGTGTATAGGGATTTAGGGGATTTTAATAAAGCTATTGAGTTGTCTAGACAAGCTATAAAGATGTCTTCAGATTCACTTTTGGTTGCAAGTGCCTCTAATAATATAGGTGTTTGTAAAAGACAACTTGGAGAATATGAAGATGCACTTACTTACTACCTTAAAGCGCTCGATATATATGACGCATTTAATGAAAAATCTAAGGAAGCTACTGTTACCAACAATATTGGTATGGTATATAATTATCTAGGAGTCAATGATAAAGCTATTGAGTATCATCTTAAAGCTAAAAAGGTTTTTGAAGAGTTGGATAATAAGAAAGGCATTTCGGAGGTATATAACAATATAGCCATTATATATGCTAATGATGGTGACTTGCATAAAGCGCTCGATTACTTTAAATATTCACTAGTCATTGAAAAAGAATTGGATGATAAAAAAGGTATTGCAGAATCTATTAACAATGTTGGTGCAGTATTTTATTACCTGCAAGAAATAGATTCAGCCTTAGTATATTTTAAAAAATCAGCCGCTCTAGAAAAGCAAATTGGTAATTATGCTGGTCTAGGCACGAGCTATAATAATATAGCACAGGTTTTAATTGAATATAAGAGAGCTTATGAAGCAAAAAAGTATATAGATAGCGCATATTACTATGCAAAAAAATACAATGTAGCAGTAGATGTAGAATCAGCATTGTTAAACTACTCAGAATTTTATGAAGCTACTGATAACAAAGATAAGGCTTTGTCATATTACAAACAGTTTTCAAAATTAAGAGACAGTATTCTCAATATCGAAACCAATAGTAAAATTGCTGAATTAGAAATAGGGTTTCAAACTGAAAAGAAAGAAAAAGAAATTCTATCACAGCGAGCAGATCTTGCCGAAAAGGAATTAGATCTCAGTAAAAAGAATAATTACATACTAGGTTTAGGTGCATTGGCTTTAGTTTTAGGGCTTTTAGGATATTTGTTTTATAATCAACAAAAACTCAAAAACCGTCAACTCCAAAAAGAAAATCAGCTTAAGGATGCCTTATTGAAGATTGAGACCCAAAGTAAATTGCAAGAGCAACGTCTAAGAATCAGTAGAGACTTGCACGACAATATAGGAGCACAGTTAACCTTTATTATTTCGTCATTGGACAACCTGAAATATGGTTTTAAAATCCCAGAAAAGCTAGCGGATAAACTGAAAGGAATTAGTGAATTTACGACAACAACTATTCACGAGCTTAGAGATACCATCTGGGCAATGAATAAAGATAAAATCACTTTTGAGGATTTGCAGATTCGTATTTCTAATTTTATAGACCAGGCGAATCTTGCTGCTCAGAACATACAGTTCAGTTTTAATGTTGATGCATCTGTGGATTATGATATGGCTTTTACATCTGTAAGGGGTATGAATATTTACAGAATTATACAAGAAGCTATAAATAACGCAATAAAATATGCAGAAGCATCATCAATAAATGTCAACATTCTAAAAGACCAAGACAAGTTGGTGATTGGCATAAAAGATGACGGTAAAGGATTTGATGAAAAAAGCGTAAAGCTTGGTAACGGACTCAATAATATGAAGAAACGCGCTGATGATATAAAGGCGCAATTTACAATTCAATCTTTTATCGATAAAGGAACTACAATTTCATTGGAGATATAAATACGATAAAATACGTATAGTATTTAATAATTATATTGATGATATTTAAAGTCCAATAAAAAATAGATGATAACAAGAATAGCCATAGTAGATGACAACACGTTTCTTATAAAAGCTGTAGAAGAGAAGCTTTCTTTTTTTGGAGATTTAGAAGTGCGATTTACGGCTATGAATGGTAAGGAAATCATAGAAAAATTAGAAGAAAATAATAACATAGATTTAATTTTAATGGATATAGAAATGCCTGTGATGAATGGTATTGAAGCTACTGAAAAAGTAAAACAAAAGTATCCGCACATTAAGATTATTATGCTTACGGTTTTCGATAACGATGAAAACATCTTTAATGCTATCAAAGCAGGTGCCGATGGTTACTTGTTGAAGGAAATAAACGCAAAAGACTTACACTCTGGTATTCTAGAAACTTTAAATGGTGGTGCAGCCATGAATCCATCAATTGCACTAAAAACGTTAAAATTATTGCGCAATCCGTTTGTAGAAGAAAAAGAGAAGGAGGAGATAAAATTAACAGGTAGGGAAGTAGAAGTGTTGGAGCAGCTCAGCAAAGGCCTAAGCTATAATGCTGTGGCAGAAAACCTTATTCTGTCAACAGGAACAATAAGAAAACACATCGAGAATATTTATCGCAAGCTACAAGTCCACAATAAGTTAGAAGCCGTTCAGAAAGCAAGACGGAATAATATTATATGATACAAGTCTATTGCAGGTTGTGATTTACTTCTTAAAAGCCCTTAAAGAACCAAATAAGATCAAAGTTCGGTTTTGCAAGTCTTAAGGTAATTTTATTTTACTCTAACACTGTCTGGTACTAAAACAGTATAATCGCCATTGTTTCTAATAACATCACGCACAATTGAAGAGGATATGTACGAAGTCTTTGCGGCTGTTAATAGAAAAACCGTTTCAATTTTAGAAAGTTTACGATTAGTGTGGGCAATGGCTTTTTCAAACTCAAAATCCGCTGGATTTCTCAATCCTCTTAAGATAAACTTAGCATCAATTTCCTTGCAGTAGTCAACGGTTAAACCTTCATACGTTGTTATTTTTACTTTTGGTTCATTTTTAAAAGCATCTTCAATAAAAGCTTTGCGCTGTTCTAGTGAGAACATGTATTTTTTGTCAGCATTTATACCGATAGCTACGACAACTTCGTCAAAAAGCTTTACACCACGTTTAATGATGTCGTAATGTCCGTTAGTAATTGGATCAAATGACCCAGGAAATAATGCACGTTTCATATTCACTTCCTGCGGAAACAGGAATCTTTTTTAATTAAACTCCAAACAAAGATAAGAATTAAGAAATTGAGTGTGTATTCAAAAATATTATATCAAAAATCGTCATTTGCTCATCGCTTCCTCAATCGCATTATCAAACAAAGCTTCCATACTGATACCAGCTTTAGCAGCCTGTTGTGGTAAGATGCTTTCTTTTGTTAGACCAGGGACAGTATTCATTTCCAATAAATAGGGTTCGTCATTTTTAAAAATGAATTCGCTGCGTGAAAAGCCTGTCATGCCTGTAACTTCATATATCTTTTTAGCTAAAGTTTCAGCTTTGATTTTATAATCTTCCGAAATTCTTGCCGGTGTAATTTCTTGGGACTTCCCTTCGTATTTCGCAGCATAATCAAAAAAATCATTTTCAGAAACGATTTCCGTAATTGGTAAAACAGTAGTTTTGCCTTTATAGGAAATGACACCAACTGATACCTCAGTGCCGTCTAAAAATTCTTCGATTATAATTTCATCATCTTCCTTAAAAGACTTTTCAATTGCAGCTATTAAGTCTTCTTTTTTATAGACCTTGGATATACCAAAGCTACTACCAGCCTTATTGGCTTTTACAAAGCAAGGCAAACCAACTTTTGCCACAATTGCATTCTCATTAACGACATCTCCCAAATTAAGATAAAAGCTTTCAGCAGTTTTTATACCATAAGGTTTTAACGTAGATAAAAAATCTCGTTTATTAAAGGTCAATGCGGCTTGATACATATTGCAACTGGTCTGTGGTATACCAATCAATTTAAAATAGGCCTGCATATAGCCATCTTCGCCAGGAGAACCGTGGATAGCATTAAAGACACAATCGAAAGTGATTTTGGTCGCATTAACCAATACTGAGAAATCATTTTTATCCACTGGGAATTCTTCATCCATATCATTTACGAACACCCATTTATCTTTAAAGATATGTATACGATAAGCATTATATTTTTCTTTGCTCAAAGTATCGTAGACCATGTTACCACTCTTTAGCGAAATCCCATATTCGCTAGAGTAGCCTCCCATAATTATGGCAATGTTTTTTTTCATTTATGCTGAACTTGTTTCGGTATCTATACTAAGCTTTAGCATATGATAACTTCAATATTATACTATACGTAAAAATATCATTTATTTTCAACAATCTAAATGTTAAAAGGCATACGTATATTAATTTTATAACGTTAGATTATTTATTAGATTTGTCAACAACTAAATTAGCTTATGAGTGTAGTTAAGTTTCTTACCAGCAAAGTATTTTTAAAACAATTGGCATTAGCTATAGTGGCAATTTTAGTATTAAGTTTTATAATGCTCAAGTGGCTTAACATCACTACAAACCATGGTGAGTTTGTTGTAGTGCCAGATTTAAAGGGTAAATCTATAGAGACCGCTAAAATTGAATTGGACGATTTAGACTTGGAATTTAAGCTGCAAGATTCAGCTAACTATAATCCAAATTACCCTAAATATGCTGTTATAGAACAAAATCCTAAGGCGGGATCAAAGGTTAAAGAGAACAGAAAGATTTATTTAATCACTAATCGATCGGGCTACCGCAAGGTTGAAGTGCCTGATATTCTTAAGCGTACCTTTAGACAAGCAAAACCACAACTAGAGGCTTTGGAGTTTAAGATTGGTGAGATCACTTACATAGACAATATTGGTAAGGATGTGGTTCTTGGTATGAGGCACGATGGAGAAACCTTAAAACCTGGAGATATGTTGCCACTGACATCTACTATAGATTTGGTTCTAGGTAACGGTAATCGTTAGATTTATGGCTGATATAGTTGATATTTCTGAAGACAGTGATGAACTTTACGAACACTATGCTTTTAAGGTAGAAAAAGGTCAGCAACCACTTCGCATTGATAAATACCTAATGAATTTTGTTGAAAATGCCACACGAAATAAAATTCAACAAGCAGCAAAAGACGGCAGTATTTTTGTGAACGGAACACCTGTAAAATCTAATTACAAGGTAAAACCAAACGATTATATTACTGTAAAGTTTGAGCATCCACCACATGAGTATTTGTTGGTTGCAGAGGATATTCCTATTGATATTGTTTACGAAGATGATGAACTTTTAGTGGTTAACAAACCTGCAGGCATGGTTGTACACCCAGGCCATGGTAACTACTCTGGTACGTTAATCAATGGATTAATATACCATTTTGAAAACTTACCAAACAATTCTAGCAATCGTCCCGGTTTGGTACATCGTATAGATAAAGATACGAGTGGACTTTTAGTCGTAGCTAAAACTGAACAAGCTATGGCACATTTGTCTAACCAGTTTGCTGAAAAAACCAGTGAACGTGAATACGTCGCTATAGTTTGGGGAAATATTGAAGAAGAAGGTGGAACGGTTGAAGGTAACATTGGTCGTCATCTTAAAAACCGACTTCAAAATACCGTTTACGAAGGTGACGAAGCTTATAAAGGAAAGCCAGCAGTAACGCATTATAAAGTTTTAGAACGATTGGGTTATGTGACTTTAGTAAGTTGCAAGCTCGAGACGGGTCGTACACATCAAATCCGTGTACACATGAAACATATTGGTCATACTCTCTTTAATGATGAGCGTTACGGTGGTGATAGAATCTTAAAAGGCACAACGTTTACCAAATACAAACAGTTTGTAGAAAATGCATTCAAAGTTTTGCCAAGACAAGCACTACATGCTAAAACCTTAGGTTTTGAGCATCCTACCACAGGTGAATGGTTGAGTTTTTCAACTGAAATTCCGGAAGATATGCAACAATGTATTGAAAAGTGGAGAGGTTATGCCAAGCATCAGAGCTAAAAAATTAATGTCACACTGAGCTTGTCGAATTGTTATTTCAACTTCTCACATTTTTATATAGATTCTGAAACGAATTCAGAATGACATATATTGCCATTTTTAAAAGAAATAGACATTCATTATACAGCTATCAAGAATAGTTGTCGACAATACTTGAAACTATTGCTTTTACATTGTATTTTTACTTTGAAAAAGAAATGTTTTAACCTTAAAAATAGTCCTGCTTTCGCAGGAAATTGACTATGAAACTCGTATTATCACCAGCAAAATCTTTAGATTACGAAAGTAAATTACCAACAACTAAGACTTCAGAAGGTTGTTTCTTGGCGGAAGCACAGCGTTTAAACAAGCTGCTGAAAAAGAAATCTGCCAAGAGCTTATCCAAATTAATGAATATCTCTGACAACCTTGCACAACTCAATTACGATCGTAACCAAGAATGGAATTTGCCATTTACAAAAGATAATGCAAGACCAGCATTGTATGCTTTTAGTGGTGATGTTTATAGAGGAATTGATGCTTACAATATCGATACAAAAAAGTTGGATAAGGTACAGGATACTATCCGCATTATTTCTGGTCTTTACGGTATTTTAAAACCTTTGGATTTAATTCAGCCTTACCGATTGGAAATGGGAACAAAAATGCCAGTTGGCAAAAATAAAAACCTATACGAATTCTGGAAAAAGAAGGTCACTCAGGCTCTAAATGAAGAACTCGAGGATGACGAACTTTTTTTAAACTTGGCAAGTAATGAATACTTTAAGGCAATAGATGCTAAAGCCCTAAAAGTTCCAGTTGTTACTGCAAACTTTAAAGACCTAAAGAATGGAGAGTACAAAACCATTATGACCTTTGCAAAATTGGCAAGGGGTTATATGACACGCTATATTATTGAAACCAATGCCAACACAATTGATGACGTAAAAGGCTTTAATTATGAAGGCTATGGTTATAGCGAGGACTTATCATCTAAAAATGAATTGGTTTTTATAAGATAGTTTTTATCTTTAGAAAGTTAACCAATCTTTCATGTTTCGATATTACTTAATTATTGCGCTTCAAGGGTATTGCCTGTATCACATTTACAAAAATAGAAAACCTTATTATTGGTATTTTTTGGTATTTTTTATTCCGGTGATTGGCCCAATAATTTACTTTGTTACCAATATTTATAATCGTAGGGATGCTGAGAAAATTCAGAATGAGATTACATCGATAATCAACCCTACAAAGAAAATCCGAGATCTAGAAAAGCGTTTGGAGTTCTCTGATTCTTACTCAAATAGAATTGCATTGGCAGATGCCTATGTTGAGAATGGAGACATGCCCAATGCCATTGTTAATTACAAACATACATTAGAGGATTCAGACCAGAACGATTTATATGCGAGGCAACAGTTGGTTTTGTGTTATTTTCAGCTTGAAGATTGTGAAGGTGTGGTTGAACATGCCAAAAAAATCGATAGCAAACCTGAATTTAAAGGCTCTAAACAACAGTTCTGTTATGGTTTGGCATTGAAAGAATTGGGTAAATTAGAAAATGCTGAAGAACAACTAAAGCAAATTAACAGACCATATTCCAATTACAATGAGCGTCTAGAATTGGCAAAATTTTATTTAGAACACAATAGAACTTCTGAAGGTAGGGAATTGCTTGAAGAGATATCTACAGAGTCTCAATACATGACAAAGCATAACAGACGTATTTACAGAAGCACAATTAATGAGGTTGAACGCTTATTGAAGTCGTTGTGATGTTTTTCCATAAACATCCTTACGAGCCTTTTATACAGCCAGACACTAAAAAGCTGATCGTTGGTACATTACCACCTCCTCGTTTTTCTACTGGTGATTTATTGGAAAAGGATGTAGATTTTTGTTACGGCAGTTACTATAATTCACTTTGGTTGTTTATAGATAAAATCCATAATCTCAGTTTACGCTACGATAATTCCCAAGAAGCTGTTAACCAGAGAAAACAGTTTTTGATTGATCATCAAATTGGTGTCTGCGATATTGTAAAAAGTGCAAAACGCGACAAAATTGATGCCTCAGATTTAGGGATGAAGAATATAAAACTGCGAGATGTGGTTGGGTATTTAAGGCAATACCCAAATATAAAGACCATTTTATTTACAGGAGGTAACAGCAAAAACGGACCAGAATACTTTTTTAGAAAGCACCTAAAAGATTACAACCTAAAACTAGAATTGGTAAATAACGAAGTGCCAAGAATTCATCAATTTACACTAAATTGTCATTCAGAACGAAGTGAAGAATCTAAAAATGAGATTCCTCAATCGCATAGCTCATTTCGGAATGGCAAACGTACCATTAAAACAGTATCCCTAACCTCTGGCTCTGGAGCAGCAAATATTTCTATAAGTCGATTGCCACTTTATAAACAACTCAAAGCTAAAAACCCTGATTTTAATACGTTTGATTTTAGGGTGATGCAGTATAGTAAATATTTGTAAAGAAGTGCTTTCAATTAATCTTTGATTTAATTTAGTTAACGGTTAAAACCACCTTGTTTATTTTAGCAAAAAAGTATTGCAATGAAGAAATTTCTACAGATTGGTAACGGACTGGCCTTAGGCGCTACTGTTTTTGTAAACTACTTGTCAAATACAGGTGCCATTAATAATACCACGATAGGTGAAGTTTCCGATAGCTATAATACATTGTTTACACCTGCAGGTTATACGTTTTCTATTTGGGGAATTATTTATCTTTTACTCTTAGGTTTCGCAATTTACCAAGGTCGAAGCCTTTTTGTAAAGGTAAAGAATGACGATTTTGTTTACAAAATAGGCTGGTGGTTCATGCTATCTTGCCTATTTAATAGTTTATGGGTATTTGCATGGTTATATGGGTATACCTTTTGGTCGTGCGTACTAATATTCCTATTGTTGTTTTCTCTTCTCAGAATCATTTGGAACAATCGGATGGAGTTAGACGATAAACCGTTTACAGTCATTGTTTTTCTTTGGTGGCCATTTGTCATATATGCTGGCTGGGTTACAGTAGCCAGTATAGCAAATACTTCTAATTATCTTTATAAAATAGGTTGGGACGGATTTAGGATGTCAGATTCTTTCTGGACAATTCTAATGATAGGAATAGCGATTGTAATTAATCTCTTTGCCATTTGGAATCGTAATATGCGCGAATTTGCTGCAGTTGGAGTATGGGCCTTAATCGGAATTGGCGTTGCAAATAAAGGTGATAATGATACTATTATGTACTCAGCGTTGGTTGGAGCATTAATATTACTGCTATTTATAGGTATTCACGGGTATAGAAACAGAGCAACCAACCCTATCGTAAAATTTAAAGAACTGAAAAACTAAAAGGTTTAAGATTAATAGTCTAAAAGTTATATAGAGGCATAAATTAGCACTACCTTCGTCCAAATAAAAGAGGTGAGCTTTAAATAGATATTCATCTTAAATAAAAACGATGTATGTCATTTAAATCATTGGGCTTATCCGAGCCTTTACTTAAAGCCATAGGTAAAAAAGGATACGATACACCTTCGCCTATACAAACCAAAGCCATTCCGCCAGTTTTAGAAGGAAAAGATGTTTTGGCTTCTGCACAAACAGGTACCGGAAAAACAGCAGGTTTTACATTACCGCTGTTACAAATTCTGTCTCAAAATCCTAACGAAAAGTATAGACCAATTAGAGCCTTAATATTGACTCCTACAAGAGAGTTGGCTGCTCAGGTTTATACTAATGTTAAAGAATACAGCGAATTTCTGAATATACAAAGTGCTGTGATTTTTGGTGGGGTTAATCAGAAACCGCAAGTGGCAAAACTTAGACAAGGTATTGATGTGTTGGTGGCCACGCCGGGTCGCTTAATCGACTTAGAAAGCCAAGGGGTTTTGTCTTTAAAGCGTGTTGAGGTTTTTGTTTTAGACGAAGCCGATCGTATGTTAGACATGGGTTTTCTGCGTGATATGGAACGCATTATGAAATTAATGCCAGACCAACGTCAAAATCTAATGTTCTCAGCAACTTTTTCTAAGGACATTAGGAAACTGGCCAATTCTATTTTAAATCATCCTGTACAAGTTGAAGCAACACCAGAAAATACTGCCGTTGAGATTATTGACCAAAAAGTACATCGTGTTGCTAAAAACAAAAAGACAAGACTAATCATTAAATTAATTTCTGATGGCAACTGGAAACAGGTTTTGGTATTTACACGTACCAAACATGATGCCAACCGATTAACCAAAAAGATGGTTAGTGCAGGTATTACAGCAGCAGCTATTCATGGAAATAAAAGTCAAGGTGCAAGAACAAAAGCTTTAGCCGGATTTAAAAGAGGTACAGTACGTGTTTTGGTAGCTACGGATATTGCGGCTCGTGGACTGGACATTCCATTATTGCCTCATGTTATTAATTTTGAATTGCCAAATATTGCCGAAGACTATGTACATCGTATTGGTAGAACTGGTAGGGCAGGAGCAAGTGGGCAAGCCATTTCTTTAGTGAGTGCAGACGAAATTAGTTATTTACGTGGCATAGAAAAGCTGATCGGTATGTCCATTGACGTTGAAATCGTTGAAGGTTTTGAACCAGATCCAAATGCATCAAAAGAGCCGATTAAACCAGGGCAGAATAGAAATAGAAATCAGAGCCGAGGACGAAATTCAGGTTCTAAAAACTCAGGAAACAAAAAGAATTCAAACCGAAATCGAAATAGCAATCGAAGAAGATAAACCTCGTTCAGAATTTTTTTAGATATTAATAAATTATTCTAAATCAAAATTCAGCTTTATTTTACACTCAATTGTCTTAGCCCTTCATAAACAACGACACTCACCGCATTAGCTAGATTAAGACTTCTAATATGATTACTGTACATAGAAATCTTGAATAAGTTTGTTCTATGCTTTTCAATTATATTCTTGTGGAGGCCAACTGATTCTTTACCAAAAACCAGAAATAGCTCATTGTAAAAGGTAATGTCCCAATGCGATTCAGTACCGTGGCTTGATAAGAAAACCATTTTTGCATCCTTGTTTTTTGAAAAGAAATCCTCAGTGGAATTATAATAAATAACTTCTAAATGTTGCCAATAATCTAAACCAGCACGTTTTAGACGTTTGTCGTCTATTTCGAACCCAAAGGGTTTAACCAGATGCAACCTAGAGCCAGTGGCTAGAGCCAAGCGACCAATATTGCCTGTATTATTCGGAATTTCGGGTTCTATGAGCACGATGTTAAATGGCATAAAGAAATCTAAATTTGTTAATCAAAGTTTTCAAAATTAAAAAAGCCTGCCCATATTTTTGGGCAGGCTTTCATTTTTAATGATTCAATAATTATTTTTTCTTCTGTTGATCCTTAATCGTATTTTCATCAATATCAAATTGATTTGTCTTCTGGTTAACGTCACCAGTTGGATTCGTCGGATTACTTTGTTCTTTGGTTGGTTTGAACTTTCTTTTATCTTTAATAATTCCCATTTTCATTCGTTTTAATAATTCATATCTAATATAGGGAATTGGTAGTTGTTTTTATCTCAAAACACTCTTAAAATCAATGAATTCTATGTTAAAAATTATTAACTCTTGTTATCATTAATAAAATTTACAAATGATGCTATAGTTTCAACTCCATGATTGGTCAAATGTTTTATAAAAGCACTGCCAATGATAGCGCCTTTGGCATAGGTTGTGGCTTGTGTAAATGTTTCGTTGTTTGATATTCCGAACCCAACAATTTGCGGATTGTTCAAGTTCATTTTTGAAATTCGCTCAAAATAAGTAATCTGTGTTTCTCCAAAGCCAGATTGTGCACCTGTTGTACTCGCAGAACTTACCATGTAAATAAATCCGTTTGAAATGGAATCGATATATCTAATGCGTTCTTCTGAAGTTTGAGGTGTGATTAAAAACACATTGATGAGACCATATTTTTCAAAGATAGCTTTGTAGTCTTCGTCATAAACATCAGCAGGTAAATCAGGAAGAATTAATCCGTCGATACCGATCTCTTGACACTTTTTACAAAAAGCTTCCACACCATATTGTAGTACAGGATTAAAATAACCCATAATGATTAACGGTATTGATACAGACTGACGAATATCTTCAAGTTGTTTAAATAGTTTTTCTGTGGTCATACCATTTTTTAGCGCAGCTGTTGAGCTAGCTTGTATGGTTGGTCCATCAGCAAGTGGATCGCTAAATGGTAAACCGATTTCAATCATATCAACACCACTTTGTTCTAAATTCTGAATAATAGACACAGTGTCATCTATATTTGGGTAACCTGCTGTAAAGTATATAGACAGTAGCTTTTTGTTTTCGTTTAGTTTTTGTTTTATTCTATTCATAATATTTTAGAAATGAGATATGAGAATTTAGATATTAGACATTTATTAAATGTGCATTTTAGTCTAATGTCTCCTTTCTTACATCTAGAGTCTTTTAAAGCTTGAAATAATCAATATAATTCTGTAAATCCTTATCTCCACGACCAGACAGACAGATGACAACAATATCCTCTGGTTTAAAGGTTTTATGTTTAAAAACAGCTAAAGCGTGGCTTGTTTCTATCGCAGGAATAATACCTTCCAATTTGGTTAATTCTAATCCAGCTTGCATAGCTTCATCATCTGTGGCAGAGTAAAATTCTCCACGACCAGATTTGTATAAATGCGAATGTAATGGACCAACACCAGGATAATCTAATCCTGCAGAAATAGAGTAAGGTTCTGTTATTTGGCCATCGTCAGTTTGCATTAATAGGGTCTTGCAACCATGAATAATACCTTCTTTACCTAATGCAGACGTCGCAGCACTTTCACCAGAATGTATGCCTCTACCAGCAGCTTCTACAGCAATGATACCAACATTTTCATCGTCTAGAAAATGATAATACGTTCCAGCTGCGTTACTACCACCACCAATACAAGCCACTACATAATCTGGGTTTTCTTTACCTTCTTTTTCTTTGAGTTGCCATTTTATTTCTTCTGAAATTACAGATTGAAATCGCGTCACCATATCAGGATATGGATGAGGTCCAATAGCTGAGCCAATAATGTAATGTGTGTCTACTGGATTATTAATCCAATCCCTAATAGCTTCGTTGGTTGCGTCTTTTAATGTTCTGCTTCCGGACAATGCTGGTCTTACTTCTGCACCTAGCATTTTCATACGAGCAACGTTTGGAGCTTGTCTGGCTATGTCAATTTCTCCCATGTAAACAATGCATTCCATTCCCATAAGTGCACAAACTGTTGCTGTTGCAACACCATGTTGTCCTGCGCCAGTTTCGGCAATAATTCTGTTTTTGCCCAAGCGTTTTGCCATTAATATTTGACCAATGGTGTTATTAACCTTATGGGCACCTGTGTGATTTAAATCTTCACGTTTTAAATATACTTTAGTGTTGTATTTTTCTGAAAGGCGTTTTGCAAAATAGAGTGGAGAAGGACGACCAACATAATCCTTAAGCAATTGATTAAACTCTTCTTGAAAAGACGGCTCTGCCATTACTTTTAGATAGTTTTGGCGTAGTTCTTCTACATTTGGGTAGAGCATTTCTGGTATAAAGGCACCGCCAAATTCGCCGTAGTAGCCTTTATCGTTAATGTTGTATGTGTTTTTCATTATTCAGCTTTTCTTCTCTTGTATTTGGAAAAAACTTTTGTGTAATTATCGCCAAAGGTAACTTTAGTGATTCTTTTATATTTGTGTTTAACAGGTGATTCATCTATATAGCCTTGAGCATCAAAATATTCAATAAGAACAGACTTTTTTGTTGATTTGATTATAGAACCAATACAAAATAAATCATCATCAAAACGTTCGCACTCAGAGATTATATGAAGATTTTTATTTTTAAGTTCTTTGAAAATTGTGTTCCAAGAACTTAAATCAATATCTGATGTTTCATCTAAGTTAAACCATGATTCCTCATATTCGGATTTATTAATGAAATCATAGTACTTATCATTTTTATTATATCTAATCCCTTTTATAGTATAAGTTGGAATTATTTGAAACCCTCTGAATTGAAAATCATCCTCCTCCTTAACAAGAATAAAATTATCGGAATATTTTATAATATAACCTCTTAATATTTCCTCAAAATCGCTTTCAATCCCACGTGTAATTCTAGCGTAGAGTTTATCATTAAAATGCTTTTGTATTTTTTTATTAATCTTATCTGTTTTACTCATAACGAACTCTTGAATCTTTCTAACTTTTCAATAGTCTTTAGTCCAGGTTTTATTTCAAATTTGCTGTTGATATCTACAGCATAGCAATATTTAGATTCCTCTCTCTGAAGGAATGATATAACATTGTTTATTTCTTCTAATCCAATACCACCACTTAAAAAATATGGTGTTGTTGATGGATAGTCTTTTAATACATCCCAATTAAAGGTGTATCCATTTCCGCCAGGTAATTTGCCTTTGGTGTCGAATAAAAAATAATCTACTACGTCTTCATAAGGTTGCAGTTGACTAAAGTCCAATTCGTCTTTGATGCTGAATACTTTGATGATTTCAATTGGTCTGTCATTGCGAGTTCTGACATTTTTTGTCAGAACGCGGCAATCTGTTTCTTTTGATGAGATTACTTCGTCGCTAAGCTTCTCGTAATGACGTTTTAGGAGTTTACAATAATCAGGTGATTCATTACCATGCAACTGAATTGCATCAAGTCCAAATTTTTTAATTTTCTGAATAATAACGTCAATAGCTTCATCAACAAAAACACCAACTTTTTTGATTGACTTTGGTAATTCTGGAATGGCACCTTCAAAATTACGAGGTGATTTATCATAAAATATAAAGCCAAGATAGTCTGGTTGCAGTGCTGCAACTTCGGCTGTGTTATATTTCATTCCGCAGATTTTGATTTTCATATTTCTGTCATTCCTGCGAAGGCAGGAATCTATTTTATTTATTACTTATTATGGATTCCGCATCAAGTGCGGAATGACAAATCATTTATTCAATTTTTTTATAAAACTTTTTGCGCTCTCGCCTGGATTATCAGTCTTCATAAAATTCTCACCAATTAAAAAACCTTTGTAGCCATAAGGTTGTAATTCTTTTATGGCTTCAATAGAACTGATACCACTTTCTGAAACTTTTACAAAATCATTTGGGATGTGACTGCTCAATGCTTTTGAAGTTTCTAAACTCACTTCAAAAGTTTTTAAATTTCTGTTATTCACACCAAGCATATCAATAGTTGGTATAATGGATTTTTGAAGCTCTTCTAAATTGTGAACCTCAAGCAAAACATCTAGATCTAAGCTTTTTGCGAATTCTGAAAATTGCTTTATTTCTTCCTTGGTCAGGATTGCAGCAATCAACAAAATCACATCTGCTCCATAAGCTTTTGCTTCTAGAATTTGATAAGTGTCTATTATAAATTCTTTACGTAATAGTGGCAAATTGCAACTGGCTCTAGCTAATAATAAATCGTCTAAAGAACCACCAAAATATTTACCATCAGTAAGTACAGACATACCACAAACACCAGCTTCTTCATAACCTTTAGCGACGTCTTGCACATTCAGATTTTGGTTAATTACAGACTTTGATGGTGAACGTCTCTTGTGCTCTGCAATGATACCTGAAGTACTGCTCTTTAAATGTTCAGAAAGTAAAATGGTTGATCTTTTAAAAAGGGCTGAAGCTTCCAATTGTTTTAAAGGAATCAGGCTTTTTCGAAGTGCAATTTCTTTGCGTTTGTCAGTTACTATTTTATCTAGGATGTTCATTTGCTAAGTTCAATTAATTTTTTTAGGCTAGATTTTGCAAGACCACTTTTTAAGGATTCTTCAGCCATTGCAATACCTTCTTGATGTGAAATCTGTTTTACCGTTGCTATGGCCAATCCTGCATTGGCACAGACCACGTTATTTTGAGCTTCGGTTCCCTTTCCGTTAATAATTTTTTTGAAAATTTTAGCTGCTTCTTTTACAGTAGTTCCACCGTAAATATCTGAAGCATCGATTTGTTCTAAGCCAATTTCCTGAGCTTCAAATAAGGTTTCGGAAGTATTGGTGATTGTTTTGGTTTTTCCCGTTAACGATATTTCATCATAACCATCTAAAGCATGCACTATAGCGTAATTTTTATCAGTTTCTTGGTATAAATAACCGTAGAGTCTTAATAATTCTAAATTAAACACACCAACCATCTGATTTTTTGGAAACGCAGGATTTACCATTGGACCTAGCATATTAAAAAAGGTTTTTACACCTAGTTCCTTACGTATTGGTGCCACATTTTTCATAGCAGGATGAAAAAGAGGTGCATGCAAAACACAGATTCCTGCTTCATCTAAACAACGTTTTAAAAAATCGATATCATTAGAAAACTTTATACCTAAGTGCTCCATAACATTTGAAGAGCCTGATGCAGATGAGACACCATAATTGCCATGTTTTGTTACAAGTACACCAGCACCTGCAGCAACAAATGAGGATAGGGTTGATATGTTAAACGTATATTTGCCATCACCACCTGTACCACATAAATCAATAGTGTTATAGCCATCTAACTCAACAGGAATGCAAAGCTCTAATAAGGCATCTCTAAAACCACGAAGTTCTTCTGTAGTAATACTTCGCATCATATAAACGGTTAAAAAAGAAGCGATCTGACTTTGATTGTATACACCATTTGAGATATTTACTAAAACTCTCTTGGCTTCTTCTGCTGAGATGCTTTCTTGATTTATCAGTCTGTTTAAAATTTCTTTCATGTTCACTTTCCATAACAATGGAAATCTTTTTAGTTATTTTTCTTTTTAGTTGAATCAAATGTTAATTATTCACCCAGTTTTCTAAAATCTTTTTCCCATCTGGAGTTAATACAGATTCTGGATGATATTGTACACCCTTAACATCATAGACTTTGTGTCTTAATGACATAATTTGCCCATTAGTATCAAATGAAGTCGCTTCTAATACCTCTGGTAAATTGTTGCTCACAACCCAAGAGTGGTATCTGCCAACTTCAAAGGTTTTATCAATACCTTTAAACAATGGCTCATCATCAACAGAAAGCGTCACATGTGTTGCAACACCATGATAAACTGTATCTAGATTTTCTAACGTGCCACCAAACACTTCACCTATAGCTTGTTGCCCTAAACAAACACCAAGTATACTTTTTGTTGGTGCGTACTTAGTAATAATCTCCTTTAAAAGTCCGGCTTCGTCTGGTATTCCAGGACCTGGTGAAAGCACTATTTTATCAAAAGCATCAACTTCTTCAAGCGTTAATTTATCATTTCGTTTTACAGTGACTTCACAATTTAAGTCTTCTAAATAATGAACTAAATTGTAAGTGAAACTATCGTAATTGTCGATTACTAAAACCTTTTTCATATTAAATTTCTTTAGCAAGTTCAATGGCTTTTGTTAAAGCACCTAACTTATTATAGACTTCCTGTAGTTCGTTCTCTGGGCTAGATTTTGCGACTAATCCAGCACCAGCTTGCCAGAATAGTTTATGGTTTTTACTTAAAAATGTTCTAATCATAATGGCATGGTTAAAATTGCCTTCAAAATCCATAAAACCAATAGCACCACCATAAAAACTACGGCTTGTTTTTTCGTATTTTTCAATAAGTTGCATCGCCATATGTTTTGGTGCACCACTTAATGTTCCTGCAGGAAACGTATCTGCCACGATTTGCATAGTATCGGTACCTTTGTGTTTTGTGCCTGTAACCTTACTTACTAAATGAATAACGTGCGAAAAGAATTGTACCTCTCTATAATTTTCTACTGTAACATTAGAACCATGTCTACTAAGATCGTTTCTGGCTAGGTCAACCAGCATCACATGTTCGCTATTTTCTTTATCGTCGTTAATGAGCTTTTCTGCAAGTTCTGCATCTTTAAGGTCATTTCCTGTTCGTTTAAATGTACCTGCAATAGGATGAATTTCTGCTTTACCTTCTTTAACGATGAGTTGTGCTTCTGGTGAACTTCCGAAGATTTTAAAACTTCCGTAATCAAAATAGAATAGGTAAGGAGAAGGATTAATACTTCTTAATGCTCTATATACATTAAATTCATCTCCACTAAATTCTTGTGAGAACTGCTTAGATAATACCAGTTGAAACACATCACCCCTGGTACAATGTTTTTTAGCAAGCTCAACGTGGTGCTTATATTCATCGTCCGTTAGGTTAGATTGAATATCTCCTTTTTCATTGAAGTTATAAGATGCATATTGCCTTGTTTGTATAATTTGATGTATATCATCAATGTTATTATCAGTATCAAAACAGTGCGCAAAAATGTAAGCTTCGTTTTTAAAATGATTAATGGCAATGATGTTTTGATATACCGCATAATAAATGTCTGGAATATCAATAGAATTTTCTTTTTTAGAAATCTCAATGTCTTCAAAATACTTTACAGCATCGTAAGCCGTATAGCCAAAGATGCCATTATTTATAAATTTGAAGTCTTGATTAGAATCTACTTTAAATCGTCGTGTGAACTTGTTGATTTCTTCTACCACACATATAGATTCTGCAAAGTTGTTTTTAGAGCTTCCGTCTGGATAAGTTTGGGAAATTAAACCGTCTTTAACCTTAATGGAAGCAATAGGATTACAACAGATGTAAGAAAAACTATTATCATTGGCATGATAGTCACTACTCTCTAGTAAAATGCTATTGGGAAATTTATCTCTTATTTTAAGATAAATGCTCACAGGAGTAATGGTATCTGCAAGTATTTTTTTGTAATGTGTGTATAGACTGAATGTTTTCATTTATGATTTAAAATTAAAAAAGGCTTGTCGTGAATGACAAGCCTTTTTCTATAATATTACATACAAGGTTTCTTTCACGAACATAAGTTTGCAAAATTCCACCACCAAGTATGATTTGTTATTGTTTTCATTTATGTGTCAAATATAGAAATGAAAATTTTTATTTCAAACTATATCATAAAAAAAAGATTCTTGTCCTCATATGTTATACGCTTGAACAAGAATCTTTATAAAATGGATTGCTATTAATCCTTAGGGAATTAGAATTTTAATTCTACATTAATATCAAATTCATCATATATAGCTTTATCTTTTAATGTTTCTAATAATGAAGGTGATTTATAAGTGATTTTGTGCTTTGTTCTGTCTATTTTTAAATTTGCAGTTGCAGAATTTTCAGATACTGTCATAGGAAAAGAAATAGATTCTGTAATTCCTTTTATGGTAATATCTCCTTTAACAGTGTACTTGCCATTTTTACCACTTACAGAAGTGATTTTTAAAGTTGCTGTTGGATATTCTTCTACTCCGAAGAAATCATCAGATTTTAAATGACCATCTAATTTGTCTTTATAGTCACCAGATAAATCTGTGGTGTTAATAGAAGTCATATCGATAGTAAAAGTGCCACTTTCTAAAGTCTCTCCATTAAATGTTAAAGAGCCTTCTTTTAGTTTAATTGTTCCTTCGTGCTCACCACCAACTTTGTAACCTTTCCATGTTACTTTACTTGTTGATACATCTACTTTTTTATCTTTTAAAACTGTAAATGACATAAAAGATAATGCTAAGATGAATAGCATAGCGATTTTTGAATTTCTGTTTTTCATTTTAATAATTTGTTTTTAGGTTTTAAAAATTTATAAATAATTGATTTTCTGGCTTTCTTACTTTTTTATGATGCTGTGTGGCATCTTCTTCCGACCTGTAACCTAGCGTTACAACTACTGCAGCATTAAGATTTTTAGAATTGAGATCTAAAATTTTATTGTATTCTTCGTTTTGAAACCCTTCCATAGGGCAAGCATCAATCCTAAGTTGTGCCGCAGCGGATAATAAGTTACCCACGACGATGTAGGCTTGTTTAGCTGTCCAATTTGCTTTCTGCTCTTGGCTAAGTTGACCAATCGTAGATTTTATAGTATTCGCATAATCTTCAACATCTTCTTTGGTTACATTTCTAGTATCAATAACGTTTTCAAAATAATCGTCAACTAATTCATCTCCAAAGTCAGTGATATTGGCAAGTACTATCATGTGAGAAGCATCTTCAATTTGTGGTTGATTCCACGATACCTCTCTTAATTTTTTACGTGTTTCTTTATCCTCAATATTTAAGATTTTGTAGGGCTGCAATCCATAGGAAGATGCTGTGAGTTGCATAGCTTTTTTTAATGTTTCAAAATCTTCGTCAGATATTGTTCTTGAACTGTCAAATTTCTTAGTGGCATAGCGCCATTTTAAGTTTTCTATAGTAATACTCATAATAATATTTTAGTTGTCTGTACTTATGTTGTATATACAAATGTTGTTGTAAAAAATTTTCAACTTCTTATTTTAGTAAGTAATAGATTTAAAGCTTCCAGTTCTTCGGTGCTTAAATTGTCAGTTAATTCATTTTCCTTTTTTTCAATAATAGGGTCTAGGATGTCAAGTAACTTTAAGCCTTCTTTGGTTATATATATGTCTACTTTTCTTCTATTTTTTTCGCAAATAAAGCGTTCGACTAAATCCTTTAGAATAAGTTTATCCACTAGGCGAGTAGTATTACTCATTTTACTTATCATTCTATCTTGAATATCTTTTAAATTGGAAGGTTTTCCGTATTTACCACGTAAAATTCTTAAAACGTTGAATTGTTCAATTGATATATCATGAGGTTTTAACACGGATAATATACCATCCTTAAAATGATTGCTTGCATAAGACACATTTAGAACGGTCTTCTTAGCTAATGGTAAACTTTTATTCGTTTTTATTATTTCAGTTATATCTTTCATATACAACAATTGTATATACAAATGTATAATTTTAAATGGAGTGTACAATTAATATTTTGTTAATTATTTATTGATGTGCTCATGTATTAATAAATTTATGATATGAAAAGATTACTATTGTTGAGTCTGTTGATTATTTGCTCTTGTAAGGATAAGAGTGAAAAGGCTAAGGAATTGAATAGGTCTAAGATTTCACAAAACGAAGTGAAAGATGATGAGAGCCTAGTTGATTTTGATTTGGAAATTTATGACTATGATGGTTTAGAACCTTTAATCAATAAAAAAGACGATAAGGTTCATGTGGTTAATTTCTGGGCTACATGGTGTGCTCCTTGCGTAAAGGAATTGCCGTATTTTGAAAAAATTAATCAAGATTACAAAGACGATGATCTAGAGGTTTTGTTGGTGAGTTTGGATTTTCCAAGAAATTATGACACTAAGCTAAAACCGTTTATTAAAAAGCACGATTTAAAATCTAAAGTAGTTGCATTCGATGATACGGACCAAAACAGATGGATACCTGCAATTAATGAAAACTGGTCTGGGGCTATCCCAGCTACTATAATATATAGAGGTGATAAGCGACAGTTTTACGAACAGTCCTTTACGCAAGAAGAACTTGAACAAGAACTAAAACAATTTTTAAAATAAATACTTATGAAAACTTTAAAATTACTTGCAGTTATGGTGTTGGTGGCAACATTATCTGCTTTTACAACAACCGATGGTGATGGCTATAAAATTGGTGATGTTGCTACTGATTTTAGCCTAGAGAACATTGATGGAAAGATGGTGTCCCTTGCCGATTACAAGGATGCAAAAGGTTTTATTGTCATTTTTACTTGCAATACGTGTCCATACGCCGTGGCATACGAAGATAGGATAGAGGCGTTGAACAAAAAATATGCTTCAAAAGGTTACCCAGTCGTAGCTATAATGCCAAATAATACAGACGTAAAGCCTGGAGACAATATGGAAGCTATGAAAGCTAGAGCAAAAGCCAAAGGGTTTACATTTCCATATTTAATGGACAAAGGTCAAAAGATTTACCCACAATATGGTGCAACCAAAACACCTCATGTTTATGTTCTAGAAAAAACCAAAAAAGGCAATATCGTTAAGTACATCGGTGCAATAGATGACAATTATAAAGATGCTAGTGCAGTAAACACTAAGTATGTTGAGGATGCTGTTGATGCCTTAATGAAGAATAAAGAAGTCCCTGTAAAAGAAACCAGAGCAATCGGCTGTACTATTAAGGTGTAGGACAGAGCTTTACGCTTTACCAAAATATAAATGTTAAATTTTAATCCGAAGTGTAACACTTCGGATTTTTTTACGTCTATTTCATAAGGAAATGTTAATTTTGTTGATTCAAAAAAGCTTTTATGGCGGATTTATCACAAAAGGATTGGACAAAACAACTTGATGAAGACAATAATGCAGTTGTTTTGGATGTTAGAACACAAGAAGAAGTTGAAGAGGGAATCATTCCAGATGCTTTGCACATTGACATATACAAAGGACAAGGCTTCTTGGACGAATTAGAAGAATTAGATAAAACCAAAAACTATTATGTGTATTGTAGGTCTGGTAATCGTAGTGGGCAGGCCTGTGCAATAATGAATCAATTAGGTTTTAACAACACCTATAATTTAGTTGGTGGTTTTATGGAATGGGAAGGAGATATTGATCAATTATAATCTTTTACAAATAGTAAATCATGAAAAAGATATATTTAATTTTCGGTCTATTAATAGCATTGGGCTTTGCTACAAGTTGTTTAGACACTAAAGAAGCTACAACGGATGTGAAACTTATTACAGCCGAAGAAATGCGAGACATTTTAGAATTGGAAGATGTGCAATTGGTTGACGTAAGAACACCACAGGAGCATGAACAAGAGCATATCGTAAACTCTCAAAATATAGATTTTACATCACCAACTTTTGAGGATGATATAGCCAAGCTTGATAAAAGCAAGCCAGTGATACTATATTGTAAAGGTGGTGGTAGAAGTGCTAAATGTGCCAAAAAATTAAAAGAGGCTGGCTTTGAAAAAGTTTATGATCTCGATGGAGGTATTTCAAAGTGGAAACATTCCGATAAATTAAAATTTGAAGTAAAATCTTAAAAAACACAAAGCCGAATTCAACGTTCGGCTTTTTTTGGTTTTTACATTTCCAGTAATTTCTTAAGGTTTTTATAAATTAGGCGATTGTTAATCAATAATAGAACCACAACAATTACATTTGTGGTTTAATGCTTTATTTATGACTATTAAAAGAGTACTCCTATTTTGCTTTTTCGCATTTTACTTTTCATTTTATTCGTTTTCTCAAATTTTAGAACCGGTTAAATGGGAATCTGAAATTGAAAAAATATCGGATACAGAATATAACCTCATTTTTAAAGCCAATATCGATAAAGGTTGGTATATCTATTCTCAAAATAAAATAGATCCAGATGGTTTTGCTCCAATAACTTATTTTGAGTTTAAAAACCAAGATAATAACTACAAACTAGTAGGCAATACAACAGAACCTTCCGTGGCTCCGGTTTATGACAAAATATTTGAAGAAGATGTTATAAAGTTTAAAGAGCAAGCTCAGTTTGAGCAAAAGATTACCTTATTGAATACAGAACTGAATCAAGTTGAAGTTTTTGTGGAATATCAGACCTGTGATAATGAAAAATGTATTCCTGGTGATTTTACCTTTAACCTTTCTTTAGATGGATCAACAATTGAAAAGAAAGAGGTTACCATAGACGAAAGGAGCAAACGACTTTCTGACGCACTAAATCTCAATGTTACAGGTTGGGAAAAATATGAAAAACAAACCGTAGAGGACAAGAGCTATTTTGGCATCTTTATGCTTGGCTTTTTGGGAGGTTTAATTGCGCTATTAACTCCCTGCGTTTTTCCTATGATACCACTAACAGTCTCTTTTTTTACTAAGAGTTCTGGCGATAATAGAAAAGGCCTTTTAAATTCAATATTGTACGGACTTTTTATCTTTTTGATATACGTACTATTAAGTATTCCTTTTCATGTTATGGATTCTTTAGACTCAGGAATTCTCAATACCATTTCTACAAACGTAACATTGAACATTATATTCTTCATCATATTTATAGTATTCTCATTTTCCTTTTTTGGCTATTTTGAGCTAACCTTACCGCAATCTTGGAGTGCAGCAATGGACAACAAAGCCAATAAAATAGGAGGTGTTGTCGGTATCTTTTTTATGGCATTGACCTTAGCAATTGTATCGTTTTCTTGTACAGGTCCTATTCTCGGAGGTTTGTTGGGTAGCACAATGGCTTCAGATGCTAGTGCAATGCAGTTGAGTATGGGAATGGGCGGTTTTGGTTTAGCATTGGCATTGCCATTTTCGTTGTTCGCCATGTTTCCTAAGTGGTTAAATTCACTGCCAAAATCGGGTGGATGGCTTAATACTGTAAAAGTAGTTCTAGGCTTTATAGAGCTAGCTTTGGCGTTAAAATTCCTATCCAATGCAGACTTAGTAGAACATTGGGGAATTTTAAAGCGAGAGGTATTTATTGGGCTTTGGATATTGATCGGAATTGGACTAGCGTTATATCTTTTTGGAAAAATCAAATTTCCACATGATGGGCCATTACAAAAACTGAGCAAATTTAGAATTACAACGGGTATTTTAGTTGTGGCGTTTGTTATCTATCTGTTACCTGGTTTAACCAATACCAAATATGCCAACTTAAAGTTATTAAGTGGTTTCCCGCCACCAATGTTTTATAGTTTGTATGATAAAGCATCAGAATGCCCATTAGATCTTAATTGCTATAAAGATTTAGAAGAGGGAGTCGCAGCAGCCAAAGTAGAAAACAAGCCTATTCTTTTAGATTTTACAGGTTGGGCTTGTGTTAACTGTAGAAAGATGGAAGAGCAGGTGTGGAGCACTACAGATGTGTATGATATTTTGCTAGAAGACTATGTTATTATCTCACTATATGTAGATGATAGAGAAGAACTACGAGAAGAAGAACAATTTCAGTATTTAAGACCAAATGGAACTGTAAAGGATATTGAAGATATTGGTGATAAATGGACAGCTTTACAAACCATAAATTTTCAAAATAACTCGCAGCCATATTATGCGCTCTTGAATCATGATATGGGTCTTTTGAATCACCCTAGAGGTAATACTCCAAATGAAGACGAATACTTTAAATGGTTGAAAACCGGATTAGATAATTTTAAAAAGTAATAACTTATTCTAATACTAATTTAGTAAGCAATTTATAGTTAACTTAGCTTAAGTAATTACCGATATGAAGTTGTCATTTAAATTTGACTATAATACAATTTGCACTACGGTTTTAGAGGAAAGACTGAAAGCGCATCAACTAAAGTATTCTTTAAATGGGTTTGGTGAAGTAAGGCTTTTAGAAAAGGTGTCTGAAGAGAGTTTTCAAGCTTTTTGTGAAGACATTAATAAATATGGTATTAATGTCGTCGAAAACCCAAAATTAGCCCTTGTTCAAAGAATTAAGGATGTTATTGTTGATATGGTTTTTAATGACGAAACGTCGGTAAATGTTAAGACTTCTGTTTATCTAGCAGACAAGCTAAATCAAAATTATTCTTATCTGTCTAACTTATTTTCTGAGACAACATTTACCTCAATTGAGAATTTTATCATTCTGCAAAAAATTGAGTATGCTAAATTGCTTATAGTCAAAGAAAAACTGACCTTAACGGAAATTGCTTTTAAATTAAATTACTCTAGTGTAGCACATCTTAGTAAGCAATTTAAAAATACAACAGGTATTACGCCATCTGCTTTTCAGCGGATAATTTCAAAACGTAAAAAGACATTGTCGGATGCATTATAATAAAAATTTTGTATGGAAGATTATTTAAAAATAGTTTTGGCAGATGACGATGCTGACGACAGACTTTTTTTTGAGGAAGCTTTTGAAGAATTGAAAATTAAGAGTATAGTTTCCACTTTTAACGATGGTGACGTTTTAATGGATTTTTTAAACAAAGAAGAAAGCAACTTGCCCGATTTACTTTTTTTAGATTTAAATATGCCAAGGAAATCAGGAATGGAGTGTCTCGAAGAAATTAAAGCAGATCCAAAATTTAATTCTATCGCCATTGCTATATATTCTACGTCTGCCTCAGATGAAGATGTAGAAAAGACTTTTATAAAAGGCGCTAATATTTATATAAAAAAGCCTAATGACTTTGAAATTTTAAAAAATGTACTCTCCGAGGTCGTTACAATAAATTGGCAATACCGTACCAGCGGTTTAAATAAGGATAATTTTTTATTGAGCCTTTAATAATACCTTATGAAAACTTTAGTCAATTCACATAAATTTTTAAAAATAATTTTTGGAATAGGGCTTTTTGTTATTCTGTGCTTGGGAGGTTTAGCTTATAGGCATATAAAAAACCTTAATGAAACCACCAAATTGGTTCAACATACCTATGAGGTTAATATGGAATTGGAGAAGATGCTCTCTCGTTTACATTATGCCGAGGCTAACCAAAGAGGATTCATTTTGTCTGGGGATTCATTGTTTTTACAATCGTTTGAATTGCGTGCAGATAATATTATTGGAAATCTCGCTAGGCTTAGGGAGTTAACAAAGGACAATGCCACACAGCAAAAGAATTTGGATACTTTAAGCTTCAATGTTGTTAACAGAATTAACCTGTTGACTGAAACTATGGAGGTTGCAATCTCAAAGGACATTAATTCATCCGCTTTCAAAACTTTATTTATTGAGAACAAGTCTCATGAAGAACAAATAAGAAGTAAAATATCTGAAATGATTGTTTTAGAGAACAATCTTCTCCATCAAAGAAAAAGTGAAAAAAACAAAGTATTGGATATTACTCCCTTTTTGTTGTATTCCATATTAATTTTAACATTGCTTTTATTGTTGATTGCATATGCCAAGATCAATAACGACATCAATGCACTTAAGGCTACAAATGAAGAATTAGAGCTTTTCAAAAACCTGAATAAACAGGCCGAAATAATTAGTAAACAAGGGACTTGGGTTTGGTATACAGAAGAAAACCGATCTGAATATTCAGATAACCTTTATCGCTTATTAGGAGAAGAGCCCCAAAGTTTTAAAGCAGGGCGTGACACATTTCTTACTTATGTACATGAGGATGACAAAGCAAATTTGCTAGAACAAATTGAGAAAATGGAGCATGACATGGCATTACCTTTTGTGAATTTTAGAATAATCGACAAAAAGGGAAATACAAAGCACCTAAAATCCTATGGAGAGTTGGTCACTACCGCAGAAGGGGATAAACAACTTATAGGGACAACAATTGATATAACTGAGGAGATAAAGAACTTAGAAACCATTGAGCAGCGCAATAAAGAACTTGAGCGTAACAATAAGGAGTTATCAACCTTTAACTACGTGGCCAGCCATGATCTGCAAGAACCTCTAAGAAAAATACAAACTTTTATATCTCGTTTAGAATCTAGGGACAAGGACAATCTATCTGAAAAAGGAAAGCTGGATATAGAAAAAATTAAATCATTGTCTTCTAGGATGCGATTATTAATTGATGATTTGTTGCAATATTCTAGAACTACAAGTAAGGCCCACGACGAATTTGTTGTAACCAACATGAATATGCTCTTAGATCATACAAAAGATGAAGTATTTAATTCAGCGGAAGGTTACAACATACAAATAACCTCTGATGACCTGCCAAATATGAAGGTAGTCCCATTTCAGATTCAGCAGTTGTTCACAAATCTGCTTAACAATTCTATTAAATATAGAAAAAAAGGTGAAGATGCCATTATTCATATAACCTATAATGAAGTTAGGTCCACCAGCATTGATGTACTAAAGAATTCAAGGTTTAAATATCATCACCACATTAGTTTTAAAGATAACGGTATAGGGTTTGACCAAATATATGCTGAAAGAATATTTGATTTATTCAAGCGATTACACAGTAAAAACGAATATTCAGGTACAGGTATAGGTCTAGCCATTTGCAAAAAAATAGTGGAAAATCATAATGGCACCATTATAGCATCAGGACAAATCAATGTGGGCTCGACATTTGATATTTATCTGCCATATAGAAAACACACATAGTTAGGTCTTTTCCAATAATTATATAACATATTGGAAAAATCATATAACATTCTTCACTTCGTTTTTTTAATCTTTGCACAAAACAAAAGTATTGTCAACTGTTTTTAATCCATTTAATTGGTTACAGACACGCTGATGATAAAACTCAATATCTATGAAGCTTGCATTATACATTCTTCTAGTTGTGCTAACGATTTTTTGGGCCATAGGGTTTTTTGTTCTCACCTTTGGTTCTAAGGCTCATTTTATACTACTACCAACACTTTTCATTTTAGTTCTACTAAATAGACAGAAATAAGATTCTTCTAGTCTTGTACATATTACCCATATGTCTTCTGGCATAATAGATTAGAAATCTATGTCTTATGAACAACCAAGGCAATTATCTTCTTCGATTGGTTGTCTTGATTTTGTGAACTTTTTAACAATAAATAGAAATTATATAACGGAATAAAATAATTGTATAACACAGTTGGCAATTTGTGTTAGTTACTTTGTTGTAATAAAATTAACCTAAAAGAGGAAAAGTTATGATAAGCAACACAAGTGAAATAATCAAACAGTTTGCCAGAGTTGGAAGAATATTCTCTAGGCCTATAATCAAAAACAGATATCCAAGTCATTTTAATCTAGAAAGTGACTATAAAGGGAATGTAATTATCGAGAAATAGAATTTCTGGGTAAAAGACAATATAAAGATAAAAATTAACCATTAACTAATAGTATTATGAAAACGATAGAGATTAAAGCAGAAAATACGAAAGTATTATTTAAAGCATTGACGGATCAACTTAACGGTACACTAAATGTTAAGCTTAAGGAGTATGAGTTGGTATTTGATAATCATTTAGGAAAGGGAATGGTTAGAGGAACGCAAATACCCAATAATATCACTTTCTTACAATTTGATGCAGAATTTAATGAAGATGTAAAATTGATACTTCAAAGCCCTAAACGATCAGTTATTAACTTCCTTTATTGTAACCAAGGGAAGTTGTCTCATTCGTTTGGTTTAAAAAATCCGGAAACAGTTTTGGAAACTTTTCAGACAGGTATATCTTCGAATATAAGTACAAATCAAAACAATCTCCGTTTTTTTAAGGATAGTAGGGTTAATTCCGTATTGATTTCTGTTAATACGTTGTCAGACGATAATAGAAATTGTAAAGTGACTAAAATGTTGCATAATACTTTCATTAAAGATAAAGAGGAAGACTATTTGTACTTGGGGTCTTACAACTTAAAGATAACAAACCATGTCAAGCAATTAAACGCTTTAAAACAAGAGGGTATAGTTAGAAAGCTCTTAATTGATGGATTAGTGAATTTAATTTTGGCCTTAGAGGTCGATCAACATAAAAACGATATTGAAAACCCTCAGTCATCAGTAGCGACACTTACGGCTTCAGAAATGGAGGATATTAAGGAATTATCGGACTATATCAATAATTATCCAGAAACAAATATAGGTGTTAATGAGTGGTGTGCTAAAATTGGTTTAAGCCCTGCAAAAGTGCAAGAAGGATTTAAAGCGATGCACGGAAAAACGATCAATGAATATGTACGCTATGTCAGATTGACAAAGTCTGAAGAACTGCTTAAAACTACGGATTTAAATATTTCTGAAATTGTGTATACACTAGGATTAACAAGTAGAAGCTATTTTTCTCATATCTTCAAGGATATGTATAATTGCTCGCCTAGTGAATACAAGAAAAAAAATAGGTTAGCTGCAACAGCATAATATATATTAAAAAAAGCTCTGGTATTTTTCCAGAGCTTTTTTTTATACTCAATAAACAAAGTTTTACAGCATTTTTTATCATTTTAGCCGCCCCAACTTAAAGGTGTCATACACCTTTTAATTTTTCTGAATGTAACTGACGAAGTTTTGCCAGTTTTGGGTCAATTACAAAATTGCAATAACCATAATTGGGATTGTTTTTATAAAAATCCTGATGCTCTTTTTCGGCTTCATAAAATGTAACCGCTTCTGAAATTTCAGTAACTATTGAGCTTTTATAATGTTGTGATAGTTCTTCAATAACAGTTTCTGCTATTTTCTTTTGGCTCTCATTATGATAAAAAATCACGGAACGATACTGAGTACCACGATCTGCCCCTTGCCTGTTCAATGTCGTAGGGTCGTGGGTTGTCATAAAAATAAAAAGAATGTCTTTGTAGGTGATAACATCAGCATTAAAAGTAATTTGAACCACTTCTGCATGCCCAGTTAAACCAGAACAAATTTCTCTGTAGGTAGGTCTGCCTGGCACATTTCCGCCAGAATACCCAGAAATCACTTTTTCTACACCTTTTACTTCTTGAAAAACGGCTTCTGTACACCAAAAGCACCCTCCACCAACCGTGGCAATTTGTAAGTTTTTTGTCATTGTGCAATCTCCTTGTCTAAGGTCATAGCCTCTGAATTAATACAATAGCGCAAACCGCTAGGCTCTGGTCCGTCTGGGAACACATGGCCCAAATGTGCATCACACGTATTGCACATTACTTCTACGCGTACCATTCCAAAAGAAGAGTCTTTTACGTACTTAATTGCGTTTTCTTTAATTGGCTGAGTAAAACTGGGCCAACCTGTACCAGAACTGAATTTTATGGTCGAGTCAAACAAGGGTGTGTCACAACAAATACAGTTATATTTCCCTTGGTCATAGGTGCTACAAAGTGCTCCACTGTGAGGGCGTTCCGTTCCTTTTTGTCTGGTAATTCTATATTGTTCAGGAGTTAGTTGAGATTTCCATTCAGCTTCAGACTTTTCAACACGTCGGTCTGGTGTTGGGTTTCCATTTATCGAAAAGTTGATAATATCTTTCCAAGTTAGCATGTGTTTATTTCTTTTGTGATTCAAAAACTATAATATTAATTTTTGGGCTTAGTCGAAATTTAATTCAATTTCTTGCAAATACCTATATCTTTTTATGCCGATTTATTATGAAATAAACTTTAACCTAAAATAAATACTTATTTTTAGGATAATTTGTTTCAAATGCATCATTGTTTAATGAAAAAGCCATTTTTGTTTTTACTTTTTTTTGTTGCCTTTTCCATTTCAACTTATGGTCAGTTTTCTCCAAGTATACATAACTACTCTATAGCCGAATACAAAGCCGGAAATCAAAATTGGGATACAACAAGAGCTGATGATGGTAAAGTATACGTAGCCAATAATAGCGGTTTACTGGAATACGATGCTCTTGGGTGGAACTTTTATCAATTACCCAACAAAACAACCGTGAGGTCAGTATTGGCTGTTGACGATTTAATATTTACTGGTTCTTATGAAGAATTTGGGTATTGGCAGAAAGACAAAACGGGAATACTACAATATACTTCTCTGAGTGATACCATTCTTAATGAAATCTCCAAGAACGAAGAAATTTGGCAAATAGTTAAATTTAAAGATAAAATCGTATTTCGTTCATTTATAAATATTTATGTGTATGACTTTGAGGATATTGGAAGGCTTAGACCAGGGTCAACAATTATCTCTTGTAGTGTTATTGATGATGTACTGTATCTCTCAACATTAAATCAGGGCATATTTACATTAGAGAACAATCAGTTAAACCATTACTATTCAAATGATGCGCTAAAAGATGTGAAAATAATAGCAATAAGCAAATACGATGATAAACTATTGCTTGTGACATCATTAAAAGGCAGCTTTTTTTTGGAAAATAATAGGTTAACTCAAACAGGTTTCGAAATTGACCAACAGTTAAAGCAGCATCAGCTCAATGAATTTTCCAATTTGAGTGATGGCAGTATGGCATTTGGTACAATTAAGGACGGTGTTTTTATTACAGATAAAAAGGGACAATTAAAATTTCATGTAAGTAAAGAAAACGGCTTGATCAACAATACTATTTTAGGTCAATTTTTGGATGAGTTCGATAATTTATGGTTAGGATTAGATAATGGTGTTGCAAGTATAGCCTTAAATAGCCATAATTATTTTTTCAATGATGTATCAGGTAAACTGGGAGCTGTATATGATATTGTAAATTACAAAGACGTTATATACATAGGAAGTAACACAGGCTTATTTAAGTTGGATGATAGTAATAAATTACATTTTATTGAAGGCTCGCAAGGACAAGTGTGGGACTTAACTATAATTGATGATCAGCTTTTTTGTGGGCATAACGAAGGGACTTTCTTGGTAGAAGGTGATACCATAAGCAAGATTTCTGACTTTACTGGTGGCTGGACTATTCAAAAGGTCCCAGAATCAAATGACATATATATACAGGGAACTTACACAGGATTGGTAAAGTTTGAAAAGAAGGCTGAAAAGTGGAACGTTAAGCATCTAGGAGGGACAACCATACCTTCTAAATTTATTGTTTTTGAAAACCCACATACGGCATGGGTGGCACATGCATACAAAGGCCTATATAGAGTTGACTTTAGTGATGGCTATGATACAATCACTAAGATTGAAGATTACCATGACAAGGGAATTTATTCCAATTATAATCTGCGTGTTTATAATATAAAAAACAATATCAGTTTTAAAACCAATAATGGCTGGCAAAAATACGAACCTATACTAGATTCAATTGTGCCGTATAAGCTGCTAAATCAAAAATTAGGTAAAAACAACTATATAATTTCAGAGGAGGAAGAGAATGTTGTGGCACTAAAGAATAATAATGGGTTTGTGAGCTTTAAAGATTTTTTGGGCTCTTATGAAGGTCCTATTCTTAACGATAGATTTTTTAATAATAGGTACATTGTCGGTTATGAAAACGTATCTAAGATCAATGACTCTATCTATGCGCTAAACTTAGATAATGGCTTTATGATGATAGATAGCCGTTATAAAGAAGAAGTTAGGCTTTTTAAACCTATTATAGAGAAATTATCAATAGATAATAAGCTGTTGCCTATCTCTAGTTTGGGCAATGAACTTACCTTAGGTTATAATAAGGAGTTAGTTGTCGAGATCACATCACCAAAATCAGAGAACCACTTTTTTGAGTATAAAATTTCTGATAATGATAACAAGTGGTATAAAGTTGATGGTAGCACATTAGAATTATCTAACCTAAAAGACGGTAATTATACAATTTCATTGAGGAGCAAGAACAATGCAGGCCATGTATCCGAAGCAAAATTAATTGAAGTAGAGGTTTTGCCCCCTTGGTACAAAGATACTATCGGATTTTTACTATACGTCCTAATAGGAGTAACAACAATTTTCTTAATTAATAGATTACAGCGCAAAAAAGTAGAGCGGGAGCAAAGACGTATTAGATTAACACTGCAAAGAGAACAACAAAAGTTATTGAGGGAAAAGACCCTTGAGAATGAAAAGCGAATTGTACAGTTAAAGAATGAATCATTGCAGAATGAAATAAAAATCAAGAGCAAACAATTGGCGAATAATGCCATGGCTTTAGTGAAGAAAAATGAAGTACTTCAAAATATAAAGAGCGAACTCACTCAAAACAAAGATGGGTTTAATAACTACTACTCATACAAGAAGCTTGTTAAAAAACTGGACCACTCCATTGAACACAAGGACGAATGGGAGGTATTTGAGGAAAACTTCAATCAAGTACATGATGAATTTTTTGAAATACTGAAAAAGCGTCATTCCGTATTAACACCTAAGGATTTAAAGATTTGTGCCTACATTAAAATGAATTTAGCCAATAAAGAAATTGCGCCATTGATGAACATCTCTGTAAGAGGAGTGGAAACACATAGGTATAGGTTAAAAAAGAAACTTGATTTAGAAAATGATATTTCTTTAGCAGATTATTTATTAAATATTAAATAATACTATCTTCTGTTTGTCAAAATGACACTTTCAACTACGTCATTACTACGTCACTCTGTTAAAATATTAAGAAAATATAACGTTTTCGCTTATATTTAAACTACGTCAGTTTTAGATTTTTTGGGGCTTTTAACCTTGTAGTTTCTTTTTTGGCGTAATTAAAATGTAAATGCCCAGCATATTAATTTAAGGTTAAGGTTTTAACTTTAGATTCAGAAAAACTAACTATTTCAATCTAAATGTTAATGTATGAAAACTAAATTCAGTTTAATTTTACTTTTATTTTTTGCTCTTGTCTCTTGGAGTCAACAAATAGAAGTAAGTGGAGTTGTAACTTCAGCAAGCGATGGATTACCACTGCCTGGTGTAAGTGTAATTGTAGATGGCACTTCTAGAGGTGCATCAACGGATCTCGACGGTAGGTATACAATTAGTGTGCTGAGCGGAGATAAATTAACTTTCAGCTATATTGGTTTTATAACACAAACCATAACGGTTACCAACCAAACAACAATTGATGTAGCATTAGAAGATGATGTTGAATCTTTAAACGAAGTTGTTGTCATTGGATATGGTACGCAGAAAAAAGAAGACGTAACTGGTGCCATTTCAACAGTAAAATCTGAAGAGATTGCTAAGACACCAAACAGTAATGTAATGCAGTCACTTCAAGGAAAAGTGGCAGGTGTTCAAATAACCAGTAATGGCTCACCTGGTGCATCTCCAAATATTAGAGTCCGTGGTGTTAACTCTTACTTGGCAGGTAACAACCCGTTGTTTGTAGTAGACGGAATGTTTTATGATAACATTGACTTTTTAGACTCAAGCCAAATTGAAACGATTTCAGTACTAAAGGATGCCTCATCGATCGCAATTTTTGGTCAGAGAGGTGTCAACGGCGTAATAATTATTGAAACAAAAAATGGAAGGTTGGAACAAAAACCAGTCTTTACTTACAACGGCTTCTCTGGGTATCAAAATGCTCAAAATGTTGTTAAGATGGCAAACGCCGAACAGTTTGTAACAATGGCTTACGAATCAGGTTCACAAGCAGACATTGAGTATGTTGAGAATGCCATTCAGCGATATGGAAGAAGTAGAATCAACCCAAACTTGCCAGACGTCAATACAGATTGGTATAAAGAAGTACTTAGAGTGGCACCAATGTCTAGCCATAGTTTAGGTGTTACAGGTGGAGGAAAAAATACGACTTATGGTGTTAATGCCAGTTATTTCACCCAAGAAGGTATCTTGGATATGAAAAATGAGTACGAACGTTTCAACATTCAATCTAATGTAGAGATTGAACTTTCTGATAGAATTAAAGTAGGTACAAACGCAATTTTCAGTAACGCAACACAATACAATCCCGAAAATGGTGCTTGGTTTCAGGCTTATTTTGCCGTTCCTATTTTACCAGTTTTCGACCCGTTGAATACAGATGCAACACCGATTCCATTTTCTGATGCAACACAACTTGGTTACCGTGGGTCGCAAAACCCATTTCCGGTAATGACGTTTAATGATAACCAATTAAAGATCAGAAAAATTTTGGCGAGCATATTTTTAGAGGTAGATATTGTACCTGACAAATTAAAGTTTAAAACATTCTACAGTCACGATTATTCAACACTCTCAGAAAGAAATGTGAGGTTACCATATTTTATATCTGAAAACTCTCAGAGGGAAAGATCCTCAATACGAAGAGCTGAGGTAAAATTTTCAAATCAAATATGGGATAATACATTAACGTATTCAGATAATTTTGGAGACCATGCCCTTACAGCCATAGTTGGTACGTCTTTTAGAGATGAGCAGTTCAACACATTTTCTGCAACTGGAAATGATATTCAAGGAATTGGATTGGAGAGTTCGTGGTATTTGAATTTTGCCGATCCAACGACATTTAGCAATCAGGTTAACGAAATCGGAGACAGATTTTATTCATTTGCGGTTTTCGGAAGGGTAGAGTATAGCTTTCAAAATAAATACTTGATTAATGCTACATTAAGACACGAAGGAGATGGAAGATTTCCTAAAAAACTATGGGAGACTACACCTTCTGTTGGTTTAGGCTGGGTGATTTCTAACGAGAGCTTTTTTGAAGATAATAACCTATTTGACTTCCTAAAGTTAAGAGCAACTTGGGGTAGATTGGCCAATGGATCTTTGGGAGGTAGTACAGGAACAAGAACAGTATCTCAGGTTGTGACAGATATCGGTGATGTGCCAACTAATGGAATATTAACTACGAACACATTCCAAAACTTAAGAAGAGAAATTCTTGAAGAAATGAATTTTGGTATCACTTCTCGTTTATTTGATAACAGATTAAATTTAGAAGTTGATTATTACATTAGAGATACCGAAAATCTTGTTTTGCCACGGGAAGTGCCGATTACTGCGGAAGTGGTTAATGATAATATAGGCGGTATGAGAAATCAAGGTCTCGAAATTGCAGCATCTTGGAACCAAAGAATTAATGACGATTGGAGCTTCTCTGTAGGAGGTAATATTGCGACACTAAAGAATGAGGTTACCCAAATTGATAGTGAACAAGGTTATTTTGACACGGGAAGTGCTGAGTTTAGGCAAAGGCTTATCGTTGGAGAACCTGTAAATGCTTTCTTCGGATGGGAAGTAGTAGGCGTTTATCAAAATGATGATCAAGTAGCAGCAGACCCAACAGCACAATACGAATTAACCGAAAATAACAACCAGTTAGTTCCAGGTGATTTTATTTACAAAGATCAGAACAACGATGGAAGAATCGATGCTGATGATAGAGTGGTTTTAGGTTCGTATTTACCAACATTTACTTATGGTGGAAATCTAAATGTCGCTTTTAGAAATTTCGATTTATCAGTTGCCGTGTCGGGCCAAACCGGTAATAGTATTCTCAACCGTAAAAGAGGTGAAGTTATTTTTACCAATGATACCAATGTAGATGCAGATTTTGCGATAAATAGATGGCATGGTGAAGGAACAACTAACTCTTATCCTTCTTCAGAAGGTAGAAGAAAAGCTTGGAACCAAAGAATGAGTAGTTTCTTTGTAGAAGATGGTGCTTATTTTAGGGTGCAAAACGTACAATTAGGATACACAATTCCTTCAAGCAACTTTAAAGGTAAGATAACACCCGAAATTAGGCTAACACTTACCGCAGAACGACCAATTACTATTTTTGATTACAACGGGTTCAATCCTGAAGTTGCAAACGGTGTAGATCGTCAAACATATCCAGTTCCAGCAATTTACACTTTTGGTGTTAATATTAAAATTTAAAAAAAAAGTAATATGAAAAATTTAAAACTAATAGCAAGACAGTTGGCAGTAATGCTAGCTATCTGTATGACCATATTTGCTTGTACAGATAAATTAGAAGAGAATGATGGTCAGCTAGCAGCAGACGATTTAGACTTTACCATTTCGGAAGATATGATATTGCCTTTAATCGGAGCTTATTCTGCTGTGTACTCCAGAGGTTGGGAAGATCCATTGTTAATTGGTGTAAGAGGAGATGACGTTAATGCAGGTGGATTGGGTGACCAGCCCTTGTTTGCAGAGACAGATGTTTACAACTATGACAATAATTTTTGGATGTTTAATCAGATCTGGGAAAATTTTTATGGAGACATAGTTAGAATAGTAAGTTCTAGGGAAACCATCCAAAATTATAAGGATTTTGCACTTACCGATGAGTACGTCAATAAAGCAGATCAATACATGGCAGAATGTAGAGTATTAAACGGATTCACGCATTTTCAAATGTCTAGGTTATGGGGAGATATTTTTATTATTCAATCTTCAGATATTCAGGCAGAGTTGGCAAATGGTGTAAAGACCAAGGCGGAGGTTATGCAGTATATTTCAGACTCTATGGATGAAGCCATCCCGTTTCTTCCAGATGCTAGACCAAATGAAAGAGAAGATGTCGTTGCAGGTGTTACAAAATATACAGCTTTGGCGATTAAGGCAATGGCAAATTTAGAGTTAGAAAACTATCAGGCAGTAGCAGATGCCACGGGAGAAATCATCAACTCCAATAAATTTATGTTATATCCAGATTATTACGAGTTGTTTAAAAAACCGGGTGAACGTAGTAATGAAAACATTTTCGAACTTCAATTTTCAGATTATAACACAGAATCTGGGGCGGTGAATAACCATTTGTATGCGCCTTTTGGACCATCTAGCTGGGATCCAGTGGTGGAAACTGCATCAGGTGGTTGGGGCTTTTATGAACCAAGTTTAAAATTCATCAAGTTTATGATAGATAGAGGTGATCAAACTAGGCTTGTAACTAGTGTAAACTTTACTCCTCGTGGAATTGATGAAATTATGACAGATCCAGAATATGCTACATTACCAAGTTATATATCTAATGTAACTTTAGATGGAGATGTTTTTAACGATTATCCTAGAGCGATGTTTGGTAGCGGAAAGCATTATTTGCCTTCTAACCAATTAACGCCAGGAAGAAACAGCTATGGTTCTGGTAAAAACTTTATTGTAATTAGGTATGCAGAAATACTGTTAATGTATGCAGAAGCCTTAACAAGAGGTTCTAGTGGAGTTGGCATGACGGCAGACCAAGCAGTAAACATGGTAAGAGGAAGAGTTGACATGCCAGGGCTTTCTGGAGTAACTACACAAGATGTGTTGGATGAGAAATTTGCAGAATTATCAATGGAATGGGGTATTCGTTATTTTGATATGATTAGAGTTGATAATTATGCTGAACTTAGCTATGAGGGCAGAACTTTTACAGCTCAGGATGAACTTTTACCATACCCATTAGCGCAATTAGATTTATTGCCATTAGAAGATAATTAAAAAAACAAACCAAACATGAAAAATTTAAAATACATATTAGGGTTTTCAATAATGTTGGTAATGACTTCTTGTTATGAAGGCATCGATCCCATAAATGAAGTTGACCCAGGACCAGATGCCGGAGCACCAGTGGTGACCATTATTAAACCAGCCGATGGTTTTGAGATTCAAGTACCAGACCCAGTAGCATCCACTCCTATTGAATTTAGGGCAGAAGATGATATTGAGTTGGCTTCTGTAACGGTCACATTAGATGGGCAGACAATTGCGTCTTTCGATTCATTTTTAGATTACAGAATTTTCAATAATGAATTTGTATACGACAACATTACTACGGGAGAACATATGCTTCAGGTAACGGCTACAGATTTAGTTGGTAATTCTACAACTGCCACTTCAAATTTTAGTAAAGAACCCCCTTACACACCTTTATATCCAGGTGAAACGTTCTATATGAACTTTGATGGAAGCTACAGTGAATTGATTACGGTTACTGACGCTACAGAAGTTGGTAATCCCGGTTTCGCTCCAGAAGCTAGAGTAGGTACTGGCGCCTATCAGGGAGCTGCAGATTCGTATTTGACTTTCCCTACTGATGGTTTATTGGCAAATGAATTTAGTGCATCATTTTGGTTAAAGGTCAACGCAACGCCAGATAGAGCTGGTGTTTTGGTCATTGGACCACCTGACACCAATAATCCTGACGCCCAAAATAATAGAACAAGCGGATTCAGATTTTTCCGTGAAAATGCTGGTGGTATGCAACGTTTCAAACTTAATGTTGGAAGAGGAGATGGTGATTCTTGGTTCGATGGTGGAGCTGCAGCAGATGTAGACCCAACATTAGATCAATGGGTACACTTTGCCTTTACAATCTCAGGAACAGAATGTGTAGTGTATAAGAATGGTGAAGTGGTAAGTCAAAATTCGTTTACAGGTGTAGATTGGACAGGTTGTGATGTGCTTTCTATTATGTCTGGTGCTCCACGCTTTACTGGTTGGAACCACTTGTCAGATCAGAGCTACATGGATGAATTACGATTGTTCAATATGGTTTTAACCCAAGATGAAATCATTGAGCAGATTGCCCAAGCAGACGAAATATTCAAATTAGGGTTCAATGGAAGTTACACAGAAAGCTATAGTGATGAGGATTGTACAGAAGTTGGTAACCCAGGTTTTACTGGTATGGCTGGTGCTTACGAAGGTAGTAATGCATACCAAGGGTCAACGGATTCTTACTTAACCTTCCCGACGGATGGTCTTTTAAATGAAGAATTTTCTGCAGTCTTTAGATATAAGGTAAATGCAGCGCCAGATAGAGCTGGAGTTTTAGTTATTGGCCCTCCTGACACCAATAATCCAGATGCTCAAAATAACAGAACAAGTGGGTTTAGATTTTTCCGTGAAAATGCTGGTGGTATGCAACGATTTAAACTCAATGTTGGTAGAGGTGATGGGGACTCTTGGTTTGATGGTGGTGCAGCAGCAGATATAGACCCGACTAATCCGCAATGGGTGCAAATGGCTTTTACCATATCAAGTACAGAGTGCGTTGTTTATATCGACGGACAAGTTGTTAGTCAAAACACATTCACAGGAGTAGATTGGACAGGCTGTGATATTCTATCCATTATGTCTGGAGCACCAAGGTTTACTGGTTGGAATCACTTATCTGATGAAAGTGCAATGGATGATTTGAGAATCTTCAAAAAAGCCCTGTCGCAAGAAGAGATTCTATCCATGCTTTAAATTTATTGAGCCGAAACACCATTATGTGTGTATAGTTTTTTGAATTAGTCTTTATTGCTTTAGCTGCATTTACAAAAATTAAGTGCAGCTAAAGTTTATCCAAAGTTTATTAATGAAAAGATCAAATCAAAATAAGTTTGTTGTTTTGACGGCCATAGTATTATCAATATTAAGCTGTAAAGACGACACCAAAACTCAAAGTAATTCAGATTTAGCTTCAATTGAAAAAGCTAAAATTGAATGGAGTAAAAACCAACTTTTAGACACCATACAATACCAGACTTTTAATTATTTCTGGGATGGTGCCGAGCCTAATTCTGGTTTGGCCAGAGAGCGTATACATATGGATGATGTATATCCAACATCACCAAAAAATACGGTGACTACTGGTGGAAGTGGTTTTGGGCTTATGGCAATTCTGGTTGGTGTAGAACGAGGGTGGGTCACGAGAAAAGAAGCTGTTAAAAGATATCATAAGATTCTAAACTTTCTTGAAAAAGCAGACCGTTTTCATGGTGCTTGGCCACATTGGCTAGATGGAGAAACTGGTAAAGTGTACCCATTTAGTAAAAAAGATAATGGTGGTGATTTAGTAGAGACGGCTTTCTTGGTTCAGGGTCTTTTAACTGTAGCTGAATATTTTAGAAATGGAAATGAAGAAGAGCAAGAGTTAGTCGCCAATATAGAGCGTCTTTGGAAAGAAGTTGAATGGGATTGGTACACTAAAGGTGGTGAAGACGTATTGTATTGGCATTGGTCACCAGAATTCGGTTGGGAAATGGATTTCCCTGTTGGTGGTTACAATGAATGTTTAATTATGTATGTGTTAGCAGCAGCTTCACCAACACATCCCATTTCAAAAGAAGTTTATGAAAAAGGGTGGGCTAAATCGGGCAAAATCGTTTCTGATGAAAAGTACTATGATGAAGAATTGGTGTTGAATTATTACGAACATAGTGATGCGCCTATTGGTCCTTTATTTTGGGCGCATTATTCATATCTTGGCCTCAATCCAAAGGGCTTATCAGATCAGTATGCTGATTATTGGAAACTGACCCAAAACCACGCCAAAATTCATTATAAATATGCTCTGGACAATCCTAAAGATTTCAAAGGTTACGGAGATAGTCTTTGGGGATTAACTTCAAGTTACTCTGTAAAGGGTTATAAAGGACATAGGCCTGGAAATGATTTTGGAGTTATTTCACCAACCGCAGCCTTATCCTCGTTTCCATATACACCAAAAGAGAGCATTCAAATGTTGGCTAATATTTACAAAAACCATGATAGCTTAGTTGGTAAATATGGGCCTTATGATGCCTTTAGCTTTGAGCATAACTGGTATTTACCAAGATACTTGGCTATTGACCAAGGCCCTATTCCTGTAATGATTGAAAACTACAGAACTGGTCTTTTATGGAATTTATTTATGAAAAACGAAGACGTACAAATAGGTTTAAATAAACTTGGCTTCACTTATGAAAAGCGACAATAAGATGAAAAAAATATATTACATATTACTACTACTTCTAATATTGTGTTGTGGAAAAGATAATGATTCAGGTGAACCTTTTGATCCAACTGATGATGACACTGTGATTCCATTAACAGACGAAGAACTATTGGATTTAACCCAACAAGAAACCTTTAAGTACTTTTGGAATTTCGCAGGAACAAATTCTGGAGCAGCTAAAGAGCGTTACCACCCTAACAATCCAGCCGATAGCCAAAATGTTATAACTACTGGTGGAAGCGGTTTTGGACTAATGGCAATCCTTGTAGGTATAGAGCGCGGTTATATTTCGAGAACTGAAGGTGTGCAACGCCTAACACAAATCCTTAATTTCTTTGAGGATGCAGATCGTTTTCATGGTGCTTGGCCACATTGGCTTAATGATGGAACTGGAGCTGTCATTCCATTTAGTGCTCAAGATAATGGAGGTGATTTGGTAGAAACTGCATTTTTTGTTCAAGGGCTTATTTGTGTAAAAGAATATTTGAAAGGCGGTACAACCGAAGAAGAAGCGCTGGCAGCACAAGCCGATACGCTTTGGAAAGGTGTAGAGTGGGATTGGTACACCAATGGAGAAAACAAATTAATATGGCATTGGAGTCCAACTGACGGATTTGCAATTAACTTAGAATTAAAAGGTTATAATGAAACCTTAATCGCATTTGTTCTTGGTGCTGCCTCACCAGATTATGCCATTTCGGCCAATGCTTATCATCAAGGTTGGGCAAGTAATGGTAATATTGTATCATCTTCAAGTCAGTACAGTATTCCGTTAATTTTAGACCATGCTGGTTCTGGCACAGGACCACTATTTTGGGCGCATTACTCTTATTTAGGGCTAGATCCAAGAAATTTATCCGATCAATATGCTAATTATTGGGATTTGAATGTTAACCACACAAATATTAATTACCAATACTGTGTTAGCAATCCAAATGACTATACCGATTACGGTCCAGATTGTTGGGGATTAACAGCGAGTTACACCAGAAATTCTGATGATTCTGTAGGCTACTCTGCTCACGATCCAGAAAATGATAATGGTACTATTTCACCAACTGCAGCAATAAGCTCTATTCCATATACACCAGAAAAATCATTGGCAGCAATGCATTATTTCCATGAAAATGATTTAATGGGACCAGCTGGTTTTTACGATGCTTTCAGTCCACATTACGATTGGGTTACTGAACGTTATTTGGCAATAGACCAAGGCCCTGAAATCATTATGATTGAAAATTATAGAACAGGTTTACTTTGGAATTTGTTTATGCAAAATGAAGATGTACAAAATGGATTGGATGCTTTAGGTTTTAGTTATTAGTGCTATATGGTAATTAGGTATTGCATACTTGTCTTTATTCTTTCGTTTAGTTGTAGTAGTTCAACAGAAGACAGTTTTGAGTTTGTTGTGCTTCCTGACACTCAAACTTTAGTTGAAGAATTTCCAGAAGTATATAAGAATCAATTGCAATGGATAGAAAGTAATAAAAAAAGATTTTCGTTTGTGTTACATGTAGGAGATATTACCCAAGATAATTCTGAAGAAGAATGGGAAATCGCTAGAAATGGATTTGCTTTATTGGATAGTAAAGTTCCGTATAATTTGTCTTTGGGCAATCACGACATGGGCAGCACACCTGGAAAATTTGCAGATACTAGAAATACAGAATTAGCTAATCAATTTTTTCCTTATTCAGAGTACATAAGTCAATCTAATAGCATTGCTACTTTTCCTAAAGGTTCAATTGATAATAACTGTGCAGAGTACGATTTGGCTGGTGAAAAGTGGCTTGTGTTTTCTTTGGAGTTTGGACCAAGAAATAAAACAATTGATTGGGTAAATGGTATAATCGCGAACCACCCTAAGCACAAAGTCATCCTAAACACGCACTCTTATATGTATAACGATAACACTTTACAAGATGGTGATGATTGGTATTTGCCTCAAAAATATGGTGTTGGCAAAGATTCAGGAGCAGAAGCAGTAAATGATGGTGGGCAACTTTGGGAAAAATTGGTAAAGCCAAATAAAAATATCATCATGGTATTTTCAGGCCATATTTTGGGTTCAGGTGTTGGGCAACTCGTTGCCAAAAACGATTATGGGAATAACGTTTATCAGATGCTTGCCAATTATCAAAAGAATGTAAAGGGTGTGGAAAAAGGAGATTCAGGCTATTTAAGAATTATCAAGGTAGATAAAGCAGCAAAGACTATTTCGATAAAAACCTATTCACCTTGGTTAGATAAGTTTTATACAGATCAAGAGCATGAGTTTACTTTTACAAATGTTGAAATCTAAAATTGAAAATATGACCTTACAATATAACTATATAAAGATTTTGTTTGTTTCACTGTTCATGTTGAGTAGTTTAAGTTTATTAGCACAACAAGAAAATCTTTTTACGGAGGAAAATTTTGTACATGAAACGGACACATTAAAATACAGAATGCTACTACCAGAAAATTTTGATGAGTCTAACCAGTACCCATTGGTATTGTTTCTTCATGGAGCGGGAGAACGTGGTGATGATAACAAAAAACAGCTCGTTCATGGTAGTAAATTATTTTTAGATAACACTAATCGTGGTGCATTTCCTGCAATTGTTATTTTTCCTCAGTGCCCAAAAAATAGTTACTGGTCCAATGCGGAAGTTGACAGAAGCAGTTATCCGATAAGCTTAAGTTTTCCAAAGGACAAAGAAGCCACAAAACCTATGCAATTGGTTATTGGTTTAATGCAAGAATTAACCGGTAAAGATTATGTAAATAAAGATAAAGTTTATGTTGGTGGACTATCAATGGGTGGTATGGGAACATTCGAAATCTTATCCAGACAACCAGATATGTTTGCGGCTGCTTTTGTCATTTGTGGCGACGGAAATACCGAATTAACAAAGAACTACGCAACCAAAGTAGATCTGTGGGTATTTCATGGAGCAAACGACGATGTTGTTGATCCAAGAGGTTCTGTTAAAATGGTAAACGCTATTTTAGAAAACGGTGGAAAACCAAACTTTACCTTATATGCAGACGATAACCATAACAGTTGGGACTCTGCTTTTGCAGAACCCGAATTACTGACATGGCTTTTTTCAAAATCAAAAAATTAATAATATGCACAAATCAACTTTATATATACTATCATTTTTGGCACTTGTCTTAGTGTCGTGTAATTCGAATGAGAATAACAAAAAAAACTCTAGCGAAAATGCCTTCGAGGCTAAAGTAGATTCTATTTTAAACCTAATGACTTTAGAAGAAAAGTTAGGGCAATTAAACCTGCCATCTTCAGGGGATATTACTACAGGAGCTTCCCAAAGTTCCGATATTGCTAAAAAAATTGAAGAAGGTAAAGTAGGCGGACTGTTCAACATAAAATCTGTAGCTAAAATACGCGAAGTACAAAAAATAGCTGTAGAAAAGAGCCGATTGGGTATTCCTTTAATCTTCGGAATGGATGTGATCCATGGCTATGAAACAACCTTTCCAATTCCACTGGGTTTATCAGCATCTTGGGATATGGGCATGATTAAAAAAACAGCCCAAATGGCTGCGAAAGAAGCTACTGCCGATGGTATAAATTGGACCTTCTCACCAATGGTCGATATTTCCCGTGATCCTCGTTGGGGAAGGGTTTCAGAAGGCTCTGGTGAAGATGTGTATTTAGGTAGTGAGATTGCAAAAGCCATGGTAAACGGTTATCAAGGAGAAGATTTAACTTTAGACAATACCATGCTGGCCTGCGTCAAACATTTTGCACTTTATGGTGCACCTGAAGCAGGAAGGGATTACAATACGGTGGATATGAGCCGTATTAGAATGTACAATGAATATCTACCTCCATACAAGGCAGCCATTGATGAAGGAGTAGGCTCGGTAATGGCTTCTTTTAATGAAATTGATGGTGTGCCGGCAACAGGAAATAAATGGCTACTGACGGACTTGTTACGTGACGATTGGGGTTTTAATGGCTTCGTAGTGACTGATTATACAGGAATCAACGAAATGATTGCTCACGGTATGGGCGATTTGCAACAATCTTCGGCTTTAGCTTTAAAAGCAGGAATAGATATGGATATGGTTGGTGAAGGATTGCTAACCACACTCAAAAAATCTTTAGATGAAGGAAAAGTTGATATGAGCGATATTGACACAGCAGTTAAACGAATTCTTAAGGCTAAATATCAAATAGGCTTATTTGATGACCCATACAAATATTGTGATTTAGAACGACCAAAAACCGATGTGTTTACTGATGAAAATAGAACTTTTGCAAGACAAGTTTCAGCAGAATCCATGGTGCTCCTAAAAAATGAAAACAACCTTCTGCCACTTAAAAAATCAGGAACTATAGCTTTAATAGGACCATTGGCTAATTCAGCAGTGAATATGGCTGGTACTTGGAGTGTGGCTACCAAACAAGAAAAATCAAATCCATTATTAGAGGGCTTAAAAACGGTTGTAGGTGATCAAGCCAATATTTTATATGCTAAAGGAAGTAATGTGGATTACGATTTAGCTTTTGAAAAACGAATAACGATGTTCGGTAAAGATATTCCTCGTGATGACAGAACAGACAAACAACTGTTGGATGAAGCTCTTGCCATCGCAAAAAAATCGGATGTTATTCTTGCTGCTATAGGAGAAACCGCAGAATTAAGTGGAGAAAGTAGTAGTGTAACCAATCTTCAAATTCCACAAGCTCAAAAAGATTTGTTAAGCGCCTTATTAAAAACAGGAAAGCCAGTAGTATTGGTTTTGTTTACAGGAAGACCACTTGCCATTGTGGATGAAAATGAAAATGTTCCAGCTATATTAAACGTGTGGTTTCCTGGTAGCGAAGCAGGTTTGGCTATATCAGATGTGTTGTTTGGTGATGTTAATCCATCAGGAAAACTTACAGCCACATGGCCAATGAATGTGGGTCAGGTTCCAATATTCTACAACCAGAAAAATACAGGTCGTCCTTTAGGAAATAAGGAAGGGAAATTTGAAAAATTCAAATCTAATTATTTAGATGTTCGTAATGAGCCACTATATCCATTTGGTTACGGATTAAGTTACACCTCATTTGACTATTCAAACTTAAGATTAGATAAAACTTCTATCGATATGAATGGTAAAATTCAAGTGTCCGTAGACGTGACCAATTCAGGTGATTTTGATGGTAAAGAAGTTGTTCAGTTATACATTAGAGATTTAGTTGGCTCGGTAACAAGGCCAGTTAAGGAACTTAAAGGCTTTCAGAAAGTTGAAATTAAAAAGGGGGACACTAAAACGGTAAGTTTTACTATCTCTGTTGAAGACTTAAAATTCTATAACTATGATTTAGATTTTGTTGCCGAACCAGGAACGTTTCAAGTGTTCGTTGGAACAGATTCAACAACCGAAATGATGAAAACATTTGAATTGATTAACTAAAATGTCATGCAGAGCTTGTCGAAGCATCTTTTTTTAGATTCTTCATTTCATTCAGAATGACAAAAGCAAATTAAAAAAATGCGAAACTTATTTTTTATTATAATTATTTTCTGCGGAGGTCTTTTTAGTTTTTCCCAAAACTATAAAGCCAAAGTAGATTCTATCATGAGTCTTATGACGCTTCAGGAAAAGATAGGTCAAACGGTGATGTATGGTGGTAGTTGGGATCAAACAGGACCAATCGTTGGAGCAGATAATGGAAAATATATTCGTGAAGGTAACATGGGAGCGATGCTCAACGCAATGTCTGTAAAAGGCACTCTAGACCTTCAAAAAGTTGCCATTGAAGAAACACGATTAGGTATTCCGCTGTTGTTTGGTTATGATGTTATTCACGGGCATCGTACAATTTTTCCAATTAATTTAGGACTGTCTGCAAGTTGGGATTTAAAAATGATTGAGGAAAGTTCGCGTATCGCTGCTGAAGAAGCTTCAGCCGAAGGCATACACTGGACGTTTGCACCAATGGTTGATATTTCCAGAGAGCCTCGTTGGGGACGCATTTCAGAAGGTGCAGGAGAAGATGTGTTTTTAGCTAATAAAATAGCAAAAGCTTATGTAAAAGGTTTTCAAGGTGATGATTTATCAAAGCCTAACACCATTTTAGCCTGTGCAAAACACTACGTGGCTTATGGTGCTGCACAAGCCGGTAGAGATTACCATACCGTAAACATGGGAGAAGGCGAATTGCGCAATGTTTATTTGCCACCTTTTAAGGCAGCGGTAGATGCTGGTGTTGAAACGTTTATGTCGGCATTTAATGAGTTGAATGGTGTGCCAACTTCTGGAAATAAATTTACGTTGAGAGATATCCTAAGAGATGAATGGAATTTTGAAGGCTTTGTGGTTTCCGATTATACATCCATTAACGAATTAATTCCTCATGGTTTTGCAAAAGATAGCATTGATGCCGCCAGAATAGGTATGAACGCTGGTGTTGATATGGACATGATGGGACATCTTTACCGTAAATTTCTAAAAAATTTAGTTGAAGAAGGTAAAGTTTCTGAAGCCTATATCAATGATGCTTGCCGAAGAATTTTATTGGCAAAATATAAGTTAGGCTTATTCGATGACCCATATCGCTACATTAACGAAGAACGTGAAAATACCACAAAATATAAACCAGAGTTTTTAGCAAAAGCTAGAGAAATTGCTGCAGCTTCTTCAGTATTACTTCAAAATAATAATGAAGCATTACCACTTTCAACAAACACAAAAAAAATAGCATTCATTGGCCCTTTGGTAAAAGATGAATACGATATTATCGGTAATTGGGCAGCAAAAGGAGACAGGCAAGGAAAAGCTTTAAGCGTGTTTGAAGGCATTTCGGAATATTTAAATTCTGATCAAATTCTTTATGCTAAAGGTTGTGATATTTTAAAGGATGATGAATCTGGTTTTGGTGAGGCAATTTCAATTTCCAAACAAGCCGACGCAATTGTTTTGGTAATGGGTGAAGGTCATCATATGAGTGGTGAAGCGGCTTCTAGAACCAATTTAAAGATTCCGGGAATTCAACCTAAACTCATTAAAAAAATTAGAGAAGCCAATCCGAATAAAAAAATCATTTTGGTGCTAATGAATGGTCGTCCGTTGAACTTATCTGATGAAGTTAATTTGGTAGATGCTATTTTAGAGATTTGGTTCCCAGGTACAATGGGAGGCGCAGCAACAGCCGATTTACTCTTTGGAGAAGTTAACCCATCAGGAAAATTAACGGTAACATTCCCAAGAAACGTTGGTCAGGTACCGATTTATTATAATATGAAAAACACAGGAAGACCAATTCCAGACAACAACCCTAAAGAAGATTATAAAAGCAATTACATCGACGTGCCAAATTCTCCGTTGTTTGTCTTTGGTCACGGATTGAGCTATACAACTTTCAAGTATTCAGATTTTAAATTATCATCCCAAAATTTATATACTAACGGAACCATTCAAGCTTCTGTTACTGTTACAAATACTGGAAATTATGATGGACACGAAATAGTACAACTCTACATTCATGATAAAGTTGGAAGTGTAACAAGACCTGTAAAAGAATTAAAAGGATTTGAAAAAATATTTTTGAAACAAGGAGAAAGTAAAATTGTAACTTTTGAAATTTCTGTTGAAGACTTAAAGTTTTACAACAGCGAGATGAAATTTGGTGTTGAACCTGGTGAGTTTGAAATAGCCATTGCACCAAGTTCAGATTTTAGATTTAAGCATTCATTTAACTTATTAGATTAATAGCTAATTATGCCACACATAAACCATAAGATTTTTTTATTAAGCTTTGTGTTGTGTGTGGCTTCCCCTTTTTTATGCCTTTCGCAATCAAAAACGATTAATTCTGGATGGCAATATTCCCAGGATAAAACCACTTGGGAAACCGTAAATATTCCTCACACTTGGAACAAGGACGATGCCTTTGATGATGTGCGTGGTTACAGAAGAGGAATGGGCTATTACAAAAAGCAAATTTTTGTGTCTTCTGAAGATGAAGACCAGATTTTCTATTTAAAATTTAACGCTGTTAATCAAGAAGCAACTGTTTTTATAAATGGAAAAAAAGCCATTAATCACAAAGGTGGTTATACTGCTTTTAATGTTGAAATCACCTCACTTTTAAACTTTGGAGCGTACAATTTAATTGAAGTCGAGGTCGATAACTCGCACAGTGACAACATTCCACCATTAGATGCAGACTTCACCTTTTACGGTGGAATTTATCGTGATGTGGAATTAATTAAAGTACGAAAGCAACACTTTAGTTTGAAGGATTTTGCCTCTGATGGATTTTATGTCACTTATTACAACGTCTCCAACGACAAAGCTGGTGTAAAGGTAGATATGTTGATTGATAATTTCGAATCCAAAACCGATGCACATTTATATCTTGAAATTTTTGATGCCGAAGGAAACCGTGTTAGAGAAGAACATCAAGGATTAACCTTAAAATCCAATAAAACCGAAGCCGTTAAGGTCACATTTCCTGAAATTAAAAATCCAAATTTATGGTCGCCAGAACATCCATATTTGTATAAATTACAATTAACCTTAAGTGATAAAAACGGAACTATTTTAGACCAAAAAAAAGCTAATTTAGGTTTCCGTTGGGTAACTGTAGATACTAAAAAAGGCTTTTTTCTAAATGGAAAACCGATTAAATTAATTGGTGTCAATCGCCATCAAGATTTTAAAGATTATGGTAATGCTGTGCCAATCGAGCTGCAAAAACAAGATATTCATCTCATAAAAAATATGGGTGCAAATGTGATACGGTTTGCACATTATCCGCATGCAAGAGAATTGTACAAGCTTTGTGACGAACTCGGTATTTTGGTATGGACAGAAATACCTGTAATAAATCTGGTCACAGATTCAGAAAGTTATTTTGAAACAAGTCTAAATATGCAAAAAGAGCATATCAAGCAGTATTACAACTTCCCTTCCGTCGTAATGTTCGGATATATGAATGAAATTTTTATTCGTTTGGTTTTCAACCGAAATTTAACAGACGAAGAAAAAGCTGAATTAAAAAAAACATCACTCAAATTAGCAACACAGCTCGAAGACTTAACCAGAACTTTAGCGCCAAATCACATAACAGTTATGGCTTGCCATAATGCTGAGGTATATAACGAAACGGGTATTGCAGATATACCAATGCTTTTGGGTTGGAATTTATATTTCGGTTGGTATAGCAAACAGATTGAAGATTTAGGAAAATTCCTCGATGAGCAGCATAAACGTTTTCCAAATCGCTCATTACTGCTATCAGAATATGGTCCTGGTGCTGATGTTCGGATTTTTACCAAAACACCTAAAAAGTTTGATTTTTCTGCTAATTATCAGGCAAAATTGCATCAATCGTACTACAAACAGATTATTGATCGACCTTTTGTAACGGGAATGACAGCTTGGAATTTTGCCGATTTTGGTTCGGAATTTCGTGGTGATGCCATTCCGCATGTTAACCAAAAAGGACTTGTGCAATACGACAGAACTCCAAAGGATATCTACTATTGGTACAAATCGGTTTTAGAGGATGATGAACCCGTAGTTCATATTGCAACTGATTATTTAAAAGGATTAACATTGTTTCAAAATGAAACGTTTCCAGTTCAAATATATTCAAATGAAAGTGAAGTAAGCGTAAGTTTAAATGAGAATAATTTAGGTGCTTATAAAGTTGAAAATGGTTCGGTAACTATCGATATGCCTTTCAAAAATGGAAACAACAAAATTAAGGTTTCAACCCAAGCCATTTCCGAAGAAAAATCTATAGAAGTTAATCGTATTGAAAAATTAGATTTTGAAAATTTTAAGCGACTAGGAATTAACATTGGGTCACATTTCAACTTTTATGACGAACAACAAAATATAACTTTTGTGCCTGACCAAGCGTATAAAAAAGGATGGTTTGGTTATAAGAATGGCTCAGCTTACGGTATGACCAAAGACAAAAATCAAGGCTTGCCACATAATATCAAAAACACCAATGCAGAACCGTTATTTCAAACCTTGTTAGAAGGTTGTACAGAATATCAACTTGACGTTCCTGAAGGTAATTATAAAGTAACATTATATTTCGTAGAGCCACAAATTAAGCAAACTGAGAATATTTATAACCTTTCAGAAGAAACTTCAGAAAGTACTAAAACACAACGCATTTTTGATGTGTATATCAACGATACATTAATTGAAAAACAATTGAATTTAGCCAAAGCCTATCCAGAAAAATATGGTGTAACACTTCAGGCTACTATTCAAACGAAAAAAGGTTTAACCTTAAAGCTCAATGCCGTTGAAGGTTTGCCTGTGATTAGCGGTATTTTAATTGAAAAATTGGACTAAATGAAATCTTTAATAAACGTATTCATATTTATTTTTGTGTTATCAATTTCAGCTCAAAACAAAGTTACTTATACGTATTCTATAAAAGGAAATGACACCTTAAAACTAGATGTCTACACACCAGAAAACATCAAGAAAACCGATACCTTACCTGTATTGCTTTGGATGCACGGTGGCGGATTTGCAGTTGGTCACAGAGACTACATAGATGATGAAAATTTAGTGAAATACGCTGCCAAAGAACAGAATTACATTGGTATTTCTATTTCGTATCGCTTACTAAGAAAAGGCACAAAAACTGGTTTTGGTTGCGATTGCAGCAAAGACGAAAAGCTTGAAACTTTTAAGCAAGCCGCTATCGATTATATGGATGCTGCAAAATATGTGGTTGAACACGCTAACGAACTTCAGATCGATACCACAAAAATCATTGCTGGTGGTAGTAGTGCTGGTGCAGAAGGCATTCTAAATGCGGTTTTTATGCGTGAATATTTTGTGGATAATGCCGAAGATTACAGTAACGTAAAATTTGCTGGTGCCTTTTCGTGTGCTGGTGCTATTGTGGATGCAAGTTATATGTCGCCGGAAAATGTAGTACCAACCGTGTTGTATCACGGCACAAAAGACCAACTGGTGCCTTTTGGTAATGCGCCACATCATTATTGCGATCCAACTAAAGATGGTTATATAATGTTAGATGGTTCTAAAATTATTGCCGATAAATTAGAAGAATTTGAAACATCTTTCTATTTCAATATTGTGAAAGAAGCACGTCACGAAATTTCCAGAATTCCCTATGAAGAGTTAGATAAGGTTTTCAACTTTTTTGAGCGTACCATTATTAACGATGAGATCATTCAAACCAAAATTATAAAGACCAAGCAACCATGAGAGATATATCAATTGTATTAATTTTACTTTTTGCATTGCAATCGTGCAAAAATAAAGAGCAAGAGAAACAAACGGAAGTTATACTTAAAGAACGACCAAACATTGTTTACATTATGGCAGATGACCACGCAGAACAAGCTATTAGCGCGTATGGTCATCCCATTAGTCAATTGGCACCAACACCAAATATTGATAAGATTGCGGAAGAGGGTGCTTTGTTTAAAAATAACTTTTGTACCAATTCTATTTGTGGGCCAAGTAGAGCAGTGGTTTTAACAGGTAAATTTAGTCATCAAAACGGATTCAGAATGAATGGTGACCAATTTGATGGCAGTCAACAAACCTTCCCTAAACTTTTGCAAGAAGCAGGCTACAATACGGCAGTGATTGGTAAATGGCACCTTCATGGTCTTCCTCAAGGCTTCGATTATTGGAAAATTTTAAAAGACCAAGGCAATTATTACAATCCCGATTTTATTTCCATAAATGAAGCTGCCAAAATTGCGGATACTATTCAGGTTGAAGGTTATGCCACTGATCTAATTACTCAAGATGGGCTGGCTTATCTCAACAAAATGAAGGATAGTGACAAACCATTTATGCTCATGCTACAGCATAAAGCTCCACATAGAAACTGGATGCCAGCTTTACGCCATGCCAATTTATATGACGATGTGGAATTTCCATTGCCAGATACTTATTTCACGGCGCATGAAGGTTCGTTGGGTTCTAAAGAACAACAACAAACCATTTATCAAGATATGTACGAAGGTCACGATCTAAAATTGACCAAGAAAAAAGGAAGTCCAGAGCTGGCTTGGAATCCATGGAAAACGGATTTTGAACGAATGACACAAGAACAGCGTAGCGCCTGGGACCAGGCCTACCAAGCAAAGAATGATGCGTTTCACGATGCTAATCTTTCCAGAAAAGAATTGGCAAAATACAAAGGGCAACGTTATTTGCAAGAATACTTGGCAACTATTGCTTCCGTAGACGAAGGTGTCGGGCAAGTGCTCGACTTCTTGGAAGAAAACGGATTAGCCGAAAACACCATCGTTATTTATACCACAGACCAAGGCTTTTATTTGGGAGAAAAAGGATGGTTTGATAAACGTTACATGTATGAAGAATCCCTGGCAATGCCGTTATTGGTAAAATATCCTGGTGTTATAAAACCAGGTACAACTATCGACGCCATGACCCAAAATATTGATTTTGCAGAAACTTTTTTGGATTATGCACAAGTTGAAATTCCTGAGGATATGCAAGGCAAATCATTGCGTCCATTATTGGAAAATACGTTTGAAGATGGTGAGTTTAGGGATGCAGTATATTATCATTACTATGATTATCCAGCATTTCACATGGTGAAAAAACATTATGGTGTACGGACAAAACGTTATAAGCTAATGCATTTCTATGATGATATTGATACATGGGAATTGTATGATTTAGAAGAAGATCCGAAAGAGTTGAAAAACCAAATCGATAATCCAGAATACGATGAGATTGAAACAAAGCTAAGGAATAAATTGGCTGAACTTCAAAAGAAATATGAAGTCACGCCAACTGATTTTGAGCGTGCACCAGAGGAACGTGTTGAACGTGCTTATAAACAGTTTGAAAGACTTCGTGGAAAAACAGGTACAGCCTACGACCCAGTTACAGATAAAGACACTAAATTATAAACTATGAAAAAACTATTTCTATTATTAGCCATAACATTTGTTTTTTCATGTAAAAATGACAACAAGCAAAGTGTTGAAGCAGATTCAAAATCAGATAATAAAGAAAGCGCTGAACTAAATACTACGGAAACCTACATCAACCCGCTTGATATAGACTACACCTATATGGTTTATAATTCTGCTAGAAACAAATCCTATCGTTCTGGTGCAGATCCTGCCGTGATCGAGTTTAAAGGCGAATATTATATGTTCGTCACGCGTTCCTTTGGGTATTGGCATTCCAAAGATTTGGTTAATTGGACATTTATAAAACCACAACAATGGTTTTTTGAAGGTAGCAACGCGCCAACAGCTTTCAACTACAAAGATTCCTTAGTTTATTTTGCTGGTGATCCAGCAGGTTATGGAAGTATACTGTACACCGACGATCCTAAAAAAGGATTATGGACACCAACCGCTTCCATTTCAAATAACATCCAGGATTCCGAATTATTTATTGATGATGACGGTAAGTCGTATTTGTATTGGGGAAGTTCTAACGTGCATCCAATTCGTGTAAAAATGTTGAATAAAGACGACCGTTTTTTAGAAACTGGCGTTAGAAAAGAGCTAATTAATTTAGATGAAGAAAAGCACGGTTGGGAACGTTTTGGCGAAAACAACTTTCATCCAACCTTAAAAGAAGGATATATGGAAGGTGCTTCAATGACCAAACATAACGGAAAATATTACTTGCAATACGCAGCACCAGGTACGCAATTTAATGTCTATGCTGATGGTGTTTATATTGGAGAAACTCCACTTGGACCTTTCACCTATATGAAAAACAATCCGATGAGTTTTAAACCAGGCGGATTTACTAATGGTGCAGGACATGGTATTACGGTAAAGCAAACTAATGGTCAATACTGGCACTTTGCCACAATGGCATTGGCATCTAATGCACAATGGGAACGCCGTTTATGTATGTTTCCAACCTATTTTGATGATGATGGTTTAATGTACAGCAACACCTCTTATGGCGACTATCCGCGTTATGGCCCTAATCACCCAACAAAAGCTGGACAGCATAATGGTTGGATGCTGTTATCGTATAAAGGCAATGTAACTGTGTCGTCTTCACTTCAACAAATCATGAAATTTACGTCTAATGATGACGAAGTTGAAGTGAAAGAAATCCCAACAGAAACCAATGCTGAAGGACAAATAACTTCAAAAGTTTTAACCGACGAAAACCCTAAAACCTTTTGGGTTGCCGAAGCGAATGACGATAAGCAATGGATAACTATTGAACTATTAAATGAAGGTACTGTACACGCCATTCAGCTGAATTATCACGATCACGAATCTGGGATTTACACACGTATTGAAGGATTAAAACATCAATTTACTATTGAAACTTCCGAAGATGGTAAAAACTGGAAAACGGTGGTGGATAGAAGTGAAAGTGAGATTGATGCGCCAAACGCTTACCTAGTTTTAGACAAACCTGTAAAAGCAAAATACGTTAGATATAATAACATTATAGTACCAGGAAATAACTTCGCAATGTCCGAAGTCAGAGTCTTTGGATTGGGTTTAGGCGAAGTACCAAACAAGGTGTCTAACTTCAACATTAATCGCGAAAAAGATCGTAGAGACATTTCATTTTCTTGGGATAAAGTTGAAGGCGCACAAGGTTACAATATCCGTTGGGGAATTGCACCAGATAAACTGTATCAGTCTTGGCAAGTGTATGATACCAACACGCACTTTATGCGTTGTTTAGATAGAGATACACCGTATTATTTTACTATTGAGGCATACAATGAAAACGGCATTTCTGAGCAAACCGAAACGATTTTTGTAGAATAAAGATGAAAAATTTTATAACGCTTTTAGTTGTTTTATCTTCATTTTCAGTTTTATCTCAAGACATGAAAATAATGAGTTACAACATAAAATTAGATTACCCAAAAGAGGGCAAAAACAGTTGGACAAACCGTAAGCCATTTATGATTAATCAAATTAAATTTTACGAGCCTGATGTTTTAGGTGTACAAGAACCAATGCCCAATCAAATGAAAGAAATGGATAGTCTGTTGACAGATTATAGTTTTGTTGGTGTTGGCAGAGATGATGGTAAGGACGAAGGTGAATATTCTGCAATATTTTATAAGAAGAATGACTTAGAAGTTGTGAAATCTTCAACCTTTTGGTTATCTGAAACACCCGATAAAGTCAGTATGGGTTGGGATGCAGTTTGTAATCGTGTGTGTACGTATGCGTTGTTTCAACATAAAACTACCAAGAAGAAATTTTGGGTATTCAATACACATTTTGATCATATTGGTAAAGAAGCACGTTCAAAAAGCGCAATTTTAATTCTTGATAAAATAAAAAGCCTAAATACAGAAAATCATCCAGTGTTTTTGACTGGTGATTTTAATATGGAGCCTAATCACGAAAGTATCTCTCTAATATCTGAAACATTAAAAGATTCTAAACAAGTTTCAGAAGTGGTCTTTGGACCAGAAGGTACATTTAATGGGTTTCATTTTGACCAACCTGTAACGAGAAGAATCGATTATATCTTTGTTTCAGAAGACATTAAAGTTAACAAATACGCAATCTTAAGTGATAACTGGGGCATGCAATACCCATCAGATCATTTTCCGGTCTTTGTTTACATAAAACTATGATTATAGATAAGATATAACAGAAGTTATTTTCAAACCCAATAAGGTTGTCATTTCTTTATTAGCATTACTTCACCATAATCTTTATCTTCACTACTTTAAGACTTAAGTTAATAATTAACGTCAAAATGCGTAAAGTCTTAGATTATTTGTATTGATAAATGTATTGCTTCAACATTAAGCGGATAAAAGCACTTGATATAGCAATTAATTTATGATTTTTGATAAACAAGTTTTAAATCACCTATGCATATTTACTCAATTAATAAAATTCATTTCAGGTTTGTCATTCCATTGCTTGTGGTTGTTGGTTTTTTGCCTCAATTGCAAGCTCAGGAAAATGACAAAAACATTTCAAAAAGTATCTATTTCACTGCGAATATTGGTGAAGAATCAAAAACCAGTTCAGATGCTATTTTAAAGGCCATTGTAAGTGCATCACAAAAGGACAATGACGCTGTATTTGTTGCATTGGGAAACAGTACTAGGAAGAACGGTTATCCTAAAAATAAAAGCGAACGAAAAGCCGAGGAAGACTTTTTAAAGTCTAATCTATTAGAGCCACTATCAGATTTTAATGGTCAAATTATACTCATTCCAGGAAAAAACGAATGGAACAAAGGTGGCCACAAAAATATTGATGACCTCGAATCCTTTCTACAAGACAACAGCGAGGCAAAATTTTGGCCAAACGACGGTTGCCCAATTGAGCGGGAGACCTTAAGTGATGAGGTTGAGCTTCTTATGGTAGATACGCAATGGTATCTCGAAGATTGGGATAATTACCCTTACATAAATAATGATTGCGAAATAAAAACTAGAGAGCAGTTCTTCCTTCAGTTTAAAGACGAATTAAAGGACGAGCAGAACAAAACTATAGTCGTGGCATTACACCATCCGGTTTTAACCGCAACTAAAAAAGGACCTTTAGGCCTTATGGGAGGATTATCCAAACAAGCCTATTACCACAACGACATGCAATATTTGGTAGGGAGACTGGAGACTTTGGCAAGTCAATTTCAGGATGTCATATTTGTTTCAGGTAGCGACAAAAACCTTCAGTTTTTAACGGATGATGAAATCCCTCAGATTATTAGTGGTGCCGTGGGAAAAACTTCAAAATCAAGACCAGATACCGATGATGGTCATTTCGGCACTGATAAACATGGTTTTGCAAAGCTCATTGTATTTAAGGACGGAAGCTCTAAAGTAGAATTCTACACCGTTGAAAACAATGCTGTGAACAACGTATTTACGACTAACATACGATTAAAAAAAGGTAAGCTTGAAGATTTTGATTACCATACCAATGAGGATTTTGGTGCTACATATAAAGACGCCATTTATACCGATGAGGAAGTTGATAAATCTGGTTTTTACAAATGGTTTTGGGGTGAACATTACCGTGAAATCTACGGTCGAGAAATTGAAGCTCCTGTTTTGTTTCTAGACAGTTTGCCCAACAATGTTAGGGCAATTACAGAAGGCGGAGGAAATCAATCCCGTAGCCTAAGATTAATTGATGACAACGAGCATGAATATACAATTAGGGAGCTTCGAAAAAGTGCTGTGCGATTTTTGCAGTCCAAAATAAAGGACCACTATGTTATAGACTATGCGGATGATACGGTTGTAGAGGAAATAATTCAGGATTATTACACCACGGCACAGCCATATGCTCAGTTTGCCATTAATGACCTTTTGGGTGCCATAGCCATTCCACATGCCAATCCTAAAATTGTTTATGTGCCCAAGCAAGAACGTTTAGGACGTTTTAATGAGAGCTACGGAGATAAACTCTATATGTTTGAAGAACATGTTGGGGACGAGAACAAGGAGTTTGCAACTTTTGGAGATGCAGACGATATCATTAGCACCAAGGATATGCTATTAGAGCTTCAAAACGATAAGGATGCTAAAATTGATGAAGAAACTTATATCAGAGCCAGACTGTTCGATATGTTAATTGGTGATTGGGATCGTCATGAAGACCAATGGCGTTGGGCTTTGCACGAGCAAGAAGATGGCACTAAGCTATACAAACCCATTCCGCGTGACAGAGACCAGGCATTTCCAAAGTACGATGGAGTTTTTCCGGCAATCTTAAAATTAGCTTCGCCATTGGCAAGAAACATGCAGACTTATGCGCCAGAAGTTCAGAATATCAAAACTTTTAACAATGCCGTTTATTATTTAGATAAAAACTTTATTAACGAAGCAAGTTGGGAAGATTGGAAAGCGCAGGCCGAAAATTTACAGAACAGCTTAACCGATGAAGTTATCGACAACGCTTTTGCCAATCTCCTGGAAGATACAAAGGATGAAAGTACAGCGCATATAAAATCCGTATTAAAACAGCGCAGGGAAAATATAGTATCTATAGCCAAAGATTATTTTGAATACTTTAAAAAGCACGAAATCATAGTGGCAACCAACAAGGATAATAAAGTAACCATTGAAAGAATGCCTGGCGGTAAAACCAAAGTTTTAATTACACAAAAAGACAAAACCCTATTAGAAAATATTTACGATAAGGATTCTACTAAAGAACTTTGGATATATGCATTAGATGGTGATGATGAAATCACAGTAATAGGCAATGGTGATAATTATATCCATACCAAAATATTTGGCGGTGAGGAAAATGATATATACAATATCGAAAACAGAAGGAGCATAAAGATTTATGATTATAAATCTAAGAAGAACACCTTCAATGGCTCAGTTAGTAAACGCTTAACGGATAGTTACGATGTTAATAATTATGACCCGCAAAAACAAAAGGATGCTAATAATGTACTTTTGCCAACGGTTGGTTTTGATCCTGATGCTGGTTTTAAAGCAGGCGTTACGAATACGTTGACGACTTATAGTTTGTTGAGAAATCCGTTTACGACACAACATACTTTAAATGCTGCATTTTATGCTGCGACTTCTGGTTTTGAATTTTCATATAATGGTGAATTTGCGCACGTATTCCACAACTGGAATTTAGAACTCGATGCTCGCATTACAAGTGATAATTATGCTATTAATTTTTTCGGAATTGGTAACGAAACCAATTACGACGACGATGCTGTTGATTTGGATTTCAATAGAACAAGGATTAGTCAATGGCATTTTCAACCTTCACTTATATATAAAACAAGTGGTAACGTGAGTGCGCACATTGCTGCACGGGTTGAGTCGCATCAAGTCGATGATGAACAAAACGGATTTGCTCAAGCGGTTCTTAGTCCAGATAATGATGTTTTTGACAACCAGATTTATGCAGGTGCTGAGATAGGTTTAGATTTTAACAACAAATCTGGCATGATCAGTCTACCGCGACGAGGTCTGCAATTAGGATTTGTGGCTGGATATAAACAAACTATAGATTCAGGTTTTGATAATAAATTTGCTTACTTCACACCAACAGCATCATTTATTTATCCAATTCATGAGAGTGGTTTGGCCACATTGGCAACAAAAGTTAAGGCAGATTTTAGATTTGGTGATAATTATGAATTTTATCACGCAGCCACTGTTGGAGGCAATAACAGTCTACGCGGATTTAGGAATGAACGCTTTATGGGTAAAACTGCTTTTTTTCAAATGACAGATTTAAGAGTGTGCTTTTTAGAACAACGTACTGGCTTTATACCACTTAGAATAGGGGTAACGGGAGGATTTGATCTTGGTCGTGTCTGGAACGACAACGAAGATTCCGAAAAATGGCACAACAGTTATGGCGGTTCAATTTTTATAAATGGATTTCAGGCGTTTACAGCAAACATTGGGTATTACAAAAGTGTTGAGGATGGCCGTATTATATTTACGGCTGGTTTTAGGTTTTAAACCAAGTGCCTTACCTTTATTGTCCGAGACAATATTTTAGATAAAATATGCGAAAACAACTGATCGATTTTTTACGGTGGCTGAAGAACTTTCTCAAAGAAAAATTTCATAGTTCAAACACAAAATGGACCTACATCATTACGGCAATGTTGTCGACTATTGTGGTGATATTGTCTATTATTTTGTTTGTGAAATTTACTCATGGCATGATGTCTGAACTTTTTGAAAGTTATGATAAAGCTATAAGTAGTTACATCTGGACGCATAAATCGTCATTGCTTACCGATTATATGATAGTAGTTACCGAGATAGGAGATGTAATGGGATATGTAGTGACATTTGGTTTGTTGATTGCTATTTTTTGGATTGTGTTTAAACATTGGAAATATATTGCACAACTCGGTTTAGTTTTGATTTTGGCACTTAGTTCTAATGTTTTGCTAAAAGAAATTATAAACCGGTCAAGACCTTTGGGTGAGCATATGGTTACCGTAAAAACGTTGAGTTATCCAAGTGGACATGCCATGGTCTCTATGGCGTTTTATGGCTTTTTAATTTACCTTATTGCTTATTTTAAAATTAATAAAGTCTTAAAAACTTGTCTAATTACAGTTTTGGTAATCCTAATCCTAAGTATTGGTATTAGCCGAATTTACTTAGGTGTGCATTACCCGTCAGATGTTTTGGGAGGCTATATTGCTGGAATCATGTGGATGACGTTTTGTATTCTTATTTTTAACCTTATTAAAATATTTAGGAGGGATCCTGAAACGTGAGAGGATAATTACGTTTTCCTTTGGTAAATCCTATTTTGTAAATACAACTTATTGTCAATACTATCTGAACGCTTTAAACAACAAAGCCCAACAAGTTATACTTGATTGGGCTTTCATGCTTAAAATCGCAACAATGTTGCGCCTAATTGTGGAGTCGGAGAGAATCGAACTCTCGTCCAAACAAGTAACCAAAGGGCTTTCTACACGTTTATTTTGTTCTTGTTTTTTCGATTGCAAGCTGGTTACAAACAACCTACTTACAACTTAGCTTCTAAATCTCGAAAGGGCATCGAAGCACTACCCAATCTTAGTCAATTTTTACGATGCTCCTAAAAGAAACGCCACTGACTAGGGCTTTTCGGGAACATTTAGCCTTCCTGCCTCGCAGGAACAAGCACGAATCTTACTATAATTCAGATTATGCAGCTAAAGCGTAGTTATTCTCGCCGTTTAAAATTTGGTCTAGCCTTTTACGTGTGTCAAAACCATTACACGACGTGCTTACCATTTAATTAATCTCGCTGTCAAAACCAGTCGACCCCATAATGAGATAGCAAAATTATGTTTTGCTTGATTCAATTAAACCTGAACTTGTATCAGGGTCTCATCATTAAATGATAAAATAATTTGGACGTTACTCTACTTCGTTTAACTTCGTAGAGTCGGGCTGTCCACTATATCTTTTTTACTTGTTCTCGATACATTTCGCTCAGAAGCGAAACACTCGAACTGACATAAAAAAGGATGCCGCTTCCATCCCTAACGCACCCACCAATGAACATTAATCATTGCCCAAAGGTGTGCGAAATTACTAAAATTATTAACTCAAAAGCTATACCAAGCTTATTTTATCAAAGCATTAAGAAAAATTGTCAGTATTAATCTCTAATTTCAAACAAAACCAATTTAAAATGATACAAAAAGGAACAAAAGTTAAGTGGAAATGGGGAAACGGAACGGCTAAAGGTGAGGTACAAGAAACCTACACGGATAAAGTAACCAAAACCATTAAGGGCAATGATGTAACACGAAATGGTGAATCTGGGGATAAAGCACTTTATATAAAACAAGATGATGGTGATTATGTTCTAAAAAGCGAAAGTGAAGTAGAACGAATAGATTGATTTGTAAAGGCACTTTATTAGCGTTATTTTTGCCAAAATTTAAATGCTGATGAAATTTGCCATCATAAAAGAACGTAAAAACCCGCCAGACAGACGTGTAGTGTTTTCACCTGAAACTTTAGCAGAAGCAAGAGACAAGTTTCCAGAAGCAGAATTTGTGGTTGAGTCTTCCGATATTAGAATATTTCCTGATGAAGCTTACTCAGAATTGGGGTTTGAGGTAACCGAAGATGTCTCAGATGCAGATGTTATGATTGGCGTTAAAGAGGTGCCTGTAGAGCATTTAATTCCAAACAAAAAGTACTTCTATTTTTCGCATACCATTAAAAAGCAACCGTACAATCGTAAGTTGCTAAAAGCGATGCTCGATAAAAACATAGAAATGTACGACCATGAAACCATTGTAAAACAAAGTGGAGCACGTTTAATTGGTTTTGGCCGCTATGCAGGTTTGGTAGGTGCCTACAACGGATTTAGAGCCTTAGGATTACGAGACGGATTATTCAACTTGCCTAAAGTGGAAACACTAGCGGATTTAGAAGCAGTAAAAGCAGAGCTCGATAAAATCACCATACCAAGCATAAAAATATTGCTTACTGGAACAGGAAAAGTAGCGTACGGAGCCAAAGAAATTTTAGACCATTTGGGTGTAAAACAAGTAAGTGATGCCTTGTATTTAACATCTCAGTTTTCAGAGCCAGTTTATGTCATGGCAGATGTTATGGAATACGCTAAGCGCAAAGATGGTAAAGTAGGCGATAAATGGGAATTTTATAAAGACCCAACAGGTTATGAGAGTAACTTTATGCCATACGCCAAACAAACAGACTATTTTATAGCTGGTCATTTTTATGGCAATGGCGCACCTTATTTATTTACGAGAAAAGATGCTAAACATCCAGACTTTAGAATTAACTTGGTATCTGATATATCTTGTGATATCGATGGTCCTGTAGCTTCAACCATTCGTCCATCAACTATTGCAGACCCATTTTATGGCTATGATCCACAATCCGAAAAAGAAGTGGCTTTTAATGCTAAGGGAGCAATAACTGTTATGGCAGTAGATAATTTACCTTGTGAGTTGCCAAAAGATGCCAGCGAAGGTTTTGGCGAAACGTTTTTAGAACATGTTATTCCTGCTTTTTTCAATAATGATGAACGAGGTATTTTAAAACGTGCTAGAATCACAACATCAGACGGTAAATTGTCAGAACGTTTTAAATATCTTCAGGATTATGTGGATGGGAAAGGGTAAGGTTTTTGAATAACCAATACCCAACAACCAAAAACCCACCAAAACCAAGCGTAAACAACCAAGCATCTACATTCTGAAATGGTGAAATCATAATTTCAAAAACATCAGAAATCAAAACTTGTGGATTACTGATAATTTCCCATGAATTGTATCTCAAAAAGCGTCCGAGGTAAACACCAAATCCACATAAAAATATTATGAACAGTGTAATAGTTTCCAAAGGAATTCTTTTGAATTGTTTTCGAATAAGTTTTTGCATATCTAAAAGAGAAAGGTAGAACAGGAGTAAACCGCTGAGCGCAAAGGATAAAACTACTAAAACATCTAGCCACAATAGGTTATCATTGCCAATTCTAATATGAATTAAATCCGTGACAATGTAAGGTGCATTTGGTAAAAAGGCCAACCAGACCAAAAACCCAAAACCGAGCTTAAATCTATTAATATTAGGCTTTGTGTTGAGATACATGGTTATGGTGTAAGGAATAATTGCTAAGAAAATATTCCAAACTAAAAATAGATAGAAAAAGGATTGGTTTAGCTTCATTCTTATCATAAGTACAATGATGCTAAATGCTAACGCAAGTGTAATAAGTGATAAGGTTTTAAACTTTGATTGTATGAGTGTTCTTATAATTTCCATTTTGTGATATTGTTTATTCGTGAGTTCGAGTGGTTTTAATCTCGAAGTTATTCGTGATTAAAATTGTATCGAGAACATATCAGGTAGAATTTACTTCTCGATAGTTTTACTGAGCCTGTCGAAGTGCTAATTTCATTCATTAGCATTCCTGAAATTCACTCGAAGTGACGTTATTTTTTAATTGTAAAAAGTATTCTATGATTAAAACTGTAATAATTCCTAAGGTATAAGCTACTAAATCCCCAAATTGAAACGTGCTTCCAAAAATGAGTTTAGCAGTAACACTATGTTGTAAATTAAAGTAGGCTAAGAATGGTGTGACTTGGAGCAACTCTATACCATAGGCAATCAAGAGGACGACCAAAGCTGAGGCCCTCACACTCAGATTGGTGCATCCTCTAAAAATTGCATACAGTAAAATGACTACCAGATAATCACCAAACGTGTAGCGAATGAATCCGGTTTTTATGATAAAGGCTATGGCTAATTCTATTAAAAATATAGAATGTGCTAAGGTTAGATAGTACTTGTTGAATTGCAGTTTCATTGTATTGTGATTTTATCCCCTAAAAATTTGGGTTGTACATTAAAAACTAAATCGAGACTAGCTTTAGAACGTGCTAAATATTCTCTAAAATGAGAGTTGTAAACATCTTTTGCATTAAAACCTACAGCTTTAATGTCATAGTGATTGGCAATGTAGATAGCACGTTGGTTATGGAATTTTTGTGAGATAAACGTAATGGATGTCTGCTCAAATATCTCTTTAGCTCTAACTACGGAGTCCAAAGTTCTAAAACCAGCATAGTCTAAGAAGATTCTATCTTCAGGAATACCTCGCGCTATTAAGTCGTTTTTAAAATCTGAAGGCTCGTCGTAATCCTTTCTGCTATTGTCACCACTGACCAAAATGTATTCAATCTTTCCTGCTTTGTAGAGCTTTACAGCAGCATCAATTCGGTATTTGTAAAAGAGGTTGATATTTCCGCTTGCGGCATATTTTCCTGTGCCTAGTAACAGACCAACTTTGTTTTTTGGAATTGCACTTAGATCATCATAAATGAGATGATTAGTTCTAAAACTTATCCAATGATAGGTTGTAAAAACTCCTAAACTTATAAACGCTCCAATAAGGATTATAATTTTTAGTTTCTTCATGATGGTAAAAGATTGAGGTTATACAATTGCGATTTTGAAAAAATAGCTTCTCTAAAATCTTTAATTGATACGTTTAAAATTTTTCTATAATCGAAATGATGAAAAGGATTAGCACTTTTACCAGTTTTATAGGATTTATAGTAATACTCATAATAATCTGGAAGAATTGCTACTCCAAGGATAATAGCTCCATATAAATAAGGGCTGCGTTTGCCATTACCATAGCAAAGGCACTGTAAAGCAATTTCGTCTTCAACATTAGTGCCATAGCCACATAGGACATGATAGCAATCGTGGCGTTCTGCTTTTGGAATGAGTTCAAAGTTGTTTCTGTCTAAAAATTTACCTAGATGTCTCCCAAAAGATGGTTTGGGCATTTTTAATAAATCGGTTTTTGAAATGTTCCATGACTCTTTGTTCTTAAACAGTGATGTGTAGATACTTTGAGAATGTTCAAACAACCAAATAATAAGTTGTTTCCTTAAGTTTTTGAATGTTTTGAATAGGTTGTTCATAGTAGTTGGGTTTGATTTGGTTCAACGGCAAAATTGTTATGTTTTTTTATTTCACTTCTCCAGACTAACAATGCCATGAGATAAACTGAAGAGAAATAATAAATGGCAATAGGATGTTTATCGAATTTTAGTATAAACGCTATACAAATTGCAAACAAGATGATAATGTAGTAGGGAAAATATACTCTAAAAGCATGTTGTATATCTACTGGTCTAGGGTAAGACCAAAGGATGCAAGAAATGCTCATCCTAACCACTATAAACGTCATTAGACCTATGAAAGTAAACACAAAAATCATCAAGGCTATCATGTTACTTTGTTTTTAATTTTAAGTTGTCATACTGCAATTCCTGCCAAGAGTTGGTGCTTAACTCATAGAGATATGCATTATATTTTTTTTCGATGAGTTTTACGGAATCTTGTTCTAGTGATCTAGATTCAGCTTGTTCTTTCAGTAAGAATGTATTATTGTTAGAGAGTTCGATGAGGTATTTAAAATCCATGGATTTGGCATAATTAAAATTGTAATTGGTAATATGGTAATCCCAATTCACCGTACTTGCTAAAACCAAGACAACAAATGCTGCTTTTGTATTTAATCTTAACAAATACCAGATGTTTCTCACCTTATCTATTTTTATGAGCGTAGTTATTAGGCCGGTTACAGCTAAGGTTAAATACACCATAACACCAATACGCTTGTAAGTAAGCCCAAAGTAGTAGATGTATTGACCATTTTTAATAACAATACTGCATACCAGGAGCGCATTGAGAATAATCCAGGTTATTGCCAATCGTTTCACTGTTTTGTTGTCTTTGTAAAAATTAAGGTCGCCTCTAAAAATGTAAAGCAGAATAATTATGGCAATAACTATTGAAGCTATAAGTGCATTGATACCACTATGGACTTGAGATGAGAACAACGAAGCTTTGATGTCCATATTTGTAAGAATGAAGGTGACATCTGTAATAAGGAAGATTGCGATTAAAACATTGAGCAGTGAAATAAGAATAATACCTAATTGATTTTCCTGTTTAAGTTTTGATATGGAAAATTTATTGGTTTTAGATAATGCATTTCCTGTACTAAGGTCTAGTTCTGTAGCTGGTTCGACTATAACAGGCTTATGTATGTTTGAAAATAAGTAATAACCAAGTCCAGCAAAAAGTAACCATTGAATGTTTATAAAACTAAAGTCGATCTTATCAATTAAATCACTGAATAAAGGATTTCCATTTTGATAAAGCACAATAAAAATTATAACTATAACCGTAGGGACAACAACAAGTTTTGCTAAATGTGAATAGTCAATATCTTTTTTCGATTCCACCTTTTGAGTCGCCTCATTAACGGTAAAATTACGATGAAACAAACCTGCAATAGTAGTGTATAGTCCATTGAGCCAATTGACATAAATTGAAGATTTGTTTTCAGATAACAGACCAATTAATGTAAAGAAAGAAACAAAGTTAGCGCAGATGGCAACTAAAGAATCGTGAAAGAAAACCGCTAGTCCTGTAGCTAGATACAAAGCAGAATAGATGATAGTTCTTTTACTCTTAAAGTCGTTATTGTTGTTAGCAAATAGTACAATCAGTGTTGTAATACTGAAAAGAAATAGGTTTAGCCCAATGCTTTTTCCATAAAACAGTGTGCTGAATAATAAGGCAGCGATAAATAATATTAGTTTTTTCATTTTGAGGTATTTAAAGTACTTTGTATTTCAAAGTAAAAGATTAAAAAAATAGATTTATGTTATATTCATGCGTTTTATGTCTTGTTTGTAAGCCGGTGGTAAAAGAATTTCCTTTATCATCCAATCTAACTTAATGCTTCTAAAGATTTTATATACTGAAATCATTGGTGTTAACAACGATATTTTTCTCAATTTGAGCATTTGCCTAACAGAATCAGACAATAATAAAATTTGGGACTCTAACAGAAGATGGTATCTAAAAAAACCTAAATGTTTTCTATATTGTTTATATAGGTCTTTAGTTAACTTTCCATTGTCAAGGTTCTCTTCTAAATGTTTATTTCTGGAAATTTGAAATTTGGAGTAGGTAAGAGGTAGGTTTTTAATTCCCATCCGTTGACCAACACGATTGAACACATCCAACACTTCCTGCTTTTCATCTTCAGTTAGTGGTCGTTGTAGCAACTCATAGGAACGGACAGAATAATCAATCAACATAAACAAAACATCCTTATATGCCCAATCAGGGATTTTTTTGCCACGACTTTTTTCTACAGCGCCATGAATGTTATTGATCGTATCAATAGCTTTTAGAGCGGATTCATTTTTTGAAAAAACTATAGCTCTGGCATAATTAACTGTTGAGAACAAACGACCTAATGGATCTTTAGGCAGTTTACCAGTAAAGTAGAGCCAGTCCACCGCTTTGTTTAGCGCGAATTCGGCAGATGCACCAGCAAAAACCAGTAAAATGGTATCGCTTGTGCCCCAAATTTGGCGGACTATGGAATCTTTATGTACGAAATATGACATAATTATATTTTAGATTTTTCATAAGTTGCTAAACAGTCTTCTAAAGATTGACCTTGCACATGTATACATTCGCAAAATTTGATGCCTGCTATTTCATTATTAGTGCCTATAAATTGTTTGTTGCAGTCGGATAGTGAGTTGCGTGGCATTACTTCATGTCCAAATAATGAGTACACAACAACAATGCAGAAAGAGGATGCCACACCAATAAAAAACAGCCAAGGAAATTTGTTGCTCAGCTTTTTAGGGCGTTCAATTATGCCAAAACTTGGAAATTTTTTAAAGGGTAGTATATACTTTAGTTTATCGTAATGCCAAGCCAAAACATACAAGTTGGCCAATACCATTAGTGGTGAAGAAATAAATGAGCCATCAAATCTAACAGCAAAAGAAAGAATCCAAATATTGATGATAATAGGAAAATATAAAAGTGCTCCCAAAACTACTGTTCTAGGTATAAGTAACAGTACTGCCGCAACGACTTGTGCTATACCTATAAATGTATAATAATAGCCAGTGTGATATAAGGCTTCTAGATATGCTCCCATTGGATGCAAGTCAGATAAGCCACTAGCAAATCGCTCATCCATAATTTTAACCATGCCAGCTGTAAAAAAACCTATAGATAAAACCAGCCTACAAAATATTGAAAAATACCAATACCAGCGATTGTCTTTTATTTCTAAATAGAATTTATCAAATTTTGATAAGTTTCTCATTCTGTTTTTTTAATCAATTTTTCAAGAGCTTCAATATGCTTTTTAAACTCAGCTTTTCCTAGCTTGGTAGCACTGTATCTGGTATTGGGTTTGCGGCCAATAAATTGTTTTTCAACCAAAATGTACTCTGCGTTTTCCAGTGCCTTAGTATGACTTGCCAAATTACCATCCGTCGCTCCCAATAATTCTTTTAATGTATTAAAATCAGCATACTCGTTCACCATAAGAACAGACATAATACCTAGTCGTATCCTATGGTCAAAAAGTTTGTTTATGTTGGTTATTATGCTCATGTTACTTCCTGCGAAAGCAGGAATCTTATTTTTTAATTATATACTTTGTAACAATTTTATACATAGCATATATGATTAAAATTATATTTGCGACAATTAGTAAATAGTATGAAATAAAGGCAATTTTTTCTATCAAAGTCATACTTACTAAACTAAAATATTCACCTTCACTTTCATCGTAAAAATCCTCATAATTCATCAGAATTAACCCAATTGTTATGTAAATCAGAACGTCAATTACAATAATTGTAAAAATCCAACCTATTCTATTTAATGTCTTCATCAAGATTAGGGACTATTTTCTGTCATATTTAAAATGCATCCAAGTACCATAAACAATGTGCATAATGCCAAAGCCCATTACCCAAAGCCAAAAACCATAACCTGGATAACAGCTGGCAATCAGTCCTAAAACAATTTGAATATATCCCAAATATTTAATGTCCCCTAAACTGTATTTTGAAGCACTTACTAAAGCCAACCCATAAAAGATAAGCATTAATCCGCCTGTTTGTCCATAGCGACCTTGATTTAATATTATAAGGCAGTATAAGCCACCGACAACCAATGGAATTAAAAAATTTAATAGTAGACGACGCGAAGAGCTGTCCCAAATCTTTTCATCATTTTTTTTCGCTTTTCTAGTGGTAAGGATAATTCCTGTTAGCGCACTCAGTAGAGCAACCAAAAGAAGAACAGACATACAGGTCCAAAATACCCAACCATGAAAAATATATAGCATTCCATTACTATAAGTATCAACCAGCCAATAGGCAACTGCGGCACCAATCAAAGCATAGATGCCTGCTAAAATTCCAGATAAGCCGCTAAGCGAAATAAATCGTGATGATTTATTCATGAGATTTTTAATCTCACTAATGTCTTTTAAATAATCTTCGTTGCTCATGATAAAAAGTACTTTGAAATACAAAGTAAAAGAATTTATTTTAATTCAACAAAAGAATTTTAATAGATATTAGCTAAATTTATATTTTAAGACCTAAATTTTTAAAAGTTATGATTGAGTTACTTTTAGCTATAGCCAATATTGCTGGAGGCATATTACTAGGACTTGCCACGCTTGATAAATGGGATGGTGAGAGCAATTTTTTTAATAAAATAGCTGGATTTTTAGCACCATTTCAATCTGCAATAGGACTTGGGTTGATCATCTTTGCCATTCTCGAATTTTGGGATGGGCTTTTATTTAACATTGCCAGTATTTTGGGTGGAATACTTTTGTTGACCCATGCCTTTGGTAAAGTACCAGCTTTAGAAACCAGTTTAAGAAAGCTGTCTGCTAAACTAATGCCGTTTAAGGCCATAATTGGCATAGGATTGATAGTAATAGGTATTATACAATTATTTTAGAATTGAATCCTGCAGAAGCCTACATACTAAAACAAGAAGAACCTTTTAAAACCATCTTGTTGCAACTTCAATCTATCATTGAATCAGTAGTGCCTAATGCAGAGCTCTTATATAAATGGAAAATCCCATTTTACTATAACAATGGCATACCTATATGTTTTTTAAATAAATCTAAAGACTATGTGGATTTAGCCTTTTGGCATTTTGAAAAATTGAAAAAGCATACTGAGTATTTTATTGATGCCAATAGAAAATCCATACGCTCACTTCGTTTTAAATCTGTTGATGATATTAATGATGAGGTGGTCGTATATGTGCTACAAAAACAATTGGAGATTAATACTAACCCTTTTAAATTGATTTTAAAGCCAAAGCGTTCTAAAGCGAAGTAACCAGTTTTCTAATCGCTACAAGGTTAGTTAATAGCCCTTCAAGATTATCCAGATGTAGCATATTAGCACCGTCACTTTTAGCGTTTGCAGGATCAAAGTGTGTTTCTATAAATAAACCATCTACATTGTTTACTACACCTGCTCTAGCAATGGTTTCTATCATATCTGGTCTTCCACCTGTTACTCCGATACTTTGGTTAGGCTGTTGTAGGGAATGTGTAACATCTAAAACTGTTGGAGCGTATTTACGCATAGTTGGGATGCCTCTAAAATCAACAATCATGTCTTGGTAGCCAAACATGGTGCCTCTATCTGTAATCCAAGGATTGTCATTACCAGTATCCTTTACTTTTTGCACGGCATGTTTCATGGCTTCAGGACTCATAAACTGTCCTTTTTTAAGGTTGACCACTTTGCCTGTTTCGGCAGCAGCAACAACTAAGTCAGTTTGTCTAACCAAGAATGCAGGAATCTGCAATACATCTACATATTCAGCAGCTTTTTGGGCATCAGAAACTTCATGTATGTCAGTTACTGTTGGTATATCGAAAGTTTCAGAAACTTTCTTAAGAATTTTTAAGGCCTTTTCGTCTCCAATACCTGTAAAACTATCAATTCTACTGCGGTTTGCCTTTTTAAAACTGCCTTTAAAAACGTATGGGATTTCAAGTTTGTCCGTTATCGAAACAACTTTTTCAGCAATACGAAGTGCCATATCTTCTCCTTCAATAGCACAAGGGCCACAAAGCAGAAAGAAATTGTTGGAATCAGTGTGGTTTAATTTTGGTAGTGTTGTCAATGCCTTAGACTTAGAATTAGGCTACAAAGATAACATTTTAAAAAACCTTTTTAATACTATTGCGAATAATCCAAAGCGACATTACAAAGTTACCAACAACTAAAGCTCCACCGTAAAACAAAAGACGTTTTGCGGACTCTGACCAATTTACAATATTAAGCACATTAGATAGATATGCTAATATGAGATAAGACGATAAACACACAAAGACAATACCTAACGAAAAATTAAGTTTTCTGCTTGGCTTTATCAATTGCCATAAAAAAGGAATGCTAAATAATAATATTGGGTATGCCGAAATACCTTCGCTTCTATTTATGTGTGTAAACCAATACGCTATAACCGATATAAAATAAAGGTAAGGTATAAATTTGGTGTATTTGCTAATTGCATTCATCTGTTTTCAAATTTTAGTGTTCAGACGTAAATAGCCCAATTAGCGGTTTATAAGAAAAAGGCTTTTACTATTAATCAATTCTATAACTAAAATTACGAATAGAAATTGCATTTGGATTAAATAATAACATAATATTAACGAAGAGAGAATAATAAGATGTACCTTTGCGCGCTTAAAATTTTGCAACGATTATGACAAAAATTAAAAACATAGCAATCATTGCCCACGTCGACCATGGCAAGACAACGTTGGTAGATAAGATTATGTATCATTGTCAGCTATTCCGTGAAAATGAAAACACGGGAGACTTGATTCTCGATAATAACGACCTAGAACGCGAAAGGGGCATTACGATTACCTCAAAAAACGTTTCTGTGGTTTACAAGGACACAAAGATTAATATCATAGACACACCAGGTCACGCCGATTTTGGTGGAGAAGTAGAGCGTGTGTTAAATATGGCAGATGGTGTGCTGCTTTTGGTAGATGCATTTGAAGGCCCAATGCCACAAACACGTTTTGTGCTTCAGAAGGCTATTGATTTAGGTTTAAAACCATGTGTGGTTATAAATAAAGTAGATAAAGAAAACTGTACGCCAGACGAAGTACATGAAAAGGTGTTTGATTTAATGTTTGAATTGGGTGCAGAAGAATGGCAACTTGATTTCCCTACTGTTTATGGTTCAGCTAAGAACAATTGGATGAGTGAGGATTGGCAAAATGAAACAGAAAACATTGAGCCATTATTGGATATGGTGATTGAGCATATCCCTGAGCCGAAAATTGAGGAAGGCACAACCCAAATGCTGATAACATCTTTGGATTTTTCTTCATTTACTGGGAGAATAGCCATAGGTCGTTTAACTAGAGGAAAGTTAAAGGCTGGACAGCCGATTTCTTTAGTAAAAAGAGATGGTTCTACTGTAAAAAGTAAGATTAAAGAACTACATACCTTTGAAGGCTTGGGCCGCTTAAAAGTTGATGATGTGCAAGCAGGAGATATTTGTGCTATTGTAGGTTTAGAAGGCTTTGAAATTGGTGATACGGTTGCCGATTTTGAAAACCCTGAAGGTTTAAAAACCATTGCGATAGACGAGCCTACAATGAGTATGCTATTTACCATAAACGATTCGCCTTTCTTTGGTAAAGATGGTAAATACGTAACTTCTCGCCATATCAAAGAGCGTTTAACTAAGGAGCTTGAAAAGAACCTTGCGCTAAGAGTGGAGGAGACGGATAGTGCCGATAAATTTATGGTATTTGGTCGTGGTGTTTTGCACCTGTCAGTATTGATTGAAACCATGCGACGTGAAGGTTATGAGCTTCAAATAGGTCAGCCACAGGTAATTATCAAAGAAATTGATGGTGTTAAGTGTGAGCCTTTTGAAGAAATGACGATTGATTTACCAGAAAATGTATCTGGTAAGGCTATTGAAATGGTAACCATGCGTAAAGGAGAAATGATAAGTATGGAAGCCAAGGGAGACCGAATGGTGTGCGAATTTATAGTGCCATCTCGTGGTATTATAGGCTTACGTAATCAATTACTGACTGCAACAGCCGGTGAGGCTATTATGGCGCACCGTTTCAAAGAATACCAACCCCTAAAAGGTGGTATTCCAGAGCGTCAAAATGGTTCATTGGTATCTATGGAAAATGGAACCGCAATCCCATATTCCATTGATAAATTGCAGGAAAGAGGAAAGTTTTTCATTGATCCGGGCGAAGATATTTACGAAGGTCAGGTCATCGGTGAAAATTCTCGAGGTGATGATATGGTGGTGAACGTTACTAAGACCAAAAAATTGAGCAACGTACGTTCGGCTGGTGCTGATGACAAGGCCAAGATAGTACCTGCGATTAAATTTTCGTTGGAGGAGGCTTTGGAATATATTCAAAAAGATGAATATGTCGAGGTAACGCCAAATCACTTGAGATTACGTAAAATCTTATTGAAAGAGGTAGATCGTAAGCGTAATAAGAATATTTAATTAGTTGAGGATAATCATTCAAAGAAAAGAGAAATTCAGAAATGGATTTCTCTTTTTTTATTGTTGTAGTTTTGAGTAAAACAATTTTGGATGAAATTCCTGGATCGATTTTTAAGAGATTGGCGCATAAAAATGGCAGAACCTTACGTTGAGCCAAATGACAAAGTTTTGGATATTGGATGTTTTGACACAACCATGTTCGATAAGTTAGCGACAAAACCAATAAAAGAAAGTATAGGACTAGACCCTCTTTTAGAAACACCTTCAGTTCGTGGTAAGAATTATGAATTGTTAAAAGGTAAATTTCCTAAAGACCTGCCTCATAATAAAAGATTTAACTGTATTACTATGTTAGCAGTGCTAGAGCATATCCCAAGAGAAGAACAATCTACTTTAAGTGAAGATCTTTTTAAACGGCTAGAATCTAAGGGTAGGGTAATCATCACTGTACCATCTCCTTTCGTGGATCATATTTTATGGGTTTTGTCTAAATTAAAGTTGGTAGATGGCATGTCCTTGGAAGAACATTATGGCTTTAGGGCTAAGGATACTCCGAGTTTATTTAGTACTAAAGATTTTCAACTCATAGAACACAAATCATTTCAGTTTGGATTGAATAATCTTTTTGTTTTTGAAAAAAGAGATTGAGTTTTATTTTTTTAATCCCAGGACGCTAAAAAATAAACTGAACAACATGGTTTGAATACCAAGCTGAAGTGAGGTAATTGCAGGGATTACAAGACGGAGTGTCGTATTGGTATCCAGAGCCCCAAAATTATTGGCTTGCCAGTTGGACAAGCTTTTTACGCTTAGGAATAATCCTAGGCAAATCATTAGAAACCCTATGATGAGTCCTTTTTCGAGATTAATGAATTTGAAGATTTTATTGTAACGGTTAGACTTTGGTAATAATTCATTTTCTACAGCAAAAATTTTGGTAAGTCCATAAAATATTATGAATTGAAAACCAATCAGCAAAAATGCTGAGGTGTATAGCAAGGTATGAATATCTAAAGTAAGTTCGGCAATTTTTACAGGATTGATGATGAGCAAAATCGATAATATCAATCCAATACATCCTAATAAAATTCCAGGATAAAGAAACAACCAGTTAGGAGCATATAACATTAAAAAACGTAAATGTCGCCAACCATCGCTCCATGTTTTTAAGTGTGGTTTTCGACTTCTCCCGTCCTTTTTTAGAGTAGTTGGGACTTCGGTAATGTTTAAGTTGTTCAATTTAGATTTCACCACCATTTCCGAAGCAAACTCCATACCTGAAGTTTTAAGGTTCATTCTTTTATAGGCTGCTTTAGAAAAGCCCCTCAAACCACAATGAAAATCATTGATTTTTATCTTAAAGAATAATTTTCCGATAAAAGATAATACAGGATTGCCAAGGTACTTGTGCAAAAAAGGCATGGCATCTTTTTCAATACCACCTTTAAAGCGATTGCCCATAACGAGATCATAACCATTGCGTAATTCAATTAAAAAGGGCATTAGGTGTATAAAATCATAACTATCATCAGCATCTCCCATGATAATGTAAGTTCCATTAGCTGCTTCTATTCCTGTTTTTAGGGCACTGCCGTACCCTTTTTGCTCCGCATGTACGACTTTTGCATTTAGATTTTCTGCTATGGCAATTGAGCCGTCTGTACTACCATTGTCTGCTATAATTATTTCACCATCGATAGTATTGTCATGAAAAAAAGATTGCGCCTTTTTAATGCAAACGGCTAGTGTCTCAGCTTCATTGAGGCATGGCATTACAATAGAAATTTCAGGATTTCTGCTCACGGATTACAAGGTTATAAATGCTAATAAACAACAAAAAAATTAAAGCATAGTTATAGAATAGGTAGCGTTGTATGGAATGTGACGCAAATGCTATGAACATGGCATTGGATAGGATTAATGATGACAATAGAAAAATTACAACATATCGTTTACTGTCTTTCAAAAATGACATAATAAGACTAAAACTAAAAGCCAAAATAACAAACCACAACAGTAGTTGGGATTTAAAGCCATAAGCGATATTGGTATAATAGAGCTTTGACCATTGCTTAAAATTATTAAGAATCAAGACCTTGGTGAATTCTTTACAGGCGGCTTCGGTTTCAAAATATAAATATGAAGCAACTTGATTCTCGCTCCATTGCTCAGGTGTCGGTTTGTTAAGGTAGTAATCTACTCCTTGGGCCCTAACGGTTTGGTTGCATATTTTAGGCAAATTATCATGAAAAAATTTATAGACTTCTTTAGTTGAAAATTCTGGTTTTGGTAATAGGTCTTTATGTACTAAGGTGTCATAACTTCTTATGAAGATTTCTTTGTAATCCTCATTTTCAAATAATTTATAGTCAATTCTTTCTGATAAATAAATTGGAGCAGTAGAAGCACTTGTATAACCTAAGGGCGTAGGTTTAAAGAACCCATCTTTCATTTTGTGATAAGTTCTTTCGGTAAGGCTCGCAACGAGAATTAAACCACAAAACACTAGAATATTGATAATATGCTTTTTCTGAAAAATCGTTTTTCTGTACATCAAAACATAAGTGCCAGCGAAAATAAGTGTAGAAAATATGAATTGGCTTCTTATGGAGATTAAAAGAAGATAGATAATTGCATAATATTTTAGGTGCTGCTGTTTTTTGTTGAAGAGAATGTCCATGCCCAAAGCGATAAATATGAGGTATAGCCCATAGCCCAAACCCTCAGAACATAGATTATTGGCGATGCTTAGTGGTGGAAAAAATGGAAACAGCAATATAATAAGCAATGGGATTTTTAAAAGCGTTTTGAGTTGAAACAGTTTAGACGCTTTTTTGAAAAAATAATGCACACCAAAGAGACTAAATAAAGCATGGAAAGCAACAACAGCGACATCGAAGTAAGCTCCAAAAACGGTTGAGAAAACTTTAAAGAAAACTACATAACCCATTTGCCTATAGGGCATCGCATTTAAGTAGCTGTAGGTGTCTGGTGAATAAATGGGTTCATTGAATAAGCAATATAGAAGTACAATTAGGTAGGCCAGGAGTAACAAATACTTTTCTGTGCCTGGGTTTTTATAATTGAATCTGAGCATTGTAAGGCTTAAAACTTAAATGTAAAAATAGAAAAAGTATTGGGGTAAAATTCTTAGTTTTTTATTTCTCTGCAATAATATAGGTGCTAATGCCAAAAGGAAATTTGAAATATTTTAATATTTTATTTTCCAAGTTTAATAATATTAAAAGGGGTTTGTTTAAAACTCCAATATGATAAAGGTCACCCTTAGTTTGTTTTAGCTTCTTGGTTAAGAAAAGCTTGTTTGTTTTTCTGATAATATAAAGTGGAATAAATAAAGTGACATTCCAATAACCGGCTTTTTTAATTGTTAGATGGTATTTTAAGGCCATATTGGTAAGTTGATTTTTGGTATACCTTCTATAATGCATATTAACGACATCGTGGTTACTCCACAAGCTCATAAATGCTGGTACGAAAACATAAAGCTTGCCATTATCCTTTAAATTATCCTTCCAGTTTTTTAAAGCTTTACCGTCATTTTCAATGTGTTCTAGACAGTCTGATGCTATTATGATATCAAAGTCTTGATTTAGCGCAATGTTTTCACCTGACATTACAAAACAGTTATCAAGGTCGTTTTTATGACAATTTTCAATGGCATCTTCACTGATATCAATACCATATAAATTCTTTTTGTTGAATCCGTTTTTTACCAATTCCGTTAGTAATAAACCAGAAGAGCATCCTATATCGAGAATTTTACTATCCTTATTTTCATTTACCAGCAATTGAATAATAAAATTTCTTCTAGATTTGAACCAGAAATGAGAATCTTCTAACTCGTGGTATTTTTTTTCGTAGTCTTTATCCATTGAATTGGGTAGAATATGTAAATATCATAAACAGATTTCTTATAGCATATTTTTTTAGCATTAAAATTTAGACGATGTATATGGCAATGGTTGTAAGATATATTTCTTGATGCTTAAGCTTATATTAGCAACAAACTTATAGGAATGAGAATAATACGTTTTCTTAAACATGATCTATACGCTACAATTATAATAATTGTATTGATACAGGTTGTTCTTATGTTTCAAGGGTTTGATATTTGTGACGATGGTTTTGTGCTAACTTTTTATCAGCAGATATTTTCCAATCCTGAAAGTGTGGAGTATAATTTTCTGTATTGGTTTTCAGGTGTTTTGGGTGGTCTCTGGCACCAACTTAATGAAGACGGAGGTATTATCTGGTTTAGGATCTTGGGAGTCGTAACAAACACGGCAACCTTTATCTTGAGTTTTGAAATTCTAAAAAAATACATGCCTAGACTATTCTTGATATTTGGTCTCTTAATGGTTTTATTTGTTAATGATTATGGTTTTTTAACTTTTTACCATAACCAAATTACTTCTCTTTTAACGGTATTGATGGTCTATTTTTTGAGCAAAGGACTAATAAGTAAAAACTACAGATTGTTAACCATAGTTGGATTTGTTTTCGTATTAAATGGAATGACTCGACTTCCCAACTTTGTTTTGATTAGTCTTTTTATTGCTATTCCCGTTTATTTTTATTTAGAAAAAGTAGAATATAAGTCGATGTTAAAACCAATTGGTTTTGCAGTTTTAGGTGTGTTTTTAGGTTTTTTATTCGTTTATCTCTTTCTTTCTATCAGCGGACAGCTTCCGGTAATGGAAAATGCGCTTTTTACAATGATGGATGTCGGAAACACCGAGGGCAGTGCTCATAATTTTAAATCTGTACTTAAAGCACAATATTATAACCATTATAACATTGTAGTCGCCTTTTTTCAATTTGCAGGACTATTTTTATTAACCACCATTGGATTAATAATTGTAAAAAAACGCAAGTATTTATTTTATTTAATAGCTCTGGTCTTTGGTGGCTTGTTAGTGTATTGGTTTCAAAAAAATGGTATCTTTTCAATTTATACACTGGCTTATGTGGGTTCAATTTGGACTTTATTTTCAAAAAGATTCAATACAGAAATTAGAATAATTGCCTTTATGGCATTTATAATGCTCGCCACTATGACTTTGGGTTCTGGTGGAGGTATAAAAAATAGTGGCTATATGACGATATGGCTAGGTTTTCCACTCTTCTTTTTTGTGCTGCCTATTATCGTCAAAAAGTTTAAATCTCTATTAGAATTGACCAAAATAGACCTTAATGCAGAGCAAAAAACGATTGCAGTTTCAAAACTATTAGTGTATACTATAACAATTTCTTTTCTAACCTTGAAGATTTATAATATTTCTAGCGGTGCATATTTTGATAATGGCAGCAGATTAAATAAGACTTTTGCAATAAATAGTAAAAAAGCAAAGTACATTTATACTACTGAAGCTAGAGCAAAAATAGTAAACAGCTTATTGGTGAATTTAGGGCATTACGTAGAACCTGGTGATTATCTATTTGCCTATGATCATATACCTATGGTGCACTATTTAACTAATACATTACCATACACCTATAATCCTTGGCCTGGTATTTACGATCATTATTCCTTTAAAAAGAAAATAGAAAAAGCCGAAACTGAAATAGAAGAATTGCCAATAGTAGTTGTTCAAAAATTTGAAACAATAATTGATTTTTCTGAACCAAAGCCAAATTATATGATTCCAGAAAAAAACAATTCTATCCTACATGGACAAAAGTCTATATTCTTAATGAATGAATTTTTAAAGAAACATAAGTATATAGAGGTTTGGGCTGATGATTATTTTAGTATTTATAAAACAGAGAGTCCAAAAAAATAATTGAGTTGACTGATTTCTCTTATCTTAGCATGCATAGTTAATTGTTTCAATGACAAAAAATACCATTTCTGCAATAGTTCCTGTCTATAATGAAGGAGAAAACCTCATGGAGCTTTACGATAGATTGAAAACTACGCTTAAATCAATATCGGAAAAGCACCAAATTATTTTTGTGAATGATGGTAGTAAAGATGATTCTTTAATTAAAATTTTATCAATAGCTGAGGAAGATTCTAAGGTGTTTTATCTCAATCTAAGTAGAAATTTTGGTCATCAAATAGCGGTCTCAGCTGGCTTAGAGTATTGTGATGCCGAGTGTACGGTCATTATTGATGCCGATTTACAAGACCCTCCAGAATTAATAGAACAGTTATACAAAAAGCATAAAGAAGGTTATGATGTTGTGTACGCAAAGCGTAAAAAACGAGAGGGTGAATCTTTCCTGAAAAAACTAACAGCGAAGTTTTATTACAGGCTACTAAAGCGTTGGGTGTCTTTTGATATTCCTTTAGATGCAGGTGATTTTAGATTGATTTCAAGAAAGGTTGTTGGTGCAATTAACAAAATGCCAGAGCAAAATAAGTTTTTACGAGCTCAGATTGCTTGGCTAGGTTTTAAACAAACCCATGTTTTGTTTGATAGGGAAACAAGAAAACACGGTAAGAGTGGTTATTCGTATGGTAAAATGCTAAGATTGGCTTTTGATGGTATTACTGGGTTTTCAGATAAACCGCTTTTATTTGTAAGTCGATTGGGCTTTTTAATTTCAATTTTCTCTTTTCTTTTAATTATTTACGCAGTTTTTTCTCATTATATTCTTAAGGTTACGATAACGGGTTGGACTTCTTTACTCATAAGTACAGCGTTTATAGGTGGTATTCAATTGCTCTCTATAGGTGTTATAGGAGAGTATATTAGTAGAATCAATTCTAATGTAAAAGGGAGACCACTTTATATATTGGATTCTACAAATATTCCTTCTGAAGAAGATAAGAAGGCATAAGATATTATCCTTTTAAAGAAATGCTTTAAAATTTGTACTTTCACCGAGCAAACTCAAAAATTTCTCCACTATTTACTCAGTTACAACATATACGCCTAGAGATAAAAATGCTTGGAATAACTTCACTTCAATAAGTAACCAAGATACTTTCCTATTTCATAGGGATTTTATGGATTATCATAACGATAGGTTTATGGATTATTCCTTGATGATTTATAAAGACAAAAAGTTAGTAGCGCTTTTGCCAGCCAATAGGGTTGGCAATGAGGTTTTTTCACATCAAGGATTAAGCTATGGTGGATTGGTTTACAAAAAGGATTTAAAATCTGAAACAGCTATTGAGGTCTTTAAAACACTTTTAAAGTTTCTAAATAAAAATGATATTGTTAGTCTAATTCTAAAAGAGTTACCTATTAATTATTTGCATAACACTACTAACAACCCTTTAGCTTATTTATGCTTTAAGACAAAGGCCAAAATGGTAAGAACTGATATGCATTCCATGATAGATTTGCAATTTAGATCTTACTCCAACAGCAGAAAAGAAGGTTTAAAAAGAGGACAAAAACATAATCTTGTTGTTAAGGAATCCGATAGTTTTGAGGACTTCTGGAATGCTATTTTAATTCCCAATCTAAAGTCTAAACACGGTGTACATCCCGTACATAACCTAGAGGAAATAACACTTTTAAAATCCAGATTTCCAAAAAATATTAGACAGTTCAATGTGTTTTACAAAGAAAAGATTGTTGGTGGTACCACAGTTTTTGAAACAGACAATGTTGCACATTGCCAATATATTTCTGGGAACTCTGATAAAAATGAATTGGGCAGCTTAGATTTTCTCCACATTCATTTATTGAATAATGTTTTTAAGGATAAAAAATATTTCAGTTTTGGAACATCCAATATCGAAGCTGGACAGAAAATAAACCAAGGACTACAGTTCTGGAAAGAAGGCTTTGGAGCGCGCTCAATAACGCAAGGATTTTACGAAATTGACACAAAAAACTATAAACTTTTAGAAGAACTCTTTATATGATTAAGTTTTTAGATCTTCATAAAGTAAACGATAGGTTTCGCGAGAAGTTAGAAATGTCTTTCAGTAAATCTTTGGATGCTTCAAATTATATTTTAGGAAGCAACGTTACGCGGTTTGAAACCGAATTTGCTCAATACTGTGGTACAAAATATTGTATTGGTACAGCTAATGGCTTGGATGCATTAACCTTAATTCTAAAGGGTTATATCCAAATAGGAAAATTAAAAAAAGGAGATAAAGTCATAGTGCCGGCAAATACGTTTATTGCTACAATTTTATCTGTGATACACGCTGATTTAGAGCCCGTTTTGGTTGAACCCAATCCGGAAACTTACAACCTTTCGGTTGAGCATACGGAACAAGCTATAACCAAAGACGTTAAAGCCATTATCATGGTTCACCTTTATGGTCAATTAGCAGATATCGATGGTTTAAAGCGACTATCTAAAAAATATAATTTACTATTGATTGAGGATGCGGCACAAGCACATGGAGCGAAGAACGACACTGATAAAGAAAGAGCTGGAAATCTCTCTGATGCCGCAGCGTTTAGTTTTTACCCAAGTAAAAATTTAGGTGCGTTAGGAGATGGTGGTGCTATAACGACTAATGATAAAGCGTTGTTTGAAGCGGTTTCGTTATTAAGAAACTATGGCAGTAAGGAAAAGTACAACAATGAGGTGGTTGGCTTTAATAGTCGCCTGGATGATATACAAGCGGCTTTTCTGAGTATAAAGTTAAAGTCACTGGATGCAGATAATCTGAGAAGAATAGCAATAGCCAAGCAATACCTTAAAGGAATAAAAAACCCAAAATTAAAATTAACACTCTATGATGGGTCAGAAAATCATGTGTTTTATGCATTTGTCATAGAAGTGGATAATAGGAAAAAATTTACCGAGTACTTAAATCTGAATAACATTGGCTGGTTAATTCATTATCCCATTCCACCACATAAGCAAAATGCGCTTCATCGATTTTCTCAATTAAATTTACCTATTACTGAGCAAATCCATAAAAGAATTATAAGTTTGCCCATAAGTCCTGTAATGTCAGACATAGAAGTACAAACCGTTATAAAGGTGCTTAATACTTATTAATTGAAAAAATTTTTTTACTACATAAACAATGAGGTTCTGGTTAAGGCAGCAAACTTAAATACTGCTAATCTCAGTATTAAGATTATTGCAGGTATTCTAATTTCCAAGTTTATTGCCATGTTTATCGGCCCAGAAGGTATGGCACTTATAGGAAATCTCCGGAATTTTTTAAGCACCATGAAATCTATTGCTATAGCTGGCCTTTATGAAGGTGTGGTTAAACTTATAGGGAGATGCAAGGAGAATATTGTTGAGCTTACCAACACTTTATCCACAGTATTTTATCTTGGGTTTTTTTCATCTGTACTTTTGGCATTTCTCTGTTATTATAATGCTGAGTATATCAATAGTCTGATCTTTCTAAACAATAACTATACCTATGTTATTGAGACTATGGCTGTAGTTTTACCATTCTATGCCCTAAATATGTTCGTGTTCTCAATAATGAATGGCTTTTCTAAGTACAGAATTTTATTGATTATAAACATTACGGGTCAGATTTTAGGACTACTAATCACGCTGCTTTTAATAAAGCAAGAAAATATTGATGGGGCATTAATTGCTATTGTTATTACACCTGCACTAAGTCTTTTAATAACTATTGTTGGTATTGCTTTTAGAAAGAATTTAATGTCTTTAATAAATATTACAGACATAAAAATTTCTGTACTCAGATATTTGAGTCCATATATGATCATGGCTTTGGTATCGTCAATAGCATTGCCAATTGTATATATTTTAATTAGAAATTACCTGATTTCTCAAATTGGCATTAAGGAAGCGGGCTACTGGACGGCAGTGACACGTGTTTCAGATTATTATCTTATGTTCATTAATTCTTTGATGGCACTTTACATTTTACCGCGTTTTTCAGAAATAAATTCGCGTAAGGAATTTAGAAAAGAAGTCTTTAGTTTTTATAAAACCGTACTTCCTTTATTGGCTGTGGTATTATGCGTTGTTTATTTAAGTAGAAGCCTATTGGTAAACGTATTGTTTACAGAAGAGTTTAGACCTATTGAAGACTTATTTAGATATCAAATTTTAGGTGACTTTATTCGGGTTATGTCCATGGTTATAGCTTACCAGTTTTTGGCAAAAAAGATGTTTGCTCATTTTATCATTGTAGAGGTGTTCTTATTTGTCATCATGTATGTTTCTAGTATTTACTTGATAGATGTGTTCGGGTTACAAGGTGCTGTAATGGGACATTGCCTTAGTTATTTTATGCACTTTGGGATAATATTGCTAATTTTTGGCAGTTCCTTATTTGGTGTGATAGATGACGAAAGCATTGATGAATTTTAAAAATGGTGTGTTGTGAAACTTCCCAAATTTCTTAGTGGTAATACCGTTCTTAAGATTACATCACTGAATGCAGTGGTTATATCCATTAGGCTTGTTGTTTCGGTGTTTATCCAACGGCTTTTGGCGATTAGTGTTGGTGAGGCAGGAATCGCAAATATTGGCCAGGTTCGTAATCTAATGGTGATGCTAACAAGTACCTCTACCTTGGGAATGTTTAGTGGTATAGTTAAATATGTTGCAGAGCAAAAGGAAAACAAACCAGAGTTGGCAAAACTTTTTTCTACAGCAACTGTGTTTGTTATTTTGGGTTCCATAGCCTCTGCTTTAATACTGTATTTTGGGTCAAGCTATTTTTCAAACTACCTTTTTCAAACAAATGATTTTGTTTATGTCTTTGAGTTGTTGGCTGTAATAGTACCGTTTATTGGGATCAACAGAACTGTTAATGGTGTTGTAAGTGGACTTTCGGACTATAAGAAGTATGCCAAGATAGAGCTTATAAGTTATCTTTTGGCCACAATAGCTATTCTTATGGGTTTATATATGTCTAAGTTAGAAGGTGTGATTATTGCGATAGCAATTGCTCCAATAATACAACTATTGGTCCTTGGCTTTGTATTTGGTAAAACGCTGAGGACATACATAGACTTGAAACATATTAAGCTAGGCTTCAACTACAAGAATAAGTTATTGGCTTTTACACTAATGTCTTTTGTTTCAGCTTTTTTGCTTAACTATATAGAGATTAATATTAGAACAACAGTAGCCGACGAAATAAATATAAATGAAGCTGGTTATTGGACAGCGATTACATTTATTTCAAAAAATTATATGGTGTTCGCTACAGGTTTGTTTACACTATATATAATACCAAGATTTGCTAATATCCATAACAAGAAAGATTTTAAAAAAGAAGTTTTTAATATCTACAAAACCATTTTGCCAATTTTTGGTTTGGGAATGTTGTTGGTTTATCTGTTTAGAAATCTAATAATAGAAATTATCTATCCAGATTTTACGGGTATGGAGCCCTTGTTTAAATGGCAATTGCTGGGGGATTTTATTCGTTTGTGTGCTTTGGTTTTGGCGCATCAGTTTTTAGCTAAGCGATTGGTTAAGAGTTTTGTTGTTACTGAGGTTGTTTCGTTGGTATTGTTTTTTGTGCTCACTAAGATATTTATTCAATATTACGGTACGGAAGGAGTTGTGATGGCGCATTTGGTACGTTACGTTATTTACTTTGCTCTTGTTATATTCGTTATTAAAATTTATTATAGTAATAGATCTTCTAAGCTGTCTCAATAGATTTAATTGTTATTGTCCTTCCATGTCTTTAAATAGAGCTTGGCCGACTTAACGTAGTTATGATGTTCTTCTATAAACTGCCTTGCATTATAAGAGATTTCAATAATCTTTTCTGGGTTTTTTATAAGCCATTCTAGTTTTTTTGCAATGTCATTTTCATTAGGTATGGCATTAATTGCAATGGTATCTTCTTTGACGTTGTAATGATCTAACCATTCCTTTTCGGCACCTGTGAACACTACCTTTCCTTTTGCCATAGCTTCTAAAGCATTGTAGCCTTGGTCGTATGCATAAACTTGATCTAATATAATGTGTGCTTCATTATAAGCTTTAATATAGTCCTTGTATGGTAGGCTCCGCACAGTTATGATTTTTACGCGTTCGCTGTATTTGGTTTTTAAGATCTCTAGAGCTTTATCAAAAATATCATTACCTTTTTTGAAGTAATTATGGGAATTGATGCCATGAAAAATAACAATCTTGTCTTCAATTTGCGGTTTTTCAAATTTTAATATTTCTGTATTTATGGGATTTGGAATTAAACCAATATACTTTGGGTGGTTTTTTAAAGGTATATGATAGTCTAAATCAGAAGCAATAACACCATTGATTTTTTTGTAAATATGGTTGTGAAGTGCTTTAAATTCAGGTTCTAAGAATTTAAGTCCATATGCGCTAAGAAATGTTGTGTCCTTTCCGTTTTTGTATGGAGTTAAAATGGAATACCTAAACTTCTCGTCATTTGCATAAGACACACTCGTGTAATCCGTACCACAAGATAAAAGGTAGATGTTGCTGTTACACCCAGAAATTAGATCAAAAATATCACGTTCAATTTTAGCTGTGCAGCCAAAAGGGGCTTCGTTGATAAATTGAACTATATCATAGTTACTTAATTGTGGCCTTAACTTTTTAATTTGATTTTTTATGTTTATGGACTCAAGGTCAACACCACTAACACGGTATATGAGGTTTTTTATTTTTCTCTTTGGCCCCTTTTGATACTTTTTTTTGATTAGAAAATCTACATCGTATTTTTTAAACCCATCATGAGCAGCAACGATAGTGACATCATGGTTTAACTTTTCAAGCCCTTCCTTTAGGGAATTATGTAGTCTGCTATATTCACCGACCAATAAAATTTTCATACAATAGTTTATATTTTTTATCAAAGGACGTATGTAACAACCCATTTATGAGAGAGTTTGGCGATGAAATTCATAAGAGGTTGTTTCATTTATATCGTTACATTTGCTTTCAAAGATAATTTTAAATGGGTAAATCCAGCACTAAAAAAGTTTGTATTGTGGTTTCTTCACTTGGTGTTGGTGGAGCTGAAAAATCTGCGGCATTGTTATCCGAGATACTTTTTGAATTGGGATACGACGTTCATATTATTTCAATTTTAGATAAAATAGACTATTCTTATAAAGGAATATTGCTTAATCTTGGAAAGTTAAAAGCTGTAGATGATACATCATTTGGGAGGCTAAAGAGACTTTTGGTTTTTAGAAATTATCTTAGACAAAAAAAGTTTGATTATATCATTGACAGTAGGCCAAGAAGAGGTGTTTTAAAAGAATTTATTTTATCAAGAATCATATATAATCCCAATAAGATTATCTATTGCGTGCGTAGTTTTAAAACGGATACTTATATCAATCCTAATCGTTTTTTAGGAAGGTTGCTTTATGGTTCTGCTTATAAAATTGTTTCGGTATCCAATGGAATATGTAATAAACTAAAAGCTTTATACGGATTTAATAATCTTGAAGTTATCCACAATCCTTTTGAAGAAAAATTACTTTTGCCTCGTAATGAAGAACATAAAGAAGGAAAATTTATATTATACTATGGGCGATTAGATGATGCCGTTAAAAACATTTCATTTTTATTAGAGGCGTATTCAAAATCGAATCTTCCAAAAGAAGGGTATAAATTAAATATACTTGGTGATGGTAAGGATAAAGTCGCACTAAAAAACCTAGCGGTAAAATTGAAAGTACAATCACATGTGGAATTTTTAGGCTTTAAACCCAATCCGTATCAATTGGTAAAAAATGCTTATTTCACAGTATTAACGAGTAGATATGAAGGTTTCCCAAGGGTTATTGTAGAATCTTTGGCTTTGGGCACACCAGTAATATCCGTAAATTGTGAATCAGGGCCTAATGAAATAGTTATAAATGATTATAACGGTATTTTGGTAGAGAACCATAATATTGAAGCATTTACGAATGCAATGAACAGAATGATTAATGATAAAGAATTATACTTACATTGTAAATCTAATGCTAAAGTAAGTGTAAAAAAGTTTTCTAAAAATGAAATTGGTAGACAATGGCAAGCCCTATTAAAATAAACTTAAAATAATATGAACTCATTAAGTAGCACGAGGTTGATAAACATACCAAAAGTACATGATGAGAGAGGTTCTCTTGCCGTCATAGAAAAGGATATTGTTCCCTTTGAGATAAAACGTGTTTATTATTTATACGATGTACCAAGTGATAGCTATAGAGGCGGCCACGCACACAAAGAACAAGAGTCGGTGATTATTGCCCTTAGTGGTAGTTTTGAAGTTATAATAGATGATGGTAGTGAAAGTAAACGAATAATGCTTAATAAACCAACGCAAGGGTTATACATTCCAACCTTTATCTGGAGAGAAATTGAAAATTTTTCCTCGGGAGCTGTTTGTTTGGTATTGGCCTCGACTACTTATAATGAGGCTGAATATTTAAGAGAATATGAGGACTTCAAAAATCAACTTTCAGGATAGTAGAGCTTTCTGTTCTTAATGGATTTTAGTTTTATCAATAGTTTTAGAACCCATCTAGGACATTTCAATAAAAGTTTTTGCTTTCTACTCAAATTTTCAAAATCTATGTGTGCGGTATAAAAGTCAAAACTTTTAGTGTCGTTTACAATCTTACTGAGAATAGCCATTGCATACCGATTTCGATCTAAGTATGCTTTTAATAATGGATCATTTTTTTCTTCTTTAAAATACTTATCGAACTTGGGCTTGTCTTTAAGTTTAAATGTTGTATTAGACAAGCTCATATTGCTATGATTGTAGGTTACAAGTTGTTTGTTTATAAATACAACATTACTTTGCATGCCGAATCTTATCCACAGATCAGTATCTTGACCTGAGACAATAGAAGAATCAAATAATCCAGATTTTTTTAATATTGATTTATGAAATACAACGCTAGAGCTCGTTATGATTGAATGTTCTCTACTTGCTTTAAAATAATTGTGTACGCCAAAAATTGCATTCTGCTCGATATTGTATTTTAACGGAATTATCCTCTCATTGTATTTTTGTGAGACAGCTGTTGCGTAGATTTTTTCATCAGGAAATTTTGCAATAGCCTCACTTACAGTCTTTAAATACTCTAAATCCCAGGTGTCATCACCATCAAGCAGTGCGATATAATCACAATTGGCCTTTTCTATGCCTAAATTTCGAGAGTTAGAAGCACCTTGGTTTCTTGTTGTTATCAGTTGTAGGCGACTGTCTTTGAAAGTTTTGATGAGCTCTACGCTATTGTCTGTTGAGCCGTCATTGACAACTATAAGTTCAAACCTTTTAAAGCTTTGGTTTAAAACACTTTTAAGTGTGCTTTCAATAAAATTAGATTTATTGTAGACCGTAACTACTACCGAAAAAAAAGGTGTCATTTTGTGTTTGCACTTAAATGGCAAAGGTAGCCTAATTTGTAAAATTGCAATATTTTCATATTCGGATTATTACTCATTAATTGTTTTAGGATCCGACTCCTAGACAGTTTATAAATAGAACTAATAGGCCTTATTAGACCTATTTTTTTTATGGTTTTAAAAGTCTCTAAGAGGCTATTTTCTGTAGAATTAATTTTATTGTCATTAAACAATTTGTAATTGGTTTCCACAGCTTTTTCTACTTTATCTATAAATACTGAATTTTTGTCTAGACCCTTATGTATAACTGGATTGTCAACATGAAAAACCTTTGTGTTATCTGATTTCATAAGAGCTCCCAACAAGAGGTCATAGCCATAACCATCTCCATTTATTTTGGAAATAAGATTGAAGAAGGTTTCCTTCTTTATCAAAAAATTAGCGGAGACTATGAATTTATAAGGGCTCTTATTCCTTGTTTTAGCCTCAACTTCTTCATAGGTTTTACCATACTTCCATCTTAACACTTGGGAGTCATCAGGTCTATTTAAATCATACGAACAACCACCATAGATGGCATCATATTCTCCGGTGAAATATTTTGAGTAGTAATCATTAATAAAATTGTCATTTGTTATTGCTACATCTGCGTCTAAAAAAAGTAACCAATCATATTTTGCTTTTTCAGCAAGAAATTTACGCGATGTTATTCGTCCTTTATTTTCTTTTGAATAAAGATAGGTAGTGTTTTTTGTTGAGTGACAGACTGTCTTATTTTCGTCAATGTAAAGTTTAGATCCGTCTTCGCAACATAATATTTCATAATCAAAGCCAATAGTAACCTTATCTAATGATTTTAAAAGATTACTAATAGGGTAATTATATGTTGGTATAAGGATGGAAAGCATAATTTTTTAATGCCAAACTAATAAGCAAAGTTTATCAACCTTTACGTTGCACAACCTCAAAGACTTTGTTTTCGTCACACTTTAAGGTTTTGCTTGGGTATTTTAATAGCAACGCATAGTCGTGTGTGGCCATTAAAATGGTATTGCCATTTTTGTTGATGTCCTGTAGTACCTCCATAACTTCAATACTGGTCTGAGGATCTAAATTACCTGTTGGCTCATCGGCCAAAATTAACTCAGGGTCGTTAAGAAGTGCTCTTGCTATTGCGATACGTTGCTGTTCACCTCCAGACAGCTCATGTGGAAACTTAAACCCCTTTGTTTTCATTGAGACTTTATTTAAAACAGTTTCAATACGTTCTTTGATTTTGTCTTTATCCTTCCAGCCTGTCGCTTTAAGTACAAACTCTAAATTGCTGTTAATTGTACGATCTGGTAATAACTTAAAATCCTGAAAAACAATACCTAATTTTCTTCTTAAAAAAGGAATATCCTTTTCTTTCATGGTTCTCAAATTAAAATCAACAACATTTCCCTCACCTTCTGTTAATTCTAAATCACCATACAAGGTTTTCATAAAACTACTTTTCCCACTTCCTGTTTTGCCAATGAGGTAAACAAAGTCTCCTTTTTGCATTTCAAAATTAACGCCAGATAGCACCATGCTCTTTCCTTGGTATATGTTAGCATTGTCTAGTTTTAGTATCGGTTTGGACATATTGTTTTATTAATTACTTAGCTTGGGTTCATATATTCCAAATATAAAGTCACTTTTATGATTTTTCAAGTAACAATCTTCAAAATTGAACAAATTATCAAGGACATTTTTTTTGTCTTTGTCTAAATCAATGAAGTGGTGGGAGATGTCTTTTAATGCTAATTGTAAAATATTACCACCATAATTTGCTTCATAGATTGTATTGTAATATTTATGGATTGATGGCATAATGTTCTTAGAATCAATGCATTCTGAAGGGTCAGCCAGTATCATTCGTAACCATCCAGGACCATAGACCTTGTTTTTATAAATATCAAGTTTAAAACGTTTCCTGTAAGGTTTTGGTATAAGGTCAAGCGCTTTGTTGATGGCTTTAATCTGATGTTTTGGGAATTGCAGTCTAGATGGTCCTACGTATTCATTGATAATCAAAAGACCATTTGGCTTTAAAACTTGTGCTAATGTTTTAGAAACCAGTTTTTCAACATTTTTAAAATGGTGTAATGAAGCTTTAAAGTAAACAATATCATATTTGGTCTCATTAGTATCCAAATTGTTGACATCCTGTACTTTGAATTTTATGTTTTCCAAACCAGCTAATTTGGCATTTTTTTTACCTGTCTCAAGCCGTTTCTCTGCAATATCGGTACATAGTATCAAGTCAAAATTAGGATGTTTAGCAAATGCGATTTCGGACCCACAATTACCGCTACCTAAGGAAAGCATTTTCAGGTTTTTACGATTCTTTAAAAATTCATTTACAGTAAAATCCTCTAATTCCATTTCTTCATTAGAGGTAATTATTTTATTCCAGCGAGACTTAACTTCCGGGATGATAGACCAATTTGAAGAGGCAATATTAAAATGATTAAAAGCTGTTTTTGCCCTTTCGTTATGATTAAAATTGAATTTAGATAGGATAAAACCCAGACCTCTCTGATGGAGTTTGGTATAGGTTTCTATAAAATCATCTAAAGTGATTATACGCGTCATTAATTCTTACTAGTTAAGTTTAAATTATCCTTTTTCAATTTTAATAAAACATATGGTTTTAGGAAATGCTTGAGCGAGATTAAGCTTGTGTAAATGTATTGTTTAATATTCCAAATCCCAAATACTATTTCTACCTTGGCATAGTAATTGAAAAGTTGCTTTTATGAGGTATTCAATTAGCTTTATACTGCTATTTTTTACATTATTTTCTTTTGCGCAAAAAGAATTTCATGTCTTTCCGCTAAATGGTAAAGGGATGCATGGTTCGCCTTCTGGAGACGGTAGCCTTAATAATCCATGGGATTTGCAAACTGCATTGTCACAAACTTCAAAACGTGTAAATGGCGGCGATATTATTTGGTTGCATAAGGGAATTTATACAGGAAACTTTATAAGCACTTTAGAATCAACATTAGCAAACGAATATATTACAGTATCTGCGTACAAGGGTGATAAAGTTGTACTTAACGGTAATTCTGACAATAAAGTGAATTATGTCCTAGAAGTTAACGGAAACAATGTCATTTACAAGAATTTTGAGATTACCTATTTTGGAGATTTTACACGTTTAAAATCAGACAAAAACTTTAAAGCTACGATAGGGCTTAACCATATAAAAGGGGAGGATTGCAAATTTCAAAATCTGATTATTCACAATATTCCGGGTTCTGGCATTGGCTCTTGGAAGGCTACAGGTGGAACCGTAATTGAGGACTGCACAATTTATAATAATGGGTACCAAGGAACAAGAGGTCATGGTGTTGGTATATATGTACAGAATGAAAGTGATAAGACTAGAGTCATTAGAAATAATATCATTTTCAATAATTATTACAAAGGCATAGAAGTATGGTCTGCAACTTCTGGAACTAAAAGGGAATTTGTTAAGAATGTATCACTCACAGATAATATAATTTTTAATAATGGTTCACCTTCAGGCAGGCCTTGGTCCAATCTCATTATCGCTTCTGGTGATGCTGAAGGTATTAATGTGGCAAAGAATATAAAAGTAAACGACAATGTACTTTATCATAATACGGATTTCAATGATTTTAAAAATTTCGGCTATGGTAATTCATTGACTCTAGGGTATATATCAAAAGCCTTAGTAGAGAATATTTCTATTAGTGATAATGTTATTATAGGAAGAAATAATACGCTCAATATCATGCACGCTAAATCTTTGGTTTTTAGAAATAACACCGTTTATACGGGATATGTGCATTTAGCAACCTCAAGCCTTCCTGCTCTTAAAGCCGGCCGTTTAAAGTTGGATCATAACCAATTTTATACTAGAAGAACTGCAGGGTTACGAATTTTAAAACACAAAGACTATAAGCTTACTGATTGGCAAAAAACATTTGGTATAGACAAAAATAGCCAATGGAAACAGTTAAAAAACTTTGAAATTCATCCTGTGCTAAAGATTCAGCGATTAGATACAAACCCAAATCATTTTAATGTTGTGTTATTGGAAAAAGAGGGTAAAGATGTAATGGTCGATTTTAGTGATTATGAAATTAAGGAAGGTGCAAGCTATAAAATATACGATGTAGAAAATAGAAATAGAATAATAAAATCAGGAAAAATTTCAAGCGAAATAACGGTGCAATTCCCAATGAATCTATCAGATTTTGAGAAGCCTTTACACAATACCATTGCAACAAAATCCGCAAATAATTTTGGTGTTTTTAGGATAGGGTTTGATAAACAAAAAGAGAAGAAAGGGTTTTTTAGTAGACTCTTTGGTTGGTTATTTTAGGTCGGACATTGTCGTTGTATACTAGGGCTTTAACATTTAATAAGTCCGTTTATAATTATACAGCGTTTTCAACGTTATAGATTTTGTATTGAATTATATTTGAATAGATTCTAAAAACATCAAAAGTTATTAATCAAAAAACGAAGCAAATGCTAATTCTCAAAAGACAATTCATCATCGTTTTTCTAGCCTTTTCGCTGCTGGGATTTGCCCAGAAGTCTGCTGTTTATACCAGTGATTTAAAGGATTACCAGAAAGCATTGACACTATACAACAACAAGCAATACAAAGCAGCACAGTCTTTGTTTGACGATATAAAGTACAATACAGACGATGTGGTATTAAAATCAGACTGCTCATATTACATAGCTAATTGTGCAGTACGATTAAACCAAAGAAATGCAGACGATTTAATTACGGAATTTGTTGAAGAATACCCAACGAGCACAAAGCGTAATACAGCATTTTTAGATGTGGCAGATTATTATTTCGAGAATTCAAAGTATGCCTATGCACGCAAATGGTATCAAAAAGTTGATGAGCTGAGTATTGCACGCTCTGAGCGCGAACGATTCTATTTTAATTACGGTTACAGCTTGTATTCTACTAATAGCAAAACACAAGCAACAAAATATTTAAACCGAGTGGTGGATTCGAAAGAATATGGTTCGCAGGCAAAATATTACATCGGTTACATGGCTTACGAAGGCGATGACTATGATACAGCAAATGAATATTTTGATCAGGTTAGCGATAATGAAAAGTACAAGGAAAAGTTATCTTATTATCAGGCAGATTTAAATTTTAAATTAGGAAAGTTTGAAAAAGCCATAGAGCTCGCAAAAGAGCAATTGCCAAATGCAAGAGGCGAGGAGGAGTCCGAACTAAATAAGATTATTGGTGAGAGTTATTTCAATTTAGAGCAATACGAAGAGGCATTGCCTTATCTCAAAGCCTATCAAGGCAAACGCGGCAAATGGAACAATACCGATTACTACCAATTGGGTTACACCTACTACAAACAAAATGATTTTGAAGCCGCCATTTCAGAATTCAATAAAATTATTGATGGTAATAATTCAGTGGCACAAAATGCATATTATCATTTAGGTGAAAGCTATATCAATTTAGAAAAGAAGCAAGAAGCGTTAAATGCATTTAGAAATGCCTCTGAAATGGATTATGACCTTAAAATCCAAGAAGATGCATGGTTAAACTATGCCAAAATCAGTTACGAGATTGGTAACCCATATCAATCAGTGCCACAAGTATTAGCTGGTTACTTAGACAAATATCCTGAAACAAGCTATAGGGAAGAAATTGAAACCTTATTGATAGATTCTTACATCACTTCAAAAAACTATAAGGAAGCGCTAGAGCTCTTAAAAGGAAAGAACAGTTTTGAAAATAAAGTGGCTTATCAAAAAGTAGCATTTTTTAGAGGAATTGAATTATATAACGAAACCAATTATAGTGAAGCTTTGGATATGTTCAACAACTCATTAAAAGAGCCAAGAGACCCAGTTTTTGTGGCTAAGGCAACATTTTGGAAAGCAGAAACAGAATACAATCTTTCCAATTTTAATGATGCGTTGATTGGTTTTAAACAATTTGACGGAATGGCTGAAGCTTCAGACCTTCCTGAAAATGACAATCTCAATTATAATTTGGCATACACTTATTTTAAATTAAAGGATTACAATAATGCCTCGAGGTACTTTCAACAGTTTATTGATAAGAACTCAAGTGATAGATTAAGACGTAATGATGCTTACTTGAGATTGGCAGATGGTTATTTTGTGTCTAGCAGTTATCAAAATGCCATTAGTGCTTATGATAAGGCCATTCAAATCAACGAAATTGAAACGGATTATGCAGCTTTCCAAAAAGCGATGAGCAATGGCTATTTAGGGAAGAGTTCCACAAAGATTTCAGAATTAAACGCATTTATTGAAGGCTATCCAAAGTCAGCATTACGGGACGACGCCATGTACGAATTGGCAAATACCTACGTAAAAACCAATGATACGGATAAGGCCATGCAGATGTACGATCGTTTAAATTCTGAATATAAAAGAAGTGCATTTACCTCTAAAGCTTTGCTTCGCCAAGGCTTAGTCTACTACAATGGTAGTGAAAACGAACGAGCCTTAACCAAGTTTAAAAAAGTCGCTAAGGATTTCCCTGGTTCAGGTGAAGCAGTTCAAGCCGTTTCTACCGCACGTTTAATTTATATCGATTTAGGTCGTGTGGACGAGTATGCATCTTGGGTTAAATCACTGGATTATGTTGAGGTTACAGATGTGGAATTGGATAACACTATGTATTTGGCAGCCGAGAAACCTTATTTAGACAATGATACCGATAATGCCATCCGTCAATTCAATAAATATTTGAATCAATTCCCAAATGGAATCCATGCTTTAAAGTCGCACTTTTATTTAGCACAATTGTATTACCAAAAGGATTTGTTCGAAAATGCACAACCACATTACCAATATGTTGTTGAGGCTGCAAAAAGTGAATATACCGAACAAGCTACCGTTAGATTGTGTGAAATCTATTTGAAAGATTCAAATTGGTCTAAAGCTATTCCTGTATTAAAAACCTTGGAAGCTGAAGCTGATTATCCGCAAAACGTACTCTATGCACAATCTAATTTAATGAATGCCTATTATCAAACCAACGATTATAGCCAGGCAGAGACTTATGCTGAAAAAGTTTTAGGCAATTCAAACTTGGATAATAAGGTAAAAAGTGATGCCAAAATCATCATAGCACGTTCTGCAATTAAAACGGGTAATGAAGCCAAAGCAAAGACTGCCTATGCTGATGTAGAAAAGATAGCCACAGGAAGCGTGGCGGCTGAAGCCTTATTTTACAACGGCTACTTTAAGAACAAAGAAGGTAGATACGAAGCTTCCAATACCGTAATCCAAAGATTGGCTAAAGACTATAGTAGTTATAAATATTACAGTGCCAAAGGATTGGTTGTTATGGCAAAGAATTTCTATGCTTTGGGTGACGCATTCCAAGCGACCTATATATTGGAAAGCGTGATTTCAAACTTCCCAGATTTTGACGATGTGGTACAGGAAGCAAGAATAGAACTCAATAAAATAAAAGCAGAAGAAGCAAAAACAAATTCATCAATCGAAACAGACGATAACTAAAACAATAATTAATCATATTGTCAGGCTGAGCTTGTCGAAGCCGAGTTAACGTATAATCAAAACACAAAACATGAAAATCAAGTTTTTAATTTTTATAATCACCATATCGAGTAGCTTATCATTTGTTAATGCCCAAGAGCGCAAAAATGATACTATTGACGATCAGGTTGTAAATGTGGTAAAACCATATACACCAACAATTTCTGACGCCTTTAAAATTAAGGATACTCCTAAGTTGCAAGACTCTAATTTAGTTAAGAAAAAGGAAGTGAAGTATAACATTTTTTCAATTCCTGTAGCTTCAACATTTACACCTGCAAAGGGCAAGGCAGCAAATGTGGATAAAGCAAAACCAGTGAAATTGTACGATAACTATGCGTCGCTTGGAGTAGGAACTTATACCACTGTTTTGGGAGAAGTGTATCTCAACCATGAGTTGAGTAATACCGAAAATGTTGGTGGTTATTTTAGTCACCACTCTTCACAGGGAGGTATTGACGGTTTGCTGTTGGACGATGACTTTAGCAAAACCAACCTAAATGCACATTATTCGCAAAAACTCTGGGATTTTTCATGGAAAGTAGATGGTGGTTTTGAGCTTATGACCTACAACTGGTACGGATTACCACAAAACTTTTTTGGTCAGGCTGAGGCAGATATGATTGACCCAAGCCATACATTTAATAGTTTCTATATTGGAGGAAAACTTAAGTTTGATGATGCCATAATTAAAGACGGAAATGTCCGTTTTAGACGCTTTGGTGATAATCAGGACTCTGGGGAGAATAGATTTGTAGCTAGTACAAATTTCAATATTCCAGTGCAAGGTGAGGAAATCAATACAGAATTATACATTGATTACATTGGTGGAAGCTTTGATATGGATTATAATAACACAGGCGAGATCAAATATGGCAACGTAACATTTGGCCTATCTCCTTCTTATCAGATGACACAAGATGATTTAACCGTTAATTTGGGTGTTCGTTTGGTCTATCTTAACGATACGGAGTTTAGCGACAATAAGTTCTTTATTTATCCAAATTTTGAAGCCTCTTACCGTTTGGTTGATGAAATTTTAATCGCTTATGGCGGAATTAAAGGTGAATTACAACAAAATTCTTATTACGATTTTGCAAATGAAAATCCATTTGTGTCACCTACATTAATTATAGCACCAACTGATCAGCGTTATAATGGTTTTGTTGGATTAAAGGGGAAGTTGTCTAATAATGTAAGTTACAATGTTAAGGGAAACTATTATGCTGAAAAGAACAAGGCGCTATATAAAGCCAATGACGCTCAGACTTTTGCTACAGAAGATTACCAATACGGTAATTCATTTAGTGTGGTCTACGACGATGTCACAACGTTTTCTGTTGCTGGTGAGTTAAATATTGATGTCAATAGAAACTTTACCCTTGGATTAAAAGGAGAGTATTTTAACTACAGTACAGATACACAAGCAGAAGCTTGGAATTTACCAGATGTAACAGGCTCTATTTTTATGGATATTCAGATTACTGAGCAATGGTTTGCTGGTGCGAGTGCGTTTTATGTAGGTGAGCGAAAAGACCAACAATTGTTAGTTGGCACATTGGTAACTCCAGACCCAACACCAATAACTTTAGAGAGTTATTTTGATGCCAACGCACATTTAGGGTACAAGATTAACGATCAGCTTTCCGTTTTTGCAAAAGTGAACAATATTTTAAACCAAGATTATGAGCGTTATCTGAATTTCCCTGTTCAAGGTTTTCAGGCATTGGCAGGAGCAACTTATCAATTTGATTTTTAAATTCTCTAGACGACAGTAATCTCATTGTGCTCTTTTGAACTGTTACGCTGAACTTCGGTCACTGAGGTTACTCGAAGTGGTCGAAGTATGATGGGGAATCCACTTTAGATCCTGAATCAGGTTTAGGATGACAATTGTTGGGATAGTTTCGCCAAATAATCAAAATGCTCACCATCCATAACTTTCTCACATTGCAAACCAACAGTTTGGCAAGCCGTTTTTAACGTTTCAAAATCAAGGTAAAGCCATTTCATTGGGACTTCTTCTTCTCCCTTATAGCTGAGGTAATAGTCAAGTTCACCATAATATGGGCTATTTAAATCTAGCCACATACCACCATCCTCGTCTTCGTACATATACGATATGTCAGAAGAGTCCATTAAGATTTGCCCATTAGGTTTGAGTAAGGATTTTAAATGAATTAAGTATTTAGAAACTTGAGACAATTCTTGAAAAATACCTGTACCATTCATTAAAAGTAAAATAGTATCAAAGTTATCTGTTTCTTCTAAAAGCCTTTTGTGTTCAGCATTTTTTATACCTCGTAGTTTACATACATCAATAGCACTTTTTGAACTATCAATAGCTTTTATATCAAAACCTTTTTGTTGTAACCAAAGAACGTGACTTCCTGCTCCGCAACCAACATCTAGAATTTTGCCTTTGCTTAGTTGCAAAGCTTTTTGCTCGAGCTTTGGCATTTCAGCATAATCCCTAAACAAATAGGGAAGTGGTAGCTCGTCTTTATCTGAAATATTTGTCCAGGTGATGATATCTTCAGAATAATTGTTGTTCTGATAATCCAATAAAGCCTTCCCAAAGATGTCTTTCATGGTTAAATTTTGTTATGCTGAACTTGATTCAGCATCTCATTCTCGTTATCTTTACATTATGCAAGACCAAATCAATAATCTTCCAAAGCTCGCCAAAGATAAGCATAAGGAGAACAAAACATTTTTGAGCAAGCTTAAAAAGAAACCTCCAAAACAATTGGACTATTTGATGCAAGACTTGCACCACGAAGAATTTAAGCGTACGGATTGTTTGGAATGTGCCAACTGTTGTAAAACCACTGGGCCGCTTTTTACAGATAAGGACATAAAGCGCATTGCGAAGTTCTTTAAAATGAAAGAGCAACAATTTATAGAAAGCTACCTTCGTTTAGATGAAGACAATGATTATGTACTGCAATCTGTACCATGTGCATTTTTAGGAGCTGATAATTACTGTTCCATTTATGAGGTAAGACCAAAAGCTTGTAGGGAATTTCCACATACGGATAGAAAGAAGTTTCAGCAGATTTCCAATCTAACGCTTAAGAATGTAGCCATTTGTCCTGCAGCATTGAACATTGTGGAAGAAATGAAAAAACGAATTCAATTTTAAAAATATGTTTCGGAATAATTTTTGATACGCTATTTTAAAAAAAATAAAATGAAAAAATGCTATATCACTCTAGTACTCATCTTTTTTGGAATGGGTATTTCCTTTGCACAGGCATGGATGACCAATTTGGAAATAGCCCAACGGTTGGCACAAGTACAAAATAAAATGGTACTTATGGTGTGGGAGGAAACCACACGTTACCAATATCCTGTTTTTGTAAAAGATGAACGAGGACGAACAATCTATATAGATAATTTATTTGAAGATGAGCAAGTGAGTCCGTTAATCTGGGACTACTTTGTCCCTGTTATTGTGAGCGAATATAGATATGCTGACTTGTATGAGAAAATTAAAGGAAAGCGAAGCCAGACCTATATTGATAAATTTAATGACGACTCCATAAAAATTATGGATATTAATGGTAATATACTTAACGCCAGTTATTTTACGGAAGACTTTCAGAATATCACGGAAATCATAAAACTCTATGGGCTCAATACAGAATATATTGCACAAGAACTAAAGGATTACAAAAGTGAAAAGAATTTTTATTCCGCTTATTATTTAGCTTCCAAATATTTGGATTTTGCATTGTATGCTGATCATAAAACGAGGTCTAGTATTATAAACCTGTCCAATATATACCTTCAAGAAGCTGTTGGTTATATAAAAGAACAAAAGCCAGAAGATAGATCGAGTTTAGAACAGCGTTGTGAACTATTAAAAATTCAGGAATATTTAATTTCAAAACGTCCTAAAAAAGTTCTTAGGGAATTAAAAAAACTAACCAAAGAGAATATTACTGAAAGTAATCAGCCTTTTGTCGCTTTTCTATATTACACGGCATATATGAGTGCAGACAAACCTGAGGATGCTGAACCATGGAAAGCTAAAATTTCTTTAGTAAATTTGAAAAAAGCCGAGAAACTTATAAATCTCAATTCCTAAAAGAAAGTGGAAACTATAATTACGTATTTCGAGACCATTCCGTCCAAGCATCGAAGCCTTATTTTGGTTGGTGGACTTACCTTATTTTGGTTAATTGAAAGTGGAGTGCCTTTATTTAAGTTTAAGTACAACAAATGGAGGCATGCTTTACCTAATATATTTTTCACCTTAACTACGGTAGTCATTAATTTTGCGTTAGCTTTTTTATTATTGGGTGCTGCAGATTGGGTAAAAGCAAATGATTTTGGCATTATTAATTGGTTACCAGAAATGTCCTTATGGCTTTATGCTTTATTGGGAGTATTGTTGCTCGATTTTTTTGGTGCCTATTTAGCACATTATGTGGAGCACAAAGTAAAACCCTTATGGATGGTGCATTTGGTGCATCATACAGATCATAATGTAGATACTACAACAGCTAATAGGCATCATCCCATAGAAAGCCTTATAAGATTTGCGTTTACGCTTTTGGGAGTAATAGTGGTCGGTACACCAATAGCAATAGTCTTTTTATATCAATCTTTATCATTGATTTTTACTCAGTTTACACATGCCAATATAAAGATGCCCAAAGGTTTGGATAAAGCATTGAGCTATCTTATTGTATCACCAGATATGCACAAAATTCATCATCATTATCGATTGCCATACACAGATTCCAACTACGGCAACATATTTAGTATTTGGGACCGAATCTTCGGAACATATATGTATATGGAGCGTGAAAAATTGGTATATGGAGTAGATGTTTTCCCAGACGAAAAGAAGAATGGCCATATTGGTGAATTGCTAAAGCAGCCTTTTCAAAAGTATGAGAAACCTACTTTATCAGCGGATTTTGAAGAATAGTATATTTCTTTTAATACTTTGCTTTTTTATGGGCTGTAATTCTGATAAAAAATTAGACGTACAAGGGCACAGAGGTTGCAGAGGATTATTGCCCGAAAACTCATTACCAGCTTTTGAAAAAGCCATTGAATTAGGAGTTACTACTTTAGAGTTGGATATAGGCATTACTAAAGATAAGGAGGTCATTGTTTCGCATGAGCCTTTTATCAGTCGATTCATTTGTTTTAATCCAGAAGGTAATGAGATTCCTGAGGAAATGGATATGAAACACAATCTCTACCAAATGACCCATGATGAAATAAAACAATTTGATTGCGGTTCTAAATTTCATCCAGATTATCCCGAACAACAAAAACTGAAGACCTATAAGCCGCTTTTGTCTGAAGTTTTTCAAATGACCAAACGGAAAAACCCCGAAATTAAATTCAATATCGAAATTAAATCCAAACCTGAATATTATGGCATTTATACGCCACATCCTGAAGAATATGTAAAAATTGTATTGAACGAGATTAAAGAAAGTGAGTTGTTTAGTCAGGTTAATCTACAATCCTTTGATTTGGTCATTCTCGAGGAAATAAAAAAGCAATCACCCCAAATGCCTGTAGCATTATTAATTGATGAAGATGAAACTATAGCTTCCAAATTGGAAAAATTATCATATAAACCAGAAATTATAAGTCCTTACTTTAAACTCTTATCTTCGCATGAACTGATAATGAACTATCAGGAAAAAGGGTATAAAATAATTCCATGGACAGTCAACGAGGAACAAGATATGATTAAATTGTTACGATGGAATGTTGACGGCATCATTACGGATTATCCCGACAAACTTCTTGATATTCGAACCGACCGACGTTATTAACACTTTGTCAACAAAAAAATGTTGTTCCACCGATATTTTTGTATTTAGTGGATTTTTTTGGCTTATCAATGGCTAAACAATTTATGTTTGCGATGGATTAATTAATTACTGTTGGAATAAGCAAACCTATGTTTAATTCTAAGTAATGCTATTGTGAAAAATTTAATCCGTATTTGTCTTGTTATTATCCTCATCTTCTTATTGAGTTTTTCGCTCAGGGCTCAAGAACACTACGCGAAACTTGAAAAAAACAGAAACATTCAAGCTAAGGGTTTAATTCATAAGCTAAATGCAACGAAAGACACACTCATTCTTCAGAGTGAAACAAAAATAAATTATCTCTATTCCATCAATAAAGATTACGGAAGGGACTTCGATGTTTACGTTGACACCACTTATTTTGAATTACCGTTAAATAAATTGCCAAAAGGAAAACATGTCTTGGTAGCTGTACAATCTCCTAAACGTATTGTATTTGTGGTACGTATCTTAAAAGATATTCCTAAGGACTTACCAGAAAGCAAAGTGTCTAAAGATATTGTAGCGACTGAGCCAGTAAAGGTTGCAGCAACTGGCAATAATTGATTTGACACTGTCATTCCTACGAAAGCAGGAATCCACTCTATACACAAAACATTTAGATTCCAGCCTGCGCAGGAATGACAAACTATGTGAATTTTTGTTTCTGATTGAAGCTATATCTAATCATAAATTAAATATTTAGCTCTTGTCTTCTTAAAATCTACTAAACCTTTTTTCCAAGTGGCTCTAATTTCTGCTTCGCTTAGTCCAGCTTCAATTTGCTGTTGCAGTTTTGCTGTTCCGGCATGTTTAGTAAAATTAGCAGTATTAAAAACTTTTGATTTATCTGTAGCATGGTTATAAGCATCCATAACGTACTTCAATGTAAATTTCCTTTCGGGCTTTACATTAGATAAATCTGCACCATAGCAAACTTCACCTTTATGCTTAGGATATTTAGAACCGAAATTTGGTTGTGGAGTATAGCTAAATTCATAATAACTACTATCTAAAAATGGTGCGCCATAACGCTGAAACTGAAACTCCGTGCCACGACCAGCATTGATATTTGTACCTTCAAACAAACCTAAACTAGGATATAGCATTATGGATTGATCATTTGGTAAATTTGGCGAAGGCCTAATAGGTAGGCTGTGAAAGCTGTCGTGATTATAATTTTCCATCTCAACAACAGTAATCTCACATTTAGCATTGTCTTCCAGCCAGCCTTCACCATTGATCATTTGTGCGTATTCGCCAATCGTCATGCCATGTACTAGAGGAATTGGATGCATGCCTAAAAAGCTACTGTGTTCTTTTTCTAAAACAGGGCCATCAACATAATTACCATTTGGGTTTGGTCGATCTAAAATTAGCAATGGCACATTATTTTCAGCGCAAGCCTCCATAACATAATGCAATGTTGAGATATAAGTATAAAACCGAACACCAACATCTTGTATATCAAAAATAATAATGTCTAAATCCTCAAGCTGTTCTGCCGTTGGTTTTTTATGTTTGCCATGCAGCGAAAAAATAGGTAAACCTGTTTTAGTGTCCACACCATCTTTTACATTTTCACCAGCATCAGCAGTACCTCTAAAGCCATGTTCTGGTGAAAACACTTTTTTGATATTGATATTTAAATATAATAATGAATCAACCAAGTGAACAAATGAACTGTCATTGCGAGTCTCGTTTTTTTTACGAGACGTGGCAATCTCTTTAAAGATTACAGATGTCTGATTCGCCACAACACCAACACGTTTACCTTTTAGCAGTGGTAAATACACTTCGGTTCGGTTAGATCCAATAATGATTTCATTCATCCCTATGAGCGTGTCATGCTGAGCCTGTCGAAGCACATTGGAAGAATCTGTCTCACTTCTTACTTCTAACTTCTCACTTCCAACTTTTCCAGCACAAGAAACCACTACCAAGACAAATAATAAAACTGTATTTTTGAAAACCTTAAAACGCATATCAGAGGATTTGAATTTAGAGTTGTTTATAGCTAAACGCATTATTGGCAATAAAGCGTATAAAAATAGTGTTTCGGCACCAATAATTAAAATTGGTATTGCCGCAATTGCTATAGGTATTATCGTTATGCTTATTGCCATAGCAACAGGTTTGGGATTGCAGCAAAAGATAAGGGATAAGGTTGTGGCTTTTAATGGACATATAGAAATTAGCAACTTCGATACCAATGCTTCTGATGAATCCCAAGTGCCTATTTCCAAGGATCAAGATTTTTATCCTGAATTCAATTCGGTTGAAGGAGTAACACACATACAGGCTGTTGCCACCAAGTTTGCTGTTATCAGAACGGAAACTGATTTTGAAGGAGTAGTTGTAAAAGGTGTTGGAGCCGATTATAATTGGGACTACTTTAAAGAATTTTTGGTTGAAGGACGAGTACCAAATTTTTCAGAAAAACGCAATGAAGAGATTTTGATCTCAAGTTATTTGGCAAACCGTTTGGGCTTTAAAGTTGGCAATAAGTTTCAAACCTTATTTGGGGAAAATCTAGAGCGACCACCTCGTATTATCAATTATGAAATTGTTGGGATTTACAATTCGGGCTTTCAAGAGCTAGACGAAAAATTCTGTATTGCGGATATTAGACACATCCAGCGCCTCAATAAATGGGAAGCCAATGAAGTTGGTAGTTTTGAAGTCTTTATCAATGATTTTTCTGAATTGGACGAGGTCACGTCACAAGTTTATAGAGAAGTCGGCTCGTTCTTAAACGCAAGACCTGTCAACAAAAAATATTATACGGTTTTTGAATGGGTTAAAATTTTTGATAGCAACACCAACATCATCATCGCGATAATGATTATCGTGGCAGGTATAAATATGATAACAACACTTTTAGTACTTATTCTTGAACGAACCAACATGATTGGTATTCTTAAAGCTTTAGGAAGTTCTAACTGGTCGATAAGAAAAGTATTCTTATATAACGCATCGTACTTAATAGGTTTAGGATTGCTTTGGGGAAATTTAATAGGATTGGGATTGTTATTTGCCCAAAAGCATTTCAAATTATTTCCATTAAATCCCGATACATATTATGTAAGTGAAGCTCCGGTTTATTTGAGTTGGGATTATATTTTGATGCTGAATATTGGAACCTTTATAGCTTGTTTATTGATGCTTATGATTCCTTCAATTATTATTTCAAAAATCTCACCTGTTAAGGCCATTCGATTCGATTAACATTGATTGAAAATATCATCTGCTTTTACTTTCTACTTATTCCTTTATACTTAAATTTGCACCGCAAATTAATTTTATGGACTACGCAGAAAATATATTAGAAACCATTGGCAATACACCACTGGTAAAAATGAATAAATTGGTTGAAGAGCTGCCGTGTTTGGTATTGGCTAAATATGAAACCTTTAATCCAGGAAACTCGGTCAAAGACCGTATGGCATTACAGATGATTGAAGATGCAGAAGCTGACGGTCGTCTTAAACCAGGCGGGACGATTATAGAAGGCACGTCTGGTAATACTGGAATGGGATTGGCTTTAGCCGCTATTGTCAAAGGCTACAAGTGCATTTTCGTTATTAGCGATAAACAATCAAAGGAGAAAATGGATGTACTGAAGGCTATGGGAGCTGAGGTTGTGGTTTGCCCAACAGATGTTGAGCCAGATGACCCTCGTAGTTATTACTCGGTTTCTAAGCGTTTGGGTGAGGAAACACCAAATTCTTGGTACGTTAATCAGTATGACAATCCAAGTAACACCAAAGCCCACTACCAAAGTACAGGCCCTGAAATTTGGAAACAAACCGATGGAAAAGTGACACATTTTGTGGTTGGTGTTGGTACAGGAGGTACAATCTCTGGAGTTGGGAAGTATCTCAAAGAGCAAAACCCGAATATTAAGGTTTGGGGAGTGGATACTTATGGTTCTGTTTTTAAAAAATACCACGAAACTGGCATTTTTGATGAAAACGAAATCTACCCTTATGTCACTGAAGGTATTGGTGAAGATATATTGCCAGAAAATGTAGATTTTAGCATCATCGATGGATTTACCAAGGTAACGGATAAAGATGCGGCAGTGTACACTCAGAAACTAGCCAAGGAAGAAGGTATGTTTTTGGGTAATTCAGCAGGTGCGGCCATAAAAGGGGTTTTACAATTAAAAGAACATTTTAAACCAGAAGATGTGGTTGTAGTACTTTACCACGACCATGGTAGCCGTTATGTCGGTAAGATGTTTAATAACGATTGGATGCGTGAAAAAGGGTTTATAGAATAACTGTAGTTCTTTTGAAATAGATCTTGCAAATCAAACTATAAAAAAGCCCGAGAATTTCTTGGGCTTTTTACTTCATTTAATCAGATTTTCTACTTAATCAATAAAATTACTCGTCTTTGTCCAAATTTCCTTAACCACATTGTCATCAGTGTCAACGTAGGCCAATTCAAGTGTCACAGTGTTTAAGATATACTCATAAGAAAAGGTAATGCCGTTTGATGTTTCAAATTCCATTACATTACCATTGTTGGTTATCCTAAATGTACCAGAACTCATAGCATTACTTTCTAAGGTAAAAAGTCCTTTAAAATCTCTGATATCATTATCATCCCTAAAGATGAATTTGGCATTATCAGTAGGTTGCGGATCGGTATCGTTAATGATTCTGCTTTCTAACTCCCATTGGCCAATTAAATTACCTATGGCAGAATAATTATGGTCTTCATTTCTACTACAGCTCAAAATAGTGCTGACCATTGCTAGCATTAAAAATATACGTTTCATATCTTCAATTTTTATTTTAAAGTTAAGGAAATGAAATATTTTAGGCAAATAATGGAATCATTCATTCTTGATCTTCTCTAAATATGTCAAACTAAAATTAATTTTTAGCTCTGTCCACATTGGTAAATGGTCACTGAGTTGAAACGTACGCCATTCTTTTTTGTAGTATTCCTTTTGCAAATCTGGGTCTGCGATAATGGTTTTAAACTCATCAATGGATTTCTGTATTTTCACTTTCTTTTCAGCATCGGTAGTGTTGGCAAGCTTCTCTTTTTGCTTAGCAAGTTTGTCTTTTAGGTTCCCTAACACCACTTCTTGATAATCTGGGAACTGACGTGTGCTAAAAACCCGATTGTAATAATTATAGGCTCCAGCGCTGTTGTCCTGGTCTCCGTGAATAACTTCACCCTTCTTCTCCATAAAAGCAATCTGGTCGTAATGTTTGGTTTGGTACATGTTACTTGGATTGTCCTCAATGCCTTTTGGTATTTTAAAACCATGCTTTTTCAGGGCTTTCATGGTTTTGTGCTCAGGACTAAAAATATTAAAATCACCCAGAAGAATAAGGTTTTCGTCATAGCGTTTGGCTCGTTTTTTTAGGTTCTCCGCTATGGTCTCAATTTCTTCAATGCGTTGTTTTAGCTTTTCACCAGAATCTGAACCAAAATAAATATGAACGGTACATAGCTTAAAATTAAACCAACCCGACTGAAAAGCAACTAAAAAAGGTGTGCGCGCAAACTGTTTTTTGTCACCAATGAGTTTGCTCGGTGTTAGCACAATTTCACCTGCTACTTTCTGAAATGACACGCGATTGGTATCATAGATATAGGCCATACGCTCGCCATTACCAGAGTGGCCTTCGGTAACATCGGTCATTATGTAATCCCACTGATCGCCCATTACATACATTAAACGGTTAAAGGCAAAAAGATCTTCATTCACTTCTTGTATGGCAACCAAATCAAAACTTGAGATGATCTCTGACATATAGAAAAAAGCTTCTTTTGTCCTTGGGCCATAGCCATATTGGTTAGAATCAAAATCCCTAATATTCCAAGTTGCTATAAGTACATTTTCATTAAAAATTTTTTCGGGAATTTTGTCGTCTAAGTCCTCTTTGAGACTAGTCAATCTTTTGATAACGCGTTTACGTTCTTCCAGTTCTGGAAAATCATTTTTCAAGGCAAAGTAACGCATGGTTTTGTTGGAATGGTTTTACGGACAACAAGTTAATCATAAAATGAGTTGGTTTTTATACGTAGTGTTACGTATTTTTATGACCTTCAATATTTTAATACAACGGGTTACTTTAATCTATGCAAGAAGATTTTCTTCATTACGTCTGGAAACACAAAGCATTTTCCACGGTATCTCTTAAAACTGTAAATGGTGAAAACATTGCTATTAAAAAACTTGGACAACACAATCAGAATGCTGGTCCTGATTTTTTCAATGCTCAATTAAGAATTGATGGTCAACTATGGGCTGGTAATGTTGAGATACATATAAAATCTTCGGACTGGTATGTACACAACCATGAAAATGATAAGGCTTACGATAATGTTATTTTACATGTGGTTTGGGAACACGATTCTGAAATCTATAGAAAGGACAATTCAAAAATCCCCACTCTAGAGCTAAAATATCATGTGGATAAAGCTTTATTGGAAAACTACCAAAGGCTTATAAAATCGAAATCTTGGATCAATTGCGAAAATGATATTTCAGGTGTTGACGATTTTACGCTCAGCCATTGGTTAGAACGTTTGTATATTGAGCGTTTAGAGAGAAAGTCGCAAGATATTTTAAAACTTTTACAGCAAGCGAATAACGATTGGGAAGCGGTTCTTTTTAAGATGCTATTAAAGAATTTTGGACTGAAAATAAATGGAGAGGCTTTTTTGAGTTTGGCAAACTCTATCGATTACTCCGTGGTTAGAAAACTTCAGGGTGATACTCTAGAAATAGAAGCTTTGCTATTTGGCCAGGCTGGTTTATTGGAAGTTGATGTGCAGGAAGCATACTTTCTAGATTTAAAAAACAGGTATCGGTTTTTATGTCAAAAATTTAAACTAGACAATCAAGGTGTTTTACCGGCACAATTTTTTAGATTGCGACCACCCAATTTTCCGACCATTCGATTATCTCAATTTGTTAACCTTTATACTTTAGAGCATCACTTGTTTTCAAAAATAATGACATTGCATAATAGAGAAGGGTTTTATAAACTTTTCAAAAAAGGAGTTACTGAGTTTTGGATGACACACTATACATTCACCAAAACCTCTAAGCCTTCCAAAAAGTTATTGACAAAGTCTTTCATAGATTTATTGATTATCAATACTCTTATTCCTATAAAATTTTGCTATGCCAAGTCCCAAGGGCAAATGATTGAGGGTGAAATTTTTGATTTAATCAAGGAAATAAAGCTGGAAAACAATAGTGTTATTGAAAAATTTATGCAGTTAAAAACAGTAGAAAAGAATGCGCTGAGTTCTCAAGCTTTACTACAGTTAAAGCAACATTATTGCGACAAAAATAAATGTTTGCAATGCGCTATAGGAAATCAATTAATAGTTAAAAATTAAGTACATTGCATCTATGAATTTGTTCTATAAACTATTACATTTTTTTCAAAAGCGAGGGTATTATGTCTGTCAGCGAATTGCAGACCGTTTGGGGATTCGGGCCAAGATCGTTAGAACATCATTTATGTACCTTACATTCGTAACTGTTGGTTTTGGTTTTGCTTTGTATTTGTTTTTAGCTTTTTGGATGCGTATTAAGGATATAATATATACAAAACGCTCATCAGTATTTGATTTGTAAAATGAACAATCCTATTATTAAACTTTTTAGATCTAAATTTTACACAGCAATGCTATTGCTTTTTTTGGTACTTTGTATTGGTGTGTTCGGGTATAGGTTTGTTTCAGATTATACCTGGATCGATGCTATTTATATGACGGTAATCACTATAACCACTGTAGGTTTTGGTGAGGTCAACCCATTAGATACAGAAGCTAAGATATTTACAATATTCCTAATTCTATCTAGTGTTGTTATAGTTGGTTTTGCTATTTCAATCATTACCGAGTATATATTAAGCAGAAATAATTTTGAAGACTTAAAACAACGTAAAATGCAGAAGAAAATAGATGCTATGACTGACCATATAATCATCTGTGGTTATGGCCGTAACGGTAAGCAAGCAGCAAAAAAATTACTGGATTACAATAAGCAATTCGTGGTGATTGAACGCAATAAGGACATAATAGAAAGGTTTAATGAAGATGATGTGCCGTTTGTTTTTGGTAACGCTAATGAAGACGAAGTGTTGTATGAAGCTGGTATTGAGCGTGCCAGCACTTTGATATGCGCATTGCCAAACGATGCCGACAACTTGTTTGTGGTGTTATCTGCAAGACAGATTAATAACCAAATGACCATTATCAGTAGAGCATCCGAAGAGACTTCTTATAATAAACTTAAATTGGCAGGAGCCAATAACGTAATTCTACCAGACAGAATTGGAGGAGACCACATGGCATCCCTTGTTGTAATACCAGATTTAGTAGAGTTTATAGATAATTTAGGCATTGTTGGTGAAAGGAATATCAATGTTGAAGAAGTTAAAGTAGAGCAATTATATAATGTTAGTGAAGTAAGGACGATTAGAGATTTGGATCTTCGTCAAAAAACTGGTTGTACGGTAATCGGATTTAAAGACGCTAAAGGAGACTACGTCGTTAACCCTGAAGCAAGCACTAAATTGGTTCCTGGTTCTAAAATTATAGTTTTGGGACGCCCAGAACAGATAGAGCGATTAAATTCTGAATATAATATTGCTTAAACTCTAATTTCATTTTAACGTCATTGGCTTTAAAAACTCATTTTTTTTTAGCATCTTGTCGCCTTTAATCTAAAAAACTAACTAATAACTATACTCATGAAGAAATATCTTCTATCACTTTTTGCAATTTCGTTACCATTCTTGAATTTTGCACAAGAAACCACCTCTGAAAAAATCGATAGGGTTTTTAAGGACTATACAGGTTGGTTTGTTGACGGTATATTTTACGAAATTCCATTTTCAGAAACTTATCAAATTCCTTGGGTATTAATTGTGTTGGTTGGTGGAGCGATGTACTTTACAGTATATTTTAAATTCATAAATATCACAGGCTTTAGAACAGCGATAAAAGTAGTTAGAGGGCAATATGAAGATATTGAAAAGCACGGAGCAGATCAACTTTACGGTGATGACGGCATTGCCGTAACAGCTAATTTAGACGACAATAAACCTCAAGCAGATACATTATACGGTGATAGCACTCCAAATGAAGGTGAAGATCTCATAGAAACTATTAGAGATGAAGGTGCAGATGGTGAGGTGTCGCATTTTCAGGCTTTAACGGCGGCATTATCTGCTACTGTTGGTTTGGGGAATATAGCTGGTGTAGCAGTGGCCTTATCTATTGGTGGTCCTGGAGCAACGTTTTGGATGATTGTAGCCGGTTTGTTGGGTATGGCATCAAAATTTGCTGAGTGTACATTGGGTGTAAAGTATAGAGATGTTGGTGAAGACGGTACTGTGTATGGAGGTCCTATGTATTACTTAACCAAAGGATTAAAATCAAAGGGTATGGGAGGCTTTGGTAAGGTCTTGGCTGTATTGTTTGCCATATTTGTAATTGGTGGTTCCTTTGGTGGTGGTAACATGTTTCAGGCCAATCAGGCAGCAGCTCAATTTGTAAAATTGTTTGATTTAGAAGCTTCAGATAATGCAGGTTTATATTTTGGACTAGTTATGGCAGTTTTGGTTGCTGTTGTTATAATCGGAGGTATAAAGCGTATAGCAAAAGTAACGGAAAAAATAGTGCCATTTATGGCTGGTATTTATGTGTTGGCGGCACTAATTATTCTAGGAGCAAACTTTTCTTTAATTGATGATGCATTCGGATTAATTTACGATGGAGCATTTACAGGCTTAGGTATTGCTGGTGGACTTGTTGGTGTTATGATTCAAGGTATTAGAAGGGGTGCGTTTTCAAATGAAGCTGGTGTAGGGTCAGCAGCAATTGCACACTCAGCCGTTAGAACAAAATACCCTGCCTCAGAAGGTATAGTTGCCTTGTTAGAGCCATTTGTTGATACGGTTGTTATATGTACAATGACAGCACTTGTTATTGTTATCACCAATTTTGATGGAGGTTTTATGGAGTATGGTGTGGAAATTACTGAAGGTGTAGAAATCACCGCTAGTGCATTTGATTCGGTAATTCCTCATTTCTCAATCATACTTACCATTGCAGTGATTCTATTTGCATTTTCAACAATGATTTCTTGGTCTTACTATGGTATGCAGGGCTGGGTATTTTTATTTGGTAAAGGAAAACTAACAGACTTAGCTTATAAAATATTATTCTTAGTTTTTGTTGTAGTAGGCGCTTCAATAAGTTTAGGAGCGGTAATTGACTTCTCAGATGCCATGATTTTTGCCATGGTTGTACCTAATATCATTGGTGTAGTATTGTTATCACCAATTATAAAGAAAGAGCTTAGCAAATATTACAGAGCAATAACTGTTAAAGAAGAAGCAATAGATGACGGTGCAGATGATTTAAACGAAGTTCTGTAAATTAAGTTTTGAAACAAAATGAAATCCCATTTCCAGTTTACTAACCAACAACGGAATGGGATTTTTTTATTGTTAGCCATAATAATTGTGTTGCAGTGCGTTTATGCTTTTGTTGATTTTACAAAAGAAGAAGCACCTGTAAACCAAGAAGAGTTAGAAACTTTTAGGAAGGAGTTGGATTCACTTCATTTGGTTGAAATTGAAAATAGCAAACCAAAAATCTATCCGTTTAATCCAAATTACATTACAGATTACAAAGGCTATACTTTGGGAATGTCTAATGAGGAAATTGATAGGCTTCACAAATTTAGGGAAAGTAACAAATGGGTAAACTCCGCTGAGCAATTTCAAGAAGTCACTGAGGTTTCAGATTCATTACTAGAAGCCATATCTCCGTATTTCAAGTTTCCGGAATGGGTAACAAATCCTAAGCCCAAGTCAAATTCTTATAACAATTCATTTTCAAGTAGTACTATAAAGACTTACGCACAAAAAATTGATCTTAATATAGCAACCGCAAGCCAACTTCAAAAAGTATATGGCGTGGGAGAAAAACTTTCAGAACGAATTATAACCTATAGAAATAAGTATAAAGGTGGATTTGTTGCAGATGTGGAACTTATGGAAATATACGGTTTATCTCCAGAGGTAATAGAGCGTATGAAAAATGACTTTACGGTAAAAACACCAAGACCTATTATAAAGTACAATCTTAATACAGCCACAAGAGACGAACTGGTTACCATTAAATACATAGATTATGAAGTTGCCAACAATATACTTGAGGAGCGAGCTTTGAGAGATGGTTTTAAATCTTTGGAAGAATTAACAAAAGTTGAAGACTTTCCTGTAAAGAAGATCGAGATAATTAAGTTATATTTGCATTTGTAAAAATTGCACCATATGTCTAATATATATTTCACGGAAGAACACAATTTATTTAGAGAAAGTCTCAGGGATTTTTTAAAAAAAGAGGTTGTCCCTCATATTGAAAAATGGGAGGAAACAGGGCAAATTGAACGTTTCATCTGGAAGAAATTTGGGGATATGGGCTACTTTGGTTTGGCATATCCAGAACAATACGGTGGTCTTGATTTAGACTTGTTTTACACCGTTATTTTACTTGAAGAATTACAGCGAATTAATTCTGGTGGTTTTGCAGCTGCAATATGGGCTCATGCATATTTAGCAATGACACATCTCAATAAGGAAGGAGATGAGGCTATCAAGTCAAAATATTTGGTAGATAGTATTTCGGGTGATAAAATAGGGTGCCTTTGTGTTACTGAACCTTTTGGCGGAAGTGATGTTGCTGGTATGAGAACCACTGCAGTAAAAGAAGGAGATCATTATATCATTAACGGTTCTAAAACATTCATAACCAATGCTGTTTACAGTGACTATATGGTGGTGGCTGCAAAGACTAATCCAGAACTGGGTAATAAAGGTATCAGTATTTTTGTAGTAGATAGTAAAACCGATGGTATATCTGTAACTAAATTAGATAAATTAGGTTGGAGAGCTTCAGATACTGGTGAGATAGCTTTTGATAATGTTAAGGTTCCTGCAAGTCAATTAATGGGTGAGGAAGGAAAAGGGTTCCCTTACATTATGCAGCATTTTGCTTTAGAGCGATTGATTATGGGCATCAACGCACATGCTAGGGCAGAATATGCATTGGAATATACGTTGCAATATATGTCCGAAAGAACAACATTCGGAAAATCTTTAGATAAATATCAGGCCTTACGCCATAGATTTGTAGATATGCATGCCGATATGCAGCTTTGTAAAAACTATAACTACATGGTTGCTGACCAATTAGACAAAGGCGCTTATGTCGTTGAAGAAGCTACAATATCTAAATTAAAATCTACTAAAATGGCAGATGAAGTAGCTTATAATTGCTTACAGTTCTTAGGCGGCTATGGTTATATGGAGGAATATCCACTTGCAAGGTTATTTAGAGACAGCCGACTTGGTCCAATCGGAGGTGGAACATCTGAGATTCTCAAAGAAATACTTTCTAAGATTGTTATAGATAAGAAATCTTATAAGCCTGCTACTTAGAAGGGAATGGTATATATAGAAGTAAGATCCTGCATATTTGCGGGATTTTTTGTTTACACAATAAAAATATATATTAGTTGTATTTAAATTCCACGAACAATAATATGAGTCTTAAAGCATTTTCAGATTACTTATTGTTAGAGAAAAAATATTCTCAACATACGGCTTTAGCATACATGCGTGATTTGGAAATGTTTCAAGAGTTTTTAAAAGAGCAGCATGATTCGGTTTCAATTATAAATGCTGGTTATTCAGAAATCAGACAATGGATTGTGGAAATGGTCAATAGTGGCATATCCAACAGAACTATTAACAGAAAGGTATCTTCGCTTAGCTCGTATTATAAGTTTCTGCAAAAAATACAACAGATAGAGGCCAACCCTTTAAAACAGCATAAAGCACTTAAAGTAGGGAAGAAGGTACTTTTGCCTTTTTCCGAGGGGGAGTTAAAACAGGTTTTAGAACATTCAATTGATGTTGATGATTTTGAAAGCGCTAGGGATCAGCTCATCATTGAGTTCTTTTACGCCACAGGTATAAGACGTATTGAGTTGGTCAATATCAAAATCTCTGATGTCGATTTTAGCAATAAGCAACTTAAGGTTTTGGGTAAAAGAAATAAAGAGCGCTACATACCGCTTATGGACTCTTTGGCAAAGTCACTAAGGAGATATTTAGACTTTAGGGACAAGTTGCCTGTCATTGAGGATAAAAACATATTATTTTTAACAAAAAAAGGTCTTAAAGTTTACGAAATGCTTGTTTACAGAATAATAAATAAGTATTTTAGTAAAGCATCTTCTAAGGCAAAATGTAGCCCACATGTATTAAGGCATTCATTTGCAACACATTTATTAAATGAAGGTGCGGATTTAAATGCAGTAAAAGAACTTCTTGGACATACCAGTTTAGCAGCTACTCAAGTATACACACACAACAGTATTGCAGAATTAAAAAAAGTATATGCTAAATCCCATCCAAGAAACATACGTTGAGTACTAACCTAAACATAAAGTTTCACAAGTTCTATAGTGCAATTGTCTAACTTAAAATAAAGTATATGAAAGTAAACACCCAATCTGTTAATTTCACAGCAGACAGAAAGCTAATCGATTTCATTCAAAAAAGAATGGATAAATTAGATATGTTTTACGATAAAATAATTCAGTCTGATGTTTATTTGAAAGTAGAAAACACAAGTGATAAGGAAAACAAAGTTTTTGAAGCTAAAGTACGTGTCCCAGGTGATAGCTTTGTAGTAAAAAAACAATGTAAAACTTTTGAAGAAGGTACAGATATCGCTGTAGCTTCTCTAGAAAGACAAATAAAAAAGAGAAAAGAAAAATTAAGAGCCAGAACTTGATTAAAATTTTTTCAAAAATGTTTTGAATAAAAAAATAAAACACTACATTTGCAGTCCGTTAGAAATAGCGGACTTTTTTGTGGTCTAAATTTGACGGTAAAAAAGTAAGAAAAAGCCGATATAGCTCAGCTGGCTAGAGCAGCTGATTTGTAATCAGCAGGTCGTGGGTTCGAGTCCCTCTATCGGCTCTGAAATATTGAAAATTAACTCAGGTGTTAATTAAGGTTAAAGTAAAAAATAACCAAAATTAATCAGGGACGAGAAGTTTATCCTGAGCGTAGTCGAAGGGAGTCCCTCTGTCGGCTCTTTTCAAAGTCCTTTTTTAGTTTTGAAATTTGGATTTTGAAGCTTGAAATTTTGAATTAATTTGGGGAGATACTCAAGCGGCCAACGAGGACAGACTGTAACTCTGTTGTTTTTTAACTTCGCAGGTTCGAATCCTGCTCTCCCCACAAATATTTTGAATAAGCTGCCGTCCAAAGCTCGTTTTTGTAAGATAGTACTTCAAAATATTTAGTGAAGGGTCTCCCTTCACGGATCACCGAACGATAGTGAGGTAATCCTAACCTTGAAATATTGAAAACCATTTATCAAGAGTATTGATAAAATAAAGCGGGAGTAGCTCAGTTGGTAGAGCGTCAGCCTTCCAAGCTGAATGTCGCCGGTTCGAACCCGGTCTCCCGCTCTAAAGAATTTACGAATTACGAATTTCGATTTGCGAATCGTAAGTCAGATATCGGCAATCGTAAATTAATTGCCGGTGTAGCTCAGGGGTAGAGCGTTTCCTTGGTAAGGAAGAGGTCACGAGTTCAAATCTCGTCATTGGCTCTTTTTTCTAATATAGTAGAATAAAATTGAACACTAATATTAAATAAGATAAAATAAATTAAACATGGCAAAGGCAACTTTCGATCGTTCAAAACCACACTTAAATATTGGTACTATTGGACACGTAGATCACGGTAAAACAACTTTAACTGCTGCTATTACTAAAGTATTAGCTGATGCAGGTTTATCAGAAGCAAGAGCATTCGATCAAATCGATAATGCACCAGAAGAAAAAGAAAGAGGTATTACAATTAATACTTCTCACGTAGAATATCAAACAGCAAATCGTCACTATGCTCACGTTGACTGTCCAGGTCACGCGGATTACGTAAAGAACATGGTAACTGGTGCTGCTCAAATGGATGGTGCTATCTTGGTTGTTGCTGCAACTGATGGTCCTATGCCACAAACTCGTGAGCACATCTTACTTGGTCGTCAGGTAGGTATTCCTCGTATCGTTGTATTCATGAACAAAGTGGATATGGTTGATGATGAAGAGTTATTAGAATTAGTAGAGATGGAAATCAGAGATTTATTATCATTCTATGAGTACGATGGAGATAATGGTCCTGTTATCGCTGGTTCTGCTTTAGGTGCACTTAACGGTGAGCAAAAGTGGGTAGATACAGTTATGGAATTAATGGAAGCTTGTGATACTTGGATTGAAGAGCCTGTGCGTGATATGGACAAGCCTTTCTTAATGCCAATCGAAGATGTATTCTCAATTACAGGTCGTGGTACAGTTGCAACTGGTCGTATTGAAACTGGTGTAGCTAACACAGGTGATCCTGTAGAGATAATCGGTATGGGTGCTGAGAAATTGACTTCTACCATTACTGGTATCGAAATGTTCCGTCAAATCTTAGATAGAGGTGAAGCTGGGGATAACGCTGGTATCTTATTAAGAGGTATTGAGAAAACTCAAATCTCTAGAGGTATGGTAATTACTAAGCCAGGTTCTGTAACACCACACCAAAAATTCAAAGCTGAGGTTTATATCCTTAAGAAAGAAGAAGGTGGTCGTCACACGCCATTCCATAATAACTACCGTCCTCAGTTCTATGTACGTACAACTGACGTAACAGGTAACATTAACTTACCAGATGGTGTAGAAATGGTAATGCCAGGTGATAACCTAACAATTACTGTAGACTTAATCCAGCCAATTGCAATGAATGTTGGTTTACGTTTCGCTATCCGTGAAGGTGGTAGAACAGTTGGTGCTGGTCAGGTAACTGAAATTTTAGACTAAACAAATTATAGTTAAATAATATATTAAGGTGTCCCGAAAAATCGGGATGCCTTGATTATTATTTACGGGTTTAGCTCAGTTGGTAGAGCACTGGTCTCCAAAACCAGGTGTCGGGAGTTCGAGTCTCTCAACCCGTGCAAGGTAAAATGAGCTAATAACATAGCTTAAAAAGATATACAAATGGCAGGAGTAATAACATATATAAAAGAATCATTTGAGGAGTTAAAGAACCATGTGTCATGGACACCATGGCCAGAAGCTCAAAGATTGACTGTTTTGGTGGCAGTGTTTTCAATTATTTTTTCTTTGGCTATTTGGGGAGTTGATACGGTGTTCAGTAAAGCTGTTAAAGCTTATTTTGAATTTTTAAACTAACAAATATACAAGAGAGAAGATGTCAGAAAAAAAATGGTATGTTGTTAGAGCGGTAAGTGGTCAGGAAAATAAAATCAAGACCTATATAGAAAATGAAATTTCTAGACTAGGCTTAGAGGATTTTGTTGATCAGGTATTGGTTCCTACAGAAAAAGTAATTCAAATCCGAAACGGAAAGAAAATAAACAAAGAGAAAGTTTATTTTCCTGGTTATATTATGATTCAAGCCAATTTAAGTGGTGAGATTCCTCATATTATTAAATCGATCACTAACGTTATTGGTTTTTTAGGTGAGACTAAAGGAGGAGATCCTGTGCCATTAAGACAATCTGAAGTAAACAGAATGTTAGGTAAGGTAGATGAGTTAGCAATTGAGGCAGACGCCAATGTTGCAATACCATTCACAAAAGGTGAAACTGTTAAAGTTATAGATGGACCATTCAATGGATTTGATGGTACTATAGAAAAGATAAATGAAGAAAAGCGTAAGCTTGAGGTAATGGTAAAGATTTTCGGAAGAAAGACACCATTAGAGTTAAGCTATATGCAAGTAGAAAAGTTATAATAATTGTTACAATAAAGATAGCGTTTTATCTAAGCTTCCAACATAGATAAGCGCACTAAATTTTAAAAAATGGCAAAAGAACTAGACAAAGTAGTTAAGTTACAAGTTCGGGGAGGTGCTGCGAATCCATCGCCACCGGTAGGACCCGCTTTAGGTGCCGCTGGAGTTAATATCATGGAGTTCTGTAAGCAATTTAATGCTAGAACCCAAGATAAACCAGGTAAGGTTTTACCTGTGGTAATCTCTGTTTTCAAAGACAAATCATTTGAATTTGTAATCAAGACTCCACCAGCAGCAGTACAATTATTAGAAGCGGCCAAAGTAAAGAAAGGATCTGGAGAACCTAACCGACGTAAAGTAGCAAAAGTAACTTGGGATCAAGTTAAAGCAATTGCTGAAGATAAAATGCAAGATTTAAATGCGTTTGAAATCGGATCGGCTATGAAAATGGTAGCTGGTACAGCAAGATCGATGGGTATCACTGTTAAAGGAGGTGAAGCTCCAAACTAAATTTTTAGAAATGGCAAGATTAACAAAGAAGCAAAAAGAAGCAAGAGCAAAGGTTGATAGAAACAAGCTTTACTCAGTAGAAGAAGCTTCAGCTTTACTAAAAGAAATCACGTACACTAAGTTTGATGCTTCAGTAGATTTAGCAGTTAGATTAGGTGTAGATCCACGTAAGGCCAATCAGATGGTTCGTGGTGTTGTTTCATTACCACATGGTACAGGTAAAGACATGAAGGTTCTTGCATTGGTAACTCCAGATAAAGAAGCAGAAGCTAAAGAAGCTGGTGCTGATTATGTTGGATTAGATGAGTACTTACAGAAAATTAAAGACGGTTGGACGGATGTTGACGTCATTGTAACCATGCCAAGCGTTATGGGTAAGTTAGGACCATTAGGTAGGGTATTAGGACCAAGAGGTCTGATGCCAAACCCTAAGACAGGAACAGTTACCATGGATATAGGTAAAGCTGTAAGTGAAGTAAAGGCTGGTAAGATAGACTTTAAAGTAGATAAAACAGGTATTGTTCATGCACCTATAGGTAAAGCATCTTTCAGTACAGAAAAATTAGTGGGAAATGCTAATGAGTTGTTATCAACTTTAATGAAACTAAAACCAACTGCTGCAAAAGGTACATATGTAAAGAGCATTTATATGTCAAGTACAATGAGTCCAAGTATCGCAATTGACACAAAAATAGGATAGTAGTTAAACTTAGAATATTATGACAAGAGAAGAAAAATCCCTAGTAATTGAAGAGTTGACTGCTCAATTAGCAGATAATACCAATATCTATTTAACAGATATTTCAGGATTAGATGCAGCAACAACTTCAAATTTAAGAAGAGCGTGTTTCAAGTCTAACATAAAGTTAGCAGTTGTAAAGAATACACTTTTAGAGAAAGCAATGGAAGCATCGGATAAAGATTTCGGTGAATTACCATCTACCTTAAAAGGCAATACGTCAGTAATGTATTCTGAAACTGGTAATGCTCCAGCGAAAGTAATAAAAGAGTTTCGTAAAAAATCAGAAAAGCCTTTGTTAAAAGGTGCTTTTATTGAAGAAGCAATTTATGTTGGGGACGATTTATTAGACACATTAGTAGATATTAAGTCTAGAGAAGAACTTATTGGCGAGATTGTTACATTATTACAATCCCCTGCTAAGAATGTTATTTCAGCACTTAAGTCTAGTGGAGGAACAATCGCAGGTATCGTAAAAACATTATCCGAAAGAGAAGGATAATCATAAAGAACACACTTAAAAAAATATAATAACACACAGATTAAAACAATAGAAAAATGGCAGATTTAAAAGATTTCGCAGAACAATTAGTTAACTTAACAGTAAAAGAAGTTAACGAATTAGCAACTATATTAAAAGACGAGTACGGTATTGAGCCTGCTGCTGCAGCTGTAGCTGTTGCTGCTGGTGGTGCTGCTGCTGGCGGAGACGCTGCAGAAGAACAAACTGAATTCGACGTAATCCTTAAAGCGGCAGGTGGCTCTAAGCTTGCTGTTGTAAAATTAGTTAAGGAATTAACAGGTTTAGGATTAAAAGATGCTAAAGGTTTAGTAGATGAAGCACCAAGTACAATTAAAGAAGGTGTTTCTAAAGATGAAGCTGAAGGCTTAAAATCTTCTTTAGAAGAGGCTGGAGCTGAGGTTGAGCTTAAGTAAGCTCAGCTTAACCTACAATATATGGTTTAGGTCTGGAGAGTCCCTCCAAGACCTAAACCCTTTTGTGTATATAAACGTTATATACACTTTATAGTTTTTATTTATTAAAATCTCGTTCATCAATGTTAGCAAAAAAGGCTGAAAGAATTAATTTCTCTTCTATTGTAAATAGAACAGATTACCCAGACTTTTTGGATATTCAAATTAAATCCTTCCAGGATTTTTTCCAATTAGAAACAAAGTCAGAAGAAAGAGGAAATGAAGGGCTGTATAATACCTTCATGGAAAACTTCCCGATTACTGATACTCGAAATCAGTTCGTGTTAGAATTTTTAGATTACTTCATTGATCCACCTCGATATACAATTGAAGAATGTATAGAAAGAGGATTAACATACAGTGTACCGCTTAAGGCAAGACTTAAATTATATTGTACAGATCCTGAACATGAGGATTTCGAAACAATAGTTCAAGATGTATATTTAGGTACCATCCCTTATATGACACCAAGTGGTACGTTTTGTATCAATGGTGCAGAACGTGTAGTTGTATCTCAATTGCACAGATCACCTGGTGTGTTTTTTAGCCAGTCGTTCCACGCAAATGGAACAAAATTATATTCTGCAAGAGTAATTCCTTTTAAAGGCTCTTGGATAGAATTTGCTACAGATATCAATAGCGTTATGTACGCCTATATTGATAGAAAGAAAAAATTACCGGTTACAACTCTTTTCCGTGCTATCGGATTTGAGCGAGATAAAGATATTCTTGAGATTTTTGACCTTGCAGAAGAAGTAAAGGTTTCTAAGTCTGGATTGAAAAAAGTTATCGGTCGTAAGCTTGCTGCACGTGTATTGAATACATGGCATGAGGATTTTGTGGATGAGGATACAGGTGAAGTGGTTTCTATTGAGCGTAACGAAATTGTATTAGATCGTGATACGGTTATTGATAAAGACAATATTGAAGAAATTCTTGAAGCAGAAGTAAAAACTATTCTTTTACACAAGGAAAGTGCTCAACAAGGAGATTATGCAATAATCCACAATACGTTACAGAAAGATCCAACAAACTCTGAAAAGGAAGCTGTTGAGCATATCTACCGTCAATTACGTAATGCAGAGCCGCCAGATGAGGAAACCGCTCGTGGTATTATCGACAAGTTATTCTTCTCTGACCAACGTTACTCTTTAGGTGAAGTAGGTCGTTACAGAATGAATAAAAAATTAGGTCTTGATATCGGAATGGACAAGCAAGTGCTTACCAAAGAGGATATTATAACTATTATAAAATATTTAATTGAGTTGATTAACTCTAAAGCAGAGATTGATGATATCGATCACTTATCGAACCGTCGTGTACGTACAGTAGGTGAGCAGTTATCTACGCAATTTGGTGTTGGATTAGCTCGTATGGCACGTACGATTCGTGAGCGTATGAACGTTCGTGATAATGAAGTATTTACACCAATAGATTTGATTAATGCTAAGACTTTATCTTCAGTAATCAATTCGTTCTTTGGTACAAACCAGTTATCTCAATTTATGGATCAAACCAATCCATTGGCTGAGATTACTCACAAACGTCGTTTATCAGCACTTGGACCTGGAGGTCTATCAAGAGAGAGAGCAGGTTTCGAGGTTCGAGACGTTCACTACACGCACTACGGAAGACTTTGTCCTATTGAAACACCAGAAGGACCAAACATTGGTTTGATTTCTTCTTTATCTGTTTTTGCTAAGGTAAATTCAATGGGATTCATAGAAACTCCTTATAGAAAAGTAGAAGAAGGTGTTGTTGATATTAAAAATGCGCCAACATATTTAAGTGCAGAAGAAGAGGAGGAGCAAATGATAGCCCAAGCAACTGTAGAAGTTGACGATAAAGGTAAAATTAAGCACGATAAAGTAATTGCTCGTCAAGAAGGTGACTTCCCAGTGATAGAGCCAACAAATGTCAATTATACTGACGTTGCACCAAATCAAATTGCTTCAATATCAGCTTCATTGATTCCTTTCTTAGAGCATGATGATGCAAACCGTGCATTGATGGGATCTAACATGATGCGTCAGGCAGTACCTTTACTACGTCCTGAAGCACCAATTGTTGGTACTGGATTAGAACGTCAAGTAGCATCAGATTCAAGAGTATTGATCAATGCAGAAGGTGAAGGTGTTGTTGAGTATGTTGATGCAGAGAAAATCGTAATAAAGTACAAGCGTACCGAAGAAGAGGCGATGGTAAGTTTCGACAGTGATACTAAAGAATATCCTTTAGTTAAGTTTAGAAAAACAAACCAAGGAACTTCAATTAACTTAAAACCTATTGTAGAAAAAGGTGATAAGGTAATAAAAGGCCAAGTACTTTGTGAAGGTTATGCAACACAAAACGGTGAGTTGGCTTTAGGTAGAAATATGAAAGTAGCCTTCATGCCTTGGAAAGGGTATAACTTTGAGGATGCAATTGTAATTTCTGAAAAAGTAGTACGTGATGATATCTTTACATCTATCCATATAGATGAGTATTCATTGGAAGTTAGAGATACAAAGTTGGGTAACGAAGAGTTAACCAATGATATTCCTAACGTTTCTGAAGAAGCTACCAAGGATTTGGATGAAAACGGTATGATTCGTATTGGTGCGGAAATTAAACCAGGAGATATCTTAATTGGTAAGATTACACCAAAAGGTGAATCAGACCCAACACCAGAAGAAAAATTACTTAGAGCAATCTTCGGTGATAAAGCAGGCGATGTTAAAGATGCATCATTAAAAGCCTCTCCGTCACTAAATGGTGTAGTAATCGATAAAAAACTCTTCGCAAGAGCTGTAAAAGACAAGCGCAAGAGAGCTCAAGATAAAGAAGATATCGAGAAATTGGAAGATGCTTACGACAAGCGTTTCGATGATTTACAAGCAATTTTAGTTGAGAAACTATTTGCTATCGTAAACGGAAAGACAGCACAAGGTATCTATAATGATCTTGGTGAGGAAATCATTCCAAAAGGTAAGAAGTATACTTTAAAAATGTTGAATGCTGTAGATGACTATACGCACTTAACATCTGGAAAGTGGACAACTGATGATAAAACCAACGAACTCGTTGCTGACTTAATTCATAACTATAAGATTAAGGAAAATGATCTACAAGGGTCATTAAGACGCGAGAAGTTTACCATTTCTGTTGGTGATGAATTACCAGCTGGTATCATTAAACTTGCTAAAGTGTACATCGCGAAAAAGCGTAAGCTTAAAGTAGGTGATAAGATGGCAGGTCGTCACGGTAACAAAGGTATTGTTGCTCGTATCGTTCGTCAAGAAGATATGCCTTTCCTAGAAGATGGAACTCCTGTTGATATCGTATTGAATCCACTAGGTGTACCGTCTCGTATGAACATCGGTCAGATTTATGAAACTGTTTTAGGATGGGCCGGAAAAGATTTAGGTAGAACGTATGCAACACCAATTTTTGACGGTGCAACTTTAGATCAGATTAATGAGTATACTGACGAAGCTGGTATCCCAAGATTTGGTCATACGTATCTTTATGATGGTGGTACAGGTGATCGTTTTGATCAACCAGCAACAGTTGGTGTCATTTATATGATTAAACTTGGCCACATGATTGATGATAAGATGCACGCACGTTCTATCGGACCATACTCATTGATTACGCAACAACCATTAGGTGGTAAAGCACAGTTTGGTGGTCAGCGTTTTGGTGAAATGGAGGTATGGGCACTTGAGGCTTATGGAGCATCGAGTACGCTACGTGAGATCTTAACTGTAAAATCAGATGACGTTATTGGTAGAGCTAAAACTTATGAAGCTATCGTTAAGGGAGAGCCAATGCCAGAACCAGGATTACCTGAATCATTCAATGTATTAATGCATGAATTAAAAGGTTTAGGATTAGATATTAGATTAGAAGAATAAAATTAAGTCGGCAGCAAGCAATCGTCAGTAGTTTTAAAGAGTGACTGAGGACTGCAAACTGCAAACTGAAGACTATAAAAACATGGCAAGAAGACAAGATAAGAATACAGTACAGAAATTCAACAAGATTTCTATCGGTTTAGCCTCTCCAGAATCTGTTTTGGCAGAATCTCGTGGTGAAGTATTAAAGCCAGAAACTATTAATTATCGAACTCACAAACCAGAACGTGATGGTTTGTTCTGTGAGCGTATTTTTGGTCCTGTAAAGGATTTTGAATGTGCTTGTGGTAAATATAAAAGAATACGTTACAAAGGCATTGTTTGTGACCGTTGTGGTGTAGAGGTAACTGAAAAGAAAGTACGTAGAGATCGCGTAGGGCATATCAACTTAGTTGTGCCTGTTGCTCATATTTGGTACTTCCGTTCTTTACCAAATAAAATAGGTTACCTTCTAGGATTACCGTCTAAGAAATTGGACATGATAATCTATTACGAGCGTTATGTGGTTATTCAACCAGGTACTGCTGTAAACGCTGAAGGTGAGCCTGTTCAAAAAATGGACTTCTTAACAGAAGAGGAATATCTAAATATTTTAGAATCACTTCCACAGGAAAATCAATACTTAGAAGATTCAGACCCAAACAAGTTCATTGCTAAGATGGGTGCAGAATGTCTTATTGAATTACTTTCTAGAATAGATTTAGATCAGTTGTCTTACGATTTAAGACATAAGGCAAACAACGAAACTTCTAAACAACGTAAAACTGAAGCGTTAAAACGTTTGCAAGTTGTTGAAGCGTTTAGAGAATCAAACGAAAACAGAGAGAACAGACCAGAGTGGATGATAATGAAGGCTGTTCCGGTGATACCGCCAGAATTAAGACCTTTAGTGCCTTTAGATGGTGGTCGTTTCGCGACTTCAGATTTAAATGATCTTTACCGTCGTGTGATTATCCGTAACAACCGTCTTAAAAGATTGGTTGAGATAAAAGCACCAGAAGTAATTTTACGTAATGAGAAGCGTATGTTGCAAGAATCTGTAGATTCTTTGTTTGATAACACACGTAAGTCATCTGCTGTAAAAACGGATTCTAACAGACCATTAAAGTCATTATCAGATTCCCTTAAAGGTAAGCAAGGACGTTTCCGTCAAAACTTACTAGGTAAGCGTGTTGATTATTCTGCGCGTTCTGTAATTGTTGTTGGACCAGAATTAAAATTATTCGAATGTGGATTGCCAAAGAATATGGCAGCAGAGCTTTATAAGCCTTTCATTATTAGAAAATTAATCGAAAGAGGTATTGTAAAAACTGTAAAATCTGCAAAGAAAATAATAGATAGAAAAGAGCCTGTTGTTTGGGATATCTTAGAAAATGTTCTTAAAGGACATCCAGTATTACTAAACCGTGCTCCTACGCTTCACAGACTAGGTATTCAAGCATTTCAGCCAAAGCTTATCGAAGGTAAAGCGATTCAGTTACATCCATTAGTGTGTACGGCATTTAACGCGGATTTCGATGGTGATCAAATGGCGGTACATTTACCATTAGGACCTGAAGCAATATTAGAAGCTCAATTATTAATGTTGGCTTCTCACAATATATTAAACCCAGCAAACGGTTCACCTGTAACTGTACCATCTCAGGATATGGTACTTGGTCTTTACTATATGACCAAGCTTCGTAAGACTGATAAGAACTACACAGTTAAAGGTGAAGGATTAACATTCTATTCTCCAGAAGAAGTAACAATTGCTTACAACGAGAAGAAAGTTGATTTGAATGCTGGTATTAAAGTAAGAACTAAAGATTTCAATGACGAAGGAGAATTAACTACTCAAATTATTGAAACAACAGTAGGTCGTGTACTTTTCAATGAAAAAGTACCTGAACAAGCAGGTTATGTAAATGAAGTTTTAACCAAGAAATCTTTGAGAGATATTATTGGTAAAATTTTAAAAGTAACTTCTGTACCAGAAACTGCAGAATTCCTTGATGAAATTAAAACTTTAGGATATAAGTTTGCATTCCAGGGTGGATTATCATTTAGTTTAGGTGATATTATCATACCAGAAGAAAAACAAGGAATGATTGATTCTGCAAACAAGCAGGTCGATGGTATTATGGGTAACTATAATATGGGACTTATTACCAATAACGAGCGTTATAACCAAGTTATTGATATTTGGACATCGACAAATGCTGAATTGACAGAGTTGTCCATGAAGCGTATCCGTGAGGATCAACAAGGATTTAACTCTGTATTTATGATGTTAGATTCTGGTGCTCGTGGATCTAAGGAACAGATTCGTCAGCTTACAGGTATGCGTGGTTTGATGGCCAAGCCTAAAAAATCTAATGCAGGTGGTGGTGAGATTATTGAAAACCCGATTCTTTCTAATTTTAAGGAAGGACTTTCAATTTTAGAATACTTTATCTCAACGCACGGTGCACGTAAAGGTCTTGCAGATACGGCTCTTAAAACAGCAGATGCTGGTTACTTAACTCGTCGTCTTGTAGATGTTTCACAAGATGTAATTGTTTATGAAGAGGATTGTGATACATTAAGAGGTATAGAAGTTTCTGCACTTAAGAAAAATGAAGAAATTGTTGAAACACTAGAGGCAAGAATAGTTGGTAGAACATCCCTTAACGATGTTTACGATCCATTAACTGAAGAATTATTGGTTGGCGCAGGCGATCATATCGATGACGCCATTGCTAAGAAAATTGGTAATTCACCAGTTGAAACAATCGAAGTTCGTTCGCCATTAACATGTGAGGCCAAAAAAGGCATCTGTGTTAAATGTTATGGACGTAACCTTGCTACTGGTAAGATGGTTCAACGAGGTGAAGCTGTTGGTGTAGTTGCTGCACAGTCTATTGGTGAGCCAGGAACACAGTTAACGCTTCGTACATTCCACGTAGGTGGTATTGCAGGTAACATTTCTGAAGAAAACAAGTTGGTAGTTAAGTTTGATGGTATCGCTGAAATCGATGACCTTAAAACTGTTAAGTCTAAAGATAGCGATGGGAACGAAGTAGATGTAGTTATTTCAAGGACTTCAGAATTGAAATTGGTGGACGCTAAAACAGGTATTGTTTTAAGTACCAATAATATTCCTTATGGTTCACATATTTTTGTTAAGCCAGGTAAGAAAGTTAAGAAAGGTGATGTAATTTGCCAATGGGATCCTTACAATGGTGTAATTATCTCTGAATTTGCTGGTAAAGTAAAATATGAGAATATTGAACAAGGTGTAACTTACCAAGTAGAGATTGATGAACAAACAGGTTTCCAAGAGAAAGTAATTTCAGAATCTAGAAACAAAAAGTTGATCCCAACTTTACTGATCGAGGATAAGAAAGGTGAAACCATCCGTTCGTACAACTTACCAGTTGGTGCCCATATAATGATTGATGATGGGGATAAAATTGAGGTGGGTAAAATCTTAGTTAAGATACCTCGTAAATCAGCTAAAGCAGGTGATATTACCGGTGGTCTTCCACGTGTAACTGAGTTGTTCGAAGCACGTAACCCATCTAATCCAGCGGTTGTAAGTGAGATTGATGGTGTGGTGTCATTCGGTAAGATTAAGCGTGGTAACCGAGAAATTATCATCGAGTCTAAATTAGGTGAGATTAAGAAATACTTAGTGAAGTTATCTAATCAGATTCTTGTACAGGAAAATGATTATGTAAAAGCTGGTATGCCTTTATCAGATGGTTCTATTACTCCAAATGATATTCTTAATATTAAAGGCCCTTCTGCAGTACAGCAATATTTGGTAAATGAAGTGCAAGAAGTATATCGTTTACAAGGTGTGAAAATTAATGATAAGCACTTCGAAGTTGTTGTAAGACAGATGATGCGTAAGGTTAAGATCATGGACTCTGGTGATACTATTTTCTTAGAAAACCAATTAGTTCATAAATCTGATTTCATCGAAGAAAACGACAAGATTTTTGGAATGAAAGTGGTAGAGGATGCTGGTGATTCTGAGAACTTAAAATCTGGACAGATCATTTCCGTAAGACAATTAAGGGATGAAAATTCAATCTTAAGAAGAGAGGATAAAAATCTTGTAACGGCTAGAGATGCACAACCTGCAACTGCTACGCCAATATTGCAAGGTATTACTAGAGCGTCATTACAGACTAAATCGTTTATCTCAGCAGCATCATTCCAAGAAACCACTAAGGTACTTAATGAAGCAGCTGTAAATGGTAAGGTAGATACTCTTGAAGGACTGAAAGAAAATGTAATTGTTGGCCATAGAATCCCAGCAGGTACAGGTGTTAGAGAATACGATAACATCATTGTAGGTTCTAAAGAAGAGTTTGACGAAATGATGAAAGCTAAGGAAGAGATGAATTTTAATTAGAATTTGTCATTCCTGCGAAGGCAGGAATCTATAAAATATAAGCCTTCATTCTAAATAAAGTATGAAGGCTTTTTTTAATAAGTTATCTTGCAAGGCTTGTGCTGAATTTAATTCAGTATCTAAACCTTGTAGGTATTAGATTAATCAGTCTTCCACTTTGATGGAAGCTTAAACAAATTTTAGATGGCAGAAGAAAAAAATAAACCAAAAAAAGGACAAATCAATATAGAATTGGATGAGAAAGTAGCTGAAGGCACCTATTCTAATTTGGCAATTATCAACCATTCAGTATCTGAATTTGTAGTGGATTTTGTGAGCATAATGCCAGGAACACCAAAAAGCAAGGTAAAGTCTCGCATAATCTTAACACCACAACATGCCAAAAGATTACTCAAGGCATTAGGTGACAATGTATCTCGTTTTGAAAAAGCCCATGGTGAAATCAAGGATTACGAGCAACCACCAATTCCGTTGAATTTTGGCCCCACAGGCCAAGCTTAAATTTAGAGTTGTTGGTTGCTCGAGATATTTCCAACGAGCAACCAATAATTCTTTTTAATTTTAGACCAACTGATCAAGCTTAAGGATTTATGAGGTTAAGAGATACGTACAGGTTTAAAAATAAAAAAGCCTTGAATTAATTAATTCAAGGCTTTTTTATTAAGTGAGCTTTAATAATAGTCACTTAACGCGTTATGCAACCTCTTTTCTTTTTAAATGGTACTTTAAGGCTCCCGATGGGCATTTGTTAATTTGGGTTATAATAGCATCGGTCTTTGCTCCATTTAAATCAATCCAAGGAATAACGGAACTTCTAAACACTTCAGAGAGTTGCAACAGGCAAATACCTGCATTAGCGCAACACTTAGGCTGGTAAGTAACAGTAATGTCTTCATTACTGAAAACGTTTGCGTTTGTTTCCATAATAAGTAGATTAGTTTGGGGTTAATCTTATTCTGAAATTAGATATTGATCTTCAAGAGTAATTAAAATATCGACAAAAAACAAATAACATCGACAAAAAGCCGTTTTTTTAACAATTAATCGACAAAATACATATGTTTTTATTCAAATTCAGATGTCATATGAAAAGTAATACTTGGATATTTTTGCTGAGTCATTTGTAATGTGAACATGGAATCTGCTAAAAAGACTAACTGATTTTGTTTGTCTCGAGCCAAGTAGCGTTGTTTTACTCTCAAAAAGTCCTTAAACTCATCACTCTTTTCATTATCTGTTTTTATCCAACATGCCTTATGTACATTAAGATTTTCATAAGTACACTTAGCACCATACTCATGCTCTAATCTATATTGAATGACCTCATATTGTAAAGCTCCAACAGTGCCAATAACCTTTCGTCCATTGTAATCTAGAGTAAATAATTGGGCAACACCTTCGTCCATTAACTGATCTATACCTTTATAAAGCTGTTTAGCTTTCATGGGATCGGCATTATTTATATATCTAAAATGCTCAGGAGAAAAACTCGGGATTCCTTTGTAATTTAGTACTTCCCCTTCAGTTAAAGTATCACCAATCTTAAAATTGCCAGAGTCTTGTAAGCCTACAATATCACCAGGGTAAGATACGTCCACTATCTCTTTCTTTTCGGCAAAAAATGCATTGGGACTTGAGAACTTTAATTTTTTATCGTGTCTGACATGTAGATAAGGCACATTTCTTTTAAATTCACCTGAAACAATCTTTACAAACGCTAACCTATTTCTGTGATTGGGATCCATGTTGGCATGAATCTTAAAAACAAAACCAGAGAATTGTTTTTCATCTGGTTGTACTAAACGTTCTTCACTTTGTTTAGCTCTTGGCTTAGGTGCAATTTCTACGAAACAATCCAATAACTCTCTCACACCAAAATTATTTAAAGCCGAACCAAAAAACACAGGCTGTAAATTTCCTTCAAGATATGTGTCCTTATTAAATTTAGGGTAGATACCTTCAACCAGTTCAATTTCATCCCTAAGCGTTTGGGCAGCTTTTTCACCAACTAACTTGTCGAGTTCCTCAGAGTTTAAATCTGAAATTTCAATCGTATCGTTGATATGTTGTTTACTGTCACCCTTAAAAAGGTTGACATTCTTTTCCCAAATGTTGTAGATGCCCTTAAAGTCATAACCCATGCCTATCGGATAACTTAAAGGCGTAACTTTTAATCCTAACTTTTGTTCAACTTCATCTAAAAGATCAAATGCGTCTTTACCTTCTCGGTCAAGCTTGTTTATGAATACAATCATTGGGATATTACGCATTCTACAAACTTCAACCAATTTTTCGGTTTGCTCCTCAACACCCTTGGCAACGTCAATAACAACGATGACACTATCTACAGCCGTTAATGTTCTAAAGGTATCCTCAGCAAAATCCTTATGACCAGGAGTATCGAGAATATTAATCTTTATACCATTGTATTCAAAGGCCAAAACCGAAGTCGCAACAGAAATACCACGCTGACGCTCAATTTCCATAAAATCGCTGGTAGCACCTTTTTTAATCTTATTACTTTTCACAGCACCAGCTTCTTGTATGGCGCCACCAAACAAAAGTAATTTTTCAGTAAGGGTAGTTTTACCAGCGTCAGGGTGAGATATAATACCAAAAGTACGTCGTCTATTGATCTCTTTTTTAAAATCCATTGTTAGTTTTTGAAAAATGCAAAATTAGAATAAACAACTTTAATACAATTAATAAATTCAAATAATATATAGATTTGATAACCTGTTTTTTAATTTTAATAGACAATTTTATCTTTTTATCGAATATTTAACTTAATTAAATTATCTCTGACTAACTTTCGAAAATTATAATTAATAAAGATTTTAATACTAAAACTTTATGACATATAATAGTCCCAAATCAAAAGCTTACTTTCTGCAATTGAAGTTGATTGATAGCCATCTCTTCATTTACTCTACATCAAGTAATCTTACCTTGTAATTTGCGACTTTTATCAACAAACGAGTTTTGAAAAAATAAAACTCGAAGTTTTTAGTAATTGAATTCTTAGAATAAAATTTGTTTTTATGCATTCTCGATAAATAAAAATATCGATTAATGTTAAATTGAATTATACATCAACTATATAATAATATGAAAATCTCTACCCGATTCTCAAACTTAAAAGCTTTTAGTCTTTTCTTTCTACTTATAGGACTATTAACATCTAATGTAGGTCAAGGACAAACAATTGCAGCAACAGATGGCGGCACACCGTGTTCAAATTGTGCGCCACCTGGTTGGGTTGATGCTACGGGAACACCAGATGTCTCGAGTTCTACCCAAGCTGCGGCACCTCCATTAACTGGAGGCGGTGCTACATGGGATGTACCTGGTAACGTTTTGCCATTACCTCCAAATAATCATGTAGATTGGATTTCGCTTAGAGATCTTGGGCCTTCATTTACCGAGGAGATAGTGTCAACTACTATGACTGGTTTAACAGCCGGTAGGGATTATGAAGTGGTATTATACACTTTATCTGCATTAACTTTAAATGACGGAAACAATGGTGACTATTATGCAGGAACTTATATAGATTTATTTAGATATAGGGTAGGGACCAATCCAATACAAGTGTTAAGTAGTATAACTCAAAATGTATGGGGAACTAGTAAGTTTAGATTTACGGCAACTTCATCCACAGAAAGCTTACAACTTTTACCTGGTCAAAATGGAGCCGGACAACCAAGAATTAACTATGAAACGATTCAAATTTCAATAAGTCTTAATGCTATAAATACCGCGCCAATTGCTGATAACAACTCAGATACTACAGCTTTCAATACAGCTACTACATTTAACGTTACTAGTACCGATGTAGATTTTGATGGAAATATTGATGATTCAACGGTTGATTTGGACATTTCTACACCTGGTATACAAAGTTCAATATCAACAGTCGAAGGAACATGGTCAGTAGATGTAAGTGGCAACGTAACATTTACTCCCGTAACAGGGTTTACAGGAGTTGCAACTTTGGATTATACAGTACAAGATGATTATGTTTTGGATGGTTTAACACAATCCGCTACATCAAATCAAGCAACATTGACTGTTGCGGTTAATCCATTACCACCATGTAATATTACTGATATAAGCTCATCTAATGTTGATGTATGTAACGACAATGGCACTCCCAGTGATATAACCGACGATACATTTACTGCGGATATTACGGTCACTTTTTCTGGTGCACCAGCGACAGGTACTTTGGATCTTTCAGGAGATGGAACTGCATCAGTGTCTGTAGTTGGCTTAACTTCTCCACATACTTTTGTGGATGTTGTATTACCAGCAGATGGTGAAGCTATAGATTTAACAGCAATATTTTCAGATGAGATTACTTGTACCTTTAATAATTCAAATGTCTTTACAGCACCATTTGAGTGTAGTGATGATGCGTGTCCTGATATTATCCCGACAGGAAGCCCAACAGCTCCTCTTGCCTCTGGCGACGTAACTTTTGATATTACCGGGACAGGGGGTGCTGCAGGAGCCTTTTTAAACTCCATTTCTGTAGCAGGTGAGCCTAACCCTTTTACTGAAGTCTTTATACCATCTACGGTAGAGTATCAATTTACGATTCCTGCTCAGACCAATCAGTTTATGTATAATATGGGAACTATAGGATCTAATATTAATGATTCACCTTCGATTTTTGATGCTGAATTGTTAGAGTCCTATTCTAATAAAGAGTTAACGAATTATTTTGCCGCTGAAGCTGCGATATTACCAGGTATTGAACCAGGTGACTTTGTTTTGTTCAGATATGATGCTCCAATAACCTCTGCTGCCAATAGATATATGGTAGCCACAGAAAGAGATGGAAATATTTCCTTCAGAATACAGGCATTAGATGCAGCAGGTAATCCAATCGGATCAGAGAGAACAACATCAGTTGGGACGTATATTGATACTGGTGTACAGGTAGATCCTGCAAATTTTCCGGGAGAAAATGTTCATGCCAGTATTTATCCTCTTACGGCATTTGTGCCTTCAGGAAATGATATTTATGGTTTTAGAATTAGATTTAGAAACTCATCTGCAGGAGACGCAGGTGACGGTAAGGTTTTTGTATTATACGATTCTGCATTTTTAACTCCTCCACCTACTATTGAGGCTACGACAAGTGCAGTACAACCAACTTGCCCAACAAACTTAGGCTCAATAACAATTGATGCAACAGATAATGGAGGAGGAAGCATAGAATACAGTGTCAACGGTGCAGCAGGGCCTTGGCAATCATCTAATGTATTTAATAACCTGTCTCCGGGAACTTATACTCCAGCCGTACGATATCAGTCTAACCCTAGTTGTTTGGCAGAATCAGTAAATCCAATTACACTGGTAGATTCAGGTTTTAATATAACGGCAATTACCGCTTCCGATATAACAGCGTGTAATGATAATGGAACACCAAATAATATTTCAGATGACACTTTTACAGCCGATATTACGGTAACTTTTGATGGATCTCCAGGTACTGGTACCTTAGATTTAACAGGTGATGTAACAGCTTCAGTTTCTGCAGTAGGATTAACGTCGCCTTATACTTTTAATGATGTTGTGTTTTCAGCTAATGGCAATGACGTTTCTTTAACAGCAGCATTTTCAGATGCTCCGACATGTACATTTACAGATTCCGCTGTTTTATCAGCACCTACAGAATGTAGTAACGATGCATGTGACGATTCAATTCCTGCTGGTAACCCCACAGCACCGTTGGCATCAGGAGATGTTACTTTTGATATAACTGGCACAGGTGGTACTGCCGGTGCAGTATTAAATTCAGTTACGGTTTCTGGAGAGCCAAATCCTTTTACAGATTTTTATGTGCCGTCAACTGTAGCATATTCTTTCACTAATCCAGCAGCTGCTAACCAGTACCTATACGATATGGGTGCGTTAGGCGCTAATATTACAGATGGCCCTGCAGTATTTGATCCAGAACTTTTAGACGCCTACAGGGATAGAGATTTAACAAATTACTTGTCTACAGATAATAATATTGCACCTGCTGATTTTGTAGATATTATGTATGATGCTCCAATCGCAGCTGCTGCTAATAGATATATGGTAGCATCAGAGCGCAATGGTAATAACTCATATAGAATTCAAGCATTAAATGCAGCAGGAAATCCAATAGGTATATTGGTTGTTACTTCTACTGGTACTTATATAGATACTGGTATTCAAGTAGATGCAGCTAATTTTCCAGGTCAAAATATCGAAATGAGCATATATCCGTTAACAGCTTTTGTTTCGTCAGGAACTGATATTTACGGATTTAGAATTAGATTCAGAAATTCTTCAGCAGGTGATGGAGGTGACGGTAAGGTATTTGTAATGTATGATCCAGCTTTCTTAACTCCTCCACCTACAATAGAGCCTACAACAAGTGCAGTACAACCTACATGTCCATCAATTGAAGGGTCAATAACCATTGACGCTACTGACAATGGAGGAGGTACCATTGAGTATAGCTTAAACAGTTTAAGTGGTACTAATGATCAAGCTTGGCAAGCTTCTAATGTTTTTAATAATTTACCGCCAGATACTTATACACCAGTGGTTAGATATCAATCAACACCATCATGTAGTGCAGTCTCTAATAATCCGTTAACATTAAATAATATTGATTGTCCGGTAATAGAATTAGAAAAATCGGTAAGTAGTGTAACTTCTGCTGGAAATCCTGGTTTAGTTGATGACATAATTAACTATACATTTACAGTTACAAATACAGGAAATGTAGATTTAACAGATATTGTTGTAACTGACCCTTTATTAGGAACGGTTACTTGTTTAGCAACAAGCCTTACTGCGGGTGCAAGTACGACATGTAGTGGTACTTACACTATTCTGCAAAGTGATATTGATGCAGGTGGGATCGAAAACTCAGCTACCGTTAGTTCTGAAGCACCGGGTGGTGATACTGGCAATACTGCAGATGATATTACAGACATATCAGATGCAGGAACGGAAGCAGATGGTACAGCCGTCGTTGATCCGGCTAATGAAGAAACTGCCGATTTAGATAATGTTAACGGCGATAGTAATGATGCAGATCCAACTAATGATGTGACAGCTTACCTAATCCCTGAAGCACCAGCAATCGAAGCGGTCAAGACCGTAGCGATTACCAACGATGTTGGACCGGCCGGAGCGAGTCTGGGGGATGAAGTAACGTATACCATAACGGTAGAGAACACAGGCAATGTGACCTTGGATGGAGTAGCGATAGCCGATACGTTCGAGGACGCCAACGGTAACCCGTTAACGTTCGTATTAGGCCCTACGTTT
>CAXPYI010000001.1:0-52668 GCA_964221315.1 Leeuwenhoekiella palythoae | reverse complement strand
ACTGTAATAGTATTATTCTGTGAGGCATCTACAATCTCTACATCGGTTACCGTTGCAATATTGGAAGGCAATACCGTAATCGTTCTGTCCTTAAAACAACCATTGGTATTGGTCACCCTTACCGTATAAGTTCCAGGACTGTCGACCTCAATGGTTGCCGTATCCTCACCTGTGGACCAATCGAACAAATAGTTGCTCGGTGAGTCGTTGATGACGCCAGCATCCAAAACAATGGTTTCTGGAAAAAAGTTAAGGCAGTAGACGGTTTCAAATTCGGTCTCTATGTCCGGAAGCTCAAAAACGCTGAGCGCGATCTCGCTGATGCCGTAGCAGGCATTGTTATTTTCCACACGTGCATAAATAGTTTGGTTGTACGCAACGGTATTGGTAAACGTCGTGCCAAGAGGGTTGTTTTGCACAAGGGCATCATTATAGGTTTCGTAGTATTGCAGGTCTAGGCCAGCGGGAGCACCGGCCAAGACAATGGCGTTGCTATCGTTGAGATTAAAGGAAGCGAAACCGTCCTCGTTGCCATCGTCGTCACAGACAGAGAGGCTGGCGTCGTTGGATGATGTTGTACTCACCTCAAGAGAAACTTCACTGAAACTTACACAACCCGTATTGGTATTGGTCACCCTAGCATAGATGATCTGTGGGTTGAAGAAATTCTCAAAGACATCGGCATTGATTTCGTTTTCCTGATTCTCGGCATCTGCTTGAGAGAGGTGGTAACTCACGGTTCTATCTGATGTATTATCAATAACTTCATCATTAAATAAATTAAGATTGAAAACTGTAAACCCTTCTGGGATGCCATCCTCATCACACTGTACAATGGTGACATCATTGGCTACAGGAGCATCATTAATAATCAATTGAAAACTACCAGTGCTGTAACAAGTGGTATTGGTGGTATTTTCTATTCTAACAAAAATAGTTTCATTAAAAGCTGTAGAGTTTGAATACGTAAGAGGTAGGTTAGAGGTGTTGTCATCAGCATCACTTTGGGTTGGGTGAAACGTAATATTGGTCTCGGTTTCATCTTGTGCGCCAAGGATTGAAGGGATTAAATCACCAAGTTCAATTGTTGCAAAGCCATCTGTAGGATCACCTTCATTGTCACAGAACTCTATGTTATTTAACTGAACGATTTGAGGTGTCTTATAGACTAAAAGTTCAAAGGAATTAATATCAAAGCAATTAGTATTGTTCATATTGTCCACTCTCACATAGATGGTTTGCGGATTGCTTATGTTTGTATAAGGAAAAACAAGTTCATTTTCAAGATTATTGGCTTCATCCAAAGATTCGAAATAACGCACATTGTATTCCGAAGGATCTTGGGTTAATAATGCTTCTCCATTTTTATTGGTAAAATCGAATCCTTCAAAAATACCGTCATTTCCAAAATCATCACAAATGTTTATATCCGTTAGTGGATTTGCTTCAGGAATGTCAAAAATACCGACCACGGCACTACCTTCAATAGGGCAATCACCGTTATTGGGTTCAATATACACTTCATAAAAACCAGGAGTATCAATATATAATTCTGACGAAGTTTCTGCTAAAGGTGTGCCATTAAAAGACCAAATGTAATCTGCACCAATAATCTCATCTGCTAGTAAGGTATAATCATCACCAGTACATAATCTCAACTCCGTTGTACTTATGCCATTTCTGATAATATCAATTTGAGAGTTGAATAATGATTGAATAAACGGTGGCAATCCTATTCGACTCGTATTTTGATTAAAGCCACCAATGTCTAACAATACACCTTCTTCATCGTAATTTGTAGCTGCACCGTCTGCTTCAGGATTATTGATTACGCCTATATACCTCGCAACATTGAAGCCTCCACCAAATGAAAATTGTGCTCTGTATATTCTTCTGTCGATACCAAGTTGTAAAGCTCCTGCACTTATAGAGTTTGAAGTATGAATGACCTGCATAGAACTGGGAATATCCGCACTTTCTAAATCCCATTGTACCACTTGGCTCGCACCGTTCCCTGAGGCACCAAAGCCAATAGTAGCATAAGCTTTACGATTTTCCGCAGAAAACTCAACACCATAAGGACTATCGTTATTCTGTGCACTGTATAATTCAATGTTATTGGAAACTATACCAGTATCGTTATCAAAATCATAGAGATAAACACCTCCACCAGCATCCACATTTGTCATCGTGGATTCCCCATAATGTGCAATCAATAATTTAGTAGCGTCAGGCGAAGCTTTTAAATAACCAAGGGCATTTCTGCGATAACCTTCAACTGGAATATATGGTCCAACTGTGGAAACTATGGGAGTTGTACTCACTCCATTAATATCTACCTTGAAGGCATAAAAAGAATCACCAAAATGGGTAATGACCCAAAACGAAGAACAATCCTCAGCTCTCACAGCTGTTATTTTTTCAGCACATTTATAACGTATTTCTAAATCATCATTGGGATCATAAGTAACCAGATGTACATTTTTTTCCGCGGCAACAACATCACCCAAACCTCCATTTAAGGTCATATCAACTAATGAGTAATTGAAACCATTATTGAAACCATCATCAGCTCCAGGTACTGTTCCGCCTCCGCTAGTGTAGGTTCCTGAAAATTGATTAGGGTAAACCGCAGCATTTTCATGATGAGGTTCATCAACAGTGAAGATGTAATATTGTGTTGGGTCTTCAGGCTTTGGCACGATAACACCAGATGATGTGCTGGAAGGATCACCCAAAAGGCCAGTACCACCAAAATAATCTCCATTCGCCATTATTTGATGATTTCTGTTCCATACGGTCTGACCATCAGTATAGAATTGAAGATTTCCGTTTTCGTCTGATATAGACGTACAACCTTCTAAGGTATTGATCTGTCCGTCTGTAATTCCGGTGACCGTTCCTGTAGTGGCATCAAATCGGAGGCCTGCGTTTTGACCAAAGTACCAAAAAGAAGCTTCGTTTTGCCCAAAAATATGGGTGCAAAATGTTAGTAAGAGAAACGCGAAACCTATCTTTTTCATAACATCATTTGTATGCAAAATGCATGCGGTAATACTATATAACAACCAGAACTCTTGTTTTCCTAGTTTTAGTATTAAAATTTATAGCAATAGCTATAAAGATATTACAAATCTCGCTTTTTTAGTAATCGATAGGACAAAAAGATAAAAAGAGCAGACCAACCTAATACAATTGCAATTTCATACCAATGTACAGCATAGTCGTATGCGATGTCTGTTTTTTCTGGGAATTTGGTCATTACTATACGCTGTATTGGCTGGTCAATTAAATTCCACATAGATTGTATAGGCATAAAATTATGAACTTTCCAAGCAAATTCATTACTAATATTTGCATTGAAAATCCAAAAGATTATCCATTCAAAAATAAATAGTATAAATAAGAATGCTAATGCAAAAGCAGAACGTTTCAGCAGCATTCCGAAGAATAAACACAAGCTAAAAAAGCCCACTAGTTTCACGAAATATGCTAATAAAAATTCAGTTTCCCTAATGATTATTGATGCCTCTGTATAGCTTGAATAATAGAGACCAATAAAAAATGAAGTAACACCAATGAGAACGGTTGCGCACAGCGAGAAAAAGATAATGGTATAAAATTTAGACAAAATAAATTCTTTCTTACTTAAACCATCGATTAGGTTTTGTTTTAGCGTTTTATTGCTATATTCATTACCTATCATACTTACAACAACTATTGCAAAGAAAAATTTAAATTGAGCTGCAAAGAACGTAGTAATATGCCAAATAATAGGAAAATTGAAAATCCCAAGTTCACCAAGTTCTAAAGTAAAAAAACCAAAGAAATTAATCTTTATGGATGATAAAACAAGTACTGTAAAAGGAAGTATAAAAGAGATGAAGATGAGAACTTTACTTGTTTTATTAAGCCAAAGTTTTTGTAATTCTAATTTTAAAAGACGTAACATATAATGATTGGTTGTGCTTAAATAATAAATTAAGCTGTTTTTTGATTGGATTCTAAGTTGTCCGTAAGCTGAAGGAATTGCTCTTCCAAACTTTCTTTTCGTTTTACCAAATGTGAGAGCACTATACCTTTTTCAAACATGAGTTTGTTGAATTCTGGTGCTGACATAGGTTCGTTGAGAAAAGCGGTTATTAATTCTCCTTCAACTTTTAATTTACCAAAATCTGAGTTGTTTTCGAGTATCTTAAGTAGTTCATTGTGCTTTTCAGCTTTTAACTCAAAAAAGCCATGACTGCTTATCATTTCATCCACTCTTCCAGAATAGAGTTTTTCACCTTTTCTAAGAACCACAACATGAGAACAGACTTTTTCGACTTCATCTAAAAGGTGTGACGCCAAAAGTATGGTTGTACCATCTGCTGCAATGTCCTTTATAATCTGACGTATTTGATGTATCCCTTGAGGATCGAGTCCGTTGGTAGGCTCATCTAAAATTAGGATTTCTGGATCATTAAGAAGTGCTGAGGCAATTGCCAAACGCTGCTTCATACCCAAAGAATAGGTTTTGAATTTATGGTCTTTTCTATCAAGTAAACCTACGACGTTTAATTTTTCGGCAATTTTGCTATGATCCACTCCTTTAATCCTACAGACCAATTTTAGATTCTGTTCTGCAGTCATGTAAGGGTAAAAATTAGGGCGTTCTATAATAGCGCCAACTTGTTTTAAGGCATCATGGGTTGTGGTATTACCATCAAACCAATGAAAGTCTCCATGGGTTTTATTCACAACATTGAGTACAATGCCCAAAGTTGTAGACTTACCACTTCCGTTAGGTCCTAGGATGCCATAGACATTGCCTTTGTTAATAGTGAAACTTAAATCTTTAACGGCTGTTAGATAACCGAATTTTTTGGTAAGATTATTAATTGTTAAAATTGGCTCCAAAATGTGATTGGTTTATAATTGATTGGTTGAACAAGATTCTGAAACAAGTTCAGAATAAATTGGTTATGTAGGTAAGACGATTGACATAGATATTTGTTACATAAAAATAAAAAAAGCATCATAATGATGCTTAAATTTTAGAAGAACAATTGGGTTTTAATTCCAGTTTTCATCAAAGTCTAAATCACTGTAATCGTCAACATCCATTTCGTCCTCAAACTCATTGTAATCATCAGTATCATCTTCTGATTCAAACGTCTTTTCGGGTGCTTCATCTGGTATTTGACCATGCACAAACATTAAGTTTGGGTAGTCTGTACCTTGAGCTTCTTCAACTATTTCGCCAAGCTCTACGTAAAATGTCCACATATTCAGGAAATCGTAAACATAAATCAGCTTGGGTGAGGCCTCGTGCACTACGTCCTTTATGATGGTTGTGCTCATCATCTTAACTTCATTACCAGCATCGCTCATATCGAACATGGCGATTTCTTCACCTTGGTTCCATTCCTCATCACTAATGTAAAAAGATGCCATTTCCATACCATCGAACCCAAATGATTGTGTTATGATGTTATGCAGGTCTTCCATAGTATCCGTTTCGCGGATTTCCAAATCCCTGAAGACATCATCTTCGGTATCATTGTCTAGTATGACTCTAAATCTGTATATCATAATGCAAATTTAAAACAATTGTTGGTATTATTTGCTAAATCGGTGTAATGTAAATACCATACAGCTCAATAAAATAAAAGCACCAACTTGGTGCAATACACCCAGCCAAACAGGTACAGCGTATATTAAAGTTAAAACACCAAGTAAAAACTGTACACCAACCATAATTAAGAGGCTATTCACCCCTTTGGTTTGCCAATGGGTTATCTCTTTTCTTGTGGCTTTATACCATATAGCGAGAATGAAGATAACGACAACATATGCTAATGTTCTATGGACAAATTGCACACCACTTTTTCCTTCCAAAAAGTTGAGATAGATAGGATCTTGCTCAATATAAACTGTTTCGTGCATAAATTTACCTTCGTTCATAAAAGGCCAATGGTTATGAATCCAACCTGCATCCAATCCGGCAACAAAAGCACCGTAGATAATTTGTATAATGAGTACAACCAATCCGATTCTTATAAAGTTTCGCAGTTTTTTGTCAATAACTTTTTTGTTTGGAAACATTAAATCCAAAGCCACCCAAAACGTATAGGCAAAGGTTAAAAATGCAGTTGTAAGGTGTGCTGCCAATCTGTAATGACTCACATCTGGTCTATCTACTAAACCACTTTTAACCATGTACCAACCCAAAAAGCCTTGAAAGCCTCCCATAATAAGAAGAATAATGGATTTTTTTATGGTTGATTTGGAAAGTCGTTTTTTAATTAAGAAGTAAACAAAAGGGATGATAAACACCAAACCAATAAAACGGCCAATGACCCTATGAATCCATTCCCAGAAGTAAATATCTTTAAACTCTTCTAAGGACATGCCGTAATTGAGTTTTTGGTATTCTGGATATTGTTTGTAAAGGTCAAAAGCCTCGTTCCATTCTACCTCATTCATCGGTGGAATGGTGCCTGATATTAGTTTGTAATTTGAAATTGACAAACCTGAATGTGTTAATCTTGTAATACCTCCTACGATGACCATTACAAAAATTAAAGCGCAGCCTATGAGTAACCAGTAGATTACAGCTTTGTTATCTTTTTTCATAAATTAATTGTTTTTCAAAGCAAAGACTATTCTCCATTGCTTTATACTGACCGTATTTTGGAATGGAATTGTAATTAGATTTTTGATAAAATTTCACGGCTTCAAATTGGCGTTTTCCAGTTTCGAGAATCGTAAATTCAAAACCCAACTCCATAGCCCATTTCTCCAATTCATCCAAGATTTTTCTTGCGATGCCTTTTCCCCTCATTTCAGGTTTAGTGTACATTCGTTTTATTTCGGCCTTGGAATCGGTATACGGTTTAAAAGCCCCACATCCAACAGCTAGCTCATTATCGTATGCAACTATGACATGATTAATATTTTCGAGGCCGTTGAACTGATTGTAAAAATCGTGCTCATCTCCATCAGTAATTTTGAGGTAAGCATCAAGCTGTTTTACCAGTCCGATAAAATCGACGTTAGTAGAATCTGTTCTCACCAACTTTATCATAGTTACGCGGTTGTTAAGCCTAGTTCTTTTCCTTTTTTAATCATGAGTTTATAAGCGGCCTCATGTTCATTAGGGATTTCTCCTTCTAAAATGGCCTCTTTAATTGCTTCTTTGATAATGCCTATTTCTTTTGAAGGTTTTAAATCGAAAGCCTTCATAATTTCTTCACCCGAAACAGGTGGTTGAAAATTCCTGATTCTGTCTCGTTCCTCGACTTCTTCAATCTTTTCTCTTACCAATTTGAAGTTATTATGATACCTCTTAAACTTTTTAGGATTTTTGGTCGTAATATCTGCTTCGCAAAGTGTCATTAAATCATCTACGTGCTCACCTGCATCAAAAACCAGACGTCTTACTGCGGAGTCCGTAACTTCTGAAGCCAGAACTATTGGGCGAGAACTCATTAATACCATTTTCTGAACAAATTTCATTTTGTCATTCAACGGCATCTTAAGACGCTTAAAAAGTTTATACACCATTTTAGAACCTACAAATTCGTGTGCATGGAACGTCCAACCGATTTTTTTATGAAACTTTTTTGTTGGTGCTTTACCAATATCGTGCAACAATGCTGCCCATCGTAACCAAAGATTATCCGTGGTTTTGGCAATGTTGTCAACCACTTCTAGTGTGTGGTAAAAATTGTCTTTATGACGCTGGCCTTCTTTCTCATCAATACCTTTTAACGCTGTAAGTTCAGGTAGAATATATTCTAGGAGACCTGTTTTTTCTAAAAGTATGAAACCTATTGAAGGTGTGCCACTTTCAAGAATTTTATTCAACTCAACAACGATACGTTCTTTAGTTATAATTTTTATGCGGTCTTTATTTTGCTTAATAGCGTTGAGTGATTGTTCTTCAATTTTAAAATTCAACTGCGTAGCAAAACGAATCGCACGCATCATTCTAAGAGGATCATCACTATAAGTGATATTTGGGTCTAAAGGAGTACGGATAATACCTTTATCTAAATCTTCTAAACCATTGAATGGATCTAAAAGTTCACCATAATTGTCTTTGTTTAGACTTAAAGCCAGAGCATTTATCGTGAAATCCCTACGGTTTTGATCGTCCTCTAAAGTGCCGTTTTCTACAACAGGATTTCTGCTGTCTTCAGTATAACTTTCTTTGCGCGCACCTACAAATTCAATTTCTATATCATCGTAACGCAACATGGCTGTGCCGTAAGTTTTAAAAACTTGCACTTTTGGTTGCTTAGGTAAATTTTTAGATACTTGCTGTGCCAATTCAATGCCACTGCCAATGGCAACAATATCAATATCCTTAGCATTGCCTCGTTCTAAAAGATAATCTCTTACAAATCCGCCAATAACAAAACATTTGAGATTTAGCTCATGGGCAGATTGCTGAATTATCTTAAAAATGGGATGGCTTAACGCACGACTGTGATTCATTCCGTTGCATTCTTTTTAGGCAGTGCAAAGATACGACAACAAGTAATGATTTTAAAGTAGAATAGTATAGACTTTCCTAATACTGATTAAGAATTTTTTTATAGTAAGATAAGGTCTCTTCAGTCATTCTTTGGTGTGTGAAATTGTTGAGAACTTTACGGCGTGCATTTTTTCTTAAATCTTCATATTTTTTTGGTTCAGATAACACTTTGAGGATAAGTGATGTAAAATCATCATTATCCTTGGCTACTAAACCGTTAACTCCGTGGTCAATAATTTCTTTAGCGACTGGAATATCTGACACAATAGTTACTTTTTCCAATGCCATAGCTTCAACAATCGTAAAGCCAAAGGTTTCACCTTTTGAGGGCACTGCAATAACAGAGGCTTCTGATAGTTTCTGAGGAATCTTTGAAAGTGGAAGATGGTTAAAATAAGTGGTGTTTTTTAAGGCTTCAGGGCTGAGTACCTCGGATTTTAAAAATTGCCAATAGTGCTCTCCACGACCAATGAGGTGCAACGTGGCATCAGGATTAACAGTTACAACCTTATTGAAAATTATTGCCAAATCTTTAACTCCCTTGGCTTCAGACATGGTACCAATGTAATAAATGGAGTTGGGTTTGGTCGGTATTTCTGGTTTTGGTGAAAATATGTCTACATCAATTCCATTTGGGATTACGGTATCAACATTTACATTATAATAATCCTTGATGAAGTCATTAGCAAAATAAGAATTGGCAACCGTATATGGCGTCACCTCCAAAGCACGTTTCTCCATACTAATTTTAAGTTTTTCTTCCTTATGTCCAAGATAATAATGCCAAAACCCACGCGAACCGTGAAAACGGGTCACCAAGGGTATAGAGTTATCCCAACATGCTGTAAATCCGTTAAAAGTAAAAGATTGGATAATATCGATTTGTTTTGCCTTTGCATAGGCTTTTAGTCTGTTTGCTAAGTATTCACGCTCCTTTAATAACCAATGTTCTGCAATTGAATCTACATTTAATCGTGAACTCAACGAACGCATAAATTCACCAATTGGCCGGGCTTTAGAATATTGCTTGAAGAATTCTACCTCAATACCATTATCGTTTACACGATATTTTTTTTTTGAAAATCCATAAATAAACACCTCGTGTCCTTGTGATTTTAAAGCGTATGAGATGGTCTTAAAAAAGGTGCCAACTCCACCATTGGGAGGTAGTTCTGGATGGGAATATTCATTGGTAAAGAAGAGAATGCGCATTAGTCCTTTTTTTCGTGTTTTTTAAGTTCGTCATGCATTTTCTTTGCAATCACGGTTTTTGTAAAGTTACTTAAAAGAAACTGATACCCATTTTCGGTGAATGTCTTCTGAAGTTGTTCGTCTTTAATCAATAGTGTTACTTTTTTTGCAAAATCTTTGGGATTGCCAACTTCAGCCAAAAGCCCTGTTTCACCATCAACGATAACTTCTGAAATTCCTCCAGCATCTGCTGCTACAATTGGTACTTTGCAAGCATAAGCTTCCAAAAGTACTCCACCTGTGGGTTCATTGTTAGATGTAAATAGGAATAAGTCAAACTCTGGTAAGATTGCTGGCACATCACGCCTAAACCCTGTAAAAATAATATGCTCATTTAAGCCTTTTTCTTCGACATAATTTCTAATGTCTTGTTCCATACTGCCTTTGCCCACAAGGATGTACTTGGCTTTTATTTTGTTTTCCTTTACTAAAATTTCGACCGTATCTACCCAAGTATAATGATCTTTAAAACCTGTAAACTCGGCAATATTTCCAATGAGTTTATAGTCCTTTGGGATGTTGAATTCTTCATGCAACACACCTGTTGCTTCTTGTTTTTTGAATTTATTGACATCGGTAACACTACCAATAACCGTAAATCTGCTGTGGTCTTTAACGGCAAATTTTAGAGATTCAACAACAGGCTGCGATACACAGATAATTTTTTTAATCCCATTGTAATTGTATTTCCACTTTCTAAAAAAGTTGGTATCCACACGCTTTATCAATGTTCTGCATAACACCAATGGTACTTTCATACCATAAACAAAATGCGATAAAACGGCAAGAGTATGTGCTTTGCTACTATGAATAAAAATAACCGTAGCGTTCTTCTCTTCAGCTAATTTTTTAAAGGTTTTGGCATAGGCTAAACTGTATTCTGATTTAAATTCAAAAGGAATCACCTTCATACCTTTATCGGTTGCAATGCGATAGATTTCAGAGTCTATTGGGCAAACAATCCATTGGTCTTCTACATGGCCTTCGGCTTCAAAAGCTTCATATAAATAAATGATTTTTTGCTCGTGGCCACGCCAACCATTGGATGCTGTAAACTGTATTAATCGCATGTTTTGAGTTTTAGAGCCACAAAAGTAGGGATTTCAATGTTACTTAATTTTATATAGACCAACTGCTTTTTTAAACTTTTTGCTTGCCAGAACATAGTTAACATAAAGTTTGTTCTTAAAACTTAAATAGCGCCATTGGCTGTGTGGGACGATTTCTGAAGTCACTTTTTCAGCGATGTGATCAGACAAAATAAAATCTGATTTTATCTTATGCCAATCCACATTATCATAACCATCAAACTCATTGACCTTGTTTTTTTCGTGGATAATGGACATCCACAAGCGTTTGTTAGCAATTTCTATTCGTCTTGATTCTTTTTTCCACATATTATGGTCACTGAACCAAACGGTTTTGGGAGCTTCATTTTTTTCAATCAAACTTATAAATGGGTTGAAAATATGTTCCTTTTTCCCCAGCATAATCTCAGGCGAAATTTGAAGCGAATAGCCTTTTAAAACATCAATAGCCATAAAGTCTTGGGACTTAAATTGCTGTTGAATGGAATCTATATAATCTCTGTGAATGCAATCGTCATTATCTATACGAGACGTAATAATATGAGAGTTGTCTTTACTATCTTCTGAAACATATGCTTTTATTGATGGATGAAACGCGTCCATACCGTCAACATAAAATGATTTAAAATGCGGATAAGGCTCTAAAAGAGCTTCCAGTTCTTGTTTAAAATCGTCATCGGTAGTTTGGTCAAAAAACAGTAACCATTGAAAGTCTGTGTTGGTCTGACTTGCCACTGAAGGCAAACAAAAATTTTTGAATAAACCAATGCGATGCGTCATCCATTCTCGCGTCAATAGGGTTTCATTGTTTTTGGTCACTTCCCAGTTTTTATTCCGAAGATTAAAACGCGTAATGAGATAATGTTTAAACATAAGCCTTAGTTAGTTCTTGGCAAATTTAAAGAATTAAATACCTACTTTTGCAGCCAAGTAACGCTATTTATGCCTGTAAAGATTAAAATACATCAGAATTCCAAACTCACCAAGACGACCATTTTAGATACGTTGGACAGGTTCTCTAATGAAGGTGAGTTAATAGGTACAGGGTATAGAAACGTGATTAAAATTTTAGATATTGAAGGCCAACGCTACAATATTAAAGGCTTTAAAGTTCCTAATGTCGTTAACAAAATTGTCTATCGTTTCTTTAGAAAGAGTAAAGCAGAACGCTCGTTTTTATATGCCAAGCGGTTATTGGATTTAGGTATTTTAACACCAAGTCCAGAAGCTTATATTGAATACACTTCACTTTTCGTTTTTGGAAAAAGTTATTACATCAGTAAACAGCTCAATTACGATTTTACAATTCGTAAACTTATTGACGAGCCACAATGCGAAGATTATGAAAACATCTTAAGTCAGTTTACACAGTTTACATTTCAATTGCATGAAAAAGGGATTCATTTTTTAGATCACTCGCCAGGCAATACGCTGATAAAGAAAGATGGAAGCGATTATAAATTTTACTTGGTCGATTTAAACCGAATGGAATTTAAGACGTTAAGCTACGATGAACGATTGGCCAATTTTGCACGTTTATCTCCAAAAGACTATATGCTGGATATTATTAGTGATGAATATGCTAAGCTGATTAATAAACCTCATGAAGAAGTACGTGAGCGGATGTATTATTTCTCACAAAAATTCTCATCTGGTTTTAAAAAGAAAGAAGCTTTTAAAAGGAAATATTACTTCTGGAGAAAGAAAAAGAACTAAGTATTTTTGCTGTAAAGTTCTCGAAGCTTTTTATACTTTAAGTAGGTGATTTTCCAGGTCTGGTAACAAATTCTAAATCCATTTTTCCCATCCAAAAACCCTAACCGTAAAATGTAGGCTTTAAAAAATGCCCAAGATGGATTCCAAATTAATTTCCAAAACGGAGCCGTTTTACCTTTATCATAATAAGCTTTGGCCGCAATGGTAGAAAAATATTCAGTTTTCTTATCCATTTCCTCGTAGGTCTGGTAGGTCCAATGTAAGATGTCACCCTTTAAATTTCCGGTTCTAGCATTTTTATCGTGCAATTGTACATTGTCATGAGGGTTAATACCTTTCCATTCAGCTTTGGTCTTGTCGAAAACCCTTAGCTTCTTATTAGGATACCAGTCTGAATATTTAATCCATTGCCCACAGAAGTTGTTAAATCGATTGGCATAATATCCATTATATTGCCAATTGGATTTTAAACGGATAATTGATTTTTGAAGTTCTTCTGACAAGGCTTCATCGCCATCAAGAGACACTACGTAATTGTAACTGGCTTGTGTTAAGGCAAATTTCTTTTGCTCAATATAACCTAAGAATTTCTGCTCAATAAACTTTACATTGTAGCGCTCGCAAATCGCTTTGGTATTATCTGTGGAATACGAATCTATAACCACAATTTCATCAACAACATTGACCAAGGATTGTAAGCATCTCTCAATATTTCGCTCTTCATTGAAGGTTATAATAACACCAGATAGTTTTAGCATACTTGCATTTTTGCTGGTGTAAAAATAGTACTTTTGTGTTTATGCGGTCAGACTTAAAAGCATCTGTGATTATCAGCACTTACAATCAGCCAGAATGGTTGGAGTTGGTCTTGTATAGTTATGATATTCAGACTGAAAATCACTTTGAAATTATCATAGCAGATGATGGTTCGGATGAAAGAACAAAACGAGTTATTGATAAATTTTCTGAGCAAAGCAAGCTAAGCATAACTCATGTTTGGCAAGAAGATAATGGCTTTCAAAAAACCAAAATTTTAAATAAAGCGATTTTAGCTTCAAACGCTGAATACTTAATTTTTACGGATGGTGATTGTATTGCTCGCAAGGATTTTGTAGAAACGCATCTTAAACTTAAACGAAAAAATTGTGCTTTATCCGGTGGTTATTTTAAGTTGACTAAGAAAATTTCCGATAGCATCAGTAAAAATATTATAAGAGAACAAAAGTGTTTTGACAAAAATTGGTTGCTAAAAAATGGACATCCAAAAAGTTTTAAGTTAAATAAACTCACTAAATCTAATATTAAGGCTAGTGTTTTAAATGTCATTACACCTACCAAAGCTACCTTTGATGGTATGAACGTGTCTTGCTATAAATCAGATATTTTAGCTGTAAACGGCTTTGATGAACGTATGCAGTATGGAGGTGAAGATAGGGAAGTGGGTGAACGCATGATGAACAATGGAGTTAAATTTTTACAAATAAGATATAGTGCTATTTGTGTACATTTGCACCACGATAGACCTTATAAAAATACTGAAGCTGAGGTTTTAAATCAGCAAATAAGAGCTACTACAAAACGAGAAAAGGCCAAATGGACAGTCTTTGGCATCAATAAAAACTAAAATGCAAAAACCTGACATTTCTGTAATCATAAGCACCTATAATTCCGAAGCATGGCTAGAAAAAGTCATGTGGAGTTATGAGGCGCAGACCTTCAAGAATTTTGAAATGGTAATTGCAGACGATGGTTCTAAACAACCAACTTTTGACCTTATAGAAAGAATGCAGTCAGAAGTATCTTATCCTATCGTGCATGTTTGGCATGAGGATAATGGCTTTCAAAAATCCCAAATTTTAAATAAAGCCATAGTAGCTTGTAATGCAGATTATATTTTAATGAGCGATGGAGATTGTATGGCGAGAGAAGACTATGTACAAGTTCATATGAATGAGCGTGAAGAAGGTTACTTTTTATCAGGTGGCTATTTCATGCTGCCGATGTCTATTTCTAAATTGATTACAAAAGAAGATATTCTTAGTCAGCGTTGTTTTAATGTAAAATGGTTAAAATCCCATGGGTTAAAATCATCATTTAAGAACAATAAACTAACGGCGAAAGGCTTGACGCGTCAGTTTTTAAATACTGTGACACCAACCAATGCCAGTTGGAACGGCCATAATGCCTCTGGCTGGAAAAAAGATATAGTGGCCATCAATGGGTTTGATGAACGTATGCAATACGGAGGACAGGATAGAGAGTTGGGTGAACGGTTGTTTAACTATGGTTTAAAGTCCAAGCAAATTAGATACAGTGCAGTTTGTCTGCACCTAGATCATCCTAGAGGTTACAAAACCCAGGATTCGATAGATAAGAATTTAGCGATAAGAGCAACAACTAAAAAAGAGCATAAAAAGTGGACGGACTTCGGGATTAAAAAAGATTAATCTAGTCGTTTTAAAAAGGCTTTCAACGCTTCCTCAAAATAAGAAGGTTTAAAATCCGCGTACAATTCTAATGTTTTTGATTTCAATGCCTTCGGGTGAGAAATATCTTTGTAAGCACTGTCATCATAATCTTTCAGATGAACAGAAATGTGTTTTTTACCGTCATCAAACATATTCCAAGCTTCTTTTTTTATCCAAGGGGAAAAGATGGTAAATGTCGGAATATACAATGCTTTTGCCATATTAATAGCACCACCTTCATTGCCAATTAAGGCATCACAGTGTGATGTGATGGCAAGAAAATTGCGTAAGCTTTCTCCAAAGACCTTGAAGTGTATCTGCTTTTGAGTTTCGGCAGAACATAATTCTAAAATAGCCTTGGCATCTGGTTCTTGTTTAGGGATATAATTGAATAAAATCTGACTTTCGGGTTGTTCAGCTACGATCTCGTCTATCACTTTAGCCATATAGGTAAACGGATAGGTTTTATCTTCACCGCTACCTAAAACACCAATCATAAAAAGTGGTTTTTTTAAATCAATGCCGTTTGATTCCAAAAATTGCTTTGCATTGGTCTTTTCAGAATCAGTAAGGTAGATTTTTGGCCTAACAATCTTGGAGGTGTCAATTCCTAAAGGCTCTAATAATTGTAATCGGTTTTCAATGGCCAAACCAGCATTGGTTTTGGCCTTTGATTTATTTTTAAACCTGTGATTGTAGATTAGAGCGTTAGGGCCTTTATCCAGAGATATTTTAGTTTTAGCTCCAGAGCGCAAAGCAAAAATATTACTAGAAAGTTGGGAATACACGTCAATGACTACATCATAATTTTCTTTTCGTAACTGATGGGCAAATTGCCATAGTTTACGTTTACTTTTTTCGTGCTCATGAGAGAAAAACTGAAACTGGTCTATAAACGGATTTTCGGCAACTACAGGATAGGTGTGCGAATTGATGACATAATGTAGTTCAGCATCAGGATATTTGTGCTTTATGGCCTCAAACAAAATGCTTGTAGCCAAAACATCACCGATCATTTTCTGTTGTATGATTAGAATTTTCAAACTCTAAGAGTTATTTGTTAATTCAGAGCCAATAATTTTAAAGATTTTAAATGAGTCTTCATTTAACTCTCTGGATAACCTTTTTAACTGACCAACCCAACCATCACTACTTGATTTGACTTGGTACTTCTCTGATATATGAATTTTAAATGCTGTTGAAATATCTGTGTGATTCAAAGCTCTTTCGTACCCAGTAATAAAATTAACTGCTGTATCGAAATTTACGGGATAGACATACATATGCGTATGGCTGAAAAAGTGATTTAAATCCGTTTTCCATTTATTATTCATCAATAATTGCTAATTGTCAATTAACTAAACCGCAATATCATATTCGCGTAAGGCATCATTTAAAGAGGTTTTCTTGTCTGTACTCTCCTTGCGTTTACCAATGATTAAGGCGCAAGGTACTTGGAATTCGCCAGCCTTAAATTTCTTAGTATAACTTCCAGGAATAACAACAGAACGCGCTGGCACTCTACCTTTCATTTCAACAGGTTCTTCACCAGTAACATCGATAATTTTTGTGCTCATAGTCAACACTACGTTGGCACCGAGCACGGCCTCTTTTTCTACACGTACACCTTCAACAACAATACAGCGACTGCCAATAAAGGCTCCGTCTTCAATAATTACAGGTGCTGCTTGTAGTGGTTCTAAAACACCACCAATACCAACTCCACCAGACAGATGCACGTTCTTGCCTATCTGTGCACAACTACCAACCGTTGCCCAAGTATCTACCATAGTGCCTTCATCGACGTAGGCACCAATATTGACATAGCTTGGCATCATAATAACTCCGCTAGAAATATAAGCGCCATGTCGTGCAACAGCATGAGGTACAACCCTAATACCTTTTTCCATGTAACCTTTTTTCAAAGGAATCTTATCATGATATTCAAAAATACCGACTTCATGGGTTTCCATTTTCTGAATCGGGAAATACAGCACCACGGCTTTTTTCACCCATTCATTGACTTGCCATCCATCTTTTGTAGGCTCAGCAACCCTAAGCGTACCTTCATCAATGAGGTTGATAACACTTCTAATAGCATCTATAGTTACACGATTGGTTAAAAGGGAACGGTCTTCCCAAGCATTTTCTATAACGGATTGTAGTTGTTTCATGCAATAAAAAATTTTATCAAAGATAAGCCGATATTGAAGCTTCAGAAAATATTTTTAAAAAATTGTGACCTAACAAAATAATGCGTGTCTCATAACTGTTAAATGCGACGATAATTTATTTCCAATAAGATTATCTGAGAATTTAATTAATAGCTAATTTCGAAAACTCCTCTCCCCATATTATGAGGAGTTTTCTTTTTCGTTAAACTATATATTGAAAAAGTGCGAAGCAAAGCATTAAATATTTTGTTTAACGAATTCTGCTGAAAAGCGTGATCTCAAAATTTAGTTCTCAGAAAATACCTAAAATGTGACCTCGATTAATTTATTGGGTCTTAAAAATATAATTAACGTGATTTATTTATAGAGGGAATAAAATCGACGACTTAATTAATAGCTGATTTAAAACGCTTCTTTTTGTAATGAAGCTTTTTTTTATTAGTGCAACTTAATTTGAAGTGTCTGCTAAGACATCTTCGAATTTTTAGTTAAACTAATCCTGATTTTATATCAGGATCTTGTCAAAAGCATTAAAAATTTAAGTGAACCTATTCGCTTAAAAAAGAACTCTTAATACGTATCTTTGCAATTCATGGGAAGAATATTAGCCATAGATTACGGAACCAAACGAACTGGTTTGGCGGTTACAGACGACATGCAAATTATTGCATCTGGTCTCACAACAGTTGATACCAAAGACTTACTTGCATTTTTGAAAGACTACACTGTTTCAGAAAATGTAGAGAAATTTGTGGTTGGAGAGCCAAAGCAAATGGATAATACAGCTTCTGAAAGCGAAGTATTTATCCAAAAATTTATAGAAAAATTGTCTAAGGCAATACCTGATATTCCGGTTGTACGTGTTGATGAACGCTTTACGTCTAAAATGGCTTTTCAAACCATGATTGATAGTGGATTAAAGAAGAAACAACGGCAGAATAAAGCATTAATTGACGAAATTAGTGCAACACTGATACTACAAAGTTATTTGGCTTCAAATTCTTAAATAAGAATTGTACTTTTGCACCCGAAAATAAACGGAATATGATTTTACCAATAGTAGCCTACGGAGATCCTGTACTTAAGAAAAAGGCAAAGGAAATTGACAAAGATTATCCAAAGCTTAATGAGCTTATAGAGAATATGTACGAGACCATGTACGGAGCTTACGGAGTAGGGCTGGCTGCACCGCAGGTTGGTTTACCTATTCGTTTATTTTTAGTGGATACTGAACCTTTTTCTGAGGATGAAGATCTTACTGATGAAGAAAGAGCACAAATGAAAGACTTTAAAAAGACATTTATTAATGCTCAGATTTTGGAAGAAGAAGGTGATGAATGGGCTTTTAATGAAGGATGTTTGAGCATTCCTGATGTAAGGGAAGATGTGTTTAGACAGCCAAAAATTAAAATTCAATATCAGGATGAAAATTTTGAAACCCATGTTGAAGAGTATGATGGATTAATTGCCAGGGTCATTCAGCATGAATACGATCATATTGAAGGTGTGTTGTTTACCGACAAACTATCATCGTTTAAAAAACGTTTGATAAAAGGAAAGTTGACCAACATTTCAAAAGGAAAAATTAAAATAGATTACAAAATGCGTTTTCCTGCGATGAGCAGAAAGCGTTGATAAAATATTGAACGAGTAGTCACGCAGAGCTTGTCGAAGCGCTTAAAGAAGTAGATTAGACTTCGACATGGTCAGTCTGACACAAAGAAATTAATTATATGAGTTTAGATAAAATTTTATCGATTTCTGGGAAACCAGGACTTTACGAAATTGTTACACAGACCAGAACTGGTGCCGTTGTACAATCGTTAATAGACAAAAAACGTATTACTGTTGGTGCACATAGCAACATCAGTATTTTAAGTGAAATTGCTATTTACACCTTAACTGAAGAAGTGCCTTTAAGAGAAGTACTTAAGAAAATAAAGGAGAAGGAAAATGGTGGTCCTACATCCATTAGCCATAAGGATGGTAAGTTGGCTTTAGAAGAATATTTTTTTGAGGTACTGCCAGATTACGACGAAGATCGTGTGTATGCCTCGGATATTAAAAAGGTGATTCAGTGGTACAACTTACTACAAAAAAACAATCTTCTTGATGCACTTGAAGCCGAAGAAGACACCAACACTTCTGACGAAGAGGAATAATTACAAACGTCAGTTCGAGTGATTCCTAAGAATGAGGAATTGTATCGAGAACATTTTAGAAGTTAGAAATTCTTATTCTCGATAAAAATTTTATTCTTTCAATCATAAAATTCGCTCGAATTGACGAATTTTATATAGCTACAGATTAACAATGTCCGATAAAACTGCCCAACTTAAAGCCTTTGAACGTTTGTTGATTATTATGGACGAACTGCGCGAGCAATGTCCTTGGGATAAAAAACAGACCATGGAATCGCTTCGTCATCTCACCATTGAAGAGGTTTACGAACTTGGTGATGCTATATTAGATGATGATTTAGATGAGGTGAAAAAAGAATTGGGTGATGTATTGTTGCATATTGTTTTCTATTCTAAAATAGGAAGTGAAACTAATGCTTTTGATATTGCAGATGTGTGTCATAGCATTAGTGATAAGTTGGTAGAGCGCCATCCGCATATTTACGCTGACGTAAAGGTTGATAATGAAGACGATGTAAAACGTAACTGGGAACAATTAAAACTTAAGGAAGGCAAAAAAAGCGTGTTGGAAGGCGTTCCCAAAAGTTTACCAGCAATGGTAAAAGCCAATCGCATCCAAGATAAAGTTGCTGGAGTAGGATTTGATTGGGAGAAGTCAGAGCAAGTGTTTGAAAAAGTAGAGGAGGAGCTAGCCGAATTAAAATCTGAAATTGCAAAAGGCAATAAAGATGCTATTGAAAGTGAATTTGGGGATGTACTCTTCTCTATGATCAATTATGCAAGATTCCTTAATGTCAATCCTGAAAATGCCTTGGAGCGTACCAATAAGAAATTCATAAAGCGCTTTCAGTATTTAGAACGTAAATCAAAAGAATTAGATAAGCCACTAAAAGATATGACCCTTTCTGAAATGGATATCTTTTGGGAAGAGGCGAAGTCTCTTTGACCTATTTTGTCATTCAGAAGGAACAAAGTGACTGAAGAATCTGAAAAATAGAATTTTAGATTCTTCGCTGCGCTCTGAATGACAGAACCAACAACTGTTAAATATTTCTAAAAATTCAATCCGAAACATCCAAACAGAATTTTCTCACGTAAATAGTGTATATAAAAGCAAAAACGTTTTTATAATCTTAGTAGGAGATCTTAATTATTATTTAAGCGGTTGTAATTAAGGTTAATTTAGTTTAGTTAGGGCAAAACCCATCTGTAAATAACAGATGGGTTTTGATTTTATAGGATTTAATTTATTCTACCTCACCTTTACTTTTAATCTTTTTTCCAATAGCATAACTTAACATACCAATAAAAGCTCCAATAATTATTGAGGGCCAGTCTATTCCACTATTCGGCTCTTTCATTACTGCGATGTATGTTACGTAAGCAGCAGGAGGAAATGCAATGATAAAATTACCTAATAATTTGTTGTCCATAATTTAACTATACATCCCTTTTAACTTAGACAACTTCTTTTTCCAAGTGTCCAATTCCTTTTTGTGCTTATCTATATTTTTATGCACATCTTTTACTAGCGGATTATCGGATTCTACATTAGAGAAGAACTGTAAATTGTTTTCTAATTGGTTAATTTCAGATTTAACCTCACTGATTTTTTTACGGATAAAATTTTGCTCGTTGTCCAATAGCCTGGTGTCATTGTCATTATTGGCCAAATTCTCAAGCTTGCTTTCAAACTTCACCATTTCTAATTTAGACTTTTCCATTTTCAGCTTGTCAAAGGCATCATCTATGGCTTTGTAGAACTTGCCATCGATATAACGTTTGTTCTGTGGTACGTGCCCAATGGCTTTCCAATCGGTAACTTTAGTCTTTAGAGTTTCAATATCGGCTTTGTTGTCACCACTGAGTTTCATGGTTTTTAACTCGTCCAGTAATTTTACTTTTTTGTCAAAAGCATCATAAAGATGTTGGTTATCTGCTCTACGTTGCGCATGCATTCTATCAAAATAATGGTTGCAGGCGGCTTTAAATTGTTTCCATATCTTGTCACTGTCACGTCTTGGAACATGACCGATTTTCTTCCAATCGGCTTGTATTTTCTTCATCAAGGGAGTTACGACTTTAAAATCCTCACTGTCCTTGTTTTCTTCCGCAATCTTAATAAGCTCCTTTTTCTTTTTAAGATTTTCGTATTGGTCTTTCTTTAACTCCTTGTAAAACTTATTTTTACTACGATTAAAAGTCCTTACGGCATCCTTAAACTTTGCCCAAGTGGCTTCATTGACTTTTATTGGTACTTTGCCAGCATTAAAGAATGCTTCACGTAAGGCTTCAATTTCCTTTATTTTCTTTTGCCAAGCTCCGTGCGAATTGACCTTGTCTTCACCTATGGCTTTTATTTTTGCTATGATGTCCTCTTTTCTTTCAAGATTTTTTTCATAGGCCTTGTCTAAATCCGCATAATACGCTTGTCGCTTATCATGTATGGTTTTGGTTGCTTTGCTAAAGCGTTCCCAAATATCTTCTCTGTGTTCCTTTGCTACTGGGCCAAGCTCTTCTTTCCACATTTTGTGCAACACCTGTAGTTCTCTAAAAGCACGATTTACGTTATCATCTTGGGCTAATTCCTCAGCACGCTCAATGATTTTTAGCTTTTGCTCGTAGTTGTGCTTAAAATCCATGTCGCGCAAATCGTTATTGAGATGCAAGAAGTCGTAAAAACGTTCTACGTGATGATGGTAGGTGTTCCAAGCATTATTGTACTTATCTCTTGGTATTGGGCCAGCATTACGCCATTTTTCCTGTAATTCCTTGAAGGTTTTATACGTGGTGCCCATATTTTCCTCAACGGTAAGCAAGCCCTTTATCTCTTCGATAATGGCTAGTCTGTTCTCTAGATTTTGCTTTAGGTTTTGCTCACGTTCTTTGTAGTAAGAACTGATGGATTGCTTGTAATCCTTATATAGCTGATTGAAAAGTTTTTTGGTATCGTTGGTGTAATAAAAATCTATTTCGTTGCCACCATCTTCAATAAATTCTTCTTTTTTCTCTTCAAGCAATTCACTGAATTTAGCATTGAACTCAGCTTTTATTTGATTGACTTGTTTAGATATCGTCTGAATTTTATGGTGCTTTAACAATCGATTTAATTCCGTTGCCAAAGCTTGCATAGACATGGCGTGATAGTCTTTTTCCTCAACATCGTGACGCTCTACATTAGAATCATCTTCGGCATCCTCGGCATTTTCAGCGTCTATTTCATCAACGTGCTTGTCGTCTTTAGATGCCTCAGTTTCAGACTCAGCTTCATCATTTTTTTCTGAAGTTTTATCGTCAGTGGATTCACTTTCAATTTCGGCTTTAGTTTCAGCTTCAGTTTCAGATACACTTTCTACTTTTTTTTCAACTTCGGGAGTTGTTTCTTCTTTTGGAGTAGTTACTTCGTTTTCTACTTCAGTTTTTCCATCTGCATTTAGCAGGTTATCATTCTCAGACATAAGTCAATAATTTTATAGGAGGTTAAAGATAGTAACAACTCCTTGAACTACAAAGGAAATGAATGATGAGCTTTGTTCCCCTTATCTGTTAGTTGGTTATAACTCGAATTTTGTGATTGATTCTAAACCTTTTCAAGCCCTAACTACTTATTCCAGATTTCCCAGGATTTTTCAGCTTGTAGCTCTAGCATTTCCAATCCATTAATCGTAGTTGCTCCCTTAATATCGCCACAACTCAAAAATTTAGTTTGCTCAGGATTATAGATAAGATCATAGAGAATGTGCTTTTCTGTAATAGCATCGTAAGGAATATCAGGACATTCATTAACGTTTGGAAATGTGCCTATTGGTGTACAATTAATGATTATTGTGTATGACGAAATAATATCATCCGTTAAATCTGAATACAAGAATTTAACTCCCTCTTTTTCAGAACGCGATACGTAATCATATTGAATTTTGAGCTTTTTAAGTGCGTGGGCAATTGCTTTTGATGCTCCACCCGTGCCAAGGATTAAAGCATGTTTGTGATGTTTTTTTAGATAGGGCTTTAATGAGTTTTTAAAACCATAATAATCTGTATTGTAGCCGATTAATTTCTGGTAGCGTGTGATTCTGATGGTGTTTACTGCACCAATCTTGCGAGCACGTTTGTTGAGGTCATCCAACAATGGCATCACATCTTCTTTGTACGGAATGGTAACATTTAGCCCTTTTAAATTGGGCGTGTTTTTGATGATATCATCAAGTTCTTCAATGGACTGCAAATCGAAATTAACGTAAGTATATGGTAAGTCTTCATTCTCAAATTTATCGGCAAAATAACCTCTTGAAAATGAATAGGAAATATCACGTCCTACCAACCCAAACTTATATTTTGATTTGTCTTGTGCGTTGTCCATACCATTCCAATCCCAATACAATGAGGATTCCTAGGGCAATATAAGCAATTGCAATATAAGTTTCGGTAGAGGCTTCAGGGAAAAAGCGCTGGTAATTTTTAACGATTTGTTTTCCAGTGGAATCCAAAATGTAGCTGCCATTGTCATTTGTTTTGTAAATGGTTTCCTTCCAAGGCCAAACCACGCCTAGCGAACCTATAATAAACCCTACTATAGTGGCTAAGGTGATATTTTTATAATGTTTTAAAATATAATTTAATAGATGAGAAAAGGTAACTAAGCCAGTGATCGAGCCAAATGTAAATACACCAAGAACTTTGAGCATACGCATTCTGGCTTCATTTTTAATAAATTCAAAATTTCCGGAGAATACATCTGCAATAGTGTCGTATAAAGCATTTACGGAATCTACCAAGAGTAACACATAGTTTCCTAATAAAATAAGAATGAACGAACCGGAAAAACCGGGAAGTGTCATACCAGAAACACTAATGATGCCACAGAAAAACACAAACCAGAGGTTGTCGTTTTCCGTAGCTGGATCTAAAAAACTGATGCTGATACCAACTGCTGTTCCGAGAATTAATGCCGTAATTGTTGTTCTGTTCCAGGCTTTAAAATCCTTACTGATATAGTAGATGGAACCCAGAATCATTCCGAAGAACGTACTCCATACATTAAGCTCATAATTATCAATAAAGTAATCTAGAATTTTAGACACACTAAAGTAGCTGACGACCATACCAAAGAAAAGTAAGCCTAAAAACTTACCATTGATATAGCGATAAAAACTCTTGAAACGTCCGTTAAAAAATAGTTTAAAAGCAGTTTTGTTGACGCGTTGTAGTGAATATATAAACTCTTCGTAAAAGCCAGCTACAAATGCCACAACACCACCAGAGACACCTGGAACTTTGTTGGCAGCTCCCATAGCCAGACCTTTAATGACCAAAAAGACACGATCTTTAAAAGTTCTGGTGCTTTGCATTAGAGTTTGTTTTTTTGACTTCCTAAACGCTCTAAAACTAAAATGGTAAAAAATCCGATAAGCATTAGAGCAATGGCATACAATACCTGTGGATCTCCGTTAAAATCAGTTGGCCAAACGCTTTCTTCCTTAAATGGAACTTTAAGACCTTCGGAATCTGTTCTCCATGAAAGCACGCGTTTCCAAGGCCAAACTTTATTGAGTGAGCCAACGATAAAGCCAGATAACAATGCCAAAGTTGCATTATGATAGTTTTTGAAAAGCCACTTTAATATTCTACTGAAGGATAATAGGCCTACGACAGCACCCACTGCAAAAATCGCCAAACGCTTAAAATCAAAATCGTGTATGGCATCACTTAGTGTTTTGTAGGCACCAAGAATTACTAAAATAAATGATCCGGAAATACCTGGAAGGATCATTGCGCAAATGGCTATTGCTCCAGCAAAAAACAAAAAGAAACTGTTGTCACTATTACCCATAGAGGGTAAGGTGGTAATATAATAAGCGATTAATGCACCAACTATAATAGCAACTAGCGTTAAAATTCTCCACCTTGTAATCTGCCTGGCAACATAATAGATACTGGCAACAATAAGCCCAAAAAAGAAAGACCAAATCAAAACAGGATGATGTTCTAACAGATATTTGGCAAGTCGCATAAACGTTACAAAGCTGACAATAATACCTGTTAGTAAAGCTAAAAGAAAACTACCGTTTGCTGCTTTCCAAAAGGCCTTAAATCCTTCTTTTCTCCATACGGTTATTAGTGATGTCTTAATGTTACTGATTGTAGTTATCAGCTCTTCATAAATGCCAGAGATAAAGGCGATGGTTCCACCCGAAACTCCGGGAACTGCATCTGCGGCTCCCATTGCAATACCTTTACAAGCTATAATTAAATAGTCTATAAAACGTCTTCTCATTTCCTAAAATATAAGAAACGCTAAGGTATGGATTTTTTTAGTTCGAAGTCTTTTTAGATTCTGAAATTATAGCCTTCACCAAAGGCTTGTCGTTCAGTTTTGGAAACAGCTCAAAAATGATAAAATTGTAGTCTGGATTAAGTCTTACAGCATTTTTAAGATGAAAGCGGCCTTCTTCAGTTTGGTATACCGTAAAATATAAGCCACCGAGTCTGTATTCTATCTCAGCATTTTCAGGGTAAAACTCTGCACCTTGCAATAAATTATAGATAGCAGCATCATACTCTCCCAATGCAATCAAGATGTCAGATCTGTCTAACCATGTTTCCAGCTCGTAATTACCGAGTTCTATGGTACGCTTATAACCAATTTCTGCTTCTTCAAGAAAGTTTAGTCTCTTGTTTATGGTAGCAAAAAGTTTCCAATACAAAACATTTTCACCATCAATATTTATAGCTTTGTTGATGTAGTGCAAAGCCTTTTGATAGTTTAAGCGTTTCATGTAAAACTTGGTAATGGCTATCCAACCCTTGTCCAAGAGTGCATCTTCATCAACCGTTTTTTTAAAAAACTGTAGCGCCATATCTTCATTGCCGAGCTTCTCGTAGCAATAGCCAATTCGCAAAAGAGCAAAGGATGTAGGTTCATCTATGGCTAATGTTATTTTGTAGTTTTCAATGGCCTCATTGTAGAGTTTTAATTTTTCTAAAACTTTGCCTTTTTCTAAATATGCACCAACGAATGTATCGTCTGATATAATTGCAAAATCAAAAGCCGCATTGGCTTTTGCATAATCTTTTATGTTAAAGTATTGACGTCCTAATTGATGCCATGCTACTTCACAATAAGGATTGCCATCTAAGAACTCATTTAGGTACGCAATTGCTTCCTCGTTCTTATCCAAGAAATCGTAACAGTAAACCACATTATGAAGTGCAGAATAATCTGAAGTGTCTGTCTCTAAGCACTTTTTGAAGTAAATCAAGGCATTTTCAAACTGATCTAAAAACAAGTATTCCATACCGACCAACGCGTAGAGGTCAGCATCATCCGATGGAGTTGTGGACATATCAATAGCAATAAGCAAGGTGTCTATGGCTTTTTGATGCTCATCTTGTTTGGAAAGCACGTTCGCTTTTTGAATAAAAATCTCCTCATTTGTTGGCTCTAAATTATGAAGCGTATCTAAAATGTCATCAGCCTCTGAGAATTTATTTTCAATTACTAGGATTTCAACCTGAAATAATCTTAAATTGATTGAGGTAGGGTGCTGTTCAAGACCAAGTTTTATTGCTCGTTTAGCTAAAGCAATTTTACCATTTTCGAGATAGTGGTGGATGATATTTTCAAATTCGCTCGAATCAAAAAACAAAATGTCATTTGTCTTTAACATGGATTCAAATCTGGTAAGCGGAAAGTTTTCGTCTTCGTGACTGTAATTCATAAGCGGTTTAATGATTCACTGAAATAAAATTACAGTTATCGTTTGCACTTCGTCGATTTTTGAACTAATGTTTTTAACAAATTAATTAACATTAAAACATAGCTTTATATAATTGATAGTTTTAGTCATGAAAATCAATATGTTAAATTGTTTGAAATAAAGTTACAAGGAATCTAAAATTGAAGTTATCACCTTGCAACCTTTAATGATTTCTTCATCAGAAATCGTGAGTGGAGGTGTTATTCTAATGGCTTTTGGTTCAAAAAGTAACCAAAATAGAATCAATCCTTGCTCTTGTGCACGTAAAATAACGGTATTGGTTACCTCTGTATTTTCAACTATTGCTGCTAGCATTAAGCCACGACCCCTAACTTCTTTTATATGTTTGTGCTGTAGATGTTCTCTAATTAGTTGCTCTTTTTCAAAAGCTTCTTTCATAAGGTCTGATTCTGTAACTTCTTTTAAAGTTGCCAAAGCGGCAGCAGCGATTACAGGATTGCCACCAAAAGTAGTGATATGACCTAATTTTGGATTATCGCTTAAGGTTAACATCATTTCCTTAGAAGCGGTAAATGCGCCAATAGGTAAGCCACCTCCCAAACCTTTTCCTGTTACTACGATATCTGGACGGCAGTTGTAATGTTCAAAACCGAAGAGCTTTCCTGTACGTCCTATTCCTGGTTGAATTTCGTCAAGTATAAAAACAGCTCCAACATCGTTGCAGCGTTTTTGGACTTTACTAAGATAATTGTTTTTGGGTTCAATAAAACCAGCACCACCTTGTATGGTTTCTAAAATAACAGCGGCTGTCTTTTTTGTGATCAGTCGTAAATCGCTTTCAGAATTAAATGTGATATGTTTTACATCTGGGATAAGAGGAAGAAAAGGTTTTTTACGTTCTTCAAAGTCCATAAGGCTCAACGAGCCCAAAGTATTGCCATGATAGGCGTTTTTGGCTGCAATGATTTCGCTTCTACCTGTATAACGCCTAGCGAGCTTTAGACTTCCCTCAATGGCTTCTGTACCAGAGTTGACCAAGTATGTTGTCTCTAATGGTGCGGGCAAATGCCTTGCTAAAAGTTTGGACAATTCTAGTGCAGGCTCTTGGATATATTCTCCATAAACCATCACATGCAGATATTTATCTAGTTGAGCTTTTGTGGCCTTAACAACTTTTGGATGAGAATGCCCCAAAGTGCAAGCCGATACTCCAGCAACAAAATCGAGATATGCTTTACCATTTTTGTCATAAATGTAAGAGCCCTTTGCGTGACTAACTTCCATAGCCAAAGGATGTGGTGTGGTTTGTGCCTGATATTTTAAAAAATCGCCTTGCAATTATTGACCTTCTTTTTCTTCCACTTCTTTTGATGTGTCAACTTGTTTCACCTTAGGTTTAGAAGGCATAACAGTTGTCTTTTTAGGTAAGTTGCGCGCAGCTTTGTTAGGCTTGTTAGGCGTGTCTTTGCCAGCTTCTTCTATCCGCTCGGCAGCACTGTCGTCTATAAAATCTTCTGGAGGCACATAATCCTCGAGCCCTTTTATTTTTGGCAGCTCTAACGGAGGGTCATCTTTAAATAAATCTTCTACAGACATTGGTCGTTCTTCACCTCTCCAATCAAAACCTCTGAGTCGCCTACCACTTCTCGGAAAATCGGATTCAGGAAAAATATTACCATCTATTTGATTGATAAACCGAACTTCTTCAATAGCTTGTTCTACAATTTGAATATTGATGCTTCCTGATTTTGATTTTTGAATGCCAATCAATTCATTTTCTTCATTACGCATGTATCGAATCGTTTCAGCATTTTTAATAATATCTACGTTGTAGAGTTCATTGTCTCTGAACAAACCGATAAGTCTTTGCCCTTTAATTTGATTATAGCCATCTTCACTAATCGTATCCTTGCTCACTAAAAATGCATTGTTAAAGACTTTTAGGGAATCTAACTTTTCAGTTTCGACATTAGAAATGAGATGAATAGTATCACCTGTCATTTGGTTGCCTAGATTCCAAAGTACTGGTTTGCGTTTTGTGGCAAAAGCATCGGTTGAGCTAAAACGACTGAGATTAATCATTTGGGTTAACCCTGTTTTATGGTTAACATGAATTGAGTCCGCCTTACCAGCCAAATCACTTTTATACAGTCTAGCATTATAGTAAGCTCTAGTAATTCTGTTCTCTTCCTTGCCTGTAACCATAAGTGTGTCTGCATGGAGGTAAACGGAATCTTTTTCTTGTACCGTTATTGCTAATGCACGCTTAGTGATGAAAGTAGAATCCTTATCGCGCCAAACTTCGGCATAATGTCCTTTAATGACACTATTGTTTATGGTGTCGGTAATCTTGATGTTGTTGGTAGCAGAGGCGAAACTTTTATTTCGGTCAAAATACAGACTATCGCCAATTATGGTTCTGTTTTCATAATCTATTTTGGCATTGCGTTGAAAGTGACCAATATTGGTTTTGGTATCATAAAAGCCGCGCTCAGTATATATTTTGCTTTTTTCACCAACAATGGTTGATGGTCCAAATAAATAGGCATGACCGTTATCTGGAAAGAAATCGAGACGCTCAGTATTTAATGTATAGTCTGGATTTACCAATACCACATCTTGGGTAAACTGATACTTTTTGGCGTTCATGTAATAGCGACCGATCTGGCTTGTAATGGTACCTGAAGAATCTCTAACAACCTTACCTTTAGTATCATAGTAGGCGAGTTGACGTGTTCTATCATAGTGTAATTTATCTGTTGTTAATACGGATTGCGGCTCTGTTAATACCACATCGCCTTGCGCAAATGCTAATTGTGTTTTTCCGCTGTATTCCAAATACTTGGCGACCATATCAATAGAGTCGCCTTGTTTCATATTTACATTGCTAAAGGCCTCAATATAATCCTGGTCTTGGTAGTATATGGCCTTGTCGCACCACATGTTTACACCCTTATGTACAAAATGTACTTGTTGCGAGTCGTCACGAAGAAATACCAATGCACCGTCTTCAATGTCTTCCTCTGATACCGTTATTCCAGAGTATTTAATGGTAATGGTTTGCTTTTCTTGGGCAAAACTAACTACCGAAATACAAAAAAGAATCGCAAAAAGTACCGTCTTAAAACTATTCAAAACCATATGTTTTTTACAATGTAACAATTATCGTAATTGCTTTAGTATGGGTTAACAGTTTTTTTAACAGAATCTAAAAAATTAAAAAACTAGATCGTTTTTCTAACAATCGTTTGCTTACGATCTGGTCCAACAGATACAATAGTGATTGGAATATTAAGTTCATTCTCCAAAAACTCTACGTACTCGTTAAACTCTTTTGGTAATTGCGTAGACTCAGTCATACCAGTCAAATCCTCAGCCCATCCTTTCACTTCGGTATAGATCGGAGTCACATTCTCTTCTTCAATATTATAAGGCAAATGATGAATAGTTTCTCCTTTGTATTTGTAAGCTGTACAAACTTTTAAGGTTTTAAAGCCCGAAAGTACATCGCCCTTCATCATTATGAGTTGTGTGACACCATTTACTTGGCACGCATAGCGCAATGCTACTAAATCTAACCAACCGCAACGTCTAGGTCTTCCTGTGGTTGCGCCAAATTCGTGACCAACACGCGCCATGGTTTCTCCATCTTTATCAAAAAGTTCAGTAGGAAAAGGACCGGAGCCAACACGAGTGGTATAGGCTTTAAAAATTCCGAATACATCACCAATTTGATTTGGTGCAACACCTAAACCAGTACATGCACCCGCTGCAGTAGTGTTTGAAGAGGTAACGAACGGATAAGTGCCAAAATCAATATCCAACAGAGAGCCTTGAGCACCTTCTGCCAAAATAGATTTTCCTGAGGCTTGTGCTTGATGGATAAACTCTTCAGAATCAATAAACTTTAAAGATTTTAAGGTTTCAATAGCTTCAAAGAAATCGGTTTCCAAATCCTTTAAATCATATTGAATATCCACGTTGTAGAAGTCTATCATCGCTTCGTGCTTATTGGCTAAAGCCCTGTACTTTTCTTTCCAGTCTGCCAATTCAATGTCACCAACACGGATTCCATTTCTTCCGGTTTTGTCCATATAGGTTGGTCCAATACCTTTTAGCGTAGAACCTATTTTCGCTTTGCCTTTTGAAGCTTCACTCGCAGCATCCAATAAGCGATGCGTAGGTAAAATAATATGTGCCTTACGCGATATACAGAGGGATGTTTTATAGTCAACATTTTGTTCATCTAGTTTATCTAATTCTTTTTTAAAAATCACAGGATCTATGACCACTCCGTTTCCAACAAGGTTTATCGTATTGTCGTGAAAAATTCCGGAAGGAATGGTGTGTAAAACATGCTTTCTGCCGTTAAAAACTAAAGTGTGTCCAGCATTTGGGCCACCTTGAAAGCGTGCAATAATATCGTATTTTGAGGTAAATACATCGACAATTTTTCCTTTGCCTTCATCTCCCCATTGTAGTCCTAGTAGTAAATCTACTGCCATTTTATAAAATTAGTTAGTCGTCTTTTTTACGGTTACCGTAAAAGTATAGTGAATGATTAGTTATCTCAATATCAAAAACCTCTTCAATGGTTTTTTTGATGGATTGAATGCGTGGGTCGCAGAACTCAATAACCTCACCTGTATCGGTAAGTATCACATGATCGTGTTGCTTATCGAAATAAGATTTCTCGTAATGGGCTTGGCTTTGTCCAAATTGGTGTTTGCGAACCAATGCGCATTCTAACAACAACTCTATGGTATTGTATAGCGTGGCTCTACTTACGCGATAATTTTTGTTTTTCATTTTAATATAAAGGGATTCTATATCAAAATGTTCTTCACTATCATAGATTTCTTGAAGTATGGCATAACGTTCTGGCGTTTTTCTATGGCCTTTGTCTTCAAGGAATTGCGTAAAAACACGCTTTACAATTTCCTGATTACTTTCTTCTGTTGTTGCATTCATAATAAGGAGCAAATTTACATAATTTTATAGGATAAGCGGAATTTAATTTTACATTAAAAATGAAAGAAATGAACAAGTTTTCAAGAAAAACTTTACAATCTCTCATACTGCAAAACACTACTTGCTTTAAATCATAAATTTTTATGATTACGAACTTTTAAACTCTTGTCACCTTGTCGATACCGTTGATTTTTTTAAGTTTATCCATAAGGTTTTTTAACATGGTCTGGTTTTTTACTTCAACAGTGATGTCTCCACTAAAGATGCCATCATCACTCGAAAAACTGATGCTTTTCATATTTACATGAAGGTTTTCAGAAATCAATCTTGTAATTTCGTTTACCAAGCCCAGATTATCTATTCCAGATAATTTGATATGTGATGTATAAGTGCGTTGCGAAGAATCGATCCATTTGGCAGGCATAATTCTGTATGCATAATTGGATTGAAGACTAACGGCATTTGGACAATTCTTCTTGTGTACTTTTATACCATCATTTATGGTGACAAATCCAAATACTTTATCACCAGGAATTGGGTTGCAACAGTTGGCCAATGAATAGTTAAGACGGTCCTCCTCCTTGCCAAAAACCAACATATCGTATTTGGACGTTATTTCGTCTTTATCAATGTCCTTTGGTACATCTGGCTTTCGGATTCGGTTTTTGATATAGCTCATAAAAGCGTTACTTCGAGATGAAGCAAAAGCCTTGAGTTTGGGATTGTCAATGGTGCCGATGCCTACACGATAAAATAAATCCAAGGACGTCTTTAACTTAAAGTAATTGACAAGCTCGTTTATCGATTTTTCGTTTAAGGTTATTTTGAGCTGCTTCAGCTTACGTCTTAGAATCTCTTTGCCCTCTTCAGCAATTTCCTTGGTGTGCGCATTCAGCGCAGATTTAATCTTGCTACGTGCCCTTGCAGTAGTTGCATAATCTAACCAGTTAACGTTTGGCTTGGCATTTTCAGACGTTAGGATTTCTACACGGTCACCACTTTTAAGCTCGTGGCTCAGTGGTACTAATTTACCGTTGACTTTGGCTCCACGGGTTTGCATACCAACTTCGGTATGGATGCTAAACGCAAAATCGAGAGGTGTAGCACCTTTTGGTAGTGACTTAAGATCACCTTTTGGAGAGAATACAAAAATCTCTTTTGAATATAAATTGAGCTTGAATTGCTCTACAAAATCCACAGCATCGGCTTCATTATTCTCCAAAGCCTCTTGTAGCCTGTTGATCCACAGGTCTAAATTATCTTCTTTATCGTCAGCATTTTTGTATTTATAATGGGCTGCATAACCTTTTTCTGCAATTTCGTTCATACGCTCACTACGAATCTGAACTTCTACCCAACGGCTTTTTGGACCGACAACTGTGATATGCAATGCTTCGTAGCCTGTTGATTTTGGTGACGAAATCCAATCACGTAGCCTAATAGGGTTTGGTGTGAAGTGATCGGTAACTACAGAGTAAATTTTCCAAGCAATAAATTTTTCGTTTTCTAAATCCGATTTGTAGATGATACGGACGGCAAACTTATCATAGACCTCGTCAAAAGATACGCCTTGTTTTACCATTTTTCGTCTAATACTGAAAATGGATTTTGGCCGGCCTTTAATTTCGTAGTTAAGACCTTCTTTATTTAAGGATTTTTCAATGACCTGTGAAAATGATTTTATATAGGCGTCCTGTTCCTCCTTACTTTCTTGCATCTTTTCTGCAATGTCACTGTATACTTCGGGTTCAGTATATTTAAGACCTAAATCTTCAAGCTCAGTCTTAATATTATAAAGTCCTATTCTATGGGCAAGAGGTGCATAAATGTATAAGGTTTCTGATGCGATCTTCACTTGTTTGTCTGGTCGCATAGAGTCCATCGTTTGCATGTTGTGTAAACGGTCAGCTATTTTAATGATGATAACTCTTACATCATCGTTAAGCGTCAATAGCATTTTACGGAAATTCTCCGCCTGAAGCGAAACATCCATTTCTGTATCCAATGAAGAGATTTTTGTGAGTCCATCTACAATTCTGGCTACGGTCTCACCGAATAATTGCTCAATATCTGCAAGGGTGTAATTTGGATTGTCCTCTACCACATCGTGAAGCAGAGCTGCGGCTATGGATGTGGCATCCAAACCTATTTCCTGCGCCACGATTTTTGCCACAGCTATAGGGTGAAAAATATAGGCCTCACCGGATTTGCGTCGTTGATCTTTATGCGCATCGAGAGCCACCTCAAAGGCATGACGAATCATTTTCTTATCGTCTTCCGTTAAGGTCTGGTAGCTTACCTTAAGTAATTGCTTGTAAGCTTTAGCAATGGCTTTGTTTTCTATTTCTATGGCCTCTTCAGTCATAGAACTAAAGTAATCAAACTAGATGAAAAGAACAATGGGTTTACAACTAAATTTTGATTCTTATAAAGCTTAGTCTCCTATCTAAAAAACCAATAATTGTCTTTTATTTATTATTGTCTTCGTAGGCCTCTAAAATGTCTTCATCAGACAAATTAGGATAATTTTCTTCTTTCTGTTTTTTGTTTGCCAGATAAATGTTCAAAAACATGAAATACAAATAAATAGAAAAGATTATTGCACCGATAATTAAAAACCCTGGATTCATGTTGTTCTTCTTTGTCTAATCGCTATTGCAAATAGCAATATTGTTGCTGGCCAGTGGGCCGAATACTGTGCTTCTTCTTTCATCCCAGACAATCCCAAACCTACTGAGTATAATAGACATATGAACGCCAAAATGACAGGATACCATTTTAATAAAATTTTCTTCATCAGTTATTTTGTTTAATAAATTATAAATAAAGTTAAACAAAAATAGAGATTGTTGTAGAGATTATTGGATAGAATTAAGAATTAAACAAAAAATTAACATATTTACTCGTTTTGGCATTGCACACATTACGATATGATTTAATTCGTACTTTAGTGTTAAATTATATCAATTTTATGATGCTATTTAGAAGCAATAGCTGCAAACAATTTGTAAATAGAATTGCTTATTCTGCTTTAGATTCTAAAAGTTTTTTACTTACAAATGATTTTTGTAGGAGTTATGAACTGGGTAGATACTATGGTAAGTTTTTTTTGACGAAGTATCCAATGGATCTATGGATTATTATTGATAAAAGTACTATGAAGGCAACGACATCCCAGAGTGTTTCTTTTTGGGGAAAGTCAACTTTACTTAAGGCAAAGGCAAGATAAAAGAAAGATCCGATTCCTTTAATTCCCAAAAACGCTATCGACCAACGCTCTTTCCAAATGATTTTAGATTTTATGGTCGGCAGTAAGCCGAACACAGGCCTAATAATCAATATAAATCCTAAGCTGAGCAAAACTAATGGCATTGTGAGTTCTCTGAACTGGTATGTTGCAATATAGCCGCCTAAAAAAACCAATATAACAGTAATTAAAAAGAGTTCTACCTGAGCAACAACATCGTGCATTTCTTTATGAAATTCATGCTGTTTTTCAAACTGTCTTATGGTGACCGCGGATACGAAAACAGCAATAAAACCGTAGGCGTGTGCTGCTTCTGTAGCACCATAAATAAAAAAGGTAATAGCAATGGCCAAAAACCCAAGACGTTTTGGGGCTAGCTTAACCCTGTCTGGTAATTCAAAGAATAACCATGCAATTATGCGCCCCGTAATAAATCCAATAATAATGCCCAATGCGATTCTGTATAGCACGTCAAACAGTAGCCAATCCGTTATCCATTCTGTGGTAGTAAAGCCATTGATTGCTACTAAAATGGCCAACCAGGTAAAGGGGAACGCCATACCGTCATTAATACCTGCTTCTACGGTCAAGTTGTATTGCACGGGATGTTCTTCTTCACTGGTTTCTTCGATATCTACTTGTACATCACCAGCTAAAACCGGATCTGTAGGAGCAAATACTGCAGCCAAGAGTATTGCAGACGCAGGTACAAGCCCAATCCAAAAACCTAGAAGTGAGACGGAAATAATGCACCCAATCATAGTGACACCTACTAATAATAATGGAATGCGATAGTTTTTAAGCGAAAACTTATGATTCAGTTTTAGGCCAGCTCCCATGATACTAATAATAACAGTAATTTCTGTTAGTTTTAATATTTGGTCATTATATTTTATTGGGTCTGGTACAGGCAAATCTATGGGTAATACATAACAAAATATGCCTACAACAACAGCTACCATTGGAACATTGATTATCTGAAATTGCTCGAATTTTTTTAGCCAAGGCAGAAGTAATCCTAAAAAGCCAATAATTAAAAAGAACCAAATATCCGTATTCATTTTATTGTTTTTGAAGATTTATGATACGATCTAATAACGTAGGATGGGAATAATGCATAAAAACATAAGCTTTGTGAGGCGTAAGATTACTTAAGCTGTTTTTAGACAGCTTTTTTAATGAGGTAATTAGAGGTTCTGCTTTGTAGGTATTTTTGGCGTAATCGTCTGCTTGATATTCAAACACACGAGAGACGTAGTTCATTATTAAACCCGTAAGTTCCGAAATAGGTGAGTAGAGTAAACCAAAAGCAATCAACCCAACATGGAAACTTGGAGTCTCAACACCAATTGCATTAGATAATAATGGATTGGAAATGAAAACCGATAAAACATAAAGGGTCAATCCTGTAAGTAGGACGGAGGTCACCAAATTAAAAATAATGTGGTTGCGTTTATAATGGCCAACTTCATGTGCTAAAACAGCAACGATTTCCTCATCTTCTAAATCATTTACCAAAGTGTCGTAAAGCGTAACGCGCTTTTCGCTTCCAAAGCCAGAAAAATAAGCATTGGCTTTGGTACTACGTTTAGAACCATCAATGATAAAGATTTTACTGAGGCTAAACCCAACGGATTCTGCGTAATTTGAAATTTTGTTACGTAATTCGCCATCTTTTAAAGGAGTTTGTTTATTGAAAAGGGGCACGATTAATCGGGAATAAAACATATTCATAAACACCGTAAAAACCGTTACAATTCCCCAGGCATAGAGCCAAAATTGATTTCCGGTAATTTTATAAAACCAGATAATCAAGGCAATAATACCTCCACCAATTATTGTCATCATTAACAGTCCTTTTAGCTTGTCTAGTACAAATGTCTTTTTGGTGGTTTTATTAAATCCAAAACGTTCTTCAATTACAAAAGTTTTGTAGTAAGCAAATGGAGTTGTTATAATATCACTTGTAATCATAATAATGCCAAAGAAAATGAGACCAATATTAATCGGATTATCAGAATAACTTCTGGCAATATTATCTACATATTCAAAGCCATCTAAAAATAAAAATCCTAACGTTAATACTAGTGAAAACAAGGATGTCCAAATTCCAAATCTATAGTTGGTCGCTTTATACGCTTGCGATTTTTTGTATTCTTCTTCATCATAAACATCGTTTAACTCTTTAGGAATTGGGTCATTGTAATGTTTGGCATTTATGGCATCGAGGATCTTGTCCTTGATGAAGTTGATGATGATAATTGCTATGATGATGTAGAAAAGGGTTTGGGCTGTCATTGAGTTTTTTATATATGTTGAGTTTTGTCACTTCAAGTAAAATTCCCTTAGAATTTTGTGTTGAGAAGCTTTCGCTTATGATGTTCTCGATACGATTTTCTCATACTTCGAAAATCACTCGAACTGACGTTATCCATTTCATTTAAAGTCTCGTTGTCGTTTGGCTTCAAAAATAAGAATTCCTGCGGCAACGGAAACATTCATAGAATCGATATTACCTTGCATTGGTATACTAATGTTTTGCGTTGCAGCTTCACGCCATTCTTGAGTTAGACCTGTAGCTTCTGCGCCAACAACTATAGCTGTTTGTAAAGTGTAATTTTGCTTATGATAAGGCTCTGATTCTTGCAGAATAGCCGAAAAAATATTAAAATTATAATGCTTTAAAAAATCAATAGCTTCGGCAGTGCTTGCCATGGCAATTTCGGTAGTAAAGACGCATCCTACACTAGAGCGAATAATATTTGGGTTGTACAAGTCAGACTTAGGATTGGCAATAATCACAGCATCTACATTAGAAGCATCAGCAGTTCTTAATAAAGCACCAACATTGCCTGGTTTTTCTGGTGCTTCGGCAACCAAAATTAAAGGGTTTTTGTTGGCGAGTTTTAAGTCTTCAAGCAGATGTGTTTTGCTATTAACAACTGCAATAACTCCTTCTGTAGTGTCGCGATGAGCTAACTTTTGAAATACTTCTTTTGATATTTCAACAATATCAATACCATATTGAGACATGGCCTTAGCTTCACTTTCTGAAAACAGATCTGGAAAAAACAACAGTGTTTTAATCTTATAACCGCCTTTTATGGCAAGTGATAACTCTCGTTTACCTTCTATTAAGAACTGGTTGGCTTTTCTACGCTCACGGGATTTATCCTTAAGCTGAACAAGCTGTTTGATCAACGTGTTTTGTGGACTGGTGATGAGTTTTGTCATGATAAAACAAAAGTAATGTAATTTTAGTGTAGATTAAACGTCAAACACAAGAACTAATAAAAACCATACCATGAAAAAAATAGCATTAATATTTTTATTGTCAGTATTGATTTCTGCTTGTAAAAACGAAACAAAACCAGAATCTACGGTTGTAGATGAGGTCTCTAAAGAAGACATTACCACAAGTATCTATCCTGATACCATAACCAAAGTTTTTGAGGCACATGGAGGCATTGACCAATGGAACAAAATGCAAACCTTGTCTTTTACGATGGAAAAGCCTGATGGAAAGGAAGTGACTACTACGCATTTAAAAACTAGAGCCGAACGTATTGAAACACCAACTTATACACTAGGTTATGATGGGCAAAACCTATGGGTAAATGAAAAAAATGGTAAAGAATACAAAGGCAGACCTTGGTTTTACAAAGGATTGATGATGTATTTCTATACCATGCCTTTTATTGTTGGAGATGATGGCATTATTTATGAAGATACTGAGCCCTTGGTCTTTGATGGAAAAATGTATCCAGGCATTTTAATTTCCTATGAAGCCGGAATTGGAGTCTCACCAGATGATCAATACATTATCTACTATGATGATGAAACAGGACAAATGCAATGGTTGGCCTATACGGTTACTTTTGGGAAAGGCGAAAAGAGTAAAGACTTTCATTTTATTCGCTATAATAACTGGCAAACCGTAAACGGATTAGTAGTACCTAAAAGCGTAGATTGGTATAAGTACGAAAATAATCAACCAACAGAAAAACGAAATACAGTAGAGTTTAAAGACATTATACTTTCTGAAGATGCACCAGATCAATCAATGTTTTCAAAACCTGAAACCGCAAAAGTTATAGAGTGATAATTAAGTTAATGTCATTACGAGCGAAGCGTGGCAATCTCAAAATTATATTGTGAGATTCTTCACTTTGCTCAGAATGACAAGAAATAAAAAGCGAGCCAATTGGCTCGCTTTTTTTAAGTCTATATTGGAAAATTAAATCAATTGTACTAGAACAGTACTATTATAAAACAAATAATTAATAGAATTGTAACAACTATTGAAATTCTAGTATTACTTCTAAAAACTTCCGCTAGAAATTCTAATATGGCAGATATAATATTTTCCACTAAAAGAAAAATTAATTCCCTTTAGTATACTTATTTGAATACCGCTTATAAAGCTCGGTTTGATGTGTTTCTAAACTTACATTTCTACCGTTGATAAAGGCATGTGTCAGCTTATTGGTGCGCATATCCAAGGCATCACCTTCACTGATAAATAAGGTCGCACTTTTCCCAACTTCTAAGGTGCCATACATATCATCAATTCCCATAATTTTTGCAGCATTTTGCGTTATTAATTGTAAGGCTTGCTCCTTTGTTAACCCATAAGCTACAGTCGTGCCAGCATAGAATGGTAAATTACGCGAATTCATACGTTCCATCTGTCCACTGGTTTCCAAAGCAACTAAGACACCAGCATCAACTAATTTTTTAGCTTGCTTAAAGGTATAGTCATAATCATGGTCTTCGAGCTGTGGTCTTGTATGTACACGATGCAACATAACAGAAACATTATTTTGCTTTAAAAAATCTGCCACATTTCCTGCTTGATAACCGCCTACGATAGTAATTTTTGAAACTCCTTGTGATTTAGCAAAGTTTACAGCATCAGTAATACCTTTTTCATCATCAGCATTTATGTATAAGTGCTTTGAACCATCAAATAAACCAGCCATAGCTTCGTATGGTAAATGGCGTTCAGTTTTATTGCCATTATTGTAGCTTCTAGAATTGTTAAAATAGTCTGCCAACTCTTTAACCTGCTTTGGATAATCCTCATTTGGTTTTAAACCAGGATCTTCGCCCAACCACCAACGACCTCTACTAAAACTACTCGGCCAGTTAATATGTATACCATTATCGGTTTTAATGGCGGCATCTTCCCAGTTCCAAGCATCATATTGTACAATGGATGATGTGCCTGCAATTCGGCCACCTCTTGGTACAACCTGACCAAGCAATACTCCGTTAGGTCGCATGGATTCTACTATCTTAGATTCAGCATTGTATGCTATGATACTTCTTATGTGCGGATTGTAAGTTCCCATTTCAGATAGATCATCCGAGGCTTTTACAGCATCAACTTCTACCAATCCTAAAGTGCCATTAGAAACGATAAAGCCAGGATATACGTGTTTATCTTTGGCATCAATGACTTCCATGGATGTCATATCGATTTTAGAGGTCAATGCATCGGCAACGGTTTTTAGCTTTCCGTCTTCCATAATGATGATGCTATTATCAATGACTTCACCATTACCAATATGTGCAGTTGCACCAACAATTGCGATTGTTTTTGATTGCTTTGGTGCAGGTGTTTGCTGTGCAAAACTTAATGTTACACACAACAAAACCAAAATGATAGTTATTTTATGTAATGTCTTCATGCTTTAAAATTTTAGTGGTGATTGTGTGTTGATTCTTCATTGTCCATTGAATCGCAATGCAATAATTGCTTTTCTTTCTTTTTTACGGGCTGTGTTTTTAAGCCTTTATTCTTATCTTGAAGCATAAGGTTAATTAGTTCATTCTTCTCCTTCTTAACAGCTTCGCGCATTTGTCTGTCGCGCTCAATATCAAAGTAAGTCACGCCTTCAATAATGGTTTTTTCAGCTTTAGCATAAATGGATAATGGGTGGTCAGACCATAGCACTACGTCTGCATCTTTACCAACTTTAAGACTCCCAACACGATTATCTAAATGTAAAAGCTTTGCAGGATTCAACGTCACAAATTTTAAGGCCTCCTCTTCGCTAACTCCTCCATATTTAATTGATTTAGCTGCTTCTTGGTTCAAGCGACGAGACATTTCGGCATCATCACTATTAATTGCCACTGTAACACCAGCATTGTGCATTATGGTAGCATTATACGGTATGGCATCATTAACCTCGTACTTGTAAGCCCACCAATCGCTGAAGGTAGAACCGCCAACACCATGATCTTTCATTTTGTCGGCAACTTTATAACCCTCAAGGATGTGTGTAAATGTATTGATGTTAAAGTCGAATTTTTCAGCAACTTTCATCAGCATATTAATTTCGCTCTGTACGTATGAGTGACACGAGATAAAACGCTCTTTGTTCAGGATTTCAGCTAAGACTTCCATTTCCGTATCCTTACGGTAAGGTTTACCACTCTTTTTAGTTTCGTCATAAGCTTTTGCTCTAGAAAAGTAATCCATAAATACCTGCTCAACTCCCATTCTAGACTGAGGGAAACGTTCATTGCTACTAGATCGCGATTGCTTAACATTTTCCCCTAAAGCAAACTTTATAAACTTAGGGGAATCATCATACACTAAATCGTCTGCAGCTTCTCCCCATTTTAATTTGATGATCGCAGAGCGACCTCCAATAGGATTTGCCGAGCCATGCAAGATTTGAATTGATGTGACTCCACCAGCAAGATTTCGATAGATATCAATGTCCTCATCATCTATAACATCTTCTATGGTTACTTCTGCAGATGAGTTTTGACCACCTTCGTTGATTGATGCTGCTGCAATATGCGAATGTTCATCAATGATTCCGGCAGTAATATGTTTACCTGTGGCGTCAATAACTTTTGCATTACTGTCAGAAATATTTTTCCCAATTTTAGATATTTTACCGTTCTTTATTAGGATGTCAGTATTTTCTAATACACCGTCTTCTTCATTGGTCCAAACCGTAGCATTTTTAAATAGTAAGTTCTCTGACTTAGGTTTTTCGGTAAAACCAAAGGCTAAATTTGGATAGGTGATAGGACTCATAAAAGCGTCTTCCGAATTGGAATCCACATCCTTTTTATCCTTATTTTTTTCTTCTGCTTCTTTATCTTCTTTACTGGCATAAAATGACAATTCAATGCCATTGGGCATAATGGCCTTGCCATTTAAAGTATTACCAGTTGAAGTATTGGCAACAATTCTTATAAATTCCTTTTTGGTACTGTCTGCTGTTTTAAAAGTTAAATTCACCCAATCATCAGCATAACTCATTTTAGTACCTAGGTTCTTATCTCCGCTTTCCAATTTAGCATTTGGCTTACTTGTACTGCCTGAAATTGAAAGCTTGTAATCTTCGCCAGCAAGTTTAAAGTTGTAGTCGCCATCAATATCTTTCACATTCATATCCTCAATAACGTTAGCGTTACCTTGTACCCAGTTTTCATAGAGTTTGGTGTCTTTGTCGAAAATATCTCCTGAAGTGATTAAGAAGTTGGCATAATTTCCTTTTTTCAAGGTTCCAATCTCATCAGATTTACCTAATAAATTGGCAGGAATCGTTGTTAAAGCCTCTAAAGCCTTTTGTTTTGACAGCCCGTTTTCAATCGCCTTCATAAGATTAGACTTAAACGATTTTTTGGATTTAAGACCATGTGTTGTTAATGCAAATTGAACTCCATTTTCAGCCAATAACCTTGGGTTGTGAGGCTCTTGATTCCAAGCACGCATATCACTTAATGAAAGTGTGGACGCTAAGAATGCATTTTCAACATCATAAGCTGCTCTAAAATCGATTGGGAGAATCAACGTAGCATTTGTGGCTTTAATCTCGTCAATACGCTCGTATTCATCGCCACCTCCAAGAATCGCGTATTGGATATTGTAGGCATCTCCAACTTTATCTGCTCGCATTACGTTTGCTCTACTACCAGCTTCAAAAATTTGAAGTAGGTTTTTATTACCGTTTAATGCTTCGAGTGATAAATCTTTGGTATCAATATTGCCTGCGGCATACCATTCGGCATCATCGTACATTTGGCGTAGCAATGCCATGCTTCCCATAATAGAAGATGGATATGCCTGACGTGATTTTACACTTTTGCTAAATGAAAAATGCTGAGTTGTCTCTCCATCTACGACACGCATGGAATTATCAGCATCATTATTAAGGGCGATAAGTGCACCGGTTCCTCTAACGATTCCATCTGGAATATGAGTGTTTACCACTCCAAACCCTAGTTGATGTAACTCGGAAGCAGCTTTGGCATCGTACTTAAAACTGGCCATAACATCTTGTTCTGGCATTACGTGATCGTTCCAGTAAAATCCACTACGACTTGCACTGTAACGAGGGCCATTGCCACCACGTTCTGGTTTTTTAATACCAAATGTGGTATACATATCGATAAATGAAGGATAAATTGTTTTTCCTGTGAGATCAATTTTGGTGGTGTTCTTAGGAAGTTTTACCGACTTGCCAACACTAACCACTTTACCATCTTTTATAAGCAAAGTTGCATTTTCGATGGTCTCTGTTGGTGATACAATAATTGTAGCATTTGTTAATGCAGTATAATTAGACTCGGTTGTTTTTACTCCACTATTAGTGGGAAAGTAGTCTTGTGCAAATAATGAAAAACTGCACATGAAAATGAGCAGCCGTAAATGTGTTTTTATCATAAAGTTGATGCGTTTTGTTAGAGTTTTAAATATAGGCATAATCACCAAAACAGAAATTGAATTATAATATTTTAACTTTTACAGATTTCGATCTTCATAATAGTTCACTAAAAGCGCAACAACGTAGCTATAGCTTTTCATACCATCCGTTTGGTTGTTAACTTTAAGAAAGCTATCATAAGTGTCAGCAAATATGGGCTCTAAAGGGTTTTCGTAGGATTTCCAGAAACTTTCAACTTCTTGATAATTTTTAATAATACCCAAATTTACAGTAGCTAGTATCTCATAGTAAATATCTTTGTCTCTTCTAAAAATTTCAGCGAGACAATACCGCAGTGCAAACGTATATCCTGAATATTTAAAATAAATATCATCATTGTGTATGGCGGCTAAACTACCAATAAAATTGGCTTCATTCTCAGCAGCGAAACCCAATTGGTGTGCCGCTTCGTGACATGATGTTGTGGGGAATTTGTAAGTCGGTATCAAGCCATTGACCTGAGCTTCATTTGTAAATGGATTAAGGTATCCCGAAAAACCCATATAAGTCAAAGCCGTACTATAGAGTGATTTTTTTATACTTTTCGGTTCATAAAATAAATGAGGATATTCCTCCGAAAGCGCTTCGTATCCATTCCTAACTTTATGGAACACCTCACTTTTGGTGAATGGCATTTCAACTTTTGTGGAATCGTTATTAGCAAGTTGGTTGTGTAGGCCATTTGACTTTTCAATAAGTCGGTTGGTAAAAGCGACTAGTTGTTCTGTGGTATAATCTGCCTCAAGATTTAAGGACTCGTATAAAGGTTGCCTGTAATAATTAAAGGCCCACAATACGTGAAAAGCAAAGTAGGCTATGGAGACAGTAGCACCTATATCCAATAGCCAGTCAATGGTATTTTTTATTATTCGTTTTCGACTTAATATCAACCATCTAATTGCGTAAATTCCTGCTAGCGTATAGAAAATGTCGCCCACAGAAAAAGGAATCCAGCCAAATGTGTAACGCATTAATTTAGAAATGTAAACGTAAATGCCGTTGCTGTAAAACTGTTCTATAAAGTCAGGGTAATTTTTAACTACTGAAATAAACAAAACCTGAACAATCAGAAAAAGTGTTATAATAAATTTTTTGTTTTTCAGCATGTCTCAAAAATAGGAAAAATCTTATCATACCCATTGTGCATTTTGATTTCAAAATCATAGTTAGCGTCAGTTCGAATGATTTTGAGGTGCGAAAAATTGTATCGAGAACCTTTTTAAAGTAAAAAATTCTATTCTCGATACTGGTTTTACTCATTTTCAATCATAAAATCCACTCGAATTGACGAATTTTATCAAAATGCACAATGAGTTTATCATATATTTTCGTCGCAAAATCATATTTAAACTAAAACATTAAAGATTCTGAAACAAGTTCCGAATGAACGTGAATTCAAAAGACGATTTTGTAATTTTACAACCCTAAAAGATGAATTAATATGAATACTGACATAAGAAACCTAGAACCCAAAGCACTTTGGAATAAATTCGCAGATTTAAATGCCGTTCCAAGACCTTCTAAAAAAGAAGAACGCGTTATAAAATTTATGAAGGATTTTGGAAAAAATTTAGGATTGGAAACCATTGAGGATGAAGTAGGGAATGTTATCATCAGAAAACCAGCTACCAAAGGTATGGAAGATCTAAAACCTATTGTGATGCAGTCGCATTTAGATATGGTACACCAGAAAAATAATGATACGGTTTTCGATTTTGATACGCAAGGTATTGAGATGTTTGTAGATGGAGATTGGGTAAAGGCCAAGGGGACAACTCTTGGAGCTGACAATGGTTTGGGAGTTGCTACAATAATGGCAATTTTAGAGAGCGATAGTATTGCCCATCCAGATTTAGAAGCCTTATTTACCATAGATGAGGAAACAGGTATGACAGGTGCCATGGGACTAAAAGGTGGTCTGCTAAAAGGCGATATTCTTTTGAATTTAGATACAGAGGAAGATGATGAAATAGGAGTAGGGTGTGCTGGTGGTGTGGATGTGACAGCAACTGGGAATTATATCGAGGAGCCGATTGCAAGTGATGGTAACAAAGCCATTAAGATGGTGGTGAAAGGTTTGCAAGGAGGACATTCTGGTATGCAGATACATGAAGGATTGGGTAATGCCAACAAAATTATGAACCGTTTGTTGTATGCTGTTATTGAAGATGTGAAGATTGCTCAAATTGATGGCGGCAGTTTACGTAATGCTATTCCAAGGGAAAGTGTGGCTACAGTTGTGTTTAGGGCAGATAAGGAAGACTTATTAATGAATCTTTTAAACGCACTATCAGAAACCATTAAGAAGGAATTTAAAACCATGGAGCCAGATCTTAAAATAGTGTTTTCCGAAACGGAATTCCCAAAAAATGTAATGCCCTTTGATGCCCAAGTGCAAATCGTGAACGCTATTTATGCAGCTCATAACGGCGTGTATCGTATGAGTGCTGATATTTCTGATTTGGTGGAAACATCGAATAATATTGCAAGGGTAATTGTAAAAGACGGTGAAATAAAAATTGGATGCCTAACCCGTAGTTCGGTTGAGTCTTCTAAAATGGATTTGGCGAATGCACTACGTGCTACGTTTGAATTGGCTGGTTGTAATGTTGAATTTTCAGGTGAATACCCTGGTTGGCAACCCAATATGGATTCCGATATTTTAAAGGTCATGATACCCATTTACGAACGTTTGAATAATGGAGAAAAGCCTCATGTAGCAGCTTGCCATGCTGGTTTGGAATGTGGTATTCTTGGTCAGAATTATCCAGATATGGATATGATTAGTTTTGGGCCAAATATTAAGGGAGCACATTCACCAGATGAGCGTGCGCAGATTTCATCGGCTCAAAAATATTGGGAGTTTGTTATAGAAATCTTGAAAAATATTCCGAAGAAAGATTAAATGGTATATGTCATGCTGAACTTGTTTCAGTATCTCAACATTAAGATATAAGTTAGAAAATAAAAAAGGCAGCTTAATAGCTGCCTTTTTTATTTTTAGTGTTGTTTGCTTATTCAGCAATACTCGTCAATTCAATGTCAAAAACTAAATTAGTTCTTGGTGGTATCATTCCATATCCAGATTCGCCATAGCCCAAATAATATGGTATAAATACTCTGGCTTTATCACCTATTTTCATATTTAGCATGGCTTCCCTGAAACCAGCTATAAGTCCAGCAGATTCATTGTAAGGCTTAGGAAAAGGTTTGTATTGCTCGGCTTGTCGCTCATTGTACTTTCCGTTTTTCTCTGCGACCTCTTTCCACGTTGTCCAGAATAAAGTGCCATCTTCAAAATAACCAGCACAGTTAATATTTACCTGTTGAGAAGGATTAGGTTTTACACCATTGCCTTCGTGGGTAAAAATCATCGCCATACCCGTTGGCGAATCGATACGGCGACCGTCCATAGCTTCGTTTTTCTTCAACCAATCTTCTTTGGCCTCTCTAGCCAGTTCTTCAGCTTCCTTTTTGGCCTCGTCTCTAACCGTCTTAAATTCCGCTTCAACCTTTGGCATTTCTTCTTCAAAAACCTGTGGTGCATCAAAGAACTTTGCTTCGTTACCCTTTCTTATAATGTTTACTTTAGTTATCAATACATCTTCAACAGGCTTATGATTTCTTGCCCTAGGGTCAACAACTTCTACATTCGAAATTGAATCTTGCACTTCCAACCCTTTTACCAATTCACCAAAAACGGCATGACAACTTACACCACCTTGGTCACAAGGTTTTAAGTTTCCATTGGCATCATAGAAATCTCCTCTTTGATATGGCGCTTCAGTAATAAAAAATTGACTACCATTGGTATTTATGCCACCACTGTTGGCCATGGATAGGATACCTGGTTTATCATGTTTGAGTTCTGGACTAAAATCCGCTGCAAATCTATAACCAGGATGCCCTCTACCGTCGCCTTGTGGGTCACCTCCTTGAATCATAAAATTATCTATAACTCTGTGAAAAGTAAGGCCATCATAGAAAGGTTTTCCTTTGTATTTTTCTTCAACCATCGGATGGTTGCCCTCAGCAAGAGCCACAAAATTAGCTACAGTTACAGGTACTTTATCATGGTACAGTTTTGCTACCATGGTACCTTTAGAGGTTATAATTTCGGCATAAAGCCCATTTTCTAAATCTGGATATTTTTCTTGGCAAGAGATATTTGCCAATACAACTAATACAACGAATGCTGTAAGTGCTTTTTTAATCATTTTCTTGGGTTATTGTATTTAATGTTACTTCACAAATTAAAGGAATGTTTGTTCCAATTTTATTGTCATCACCGTAATAGCCATAGGCTTTTTGGGATGGAAATATAAATGTTATGCTTTCTTCTGGTTTCATAAGTTTTAATCCTTCGCGAAGACCAGTAAACAGTTCTTGCTTATCCATAACGTAAGTCTTGGATTGTTCCTCGTAGATTTCATTGCCATTGATGTCTGACACTTTGAACTCAAAATCTACAATATCTCCAAATTCTGGCTGAATGGTATCACCTTCTACCTTAGTGTTATAGTAATACCAAAAACCACTTTCAGAAGCGATATATACCTTATCTGGATTGTTTTTTATGATTTTTTGAATAAGTTTTTTCTCTTTCTCATTCAGCTTTTTGTTGCGCTCTGCAGATTCTTTTAGAAAAGAACCAGACTGCACTGTTTCTGGCATTCTGGCTTCGGGCGATTTACAGCCAAAACACAGCAACAATGTTATGATTATGATGTGTAGGTTTTTCATAATGAATGGTTTAATGCGCATCGAGCGACTGGGACAATTCTTCTTTATATTGCGGTAATATACTAATAAATTTATCAACTGTTGCCTCTAAAGACGCTTCGCTGCGTCCTCCAGCGGCATTATCATGGCCTCCACCATTGAAATAAGCCCTTGCGAACTGATTAACAGAAAAAGAACCTTTACTACGCAAGGATATTTTTACTATATCTTCCTGATGGTTTTCTATAAAAATGGCTGCAAAAACAATACCTTTTAAAGAAAGTCCATAATTAACGAACCCTTCTGTATCTCCTTTTTTAAAGTTGAACTCGTCTAATTCTGCTTGTGATAGCGTAATGTAAGCCGTATGCAATTCAGGAATTACCTTTAGATTTTGCATCGCTCTACCCAACAATTGTAAACGACTATAACTATTGGTGTCAAAGACATTATTATGGATTTGAGCATTGTCAGCTCCCTTATCGATTAAATGGCCGACAACTTCGTGTGTCCTACTTGTGGTTGATGGAAATCTAAAAGAACCAGTGTCTGTCATGATGCCCACATATAAACACGTCGCTATAGTTGCATTGATTTTATTGTCATCACCAAGCATTTCTATAAAATTGTACACCATTTCGCAAGTTGATGACATGTTTACATCTGAGTAGGTGTATTTGGCATAATCATCTGGTTGCTGATGATGGTCGATCATAATTTTTGTTGCATCGGAATTTTCCAAAGCTTCTGACATACCGCCAACTCTACTAAACGAATTGAAATCCAATGTAAAGATAAGATCAGCTTCTGTAATTAAGGTTTGGCAGTCTTCTGCTTGTGTTTCAAAATTCAACACGGTGTCGTCTCCTGGCAGCCACTTTAAGAATTCGGGATAATCGTTTGGGGCAATAACCGTTGCTTGGTGCTCATAAAGTTTTAAATAATGGTATAGACCTAAGGTAGAACCCATGGCATCACCATCAGGATTTTTGTGAGGCACAATAACGATGTTTTTTGGCGTACCCAATAAGGCTTTTATTTCAGGAATCTGAGTTTTAATCATAGGAGGCGAATTTACGATTTTTAGTGTTTTTGAAAACCTTTTTAATATGAAATTAAGAATCATTGTCGTTCCGCACTGTCCCATTGAGCGCAGTCGAAGTGTGATGCAGAATCTAAATGATAGGCTGTAGAGTGGATGCCTGCCTCACTTCGACAAGCTCGGTACAAGTCGCAGGAATGACAAAACAGCGTCACTTCGAGTAATCCCGAAGTATGAAGGATTGTATCGAGAAGTCTTGTTGTCGAAATAGTTCTCGATACAAATTTTATTCCTAACGTCATAAAATTCACTCGAACTGACGATAGAGGTATGATTTTTATTTCTTACGTCACTTCGAGTGATCCTGAAGTATGAAGGATTGTATCGAGAAGCCATGTTACCAAAAATGTTCTCGATACAAATTTTACTTGCTAACGCAACTAAAATTCACTCGAACTGACGGAAGACTCACTAGCTACTTTGTTAACTTATTATTAAACATTAACCATTAATTATTGGCTTGGCTTGATAAATTAAAGAAATGCATTACTTTTGCACCTCAATTCGCAGAAGCGTTTTTTGCGAAGGAGAACAATTAAAAAATTACACATGGCAACTAACAGAACATTTACAATGTTAAAGCCAGATGCTGTTGAAAAAGGACACATTGGCGCAATATTAGAAAAAATTACGGCTTCAGGATTTAGAATCGTAGCAATGAAGTTAACTCAAATGACTAAGGCAGATGCTGAGGAATTTTATGGTATCCACAAGGAGCGCCCATTCTTTGGTGAATTGGTTGAGTATATGACTCGTGGCCCAATCGTTGCAGCGATTTTGGAAAAAGACAACGCTGTTGAGGATTTTAGAACCTTAATTGGTGCTACAAACCCTGCGGATGCTGCAGAAGGTACTATCCGTAAGTTATATGCAGCTTCTATTGGAGAAAACGCTGTACACGGCAGTGATAGTGATGACAACGCTGCTATTGAAGGTGCGTTTCACTTCTCTGGTAGAGAGATGTTCTAAGAACAGACACTTTATATAAAATTGAAAAGACCATCTGTGAGGATGGTCTTTTTATTTTGTGTTGTCAGAAGTATGCAAGAAATTAAATTAAAAAAACTTGGCATTTAGCTTAGTTCATTGTTGGCAAATGTTATTTGTTTTTATTTTTCGGTGGCATTGGTAGTGGGTTTCTCAAAGTATCTTTAAGCAATTCTGTCAATTTTATAGAGTCAATTTGATCAATTAATAAGTTACCGTCATCACAATAATTTAAAAGTACTCCAAATTCATTATTTAACTCTATGTCCTTTAGATTGTAGATAATTTCCAATGGCTTGTTTTTCTTTGGAATCTTACCGTATGCAATGACAGTAATCTCCACACCATCTGGATAGTTTTTACTAATCTCCTTTAACCTCGATAACGTTTTCAAAACTTTTTCGTTTGTATCATTTTCGTACCAGTTGCTAAAGTCTTTAAAGTTATCGCTTGACTGCACATATTCTATGAATTCAAAAGACCTGTTATTAAAGTCATTAAAAGTTAATGAATCATTTTTTACCTGGCCTAGGCAGAATCCAGCCATTAAAAGGAAAGTAGCTAATATAAATATCTTTATTTTTTTCATAATGTTTGCCAACGGTCTCCTTTACTTTGATATTATTAGATTTAACAAGAGATGAGAGGAGAACTTTAACGGTCTCTAGGCAATACCTATTAGACGTAATAGTCCTCTCAGCCTCTTTGTAAGATGCTTAGCTGAACTACTTGGAATACTTAGCCACAATGGCTCAATAAAGGAAATAGTTGCCGGCATCAATAATCATTGATTTTTAAAAGTATGAAAAATTTAAGAGAAGTAATCGGTATAGATGTATCAAAAAACACCCTAGATGTTACATTGTACCACAGCAATGAACATTCAGTGTTTTCAAATGATGGGAAAGGATATGGCGAGATGGTCAAATGGGTCGATGCCCAGTTAGAACCCGGGAGTTACTTTTTCTGTTTTGAGAATACAGGAAATTATTCCTTAAAGCTATCCGTGTTCCTGTCATCAAACGGACTGGCTTACGTAGAGGAAAGCCCTATGCGCATAAAGCGCAGCACCGGACTTACCAGGGAGAAGACCGATAAGCTGGATTCTTATATGATAGCTCGATTTGGCTGGATGTATAGAGAGGAGCTGGTGCCCAGTGAGATAAAGCCAAAGGAGTTTCAAGAGCTCGGAAGGCTATTGGCCTTGAGGGATCAATTGGTAAGAGACCGCAGTGGCCTGAAATCTACCTTGAAAGAGCAAAGACATTTGTTGTCCAGTCCCTCTACCGACATTTGCTGCAAGGCACTGCAACGATGCATAAAGCATCTTGACAAACAGGTATTGGGCATAGAGAAAAGAATGCAGGAGCTATTGAAAACAGATGATTTCCTTTATGACAACTATAAGCTGTTGAGATCGGTAAAAGGTGTAGGGTTGATACTGAGCTGCCAATTGCTTTATCATACCGGTAATTTCATGAAATTTGACAACTGGCGCAGGTTTTCAAGTTATTGTGGAATAGCACCATTTGAGCATAGTTCAGGGAGTTCGGTCAGGCGGCGCAAACAAAGCCATTACATAGGCGATAGGAAAATGAAGACACTGCTTAGTATGGCTGCGGTCTCGGCCATACAGTCAGACCAGGAACTAAAGAATTATTACCATAGAAAACTAGAGGAAGGAAAGCATAAAATGATTGCCTTAAACAATGTTAGAAACAAGATTTTAGCACGCAGCTTTGCCGTGATCAAAAGAGGGACACCATTCGTCAATATAGCAGCTACAAGTTATTGAAAAAAACTTGTTTTTTACCTTGGAATACG